>NZ_BMNB01000009.1 GCF_014646235.1 Micromonospora sonchi | reverse complement strand
TCGCCACCCTGCGTTCTTACCTGTCCACTGCCGCCAAGCACGGCATGGACGCCCTCGACGTGCTCAAGCAACTATTCACCACCGGGCCGTGGTTGCCCCAAACGGCTACCCCAAGCTGAATACGTACGCAGTACCCCCTCGTGCACGGCGTTGGGAAGCGCGCTGAAAACTTCCGCCTGCTCGCGCACAAGCCGGAAGAAGTCCGACCCCCAAGGAGCCAGCGCCACCACGTCGACCAGCGCCAACGATGCGAACGCACAGCCGTTCAAAAGGAGAGCCCTCAGCGCGACGGCACCGCCGTAGTCGTGGGCAACGACGTGTGGAGACTGTAGATCCCAATGCGCGACAAGGTCGGCCAGGAGCTCACCCTGGACGTCCAGCGACACTCGGTGATCTGGAGACTTCGAGGACTGTCCGTAACCGGGCATGTCCCAAAGATGAACCCGGAACCTGTCGCTCAGCGCCTTGGCGTACGGGGCCCACACCTGGGAGGACCATGGAGTGCCATGGCAGAAAACCACATCGGGCCCGGCACCCGTCCGACACCAGCGAACTTCACGTCCGCGCCACTCGAACTTCTCCGTCAGGTCCATCCGATCAACACTGCCAGACAGGCGCGAACCCGTACCTCCGCTCATGCCGCGCGTGGCGCGGTGGAACCCAGCCCGTGGTGCGGACCAGTGGTCGGTGGGTGCCGTGGGTGGCCGCAGCACCACAGAATTCGTTGCCGTCGGGGTCGGCGAGGACGTGGGGGCCCAGCCGCCTTCTTCGATGAGACTCTCCGTGAGGCACCGCGCCCCCAGAGACACCAGTCTGGCCACCTCCGCCTCAAGGTCGGGTACGCGCAGATCCAGGTGCATCCTGTGTACGTCACCAGAGGCGGCACCGGCGGCCGAACGTGCTGAGAACAATGCACTGAGCGCGCTGGCTGAAACTCGTGCTGGGCTACCCCTGTGGCATGGCAGACCCAGCGATCAGCGTCGCCCCGACCGGCCAGATACGCGCGGACCAGCCAATCCCTTCGAGCGCCTTCGCAAGATCACTTGGTTCGTGGAAGACCTTCACGACCCGGCGCGTGCCGCCGTTGCCCAGAGGGCGTAGCACCGCTGGCGCTGGCTGCCCTACGAGTACCTCCTCGTTTGCAGCATCACCCGGACCGGAGTCAACGAAGCACGCCTGCCCCGCCGGACGCAACGCTCTCCGTACCAGATCCCAGAAGTCGCCGAATCGCTGCGGCGGCACATGGGACAGCCAAAACCCGAAGAACACGGTGTCAAACTGCTGCGGTGGCTGCCAGGCGAACAGGTCCGCCTCGACGAACTCCACAGCCAGACCGGCGGTCCGCTTTCTGGCGCGACTCAACATCTCCGGAGAGCCGTCGACGGCAGTCACCCTGTGCCCGCGCCTCGCCAACAGGCTGGTCCACTGGCCGGTGCCGCACGCCAGTTCCAGGACATCTCCGGCGATAGGAAGCCCATCTGTCAACATCTCCAGTGAGCGCAACTCCTCGTTGGCTTCATACGCCAGGTCGTACTCGCCGGCGTGAGTGCGGTAGTACACAGCCTGCTCGCGCAGCAGTTCGCTCAAATCATCCACTGCAAGAGCGTAGATGCGTGCCGACGACCGCTCCCAACTCGAAGCCTGACGCTTCAGCTACTCGACACGCCGATGCGACACCTGCTGAAGCGTCAACGATCGAGGGAGCCAAGCTCAGGCGCGCAACCCGGCCACGAACGCCGACCAAGCATCCCGCTCGAAGCGCAACACCGCCCCCGCCGGATCCTTCGAGTCCCGCACCGCCAGCCCGCCAACCGCCTCCGCCACCTCAACGCAGTCGGATCCGTTGGCACTGCTGCGGGAACTCTTCCGCCAGGTCACATTCTGAAGGTCACGCCCAGTCATCACAGTGCTCCTCAAGCCAGACTTAGTCATGCAGCTCGGCGGACACCCTGACGAGGAACTTGGCGGACTGGTCAGGGTCGAGCGCCTTCGCTCGCAGGTGGTCGAAGACGAGTTTATATCGCGTCACCTGCTGATCCTCTTCAAGCAGAAGTGTGTTGGTGTCGTTGTCGACGTAGACGATGGTCGGGTCGAGCGCCGGTTGTGCGTAGTCGAGGATCGTGAAGGCCCCGCCCATTGAGGCATGCGCGCCCGCGACGAAGGGCAGCACCTGGATCTCAACGGTCGGCAGCTGGCACGCCTCGATGACGCGGGTCAACTGAGCTCTCATGACCTCGGCACCGCCAACCACCCGCCGCACCGCAGCCTCGTCAAGCACGATCCAGAGCTTCGGCGGTACGTCGCGCGTGAGCAAAACTTTCCGAGCCTGCCGTGCCGCGATGACCCGGTCGACCTCATCCGGGTTGGCGGGTGTCCGACCGGCATGGACGATTGCTCGCGCATACTGCTCGGTCTGCAACAAGCCGGGGATGTAGAGGCTCTGGAATGTGCTGATCGAGGTCGCCTCCGCCTCGAAGCCTACGTAGTCATCGTGCAGAACATCGCCGTAGGAACTCCACCAGCCCTTCTGGCGGGCTTGGCGGGCGAGGCCGCCCAACGTGTCCCGCTCCTCTGGGGACGCCGCGTAGAGATCCAGGAGCTTCCGTAGGCCATCCACGGCGACTCCACTGTGGCCCTGCTCGATGCGGATGACCTTCGCACGGTGCCACCCCACCTCGCGCGCCACCTCATCAACGGTCAGCCCTCGCTGATCACGCAACCGCCGGAGTTCACGCCGTAGCCGGCGAGCACGAATGGTTGGACTCGCTGGTGACGCCATGACTGCACCTCCGCCGAACAGGGACAGGGACAGGGAACCAGAAGAAGTACGAGCATTCAATCCAACACTCAATGCTGCTACGTTGCAAGATCTCTTGTCATAGTGCAGGCTCAATGCCTCGGGGCTGTAAGCAGACCAACCGAGGTCAGGGGTAGGCCATGAATGACAACCGATCGTCGCGGTGGGGGCGGCGGGTCGAGCGGGGCGCTGGGTTCCAGGAAGAGCTGTCCGCCGTACTGAATGGGGCTGACGTGTCCGAGCGGCAGCGGGCCGCTATCGCCCACGCGCTGACCAGGCCGAGCGCCCTCTCGTCGTACGTCGATGCGCTGGTCGACCGATACACGACGGAGCGCGAGCGGCGGTCGGGCGGCCAGCCGCCCACCAACGCGGGCCGGTTTCCCCGCCGCTGGACGTTGCACCTGACCTACCTGGCCCCCGATCCCGAGGAGGCCCGGGAGCAGGCGGTCGTCTACACGGAGGGACTGACCATCCTTCGCCCGGAACTGCCGGCCGGTGCGGCGCTGCTGTCCCGGGCCGACGCCTGGAACCATGTCGAGCCGGTGTTCTGCGGCCGGATCGGCCCCGACGACGAGATCTGCATGGACGTCACCGGGCATCCCGGTTTCCACCGCGCGGCCGGTGTCAATGGCCTGAGCTGGGGCGACAGCGACGGCGGGCAGTGATGGCTGCTCCAGCCGCACACCGACCATGCCGCGTTCGGTATGGCGCTCATGAAGGGCACCCGTCACGGGTGATGATGACGTAATGCAGAACCGGATCTCGATCGGTCACCGAACAATGGGCGGGATCCCGTGCATTTCGGGGACTCGAATTCCCGTCACGATCATCGTCGGTCTGCTGGGTCAGGGACACACCGCTGATGACATCCTTGAGGACTACCCGACGCTGAGCCACGAGGACATCCTCGCCGCGTTGCGGTTCGCCGCCTCAGCAGTCGACGAACGTGAGCTAACCGTGAGGATGACCGCGTGAGGTTCCCATCAACAAGTGCGCAGCAGGGAACGGGCAGGGCAGCGTTGGCCTCGGCCGGAGCTGGCGTCCGCCAGCCAGCGGGGTGGGCTCGTAGAATCCTCGGATGGTCTCCCCCGCCGACGTGAGCATCACCGACCTGGCCACCTCCGACGCGCCCACTGGCGAGAAGGTGACAGCGGCGCTGGACGTGCTGCGGCGGGTCTTCGGGTACGACTCCTTCCGCGGCTTCCAGCACGAGGTGATCGACCACGTGGTGGGCGGCGGGGACGCGCTGGTGCTGATGCCGACCGGCGGTGGCAAGTCGCTGTGCTACCAGATCCCGGCGCTGGTGCGCGACGGCGTCGCCGTGGTGATCTCGCCGCTGATCGCGTTGATGCAGGACCAGGTGGACGCGCTGACCGCGGTCGGGGTCCGGGCCGGCTTCCTCAACTCCACGCTCGATCTGGACACCCGTCGGCTGGTCGAGGCGGAGTTCGTGGCCGGGGAGATCGACCTGCTCTACCTCGCGCCGGAGGCGCTGGCCAGCCGGGCCACGCTGAGCCTGCTGGAGCGGGGCCGGATCAGCCTGTTCGCCATCGACGAGGCGCACTGCGTGTCGCAGTGGGGGCACGACTTCCGGCCGGACTACCTGAACCTGTCGATGCTGCACGAGCGCTGGCCGGGGGTGCCGCGCATCGCGCTGACCGCCACCGCCACCAGCGCCACCCGGGCCGAGATCGCCACCCGGCTGTCGCTGACCGAGGCGCGGCACTTCGTGGCCAGCTTCGACCGGCCCAACATCCAGTACCGGATCGCGCCGAAGCGGGAGCCTCGCAAGCAGTTGCTGGCCCTGCTGCGCGACGAGCATCCCGACGATGCCGGGATCGTCTACTGCCTGTCCCGCGCCTCGGTGGAGAAGACCGCCGAGTTCCTGGTCGCCAACGGCGTCGACGCGCTGCCGTACCACGCCGGTCTGGACGCCGCGACCCGCGCCGCGAACCAGCAGCGGTTCCTGCGTGCCGACGGCGTGGTGATGGTGGCCACGATCGCCTTCGGCATGGGCATCGACAAGCCGGACGTACGCTTCGTCGCCCACCTCGACCTGCCCAAGTCGGTCGAGGGCTACTACCAGGAGACCGGCCGCGCCGGCCGGGACGGGTTGCCGTCGACGGCCTGGCTGGCATACGGGCTCCAGGACGTCGTGCAGCAGCGCAAGATGATCGACACCTCGGAGGGCGACCTGGCCCACCGACGTAACCTCGCCGCCCACCTCGACGCGATGCTGGCGCTCTGCGAGACGGTCCGCTGCCGCCGGGCGCAGCTGCTGGAGTACTTCGGCGAGCCGGCCACCGGCGGTTGCGGCAACTGCGACACCTGCCTGGAGCCGCCCGAGTCGTGGGACGGCACGGTGGCCGCGCAGAAGCTGCTCTCCACGGTGTTCCGGCTGGACCGGGAGCGCAATCAGCGCTTCGGGGCCGGGCACTGCGTCGACATCCTGCTGGGCCGCAGCACCGACAAGATCGTCCAGCACCGGCACGACGCGCTGACGGTCTTCGGCATCGGTGATGAGCTGAGCGAGGCGGAGTGGCGCGGCGTGGTGCGGCAACTGCTCGCCGAGGGGCTGCTCGCGGTCGAGGGCGACTACGGCACGCTGGCCCTCACCGACGCCAGCGCCGAGGTGCTCGGCAAGCGGCGTACGGTGATGCTGCGTCGCGAGCCGGCCCGCCCGGCGCGGACGGCGCGGGCGGCCAAGCCCCGGGGCGCGGCCACCATGGTCGCGGAGCTGCCCGCCGAGGCGGCCGGCACGTTCGAGCGGCTGCGCGCCTGGCGGGCGGCGACCGCGAAGGAGCAGGGCGTCCCCGCGTACGTCGTCTTCCACGACGCCACGCTGCGGCAGATCGCCGCCACCCCTCCCACCTCCCTGACCGACCTCTCCGGGATCAACGGTGTCGGCGAGGCCAAACTGGCCAAGTACGGCGAGCAGATCCTCACCGTCCTAGCCCAACCCCCACAAGATTGATCATGAGGTTAGCGGCGAAGTCGATCTCTCTGACTGCCGCTAACCTCATGATCAACCGGGGTTGGCTGGGGGGGTGAGTGCGGTCAGGATGGCCTCGGCGGTGCGGGGGCCGATGCCGGGGACCTCGGTGATCTCCTCCACGGTGGCGGCGGAGAGGCGCTTGAGCGAGCCGAAATGGCGCAGCAGGGCCTTGCGGCGTACCTCGCCCAGACCGGGGACGTTGTCCAGCGCGGAGGCGGTCATCCGCTTGGAGCGGCGCTGCCGGTGGAAGGTGATGGCGAACCGGTGCGCCTCGTCGCGTACCCGTTGCAGCAGGTAGAGCCCCTCCGAGGTGCGCGGCAGGATGACCGGGAAGTCGTCGTCGGGCAGCCACACCTCCTCCAGCCGCTTGGCCAGGCCGCAGAGCGCCACGTCGTCGATGCCCAGTTCGGCGAGGGCCTGCGCGGCGGCGGCCACCTGCGGCGCGCCGCCGTCGACCACCACCAACTGCGGGGGGTACGCGAACTTGCGCGGGCGCCCGGTGGTCGGGTCGACCCCGGGACGGTCCGGGTCCGCCGCGGTCTCCTCGCCGATCTCGCCGGTCTCCGCGCGGGCGTCGAGGTAGCGGGCGAAGCGGCGGCGCAGCACCTCGGACATCGCCGAGAGATCGTCGGTGGCACCCCGGACGATGAACCGGCGGTATTCGCTCTTGCGGGGCAGCCCGTCCTCGAAGACGACCATGCTCGCCACCACGTCGGTGCCCTGGATCTGCGAGACGTCGAAGCACTCGATGCGCAACGGCGCGGTGCGCATGCCCAGCGCCTCGCTGATCTCGTCGAGCGCCTTGCTGCGGGTGGTCAGGTCGCCGGCCCGCTTGAGCTTGTGCCGGGCGAGGGCGCCGGTGGCGTTGCGCCCGACCGTCTCCAGCAGGGCGCGCTTGTCACCACGCTGCGGCACCCGCAGCGTCACCCGGCTGCCCCGGTGGGCGGAGAGCCAGTCGGCCAGCGCGTCGGCGTCGGCGGGCAGCTCCGGCACCAGCAGTTCGCGGGGCACGTCGGTCTCACCCTGCTCGCCGCCGTAGACCTGCGTGCAGAAGTGGTGCACCAGGTCGCCGATGGTAAGCGCCTCGGTCTTCTCCACCACCCAGCCGCGCTGGCCGCGTACCCGGCCGCCGCGTACGTGGAAGACCTGCACCGCGGCTTCGAGGGGGTCGTCGGCGAAGGCGACCACGTCGGCGTCGGTGCCGTCGCCGAGCACCACCGTCTGCTTCTCCATCGCCCGCCGCAGCGCGGCGACGTCGTCGCGCAGCCGCGCCGCCCGCTCGAACTCCAGCTCCGCGCTGGCCTCGGCCATCTCGCGCTCCAGCTTGCGCACCATGGTGTCGGTGCGCCCGGCCATGAAGTCGCAGAAGTCGTCGACGATCTCGCGGTGCCGCTGCGCGCTGACGCTGCCCACGCAGGGTGCCGAGCACTTGCCGATGTAGCCGAGCAGACAGGGTCGACCGACCTGGCCGGCCCGCTTGAACACCCCGGCGGAGCAGGTCCGCGCGGGGAAGACCCGCAGCAGCAGGTCGAGCGTCTCGCGGATCGCCCAGGCGTGCGAGTACGGCCCGAAGTAGCGCACCCCCTTGCGCTTGGCGCCGCGCATCACCTGCAACCGCGGGTACTCCTCGTCGAGGGTGACGGCCAGGTAGGGGTAGGACTTGTCGTCGCGGTAGCGGACGTTGAACCTCGGGTCGTACTGCTTGATCCAGGTGTATTCGAGCTGGAGCGCCTCGACCTCGGTGCCCACGGTGACCCAGTCGACCGCCTCGGCCGTGGTGACCATCTGCCGGGTCCGCTCGTGCAGCCCGAGCAGGTCGGCGAAATACGAGTTGAGCCGGCTGCGCAGGTTGCGGGCCTTGCCGACGTAGATCACCCGGCCGGTGCCGTCGTAGAAGCGGTAGACCCCCGGCGACTCGGGGATGGTGCCGGCGGCGGGACGGTAGGTCGACGGATCAGCCACGCTTCGAGACTAGTCGGCGCCCCCGACAGCCCGGATTGACCATGATTGTCGACTTCTGGCCCGGTTCCGACTGATACGCCCACCCGGAGCGATTGACGTCTTCCAATGCGGCATGCCTTCCAGTACGGCTGGTGGGGCTACGTCGACAAGGACCTGCGGGCGGTCCTCGGCGACCCGGTCGCCGGCGGTCTCGGGCGTACCTTCTGCGGCGGCGGCGACCTGATCTCCTGCCGGCAGATCCTGCTCGACACCCTGCGCACGGCGGCGACCACACCGGCCGCCACCACCTACCCGGGCGACGGCAGTTGCGCCGCCGGCGACCAGTGGTGCGCGGACGCGATCATCCAGTCCCCGCTGGGCGGGATCAAGCACGCCACCATCGCCTGGCAGAACCGCCCCACCTACCAGCAGGTGGTCTCGTTCCCGGCCCGACGCGGCGCCGACCTGACGAACCTGGCCGTCGGGCGGCCGGTGACGGCCTCCAGCAACCAACTGCTCTACCCGGCGGCCCGTGCCGTCGACGGTGACCTGGGCACCCGCTGGGCCAGTTCCTGGTCCGACAACCAGTGGATCAGGGTGGACCTGGGCGGCGTACGGCAGGTCGGCCGGGTGATCCTGGCCTGGGAGGCGGCGTACGCCCGGTCGTACCGAATCGAGGTCTCCACCGACGGGACGACCTGGCGGCAGGTCTGGTCGACCACGGCCGGTGACGGCGGCACCGACGTGGCTGCCTTCGCCCCGCAGCAGGCCCGCTACGTGCGGATGGTCGGCCTCACCCGAGGCACCTCCTACGGCTTCTCCCTGTGGGAGCTGTCCGTGTACGCACACTGAGCGAGCCCGATGGTGGCCGGGGTGTCACCCGGCCACCATCGCTGACCGGCGGGTGGGTCGCCCCGTTTGGACCGGGCCACCGGCCGGTCCTGGCCTCAGGCGAGGGAGATCTGGTCGCCGGAAACCTTGACGTCCTTGGGTGCCAGCGGGGCCGGGGACGGACCGGACTGGACCGAGCCGTCCTCGATCGAGAACCGGCTGTTGTGGCAGGCGCAGTTGATCGTGCCGCCCTCGATGGTCGTCACGTTGCACCCCTGGTGCGGGCACTTCGGGTCGAAGCCGCGGAACTCCCCCGGCGACGGCTGGGTGATCACGATGCCCTGGGCGGCGAGGACGGCACCCCCGCCGACCGGAATGTCGGTGGTCCGGGCCAGGGACTGGGCACCCTGCCGGTCGCCGCCGCCGGCGTCGCCGGTCTGCGTCACGGCCGGGCCCGGACTGGTCGACGCAGCGCCGTTGTCATCCCCGCCACCACAGGCCGACAACACCACCGCCGCGCCGGCCGCCCCCGCGCCGGCCAGCAGGGCGCGCCGCGTCCGCACCGCCGCTCCGGCCACCACCTGGTCCTCAGTCATCCCCGTCCCTCCTCGTTCACCGCCGCGGATGGCCCATGGCCACCTTCGCCCAACGCGAACAACTCTGCCCGGCGGTTCACCCGTCCGACCACTCGGGGCCGGCACCCCCGCGGCGGTGACTGCCGCCCGTCGCCGTGGCGCGGGGCGACACGCGGGGTCGACGCGCGGAGGCCGGGTGTTCGGGGTCAGCGCGGGGCGTCGGCCTTGCGGCCACCGTTGGCCTTCGCGCCGCTCGCCTTCGCGCCGTTGGCCTTCGCGCCGCTCGCCTTCGCGCCGTTGGCCTTCGCGCCGCTCGCCTTCGCGCCGTTGGCCTTCGCGCCGCTCGCCTTCGCGCCGTTGGTCTTGGTGCCGTTGGCCTTGGTGCCGGTGACCTTGGTGCCGTTGGCCTTGGTGCCGTTGGCCTTGGCCGCTCGGGCGGTGGCCGCCGCCGCGCCCTTGGCCGCGCCGTCGAGCTTGAGCACGGTACGCAGGAACTGCCCGGTGTGGCTCTCGGTCACCTCGGCCACCTCCTCGGGGGTGCCGGCGGCGAGCAGGGTGCCGCCCCGGTGGCCGCCCTCGGGCCCCATGTCGATCAGCCAGTCGGCGCTCTTGATCACGTCGAGGTTGTGCTCAATCGTGATCACCGTGTTGCCCTTGTCGACCAGCCCCTCCAGCACCAGCAACAGCTTGCGGATGTCCTCGAAGTGCAGGCCGGTGGTCGGCTCGTCGAGCACGTAGACCGTCCTCCCGGTGGAGCGCTTCTGCAACTCGGAGGCGAGCTTGACCCGCTGCGCCTCACCGCCGGAGAGCGTCGGCGCCGGCTGGCCCAGCCGTACGTAGCCGAGTCCCACGTCGACCAGCGTCCTGAGGTGCCGGTGAATGGCCGGGATGGCGGAGAAGAACTCGGCCGCCTCCTCGATCGGCATGTCCAGCACGTCGGCGACGGTCCGGCCCTTGTAGTGCACCTCCAGGGTCTCCCGGTTGTACCGGGCGCCCTTGCAGACCTCGCAGGGCACGTAGACGTCGGGCAGGAAGTTCATCTCGATCTTGATGGTGCCGTCGCCGGAGCACGCCTCGCAGCGACCGCCCTTGACGTTGAACGAGAACCGGCCCGGCCCGTACCCCCGGACCTTGGCCTCGGTGGTCTCGGCGAACAGCTTGCGGACGTGGTCCCAGACCCCGGTGTAGGTGGCGGGGTTGGAGCGCGGCGTACGGCCGATCGGCGACTGGTCGACGCCGACGACCTTGTCCACGTGCTCCAGCCCGGAAACCCGGGTGTGCCGGCCGGGCACCAGCCGGGCGCCGTTGATCTGGTTGGCCAACACCGCGTAGAGGATGTCGTTGACCAGGGTCGACTTGCCCGAGCCGCTGACCCCGGTGACGGCGATCAACTGCCCGAGCGGGAAGCTCACGGTCAGGTTGCGCAGATTGTGCTCACGCGCCCCGTGCACCACCAGCTCCCGCCCCGACGTCTGCGGACGGCGGCCCTTCGGCATCGGGATCTCCCGACGCCCCGCGAGGTACGCCCCGGTCACCGACTCCGGATTCTCCAGCAGCGCCGGCACCGAGCCGCTGTGCACGATCCGCCCGCCGTGCTCGCCCGCGCCGGGACCGATGTCGACGATCCAGTCCGCGGTGCGGATGGTGTCCTCGTCGTGCTCCACCACGATCAGCGTGTTGCCCAGGCCACGCAGCCGCACCAGGGTCTCGATCAGCCGGTGGTTGTCGCGCTGGTGCAGGCCGATGGAGGGCTCGTCCAGCACGTAGAGCACCCCGACCAGGCCCGAGCCGATCTGGGTGGCCAGCCGGATGCGCTGCGCCTCGCCGCCGGAGAGGGTGCCGGCGGGCCGGTCCAGGGAGAGGTAGTCCAGGCCGACGTCGAGCAGGAACCGCAGCCGGGCGTTGATCTCCTTGAGCACCCGCTCGGCGATCATCTTCTGCCGGTCGGTCAGCTCGATGCCGGCCAGCAGGTCGGCGCACTCGCCCACCGACAGGTTGCAGACCTCGGCGATGCTGCGCCCGGCGAGGGTGACGGCGAGCACCTCGGGCTTGAGCCGGGCACCACCGCAGGCCGCGCAGGGCACGTCGCGCATGTAGCCCTCGTACTTCTCCCGCGACCACTCGCTCTCGGTGTCGGAGTGCCGGCGCTCGATCCACTGCACCACGCCCTCGAAGCCGGTGTAGTACGAGCGCTCCCGGCCGTACTTGTTGCGGTAGCGCACGTGCACCTGATCGTCGGAGCCGTGCAGAATGGTCTTCTGAGCCCGCGACGGCAGCGCACGCCAGGGCGTGTCGATGTCGAAGTGCTCCGCCTCGCCGAGGGCCTCCAGCAGGCGCAGGAAATATTCCAGGTTGTGCCCCGTCGACCAGGGCTGGATCGCGCCCTCGCGCAGCGTGCGCTCCGGGTCGGGGACGAGCAGTTCCGGATCGACCTCCTTCTTGGTGCCCAGGCCGGTGCACTCCGGGCAGGCGCCGTACGGCGCGTTGAAGGAGAACACCCGGGGTTCCAGGTCCTCGATCGCCAGGGGGTGGTCGTTGGGGCAGGCCAGGTGCTCGGAGTAGCGGCGCTCGCGGTCCGGGTCGTCCTCGGGCAGGTCGACGAAGTCGAGCAGGACCAGGCCGCCGGAGAGCCCCAGCGCCGCCTCGACCGAGTCGGTCAGCCGCTGCTGGGCGCTCGGCTTGACGCTGAGCCGGTCGATCACCACCTCGATGGTGTGCTTCTCCTGCTTCTTGAGCTTCGGCGGGTCGGTGAGCTGGTGCACCACGCCGTCGACCCGGGCCCGCGCGTACCCCTTGGCCTGGAGTTCGGCGAACAGGTCGACGTACTCGCCCTTGCGGCCCCGGACCACCGGGGCGAGCACCATGAACCGGGTCCCCTCGGCCATCGTGAGGACCCGGTCGACGATCTGCTGCGGGCTCTGCTTGGAGATCCGTTCGCCGCAGACCGGGCAGTGCGGCTCGCCGACCCGGGCGAACAGCAGCCGCAGGTAGTCGTAGACCTCGGTGATCGTGCCGACGGTGGAACGCGGGTTGCGCGAGGTGGACTTCTGGTCGATCGACACCGCCGGGCTGAGGCCCTCGATGAAGTCGACGTCCGGCTTGTCCATCTGGCCGAGGAACTGCCGGGCGTACGACGACAGCGACTCGACGTAGCGGCGCTGCCCCTCGGCGAAGATCGTGTCGAAGGCCAGGCTCGACTTGCCCGACCCGGACAGCCCGGTGAACACGATCAGGGCGTCCCGGGGCAGGTCGAGGCTGACGTCACGCAGGTTGTGCTCGCGTGCGCCACGGATGATCAGACGGTCGGCCACGGTCCGTGTACTCCCGGGTGAGATGAGAAGGAAGATCTGTCCACTTTTGGGCTGACCTCAGCGGCCATCCCAACGGTTGTGCCAGCGCGGAGAGTGCGCCCCGGCAACTGTAAACCCGCCCCCCGACAACTCCCCCACCCCGCACATCCCCCCACCCCGTCCCGGCCCCTCCCTCCCCCACCCCCGCTCCCCCACCCTCACCCCTCACCCTCCCTCCCCACCCCTCACCCTCCCCCTCGCGATCTTGCACTTTCGGTCGCCGTTACGCCCCTTTCACGGCTTATGCCGCGACCAAAACTGCAAGATCGGCGCAAGTGGGGGCGGGGTGGGGTGGGGTGGGGTGGGGTGGGGCACTCAGTGGGAGGGGCGGAGGCGGGTGGGGCGGGTGGTGCGGGTGGTGCGACGGCGGGTTTCGTGGGCGATCTCGCGGTGCAGGCGGCGCCAGCTCTCCCAACGGCGGGCGGAGAGTTCGCCGGACTCCAGTGCCGCCCGCACGGCGCAGCCCGGCTCCGACTCGTGCCCGCAGTCGCCGTACCGGCAGCCGGCGGCGAGATCGGCGATGTCGACGAAGGCCCGGTCGAGGCCCGTCGCCCCGTCCAGCAGGCCGACCGCCCGCACGCCCGGGGTGTCCAGCACGGCACCGCCGCCGGGCAGCGGCACCAGCGACCGCCAGGTGGTGGTGTGCCGCCCCTTGCCGTCGACCCGGCGGATCGACTGAGTGGGCATCACCGTCGTCCCGGCGAGCGCGTTGACCAGGCTCGACTTGCCCGCGCCGGAGGGCCCGAGCAGGCCGAGGGTCCGGCCCGGGGCCACCTCGGCGCGCAGCGGGTCCAGCCCGCTGCCCCGCTCGGCACTGACCGGCAGCACCGGCACCCCCGGCGCGACGGCGGCGAGTTGGCGGGCCACCGCCGCCGGATCGGCCGCCAGATCGGTCTTGGTCAACACGACCAGCGGCCGGGCGCCGGACTCGTGCACCAGGGAGAGCAGCCGCTCGATGCGGCCGGCGTCCGGCGCGGGGTGCATCGGCTCCACCACCGCGGCGGCGTCCAGGTTGGCGGCCAGCAGTTGACCGCTGGCGTCCTTGCCTGCGGTCCGCCGGATCAGGGCGGTACGCCGGGGCAGCACCGCCTCCACGGTCACCCGCGCGTCGGGCCAGGTGCCGAGCAGCACCCAGTCCCCGGCGCAGGGCAGTCGGGTGGCATCGCCGGCCGCGGCGGCGAGCAGGGCCCCGCCCGAGGTGGCGCGCACCGGCCCGTCCTCGGTGAGCACGGTGCAGACGCCGCGGTCGACCCGGGCGACCCGGCCCGGGCGGTGGTCGGTCCGGTGCCGACGCAGGTACGCCGCCCGGTCGGTGTCCCAGCCCAGGGCGGTCAGGGTGATGTTCATGGCTCCTCGTTCAGGTCGGTGCGGGTGAGACGTGCGTGCGGTGACCGGCATGACCACCACCTCCCCCGTTCCGGCGCCGCGAACCACCTCGACGGTAGGACGCCCGGCAGCACCGGAGGAAGTGAATTCCCCGGCGACGCGGCCAACCCGGGCGGCTAGGGTCGGGGTGTGACCATGGACCCCCTCCTGCTGACCGGCGACGTGCACGACGCGACGGCTCGTCTGCTGCGCACGGCGGCCCGCTTCGACGACGCCGACCTGGCGGCGCCCTCGCTGCTGCCGGGTTGGACGCGCGGTCACGTCCTCGCCCACCTGGCCCGCAACGCCGACGCCTTCGTCAATCTGCTCACCTCGGCGCGGACCGGCGAGCGGATCCCGCAGTACGCCAGCGCCGAGGCCCGGGACGCCGACATCGCCGCCGGCGCCTCCCGGACGCCCGAGGAACACCTCGACGACCTGCGCCGCAGCGCAGACCGGTTCACCGAGGCGGTCGCCGCCATGCCGCCGCAGGCGTGGGCGGCCACCGTCGAGACCCGGCGCGGGCACTGGCCGGCCGCGATGCTGGTCTGGGGACGGTTGCGGGAACTGGAGGTCCACCACGTCGACCTGGCCGCCGACTACCGGCCGGCCGACTGGTCGGCGGAGTTCGGCCACCGGCTGCTGCATGAGGTGGCCGACACCTTCACCGGCCGCGACGACGCCCCGCCGATGGTGCTGCGTTTCGATGACAGCCGCCACGAACTGGTGGTCGGCGACCGCGCCCGGGCCCCCGTCGTCGCCGGCCCGGCGGCCGAACTGGCCGCCTGGCTGATCGGCCGCAGCCCCGGCACCGACCTGACCGTCACCCCCGACGGCCAGTTGCCCCGCCCACCCGAATGGATCTAGCACCTATGGCCTACAGCGGAGACGTCACCCCCGGCGGCCCCCCGGCGGTACGCGAACTCGACCGGCTGACCATCACCAAGGTTTCGGTCGGGCCGATGGACAACAACGCGTACCTGCTGCGCTGCCGCTCCACCGGTGAGCAGTTGCTCATCGACGCGGCCAACGAGGCGCCGCGCCTGCTGGAGCTGATCGGCGACGACGGGCTGCGCACGGTGGTCACCACCCACCAGCACATGGACCACTGGGTGGGATTGGCCGAGGTGGTGGCCAGGACCGGTGCCCGCGCGCTGGTGCACGCCGACGACGCGGCCGGCCTGCCGATCGAGACGCAGACCCTCACCGACGGCGACATCGTTTCCGTCGGTGACTGCGCCCTGGAGGTCATCCACCTCAAGGGGCACACGCCGGGTTCGGTGGCACTGCTCTACCGTGATCCCGAGGGCATTCCCCACCTCTTCACCGGCGACAGCCTCTTTCCCGGTGGGGTCGGCAACACCGATCAGGACCCGGAGCGGTTCGCCGCGCTGATCGACGACGTCGAGCACAAGCTGTTCGACCGGCTGCCGGACGAGACCTGGTTCTACCCGGGGCACGGCCGGGACTCGACGCTCGGCGCCCAGCGCCCGCAGCTACCCGAGTGGCGGGCGCGCGGCTGGTAGCTCGCCGCCGCTCCACAATGGCCCGGCCCTGCGGCGCAGGGTCGGGCCGGGTGTCCAGTACCCGGCCACGTCGGATCATCGGCTACGACAGCGGCTCATCACGCTGAAACTGGATGTCACCAACCCATCCCGGAAGGTGGCCCGTGCAGCCTCAGTCTCTCTTCGACGACCTGACCGCCGCCAATCCACGCTGGACCGAGCCCCGCCCACAGTTGACGATCGGCACTCTGATCCAGGTCACCGCCGACGGCGAGATCGTCGGTGGCCGATGGTTGTTCCCGCAGTCCGCGCCCGCCGGGCGACTGACGGCCCAGTGGGTGCTGTACGACAACACCTCCCGGCAGGTGCTGCGGTGCGCGACGTTCGGCACACCGACCTGGGGCGCCTGGAACGCGGTCGCCGTCGAGCCGCTGCCGGTGCTGGCCGGCCGGTGGTTGGTCGCCGCCGTGTACCTGTCCGCCACGATCGAGGTGGCCTACCCGTACACGCACGCGTTCTTCACCTCCGCCCGCACGAACGGCAACCTGTTCGCCCCGGCGACCGGCGCGGACCCGGCGGGCATCGGCAACGGCCGCTACCGGAATGCGGGCCAGTGCTCCGGCCTTCAGGCCGGGGGTGAAGGCCCGCGCTGGGAGGGCCGCCAAGGCCCGAGCAGTGCCTTAACCTGGCCGGTTTTGCTGCTCGATGTACTGCTTCACGATGGTCAGCGGTGCGCCGCCGACGGACGCGGCGAAGTACGAGCCGGACCAGAGCTTGTTGGCCCGGTAGTAGTGGCGTGCCAGGTCGGGGAACTCCTGCCGCAGGCGGCGTGAAGAGACTCCTTTGAGGCTGTTGACCAGGCGGGTCACGGCGACTTTGGGTGGGAAGTTGACGAGTAGGGGGACGTGGTTGTTCTCGCCGTTGAACTCGATCAGTTCAGTGTCGAGGTCGGCGCAGGCGTCTCGCCTGATCTGTTTCATCCTGGTCGGGTGCCGGTCGGTGAACATCTTGTGCCGGAATTTGGTGACGAAGACCAAGTGGGCATGCATCGCGAAAGTGCAGTTTCTGCCCGGATGTCCTGACGTTCTGCCATAAACCGGCACGGTACGGTGGTGATCGTGCAGCTTCGGTACAACTACCGGGTGTATCCGGACGCCGCCCAGCGCACCGCGCTGTCACGGGCGTTCGGGTGCGCCCGCGCGGTGTTCAACGATGCGCTGCGCCTGCGCCTGCAGGCCCGCGAGGCGGGCGTGAAGTACATCTCGGACGGTGACCTGTCGAAGCTGGTCATCACGCAGGCCAAGGCCACCGAGGAGCGGGCCTGGCTGAACGAGGTGTCCGCCGTGGTGTTGCAGCAGGCCCTGGCGGACCTGAACACCGCATACCGCAACTTCTTCCACTCGATCATCGGTAAACGCCAGGGCCGCGCGCTGTCGGCGCCCCGGTTCCGATCCCGCAAGGACAACCGGCAGGCGATCCGGTTTACGAAGAACGCCCGGTTCAAGGTCTGCGACAACGGCCGCCTCGGGTTGCCGAAGATCGGCGACGTGCCGGTCCGCTGGTCGCGGACCCTGCCGTCCGAACCCACCTCGGTCACCGTGATCAAGGATGCGGCCGGGCGGTACTTCGCCTCGTTCGTCGTGCAGACCACCCCCGACGAGACGCTGCCGAGCACCGACGCCGAGATCGGGATCGACCTCGGCCTGACCCACTTCGCGGTCATGTCCGACGGCACGAAGGTGACCGCCCCGAAATTCCTGCGCCGTACCGCCCGCAAGCTCAAACGGTTGCAGCAGGACCTCTCCCGCAAAACCCGGGGCAGCAACCGCCGCACCAAGGCCGCCACGAAGGTTGCTCGCGCTCACGCGCGGGTGGCCGACACCCGGCGGGACTGGCAGCACAAACTCTCCACGGCGATCATCCGCGACAACCAAGCGGTGTACGTCGAGGACCTGTGCGTGGTCGGTCTCGGCCGCACCCGGCTCGCCAAATCCGTACACGATGCCGGCTGGGCGTCGTTCACGCGCATGTTGCAGTACAAAGCCGCGCGGTACGGACGCGTCTTCGCCCGGGTGGACCGCTACTACCCGTCCACCCGGATGTGCTCCGACTGCCGCCGGACCAACAACAAGATGACGTTGAACGTCCGGGAGTGGTACTGCCCCTGCGGCAGTCACCACGACCGAGACATCAACGCCGCCATCAACATCAAGGCCGCCGGACAGGCGGACTTCAACGCCCGTGGAGCGCACGTAAGACCGACACTCGTACCGGCGGCGCGCAAAGAAGCGGGAACCCACCCGGACGTTGCGTGTTCCACACGCAGCGTGGAGGGAATCTCCATCCCTTAGGACGGAGAGGATGTCAATTCGTGGATCTGCTCTGCGCGGTCCCCAGCGTGCCCGGCGGCACCGTCGCGTTGGCCGGACCGGACCGGCCGGTCCGGTCCGGCTCGACGGTCGGCCTGGACGTGACCGCCACCGATCTCTCCGCCGGCGAGACGATCGTCTCCTACGCGTGGTCGGTGCAGTCCGGTGGCGGCTCGCTGGCCGGCGCCACCACGGCGACGCCGACCTACACCGCTCCCTCCGGCTCGGGCGTGGCGGTGGTGCGCGCGTCGGTGACCACGAGCGCCGGCAGGTCCGGCAACCTGGACCTGAGGGTGTCGCGGGGGCCGAATCCGGTCGCGGCGGAGAACACCCTGCCGGGTGCCGCCCGCGCGACGTGGGATCTGCCGGTCGGCGCCCTCGGCGGAGTGAGCACCCTGCAGGGGTTCGCCGACGGGTTCAGTTTCGACCACTCGGCCACCCCGCTGTGGCGGCACACCAGCGTGGCGGCGCTCACCGCCGGCCAGGCGTGGAGCTCCCCGGCGCAGATCCTCGGCTTCGAGTGGGACACCTACGGCCCGGCCGGGACGAGTTCCCCGGGTGCGGCATACCTGGCGCCACCGCACCCGGACGCCGTCTTCTGCTCGCACGTGATGTATCCGATCCCGTCCGGGTTGCTGCTGACCGGGCCGGGCGACGAGTACGACTCCGCCGGCACCGCGACGCACCGGCTGGTGGTGCACCCGGGCGGCGCGGGCAGCGTGACGTTCGGCACAGGGACGATCAACTGGTCGTTGGGGCTCGACTCGGCCAACACCTACCAGGTGGGCGGCGACAACACCTCGACCGTGATCCGGCAGGCGACCATCAACATCCTGGCCGACATGGGTGTGACCGCCGCGACGCTGATGTCCGGCCTGACCGCGCCGACCCGCGTCCACTGGTGGGGCCCGTCCGCACCGTGATCCCGACGCGGGAGCCGGTCCGGTGCCCGACGCGCGGGCCGGCCCGGCGCTCAGTCGGTGATCGTACGCAGCCGACGCCGGGCGCCGAGCAGCACCAGGGTGGCCAGCAACAGGCCACCGACCAGGGTGACCAGCAGCGGGCTCGCGCCCGGTGGGAACAGCCCGGCCAGCGACCGCGACACGGTACCCACCAGCAGGTAGAGGCCGGCCCACGCGCCCGCACCGAGCGCCGCGAAGCCGAGGAACCGCCGGTACGACATGTGCAGACCACCCGCCGCCAGCGGCAGCAGCGCGTTGAACACCGGCAGGAAGGGTGCGACCAGCACCAGTCGCCCGCCGTCACGGCGCAGGATGCCTTCCGCCGCCGCCCACCGGGCCTCACCGACCCAGTCGCCGAAGCGGCTGTGCCGCAGCCGGTCCCCCCACCGCCGGCCGGCCAGGAAGCTCAGGGACCAGCCGGCGAGGCAGCCGGTGACCACGGCGACGAAGGACGCCAGCCCGGTGCCGGGGCTGCCGACCGCCACTGCGGCGAGCACCGCCACGTCACCCGGGACGAGGACCCCGAACAGCGGCACTGCATCGAAGAGCATCACCACGCCGAGCGCCGCCATCAGCAGCGCGACGGGAAGCTCTCCGGCCTGGGCCAAGTGTTCTGCCATACCCCGTACGCTAGGGCCTGCTCCGCGACGCCCGACACCGGGTTTCCACCGGAGGTTCCTCCGGGTCATCCCGGAGGCCGCATCGCCCTCGGCGACGCCATCACGCGGCATCGCCTGGGGCCCAACCCGACACCTCACCGACCCAGCGAGCGCTTCGCACGGCAAATTCCGCGCACAGCGGTTACTGTCGGGACGGTATTGGACGATCACCGGCACGCATTCGGCGATCGTCCGCGGAACAAGGAGAGAGAAACGCATGGCAACCGGCACCGTGAAGTGGTTCAACTCGGAAAAGGGCTTCGGTTTCATCGAGCAGGACGGTGGGGGTCCGGACGTCTTCGTCCACTACTCGGCGATCGCGTCGAGCGGCTATCGGGAGTTGACCGAGGGCCAGCAGGTCGAGTTCGAGGTGACCCAGGGGCAGAAGGGACCGCAGGCGGACAACGTCCGCCCGATGTAAGCGGTGCCGGTGGCGGCGGCCGGTGACGGTCGCCGCCACGGGCGGCAGCGTTCGCCTCGCTCAGGCCGAGCGAGGCGGCGCGGCAGGACGCACAACCGGCAGGACCACGGCGGACGAATGATCCGGGTCGTGCAGGATCTCGCGATATCCAGCATGCAGCGTGACCGCCGCGCCGAGCGGTTCGCCGGTGCCGGGGTTGCGCGCGTACCGGGGGTGGGCGCCGCCGGAGACCTGCAGACGCAACCGGTGACCGGGCGCGAACCGGTGGGCGGTGGGCCAGAGTTCCACCCGCGCCGCCACCACACCCGCCCCGTCGGTGCTGGCGCGCAGCGGGTCGAGTCGGACCAGCCCGTCGCAGACATTCCAGGAACGCCCCTGACGGTCCACGTCGCACAACCGTACGAAGACGTCGAGATACGGCAGTTCGCTACGCAGGTGGATCTCGGCGCGGACCGGTCCGATCACCTCGACCGCGCTGGTCAGCGGCGCGCTGGTCCAGCTCAGCACGTCCGGACGGGCCTCCACCGGACGGTTGTCGACCGGCCCGGCCCGTTGGGCCACCAGCAGCGGGCCGCCCAGCGAGGGCGTCGGGTCGGCCGGGTCGTACCAGAACCCGTCCGGCGGCGACGGCACGGCGACCGCGGTGCGCAGCGCACGACCCGGGTGCAGGTACCACCGGACCTCGCGGGCGGGCGGCGGCCAGTCCGGCAGGTCCCGCCAACCTCCGCCGGCCCCGCCGACGTGCACCCGTACCGGCGCGTCGCGCACCTGCGTGGCGCGGGCCTCGTCGGGCATCCCACCACCGCCGGTGTCGGTGGCGGCCGGGCCCGTCGCGTCGGCGCCGCCCAGGTGGACGTCGAGCCAGCGGAGTCCTTCCCGCAGGGCGGCCACGAACATCCCGGGACTGCCGTGGGTCCACGGTCCGACGATCAGCCGCGGCCGGGCGCCGGTGGCGCGCAGCGCGGCGTAGTCGCGCAGCTGCGCCGGCAGGAAGATGTCGTGCCAGCCGCTGACCATCGCCACCGGGGCCCGCACCAGGTGCAGTCGGTCGTCGAAGACCCGGCTGCGCCAGTAGTCGGACCGCGGGGTGTGGTGCCGCAGCCACTCCTGGAAGAACGGCACGGTGACCCCGGTGGCCACCCGGTCCGCCTCGACCAGTGGCAGGTGGGACAGCGCGGCGACCAGCCGGGGCTGTCCCCGCTTGAGTTCCCACTGCCGGGCCAGCCAGGGCACGGTCTGCGCCTGGAGCAGCTCCGTCCAGGTCAGCACCGTGTCCAGGGCGAACGACTCGCCGGCGTACGTGGAGTCGCGGGTGGCCGAGGCGGTGGCCACGGCGACCATCGCCCGCAGTTCCTCGCCCGCGTCGGCCGCCAGGGCCCACTGCACGAAGCCCTGGTAACTGGCGCCGAACATGCCGAACGCGCCGCACCACCAGCACTGCCGGCGCAGCCAGTCGAGGGTGTCCAGCCCGTCGTCACGCTCGTGCACGAACGGGTCGAACACCCCGCCCGAGCCGCCGGTGCCCCGGCAGGACTGGATGACCACGTGGAACCCCTGCTCGGCGGCGAGCCGGCCGAGCAGCCGCATCGGCCCGCCTCGGCCGTACGGGGTGCGGATCAGCACGGTGGGCGCGCCCGCCAGATCGGGGGCGTAGTGGTCGGTGCGCAGGATCACCCCGTCGCGTACCCGGACGGCGAGGTCCCGGCTGACAACGATCCTGCGGGTGCGTGCCGGCGGCAACCGCAGCGCGGCGGCGGCGAGGCGGGAGGCGAGTCGATCCAGCATCGGCCTCAGTCGGTCCGCTGCTGCGCGGGCTCGTCCCGCAGTCCGTCGCGGTGCTCCCGCAGCGAGGCACCCATCGCCGTCACGAACCGGTGCACCACCTCCAGTTCCTCGTCCTGGAAACCGGCCATCACCTGGTCGGTGCGTTCACCCAGCGGCCGGAAGAAGTCCATGGCCAGGGCGGCCCCCCGGTCGGCGTAGTGCAGCAGCACCTTGCGCCGGTCGCTGGTGTCGCGGTCGCGGCGGATGTGCCCGGCGCGTTCCAGCCGGTCGATCAGGGCGGTGACCGAACCGGAGGAGAGGTTCAGCTGCCCGCCGAGCCGGCCGGGGGTGATCGGCGTGCCGACGAGTTCGGCGTCCATCACGGCGATCAACGCCTGGAGGTCGGTGGCGTTCAGACCGTGCCGCGCGGCGAAGACATGCCCGACGTGCTGGGCGTCCGCGCCGTACCGCCGCAGCTCGGCGGCGATCTCCGCGATCAACCACCCTCGCCGCGTGTCGCGTCGCCGATACATGCCGTGAGCTGCCACGTCCCGCACGCTTCCTTCCACGCCCGGCTGGCAGCATAGCCGAGCCGGTCCGGTGTGCCGCCCGCCAAGATTCTCGCCCGCCGAGAGCTGTTGCGGCATCTCTCTTGATAGGCGAGACTCTCGAACGTCCAGAGATCCCGTCGTACGATGATCGGATGGTGCCCGGATGCTCGCGTTCGCTCGTGTCGCCGGCAACCGCCTGAACGCGTGGCTCACCCTCGGCATGGCGATCGCGCTCGGCGCGGCGGTCTTCTGGCTACCCGTACCCGACAACCCGGCACCCGTCTCCGCCACCGGCCTGTCCGAGCAGTGGCAGTCCACCCAGGTCGAGCGGCTCCAAAACGAACTGCCCGGCAGCGACGTCCAGCCGGCCGTCGTGGTGGTCAGCCGCGACGACGGCGCACCGCTCACCGACGCCGATCGGGCAGCGGTCACCACCGCCACCGGCACCCTGGCCCCGCTCGCCGCCGGCGGCCAGGTCGCCCCGCAGCGACTCTCCCCCGACGGCACGGTGGCCCTGGTCGCCGTACCGCTGGCCGCCGGCGGCCAGGAGGAGGTCGTCGACCGCGTGACCGAACTCCGCGCGGCGTTGGCCGGGCTGCCCACCGACCTCACCGTCGAGGTGACCGGAGCCCCCGCCTTCACCGCCGACCTGACCAAGGTCTTCGAGGGCGCCGACACCACCCTGCTCGCCGTCACCGCCACCGTCGTGGCGCTGCTGCTGATCGTCACCTACCGCAGTCCCCTGCTCTGGATGGTGCCGCTGGCCATCGTGGCCGCCACCGAACAGATCACCCTGCGGGCCCTCGACACGATCGTCCCGGCGGTCGGCATCCACCTCGCCGGCGGCGCGGTCACCGGCATCGCCAGCGTGCTCGTCTTCGGCGCCGCCACCAACTACGCGCTGCTGCTGATCGCCCGCTACCGCGAGGAACTCCGCCGCGAACCGGACCGGTTCGCCGCGATGCGCTCCGCCCTGCGTCGTACCGCCGAACCCATCCTGGCCAGCGGCGGCACCGTGATGCTCGGGGTGCTCACCCTGCTGCTGAGCGAGCGGGAACTCAACCGCGCCCTCGCCGTCGCCTGCGCCACCGGCATCCTGCTGGCCATGGCCTCGGCCCTGCTCGTGCTGCCCGCCGCGCTGGTGCTGCTCGGACGCGGCCTGTTCTGGCCGTTCGTGCCGCACGTCGGCAGCACCGGACAGGAAGGCCGGATCTGGGGCCGGCTCGGCGCCGCCGTGATCCGCCGCCCGGTCCCCGTCGCGGTGCTGGCCACGCTGCTGTTGGTCGGCCTCGCCCTCGGCGGGCTGGGCAGCCGCACCGGGCTGTCGGAAACCGAACAGTTCCGGGTCCAGCCGGAGGCGGTCGCCGGCGCGCAGACCCTCGCCCGCGCCTTCCCCGCCGGCACCACGCAGCCGGTCGCGGTGCTGACCACCCCCGACGCCGTACGCGCGGTCACCGCGGCCGCCACCGACGTGCCCGGGGTCGCCTCCGCCCGGCCCGGCGCGGCCGGGTCGACCGTCGCCCAGGTCGACGTCGTGCTCGACGCCGAGCCGGGCACCACCGCCTCCGACCGTACGCTGGCCGAACTGCGAGCGGCCGTCGCCGCCGTGCCCGACTCCGCCCCACCCGCCCCGGCAGGGGTCGACGCTCTCCCCGGCGCCGTCGTCGGCGGCACCGTCGCCGGCACGTACGACTCGGCCGAGGCCGACGCCCGCGATCTGCGCCTCATCCTGCCGCTCATCCTGCTGCTCGTCGCCGCCGTACTGGTCCTGCTGCTGCGAGGGCTGCTCGCCCCGGTGCTGCTGGTCGCGACCGTCGTCGCCTCGTACTTCGCCAGCCTCGGCGGCGCCTGGCTGCTCTTCGACCACGTGCTCGGCTTCCCAGCGCTGGACAGCAGCGTGCCGTTGCTCGCCTTCGTCTTCCTCGTCGCGCTCGGCGTCGACTACAACATCTTCCTGGTCACCCGGGCCCGTGAGGACGCCCGCACCGCCGGCACCCGCGACGGCATGCTCTCCGCGCTACGGGTCACCGGCGGGGTCATCACCAGCGCCGGGATCCTGCTCGCCGCGGTCTTCGCCGTCCTCGGCGTACTCCCGCTGATCACGCTGACCCAGATCGGGATCATCGTCTGCCTCGGCGTCCTGCTGGACACCCTGCTGGTGCGCACCGTCGTCGTCCCGGCCCTGGCGTTCCTGCTCGGCGAGCGGTTCTGGTGGCCGGGACGGGTCAGGGCCGACTAGTCAGTAGCCCAGGCAGACGCACTCCGTCATCAGCGCCCGGACGTTGCGCACGTAGTTCGGGTTGGGGATTGCCAACGGCTGCCCCGGGCGGGCCACCGCGCCGTGACCGAAGTTGTACGCGGCGATGACCGCGTTGAGCAGGCAGGAGTCGAGTTCACCCGGGATGCACAGGTCGGCGTCGAGCCGGTAGCCGGCTGGGTCTTTGTCGGCGTCGAAGTACATGTCACCGATGTACTTGGTGAGCCACGCCAGGTAGGTGGCGCCGAGGTAGGCGTTGTCCTGGTGGTTCCACACGTCGTAGCTCTGCCCGAACCGCTGGTTCATCCAGGTGGCGGTGTCCGGCATCACCTGCATCAGGCCGATACCCTCGTCGCAGGCGACGATGTTGGACTGCCAGCCGCTCTCCTGCCACGCCGTCGCCTTGATCAGCTCCGGCGAGATGCGGATGTCCGGTGCCGACGTCGGCCAGTACGTGCGCTTGGCTGCGTTGGTCAGCGCGGTCTTGACCTGCGCCCGGCTGGCCTGTTCGCCCTTGTAGCTGGGCTTGCAGCCCTCCGCCGGGGGCTTCGGCAGCTTCGGCGGCAGGTTCGTCTCGGTCGGCGGCTTCGGCACCGCCCGCGGCGCCGTCCTGGTGCGCTTGGGCTTCGGGTCCGGTTTCACCGACGGCGAAGCGCTGCCCTTGGCGCTGGCACTGGCCTTGGGCGCGGCGCCCATCGACTCCACGGCCGACGGCGTGGCGGCCGGTTCGTCCGGTTCCGGCGACCCGCTCGGCGTCACCTCCGCGGGCAGGTCCTCGGGCAGCGCGACCGGGGCCGGCAACTCCTGTGCCGGCGTGTCCGCTCGGGCGCACGCGCCGCCGGTCAACAGCAGCACTCCGGCGACGAGCGCGATGCCCAGCCGGGTGACGTTGCGTCCCATGTCGACCCCCTTCGGCAATGACGAACCCGCCGCACCCTAACAGCCGGCACCCGCCGCGCGGGGCCCCGCGACGGCTCGGACCCCCGGGTTGTCGCGGCCGGGCCACGCGGCGGGCGGCGGGTTCCGGCGAGCCGCCCGCACCCACGGTGATCCCACCCCGACGCGGCGCGGCAACCGCCCAGGCGCGAGGATGGAGGCATGCAGCTGCGCACCGACCTTCGCAACGTCGCCATCATCGCCCACGTCGACCACGGCAAGACCACCCTGGTCGACGCCATGCTGCGGCAGGCCGGCGCCTACGGCGGCCGAGGCGAGACGACCGAGCGGGTGATGGACTCGATGGAGCTCGAACGGGAGAAGGGCATCACCATCCTGGCCAAGAACACCGGCGTGCGCTACCTGCCGGCGGACGGCTCCGACCCGGTCACCATCAACATCATCGACACTCCCGGTCACGCCGACTTCGGCGGGGAGGTCGAGCGCGGGCTGACCATGGTCGACGGGGTGGTGCTGCTGGTCGACGCCAGCGAGGGCCCGCTGCCGCAGACCCGGTTCGTGCTCCGCAAGGCCCTCAAGGCCCGGCTGCCGATCATCCTCGTGATCAACAAGGTGGACCGCCCCGACGCCCGGATCAAGGAGGTCGTCGACGAGGCGTACGAACTCTTCCTCGACCTGGACGCCGACGAGGAGCAGATCGACTTCCCGATCATCTACGCCTGCGCCCGCGACGGCATCGCCTCGCTGACCCAGCCCGCCGGCGGCTCGGTGCCGCAGGACAGCCACAGCATGGAGCCGCTGTTCCGCACCCTGCTGGACACCATCCCGCCGCCCGCGTACGACGAGCAGGCACCGCTCCAGGCGCACGTCACCAACCTCGACGCCTCCCCGTTCCTCGGCCGGCTCGCGCTGTGCCGGGTGCGTCAGGGCACCATCGCCAAGGGCCAGACCGTGGCCTGGTGCCGCACCGACGGCAGCACCCAGCGGGTCCGCATCTCCGAACTGCTGATGACCGAGGGGCTGGAGCGCAAGCCCGCCGACTCGGCCGGGCCGGGCGACATCATCGCTGTCGCCGGCATCCCCGAGATCATGATCGGCGAGACGCTCGCCGACGCGGAGAACCCGATCCCGCTGCCGCTGATCACCGTCGACGAGCCGGCCATCTCGATGACCATCGGCACCAACACCTCGCCGCTGGTCGGCCGAGTCAAGGGCGCCAAGGTCACCGCCCGAATGGTCAAGGACCGCCTGGACAAGGAACTCATCGGCAACGTCTCGCTGCGGGTACTGCCCACCGAGCGGCCCGATGCCTGGGAGGTGCAGGGCCGCGGTGAGCTGGCGCTGGCCATCCTGGTCGAGCAGATGCGCCGCGAGCAGTACGAACTCACCGTCGGCAAGCCGCAGGTGGTGACCCGGGAGATCGACGGGAGGACCTGCGAGCCGGTGGAGCGGCTCACCATCGACGCCCCGGACGAGTACCTCGGCGCGATCACCCAACTGCTGGCCACCCGCAAGGGCCGGATGGAGCAGTTGGTCAACCACGGCACCGGCTGGATCCGGATGGAATGGCTGGTCCCGGCGCGCGGCCTGATCGGCTTCCGCACCGAGTTCCTCACCGAGACCCGGGGCACCGGCATCCTGAACCACGTCTTCGAGTCGTACGAGCCGTGGTTCGGCGAGCTGCGCACCCGCAGCAACGGCTCGCTGGTCGCCGACCGCGCCGGTGCCGCCACCGCGTTCGCCATGATGAACCTTCAGGAGCGGGGCTCGCTCTTCATCGAGCCGAGCACCGAGGTGTACGAGGGCATGATCGTCGGGGAGAACTCCCGCCCCGACGACATGGACGTCAACATCACCAAGGAGAAGAAGCTCACCAACATGCGCTCCTCCACCGCCGAGGAGACCGAGAAGCTGATCCCGCCGCGCAAGCTGTCGCTGGAGCAGGCCCTGGAGTTCTGCCGCGAGGACGAGTGCGTCGAGGTCACCCCCGCCGCCGTACGCATCCGCAAGGTGACGCTCGACCAGACCCAGCGGGCCCGCGCCACCGCCCGGCGCAAGCACGCCGGCTGACCCGTCAAGTGTTAGGAGGGGCCCCTTTTAATACGCCAGGCGTTAACAGGGGGCCCTTCCTTTCATACGGTCGGGGGGTGATGGATGAGTGGCTGGACGGGTTGCCGGGCACGACCTCGGTGTACGCGGGTCGACTCGCCGCCCCGCCCACCTGGACCCGGCACGCCCAGGCCACCCACTACGCGGCCAGCACGATGAAGGTGGCGGTGCTCGCGGCCCTGTACCGCGCCGCCGAGGCCGGTCGTCTCGACCTGGACGCCCCGGTCGAGGTGCGCAACCGGTTCACCTCGGCCCGGCCGGACGCGCCCGCGTACTCCTGCGTCCGTCAGCACGACAACGACGGCGCGGTCTGGGACCGGCTCGGCGAACGGGTTCCGCTACGCTGGCTCGCCGAGCGAATGATCGTGATGTCCAGCAACCTCGCCGCCAACCTGGTCATCGAACACGTCGGGCTGGCCGCCGTGGCCGAGGTCTGGGCCCGGGCCGGTGCCCGACACAGCGTCACCGGCCGCGGCATCGAGGACTTCGCCGCCCGCGAGGCGGGCATCACCAACCTGGTCACCGCCGCCGACCTGGCCGCCCTGCTCGACGCCGTCGCCAGTGGCACCACCGTCCCCGGGCCGGTCGCCTCCCCCACGGCCTGCACCGCGATGCTCGACGTGCTCTGCGCCCAACAGATCCGTCAGGACCTCGCCGAGGGGCTACCCGACGGCACCCGGCTGGCACACAAGAACGGCTGGGTACGCGGCGTACGGCACGGCGCGGCCGTGGTCTTTCCCGACGACGCCCCCGCCTACCTGCTCGTCGTCTGCACCAGCCGGTCGCTCCGCGACGACCAGCGCAGCGACCGGGCCGACCGGGCGGCCCGCCGGCTGCTGGCCGACATCTCCGCCCGGGTCTGGCGCGCCCGCCACGACCTCACGCCCGCACCGCCAGGCCGGTGACCCGAACCAGCACGCCTCGGACCTCCCCGGCCTCGGCCGGACTCAGCGGCGCACCCCGGCGAGTTCGCGTCGCCGGTCCCGAGACGACCTGACCAGGCTGGCAACGGTGGCGATGGAGAGGGTGACCAGAATGACCAGCAACGACAACCAGATGGGGATGTGCGGCGCCCAGCCGATCGGCTCGCCACCGTTGAGGAAGGGCAGGTTGTTGTCGGCCAACGCCTCGAGGACCAACTTGATCCCGATGAAGCCGAGCACCACCGCCAGGCCGTAGCTCAGGAAGATCAGCCGGTCCAGCAGGCCGCCGAGCAGGAAGTACAGCTGACGCAGCCCCATCAGCGCGAAGACGTTGGCCGTGAAGACGAGGTACGGCTCGTGGGTGATGCCGAAGATCGCCGGAATCGAGTCGAGGGCGAAGATCAGGTCGGTGGTGCCGATAGCGATCATGACGATGAGCATCGGGGTGAACATCCGTCGGCCGTTCTCCCGTACGGTCAACCCGGCCCCGTCGTATCCCCGGGAGATCGGTAGGGCCCGCCGGCTCCACCGGATGAGCACGTTCTCCCGGAACTCCTCCTCCGCCGACTCACCCTGCCGGGCCAGATTGATCGCGGTGTAGATCAGGAAGGCGCCGAAGATGTAGAAGACCCAGCCGAACTGGCTGATCAGCGCAGCGCCGGCGGCAATGAAGGCACCCCGCATGACCAACGCGAGCACGATGCCGATGAGCAGCACCTTCTGCTGGTACGCCCGGGGCACCGCGAAGCGGCCCATGATGATGATGAATACGAAGAGGTTGTCGACCGAGAGGCTGTACTCGGTCAGCCAGCCGGTGTAGAACTGCCCCGCGACGCTGCCCCCGGCGGTCAACCAGAGCCCGGCGCCGAAGAGCAGGGCCAGCCCCACGTAGAGAGCGACCCAGAGGCTCGACTCCCGAACGCTCGGCTCGTGTGGACGGCGCCCGATAATGAGCAGATCCACCAGGAGCACCGCGGTCAGTGCGACGAGAGTAACCGCCCACACCAGTCCGGACACGTTCACAGTTTCTTCCTCCGACAGCCACCCGGCAACCGGCACACCGTACGCCCTCGGTGTCAGGCTGCTCACCTCCCGCTCGGCTTCCTAGGAGGCTAGGGATGCCCCCTGGCCTCGGCGGGAGATCCTCCGCCATGGCAGGCTGACGGGCATGGTGCTTGAGGTCGCGCTCATCGACATCCTTCCCGGCAACGAGGACGCCTTCGCCGCCGCGTACGCCGAGGGGCACAAGCTGCTCGTCGGCACTCCCGGCTGCCGTTCGGTGCGGATGACCCGGGGCGTCGAGTCGCCCTCCCGATTCGTCCTGCTGGTCGAATGGGACTCGGTCGAGGCCCACGAGCAGAACTTCCGGGCCTCCGACCGGTTCACGCGGTGGCGCGAGCTGATCGGTCCACACTTCGCCGCCCCACCCCGGGTCGAGCACTTCGTCGACGTAGCGGTCTGAGATTCTGTCGTACCGTCGTCCTATCCTGCGCCTCACGTCGACCCGGTCCCGACGGCTACGGGGGCGCCGGGCCCGGGGCCGACGCGCCGAGCCGTCACCCGTCCAGCCGGCGGGCCAGCACCCGCGCCGTCTCCTCCGCCGGTAGCGCCGCCTCCAGCAGACAGTCGGTGATCCGCTGATATCGATCGACGTCGGCCGCGGTGGTCAGCCGCACGTCCGTGGTCAGCGCCTCCAACATCACCGTCCGCGGGTCCGCCGGATCGGGAAAGGAGTAGCAGGAGAAGGCGGTGAGCGGCAACGGCTGCGGCTCGGTCCCGGCCGGCAGCAACCGGATCATCACGTGCGGCAGCTCGGCCAGGTCGATCAGGTGCCGCAGTTGCGCATCCCAGACCTCCACCGAGTCGCCACGGGGCTCACAGGCCGCCTCGGAGATCAGCGCCGTGTAGCGGGGCGGTTCGACCCGACGCAGCACCGCATGCCGCGCGGCGCGTGCGCGCAGGTCGGCCTCGATGTCCACCTCCGGGTCGATCAGCTGGCCCGCGGCGATGCGCTGGCGCGCGTACGCCGGGATCTGCAACAGGCCGGGCACGAGAGCCGGCTGGTACTCCACGATGCTCGCCGCACCGGCCTCCAGTTCGGCGTACGCGCGCTGCCGCTCGCCCATCTCCCCCAGCGACTTCCACCAGCCTCGGCTGACCGCGGCGTCCCGGGCGATGATGATCAGCGCGTCCCGCTGCGGCGGGGGCACCTGGTAGGCGTCGAGCAGATCGAGCACGTCGGCCAGGTCGGGCCGGCTCTGCCCCAGCTCGATGCGGGACAGCTTGGAGGTCGATGCCCACCCGAGCCGATCGCACACCTGCTCCAGCGTCAGCGCCTCCCGCCGTCGGAGCTGGCGCAGCTCCGCGCCGAGTCGTGCGCGTCGAATGACCGGACTCGTTGGTAACGGCATCCCCGCCTCCCCACGGGGAGATTACGCACGGCCATCACCCAGCGCAATAGGGTGCTCGCATTCAGCTATTCCCCATCGGGCAAAGTGGATGTGGCGGACTGTCCACGCTCACTTCACCCCGGCGGCGTCCATTCCCCGCAGCTCCTTCTTGAGCTCGGCGACCTCGTCGCGGATCCGGGCCGCCAACTCGAACTGAAGCTCCCGCGCGGCGGCCAGCATCTGGTCGTTGAGCTCCTGGATGAGCTGCGCCAACTCGGCCCGAGCCATCCCCTCCCGGGCCGGGGTGCCGGTGCCGGCCCGGACCCGGCTGCGGGTCTCCTTGACCGGCGCCTTGCCCCGGGACAGCTGCCGCACCGCACCGCCGACCCTGGTCGCCTCGGTGTCCTCCGCCTCGCGGTAGATGTCGTCCAGGATGTCGTGGATCTTCTTACGCAGCGGCTCGGGGCTGATGCCGTGCGCCTCGTTGTGCGCGATCTGCTTGGCCCGCCGCCGGTCGGTCTCCTCGATCGCGTCCGCCATCGACGGTGTGATCTTGTCGGCGTACATGTGCACCTGGCCGGAGACGTTGCGGGCGGCCCGACCGATGGTCTGGATCAGCGAGCGGCCGCTGCGCAGGAAGCCCTCCTTGTCGGCGTCCAGGATCGCCACCAGGGACACCTCGGGCAGGTCGAGGCCCTCCCGGAGCAGGTTGATGCCGACCAGCACGTCGTAGTCGCCCCGGCGCAGCTCACGCAGCAGCTCCACCCGGCGCAGCGTGTCGACCTCGGAGTGCAGGTAGCGCACCCGGATGCCGTTCTCCAGGAGGTAGTCCGACAGGTCCTCGGCCATCTTCTTGGTCAGCGTGGTGACCAGCACCCGCTCGTCACGCTCGGTGCGCAGCTTGATCTCGTGCATCAGGTCGTCGATCTGGCCCTTGGTGGGCTTGACCACGACCTCCGGGTCGATCAGGCCGGTCGGACGGATCACCTGCTCGACGAACTCGCCCTGGGCGTGTTCCAGCTCCCACGGCCCCGGGGTGGCCGACAGGAACACCATCTGGCCGACCCGCTCCAGGAACTCGTCGAACCGCAGCGGCCGGTTGTCAGCGGCGCTGGGCAACCGGAAGCCGTGGTCGATCAACATCCGCTTGCGGGAGGCGTCGCCCTCGTACATGCCGCCGATTTGCGGGATGGTCACGTGCGACTCGTCGATCACGGTGAGAAAGTCGTCGGGGAAGTAGTCGAGCAGGCAGTGCGGCGGGCTGCCGGGCAACCGGCCGTCGATGTGCATGGAGTAGTTCTCGATGCCGGAACAGAAGCCGACCTGCCGCATCATCTCGATGTCGTAGGTGGTGCGCATCCGCAGCCGCTGCGCCTCCAGCAGCTTGCCCTGCCGCTCCAGCTCGGCCAGCCGCTCGGCCAGCTCGGTCTCGATGTCGCGGATGGCCCGCTCCATCCGCTCCGGCCCGGCCGCGTAGTGCGTCGCCGGGAAGATCAACAAATGGTCCACCTCGCGGACCACGTCACCGGTGAGCGGGTTGAGGTAGTAGAGCTTCTCCACCTCGTCGCCGAAGAGCTCGACCCGGACGGCCAACTCCTCGTACGCCGGGATGATCTCCAGCGTGTCGCCCCGGACCCGGAACGTGCCCCGCTGGAAGGCCATGTCGTTGCGGGTGTACTGGATGTCGACCAGCCGGCGCAGCAGCTGGTCGCGATCCAGCTCCTGGCCGACCGCGACGCGCACCGCCCGGTCGAGGTATTCCTCCGGGGTGCCCAGCCCGTAGATCGCGCTGACCGTGGCGACCACCACCACGTCGCGGCGGGTGAGCAGCGACATGGTCGCCGAGTGCCGTAGCCGCTCGACCTCCTCGTTGATCGAGGAGTCCTTCTCGATGTACGTGTCGGTCTGCGGAATGTAAGCCTCGGGCTGGTAGTAGTCGTAGTAGGAGACGAAATATTCCACCGCGTTGCCCGGCAGCAGCTCGCTGAACTCCTTCGCGAGCTGGGCGCAGAGCGTCTTGTTGGGCGCCAGCACCAGCGTGGGCCGTTGCAGCCGCTCGATCAACCAGGCGGCGGTGGCGCTCTTGCCGGTGCCGGTCGCGCCGAGCAGCACCGTGTGCCGGTCGCCACGGCGCGTCCGCCGCTCCAGGTCGTCGATCGCCGCCGGCTGGTCGCCGGCCGGCTGGAACTCGCTGACGACCTGGAAACGGTTGTCGAGCCGGGGAATGTCGAGCGCCATGACCTCAACGGTACGCCGCAGGTCCGACAGTCCGGGACGACTACGCCCGGCATCTGATCGGCTTCGATATTCGCATTGTGTGGTCCTTCCCGCCCGGCTACGATCTCGTCGTAGGCCGCTCGCGGCGGCCGACCGGTCCGGCGGCGAGCCGCACAGGCCGCCCCGGTGCCGGCACCGAGGGTCGCAGCACCCGGCACTCCCGGCGTGCGCACCCGGCGTGGTCGCGCCGAACGCGCAGACCGGCCGCCGCGAGCGCCGCCATGTCGTCACCCGACCCGGGTCCGGTCCGTTCATCCTCCCGTGGAGAACACCTCACGACCCATACCCGGCAACCATCGCATCGGCCCCGCGGACGATCCGGCCGCTCGCCCCACCCGGCCCGGCCGCCCGTCGGGTGCCCCCGTGGACCGCGCCGAACGCCGGCACCGCGCCGCCACCCGGCTACACCGCGCCGGCACCACCCCGCCCGTTCACCTCGGCCTCACCGGATCGGCGGCCGGTCCGCCCGGCAGCCGCGCCCGGGTGTCGGCCGGCCTGCTCGACCCGGTCGCGGGCGACCCGGCGGAGGACGAGGATCTCGCCGGATCGGGCGACGAGGTCGGCGAGACGCGCCGGCGAGCGGCCCGGCGACGCCGCCTCACCCTGGCCGGGCTCGCCCTGACCGCGGTGGTCTCGGCGATCATGCTGGTCGCCACGCTGATCAACTGGCCCCCCGGTGGGCCGGCGGCCCGGGAGATGACGACGGCCGAGCGGGACCGGCTGGCCGCCATGCGGGTCACCAACTACCGGGAGCTCCGCGCCGGACTGCATGTCACGGTGGGTGACGGGAGTGCCCGCACCGACCTGCTCGGCTGGGTCGACTGGGCCCGACAGCTGGCCTACCTGGACGTGACCGGGCCCGGCGCCGGCCAGCTGCGCGGCCTGGCCCAGGCCACCCCCACCGTGCTGGTGCTCCGCCCCGATCCGGCGGCGGTGCAGACGCCCGCCATGCCACCGCTGGTCCCACCGACCGACGGCTGGCGGCTACCCACCGACCGGCGGCTCGACCCCGTGCTGAAGCTCGTCTTCGCCCTCGCCAGCGATCGCCCGGACCCGACCGACGGGCTGTCGGGCCGCTGGCTGGGCCAGGAACGGATCAACGGAGAGACCGTCGACGTTCTGGCCGCCCCGCCGCCGGGCGCCGGCACGAACGGCCACGTGACCCGACCACCGGGCGGCGGCCCGGACGGTGGGGCGCCGGGCAGGGGGTGGCCTCCCGGCGACGAGGCGACGCGCTACTGGCTGGATCCGGCCGGGCGGCTGCACCGGCTGGCGACCAGCCTGCCCGAGGTCGGACCGGTGCACGTGCAGCTGAACCGTGCCGACCGGCCCACGCTGCGGCCGGTCGACGCGCTCGGCGGCCGGGTCGGCCTGCCCCGCGCCCTCACCGCCGCCGAGCGGGAGCGCTGGCGCGGCCTGCCCGCCCGGCTACGGGCCGTCGGGGGCGCCTCCGCCACGGTGACCGTTCCCGCCGCCGCCGGCACGAACCTGCGCGGCGTGGGCTGGTTGAGCTGGACCTCGGGCAGCGCGTACCTCGGCGTCACCGACCTCGACGCCGACGGCCGGCGGACCCTGCTGCGTCGGGACCGGACCGGGCTGGCCCGAATCGAGCGGGCGTCGGCCGGCGACGCGGCTGATCCCCCGCCGCTGCCGCCCCCGCGCGCCGGCTGGCGGACCGGCCCGCACCGCAGCGAGGCCCTGGCCCCGCTGCTGGACGCCGCGTTGCGAGCCGCTCGCGGCAGCGGGCCGTCGGGCGGCGTACGGCGCATTCGCGGGGACAAGCTCGCCGGCAACGTGGTCGACGTCGTGGAGGTCGACACGGCCCGGGGCCGGGTGCGCTACTGGGTCGGGCGCGACGGCCTGCTGCGCCGATTGGAGCTGCCGACCCGGGGCGGTGCCTGGGCGCAGCTCGACCTGGCCCCCGGCCGGGTGCCTCGACTGACCGCACCGCGCTGAGCACCGGCTGGGGTCGGGCGACTCAGGGACGCCAGCCCGTCCCGGCCGCCCACTCCTCCGCCCGCAACTGCTCCTCGTCGAACCACGGGTCCTTCGCGGTGGCGTACGCACCGCTGTCCGGCGCGGCGGCCGCCAGCTCCCGCTTGAGCATCAGGTACGCGGCCCGCCGGTCGGGATCCGCCCGCAGGTGGTCGCGCATCAGCAACGCGTACCGCCAGTTGGGTGAGCCGGTGACCCGCAGGTGCAGGTGGACCGGGCGGGCCGGATCGGCGCTGCCGTGCAGCCGCTTCTCCCACCGGCCACTGCCGGCCGGTCGCGGGCTGTCCCACCAGTCGCCCGGCAGCCGGGGAAAGCCGGCCTCGGCGAGCCGCTCGGCCAGCGGCCCGTCGGCGTCGGCCAGCGACGGCACGCTGAGCTGGATGTCGATGACGTCCTTGGCGGGCAGTCCGGTCATCGCGGTCGACCCGATGTGGTCGATCCGCAGGTCGGCGGGGGCGATCGCGTGCCGGATCCGGGCGGCGAGCCGGGCGTACTGCTGCGGCCAGGTCGGATCCGGCTCGGCCAGCGTCACCCGGCGGATGCCGACCGCCCGCCGGTGTCGCACGTTCTCCTCGAAGGGGACCAGCCTTTCGGACCAGAGCGCGTCGACCGCCGCGTGCAGTTGCGCGAGGGTGCCGTCGTTGGTGAGCAGCACGTCCGCCGCGGCGGCGCGGCGGGCGTCGTCGGCCTGGGCGGCGATCCGCCGTTCGGCCTCCGCGCGACTCATCCCCCGGTCGCGGGCCAGCCGCTCGAGCCGGGTGGCCACCGCCGTCTGCACCACCACCACCAGGTGGTACGTGGGCGCCAGCCCCACCTCGACCAGCAGCGGTACGTCGTTGACCAGCACGGCGTCCACCGGCGCGGCGGCGATCAGTTCCGCGGTACGGGCCCGTACCCGGGTGTGCACGATGGCCTCCAGCCGGCGACGCGCGGCCTCGTCGGCGAAGACCAGGTCTGCCAGGGCGGCCCGGTCGAGGGCGCCGTCGGCGTCGAGCACCCGGTCGGAGAAGGCGGCCACCACCTCGGCCAGCCCCTCGGTGCCCGGCGCGACCACCTCCCGCGCGACCTGGTCGGCGTCGACGAGCACCGCCCCGCGCTCAACCAGTCGCCGCGCCACGGCGCTCTTCCCCGAACCGATCCCGCCGGTCAACCCCACCCTCAACACGACACCCAGTCAACCCGATCACCCCACCCCCACCAAACCCCCTCCCCTCCCCACCCCCTCCCCACCCCCTCCCCACCCCCTCCCCACCCCCTCCCCACCGCCAATCCCGCGTTGATCATGAGGTTAGCGGCAGTTTGGAGATCGACTACTGCCGCTAACCTCATGATCAACCGGGAAGGGGCTGGAGGGCCGGGGGGACAGGGAAGGGCCCCGCCTTGGCCCGGGGGAACCGGGTTGGGGCGGGGCCCTTCGTTGTCAGTTGACAGCTTCAGGTCGTGGCGCGGCGTCAGACGCGCCGAACTGAAGTTGTCGCAGGGGTCACTTGCCGCCGGCGAGCTTCTCCCGCAGTGCGGCGAGCGCCTCGTCGGTGGCCAGCGTGCCTGCCGGCTCCTCGGCCTGGCGGCTGGGGGCCGCGCTGGTCGTGGTGGTGGTGCCGGTGGGGGCGGGCTGCGGGTTGGCCGCGGCCTCGGCCTCGGCGGCCCGGGAGGTCTGCACCTGCTTCTGGTGCGCCTCCCAGCGCTGCCGCGCCTCGGCGTACTGGTTCTCCCACGTCTCGCGCTGCTTGTCGTACCCCTCGAGCCACTCGCCCGTCTCCGGGTCGAAGCCCTCCGGGTAGATGTAGTTGCCCTCGGTGTCGTAGGTCGCGGCCATGCCGTAGAGGGTCGGGTCGAAGTGCTCCTCGCCCTCGACGAAGCCCTCGTTGGCCTGCTTGAGCGAGAGCGAGATCCGGCGGCGCTCCAGGTCGATGTCGATGACCTTGACCATGACCTCGGAGCCGACCTGGACGACCTGCTCCGGGATCTCCACGTGCCGCTCGGCCAGCTCGGAGATGTGGACCAGGCCCTCGATGCCGTCGTCCACCCGGACGAAGGCGCCGAACGGCACCAGCTTGGTGACCTTACCCGGCACGATCTGCTGGATCGCGTGGGTGCGGGCGAACTGCCGCCACGGGTCCTCCTGGGTCGCCTTCAGCGACAGCGAGACCCGCTCGCGGTCCAGGTCGACGTCCAGGACCTCGACCTCGACCTCCTGGCCCACCTCGACGACCTCGGACGGGTGGTCGATGTGCTTCCAGGACAGCTCGGAGACGTGCACCAGACCGTCCACGCCGCCGAGGTCGACGAACGCACCGAAGTTGACGATCGAGGAGACGACGCCCTTGCGGACCTGCCCCTTCTGGAGCTTGTTGAGGAACTCGGTGCGCACCTCGGACTGGGTCTGCTCCAGCCACGCCCGGCGGGACAGCACCACGTTGTTGCGGTTCTTGTCCAGCTCGATGATCTTGGCTTCGAGCTCGCGGCCCACGTACGGCTGCAGGTCGCGCACCCGCCGCATCTCGACCAGGGAGGCAGGCAGGAAGCCGCGCAGCCCGATGTCGAGGATGAGGCCACCCTTGACCACCTCGATGACCGAGCCGCGGACGACGCCGTCCTCGTCCTTGATCTTCTCGATCGTGCCCCAGGCCCGCTCGTACTGCGCCCGCTTCTTGGAGAGGATCAGCCGACCCTCCTTGTCCTCCTTCTGGAGGACCAGGGCCTCGATGTGGTCACCCACCGAGACGACCTCTGCCGGGTCCACGTCGTGCTTGATCGACAACTCCCGAGAGGGGATGACACCCTCGGTCTTGTAGCCGATGTCGAGCAGGACCTCGTCCCGATCGACCTTGACGACGGTGCCTTCGACAATGTCGCCGTCGTTGAAGTACTTGATGGTCTCGTCGATCGCGGCGAGGAAAGCCTCCTCTGAGCCGAGGTCGTCGTGGGTGACCTTGGTGGCGCTCGAGGGGGCCTCGATGCTGCTCGTCATGTGGGCGGTTGCTCCGGTCGGATGGTGTGTCACAGCAGGTTGGTGTCGCGGTGACCTGTGCGCGCCAACGGATCCGTCGGCGGGCCCACCCGGAAATCGCTGAACGACATCTTGATGTGACTCCGTCGACCGCGCACCTGCTCCCTGCCGAGGCACACGATCCGCGAGCGCATCGTCTACCCTACCCGTTGCATTACCACAGCGTGCAAGCCCTCCCGGCTCCCGATCGCCGCACCACCCGCGAAAGCGGAGATTTCCGGCCAGACGGCCCCACCCGAGCCCCGGATCGTCACCGGGGCGCGGCCGTGAACACCGGCCCGACGCCGGTCCCGTCCGCGCCGGGGCCTAGCGTGAACTGGTGGACGACGACAACCGGGTGACCCGGCGCCGGGTCGGCGACGCCGAGGCGCGCCGCGCCAACCGCCGCTGGTGGGACACTGACGCCGACGCGTACCAGGCCGAACACGGGGACTTCCTGGGCGACGTGGACTTCGTCTGGTGCCCCGAGGGGCTGCGCGAGGCCGACGCCCGGTTGCTCGGCGAGGTGGCCGGACGCCGGGTGCTGGAGGTCGGCTGCGGGGCGGCGGCCTGCGCCCGCTGGCTGGCCACCCAGGGCGCCCGGCCGGTCGCCGTGGACCTGTCCGCCGGCATGTTGCGCCACGCCGTCCAGGCCGCCGAGCGCTCCGGCGTACGCGTGCCACTGGCCCAGGCCGACGCGCTGGCGCTGCCCTTTCGCGACGCGAGCTTCGACATCGCCTGCACGGCGTTCGGCGCGGTGCCCTTCGTCGACGACTCGGCGGCGTTGATGCGCGAGGTGCACCGGGTGTTGCGCGCCGGCGGCCGCTGGGTCTTCTCGGTCACCCACCCGATGCGCTGGGTCTTCCTCGACGACCCGGGCGAGGCCGGGCTGGTCGCCGTGCACTCGTACTTCGACACCCGCCCGTACGTGGAGCAGGACGAGCACGGCGTGGCCAGCTACGTCGAGCAGCACCGCACCCTCGGCGACCGGGTCCGCGAGTTGGTCGGCGCCGGGTTCCGGGTGGTGGACCTGGTGGAACCGGAGTGGCCCGAGGGACACGAGGGGATCTGGGGACAGTGGAGCCCGCTGCGCGGGCGGCTCTTCCCCGGCACCGCCATCTTCGTCACCGAGAAACCATCGGACTGAATCGCCGCACTCCTGGTGCGACGTCTGTCTCGTTCGTCGGCGGTAGGCTCGGCCCGTGAGCGCCGAGCCCATCCCGACATCACCTGGCCCCTGGTGTCCGGACCCGATGCGGCAGCAGCGTGCGGACTACACGCTGGAGGATCTGCTCGCCCTGCCGGACGATGCCCCCCGCGTCGAACTCGTCGACGGAGTCATCCAGGTGACACCCTCCCCCACCCTGGGCCATCAGGACATCTCCAGCCTGCTGTGGCTGTGGCTGTGGCTGCGCTCCCACGCGCCGGCTCACCTGCGCGCCACCCAAGCGGTCGGCGTCGGGCTCAGCCACAACACCAGCCGGCAGCCGGACGTGGTGCTGTGCCGCGCCGGGCTACCCTCCGACCGGTCCCGGCTGCGGCCGACGGACGTCGTCCTGGCCGTCGAGGTCGTCTCGCCCGGCACCCGGCGGGTCGACCGGTTCGCCAAGCCGGGTGAGTACGCCGCCGCCGGCATCCCCTTCTACTGGCGTTCGAGCAGAACCCCGTGCACCTGTACGCGTACCGCCTCGGAGACCGGATCGGGCCGGGCGGTGAGCGGCAGTACGAGCTGGTCGTCGACAGCGCGGAGCTGATCGAGCTGAGCGAGCCCTTCGACATCAAGCTGCCGATCACCGAGATCACCCCGTAGCGCGTACCCCGCCCTGGTCGTTTCCGGCCGGTGCCCCCGGGTAACCCTCGGGCATGGCCGACAAGGAATTCCGCAGGGGCGACCACGTCTCCTGGGCCAGCCACAGCGGCCGGGCGTACGGAGTCGTCAAGGAGAAGCTCACCGAACGCACCCACGTACGCGGACACGCGGTGAACGCCTCCCCGGAGGAGCCGCAGTACCGCATCCGCAACGACGACTCGGGTCGGGACGTCGCACACCGCCCGGAGGTGCTGCGCCGTGAGTCGTAGCGCCGATCCGGAGCAGACCTACCGGGAGTTCACCGAGGCGGTGAACATGAAACCCGGCGAGCTGTCCACGTGGTTGGAGAGCGAGGAGTCCAAGCACGTCGGCTGGCAGAAGAAGGGCACCGAGGGCGGCGAGTCGGTCGGCCACGAGTCCGGCCGGAAGATCATCGACCTGCTGCGCCGCAAGCGCGACCAGCTCACCGAGGCCGACTACAAGCACATGCGCAAGGTCGTCGGGTACGTCCGGCGACACATGGCGCAACGGCCGAGCGGCGACGTCCGCGCGACCCGGTGGCGGTACTCCCTGATGAACTGGGGCCACGACCCGGTCAAGGCCCCGCTGCCGCCCCCCGGCGGCCCGTCCCGCAAGGCCCTCGAACGACACGGCGCCCCACCGAAGGAGCGCCGGGGACCGGGCCGCTGACCCGCCTCGCGCCGCCCGGTCGCGTGCCCGGGTGGCCGTTCCACCCGACGGGCCGCCATCCGCCGATGCCGGCCCGCTTGACCCTGCCGCTGACGGCAGGGTCGGACGATCGGCGGCATGAACGAAACGCAACGCAGGGTCGCCGTCGTCACCGGGGCAGGCACCGGCATCGGCCGGGCCACCGCCCGCGCCTTCGGCACGGCGCCCACGTCCTGGCGGTTCTGATCAACAACGCCGGGATCGCCGGCGACAGCTCTCTCGCCGAGTTCGACGAGACGGCTGCCCGGCCGGCAAGGTCGCCCTCGACTCGCTGACCCGCAGCTGGGCGGTGGAACTGGCGCCGCAGAGCATCCGGGGTGGTCGCGGTGGCCTCGGGCGCGATCGACACACCCATCGGGCCGCCCTCGACGAGTCGTCGACGAGCGTGTTGAAGGGCGGGCCTGGCCGCGAGGGACGCCAGCCGGTAGCCAGAGCAGGTTGCTCGACTCGGTTTCGGCGGAATGGTGGGATCCTGGTGGGCCGGATACCGCCTTACCGCCGTAACGGAGGGCCCGGAGGCGACGCACCACGTCGATGGACTGGTCGGCGGATGGTTCGACTCCGACCTCACTGATCGCGGCCTTGCGCACGCCGGGCAGATCGCGCAGGCCTTGGTCGACCGGTTGCCGCCGGCTGCTGCCGTCGAGGTGTTCTCGTCGGACCTGCTGCGCGCCCGGCGGACAGCGGAGGTGCTCGGCAAGCGGCTCGGAGTGGGCGTGGTGCTCGACGCCGACCTGCGCGAGAAGTCGTACGGCGAGGCAGGAGGACGCCCGCAGGCGTGGCTAGACGAACGGTTCATACCGCCGCCCGCCACCGGTGAGCGGATGCGGCACGACGAGGGCATCCCCGGCGCTGAGACGAAATGGGAACTGGCCGTACGCGCCTACGCCGCGCTGGACCGGATCCTACGGTCGACGGTGGAGCATCAGGTCGTGGTGACCCACGGGGGAACGGCCACGTTCCTGCTCGCGGCCTGGATCGGCATGCCCGTCGACACGGCGGGCCTGGTGGGCATCCGCTTCTCCCCCGGGGGCATCACCCACCTGCGCGAGGACGACCATTTCCACAACCACTGGATCGCCTACCTCAACGACACCCACCACCTGGTCTGAGTGGAGGCAACAGCGACTTCTGGCGAGGATGGCAGACCTCGTCGATCCACCGGCATGCTGCCCGGAAAACCTGCGGCCTCAGTGGTCGGCGCTGTTCCAGTCGGGGCCCTCGCCGATGGAGACCTCCAGCGGCACGGAGAGCGGGTACGCCCCACCCATCTCGCGCCGCACCAGCTCCTCCAGCGCCGCCCGCTCTCCCGGCGCCACCTCGAAGACCAGTTCGTCGTGCACCTGCAGCAGCATCCGGGAGCGCAGCCCGGCGTCGCGCAGCGCGGTGTCGACGTGCAGCATGGCCACCTTGATGATGTCGGCCGCGGAGCCCTGGATCGGGGCGTTGAGCGCCATCCGCTCGGCCATCTCCCGGCGCTGCCGGTTGTCGCTGACCAGGTCGGGCAGGTAGCGGCGGCGACCCAGGATGGTGGAGGTGTAGCCGTCCTGGCGGGCCCGGGCAACCACCTCGTGCAGGTAGTCACGGACGCCGCCGAAGCCGGCGAAGTAGACCTCCATCAGCCCACGCGCCTCCTCGGCGCTGATGCCGAGCTGCTGGGACAGGCCGAACGCGCTCAGCCCGTACGCCAGGCCGTAGTTCATCGCCTTGATCTTGCGCCGCTGGTCCGGGGTCACCTCGGCCACCCCGACCGCGAAGACGGAGGAGGCGGTCGCCGCGTGGAAGTCGTGCCCGGAGTTGAACGCCTCGATCAACGCGTCGTCCGTCGACAGGTGCGCCATGATCCGCATCTCGATCTGGCTGTAGTCGGCGGTGAGCAGGCATTCGTACCCCTCCCCCACCACGAAGGCGCGGCGGATGCGCCGACCCTCCTCGGTGCGGATCGGGATGTTCTGGAGGTTGGGCTCGGTGGAGGAGAGCCGACCGGTGGCGGCCACCGTCTGGTTGAACGTGGTGTGGATGCGCCCGTCGTCGGAGACCGACTTGAGCAGACCGTCGACCGTCGACTTGAGCCTCGCCACGTCGCGGTGGCGCAGCAGGTGGTGCAGGAGCGGGTGCTCGGTCTGCGCGTAGAGCCACTGCAACGCGTCGGCGTCGGTGGTGTAGCCCGTCTTGATCCGCTTCGTCTTTGGCAGGTTCAGCTCATTGAAGAGGATCTCCTGAAGCTGCTTGGGCGAGCCGAGGTTGAACTCCCGGTCGATCACCGCGTACGCGCTCTGGGCGGCGGCCTTGACCTCGGCGGCGAAGTGCGCCTCCAGTTCGGAGAGGTAGTCGGTGTCGGCGGCGATGCCGGTGCGCTCCATGTCGGCGAGGACCCGCATCAGCGGCAGCTCCACCCCGGCCATCAGCCGAGCGGACTGCTCGCCGTCGCGGGACAGCTCCGCGTCGATCGCCTCGGCCAGGTCCAGGGTGGCGCGGGCCTGGAGCATGAGGTTCTGCTCGGCCTCGCCGTCGGCGCCGAGCCCGTCGAGCGTCAGCTGGCCGTTGTCGGGCGCGTCGACCCGCAGCTCGCGGTGCAGGTAGCGCAGCGCCAGGTCGGTCAGGTCGTAGGAACGCTGGTCGGGGCGGGCCAGGTAGGCCGCGATCTGGGTGTCCCGGGCGATGCCGGCCAGGGTCCAGCCGTGCGCGGCGAAGGCGAGCACGGCCGGCTTGCTGTCGTGCAGCACCTTGGGCCGGGTCTCGTCGGCCAGCCAGCCGGCCAGGGCCGCCTCGTCGGCCGCGTCGAGCGCGCCCGGGTCGAACCAGGCCGCCGCGCCGTCGCCGGTGGCCAGGGCCATGCCGACGACGCTGGCGGTGTGCCGCCGGTTGGGGCCGGTGTCGAGCTTGACCCCCACCCCGACCGGGGTGTCGGCCGCCGCGTGCGTCGCCAGCCAGCCGGCCAGGGCGCCCGGTGCGGTGAGCAGCTCACCGGCCAGGTCGAAGCCCGCCTCCGCCTCCGGCTCGACCGCCTCGAGGTACTGGTAGAGCCGGTCGCGCAGGATGCGGAACTGGAGGGTGTCGAAGACCTGGTGCACCGCCTCGCGGTCCCATCCCGGCCAGCGGGCGTCGTCGGGGCGGATGGGCAGCTCCAGGTCGGTGACCAGGCAGTTGATCTCGTAGTTGCGGATCACGTCGGCCAGCCGCTCGCGCAGGCTCTCGCCGGCCTTGCCCTTGATCTCGTCGGCGCGGGCGATGATGCCCTCCACCCCGCCGTACGTGTTGATCCACTTGGCCGCGGTCTTCGGGCCGACGCCGGGGACGCCCGGCAGGTTGTCGCTGGTCTCGCCGACCAGCGCGGCCAGGTCGCGGTGGCGCTGCGGTGGGACGCCGTACTTGGCCTCGACCGCGGCCGGATCCATCCGGGCCAGGTCGGAGACGCCCTTGCGTGGGTAGAGCACGGTGATCTGCTCGTCGACGAGTTGGAAGGCGTCCCGGTCGCCGGTGCAGATCAGCACCGGCATGCCCGCGTCGCGGGCCTGGCAGGCCAGGGTGGCGATGATGTCGTCGGCCTCGTAGCCCTCCTTCTCCACCGCTGGGACGCGCAGCGCGGCCAGGACCTCCTTGACCAGGCTGACCTGGCCCTTGAAGTCGGTGGGGGTCTCGCTGCGGCCGGCCTTGTACTCGGCGTAACGGTCGGTGCGGAACGAGCGACGGGACACGTCGAAGGCGACCACGATGTGGGTCGGCCGCTCGTCGCGGAGCACGTTGATCAGCATCGAGGTGAAGCCGTAGACCGCGTTGGTCGGCTGCCCTGTCGTGGTGGAGAAGTTCTCCACCGGCAGGGCGAAGAAGGCCCGGTATGCCAGGGAGTGTCCGTCGACGAGAAGCAGGCGCGGCGTCGTAGCTGTCACGGCAGCGACTCTAGTCCGTACCGCCGACAAGCCCGTCGAAGCGCCCCCGCTCGCGCTCCACCCAGCCAAGTTGATCATGAGGTTAGCGGCAGTAATCGATCTTCAAACTGCCGCCAACCTCATGATCAACGAATGGAACCGCGGGGGCGGCTCACAGCACCTTGGCCAGGAACGCCTTGGTGCGCTCGTGCTGCGGGGCGGCGATCACCTCGCGCGGATTGCCCTGCTCGACCACCACGCCGCCGTCCATGAAGACCAGCGAGTCGCCGACCTCGCGGGCGAAGCCGATCTCGTGGGTCACCACGATCATCGTCATGCCCTCGCGGGCCAGATCCTTCATCACGTCCAACACCTCGCCGACCAGCTCCGGGTCGAGCGCGCTGGTCGGCTCGTCGAAGAGCATCAACTTCGGCTGCATGGCGAGGGCCCGGGCGATCGCCACCCGCTGCTGCTGCCCGCCGGAGAGCTGGCTCGGATAGCTGTGCAGCCGGTCGCCCAGCCCCACCCGCTCCAGCAGCGCCGCCGCCCGCTCCCGGACCTCGGCCCGCTTCTCCCTGCGCCCCAGCAGCGGCGCCGCCTGCTCCCGGACCTCGGCCCGCTTCTCCCTGCGCACCAGCAGCGGTGCCTCGGTGACGTTCTCCAGAGCGGTCTTGTGCGGGAAGAGGTTGAACCGCTGGAACACCATGCCGATGGCGCGGCGCTGGGCGGCGACCTCCTTCTCCCGCATCTCGTACAGCTTGTCGCCGCGCTGCCGGTAGCCGATCAGCTCGCCGTCCACCCAGATCCGGCCGGCGTTGATCTTCTCCAGATGGTTGATGCAGCGCAGGAAGGTCGACTTGCCCGAGCCGGAGGGCCCGAGCAGGCAGCACACCTGGCCGGTACGCACCTCCAGGTCGATGCCCTTGAGCACCTCGATCGAGCCGAACGACTTGTGCACCTGCTCGGCCCGCACCATCAGGTCGGACTCCGCCTCCGGGGCACCCGCCTGGCCGGGAATGACCAACTCGGTCACGGCTTCACCTCCCCCGGGTTGCCGCCGGCCTCGGCGGCCACCCCGCGCAGCCGCAGGCGGGCCCGACCGGCCGTGCCGTACCCCTTGCCGAAGTGCCGCTCCAGGAAGTACTGCCCCACCAGCAGGATGCTGGTCAGGAAGAGGTACCACAGGCAGGCCGCGACGTACATCGGGAAGATCTTGAACGTCCGATTGCCGACCGCGTCGAGCTGGAAGAACAGCTCGACGCTGACCGGCACGTACAACAGCAGCGAGGTGTCCTTGAGCATCGCGATCGTCTCGTTGCCGGTCGGCGGGATGATCACCCGCATCGCCTGCGGCAGCACCACCCGGCGCAGCAACTGGCCCCGGCTCATGCCCAGGGCCTGGGCCGCCTCGGTCTGGCCCTGGTCCACCGACTGGATGCCGGCCCGGACGATCTCCGCCATGTACGCGGCCTCGGACAGCGCGAGCCCCAGCAGGCCGGCCATGAACCCGGTGAGGATGTCGTGCGAGGAGAACCCGAACAACCGCAGTTGCAGGTTGTCGATGCCGAACAGCTGGCCCAGCTGGGTGTCGAACGGCACCCCGAACTCGATCCGGCTCCACAGGATGCCGATGTTGCCGAAGACGGCCAGCAGCACCAGCCGGGGCACCGCCCGGAAGAACCAGGTGTAGAGCCAGGCCACCCCGCGCAGGATCGGATTCTCCGACAGGCGCATCACCGCGATCACCACGCCGAGGGTGACGCCGATCAGCATCGCGGTCACGGTCATCAGGACGGTGCCGCGCAGCAGGCCCTCGATGATCGGCGGACGGAACATCCGGTCCACCATGAAGGACCAGTTGAAGGCCTCGTTGGTCACCAGCAGGTGGACGAACATCGCGGTCAGGACGCCGAGCACGGCCACCGTGATCCAGCGTCCCGGATGCCGGACGGGCACGGCACGGATCGGCTCCGGCCGCGCCCGTTCGGTTGTCACTTGGTCGGTTGTCATGTCGTGTTACGGGTTGATCGCCGGGTCCGTGATCGCGCCGTCGCCGACCTTCCACTTGTCGAGGATGCTCTGGTACGTCCCGTCGGTGATCAGTGCCTTGGTCGCGTCCCGGACCGCCTCGGCGAACGCCGCCTGGTCCTTGGCCACCACATAGCCATACGGGGCAGCCTCGTACATCTTGTCGAGCAGCTCCAGCTGCCCCTCGGACTGGGTGACGGCGTACACCCCGACCGGGTAGTCGGCGAGCATGGCGTCGTCCTTACCGGACATCACCGCGGTGGTCGCCGCGTCCTGGCCGGGGAACTGCTCGATGGTGATCGCCGGCTTGCCGGCGTCGGTGCAGGCCTTCGACCGCGCTTGGATGTCGTCGACCTGGACGGTGTCCTTCTGCACGGCGATCTTCTTGCCGCAGGCGTCGTCCAGCGTGACGCCGGCCGGGTTGCCCTTCTTGGTCACCCACTGGGTGCCCACCTGGTAGTAGCTGACCATGTTGGCCTGGCCCTTGCGCTCGTCGTTGACGGTGAACGACGAGACACCGACCTCGTACTTGCCCGAGTTCACGCCGGTGATGATGGCGCCGAAGTCCGCGGAGACGAACTCCGCCTGCAGCCCGAGCTTCGCGGCGACCGCGGTGAACAGCTCGATGTCGAACCCGATGGCCGTCTTGCCGTCGTTGTCGAGGAACTCCGCCGGGGCGTAGGACGTGTCGCTGCCGACCAAGATCTTGCCGTCCGCCTTGATCGCGTCGGGCACCTTCGCGGCCAGCGACTCATCCGCCGCAGCGGTCACCGGCAGGCCGCCGCCAGGCTGCTCGTCGCCTTCCTTCTCGCCACAGCCGGCGAGCGACAGTGCCAGCAGGGCGGCACCGGTGATCCCAAGGGCGGCCCGCCGGCCACCGCTGAATGTGAACATGTCGTACTCCTTGCAATGAGGGGTGAAGCGGCCCGTCAGGCCACGCCGAGGTAGGCCTCCTTGACCGACGGGTCGTGCAGCAGGTCCGCGCCGGTGCCCTCCTTGACGATCCGGCCAGTCTCCAGCACGTACGCGCGATGCGCCCGGGCGAGGGCCTGCTGGGCGTTCTGCTCCACCAGCAGGATCGTGGTGCCCTGCTCGTTGATCTCCGTGATGATGCTGAAGATCTGCTGGATCAGCATCGGCGCCAGCCCCATCGAGGGCTCGTCGAGCAGCAGCAGCTTGGGCTGGCTCATCAACGCCCGACCGACGGCCAGCATCTGCTGCTCACCGCCGGAGAGCGTGCCGCCGGCCTGCTTGCGCCGCTCCGCCAGCCGGGGGAACAGCTCCAGCACCCGGGCCAGATCCCTGGCCACGCCCGCCCGATCCCGCCGGGTGTAGGCGCCGATGTCGAGGTTCTCCAGCACCGTCATGCCGGGAAAGATGCCCCGGCCCTCGGGCGCCTGGCACAACCCGCGCCGCACCCGCAGGTCGGCACGGAGCTTGGTGATGTCCTCACCGTTGAACCAGATCTTCCCGCCGGCGACCGGGCGGATGCCGGAGACGGCCCGCATCGTGGTGGACTTGCCAGCACCGTTGGCGCCGATCAGAGCGACGATCTCGCCCTCGTCGACGGTCAGGCTGATGCCGTGCAACGCCTTGATCCGCCCGTAGAGCAGGCTGACGTCCTCGATCTCAAGCAACGTCGTCATCCGGCACCCCCAGGTAGGCAGCGATCACCCGGTGATCCTCACGCACCTCGGCGGGGAGCCCGTCAGCGATCTTCTTTCCGAACTCCAACACCACGATCCGGTCGGTCACCCCCATCACCAGGCGCATGTCGTGCTCGATCAGCAGCACGGTGATCCCCTGATCCCGGATCTTGCGGATGAGCTGGAGCAGTTCCTCCTTCTCCGCGGGGTTGAAGCCGGCGGCCGGCTCGTCCAGGCAGAGCAGCACCGGGTCGGTGGCCAGCGCCCGAGCGATCTCCAGTCGGCGCTGTTCGCCGTAGGACAGGTTGCGCGCGGCATCGTGCATCCGACCGGAGATGCCGACGAAGTCCAGCAGCCGACGGGCCTTCTCCAGCCCGTCGCGCTCCTCCCGGTAGTGCCGGGGCAGCCGGAACAACGCGGAGATGACGCTGGTCTTGTGGTGGGCGTCCGCGCCCACCTGGATGTTCTCCAGCGCCGTCATCTCCGGGAACAGGCGGATGTTCTGGAACGTCCGCGCCATGCCCATCTTGGTGATGTGGTGCTTCTTCTTGCCGGTGATCCGCTCGCCCCGGAACCGGATCTCCCCCTCGGAGGGCTGGTAGATCCCGGTCATCACGTTGAAGCAGGTGGTCTTGCCGGCGCCGTTGGGCCCGATCAGGCCGAGGATCTCCCCCTTGTAGAGGGTGAAGTCCACATCGTTGAGGGCCACCACGCCGCCGAAGCGCAGCGTCACGTGGTCGACCTCCAGCAGCGGCTCCCGGGTGGCGGCGGTGGACTCCGCCGCCGGAGGGCCGGCCTGCTCGGGAACGGTCGGCTTCTGCACGGTCTCACCCACCGACGATCACCTCCTTGCGGCGATCCTTGAACTCCGCCGCTCGTCGTCGGTTCGGTATCAGGCCCTGCGGCCGGAAGATCATCATGACCACCAGCACCACGCCGAACAACATGAACCGGTACTCGTACAGCTCGATGCCGAAGAACTCGATGCCGCGGAACCGCTCGATCAGGTACGCCACCAGGCCGCCGCCGACGATCGCGCCGACGATGTTGCCCGAGCCACCGAGGATCACCGCAGCCAGGATGATGATCGAGTTGAGCAGTTCGAGGTTCTGCGAGCTGACGAAGTTCTGCTTGCCGGCGAAGAGCGCTCCGGCCAGGCCACCGATCGCCGCGCCCGAGGCGAAGGCCCAGAGCTTGAACTTGAACGTCGGCACACCCATCAGCTGCGCCGCGTCCTCGTCCTCCCGGATCGAGATCCAGGCCCGGCCGACCCGGCTGCGGTTGAGGTTCCGCACCCCGATGACCACCAGGATGATCAGCGTGAGCACCAGCCAGTAGTACGGCCGGGGGTCGAGCACCCCGAAGATCGGCTTGCCGTCGGAGTAGCTGCCCGGCGGGTGCGGGATCTGGTTGAAGCCGCGCTGCCCCTTGAGGAACGCGGAGCTGGTCGCCGCGACCCGGATCATCTCGGCGAAGCCGAGCGTCACGATGGCCAGGTAGTCACCGCGCAGTCGGAGCGTCGGAGTGCCCAGCATCACGCCGGAGATCATGGTCAGCACGATCGCCAGCGGCAGGGCGAGCAGCCACGGCCAGAGCGTCTTGAGATCACTGCTCGGCGAGGTGAACACCGCCACCGTGTACGCGCCGACCGCGAAGAAGCCGAAGTAGCCCAGGTCGAGCAGGCCGGCGAAGCCGACCACGATGTTCAACCCGACCGCCAGCAGCACGTAGATGGAGATGGTGAAGAGCACCTGGCCGAAGTTCGACCCGGTGGTCGGGATCGGCCCGAGCCACTGGTAGAACTCCCGGTTCGGCAGCGCGTAGAAGAAAACGATCACCGCCGCGATGACCGCCCACCGCATCCAACGTGGTCCGTTGTGCCACCGCTCGGAGACCGCGTGCCGGCCCGAATCGATCCATTCCCTCACGCTTGTCATGCGCGGGCCCTCCCCAACGATTCACCGAGCAGACCGGTCGGCCGGAACATCAGCAGCACGACCAGGACGACGAACGCGACGAGGTCCTTCCAGTTCGCGCCGAACAAGGCGGAGGCGTAGTTCTCCACCAGGCCGAGCAACAGCCCGCCGACCAGTGCGCCGCGGAGGTTGCCGATGCCACCGAGGACCGCCGCGGTGAACGCCTTCAGCCCGAGCAGAAAGCCCACACTGTAGGTCAGCGCGCCGATCCGGACGTCGTAGAGCATGCCGGCGACCCCGGCCATCACGCCACCGATGATGAAGACCACCAGGATGATCCGGTCCTTGTTGATCCCCATCAGCGCGGCCGTGTTCTGATCCTGCGCGACCGCCCGGATACCCCGACCGATCCGGCTGCGGTTGATGAAGAGGTCCAGGGCGACCATCATCCCCAGCGCCGAGCCGAGGATCAGCAGCTGCACCGCGGTGACTTCCGCACCGAAGATCGTGAAGAGGACGTCGTTCTTGACCACGGTGGGGGCACCGACCGGCAACCGTCGGGTGTAGATGCCGAACGCCTCGGCGATCGCGATCGACGCGCCGATCGCGGTGATCAGGAAGGCCAGCGGCGGGGCGTTGCGCTTACGCAGCGGCCGGTACGCCACCTGCTCGACCACCGTTGCGGTGCCGGCCGAGGCGACCGCCGCGATCAGGGCGCCGACCAGCAGATAGAGCATGATCGAGCCGAAGCCGCTGACCACCGAGTCACGGTCCAGGCCCAACGCGCTCCAGCCCCAGATGGCGGCGAAGGCGCCCGCGATGAAGACCTCGGAGTGGGCGAAGTTGATAAGTCTCAGCACGCCGTAGACCAGCGTGTAACCCAGCGCGACGAGGGCATAGATGGCGCCCACTGTCAGGCCGGTTATCGTATATCCCCCGAAATCGGAGAACAGGGCGTTGAAGTCCAAGGAGAGCACTCCGTACAGGATGAAGAAAGATGGGGGTGCGGCCGAGAGTCAACTCCCGGCCGCACCCACGATCACCATCCGATCGCTGTGGCAGCAACCGGCATCAGGACTTCGGAATCTCCCTGGCCGGCACGATCTTGCCGTCCTTCACCACGTACGCCCAGATCCGGACCGAAGCCGGGTCCAGGTCACCGGTCTCGGTGAACTTGTGGTTGGCCGCGACGCCCTGGCCGGTGTAGCCCCGCACGAACTCCACCAGCTTGGCGCGGTCGGTGTTGCCGGCCTTGATGCCCGCGAGCAGGATGTTCGCCGCGTCGAACGCGGTGTCACTGTAGGTACCGGGGTCGGTACCGTGCATCGCCTTGTAGTCCTCCTCGAAGGTGCCACCCGTCTCCGAGGCCGGCATGCAGGGGCAGGTCAGGATGCTGCCCTCGGCGGCCGCGGCGCCGGCGCCCTCGATGTAGGAGGCGTCGTTGACGCCATCGGCGGCGACCAGGGTGGCGGTGACGCCGGCAGCGGTGAGCTGCTTACGGATCAGGCCGGCCTCCTGGTAGTAGCCGCCGTAGAAGATCGCGGTCGCGCCAGAGGACTTGACCTTGGTGACCGTCGCCGAGAAGTCGTTCTGCTTGCCCTCGCCCTGGACCTTGTCGCTGCCGACGACCTTGGCCCCGAGCACCTTCTTGATCTCGTCACCAAGGCCAGCGCCGTACGCCGACTGGTCGTCGATGACGTAGACCTTCTCGGCCTTGAGCTCGTTCTCGATGTACCAGGCGGCCGCGGGGGCCTGGGTGAAGTCGTTGCCGACGACCCGGAAGAAGGTCTTCCAGCCCTGGTCGGCCAGGGTCGGGTTGGTGGCGGACGCGGTGACGTGCACCAGGCCGGCCTCGGCGAAGAACGGGTTGGCGGCCTCGGACTCACCCGAGAACGCGGGACCGACGATGCCGATGATCTGCTCGTCGTCGATCGCCTGCTGGGCCAGACCGGGCGCCTGGTCCGGGTTGCCCTGGGAGTCCAACGGCACCAGGGTCACCTTGCAGTCGGCATTGTCCTTGTTGTACTGCTCAACGGCGAGCTCGACGCCGTGGTTCTCGTTGATGCCCAGCGCCGAGGCCGGCCCGGTGAGCGCGCCGAAGAACGCGATCTTCTTGCCGCAGCCGTCACCGCTGGCGCCGTCGCTTCCACTGTCAGACTTGCAGGCGGTCGCGCCACCCAGGGCGAGAGCGGCGATCGCCACCCCACCTACCAAACGTACGAGCTTCTGCCTCACGGCCCGAACCCTCCTCCGTCCGTTGGCCCGAACCACCCGCTGCCTATTGGCTCTTGCGAGGGCGGACGAACCAGACCGTCGTCGCGGTCTGGGGCCGGACGTTATCCCACGGTGGAGCTGTGACGTAAGTCCCAGGAGGGGCGGTTGACCGAACCGTTACACGCGACGCCGAATCGGAGCCGGTCCCTGTAAGAAGCCACCGCCGAAAGGGCCGGTTACGAGATGTTTTCGCCCGGCAGCCGCTCAGGAAGCCGGCTGGCCGACCTCACCGCCGGCGGTCTCGGCGAGGATCCGCTCGGAGACCTCCTTCATGGTCATCCGGTGGTCCATCGCCGTCCGCTGGATCCACTTGAACGCCTGCGGCTCGGTCATGCCGTACGCGGTCATCAGCGCGCCCTTGGCCCGCTCGACGATCTTGCGGACCTCCAGCCGGTCGGTCAGCCCGGCGACCTCGGCCTCCAGCGCGGCGATCTCCGAGTAGCGGGACAGGGCGATCTCCACCGCCGGCACCAGGTCGCTCTTCTGGAACGGCTTGACCAGGTAGGCCATCGCGCCGGCCGCCCGAGCCCGCTCCACCAGGTCCCGCTGGCTGAACGCGGTCAGGATGATCACCGGGGCGATCCGGGTGCCGGCGATCCGCTCGGCGGCGGCCAACCCATCCATGATCGGCATCTTGATGTCGAGGATGACCAGATCCGGCTTCAACTCCTCGGCCAGCCGGACGGCGGTCTCGCCGTCGCCGGCCTCGCCGACGACCTCGTAGCCCTCCTCGGCCAGCATCTCGGCCAGATCCAGCCGGATCAGCGCCTCGTCCTCGGCGATCAACACCCGCCTGCGCCCGACATCCGTCTGCGTCTCGGCCACGAGCCACTCCCACCATCGTTCCCGGCACGGCTACCACCCATGCTCTCGCATGAGGGTAGTCGGGTACAGTAAGCGTCACTCGCCGGGATGGTGGAACGGCATACACGGAAGTCTCAAACACTTCTGCCCGAAAGGGCTTGCGGGTTCGAATCCCGCTCCCGGCACTTTTGTCATACAGGCGTTCGAGGATGTTGCCGTGCATCCTCCCGAAATGCGGGCACGCGTGCGCTCTCTCCGCGCTCAAGGCCTCAACATCCGCTCGGTAGCCCGCGCCCTCTCACTTCCTTACACGACCGTGTGGCACTGGTGCGTTGACCGGCCCCAACCCGCCATCCTCGGCAGCGCGGCCCGCTGCTTCCGCTGCCGCTCGGATCAGGAGCAACCCTCCGATCCGACGGCCTACGCCTACCTCCTCGGTCTCTACCTGGGAGACGGTCACTTGGTCACCACGGCGCGCGTGCCCGTGCTCCGCATCTACTGTTCCGACTCCTGGCCCAACTTGATCGACCTCTGCGAGAGGGCGATGAAGGAGGTGTTGGCTAGCTCGGTGCAGCGGGTGCAGAAGCAGGGCTGCGTCGGCGTGCAGAGCTACGGAACGCACTGGCCGTGTCTGTTGCCGCAGCACGGGCCGGGAAAGAAGCACGAGCGGCCGATCGTCCTCGCCGACTGGCAGCGCCAGATCGTCAAGGCACACCCCGGCAGCTTCTTGCGCGGTCTGTTCCACTCCGATGGATGCCGGGTGAGCAACCGGGTCACCGTCCGGGGCAAGGAGTACGTCTACCCGCGCTACATGTTCACCAACGAGTCCACCGACATCATGGGGCTCTGCCAGTGGGCGCTCGACCTGCTCGGCATCGCCTGGCGAATGAACCGTCGCAACTGCCTCTCGGTCGCGCGGCGGGGCGCGGTTGCCGCGCTGGACCGCCACGTCGGCCCGAAGTCCTGACCAGGCCGGGCGGCGGGACGCGAGCGCCGAATGTCAGCCGACCGCGAGCGCCTGCTCCAGGTCCAGTCGCAGGTCCTCCGGATCCTCCAGGCCGACCGAGAGCCGCAGCAGCCCGCCGTCGGGCTTGGCGTCCCGCTCGACTGGCCGGTGGGTGAGCGAGGCCGGGTGCTGGATGAGGGTGTCGACCCCGCCGAGGGAGACGGCGTGGGTGATCAGTCGGCAGGCGCCGGCGACCGCCGCGGCAGCGGGTGCGCCGCCGCGTACCTCGAAGGCGAGCAGGCTTCCGGGGCCGGACATCTGTCGGCCGACGAGCCCGGCCGGGTCGTTGACACCGGGGTGGTGCACGCGCGCGACGGCCGGGTGGTCGCCGAGCCAGGCGGCGATCTTCTCCGCGCCGGCCTGCTGGGCGCGGACCCGCAGCGGCAGCGTCTGTAGGCCGCGGTGCAGCAGGTACGCCCCGAGCGGGTGCAGGATCGCGCCGGTGAGGGCGCGGACCTGGCGCAGTTGGGCGGCCCATTCGGGGTCGCAGGCGAGCACGCCGGCGAGGACGTCGCCGTGGCCGCCGATGCTCTTGGTGGCGCTGTGCAGGACGAGCCGGGCGCCGTGGCGGGTGGGTTGCTGGAGCACAGGGGTGGCGACGGTGTTGTCGATCAGCAGTGGCACCTGCCCGGCGGCGTCGGCCAGCGCAGCGATGTCGATCAGGTCGAGGGTGGGGTTGGCCGGGGTCTCGGCGATCACCAGGGCGGTGTCGGGGCGGATGGCGTCGGCGACCTCGTCGGGGCGGGCCCAGGTGACCTCGGTGCCGAGCAGGCCGGTGGCGAGTACGTGGTCGGTGCCGCCGTAGAGGGGGCGTACGGCGACCAGGTGCCGTTTGCCGTCGCGGGTGGCGGCGAGCAGGGCGGCGGTGAGGGCGGCCATGCCGCTGGCGAAGGCGACGGCTTCGGCGGTGCCTTCCAGTTCGGCGAGGGCGGTCTCGAAGCGCGCCACGGTGGGGTTCCAGAGCCGCTGGTAGACGGCGCTGGTGCCGGGCGTGGGGGTGCCGCCGGTGGCCAGGGTCTCGTACGCGTGGCCGCCGGCGTGCACCGACGGCAGTGGGTTGGTGGTCGACAAATCGATCGGCGGCACGTGCACGCCGAGGGCCGCGAGGTCGTCGCGGCCGGCGTGTACGGCTCGGGTGTCCACGGTCACCATGCCGGAGAGGATTGAACAACTAGCCCATCAGCGGCAATAGTTTCGAAGATTATTCGCGGGAAATCGCCTTCCGCCATGGTCTGATTCGGTGGAGACTGGCGGGATGCCCCTCGTATCGAACGATGTACGGCCGTTCGCGGCCCTCGACGACACCGATCGCGCGATCCTGACCGAGTTGTCCGCGGACGGTCGGCTGCCGAACAACGCCCTCGCCGAGCGGGTGGGGGTGGCGCCGTCGACCTGCCTGGCGCGTACCCGGGCGTTGCGGGAGAGCGGCGCGATCCGCGGGTTCCACGCCGAGGTGGATCCGGCGGCGGTGGGTCTGCCGTTGCAGGCGCTGGTGTCGGTGCGGTTGACCGAGCACGCCCGGGCGGCGGTGGACGCGTTCCGGGCCCGTTCGGTGCGACTGCCCGGGGTGGTGTCGGTGTTCCACGTGGCCGGTGCCGAGGATTACGTGCTGCACGTGCGGGCCGCCTCGGCGGAGGCGCTGCGGGATTTCGTCCTGGACCATCTGGCGGTGGATCCGGCGGTGCAACACACCCAGACCAGCCTGATCTTCGAGCAGGCGCGCGGGATGGGTTGACCGGCCGGCGGGGCGGGGGAACAAAACCGGCATCCCGCGCGTTGGGGAGCCGTGTGATCAACGTACCGCTGTCTGTTCTCGACCTCGCCCCCGTCGCGGCCGGCGCCTCCGCCGGCGAGGCGCTGCGGCACACCACCGAGCTGGCCCGGCGTACCGACGAGCTGGGCTATCACCGGTTCTGGGTGGCCGAGCACCACAACATGCCGGCCATCGCGTCGTCGGCGCCCGCGGTGCTGATCGCGCACCTGGCCGCGCAGACCGACCGGATCCGGCTGGGCTCGGGCGGGGTGATGCTGCCCAACCACGCGCCGCTGGTGGTCGCCGAGCAGTTCGGCACTCTGGAGGCGCTGCACCCGGGCCGCATCGACCTGGGGATCGGCCGCGCGCCGGGCACCGACCGGGTGACCGCGTTGGCGTTGCGCCGGACCATGGAGGGGTTGTCGGCCGAGGGCTTTCCTCGGGAGCTGGCCGACTTGATGAACTTTTTCGCCGACGAGGCGGCCGGGCCGATCACGGCCACCCCGGGGCGTGGCGAGCGGCCGGCGGTGTGGCTGTTGGGGTCCAGCGGGTTCAGCGCCCAGTTGGCCGGCGCGCTGGGGCTGCCGTTCTCGTTCGCGCACCACTTCGGCGGGGAGAACACGCTGCCCGCGCTGGCGTTGTACCGGCAGAGCTTCCGGCCGTCGCGCTGGCTGCGGGAGCCGTACGCGATGGTGGCGGTGAACGCGGTGTGCGCGGAGACCGACGAACGCGCCGAGTGGCTGGCCGGGCCGGCCGGGTTGTCGTTCCTGCGGCTGCGTTCCGGGCGTCCCGAGCCGCTCGCGACGCCGGAGGAGGCGGCGGCGTACCCGTATCAGGAGATGGAGCGGGAGTTCCTGGCGCAGCGCCAGCGGGGTCAGGCGACCGGCTCGCCGGAGACGGTCCGCCGGCAGCTGGGCGAGTTGCTGGAGCGTACCGGCGCGGACGAGTTGATGCTCACCACGATGGTGTACGACGTGGCCGACCGGGTGCGCTCGTTCGAGCTGATCGCCGAGGAGGTCGCCGGGGGGCTGCGCGGTCGGGCGCCCGGGCTGGGCGCCTGAGCCGGAGCGCGGTGGCGCAGGTCACAGCGGTTCCGTGGCCATGAAACATGGGCTTCATGGTGGCGTCACCCGCGCGACGCGAGGAGTGCCTAATGTTGGTTCCGGTGGTGGTACGGCATTCCCCGGTCGGGACGGGTCGGGGGGTGCCGCGGTGTGGGGCACCGGGCCGCGATCGAGCGGATTCCGCGATCGCGGCCCGGTGCCTGTCCCGTTCGGCTCAACGCAGGTAAATGCGGGGCGCGGGCGGGGTGGCCATCCCGTCGCCGAGGAAGAAGCTCGGGTGCGGCGGTTGGTTGTAGGCGGTGTTCTGCCAGGCGACCGCGACCCGGTACTGCGGGTCGTGCATCAGGGTGTGCAGCCGGGTGCTGGTGGTCGTCGGGGTGCTGTAGATCCGTAGCGCCCGGCTGTCGGTGGTGCGCCAGACCACCTCTTCCCGCCAGTCGCCGAGCAGGTCGGCCGAGAGCGCGGGCGTGGCCTTGGTGCCGTTGTTCGCGGCCACGTCGCCGCCGGTGAGCAGGCGGGTGTCGCCGTTCGGGCCGTACTTGTCGATTCGGGTGGCGTCGAGCAGTTCCCGGACCGGGTCGCCGTCCCACCAGATCAGGAAGTTGGTCGAGGAGGGTTTGCGGCCGACGTTCTGGCCGCGGGTGTTGGCCAGGCCGCTCACCGCCGACGACCAGGATTCGGCGCCGGGGCTGCCGGCCCAGATGTCGCCGGAGACGCCCCGGCCGTTGTCGCCGTTGGCAGGGGTGGACCAGATCAGCTGGCCGGTGCGGGCGTCGGCGAGGTAGGAGCTGGGCTTGCTGCCGTCCTCGTTGACCTTGAAGACCTCCAGACCGGGGCGGGTCGGGTCCAGGTCGCCGACGTGCATGGCGTCGCCGTGTCCGGTGGCGGTGGAGTGCAGCAGCCGGCCGTTGTCGTCGATGGTGGCCGCGCCGTAGACGATCTCCTGGCGGCCGTCGCCGTCGACGTCGGCCACGGAGAGGTTGTGGTTGCCCTGGCCGGCGGCGGCGCCGTTGCCGGAGGTGTTGGAGTCGAAGGTCCAGCGCTTGGTGAGGGTGCCGTTGCGGAAGTCCCAGGCGGCGATGACCGCGCGGGTGTAGTAGCCGCGGGCCATGATCAGCGAGGGGCGCTGCCCGTCGAGGTAGGCGGTGGCGGCGAGGAACCGGTCGACCCGGTTGCCGTAGTTGTCGCCCCAGGAGGAGACGGTGCCGCGCGGCGGATCGTAGTTGACGGTGGAGAGGGCGGCGCCGGTGCGGCCGTCGAACATGGTCAGGTACTCGGGTCCGGCGAGCACGTAGCCGCTGGAGTTGCGGTGGTCGGCGTTCGCGTTCCCGATCACCTGGCCGGCGCCGGAGCGGGTGCCGTCGGCGGTCTTCATGGCCACCTCGGCGCGCCCGTCGCCGTCGTAGTCGTACACCTGGAACTGGGTGTAGTGGGCACCGGCCCGGATGTTGCGGCCGAGGTCGATGCGCCACAGCCGGGTGCCGGTGAGGGTGTACGCGTCGACGTACACGTTGCCGGTGTAGCCGGACTGGGAGTTGTCCTTGGCGTTGGACGGCTCCCACTTGAGCACGAACTCGTACCGGCCGTCGCCGTCGAGGTCGCCGACGCTGGCGTCGTTGGCGGAGTAGGTGTAGGCCTCCCCGCTGGGCGTGGTGCCGCCTGGCGGGACCTGCAACGGCACGTCCAGGTAGCCGGCGGGGAACTGCAGCGCGGGCGCGGAGGCGGCCTGTTCGACGCCGTCCACCACGGCCCGCACGGTGTACGCCGTGCCGGCTGCGGCGCCGCTGTCCAGGTAGTTGGTGGCGCCGGTGATCGGGGTGGCGTTGACCCGGGTGCCGCCCCGGTAGAGGTTGAACGCGACGCCGGCGGTCTCGGTGCCGAGCAGCCGCCAGGAGACCAGGTTGGCCGATCCGGAGCGGACGCTGACCAGACCCCGGTCCAGGTTCTCCGCCTGCATCGTGCCCGCCGGTGGGGTGGTCGGGGGTGGCGTGGTGGGCGGCGGCGTGGTCGGGGGTGGCGTGGTGGGCGGCGGCGTGGTCGGGGGTGGCGTGGTGGGCGGCGGCGTGGTCGGGGGTGGCGTGGTGGGCGGCGGCGTGGTCGGGGGTGGCGGGGGTGACGTGCTGGGCGGCGGGGTGGTCGGGGTGGTGGCGCCGGTGCAGGTGGTGCCGTTCAGCGCGAAGCTGGTCGGTGCCGGGTTGCTGCCGTTCCACGAGCCGTTGAATCCGAAGTTGACGCTGGCGTTGGTGCCGATGGCGGCGTTGTAGTCGACGTTGCGGGCGGTGGCCTGGACGCCGGACTGGGTGACGGTGGCGTTCCAGGCCTGGGTGACCTGCTGACCGGCGGGCCAGGTCCAGGTCAGCGTCCAGCCGGTGAGCCGGTAGTCGGCGCGACAGCCGGCGGCGGCGGCCGAGGCGGTCAGGGTGGTCAGCGCGCCGGCGGCGAGCGTGGTGGCGGTGGCCACGGCGAGCAGGGCAGCCCGGGGGGCGGTGCGAAGCATGGTTCCTCCGGTGGAGGTCGGACGCGCGGCAGCCGGTGGTCCGCCGGCCGTGCCCGGTAGCCGACGGGCCATGGTCCACCGGCCGTGCCCGAAGCCGGCAGGGCGCCGCACTGCGGCAGAGACACCGACGCATCGACGTCGGAAAATGCGTTCCCGCGCATGTGCGATGCTAGGGCAAGCGCTTTCTGCTCACAATCAATCTGCTGCACTTGCCCTGAAGCCGATCTCTTTGATCGACTCGCCGGGTGGCTGCACACATGACCCCTGAGGAGTTCCGCCAGGCCGGGTACGCGGTGGTCGACTGGATCGCCGACTACTGGGCCACGCTGCCCCAGCGCCCGGTCACCTCCCAGGACCCACCCGGCACGGTGGCCGCCGAGCTGCCGCCCCGGCCACCAACACAGGGCGAGCCGGTCGAGGCGATCCTCACCGACCTGGGCAAGCTGGTGGCGCCGCGGCTCACCCACTGGCAGCACCCCGGCTTCTTCGGCTACTTCCCGGCCAACACCTCCGGCCCCAGCGTGCTGGGCGACCTGGTCAGCGCCGGGCTGGGCGTACAGGGCATGCTCTGGGCCACCGGTCCGGCCTGCACCGAGCTGGAGACGGTGATGCTGGACTGGCTGGCGGAGGCGCTGGACCTGCCGGCCCGATTCCGCTCGACCGGTCGCGGCGGTGGCGTCATCCAGGACTCGGCCTCCTCCGCCACGCTGGTGGCCACCCTGGTCGCCCTGCACCGGGCGGCGGGCGGGCGATGGCGCGAGGTGGGCGTCGACCGCCGCTACCGGGTGTACACCTCCACCGAGGCGCACTCGTCGGTCGAGAAGGCCGCCCGCATCGCCGGGCTCGGCAGCGACGGGGTACGACTGATCGAGGTGGACCCGACGACCCGGGCCATGTCGCCGACGGCGCTGCGTGCCGCGATCGAGGCGGACCAGGCGGCCGGGCTGGTGCCGGCGCTGGTGGTGGCGACCGTGGGCACCACCTCCACCACCGCCGTGGACCCGCTGCCGCAGATCGGGCCGATCTGCGCCGGGTACGGCGTCTTCCTGCACGTCGACGCCGCGTACGCGGGCGCGGCGGCGGTCTGCCCGGAGCTGCGGTTCGGCCACGCCGGCCTGGAGTACGCCGACTCCTACTGCTTCGACCCGCACAAGTGGCTGCTCACCGGGTTCGACTGCGACGCGTTCTGGGTCGCCGACACCGGCGAGTTGGTCGAGGCGTTGACCGTGCTGCCGGAGTACCTGCGCAACGCGGCCACCGAGTCCGGTGCGGTGATCGACTACCGGGACTGGCAGGTGCCGCTGGGTCGGCGGTTCCGTGCCCTCAAGCTGTGGTTCGTGCTGCGCTGGTATGGCGTCGAGGGCCTGCGTGAGCACATCCGCCGGGGCGTGGCCCTGGCCGCCCGCTTCGCCGACCGGGTACGCGCCGACGACCGCTTCGAGCTGGTCGCCCCACACCCGTACGCGCTGGTGTGTTTCCGGCTGCGCGGCCCGGACGGGCCGAACGAGGAGCTGTTGGCCCGGGTGAACGCCACCGGCCGGGTGTTCCTGACCCATACCCGGGTGGCCGGCCGCTACACGCTGCGCCTCGCCGTCGGCTCGCCCCAGACCACCGAAACCCACGTGGACGAGGCCTGGGCGCTCATCTGCGAGGCCGCAGCGAGTGCCACCCCGGCCTAGGCGTTGACCGTCTCGGTCTCCTGCGACTGGGCCGGTGTCGTCGCCGCCCTGACGATCGCGCGCTCGCGGCGGGTGCGGAGCAGGATCCGGATCGCCAGCGTCAGCGCGGCGGCCCAGCCCACGGCCAGCAGCAGGTAGACCAGCACCGGCAGGGCACCGTCCAGGTCGGCGGCACGCATCAGGACCCGGGCGTTGGTCAGCACGATCACGCCGCCGACCGCCGCACCGAGCAGTTGGCCCGGGACGATCCGGACCAGCCACGCGGCGATCGGGGCGGCGATCAGGCCGCCGGCGAGCAGGGCGAGCACGATCGGCAGCAGGAAGCCCTCGGTGCCCAGGCCGATCAGGAAGCCGAGGCTGGCCGCGCTCGCGACCACGAACTCGGAGGTGTCCACCGAGCCGATCACCTTGCGGGGCTCCATCCGCCCGCTGACCAGTAGGGCCGGCGTGGCCACCGGCCCCCATCCCCCGCCGCCGGTGGCGTCGACGAAGCCGGCGACCAGCCCGAGCGGGCCAAGGAAGCGCCCGCGTAGCCGGCCGGCGGTCGGGTTGCGGCGCAGCGGTCGGGAGAAGCGCACGAGCAGGTACGCCCCCAGCGTGAACAGGATCGCGGCCATCCAGGGGGCGGCCGTCTCGGTGGAGAGTGCGCTGAGGAAGGTGGCGCCGGCGAAGGCGCCGATCGCGCCGGGCACGGCGATGCGGGTCACCACCCGCCAGTCGACGTTGCCGAACTTCCAGTGCGCCGCCCCGGCGGCGAGGGTGGTGCCGATCTCGGCCAGGTGCACCGACGCGGACGCGGCGGCCGGCGCGACGCCGACCAGGAGCAGCAGCGTCGTGGAGGTCAGCCCGTACGCCATGCCGAGCGCACCGTCGACCATCTGCGCGGCGAGCCCGACCAGTGCGATGACCAGTAGCTTGCGCACGGGTGCCCCCAACTCTCGGCAACTCCTACCGACTTGGTCGACAATGCGGCACCGGCGTCCCTCGCGTCAACCCCTCGACCGTCCACTGAGACGACTCACACCCGCCTCGTGGCCCCCACCCGGTGGGTCAGGTCACGGGGCCGAGCGGGCGCGGTGGGTCAGGTCCAGGCGTCGGGGTCGGCTGCCAACTTGGTGACCTGCTCGGGGAGCGCGCCCTGGGCCACGTCGGCCACCGTGACCAGTTCGAGGATCTGGCGTTCGTTGGCGCGCAGCGCGATCCAGACGTCCTGGAGCGCGCGGGCCGCACCGGTGTAGCCGAGGTGCTCGGGGCGCTGCCCCCGGATGTGGGCCAACGGCCCGTCGACCACCCGGATCACCTCGGCCAGGGAGATCGCCTCGGCCGGTCGAGCCAGCCAGTAGCCGCCCTCGGGGCCCCGCTGGGCCTGCACGATGCCGCCCCGGCGCAGTTGCAGCAGGATGCTCTCCAGGAATTTCGGCGGTATCTCCTGGGCCCGGGCGATCTGGTCGGCGGTCACCGGGCGACCGCGGTTCGCCCCGGTCACCGAGGCCAGCTCGGTGACCGCTCGTAGGGCGTAGTCGACCCGGGCGGAGAGACGCATGCCGGACAGGTTAACGGCCGGCCGGTCCCGCCAGTCGATCACCCCTGGAGCGGTCGGGCCGCCCGGCCGCCCGGGTCACCTCCGGTCACCCCCCGACGCGACGCAGCAGCCCCTCCTGCACGGCACTGGCGATGTGCCGGCCGTCGACGGTGAACATCCGGCCGGCGGCCAGGCCCCGCGCGCCGGAGGCGGACGGGCTCCAGCAGTCGTAGAGGAACCACTCGTCGGCGCGGAACGGCCGGTGGAGCCAGAGCGCGTGATCCAGGCTCGCTCCGATCACCCCGCCCGGCCCCCACACCTCGCCGTGTGTGGAGAGCACCGAGTCGAGCAGGGTCAGGTCGGAGGCGTAGGCCAGGGCGCAGGCGTGCAGCAACGGATCATCAGGCAGCTTCCCGTCGACGCGCATCCACACCCGCTGGTGCGGGTCGGCCGGCCGGTCACCGGGGGCCACCCAGCCGGGCTCGCCGACGTAGCGTACGTCGATGGGCCGGGGGATCTGCTCCCAGATGCCCAGCCGTTCGCGGTAGCGGGCGAGCCGGTCGGCCATGGTGGGCACCGCGTCCGGACCGGGCACGTCCGGCGGGACCGGAGCCTGGTGGTCCAGCCCCTCCTCCGGTTGTTGGAACGAGGCGGACATGAAGAAGATCGGCTTGTCGTGCTGGAGCGCGACCGAGCGGCGTACCGAGAAGGATCGGCCGTCGCGGACGTTCTCCACCTCGTACTCGATCGGCTCGGTCGCGTCGCCGGGCCGCACGAAGTAGCCGTGCAGCGAGTGGACCATCCGCTCGGGGTCGACGGTCCGGCCGGCGGCGACCAGGGCCTGGCCGGCGACCTGGCCGCCGTAGACCCGCTGCGGGCCGACCTGCGGGCTCATCCCCCGGAACGACATGGCGCCGGTCGGCGCGAGGTCGAGCACCTCCAGCAGATGGTCGACGGCGGCCTGACCGGTGACGGCCTCCGTCACCGCAGTGCTCGCGCGGACGCGGCGTCGACCAGCGAGCCGAGCTGGTGCACCCGCAGGGTGTTGGTCGAGCCGGGGGTGCCGGGCGGGCTGCCCGCGACGATCACCACGTAGTCGCCGGGGGTGGCCCGGTTGAGCCCCAGCAGCGCCTCGTCGACCTGGCGGAACATGTCGTCGGTGTGCTGCACGAAGGGCATCAGGAAGGTCTCCACGCCCCAGGAGAGGGCGAGCTGGCAGTGCACCTCGGGCACCGGGGTGAAGGCAAGCAGGGGCAGGTCGCAGTGCAGTCGGCTCAGCCGGCGCACGGTGTCGCCGGTCTGCGAGAACGCGACCAGCGCCTTGGCGCCGATGGCCCGGGCGATCGAGGACGCGGCGACGGTGAGCGCGCCACCGTGCGTACGCGGATCGTGCTGGAGCCGGGGCACCAGGATCGAACCGGCCTCGGTGGTCTTGACGATCTTGGCCATGGTGCTGACGGTGAGCACCGGATACTTGCCCACGCTGGTCTCGCCGGAGAGCATCACCGCGTCGGCGCCGTCGAGCACGGCGTTGGCGACGTCGGACGCCTCGGCGCGGGTCGGCCGGGAATTCTCGATCATCGAGTCGAGCATCTGGGTGGCCACGATGACGGGCTTGGCGTTCTCCCGGCACAGCTGCACGGCGCGCTTCTGCACCAGCGGCACCTCGTCCAGCGGCAACTCCACGCCGAGGTCGCCGCGGGCGACCATGACCCCGTCGAAGGCCAGCACGATCGCCTCGAGGTTGTCCACCGCCTCCGGCTTCTCGACCTTGGCCAGCACCGGCCGGTGCACGCCGACCTCGCTCATGATCGCGTGGGCCAGCTTGATGTCGTCGGCGGAGCGGACGAAGGAGAGCGCGATCAGGTCGACACCGAGGCCGAGCGCGAAGCGCAGATCCTCGATGTCCTTCTCCGACAGCGCGGGCACGCTGACCGCCACGTTGGGCAGCGAGACGCCCTTGTTGTTGCTGACCGGCCCGCCCTCGGTGATCAGTACACGGATGTCGTTGCCGGTGACGTCGGTGACCTCGACGGCGACCCGGCCGTCGTCGATCAGCAACCGGTCGCCCGGCTTCACCTCCTGCGGCAGCTTCCGGTAGGTGCAGGAGACCCGGTCCTTGGTGCCCAGGATGTCGTCACTGGTGATCACCACGGAGTCACCGGTGCGCCACTCGTGCGGGCCGTCGGCGAACCGACCCAGCCGGATCTTCGGCCCCTGGAGGTCGGCCAGGATCGCCACCGGCTGGCCGGCCGCCTCGGCGGCCTCCCGGACGAGGTGGTACACCGCCTCGTGGTCGGCGTGGCTGCCGTGGCTGAAGTTCAGCCTCGCCACGTTCATGCCGGCCTCGACGAGCCCACGGATGCGCTCGGGCGACGAGGTGGCGGGGCCAAGAGTACAGACGATCTTCGCGCGGCGTGTCACGCCCATCAGGCTAGTCTCTCCTCCGGGTCGGACGAGGGGCCGACCCCTTGCGCACGGCGGAACAACCGTCCAACAGCGCACGAAGCGGCCCGACAGGGCAACCGCGCCGGACGGTCAAGGCGGGCGACGGCGACCGCGCCGGAATGGTACGCCCCCGACGTCAGCGCGCGCCGAGGCACTCACCCAAACCCCGCCGATCTTGCACTTTTGGTCGCCGGTACAGCCCTTTTGCGGCATTCGTCCGGACAGCAAGTGCATGATCGGCGGGGTGGGGGCAGGTGCGGCTAGAGGGCCAGGCAGTTGGGGTTGATGGGTTGGTCGTTCAGGGCCTGGCGGATGACCGAGTAGGTGGTGCCGTCGACGACCAGTCCGAGGTGGCCGACGACACGCAGCGGGCACTTGGACTGGATCAGCACGTTGGTCACGCCATCGGCCAGCATGGCGTTGTCGACCGGCCGGACCAGTTCGTCCTGCCAGGTGCGTACGGTGGTCCAGCGCACCGCACCCGGGGTGTCGTCACCGGCGTTGAGCGCGGCCAGGAACGACGAGCCGATCGTCATCTGCTGGCAGGCCACGACGCCGGCGCAGCTACCCAGGCCGAGGAACGCCACGATGTTAGCGACGTAGGTGCCGTACTGCGGCGTACCCAGGCTGACGTAGCGCCCGATCACGTCGCCACCGCCGAGGTTCTTGATGTAGTAGCGGCTGACCAGGCCACCCTCGGAGTGGGCGACCAGGTCGATCCGGCTCGCTCCGGTGGCGGAACGGACCTGCCCAACGAAGCCACGCAGGCTGTTGGCGGAGGCGGTGATGTCACCGAGCCCGAGGTTCGGCAACTGGTAGATCCAGACCCGGTGGCCGTCGGCGCGCAGCCGGGCGGCGAGCGGCTCGTACACGACGGCGATGCCACTGAGCCCACCGACGACGATGACCGGGTTGGCGGCGGCGAGCGTCCCTGGCCCCGCGGTGGCGTCCAGGCTGGCGCCGGTGGCGGCGGCGCCGGCCGGGGTCGCCTTGACGGGTTGGTCGGTGGCGGGGGCCGCGGTGGCGGCAGCCGGGGCAGCCAGGATGGCGGCGAGGGTGAGGGCGAGAACGGGGACAGCCTTTCGGAGCAGCATCGCTGCACCTCCCAAGAGGGAGCCCGGGGTTGCCGGGGTGGAGGTGGGTGTGTCCGATCGACCGTGAGTTGATGATCCGGCAACAATCTGGAAACGTCAATGAAAAGTTACGCACGAGTAGCGACGGCCTGGCCAGGCGAGACCACCCACCGACCGGCCACAAAAGCGGATGCTGCACGCGCCGGCGAGGGCGCGTGCGGCATCCGGGGTGCCGGCTGGGCCCGACCGACCCGCGCCCCGGGGTCAGGCGATCGGGGTCGCCTCCGGCTCGGGCTCCGGTCGCGCCGGAGCGTTCTTCACGTACGTCGGGTGCAGCTGCACCGGCTGCACCTCGTGGCGGCGTTGCCGCGCCCGGACCCGCAGGTTGAGGAACTCCACGAAGATCGAGAAGGCGATCGGCCCGTACACGTAGCCCTTCGGGATGTGCTGGTCGAAGCTCTCCGCGATCAGGCTCGCGCCGATGATCAGCAGGAACGACAGGGCCAGCATCTTGACCGTCGGGTGCTGGTTGACGAACCTGCTGACCGCTCCCGAGGAGACCAGCATGATGATCATCGCGATGACCACGGCAGCCACCATGATGGCGAGTTCGTCGACCATGCCGACCGCGGTGATCACCGAGTCGAGCGAGAAGACCACGTCCAGCACCAGGATCTGCGCGATGACCGCACCGAACGAGACGGTCTTCTTGGCCGACCGCCCGTGATCGTCGCCCTCCAGGTGCTCGTGTATCTCGTACGTCGCCTTGCCGAGCAGGAACAACCCGCCGAGCAGGAGTATCAGGTCCCGCCCGGAGATCTCCTGCCCCACCACGGTGAACCACGGCGCGGTCAGGCCGATGATCCAGGAGAGCGAGGCCAACAGGAGCAGACGGGTGATCAGGGCGAGCGAGATGCCGATCGTGCGGGCCCGAGCCTGCTGATGCTCGGGCAGCCGGCCGGACAGAATCGAGATGAACACGACGTTGTCGATGCCCAACACGATCTCCAGCAGGAGCAGGGTCGCGAACGCGATCCACAGCTCGGGACTGGTCAAGAATTCCATGCCATCCTCGACTCTCACGACCGGTCGCCGGGCCGGTGCCCGGACCGCCGAGAATCGTCGCACGGCCCTGCACGCCCCGCCGGACGACGAGTTGGCGAGGCCACGCCGGACCACGAGTAGGCGGCGAGCGGAGGTTCGCTTGTCGCCCTGCTCGATAGGCTTGTCGGAGACAGAACCGGGATTCGGAGAGGGGGTGCGCCAGTGGCTACCGCGCATGACGTGGCAGCGGCGGTGTTGAGCGAACTCGGGCCGATGACGGCGATGAAGCTGGAGAAGCTCGTCTACTACTGCCAGGGCTGGCACCTGGCGCGTGAGGGGCATCCCCTGTTCCAGGAGCCTATCGAGGCATGGCGGGAGGGCCCGGTGGTGCCGCTCCTCTATCGGCACCACCGACGCCAACGCACCGTGTCCGACTGGCCGCACGGCGAGCCGTCTCGCCTGACACCAGCCCAGGCCGCTACGGTTCGCTGGGTGGCCGCGAACTACGGCCGATTTTCGGCGGCCGAGCTTTCCACCATGACTCACCACGAGCTGCCCTGGCGCGTCGCTCGGGGTGCGCTGCCCGATTCCGCCAGTTCGACGGAACAGCTCGATATCGATCTCATGCGGACGTACTTCGCTCGGCAGGTAGCCAACGTCGAGACGGCTGTCGCCCTCGCCTCCGCGAACGCCGCCCTCGAAGGCGTCGAGTTCGACGAGGACTGGCAGGACAAACTCCGCGACGTCGCCTCCGGCGTCACGGACGCCGACGAATTGATCGCTCAGGAGATAGCCCGGATCCACGGTGACCGAGACTGACCCCTACTGCTGGCCAGGCACGAACTGCCTACAGAACAAACTCGACATCTACGACGCACACCAACTGGCCGAGGTCGAGTCCAGACTGGCCTCCATCCGCGAGGTCCAAGCCTCCCGGATGATCATCCCGGGCAACTACGCGCTGGGACATCTACAAGATTTTCACCAGCATCTTTTCTCTGACGTCTATCCGTGGGCCGGACAAACCAGGACGGTGGACATCAGCAAGCCTGGTGCGCGAACTGAATGTCTGCCATCCTTTCCGCGAGGGCAATGGACGTACGGTCCGCGCATTTCTGCGCCAACTCGCGGCAGCGGCCGGTTACCTGCTCGACTGGTCGGAGTTGAACGCGGAAGCGAACATCGCTGCCTGCCAGCAACACCTCGCCACGGCCGACCTGAGCCTCCTGGTCACAGCGCTCCGCCCCGTCGTCCGGCGACTACCCTGAGGCTACGAAGGCTGTCGCCCAACAGCTGGACGGTTTACGTGTCATGGCCGTTCGGTGACCCCGGCGACGAAGGCCCGCCAGGCGGTCGGGGTGAAGGTCAGCGCCGGCCCGGTCGGGTCCTCCGAATCGCGTACGCCGACGACGCCGGGCAGGTTGTCGGCGACCTCCACACAGGCACCACCGTTGGAAGACGAGCGGGACGACGTGCGCCAGCGCGCACCGGTCAGTTGGTCCATGTCTTCGCCGCCTCCTTGAGCACGTCGAGCGACTGCCCCAACGGGAGAGCCTGAGCTCGGACCGCGTCCCAGATCAATGCCAGACGAGCAACGGGGTCGGGCTGCCCGGTGGTCTGCGACTCCAACTGATGGTCCGTGCACCCGGCGCGCGACCCGTCGGGTAGGTCAGCCAGGATGAACGCCCCGGCCAACCCTGAGTAGATGCCGGCGGACAGCGGCACGATCTGCATCCGGATATGCGGCTGTTCGGCGCAGCTCAGCGGGTGTTCGACCTGCTCAGCCATGACGTCGGGGCCGCCGCACTGCCGCCGGAGAACCATCTCGTCCAGCACCACGAAGAGCCGCGGACTCGGGTCACGGTCAAGCACCGCCTGCCGCTGCATCCGCGCCGCGACTCGCTGGTCCAACTGAGACAGCGGCGTACCCGCCGCACGGAAGGTCGCACGGGCGTACGCCTCGGTTTGCAGGAGTCCGGGCACGAAGGAGTGCTCGTACCAGCGCAGCGCGGTTGCTTCCCGCTCAATCTGTCCTAGCCATTCGCGCAGCCAGACCGGGGCGTCGTCGTCCTTGACCAGTTCCTCCCAGAGGGTCGCGAATTGGCCGCCGGTGTTCAGGGCCTTGTCGACGGCGGTGAGGTAGGGCGGGTTCGGTGCCTTGGTGCCGGTCTCGATCGCGCTGGCCTGGGAGTCCGAGCAGAAGACCAGCTCGCCGAGTTGGGCCTGGGTCAGGCCGGCAACCCCTCGGCGTCGCCTCAGCTCACGAAGCAGGTACTCGACGGTGGAGGTCGATTCCCCCCGACCCGGTGGGCGCGTACGTCACGGGGGTCGCTGCCGGGCGAGCAACCGCAGCGACCCCCGTCCCACCTCACCCACCGGAAGGAGACGCCCGTGCCCACGCCGAGGAACCCGAACGCCATGCCCGCCTCCGCAGGGAGGACCGCGAACGCGGTGCCCGCGTCGCGCTGGGCGAACCGTCCACCCGCCGCGATCCCCGGTCGGCGCGCGGACGGAACCCCCCGGGTCGCGCCCGGCGTGTACCTGCTGACCCGCGAGGCGTCACCGCAGTTCGCCAAACCGATCGTCGTACGGGTGATCCGCGAGCTGACCGACCGGCACACCTACTACGAGTGGACGTGGATCCAGGCGTACCAACTAGACAAGCACGGCGACGCGGTCGACCGGCGTGAGCTGTTCGTGCGACCCGACGGCATGCGACGCGTACCCGAGCCGGGCAGCGGTCGCACCCACAACCGACGCGACACGACGAAGGGCGACCGATGAGCCGGCGCCGGCGCGATCACGTCCCGTCCCGCCCGACGTGGCGCTGCCACGCCTGCGGCAGTGCCTGGCCCTGTTCCCCCGCCAAGCTGCGCCTGCTCGCCGAATATCGGGGGAACATGCCGGGCCTCCTGGTCCACCTGGTCACGCTCCGCGAAGAGGCCGCCGAACAACTCGCCCAACTCAACCCGGACACCTACCCGGCGAACCTGCACCAACGGTTCACCGACTGGGTACCGGTCCGCTCCCGCTGACGGCACCGCCCTGGCCTGACGGTGCCATGGCGCGTCAGGCGACGAGGCTCTGGCACTCGTCGCCTGACACAGCAGCTCGGATTGGCGGGGTGTCAGCCGGCGGTGCAGGACCTGACCTGTGGTCGGGCGCCGGAGTTGCCGTTCATCATCGTGGTGAAGCCGAAGGCGTTGCCGCTGCCGTTGGAGCGCATCGTCAGCACGGTGTTGTTGTTGCTCAGGCTGGCGTTGCCGCTCCACGTGGTGGTGATCGACTGTGGCGCGGTGACGGCCACCACCACGGTCCAACTGTTGGCGCCGCTGACCGTCACCGTGGTGTTGTACCGGTCGCCCCAGACCGTGCCGGGCGTCACCGACGTGCTGCACCCGCCGCCGGGTGGCGGGGTGGTGGGGTTGCCGCTGGGCGGGGTCGTGGGCGGTGTGCTGCCGTCGGGGGCCACCGCTCGGCCGGTGGACGGCGAGATCATGCCGGGGCACAGGTTGCGGCTGGTGAGGTTGGCCATGATCTGCGGGATCGCGTCGCGGGTGTTCTGGATTCCGTCGTGCATCAGGATGACCTGGCCGGCCTGGAGTCGGCTGGCGTTGGAGACGATCTGACTGACACTGGCGCCGTTCCAGTCCTGGGAGTCCACGTCCCAGATCACCTGACGCAGGCCGAGCGACGAGGCGACGGACTGGAGCGTGGAGTTCGTCTCCCCGTACGGCGGCCGGAAGAGCTGCGGCCGAACGCCGGTCGCCGACTGGATCGCCGAATTCGTCTGGGACAGGTCGGACTGCATCTGGCTCTGACTCATCGAGGTCATATGGGCGTGGTTCCAGCTGTGGTTGCCGATCCACATGCCGGCCGAGACCTGTGCCTGCGCCGCCGACCGGTTGTTCTGGACGTTCTGCCCGACGTTGAACATCGTGGCCCGTACGCCGTTGTTGCGCAGCACGGACAGCAGTGCGCTGGTGCTGCCGGTCGGCCCGTCGTCGAAGGTCAGTCCGACGTAACCGTTGCAGGCGGCGGCGCTGGACGGAGTCGCGACGACCGCGATGGCGACGCCGCCCATCGCCACGGTGGTGGCGATGACGGCCAGCCGGACGATGTGGCTGAGCCGACCGGGAGCGGTCGGTGGCCGAGGCTTGTCGAGTTTGCCGAACATAGAGCTTCCCTCCTTGGGTCGTGGATGCCGACCTGGTGGTGTCGGCCGTCGGGCCGGGGCGCGGAAAGTGCGGTAGTACGGTCCGGACATGCGGGTGTGAGCGGGGGCGCCCCATACCTTGACCAAGCGCCTCACATCGGCCGTGGTGGACCGAATTATCACAGCGATAATTCAGAGGCGTCAATGAGTTCCGGAAGCTTTCCGGACGACAAAGGAGGCGATGGATACGCTCACAGCGACGCTGAGGTGCGGTTATGTTTCCGGGATGCCACTCGTCTCCACCAGACGGAGGTAGCGGCGGATCGCTGCTCAGCTACTTTCCGGAACAACTCCGGAACATGAGGCGGCAACATGGGGCAGCGTTGACGGAGGGCTTGGCTGTCTTGCCTGGACGGCTGAGCCGAGTGATCAGTTCTCGCTCGGGGCCGGCACCACGGCGAGGGAAACCGACATGAGGTCTTCGCCGTCGAGGTGTTCCGAATCGATCAGTACGCTCACACCTACGCCCGGGGAAGCCAGCCAGAAGGCTTGGCTCTCGTCCCGAAGCCCGGTGGCGGCGCCATGGCAGAAGTCGCGCAGGGTCCAGGCCTCGGCGTCACGTTCGTGGTAGTCGACGAGGAAGGCGCGCAGGGCTTCAAGGTCCGTCAGTCGCTCTCCGCGCAGCACATGAACCCGCAGGTCAGCCCGGTAGCCGCCGTCGGTCTGCCGTTCCCACACCCGCGAGGCGAAGTGGACATCCTCCCACTCGCTGGCGAAGTCGGAGACCTCCTCGCCCGCCTCGGCGGGCACATGCCCGATGTGGAACCCGTCCAACACCCCGCCGTCGCGCATGCCGCCTCCTCAGTTTCCCAGCGCGCGGACCTTGGTGATCGTTTCCTGGACTTGCTGCTTGGCGGGCTCATTGCCCTGGGCCGCCTGCGCCAGCGCCTGCCGATAGGAATCGATCATGCCGATCAGCGGGCCGGCGGCAGCGCCCTGCAACGCCCCCGCGACGAGTTGGCGTGCCTCGGCCACGTCCTGGGCGGCGGCGGCTGTCTTCGCCTTCGCCTCTTCCAGCTTCTGCGCGGCTGCCGCCAGCCTGGCGATCATCTCCGCTGCACTCACACGCCCTCCCCCAAGCCACCGGCACGCAAAGTCCCCACTCCCGCACAAGCGGCGACCACACAGGAGGGTACTGAGATTCGCCCTCCCCCGCGACGCACCAAGACGTGGATCTTGGTGCGAAAGCGCCCCCAGGGCGGATTCAAGCGGCGGTTGCAACGGTCGCCGCCCACACGCCGCCCGGCAGTCTCAGCGCAGGGCGCGGAAGAGCAGGAGGTAGCCGCAGTAGGCCAGCGGGACAGCCAGGAAGCAGAGCAGGAAGCCGAGCACCGGGTGACGGGGCGGAGTGGCAGCACCCACGGCGGGCCGACCCCAGCGACCGAGCACCAGCCAGCCGCCGATCAGCGAGACGGCGGGCAGGCCGGCGCACATCCAGGCGTAGAGGGTGAAGCCGTCGACCACCCCGACGCCGGAGGCGAGCACCATGAGCAGCATGAGCACCACCGAGACGCCGGCGCAGCCGAGGTAGACGGCGACCGCACGGGCCATCGGCGACCAGGTCGGTAGCAGGGCCGGCCGCTGAGCGAGCAACTCCGCCTGCTGCGCGTGCCGGTCGGCCTCGTCGGCCCAGCGCCGCGCCAACTCCAACTCCGTCGCCGGGTCGACCTGGCCGGCGCGCTGGGCCGGCACCCCGGCCGCCATCGCGCTCACCGCCACCGGCAACGCCCGCTCCGTCTCCCCAACCCCCGGCTGACCGTACGCCCCGACACCCGGCGGCCCCGACACCGGCACCCCCGACGTCGGCACCCCGGACACCGGTGCCCCCGACACCGGAGGGGGTGCGCCCGGCGGGCCGGAGACCGGCGGGGCAGGCGTACCCGGGGATATCCCGATCGTGCGGCCGAGGTGGTCGAGGCGCTGGCCCTGGGCGACGAGCCGCCCGTCCAGGTATTCGACGGCGGCGTGCAGGTCGCGTCGGCGTTCCGCCTCGGCGGCGGCGCCCTGCTCGCCGGCGCGCTGCTGGTTGGAGAGGTGACGGGCCAGCGCGGCGTACTCGTCGAAGGTGGACACGCTCACTCCTGCCCGTCGGAGGTGTGCCCGTCCCGAGCGAACGGCACGATCAGTTTGACCCGCTGGTCGTGCCGGTCGACCAGCAGCGCCCGGTCGGCGCGGGGCGTGTACGCCAGGTCGTGCACGCCCAGGTGCAGACCCAGGTCGGCGCCGGGCACGTTCAACGCGACCAGGCAGGCGACGTCGTCGCGGTTCTGGGTGCCGCCGAGGTCGTCGGCGAGCCGGCGCAGCCCGCGCCACCAGCCGAGCAGATGCACCCCGTGGCCGGGGCCCTGACGCAGCAGGGTGCGCAGGTCGTCGTGGCCGGAGCGGAAGGTCGACGGATCGCTCTCGGCGAGCAGCCCGGCGGCGGCGTCCATCCCGAAGACCACCAGGTAGGTACGCCCCGACGAGTCGGCGGCCGCGGCGGACCCGGAGGTGCGGCCCGCCGACGTGCTGGCGAGCAGGCCGAGGTTGGCCCGCAGGGCGACGGTGTCGAGGCGCTCGACCAGGTGACCGGCGGCGGCCAGGGCGGCGGCGGTGTCGTCGGCGGCCGGGTCGGCGGCGGCAACCAGGGGGGCGAGCAGGAAGGCCGCCTCGCCCGGGGCGTGCTGCCGGGCCAGGCTCAGCGTCGCGGCGCGCAGCACCTCGGCGCCGACGGCGGAGGTGCCCACCACGGCCAGGTGCCGGCCGGGGGCGGTGTCCATGATGAACAGCGCGCTGGTGCCGTCCACGTCGACCGTCCGGCCGACCAGCGCGAGGGGACGCCGGCCACCCGGACGCAGCCCGGTGAAGGTGGAGTCGTCCTCGACGCGGGCCGTGTCGTACCCCCGGAACACCGACGGCGACCGGGAGCCGGCCGGGCGGGCCTGCCACAGCTCGTGCCGCAGCCGGGTCAGCTCACCGGCGGCGGCGGAGACGTCCGGGAAGCGGATCACGGTGTTCGCGCCGGGCACGCCGGCGGCGGTGTTGACCACGGCCGAGCCGACCGGCAGGGTGGCCGCCGCGTCGTTGAGCTGGTCGAGCACTCCCCCGCCGCCGGGCAGCGCCACCCGCAGCGCGAACTGCCCGAAGACCGCCTCGGCGCGGCCGTAGAGCGCCTCGATGCCCGTCGTGCTCTGGCTGGCCAGCACCAGGTGTACGCCGTACGAGCGGCCCTTGCGGGCCAACTCCTCCAGCAGGTTCACCGATTCACGGGCGATCGGGTCGTTACCGGCGAGCAGCACCTGGAACTCGTCGATCACCGCGACGATGCGCGGCACGGCAGTGTCGGCGGGCAGGTCGGCGAGCTTGGTGACGCCGTGCCGCTTGAGCGCGGTGGCCCGCCGGTTCAGTTCGCGGCGCAGCTCGCGCAGCACGGCCACGCCGTACTCGCGGTCGCTCTCGATCCCGACGGCGCGGGCGTGCGGCAGCCAGGACGGGTCCCGGCCGGTGGGGACGAACTCGGTGAAGCTCACCCCCTCCTTGAAGTCGAGCAGGTAGAGCTGCAACTCGGTCGGCGAGTAGCGGGCGGCCAGCCCGTAGAGGACGTCGAGCAGGAAGACCGTCTTGCCGGCGCCGGTACGCCCACCGACCAGCCAGTGCGGGGTGGCGTCGTCGAAGGCCATGGCAAAGGTGTCCCGCCCGGCCCGACCCACCACGGTCCGCAGCCCGGCACGGGCCGAGCCGGCCCAGCGCTGCCCGGGCAGCAGGTCGGCGAAGTCGACCGTACCGTCGCGCCGCGCGGCCTGCCCGAGGTGTTGGGCGAGGGCGGCGACCGAGGTCGACGGGGGGTCCCCGTCGAGCAGCACCGGCGCGGCGAGACCGCTGCCGTCGGTGCTGAACGGCGCGGCGGGCGGGTCGCCGACGTGGGCGTGGGGGCCGGTCATCCGCAGCATGGTGGTGGCGCCCAGCCGGGGAGCCGGATCGGTGGACGTGCCGGACGGCCAGCCGGCGACCAGGACGCAGACCGCCGCCGCGGGGCCGGCGTGGGTGAGCGCGGCGAGGCGGGCCGCCTCCCGGGGCGGCGGGCTGGCGGTGGCGACGAGCACGAGGAGTTCCTGGTCCGGGCGGTCGGCCTGGTGGGCGGCGCGGGTGTGCCGTTCCGCCGCGTCGAGGGCGGCGGCGACCTCCGCCTCGGTGGTGGCCGGAGCTTCGATGACGCCCGTATCGAGCAGCGGGCGCAGCGGCCCGAAGGTGGCACCGAGGGCGGCGGTGTCCAGCCCGACCACCCGTACGCCGCCGGGCGGGGCGATGGCCAGCAGCCGCAGCACCAGGGCCCGCAGCAGCGCCGCCACCGCCGGCTCGCGGCCGTCGGCGTCGACCGCCAGATGGTGCCCGCCGCCGAGCGGGAGCAGGACGGGGAACCCGCCGCCGGGGGTGACGGCGACGCCGACGCGTACCGGCACCGGCTGACGGGCCAGCGGGGTTCCGGGCACGGGGGTGGCCAGCGCGTCACCCACCCGGGCCAGCCGCGCGATGATCTCGGGGTCGGGGCCCGGGGCGTCCGGGACGCCGGCCGTGCGCAACACGTCGCGGGCCGCGTCGAGGTGTGCCCGGGCCGCGTGGTGAGCGGCAATCGCATGCCCGTACGCCGACGCGAGCCTGCCCAACCTCTGCCCCCCACCGCCGAGCGCCGCCTGGTCCGCACAGAACCCTAACGGACGCCGCGGCAGCGGCACAGTGTCCGAACCCGACGTGTCCGCTCAGCCTGGTCGACGGGTCAGGGTGCGCGCTCGCAGTCGGCCGGGGCCCCTTGTCAACAGAGACTGTTAACAAGGGGCCCCTGCTATACACGAGGCGTTAAAAGGGGGCCCTTCCTTACACCCCTTCCTTACACCGCGAGCGGGTGGGAGGTGGGGTGGACGGGGGCGGGGAGGGTGCCGGGGCCGCCGAGGTAGGTGTGGATCGCGGCGGCGGCGGCCCGGCCCTCGGCGATCGCCCAGACGATCAGCGAGGCGCCCCGGTGCATGTCCCCGGCGACGAAGACCCCGTCGGCGCCGGTCTGCCAGTCGGCCCGGGAGTCGATGGCGCCCCGGGCGTTTCGGGTCAGGCCGAACTGGGCCAGCAGCGGCTGCTCCTCGGTGCCGTCGAAGCCGACCGCCAGCAGCACCAGGTCGGCGGGGAGTTCCCGCTCGGTGCCCGGCACCGGGGTGACGACGCGCCGGCCGTCCCGCTTCTCGACGGTCACCTCGGCGACGCGTACCGCCCGGACCGCACCGGTGCCGTCGTCGACGAACTCCTGCACCGCCACGGCGAACACCCGCTCGCCGCCCTCCTCGTGCGCCGGGTACTCGCGCAGGATCCACGGCCAGGTCGGCCACGGGTCGCGGGCCTCGTCGCGGGCCTGCGACGGTCGCGGGTACAGGTCCAGCTGGTGTACGCCGACCGCGCCCTGCCGGTGGGCCACGCCGAGGCAGTCCGCCGCGGTGTCGCCGCCACCGATGATGACCACGTGTTTGCCGGCCGCGTCGATCGGCGTACCGTCCGGCAGGGTGGCCGGGGCGGGAGGATCCTCGCCGGCCGCCGCGACCACCCGGTTGGCGGCCACCAGGTGCGCCATCGCCTGGTGCACGCCGCGCAACTGCCGGCCGGGCGTGGTCGGCGTGTCCCGGCCCTGGAGGGCGCCGCAGGCGAGCAGCACCGCGTCGTGCTGCTCGCGGAGCTGCTCGGCGGTCACGTCGACGCCGATGTTCACCCCGGTGCGGAAGACGACCCCCTCGGCCAGCAGCTGGGCCAGCCGGGCGTCGATGTGCCGTTTCTCCAGCTTGAAGTCGGGGATGCCGTAGCGCAGCAGGCCGCCGATCGCGTCGTCGCGCTCGTACACCGTCACGGCGTGACCGGCGCGGGCCAGCTGCTGCGCGGCGGCGAGCCCGGCCGGGCCGGAGCCGACCACGGCGACCGACCGGCCGGACGACGCCGACGCCGGACGCGGCGGCAGGCCGCGGGCCACGGCCGCGTCGGCGATCTCCACCTCGACCTGCTTGATGGTCACCGGATCGCCGCCGGCGATGCCGAGTACGCAGGCGGCCTCGCAGGGCGCCGGGCAGAGCCGGCCGGTGAACTCGGGAAAGTTGTTGGTGGCGTGCAGCGTCTCCACGGCCGCGTCCCAGTTGCCGGTGCGGACCAGGTCGTTCCAGTCCGGGATCCGATTCGCCAGTGGGCACCCGGCTGTCTCGCTGTGGCAGAACGGGATGCCGCAGTCCATGCAGCGGGTGGCCTGTTCGCGGATCAGTTCCGCACCGGCCGGCGGGTAGACCTCCCGCCAGTCGCTGATGCGCACCGGCACCGGCCGGCGGGCCGGCAGTCGCCGGCCGTGGCGCAGGAAACCGTTCGGGTCAGGCACGAGCCACCTCCTGAGCGATCGCCCGCGGCGCGGGTGGCACCGGCGGGTCGGCGGGTGGCAGCGGCGCGTCGGCGGGTGGGAGCGGCGCGGAGGCGTCGGCGGGCGCGGGCCGTGCCGCCGGGGCGGGCGGTGCCGCCAGTGCGCTCATCACCGCCTCGTCGACGTCCTGGCCAGCGGCTTCGGCGGCCTGCATGATCTCCAACACCCGGCGGTAGTCGCGGGGTACCACGGCGGTGAACTCCTCCACCGCCTCGGGCCAGCGCTTGAGCAGCGCCTCGGCGACCGCCGAGGCGGTCTCGGCGAAGTGCCGCTGCACCAGCTCGTGCAGCCGGGCCCGCTCCGGCTCGCCGGGTGGGGACAGGTCGACCAGTTCGGTGTTGACCAGCCGCCGGTCGAGGTTCCAGACGAACGCGGTGCCGCCGGACATGCCGGCGGCGAAGTTGCGCCCGCATCCGCCGAGCACCACCACCGTGCCGCCGGTCATGTACTCGCAACCGTGGTCGCCGACCCCCTCGACGACGGCCACCGCGCCGGAGTTGCGCACCGCGAACCGCTCCCCCGCCCGGCCGCGGAGGAAAACCTCGCCGGACGTGGCGCCGTACAGGATGGTGTTGCCGGCGATGATCTGGTCCTCGGCGCGGTGGCCCGGCGCGGCGTCGGCGGCGACGAATGGCGCCGCCGGGTCCGGCCGGACCACCAGCCGCCCGCCCGAGAGCCCCTTGCCGACGTAGTCGTTGGCGTCGCCGTGCAGGCGCAGGGTGACCCCGCGCGGCAGGAACGCGCCGAAGGACTGCCCGGCGGTGCCGCGCAGGGTGAACTCGATGGTGTCGGCGGGCAGCCCGGCGCCGCCGTGCCGGCGGGTCACCGCGCCGCCGAGCATGGCGCCGACGCTGCGGTGCTCGTTGCGGATCGCCACCTCGGCCAGGACCCGGGTGACCGGCGCGTCGTCGGCCGGCTCGCGCAGCGCCGGCTCGGCCAGGGCGATCAGCTCGTTGTCCAGAGCCCGGTCCAGGCCGTGGTCCTGGGCCCGTACGCCCCGACGGGCCGCGCCCTCGGGCAGCTCCGGCAGGTGCAGCACCCGGCGCAGGTCGAGCCCGCCCGCCTTCCAGTGCTCGATCGCCGGGGCGACGTCGAGCAGCTCGGTGCGGCCGATCGCCTCGTCGATGCTGTGCAGGCCCAGCTCGGCCAGGTAGCCGCGGATCTCCTCGGCGAGGAAGAGGAAGAAGTTCTCCACGAACTCCGGCCTGCCGGTGAACCGCTCACGCAGCACCGGGTTCTGGGTGGCGATGCCCACCGGGCAGGTGTCCAGGTGGCAGACGCGCATCATCACGCAACCGGAGACGATCAGCGGGGCGGTTGCGAAGCCGAACTCCTCGGCGCCGAGCAGCGCGGCGACGATCACGTCCCGGCCGGTCTTGAGCTGGCCGTCGACCTGCACGGTGACCCGGTCGCGCAGCCGGTTGAGCAGCAGCGTCTGCTGTGCCTCGGCCAGGCCCAGCTCCCAGGGGGTGCCGGCGTGCTTGAGCGAGTTCAGCGGGGAGGCGCCGGTGCCGCCGTCGTGGCCGGAGATCAGGATGACGTCGGCCTTGAGCTTGGCCACCCCGGCGGCGACGGTGCCGACGCCGACCTCACTGACCAGCTTGACGTGCACCCGGGCCGCCGGATTGACGCACTTGAGGTCGTGCACCAGCTGGGCGAGGTCCTCGATGGAGTAGATGTCGTGGTGCGGCGGCGGCGAGATCAGACCGACGCCCGGGGTGGCGTGCCGGGTCCGAGCGATCCACGGCCACACCTTGTTGCCGGGCAGCTGCCCGCCCTCGCCGGGTTTGGCGCCCTGCGCCATCTTGATCTGGAGATCGTCGGCGTTGACCAGGTATTCACTGGTCACCCCGAACCGGCCACTGGCGATCTGCTTGACGGCGGAGCGGCGGGCCGGGTCGCGCAGGCGCTCGACGTCCTCGCCGCCCTCGCCGGTGTTGGACTTGCCGCCGAGGCGGTTCATCGCGATCGCGAGAGTCTCGTGCGACTCGGCGGAGATCGACCCGTACGACATGGCGCCGGTGGCGAAGCGCTTGACGATCTCGCTGGCCGGCTCGACCTCGTCGATCGGCACCACCGGCAGCTCACCGGTCCGTAGTCGGAACAACCCGCGTAGCGAGCCGCCCCGGGCGGCCAGCTCGTCGACTTTGGAAGTGTAGGTGCGGAACACGTCGTACTGGCGGCTGCGGGTGGCGTGCTGGAGCAGGAAGACCGTCTCCGGGTTGAACAGGTGCAGCTCACCCTCGCGGCGCCACTGGTACTCGCCACCAACCGGCAGCCGGGCGGGCGGGTCGGCGCCCGCCGGCCAGGCCAGCTCGCACCGCGCGGCGATCTCGGTGTGGATCTCGTCGAGCCCGACGCCGCTGATGGTGCTCGGCGTGCCCCGGAAATACCGCTCGACCAGTCGGGCGTCCAACCCGACCGCCTCGAAGACCTGCGCGCCGCAGTACGACGACACGGTGGAGATGCCCATCTTGGACATGATCTTCAGGACACCCTTGCCGAGCGCCTTGACGTAGTTGCGGACCGCTCGCTCCGGCTCGACGCCGGTCAACGACCCGGTGGCGATCATGTCCTCCACCGACTCGAAGGCGAGATAGGGGTTGACCGCCGCCGCACCGTAGCCGATCAGCACCGCCGCGTGGTGCACCTCGCGGCAGTCGCCGGACTCGACGATCAGCGCGACCTGGGTGCGGGTCTGCTCGCGGACCAGGTGCTGGTGCACCGCCGCGGTGAGCAGCAGCGACGGGATCGGGGCGAGGTCGGCGTTGGAGTCCCGGTCGGAGAGGACCAGAATCCGTACGCCGTCCTCGATCGCCTCGGAGACGTGCCGGCAGATCTCAGTCAGCCGGGCCTTGATCCCGGCGCCGCCGTCCCGGATCCGGTAGAGCCCGGAGACCCGGACCGCCGTGAACCCGGGCAGGTCACCGTCCTCGTCGATGGAGAGGATCTTGGCCAGCTCGTCGTTGTCGATCACCGGGTGGGGCAGCACGATCTGCCGGCAGCTGGCCGGGCCGGGGTCGAGCAGGTTGCCCTCCGGGCCGATGGTCGAGGCCAGGCTGGTCACCAGCTCCTCCCGGATGGCGTCCAGCGGCGGGTTGGTGACCTGGGCGAAGAGCTGGTGGAAGTAGTCGTAGAGCAACCGCGGCCGGGTGGACAGCGGGGCGATCGGGGTGTCGGTGCCCATCGACCCGATCGGTTCCGCGCCGGTACCGGCCATCGGCGCGAGCAGGATCTTCAGCTCCTCCTCGGTGTAGCCGAAGGTCAGCTGGCGGCGGCGGACCGAGTCGTGGGTGTAGACGACGTGCTCGCGGGCCGGCAGGTCGTCCAGCTCGATCAGGCCGGCGTGCAGCCAGTCGGCGTACGGCTCGGCGGCGGCCAGCTCGGTCTTGATCTCGTCGTCGTGCACGATCCGGCCGGTCGCGGTGTCGACCAGGAACATCTTGCCGGGCTGGAGTCGGCCCTTGGCGACCACCGTCGCCGGGTCGAGGTCGAGCACGCCCGCCTCGCTGCCCAGCACCACCAGGCCGTCGGCGGTCTGCCACCAGCGGCCCGGCCGCAGGCCGTTGCGGTCGAGCACCGCGCCGACGATCTCGCCGTCGGTGAAGGCGACCGAGGCGGGGCCGTCCCAGGGCTCCATCAGGCTGGCGTGGAACCGGTAGAAGGACGCCCGGCCCGGGTCCATGTCCGGGTCGTTCTCCCACGCCTCGGGGATCATCATCAGCACCGCGTGCGGCAGGCTGCGGCCGGCCAGATGCAGCAGCTCCAGGACCTCGTCGAAGTTGGCCGAGTCGGAGACGGCCGGGGTGCAGACCGGGAAGATCCGGCGGATGTTGCCGGGCAGGTGTCCGCCGGCGGCCGGCAGCGCAGCGGTGAGCATCGACTCTCTCGCCTGCATCCAGTTCCGGTTGCCCCGGATGGTGTTGATCTCGCCATTGTGGGCGATGAACCGGTACGGGTGCGCCAGCGGCCAGGACGGGAAGGTGTTGGTGGAGAACCGGGAGTGCACCAACGCGATGGCGCTCTCCACCCGCTCGTCGGTCAGGTCGGGGAAGAAGGCGGGCAGCTGGTCCGGGGTAAGCATGCCCTTGTAGACCATGGTCCGCCCGGACAGCGAGGGGAAGTACGCCGGCACGCCGCGCTCGGCGGACTCCCGCTCGGCCTGCTTGCGTACGCAGAAGGCGACCCGCTCCAGCTCGATGCCGCGCAGCGGGGCGCCGGCCGGGCCGGCGGCGGTGTCGGTGAGCCGGTGCGCGGCGAGGAAGAGCTGCCGCACCCGGGGCATCACGGCCAGCGCCGTCGCGCCGAGGTCGGTCGGGTCGACCGGGACGTCCCGCCAGCCGAGCAGGTCCGCGCCCTCGACCAGGGCGTACTTCTCGACCACCTGCCGGGCACGGGCCTCGGCCGCGTCGTCGTCGGGAAGGAAGACCAGGCCGGTGGCGTACTCGCCGGGCGGGGGCAGCGGGAAGTCCACCACCGCGCGTAGGAACGCGTCCGGCACCTGGATCATGATGCCCGCGCCGTCACCGGTGTTCGGTTCGGCGCCCCGGGCACCACGGTGGTCCAGCCGGCGAAGCGCGCCGAGGCCGCTCGCGACCACCGTGTGGGAGCGTCTGCCGTGCAGGTCGGCCACAAAGGCCACTCCGCACGCGTCGTGTTCGTGGGCGCCGTCGTAGAGGCCGGCCGGGGATGTTGGTTGGCCTGATCCGGATGCCGGATGAAGGCGGTGTGCATACGCAGCAAAGGCCACCGGGCCTCCTGTCGTCACTCAAGTTCATTCATTGGGTGGGACGACGCTGGCCCTTGATTGGTCTATTTGATTCTACGTCAGGGCCCATTTGGCAAGGCCCGGACAGATTGATCACACCATCCATATTTCGGGACGCCACTCCCGTGCCCTGGACTCCCCGCCGGCAATTTCCGCTGGCTGTTATCGGCGATGGTCCTAGCTGGACGCGGAGGGCGGGCGCCACTGGGTGGCCATGGTGGCGGCGCTACCCAGGAGGCGAGGGGTGATGGTGCCGAGGGCGGCGTCACGGGCACGCAACGCCAGCCGGCCCCGGGTCCGCAGCACGGCCGACATCCGGCGGGTCTGCCGGACCACGGCCGCCGCGCGGGGCCGCCGCACCCGGTCGTACGCCATCACCGCGTCGGGCAGCGTCGACTCGCGCAGCAGCGCGGCGAGCGTCGCGGCGTCCTCGAAGGCGAGGCAGGTGCCCTGCCCGAGGTGCGGGGGCATGGCGTGGGCGGCGTCGCCGAGCAGCACCACCGCACCCGGGCCGAGCGGAAAGCCGTACGCCCGGGGCAGCGGACGCAGTTCCCGGATCTCCTGCTGCACCAGGTCGGCCGGGTCGGTGGCGGCCAGCAACTCGTCGACGGGTGCGGGCCAGCCGGCGTACCAGCGGCGCAGCAGCGTCAACTGCGTCTCGGGCGGCTCGGGTCGGGGCGCACCGGCCGCGGTGGCCATCCAGTGGATGCCGCCCCGGCTGGACCCGCCGGACGCGCCCCGATCGCCGAGCGAGGCGGCCACGAACCGGTAGCCGGCGCCGAGGATCTCCCCACCGACGGGCCCGGACAGACTCGGTGCCCGGTACCAGGGGATCACCGCCCGCCAGGCGGCGCACCCGGAACTGACCAGGCTCGCCTCGGGGGCGAGCTGCCGACGGATCACGCTGTCGGCGCCGTCGGCCGCGACGATCAGGTCCGCCTCGAAGGTGTGTCGGCCGTCGCCGACCGCCGGGCGCGCGCCCGGCGCTGCGCGTACCGTCCGCACCGTCACCCCGGTACGCAGCTCGACCCGGTCGCCCAGGCCCGCGATCAGCGCGTCGTGCAGGTCCTCCCGGTGCACCACGACCGGAAGCCGCTCGACCGGGGACTGCCGCGGCTGCACCAGCCACTGCCCGTCGGGGCGCCGGACACCGCCGTCGGGCAGCGGCGTGGCGATCGCGTCCAGGCCGGCACCGAGATTCAGGGTGCGCAGGGCGCGGACCCCGTTGGGCCAGAGCGCCACCGCCGTCGGCTCGGGGCGGATCCGGTCGGCTCGCTCCAGGAGGGTGACCTGCCAGCCGGATCGGGCCAGCGCACCGGCGACCGCCAGGCCACCGGGGCCACCGCCGACCACCACCGCGGTCCGCATAGCGCCCCCTCGTTCAGCTGTCGCGATCGGTGGGCCGGCCCGGCGTGGACTCCACCGCGTCGGCGGCTGCGCCGGTCGGCTCGGCGTCGTTCCCGGCGACCGCGTCACCCCGCGCTTCGGAGCCGGCTGCGGTGCCGGACTCGTGGTCGGTGCCGGACCCGTCGTGGGCGACGACCTCGGGCGGCGCCTCGCCGGTGCTGCGCCAGTGCCGGAACTGCTCCTCGCTGACCACCCGGTAGCCCTCCGGGGCGGCCGGCTCGGCGGCGGCCCGCCGGGCCGACAGGTCCAGCTGGGAGACGTCGGAGGTGGCCTCCGGCGTGGTGGCGGCCGGCACGCCGATCGGGATCAGGTACTCGCGCGGCCCACGGACCCGCAGGAAGTAGATCAACGCGCCGAGGAACACCAGCGCCGCGGTCCAGACATTGAGGCGTACGCCGAGGATGGTGTTGGCCTCGTCGGTGCGCATCATCTCGATCCAGAACCGGCCCGCGGTGTAGCCCATCACGTAGAGCGCGAAGGCCCGGCCACGGCCGAGTCGCAGCTTGCGGTCGAGGAAGAACACCAGCGCCGCGACCCCGACGTTCCACAGCGCCTCGTAGGCGAAGGTCGGGTGATAGAGCCCCTCCTCCAGGATCGGCCGGCCCGCCTCGTCGCGCAGCGCCTGCCCGCCGTCCATCCGGTGGATCTCCAGCCCCCAGGGCAGGTCGGTCCGGCCGCCGTAGAGCTCGTTGTTGAACCAGTTGCCGAGCCGCCCGATCGCCTGCGCCAGTGGCAGACCCGGTGCCAGCGCGTCGGCGACCACCGCGAACGGGATGCCGAGTTGTCGGGCGGCGAGCCAGGCGCCGAGCGCACCCCCGGCGACCGCACCCCAGATCCCCAACCCACCCTCGTGGATGAAGAAGACCTTGATCGGATCACCGCCGGTGCCGAAGTAGGCCGCCGGTGAGGTGATCACGTGGTAGATCCGGGCGCCGATGATGCCGGCCGGCACCGCCCACAGGGCGATGTCCAGCACGGTGCCAGGGGCCACGCCACGTTGGCGCAGTCGCCGTTCGGTGACCCAGCAGGCCACCACGATGCCGGCGAGGATGCACAGGGCGTACGCCCGGAGCGGAATCGGGCCGAGTTGCCACACGGCGGTGCTCGGGCTGGGGATGGCGGCCAGGTAGGTCGGCGAGGCGAGACTCACGGATGCAAAGGCTACCGCTGTCACCCCCTCAAACGTCACCCCGGTCCGCTGGCCCTTCCCACACCACCCCGCACCCGTCCCCGCGATCTTGCACTTTTCGCCCCCGCATTCACGGACAATCCCGGCATAGAGGCGACACAAAGTCCATGATCGGCGCGGGGTCAGGGCGTGGGGTTGCGCACGCCCTCAGCCAGCTCGGCGCTGACCGCCCGCAGGGCGGAGAGACCGGATTCCTGGTCGGGGGCGTCGAGCAGGCAGCGGATCAGCGCGCTGCCGACGATCACCGCGTCGGCGTACCCGGCGACGGCAGCGGCCTGCGCACCGGTGCCCACGCCCAGCCCGACGCCGACCGGCAGGTCGGTGACCGCCCGGACCCGGGACACCAGCACCGGCGCCGCCTGCGAGATCTGCGCACGCGCGCCGGTCACCCCCATCAGCGCGGTGGCGTAGACGAAGCCACGGCAGTGCGCGACCGTCATCGCCAGCCGCTCGTCGGTGGAGGAGGGCGCCACCAGGAAGGTGCGGTCCAGCCCGTACGCGTCCGACGCGGCCAGCCACTCGTCGGCCTCGTCGGGAATCAGATCCGGGGTGACCATTCCGGTGCCCCCGGCCGCCGCGAGGTCCCGGGCGAACGCGTCCACGCCGTACTGCTCGATCGGGTTCCAGTAGGTCATCGCGGCCACCGGCGCGCCGGTGGCCGCGACCTCCTCGACGATCCGCAGCGCGTCCCGGGTGCGTACGCCACCGGCCAGGGCAATGCCACTGGCCCGCTGGATCACCGGACCGTCCATCACCGGATCGGAGTAGGGGATCTCCAACTCGATCACGTCGACGCCCGCGGCGATCATCGTCTTCATCGCCGCGATGCTGCCCTCGACGGTGGGGAAGCCGGCCGGCATGCAGCCGACCAGCAGCGCGCGTCCGTCCGCCCGGGCCTTGTCGAAGACGACCCCGATCCGACTGCGCTCGCTCATGGCCCTTACTCCTTGTCGAGGATGCCGAAGTACTCGCCGGCGGTGTGCACGTCCTTGTCGCCCCGGCCGGAGAGGTTGACCACGATGGTGGGCTGCCGGCCCAGCTCGGCGGCGAGTTCTCCGGCGACGGCCAGGGTGCCGGCGAGGGCGTGCGCGCTCTCGATCGCGGGAATGATCCCCTCGGTGCGGCACAGCAGCTCGAACGCCGCCATCGCCTCGGCGTCGGTGACCGGCCGGTAGCTGGCCCGGCCGGTGTCGTGCAGCCAGGCGTGCTCCGGCCCCACCCCCGGGTAGTCCAACCCGGCGGAGATCGAATGCGACTCCTGCGTCTGGCCGTCGGCGTCCTGGAGCACGTAGGTGCGGGTGCCGTGCAGCACGCCGGCGGAGCCGCCGGTGATGCTGGCCGCGTGCCGACCGGTGGCCACGCCCTCGCCGCCCGCCTCGAAGCCGTAGAGCCGCACCTGCGGGTCGTCGGTGAAGGCGTGGAAGATGCCCAGCGCGTTCGAACCACCGCCGACACAGGCGGTGATCGCGTCCGGCAGCGCGCCGGTCAGCTCCAGGCACTGCGCCCGCGCCTCGTCGCCGATGCCCCGGACGAAGTCGCGCACCAGCCTCGGGAACGGGTCCGGGCCGGCGGCCGTGCCGATCAGGTAGTGGGTGTCGTCGACGTTGGCGACCCAGTCCCGCATCGCCTCGTTCATCGCGTCCTTGAGCGTGCGCGAGCCGTTCGTCACCGGTACGACCGTGGCGCCGAGCATCCGCATCCGGGCCACGTTCAGCGCCTGCCGCTCGGTGTCCACCTGCCCCATGTAGACCACGCAGTCCAGGTCGAACAGGGCGGCGGCGGTGGCGGTCGCGACGCCGTGCTGACCCGCGCCGGTCTCGGCGATCACCCGCTTCTTGCCCATCCGCCGGGTCAGCAGCGCCTGGCCGAGCACGTTGCGCACCTTGTGCGCGCCGGTGTGGTTGAGGTCCTCCCGCTTGAGCAGCACCCGGGCACCGGCCCGCGCGGAGAACCGGTGGGCCTCGTACAGCAGCGACGGGGTGCCCGCGTAGTCGCGCAGCAGGGCGTCGAACTCGGCCCGGAACTGCTCGTCGGCCATTGCCGCGCGGTGCGCGGCGCCCAACTCGTCGAGGGCGGCGACCAGTGCCTCCGGCACGAAGCGACCGCCGAAGCGGCCGAAGTGACCGGCCGCGTCGGGAAACTGCGCCGCCGGGGCGGCCAGCGCGTCAGCGCTCATGCCGGATCCTCTCCTTCGAACGAAGCCGGCGCGGGTCAGCGCACCGGGCGGGGCGTCGCGGGGTGATTGCCGGCGTTGACCAGCTCGGCCACCGCCTCGCGGGGGCTCTTCTGGGTGACCAGGCCCTCGCCGACCAGCACCGCGTCGGCGCCGGCCGAGGCGTACCGGATGAGGTCGTGCGGGCCGCGTACGCCGGACTCGGCGATCTTGACGATGCTGCTCGGCAGGCCGGGCGCGATCCGCTCGAACGCGGACCGGTCGACCTCGAGGGTACGCAGGTCGCGGGCGTTGACCCCGATCACCTGCGCGCCGGCCTCCAGGGCCCGGTCGGCCTCCTCCTCGTCGTGCACCTCGACCAGCGCGGTCATGCCCAGCGACTCGATCCGCTCGAGCAGGCCGACCAACGCGTTCTGCTCCAACGCGGCCACGATCAGCAGCACCAGGTCGGCGCCGTACGCGCGGGCCTCGTGCACCTGGTAGCTGGAGACCACGAAGTCCTTGCGTAGCACCGGGATCTTCACCGCGGCCCGCACGGCCGCGAGATCGTCCAGCGATCCGCCGAACCAGCGCCCCTCGGTGAGCACGCTGATCGCGCGGGCACCGCCGGCGGCGTACCCACCGGCCAACTCCGCCGGGTCGGCGATCTCGGCCAACTTGCCCTTCGACGGCGAGGCGCGCTTCACCTCCGCGATGACGGCGACGCCCGGCCGACGCAGTGCCGCGTAGGCGTCCAGCGGCGGTGGCGCGGCGGCGGCCAGTTCGCGGATCCGCTCCAGCGGAACCTGCTCCTGCCGGCGGGCCACGTCCGCCCGGACACCGGTCAGGATCTCGTCGAGCACGCCGAGGGACGCCGTACCGGCCTTGTCCCCCTCCGCGTGCGGATGCTCAGCAGTCACCAGCGGACTCCCCTCTCCGGGTGTCATGGGCCGATGCTAGGGGGCTCTACCTGGCACCGGGTGGCGGGGGTATGGCGCTCCTCACCAAATGGGCTGCGGCATAATGGCCGACTTGCGCGAACATCCTGTGACTCTACGTCACCGCGCCATCGACAGTCGCCCATGTCGGGCCTGCCCCGCGCCCGCCCGACCGCAACATCATGATCGACGTCGATGCTGTGAGCAAGGTCAAGGACGAAGGGCCCTGTGCCTGCTCGGATGGCGTACCGCAGTGTTGATGAGGCGGTCATCACCAGGAAACCCGAGTCGGCCAGCATTCTTCTCGGGCAAACTCAACGAGCGCCTGCCCCACCACCACGCCGATCTCCTCCGGGGTGACCATGAACTCCTCCGCGCCGCAGCAGACCATCGGACTCACCACGATCTCGCGTACCGTCGTGTCGCTCGCCGCCGGTGTCGTACACACCCTGGAGCGCGCCGTGGTCGGGCCGGGCCGGATGCGGACCGCGCAGGGCAACGCCTGGGAGGCCATCTGCGCCGACCGGGCCCGCGCCGACCGGCGGGCCGCCCTGGACCGGTTGGTGGCCGAACTCGCCGCGGCCCGGGCCCGCGACCGGCAGCCGGTCAGCTGACCGTCGGATCCTCGCCCCGGTCCAGCGCGTCCCACGCGTCGACCGTGCCCTGCCCGCCGATCGGACCACCCGCCGCCGGCCGGTTCGAAGACCGCTCGTAGCGGGCGCCCATCGCCGGCCACCGGTGGCCACGCAGCGCGGTCAGCAGCCCGCCGGCCGCCGCCAGCAGCCCGCCGAGCAGGCAGAGCGCCGGCCACCGCCAGTCGATCCGACCACCGAAGTCGGCGAGGAGCCCGTAACCCCCGCCGGCCACCAGCGTCAGGCCGAGCAGCGCGAGCAGCCCGCCCAGCACCCGGCGCAGCCAGCCCCGGGTGGCCAGCACCGCGCCCCCGCCGGCCAGCCCGACCAGCGCCAGCGCCCACAGCCAGGGCAGCAACTGCCGCCCGGTCCGCCCCTCGGTCACCAACGGCATCGGATCCTGGCGGACGATCTCGTCCGTCTCCCAGGCGAACGTCGCGGCCCAGGCGGCCAGGCCCGCCCCGGCCAGGCAGAGCAGCACGGCGTACGCCAACTCGCGCCGGCCCACGGCGTTCCTCGCGCTCACCGGAGCCGTCCTTCGTTCGCGACTGCGGGACTCCGCTGCGCTACGTTCCTCGCGCTCACCGGGCCGGCCTCAGGGTTTCGGCGGCGGCGATGGCCGCCAGCACCGCGGCGGCCTTGTTCCGGGTCTCCTGGTCCTCCGCGGCCGGATCGGAGTCGGCCACCACGCCCGCACCGGCCTGCACGTAGGCCCGTCCGGACCGGATCAGCGCGGTGCGGATCGCGATGGCCATGTCGAGATCGCCGCCGAAGCCGAAGTAACCGACCGTGCCGCCGTACAGGCCGCGGCGTACCGGTTCCAACTCCTCGATGATCTCCATGGCCCGTACCTTCGGGGCGCCGGAGAGGGTGCCCGCGGGGAACGTCGCGGCGAGCGCGTCGAAGGCGGTGCGGTCCGCGTGGAGCGTGCCGACCACCGTCGAGACGATGTGCATGACATGGCTGTACCGCTCGATGGTGGCGAACTCCGGCACCTCGACGGTGCCCGGCCGGCAGACCCGGCCCAGGTCGTTGCGGCCCAGGTCGACCAGCATCACGTGCTCGGCCCGCTCCTTCGGGTCCGCCAGCAGTTCGGCGGCGAGTCGGGCGTCGGCCTCGGGCGTCGCGCCGCGCGGCCGGGTGCCGGCGATCGGGTGCAGCAGCGCCCGCCGCTCGCCGTCGGCCTCGCCGGTCACCTTCAGGTGCGCCTCCGGCGACGAGCCGACGATGTCGAAACCGTCGAAGCGCAGCAGGTACATGTAAGGGCTGGGATTGGTGGTGCGCAGCACCCGGTAGACGTCCAGCGGGTCGGCGTCGGTGTCGCGTTCAAAGCGCTGCGCGAGCACGATCTGGAAGCACTCGCCGGCCCGGATCGCCTCCTTGGCCGCCTCGACCGCCTTCGGATAGCCGCCGTCGGGAGTACGGCTGCGTACCACACCGGGCGGCGTCCGACGGACCGTGGCGACCATCGGCGGGATGGGCCGCGACAGCGCGGTGGTCATCGCGTCGAGCCGGCCCACCGCGTGGTGGTAGGCGGCGGCGACCAGCGCCTCGCGACCCGGCTCGTCCGGCGGCGGCAGGACGGCGTTGGCGATCAGGATCGCCGAGCCGTCGAAGTGGTCCAGCACCACCAGGTCGGTGGCGAGCAGCATGCCCAGCTCGGGCAGGCGCAGGTCGTCCTCGGTGAGCGTGGGCAACCGCTCGAAGCGGCGGATCAGGTCGTAGCCGAGGTAACCGACCATGCCCCCGGTCAGCGGGGGCAGCCCGGAGTCCGGGTCGCCGGGCGGGCCGGCCAGCGCCGCCACCGTCTCCCGCAGCACCCGGACCGGGTCGCCGGTGGTCGGCAGCCCGGCCGGCGGCGTACCGAGCCAGGCGGCGGCGCCGTCCCGCTCGATCAGGGTGGCGCTGCTGCGTACGCCGACGAAGGAGTACCGCGACCAGGACAGCCCCGAGGAGCCCACCCCCTGCTCGGCCGACTCCAGCAGAAACGTCCCGGGGCCGCCGGCCAGCTTGCGGTACACCCCGACCGGGGTCTCCGCGTCGGCGAGCAGCCGCCGCGTCACCGGCACCACCCGCCAGCGGGCGGCGAGTTCGGTGAAGGTCGCCAGGTCCGGATTCACCACGCCGTCGCTCACGCCGACACTCCGCTGCGCTCCCTGCCGCCGCGCACGGTTCGCCCGCTCACGACGTCACCTCCCCTGAGGCCACCGGAAGTTGGGTGAAGAAGCAGCTGCGGTGCCCGGTGTGGCAGGCCGCACCCACCTGGTCGACGCTGACCAGCACGGCGTCGCCGTCGCAGTCGAGCGCCACCGAGCGGACGTACTGGTGGTGACCGGAGGTGGCGCCCTTGACCCAGTACTCGCGCCGGCTGCGCGACCAGTAGGTGGCCCGGCCGGTGGTCAGGGTGCGGTGCAGGGCCTCGTCGTCCATCCAGGCCACCATCAGCACCTCGCCGCTGTCGTGCTGACGGACCACGGCGGCCACCAGGCCATCGGGGGTACGCCGCAGCCGGGCGGCGATCGCCGGATCGAGCCGGGACGGCCGGTCACCGCCGCCGGGCGGTTCCGGCGCTTCGAGGTGGGCGCCGGTCACCGGCGCGTCAGGTGCGGACACAGTGAGCCATTGTCCCGTACGCGGGGCGGGCACCCCAGCGGGCTCCCGGCTGGCGGACAGCGGCGCGCCGACCGGCCGGGCCAACTGCGTGAGGTAGCGGTCCAGTCGGCCGTCGAGCAGGGCGTCGGCGAGATCCGGGCCGGCCGCCTCGGCCACCTCGGCGGCGTACGGGCGGATCAGCGGGATGGTGCCGGCCACCAGCCGGGCCGCCGCCGCCCACAACTCGCCGATCGAGCCGGGCCGGATCCCGAGGCAGCGCAACATGTCCTCGCGGTAGCCGGCCGGCGCGACCGGCAGGTCGAGCGCGGCCGCGAACGCCGACCGGCGGGACACCACCCGGACGCCGGGGTTCGCCAGCCGCAGTACCGACGGGCAGAGCCGGGCCAGGTCGGCGGCGGCCAGTCGGGCACCGAGCGAGTCGTCGGCGTCGCGGGCCGACGCCACCTTGCCGAGGGTGGCGATCAGCTCCTCCAGCCGTGGCTCGTCCGCCGGCTGACAGAGCACCGGCAGGTCGATCCGGTCGCGCCAGCACGGGTCCGCCCAGAGCAGTCGGGCGGGAGCCGCCACGGGCAGGCCGAACGCCCAGTCGGCCGGTTCGCCCAGCCGGGTCACCCAGGAGCGGACGTCCCGGGCGGCCACCGAGACGTGGGTCAGCCGGCCGGAGTGCTCCGCGAGGTACGCCCGGCGGGCCGCGTACGGTGCCCCGCCGACCAGGACGTCGACGTCGACGTCGCTGTGTGCGGTGGCGGCCCGGCGGGCATGGCTACCGCGCAGCAGGATGCCCACAACGGGCCGGTCGGAGATCGCCCGCAGTCGCGCGGCCCAGTCGTCGAGAAACCCGCTTTCTGGTGACCGAGCGTGATCCACCGCGCCATCGTGCCGTACGTCCGATCAGGGCGCAATGACCGGTGACGGACCTGGTGTCCGGTTCGGAGGCCAGTGGCCGTGGTATACGGATATGACCCTCCGTGACGATTTTCCGGAGCCGTCGGCGGGCCCTCCGGGCCGTTGTCGGACCGTCACCGGCCGTCGCCCTGCCGGGCCAGCTCCCCCTTCCGTTCAGCGCAGGATTTCATCTAGTGTCGATCTCAACGGTAGATGAAATCTTGGAGGTGGGCGATGGAAGACGCCATCGCCGTCCGCGGCCTGGTGGTGGACCGGGGCGGCCGGCGGGTGCTGGACGGGATCGACGCCACGGTGCCGCGCGGCTCGGTGACCGGGCTGCTGGGGCCCAGCGGAAGCGGCAAGACGACGCTGATGCGGGCGATCGTCGGGGTCCAGGTGATCACCGCCGGCACGGTCACCGTGCTGGGTGCACCGGCCGGCTCGGCTCAGCTGCGGCACCGGGTGGGCTACCTGACCCAGGCGCCGAGCGTCTACGCCGACCTGACCGTTCGGGAGAACGTGCGCTACTTCGCCGCGCTGCACGGCCGTGGCCGGGCCGAGGCGGACCGGGCGATGACCGACGTCGGGCTGGCGTCGGCTGCCGGGCAGTTGGTCGGCACGCTCTCCGGCGGGCAGCGCAGCCGCGCGTCGCTGGCCTGCGCCCTGGTCGGCGAACCGGAGCTGGTCGTGCTCGACGAGCCCACCGTCGGCCAGGACCCGGTCCTGCGGGCCGACCTCTGGGCCCGGTTCCACGAGCTGGCCGCAGCCGGCACGGCCCTGCTGGTGTCGAGTCACGTGATGGACGAGGCGGCCCGCTGCGACCGGCTGCTGCTCATCCGCGAAGGCCGGCTGATCGCCGACGACACCCCGGCCGCGGTTCGCGCCGCCGCCGGAGTCGACGATCTCGACGAAGCGTTCCTACGGCTGATCAGAGCGGGCGAGGCCGGCGGTCCGGCCGGCTCCGCAGCCGGGGAGGCATGATGAACCCGCGTATTCTCGCCGTCACGGTCGCTCGGATCCTGCGCCAGCTCCGGCACGATCGACGGACGATCGCCCTGCTGGTGGCCGTGCCCACCGTGCTGCTCACCCTGGTCTACTACATGTACGTCGACCAGCCCGCTGTGCCCGGCCAGCCGTCCGCCTTCGACCGGATCGCGCTGGTGATGCTCGGCTTCTTCCCGTTCATCGTCATGTTCCTGGTGACCAGCATCGCCATGCTCCGCGAGCGGACCACCGGCACGCTGGAACGGCTGCTCACCACCCCGCTGGCCAAGACCGACCTGCTCTTCGGCTACGGCATCGCCTTCGGTCTGGCCGGCGCCCTGCAGGCCGCGATCGCCGCGGCCGTGGCGTACTGGGTGTTCGGTCTGCACACCGCGGGCAGCAGCGGCCTGGTGATCATGATCGCGGCGTTGAACGCCGTGCTCGCCGTCGCGCTCGGGCTGCTCTGCAGCGCCTTCGCCCGCACCGAGTTCCAGGCCGTACAGTTCATGCCGGTCGTGGTCGCGCCGCAGCTGCTGCTCTGCGGGCTCTTCGTGCCGCGCGACCAGATGGCCGGCTGGTTGCAGGCGATCAGCGACGCGCTGCCCCTGACGTACGCCGTCGAGGCGCTGCAGGAGGTCGGCGCGCGTGCCGAACCGACCGGGACGATGTGGCGCGACGTGGCCATCGTCGCCGGCGCGACGGTGCTGGCACTGGTCCTCGCCGCGGCCACCCTGCGCCGGCGCAGCGGCTGACCACCGGCCCGGCCCGGGTTGCCGGCGGGGCCGGCGGTCCAGGCCCGGGTTGCCGCGGGGCCTGCCGGGGATGCCGGCCCCGGGGCCCGGACAGCGACGGGCGAGACTGAGGAGGGCGATTGGCACGGCGGACCGGACGGCGACCCGGAAATCCTGGTACCCGGGAGGCGATCCTCGATGCGGCCCGGAGCATCTTCGCGGAGCGGGGCTTCGACGCCGGCACCATCCGGGCCATCGCCGCCTCCGCCGGGGTGGACCCGGCACTGGTGCACCACTACTTCGGCAGCAAGGACCAGCTCTTCCTGGCCGCCATGCAGGCGCCGATCGACCCCCGGGAACTGCTGCCGACGGTGCTCACCGGCGACCCGGAGGGCATCGGTGAGCGGCTGGTGCGAATGTTCCTCGCGGTCTGGGACTCACCGGCCGGCACCGCCGGGGTGGCCCTGCTGCGCTCCGCGTTCAGCAACGAGTGGACCGCCCGGCTGCTGCGCGAGTTCGTGGTCACCCAGGTGCTGCGCCGGGTCCTCGACCGCCTCGACGTCGATCCGGCGGAGCTGCCGCTGCGCGGATCCCTGGTGGCCAGCCAGCTGATCGGCCTGGCGATGATGCGGTACGTCGTCCGCCTGGAGCCGATCGCCACCGCCGCCCCGGAGGCCCTGGTCACCACGATCGCCCCCACGATCCAGCGCTACCTCACCGCTCCGCTGCCCGACCAGCCCGCCGGCCCTCCCGATCAGACGTCGCCGAAGTGTTAAAAGGGGGCCCTTTCACTACGCCAGGCGTTAAGAAGGGGCCCTTCCTTTCACGGTCAGCGGGTTTGTTCGAGCCAGGAGGCGTAGAGGAGGGCGTAGACGGAGTCCGCATCGCGGATCAGCTCGTCGTGCCGGCCGCGCTGCACGATCCGGCCCCGGTCCACCACGATCACCTCGTCGGCGCTCTGCGCGGTGCTGAGCCGGTGCGCGATGGCGAGGGTGGTCCGCCCCCGGGTCACCGCGTCCAGGGTCCGTTGCAGCCGCACCTCGGTGGCGGGATCGACAGCGCTGGTCGCCTCGTCCAGCACCAGCAGGTCCGGGTCGGCCACGTACGCCCGGGCCAACGCGACCAGTTGCCGCTCCCCCACGCTCAGCGCCTCGCCACGTTCCCCCACCCCGGTGGCCAGCCCGTCCGGCAACCCGTCCAGCCAGTCGGCCAGCCCCAACTCGGTGAAGGCGGCGGCGAGTTGTTCGTCGGTCAGCTCCGGACGGGCGAAGCGGACGTTGTCGGCGACGCTGGCGTCGAACAGGAAACCGTCCTGCGGCACCATCACCACCCGGGAACGCAACGAGTCGAAGCGGACCTCGGTCAGCGGCACCCCGGAGAGCAGCACCGCGCCGGCCGCCGGATCCATCAGCCGGGTGAGCAGCTTGGCGAAGGTGGTCTTGCCGCTGCCGGTCTCACCGACCACCGCTACCCGGCTCTTCGCCGGGATCTCCAGGCTGACGTCGTGCAGCACCCTCGGGCCGCCCGGGTAGGCGAAGCTCACATCGGCGAAGCGGATGTCGAGCGGACCGGCCGGCAGCTCGCGCCCCCGCTCACCCGGGTCGGCCACGTCCGGGGCCACGTCCAGCACGTCCAGCACCCGCCGCCAGCCGGCGATGGCGTTCTGCGCCTCGTTCAGCACCTCGGTGGCGATCTGCACCGGCTGGATGAAGAGCGTCACCAGGAACAGGAACGCGGTGACCTCGCCGACGGTCAGCGTCCGGTCGGCGCCGAGGAACACCCCCAGCACCACCACACCGGCCAGCGCCAACCCGGCGGCCAGTTCGCCGACGGAACTGCCCATGATGCTGATCCGGATCGCCTTCTGCTGGGCCCGCTGCTGGCTGTCGATCGCCTTGTCGAGTCGCCGGGCGGTGCGGCCGGCGACGGCGTACGCCCGGATCACCGGCGCGCCGACCACGCTCTCCCCGACCGCCGCCAGCAACGCGCCGGTGCGCTGCCGAACCACCCCGTACGCGGCGGCGAGCCGGCGCTGGAGCAGCCGGATCACGAGCACCGCCGGCCCGAAGGCGGCGTAGACCACCAGCGTCAGCTGCCAGGAGTACGCCAGCATCACCGCGGTGGTGACCACCAACTGCCCGAGGTTGACCAGCAGGATCACCCCGCCCCACTGGAGGAACTGGGTGATCTGGTCGACGTCGCTGGTGACCCGGGAGACCAACGAGCCGCGCCGCTCGGACTGCTGGTGCAGCATGGACAGGTCGTGCACGTGCCGGAAGGCGCGGATCCGCACCCCGGCCAGCGCGGTCTCGCTGACCGTGAACAGCCGGCGCATCATCAGGTAGCCGCAGGCGGTGGTCACCACCAGCACGCCGGCGGTGATCGCCACGACGATGAACAGCGCGTCGAAATCGAGCCCGCCGGCGATGCCACGGTCGATGCCCTGCTGCACCGCCACCGGCACGGCCACCCGGCCGACCATGTAGACCAGCGCCAGGCCGAGCGTGCCAGCCAGCCCGATCCGCAGCTCCGGGGAGAGCGCCAGCCCCCGGCGCAACGTCATCCAGGTCGACCCGGCCCGCTCCGGGCCCGGTTTCGTCTCGTCCGCGACCGCGCTCACGGGGCCCGCCTTTCGTTCGCGACTGCGGGACTCCGCTGCGCTGCGTTCCTCGCGCTCACCGGGCCCGCCTTTCGTTCCCGACTGCGGGACTCCGCTGCGCTGCGTTCCTCGCGCTCACCGGGGCCCGCCTTTCGTTCCCGACTGCGGGACTCCGCTGCGCTGCGTTCCTCGCGCTCACCGGTCCACCTCCAGACCGGAGGTCAACGGCGTGACCTCGTCGTACGTCCGCTGCCGGTCATGGTCGACCTCGGCCTGCTCGTAGGCGGTGACCAGGTCGGTGTAGCCGGGCACTGTGGCCAGCAGGGTGGCATGGGTGCCCCGCGCCACCACCCGGCCCTGCTCCAGGTAGACGACCTCGTCGGCGAGCGCGATGGTGGCCCGGCGGTAGGCCACCACCAGGATCGACGCGCCGGGCCCGCCGGCCTCGGCGGAGCGCAGCCCGGCCAGGATGGCGGCCTCCACCCGGGGGTCGACCGCGCTGGTGGCGTCGTCGAGCACCAGCAGCCGGGGACGCCCGGCCAACGCCCGGGCCAGGGTGAGCCGTTGCCGCTGGCCGCCGGAGAGCGAGGCGCCCCGCTCGCCGACCATGGTGTCCAGTCCGTCGGGCAGGGCGGCGATGAAAGCGTCGGCCTCGGCCAGCCGCAACGCGGCCCACACGGCCTCGTCGTCGACGCCCGGCCGGTCGAGTGAGACGTTGGCCCGGACGGTGTCGTCGAAGATGAACGGCACCTGGGCCACCAGCGCGGCGGTGCCGGCCAGCGAGTCCACGGCCAACTCCCGCACGTCCACGCCGTCGATGCGGACCGCGCCGGAGCGCGGGTCCATCAGCCGGACGGCCAGCGCCGCGACGGTCGACTTGCCGGCCCCGGTCGGCCCGACCAGGGCGACCGTCCGGCCGGCCGGGACGGTGAAGGAGACCTCGCCGAGCACCTGCGCGCCGGGCAGGTGCGCCTCGGCCGGCTCGTAGGCGAAGCCGACGTCGGTGAAGGTGAGGGTGGCCGGCGCGGACGAGGCAGCGTCCAGGCGGCTCTCGCCGTACGGCATCTCGCCGGTGGCGTCGAGCACCCGGCGGAGCCGGTCCCAGCCGGCGACGCTGCGCGGCAGCTCGGCCAGCACCCAGCCGATCGCCCGTACCGGGAAGGCCAGCACGGTGAACAGGAAGGCGACGCTGACCAGTTCGGTCACGTCGATCGCGCCCTGCCGCAGGCGGTACGCGCCGACCACCAGCACCGCGAGGGTGCCGAGGCTGGGCAGGGTCTCCAGCATCGGGTCGAAGATGCCACGCAGCCGGCCGACGGAGATCAGCGCGTCCCGCAACTCGCCGGCGCGGTCGGCGAACCGGCCGGTCTCCTGGGCCTCCCGGCCCATCGTCTTGACCACCAACGCGCCGTCGAAGCTCTCGTGGGCGATGCCGCTGACCTCGGCCCGGAGCCGCTGGGCGCGAGCCTGACGGGGCGCCATCCGGCGGGAGTAGGCCACGTTGAGCGCGAACAACGCCGGGAACACCGCCAGGCCGACCAGGGCGAGCGCCCAGTCGGTGACGAACAGCGCGGCCACGGCGCCGACCAGCATCACCAGCGTGCCGACCGCGAAGGGCAGCGGGGCGATCGGGTGCCAGGCCGCTTCCACGTCGGAGTTCGCGTTGGACAGCAGGGTGCCGGTGGCGTGCCGATGGTGCCAGGACAGCGGCAGCTCCAGATAGCGGCGGGTGACCCGGCGCCGGTAGTCGGCCTGGAGCCGGTACTGCATGTAACCCGCGCCGAGCCGCCGGCCGAAGATGCCGACCACCCGCAGCACGCTGATGCCGAGCAACGCCGCGGCCGCCAGGGCGAGCGCGCCCGTGCCGACCGACCCGCTGGCGACCGCCGGCACGACCACCTCACCGACCACCCGGCCGACCACGAACGCGCTGGCCACCACCATCAGGCCGAAGAGCACGCTGCCGGCCACCGCGACCGCGAAGATCCGCGGCTGCTCCCGGATGGCCCGCCCCAACACGGCCAGCCCGCGACCGAGCACCTCGCGACTAGTCCCGCTCGCCACATTCTCCCCCGCCGTAAGCTGCCATCATCCTCCCTCATCCTTACCGCTACGCGCCGGTCCCGCCGACCCGCAGCGATATGTCCGACGTCACCCCGATCGACCGGACCGGCCGCGACCCGCACCCGCCGCCCTCCGCCGGCATACGATCAGTGCCATGCCGCGGTACGCCCGTTCGGAGCGCGAGGCGCTCGTTGCGCTGATGTCGATGCTGGGCCCGGAGGCTCCGACCCTCAACGAGGGGTGGCGCACCCGTGACCTCGCCGCGCACCTGGCGGTACGCGAACGACGGCCGGACGCCGCGGCGGGCATCGTGCTGGCGCCGCTGCGCGGTTACGCTGAGCGGGTCCGACGCGAGGTGGCGGCAGGCGACTGGGCCCAACTGCTCGACCGGCTGCGGCACCCTCCGTTGTGGAGCCCGGTGAGCAACCCGCTGGTCGACGACCTGACCAACACGCTGGAGTTCTTCATCCATCACGAGGACGTGCGTCGGGCCCGGGCGGAATGGCGGCCCCGGGAGCTGCCCGCGGGGCTGGACCGGGCGCTGTGGCGACGGGCCTCGATGCTGGCCCGGCTGGCGCTGCGCCGCTTCCCGGCCCGCCTGCTCGTGCAGGCGCCCGGCCAGGGCGAGATCGGCGCCGGCCGGGGCGGTGAGTCGCTGCGCATGGTGGGCACTCCGGGTGAGCTGGCGCTGTTCCTGTCCGGTCGGCAACGGGTGGCCGAGGTGCGACTGAGCGGTCAGCCAGAGCTGACGGAGCGGCTCCGCGCCGCCAGGCTGGGCTTCTGACCCTGGCCCGCATCGGGTCGGCAGGAATATCCGAAACGTTATCCACGCGGCCAGCCGGAACGATCGTTGCTCCCGTACGCTGGCCGCGCTGCTCTGCGTGGGGCAGGGCAACAGGGAGCGCGATGCGAAGCTTTGCGATCGCGGCACTGCGGGAGCCCCCTTTCTCCGGCATCCGGCACGACGACACGGAACGCGTCGCGCGGGAGAGTGCGGACTGGGCGCAGAGCATGGGCCTGATCGATGACGGGCAACGGCTGAGCCGGGCGGACGCCGCCGGGCTCGCCGGACGGGCCTGCCCGCAGGCACCGCTGGCCGGGCTGCGGCTGCTGACCGACCTGATCTCCTGGCTGTTCGTCATGGACGACGCCTGTGACGAGGACGGTCTGGGCGACGACCCGACCCGCCTCGCGCCCGCGGTGGCGGACCTGTTGGAGGTGCTCGACGACCAAGGTGGGGGGTCACCGGCGCCGGCCCGCACCGCCGGCCCGCTGGCGCCCGCTCTGGCCGACCTCTGCCACCGGATCCGCGCCCACCGCCAGCCGGCCGTGTTGTTGCGCTTCACGGCCGGCATGCGCGAGTACCTGCTCGCGCTGCTGTGGGAGGCGGCCAACCGGGAGCACGACCGGATTCCGCCGGTGGCCGAGTACGTCCAACTGCGCCGGCACACCGGAGCCGTCTACCCCAGCCTCACCCTCACCGATCTGGCCCTGGACGCCTTTCCGCCGGCCGACCGGCGGGCCGACCCGGGCTGGGCCACGTTGGAGTCGCTCGTCGCCGACCTGGTCTGCTGGTGCAACGACGTCTTCTCCTACGGCAAGGAACACCGGGTCCGGCCCGACGCGCACAACCTGATCACCGTGCTGACCGAAGAGATCGGTGACGAGTCGGTGGCGCTACGGACCGCCGCCGACCGGTTCAACGAACGACTCAGCGCGTACCTGACCATCGAGCGCGACCTGCTGGTCACCCACGGCGACGCGATACGCCCGGCGCTGGCCGCCCGGCGGAACTGGATCCGGGCCACCTACGACTGGTCCCGGGCGGCACAGCGGTACGCCTGAGCCCGCCCGGCTCGCGCGCCGGGACCGGCCGCCCGATGAGCGCCGGGGGTGGCCGATGCCCCCGACGCAGGCAATACTCTTCGGTAACGCACCCTACGTGACGACCGTCACGCCTCCACCCCCGAAGGCGGCTACCCCGATGGCTCTCGACGTACCTTACCGCTCCATCCCTGACATGTTCCTCAAGCGCGTGGCCGCGACCCCCGATCGCCAGGCCTTCGCCCACCCCGGGCCGGACGACTCGCCGGTCTGGCTGACCTGGGCGCAGGTCGCCCAGCGGGCCAAGGCGGTCGCCGCCGGCCTGCACGGCCTGGGCGTCGGTCAGGAGGATCCGGTGGCAATCCTGGCGAACACCCGGCTCGAGTGGGTGCTGGCCGACTTCGGCATCATGTGTGCCAGCGGCGCCACCACCACGGTCTACCCGACCACCGAGCCGCAGGACGCCACCTACATCCTCGCCGACTCCGGCTCGAAGGTGCTGTTCGCGGAGAATCCGGACCAGGCGGCGAAGATCGCCGGGGTGGAGCTGCCCGCGCTGACCCACGTGGTCCTCCTCGACGGTGCTCCCGACCCGTCGGCGGCGGTGCCCCAGCTGACCCTGGCCGAGTTGGAGGAGCAGGGCGCCGGGCGGCTCGCCGAGGACCCGGAGCTGATCGACCGCCTCGTGGCCGGGATCGGCCCGGAGCACCTGGCCACCTTGATCTACACCTCCGGCACCACCGGCCGGCCCAAGGGGGTCGAGCTGCTGCACGGCGGCTGGTGCTGGGAGGGCGTGGCACAGGAGGCGGTGGGGCTGCTGCGCGAGGACGACCTCCAGTACCTCTGGCTGCCGCTGTCCCACTCGTTCGGCAAGACGCTGCTCTGCGGCACCACTCACGTCGGCATGCCCACGTACGTCGACGGCCGGGTGGACAAGCTGGTCGAACTCCTCTCGGTGGTCCGACCGACGCTGATGTGCGGGGCGCCGCGGGTCTTCGAGAAGGTCTACAACAAGGCGGTGACCACCGCGCGGGACGCCGGTGGCGCGAAGGCCAGGATCTTCGCCTGGGCGGTCGCCGTCGGCACCGAGAAGGTCGCCCTGGAGCAGGCCGGCAAGCCGGTGCCGGGCGGATTGAAGCTGAAGTACGCGGTGGCCGAGAAGCTGGTCTTCAGCAAGCTCCAGGCCCGCCTCGGCGGGCGGATGCGGGTGTTGGTGTCCGGCGCCGCCCCGCTCAGCCCCGACATCGCCACCTTCTTCGCCGCGGCGAACCTGCCGATCTCCGAGGGCTACGGGCTGACCGAGTCCAGCGCCGGCAACTTCGTCAACCCGCCGGGGGCGATCCGGATCGGCACCGTCGGCAAGGCCATGGGCGACCTGGAGTGCCGCATCGACACCGACGGGGAGATCCTGATCAAGGGCCGGCCGGTGATGCGCGGCTATCACAACCTGCCCGAGGAGACCAGCGGCGCCTTCACCGAGGACGGCTTCTTCCGCACCGGTGACATCGGCAGCCTTGACGACGACGGCTACCTGCGCATCACCGACCGGAAGAAGGACCTGGTCAAGACCTCTGGCGGCAAGTACGTGGCGCCGTCGCACATCGAGGGCATGTTCAAGGCGACCTGCCCGTACACCTCCCAGGCGGTGGTCATCGGTCAGGCCCGCAACTACTGCACCATGCTGGTCACCCTCGACCCGGACGCCATCGCCGGCTGGGCGGCCGGCACCCCGCTCGAGGGTCGCCCGTACGCCGAGATCGTGGCCTCGCCCGAGGCGCAGGCCATGATCGAGGAGTACGTCGCCGAGCTCAACAGCAAGCTCAACCGCTGGGAGACCATCAAGAAGGTCACCGTCCTGCCGCGTGACCTGACCATCGAGGACGGCGAGATCACCCCCTCGCTGAAGATCAAGCGCCGCGGGGTGGAGAGCAACTTCGCCGCCGAGATCGACAAGATGTACGAGGGCACCCTCGCCGAGGTCTGACCGACGGTGCCCCACGTCGGCCCCCGCGCCCCGTCCGGGCGCGGGGCCGACGCGTCCTCCCGGCCCGCCGGGTGCCGCCGGATCGGTCGGCCGGGCTCTGTCAGGCGATGACGCTGGGCTCACGCCACCGGGTCAGCCCCGCCCGGTCCAGGTCGTAGCGGACCGCGGCGATCCGCCCGACCGCCTCGACCAGGTCGGCGGCGGGGAGGGTGAAGGGCAGCCGCAGGAACCGCTCCAGGGTGCCGTCCAGGCCGAACCGGGGCCCCGGCGCCAGCCGTACGCCGACCTCCTCGGCCGCCCGCGCCAGCGCGCTGGAGATCGGCCCGTCCAACTCGGCCCAGAGCGTCACACCACCGCGCGGCACGGTGACCCGCCACTCGGGCAGCCGGGCGGCCAGCGCGTCGAGCAGCGCGTCGCGTTGTGCGGCAAGCTGCGCCCGTCGGGCCGCCACGATGGCCGGCGCGGCGGCGAGCAGGTGCACGGCGACCAGCTGATCCAGCACCGGACTGGCCATGTCCACACCGACCCGTACCGCGGCCAGCCGCTGCACCTGGGGCGCGGAGGCGCGGATCCACCCGATCCGCAGCCCACCCCAGTACGGCTTGCTCATCCCGCCGATGCTGATCACCCGGCTGTGGCGGTCGAAGCTCGCGGTCGGCGGTGGCAGCTCGGTGCCGTCCAGCGGCAGGTCCACGAACGACTCGTCGATCACGAGGTCGGTGCCGACCGTGTGCGCGATGGTCACCAGCCGCTCACGCAGCTCCGCCGGCATCAGGTGACCGGTCGGGTTCTGGAAGTCGGGAATCAGGTACGCCATCCGCGGACGCACCTGTCGGAGGGAGCCGAGCAGCAGGTCGGCGTCCCAGCCGCTGGGGTCGGCGGCCAGGCCGTGGGTGGTGATCCGGGCCCGCCGGGCGGCCAGCGCGGCGAGGGCGTTGGGGTAGCTCGGCGACTCGACCAGCACGCTGCCACCCGGGGCGAGACCCAGTCGCAGCACCAGGTCCAGGGCGTGCTGGGTGCCGTTGGTGACCATGATCTGGTCCGGCGAGGTGGGTAGGCCACGCGAGGTGTACGCCTGGGCGACCGCCTCCCGCAACTCGATGACGCCGATCGGGTGGTATCCCGCGCCGCCGAGGTGTCGTGGCAGGTCCTCGGCCGCTGCCCGGGCGGCCGGCAACAGCTCGGGCGGCGCGGCCAGGGCCGCCACCCCGAGGTCGAGCATCTCCCGGTCGTCCAGCGGGATCCACAGCCCGTTGGGCGCCACCCGGTGCGTCCCCGGCAGCATCGTCCAACTGCCCGCGCCCCGCCGGCTGGCCAGGTGCCCACTGTCACGCAGCTCGCGGTAGGCGGCGGTGACGGTGGTACGGCTGATCCGCAGCGCCTCGGCCAGCTCACGCTCGGCCGGCAGGCGTACGCCCAGGGGCAGCCGGCCATCGGCGAGCAGACCGCGGACGGCGGCGGCCAGCGCCGCGTAGTCGGGGCTGCGCCGGCGGCCGGGCAGCGCATGCCACTGCCCGAGAAGCCGGGCCAATTGGACTCCCCGCACCTGACTCGTCATGGCCACTCCCCCGATATTGGCTCTATTGATATGCCAATTGGCACCTAGAGTGGCATGCGTGGCATTGCTTGGCAACCTCCGACACCGCCCGGTCCGACGCCTGACACAGCTGTTCTTCGGGCTCGTCGCCTACGGCTTCAGCATGGCGCTGATGATCCGCTCCGAACTCGGCCTGAACCCCTGGGACGTGTTCCACCAGGGGCTGTCCCGGCTGACCGGGCTGAGCATGGGCACGGTGGTCATCGTCGTGGGGTTGCTGGTGCTGCTGGCCTGGCTCCCGCTGCGGCAACGCCCCGGCGTGGGCACCCTGGCCAACGTCGTGGTGATCGGTCTGGCCGTCGACGCGACCCTGGCCCTGATGCCGCCCGTGGAGCCGTTCGCCGCCCGGGCCGTCCTGCTGGTCGCCGGCATCGTGGGCAACGGCGCGGCCACCGCCCTCTACCTCGGCGCCCGGCTCGGTCCCGGACCTCGCGACGGCCTGATGACCGGGTTCGTCGCCCGCCGGCCCGGCCGGTCGCTCCGCCTGGTCCGCACCATCATCGAGGTCGGCGTACTGGCCGTGGGGGCGCTGCTCGGCGGGACGATCGGCGCCGGCACGATCGCCTACGCGCTGGCCATCGGACCGCTGGCGCAGCTGTTCCTGCCGATCTTCGACGTATCCGAGCCGAACCGCGCGGCAGCGGAGCGAATCGCGCCGACACCGGCCGGCTGACCCGACTTCCATCAGCCGCCCGCATTCACCCGGTCACATGGCGTCGCGATAGCCTGGGCGGCACTTTCCTAGAGCCGGGTCAGCGGGCAGAATCTCCGCATGGGGGAGAGAGCGTGGCGTCGTACCGACGCATGGATCTTCGTTTCGTTGGTGATCGCCAGCGGCGCCGGCCGGCACCGTCGGTCCCCGACCACCCGCCGTCCCGAGGGCGTACGTCTGGCCGACGTGCTCTCCACCGCCGACCACCTCGACCGGAGCATCCCCGAACGGCAGGACATCGAGGAGGCGATCCGGCGACTGCTCGGCGCCGGGCTGGTCGACGTCGCCGACGGCTGGTTCCGGATCACTCCCGACGGTGAACGGCTCTGGCGGTCCCGCCCCAGCGCCGGGCTGGCCACCACGGTCGACACCGTGCAGAGCGTGCTCACCCGCCGGTACGCACCGGGCACCGCGGAGTGGCATCTCGACGAGGCCGAGCATGCCGCCGCCGTACAGGAATATGTCGTCCGGTCCATTCCGATGCCCCGGCGCTCGCCCGAGGGTCACTCGGGCCGGGGCTGATCGCCTCCGTCACCGGACCGGGTGACCCGCACCGCGCAGCGCGTCCTTGACCTGGCCGACGGTCAGCTCGCCGAAGTGGAAGACGCTGGCCGCCAGCACGGCGTCGGCGCCCGCGCCGACGGCCGGGGGAAAGTGCGCCACCTCGCCCGCGCCGCCGCTGGCCACCACCGGCACGTCGACCACCCGGCGCACCGCGGCGATCAGTTCCAGGTCGAAGCCGGCCTTCGTGCCGTCGGCGTCCATCGAGTTGAGCAGGATCTCCCCGGCGCCCAGTTCCGCACCGCGCCGTGCCCACCACACCGCGTCGACCCCGGTGCCACGCCGGCCACCGTGGGTGGTCACCTCGAAGCCGCTGGGGGTGACGCCGGCCGGGGCCCGCCGCACGTCCAGCGAGAGCACCAGCACCTGCCGGCCGAAGCGGTCCGCGATCTCCGCGATCAGTTCGGGCCGGGCGATGGCCGCCGTGTTCACCCCGACCTTGTCGGCGCCGGCGCGCAGCAGGGTGTCCACGTCGGCCACGGTGCGGACGCCCCCGCCCACGGTCAGCGGGATGAAGACCGACTCCGCAGTGCGCCGCACCACGTCGAGCATGGTGCCCCGGTCACTGGACGAGGCGGTGACGTCGAGGAAGGTCAGCTCGTCCGCGCCGGCCCGGTCGTACGCCGCCGCCAGCTCCACCGGATCACCGGCATCCCGCAGGTTCAGGAAGTTGACCCCCTTGACCACACGACCCGCGTCCACGTCGAGACAGGGAATCACCCGCACCGCCACCGTCATATCCCCGAGCCTATCTCTCCCGCGAACGGCACCCTGACGCCGCGCACCCGCGCTGCGGCGTTAATAGGGGGCCCTTTCTCTACCGTAGGCGTTAATAAGGGGCCCTTCCTCACACCTCGGCGAGGGTGTGGAGGGCCTGGGCGACGGTGAAGGCGCCGGCGTAGAGGGCCTTGCCGGCGATGACGCCCTCCACCCCGATCGGTTCCAGGGTGGCCAGCGCGCGCAGGTCGTCCAGCGTCGAGACGCCGCCCGAGGCGATCACCGGGGCGTCGGTACGGGCGCACACCTCCCGCAGCAGGTCCAGGTTCGGCCCGCGCATGGTGCCGTCCTTGGTGATGTCGGTGACCACGTACCGGGAGGCCCCGGCCTTGTCCAGCCGTTCCAGCACCTCGTACAGGTCGCCGCCGTCCCGGGTCCACCCTCGGGCCGACAGGGTGCGCCCGCGTACGTCCAGCCCGATGGCGACCCGGTCGCCGTACTCGCCGCAGATCCGGTCGCACCACGCCGGGTCCTCCAGCGCGGCGGTGCCGATGTTCACCCGGGCGGCACCGGTGGCCAGCGCGGCGCGCAGCGAGGCGTCGTCGCGGATGCCGCCGGAGAGTTCCACCCGTACGTCGAGGCGACGCACCACGTCGGCGAGCAGCTCGGCGTTGGAGCCTCGGCCGAACGCGGCGTCCAGGTCGACCAGGTGGATCCACTCCGCGCCGTCGCGCTGCCAGGCCAGGGCGGCCTCCAGCGGGTCGCCGTAGGTGGTCTCACTGCCGGCGGCGCCCTGCACGAGTCGGACGGCCTGGCCGTCGGCGACGTCCACGGCGGGCAACAGGGTGAGGCTCACGGGTCTTGTCCTCTCGATCAGGAACGGCGGTCCAGGGCGATCACCACGATCACCGGTAGTACGAGCAGCAACAGCATGACCAGCATGACGCGCAGCGCCAAGTCGGGCACGAACAGCCAGATCAGGACGACCGCCGCCAGGCTCAGCGCCACGATGCTGGCCCGCTCGCCCCGGGAGTATCTCTGCAGGCGCCCCGTCCGGCCACGGCGTACGGTCGGCACCAGCCGACGGACCAACGCCCGGCGACGGGCCCGTCGGGCCAGCGCGCGTTCCCGCACCGCCCGCCGCCGGGCCGCCTCCGCCTCGCGAACCGCCCGCCGCCGGGCCCGTTCCTTGCTCACCGCGACCTCCGGCCCGACCCGCCCGCCGGCCCGGCCGGCCGCGACCGGCCCGCCAGCTCAGCCACTGGTGGGCACGGTGGCCAGCCAGTTGCCCAGCAACGCGGCACCGGTGTCGGCGGACTTTTCGGGGTGGAACTGGGCGGCCGACAGCGCGCCGCGTTCCACCGCGGCGACGAAGTCGGTCTCGTGATGGGCCGTGGTCACCCGGGCGCCGGTCGCGGCGAGCGCGGCGGTGTCGCAGACGGCGTACGAGTGGACGAAGTAGAACCGGCTGTCGGCCGGCAGCCCGGCGAAGAGGACCGAGCCCACCGGCGGGTGCACGGTGTTCCACCCCATGTGCGGCAGTCGGGCGGCGGCGAGCCGGGTGACGCCGCCCGGCAGCAGGCCCAGGCCCTTGGTGACGACCCCGTGCTCGTCGCCGGATTCGAAGAGGATCTGCATGCCCACGCAGATGCCCAGCACCGGGCGGCCGGCGGCGACCCGCCCGGCGATCACCGGCCCGGCACCGAGCGCCTCGATGCCGGCCATGCACGCGGCGAAGGCACCGACCCCGGGCACCACCAGACCGTCGGCGTCGGCCGCGGCGGCCAGATCGTCGGTGACCAGCACGTCGGCACCGGCGGCGGTCAGCGCCCGCTCCGCCGAACGCAGGTTGCCCGAGCCGTGGTCGAGCACCACGACGCGGCGGCGCTCACCCCCGAGGCCCGTCACGACCCATCCCCGGGCAGCAGCCACAGCACCCCGGCGGCGGTGGCCAGCACGGCGAGCAGCCCGGTCACCACCACCGCGCCCCGCGGCGCCCCCTGGCGGTGCAGGGACAGCGCCCCGCCCACCAGGACCCCGGCGAAGATCAGCAACAGCGTCGGCAGCACCGCCCTCATCGGCGCCGCCCCCACCCCGGTCCGGTAGCCACGCCGCGCACCGGCGTGCCCGGCCTGGTCACAGAGCGCCCTTGGTGCTGGGGATCGTGCCGGCCGCCCGCGGATCCACGGCGGTGGCCTCCCGCAGCGCCCGGGATACCGCCTTGAACTGCGCCTCCACCACGTGGTGCGCGTCCGGGTGGCCGCCCGGACGGGCCGCCCGCAGCACGTCCACGTGCAGGGTGATCCGGGCCGCCTGGCCGAAGGACTCCCAGATGTGCCGGGTCATGCTGGTCGGGTAGACCGGCCCGATGTACGGGGCCAGGGGTGGCTCGTCGTGCACGACGTACGGCCGGCCGGACAGGTCCACGGCGGCGCGGACCAGTACCTCGTCCATCGGGACGGTGGCCGAGCCGTACCGCCGGATGCCGGCCTTGTCCCCCAGCGCCTGGTCGAACGCGGCGCCGAGGGCCAACGCGGTGTCCTCCATGGTGTGGTGGGCGTCGATCTCCAGGTCACCCACCGTCTGCACGGTCAGGTCGAAACCGCCGTGCCGGGCGATCTGGTGCAACATGTGGTCGTAGAAGCCGACCCCGGTGCTGATCTCGGCCGCTCCGGTGCCGTCGAGGCCGATCTCGACCAGGACCTTGGTCTCCTTGGTGATCCGCTCCACCCGGGCGGTCCGGCTCATGGCGTGCCTTTCGGTGACTGCGGGGCGGACGTGCCCTCGCGCTGAATCTTGTCCATGGCTGCTAGGAAGGCGTCGGTCTCGGCCGGGGTGCCGGCGGTGACCCGCAGCCAGCCGGGCAGGCCGACGTCGCGGACCAGTACCCCCTGGTCGAGCAGCGCCCGCCAGGCCACCGACTGGTCGCCGCCGACCTCGTACAGCACGAAGTTGGCGTCGCTGTCGGCGACCCGCAGGTTACGGCGGCGCAGCTCGGTGACGATCCGGTCGCGCTGTTGCGAGATCGCGGCAACCGTACCGAGCAGGGCTTCGCGGTGCGCCAGCGCGGCCCGGGCGGCGGCCTGGGTGAGCGCCGAGAGGTGGTACGGCAGGCGTACCAACTGCACCGCCGCCACCACGGCCGGGTCGGCCGCCAGGTAACCCAGCCGCCCGCCGGCGAACCCGAAGGCCTTGCTCATCGTGCGGGTCACCACCAGCCGCGGGTGGTCGGGGAGCACCGCCAGGGCGCTCACCGTGCCCGGCCGGGCGAACTCGGCGTACGCCTCGTCGACCACCACCATCCCGGGCGCGACGTCGAGCACGGCGGCGATCACGGCCGGGTCGAGCGCGGTCCCGGTGGGGTTGTTCGGCGAGCAGAGGAAGACCACGTCCGGGTGGTGCTCGCGGACCTGGGCCACCGCCTCGTCGGCGGTCAGCCCGAAGTCGACGCCCCGGCGGGCCGGCACCCAGCGGGTGCCGGTGCCCAGCGCCAGCAGCGGATGCATGGAGTACGCCGGGGTGAAGCCGAGCGCGCTGCGCCCGGGACCGCCGAACGCCTGGAGCAGCTGCTGCTGGATCTCGTTGGAGCCGTTGGCCGCCCACACCCCTTCGGCGTCGATCCCGTGGCCAAGGTAGGCGGCCAGGTCGGCGCGGAGCGCCAGCGCGTCCCGGTCCGGGTAGCGGTTGAGGTCGCGCAGCTCGGCCGCGACGGCCTTGCCGATCGCCTCGACCACCGGCTCCGGCATCGGGTAGGAGTTCTCGTTGGTGTTCAGCCGCACCGGCACGTCCAGCTGCGGGGCGCCGTACGGCGACAGCCCGCGCAGGTCGTCCCGGATCGGCAGGTCGGAGAGGCCCGTCATGCCGGCTTCCCCGGGAACCGGGCGGTGACCGCCTGGCCGTGCGCCGGCAGGTCCTCCGCGTCCGCCAGGGTGACCACGTGCGGCGCGACCTCCCGCAGCGCCTCCGACGTGTACTCGACCAGGTGGATGCCGCGCAGGAAGGACTGCACGGACAGCCCGGAGGAGTGCCGCGCGCAGCCGCCGGTGGGCAGCACGTGGTTGGAGCCGGCGCAGTAGTCCCCCAGCGAGACCGGGGAGTACGCGCCCACGAAGATCGCGCCGGCATTGCGTACCCGCATGGCCCACTCCCGGGCGTCCACGGTCTGGATCTCCAGGTGCTCCGCCGCGTACGCGTCGACCACCCGCAGCCCGGCCGCCAGGTCGTCGACCAGCACGACCCCGCTCTGCTCGCCGCGCAGGGCGGTGCCGACCCGGTCGGTGTGCTTGGTGGCCGGCACCTGCCGGGCCAGTTCGCGGTCCACCGCGTCGGCGAGCGCCACCGACGGGGTGACCAGCACGCTGGCCGCGAGCGGATCGTGCTCGGCCTGGCTGATCAGGTCGGCGGCGACGTGCGTCGGGTCGGCGGTGTCGTCGGCGAGGATGGCGATCTCGGTCGGGCCGGCCTCGGCGTCGATGCCCACCACACCGCGCAGCAGCCGTTTGGCGGCGGTCACCCAGATGTTGCCCGGCCCGGTGATCATGTCGACCGGATCGCAGTGGGCGCTGCCGGCGGCGTCAATCGCGCAGCCGTACGCCAGCATGGCCACGGCCTGGGCACCCCCGACGGCGTACACCTCGTCGACGCCGAGCAGCGCGCAGGCGGCCAGCACCCGCGCGTCGGGCAGGCCGCCGTTGTCCTGCTGCGGCGGGCTGGCCACCACCAGCGACCGGACGCCGGCCGCCTGGGCCGGCACCACGTTCATCACCACGGTCGACGGGTACATGGCCAGGCCACCGGGCACGTAGAGGCCGACCCGGTCGACCGGGACCCAACGCTCGGTGACCGTGCCACCCGGCACGACCTGGGTGGTGTGGTCGGTACGTCGCTGGTCGGCGTGCACCTTGCGGGCCCGGGAGATCGACTCCAGCAGCGCGGCGCGGACCTGCGGATCCAACGTGCCCTCGGCCTCGGCGATCGCCTCGGTGGGCACGCGCAGCGTCTCCGGCGCCACTCCGTCGAACCGCTCGCTGGCCTCGCGGACCGCCGGGTAGCCATGCTCGCGCACCGCCGTCACGACGGGACGGATCTGCTCGACGGCCGCCGAGACGTCGAGCCGGGCGCGGGGCAGCAGGTGGCGCGGGTCGGGCGCGCCACCGCGCAGGTCGATGCGGTTCAACACCCCTGCGAGTCTAGGCTGCTCCGCGCCGGGCCGGCCCGCGCCGCCCGCAGGCCGGGACGGTGAGGCGGGACACGCCGGGCACCAGCCGGTACGGCTACCCTCGATCACGTGACCGCACGGCTGCCGGTGTTCCCGCTCGCCACAGTGCTCTTCCCCGGGCTGGTGCTGCCGCTGCACATCTTCGAGGAGCGCTACCGCGCCCTGGTCCGGCACCTGGTCGAGCTGCCCGAGGGCACGCCGCGCGAGTTCGGGGTGGTGGCGATCCGCAGCGGCTGGGAGGTGGCGCCCGCCCCCGGCCGGACCGTCCCCGGCACCGGGGAGGTGACGCTGCACGAGGTGGGCTGCACCGCGCAGCTGCGGCAGGTCACCGAGCTGGCCGACGGTGGTTTCGACATCGTCACCGTGGGGCGGCGGCGGTTCCGGGTGTTGGAGGTGGACCACCACGCCGCGCCGTACCTGACCGCCGAGGTGCGGTGGCTGCCCGAGCCGGAGGGCCCGGACGAGACGGCCAGCCAGCTGGCGGCGCGGGTGATCGCCGTCTTCCGGCACTATCTCGGCCTGATCCGGGACGAGTCCGGCCAGTTGACCGAGCAGTTGCCGGAGGACGCCACCGTGCTCTCCCACCTGGTGGCCGCGACGGCGGCGCTGACCGTGGCGGACCGGCAGCGGCTGCTCGAGATCGACGACACCGCGGCCCGGCTGCGCGCCGAGCTGCACCTGCTCAACCGCGAGGCGGCTCTGCTGCGTCAGGTGCGGGCGGTTCCGGTGCCGCTGGCGGAGCTGGCCACGGCGCCGCCGACCCCGAACTGACCGGGCCCGGCCAGAGCGGGCCGAGCTGCGGATCCGGCTCCGGCTCCGGCCGCAACGACGGCCACCGCGACCAGCCCGCCAGCAGGGTGTACGCCACCGCGGCGCCGAACGCCGGCAGCAGCACGTTGCCGTACGGCACCGGGAGCACCCCGAACACCAGCTCGATCCCGCCGGCACGCAGGTCGGCCGGCTTGGTGAAGGCCGTCCCGTCCGGGGCGGTCTCCAGCAGCCGGTGGTAGGTGCCCAGCTCGACCCGGCGCCCAACCTGCCAGGCCACCAGCGCGGCGGCAAGTCCACCGGCCACCACCGTGACCAGCCCGACCGGTCCCCGCCGGCGGCGCAGCACGAACCACACCGCGAGGGCGGCGAGCACCCCGAAGCCCAGCCCGAGCAGGCTGAACCAACCGTCGGCCGCGACCGGCTGTTCCGGCTGCGGCTGGCCGTACACCGCGCCCTCGGCGGTCTTGATGACCGGGGTGGCCGGGGCGAGCACCGCCCAGAGCAGCCCCAGCGGGGCGCCCAGCAGGCCAAGGATCAGCAGCGTCGCCGCCACTGTCCAGACGGACCGGTCCGCTGCGGCGGGCGGTGACGGGTCGGCCGGCGGTGCCGGCACGGGCGGTTCGGCGGCGGAGGTGTCCGGGCTCACCGGATGATCCTCCCAGGTGCCGGCGCTCGCCGTGCGCGGTGTCGTCACCTCAGCGGGCGAAGGGTTCCAGCATCGCCGACGCCGCCCGTAGCCACGCCTGCCGGGTCTCGGCCTGAAGCTGGTGGTATTCGATCGAGGACCCGGTCTCCAGGGCGGGGTCGTACGGCACCACGGTCACCGCGCGGGTGCGGGTGGCGAAGTGCCGCTCCAGGTCTGCCTGGATCGGCAGCCGGCCCGGCGTCGGGCAGGAGATCAGGGTGACCGCGTTGTCGGCCAGCTCACCCATCCCCTCCTCGTGCAGCAGGTCGAGCATCCAGTCCGCGCTGAACGCGGCGTCCTCGCGCGGCACGGTGGTGACCACCAGTTGGTCGGCGGCCTGCATGACGGTGCGCCAGTTCGGGCTCTCCACGTTGTTGCCGGTGTCCACACAGATCACGTCGTGGGTGCGCCGGAGCAGTTCCAGCACCCGCTTGACGGTGAACTGGTCCAGCCGCTGGGCGAATCGGGGGCTCTCCTCACCGGCCAGCACGTCGTACGAGCCGTCGGAGGCGTGCCGCAGGTAGTCGTCGAGGATCTCCAGCAGCTCCGCGCCCTCCCGGATCTCGATCTGGACGAGATCGGCGACCAGGTGCCGGATCGTGCGGGCGTGCCGGGCGCTGCCGGCGCGCAACCCGAGGGTGCCGCGCAACTCGTTGTCGTCCCAGGCCAGCACCCCACGGCCGCGTACGCTGCCGACGGTGGCCGCGGCCAGCACGGTGGCCGTGGTCTTGTGCACGCCGCCCTTGGGGTTGGCGAAGGCGATCACTCGCGGGGTCCCCAGCTCCCGGCGGAGCACGGCGGCGGCCCGTTCGAGTTCGTTCTCGGCGCTCTGCGCGCGCCATTCGATCCGCCCCGGTCGGCCCGCCATGGCCGATGGCACCGGCGCGGGTGCCGGGGGCGGTGGCGGAGGCGGTGGCGGAGCGGATGGCTGGTAGCCGCCGTTGTCGAGCAGTGCGTACCGGGACTCCACCGGCGGCGCCGCGTGCCGGTATCCGTTCTCCAGCAGGGTGTACCGGGACTCCATCGACTCCGGCCGGCGCTGCTCGGGCACGACCGGATAGGCAGGTTCCGGCGAGTAGGCCGGCTCCGGCGAGTAGGCCGGCTCCGGCGGGTAGGTCTGACCCGCCGGGTAGGTCTGCCCGGCCGAGTAGGTCGGCTCCGCCGGATAGGCCGGCTCAGCCGAGTAGGCCGGCTCAGCCGGATAGGCCGGCTCAGCCGAGTAGGCCGGCTCAGCCGGATAGGCCGGCTCAGCCGGATAGGCCGGCTCAGCCGGATAGGTCGGTTCCGCCGGGTAGGCCTGGCCCGTCGGGTAGGCCGGCTGCCCGCCGTACGTCTGGGCCGGGCGGACGGGCTCGACCCGGTAGCTCGGCTCGGCTCGGTAGCCGGGCTCCGTGCCGTACGGCCGGTCGGCGGACGGGCCCACCGGCGCGACCCGCCCCGAGTAGCCGGAGCCCGTCGCGCGTCGGGGCAGCGGCTCGGGCGGCGGCGGTGGCGGCTCCTCGTCGACGCGCCGCTCGGCCCCGGCCTGCTCCACGCCGCGACCGCCGAAACGGGCTCGGTCGAGCAGCGCCCGCCACCGCGGTGCCGGTTCGGCGGGTCGTCCCCAACCGGTCTCGCTGCCCTCCACGGCTCCGCCTCCCCAGCGCTTGGATTTCCGTCTGACAGGCTACGAACGAAACCCTATTCAGGCCACACCGGACTGTGTACCAATGTGCCCGGATCCGTCACGTTGTCGGGTTTGGCACGCTCTCTGCGACGGTCTCCGCCGAGGTCGACGGTGTCTCGACCGCCGAAGGCGAAGGTGCGGGTAGGGGCCCGGGCGCTTCTGGTGATGGTGACGAACTCGTCACCTCGGGCTCGGTCGGGCGCTCCCCGGGCTCGGTCGGTGCGCGCTCCTCCGGCACGGCATCCGGAGACCGGGGGCCCGTGCCGGCGCTCGGTGTCGCGCCCGGCTCGAGATCGCGATCGACCGGTGGCCGGGCCACGTCCCACTGCTCGGGCAGCGGTGGGGTGAACACGGTGCGCTCGAGCCGCCGGACCTCCGGCGCCGGGTCGACCACCCGTACGCCGGGCCGGGTCGCCACGCCGCGCAGCATCGTCGTCGTGTCCCGCACCACGAGGGCGTAGACGCAGGCGCACCCGGCGCGGTAGGCGGCCGCCTCCTGCGCCGCGATCCGCGCTCCACTCTCGTACAGCTGGCGCAGCTCGCGCTCCGGCGGCCCGCCGCCGCCCAACGCGGCGGCCCGCGACCGGTAGTCGGCGGCCTCCCGCTCCTTGCGCTCGGCCAGCATCGCCATCCCGGCCATCACGTCCTCGGGCAGTCGCTGGGCGGGGATGCGGACGATCTCGGTCTGCCGCTCCGGCAGCGGTACCCGCCCGAAGACGGCCGCCACCCGCACGTCGCCGACCACCGTGGCGAGCGACTGCGGGGTGAGGTAGTCGGCCAGTGAGACCAGGGCGTAGGTGCCGTCGCCCGACGCGGCGTCGCCGTTCAGCGCGGCCAGGTCCGCCGCTGCCGCACGCTCGTAGCCGGGAATCGAGTCGCCGTCGGCGACCCCCACCCGGGTCACCTCACCCACCGTCCGGTCCGGCACCGGCGGACCGCCGGTGGCGAGCATGGCGGTGCACAGCACGGCGGAACAGGACAGCACCGCCACCCACCCGAGCAGCGATCCGCGGACCGGGGCCTGAGCGAGCCGGGCCAGCACGGTGGCGAGGCGCGGCAGCAGCAGCTGATCCAGCTGCCGGAGCAGATCGCCGGCGCGCAAGGGCGGCCCCCCTCGTGAGATCGGTCGGGGCGCGTCAGTCGCGGAGGATGTCCAACGCACGCCCCAGGTCGTCAGGGTAGTCGCTGACGAAGCGGACCTCGTCCCCCGTACGGGGGTGCCGGAAACTCAACTCTCTGGCGTGCAACCACTGGCGGTCCAGTCCGAGCCGGGCGGCGAGCGTGGGATCGGCGCCATACGTCAGGTCACCCACACACGGATGCCGCAGGGTCGAGAAGTGCACCCGGATCTGGTGGGTACGACCGGTCTCCAGCCCCACGTCGACCAGGCTCGCGGCGGGGAACGCCTCGATGGTGTCGTAGTGGGTGATGCTCGGCTTGCCGCCGGAGACCACCGCCCAGCGGTAGTCGTGGTGCGGGTGCCGGTCGATCGGGGCGTCGATGGTGCCATGCAGCGGATCCAGGTGGCCCTGCACCACCGCGTGGTACCGCTTCTCGACCTCGCGGTACTTGAAGGCCCGTTTGAGGACGCTGTACGCCTGCTCGCTCTTGGCCACCACCATGATCCCGGTGGTGCCCACGTCGAGCCGCTGCACCACCCCCTGCCGCTCGGCGGCGCCGCTGGTGGCGATGGTGTGCCCGATCGCGGCCAATCCGCCGATCACGGTCGGACCGGTCCAGCCGGGGCTCGGGTGGGCGGCCACGCCGACCGGCTTGTCGACCACCACGATGTCGTCGTCGGCCCAGACCACCCGCAGGCCGGGCACCGCCTGGGGCACCACCACCGGCGCGGCGGCCGGCGGGGGCAGCGTCACCTCCAGCCAGGAGCCCGCCCGGACCTTGTGCGAGTTGGCCCGGACCGCCCCGTCGACCAACGCGTCGCCGGCGTCGACGAGGGCGGCGGCGGCCGTCCGGGAGAGGCCGAACAGCCGGGCCACGGCCTGGTCCAGTCGCATCCCGTCGAGGCCGTCGGGCACCGGCAGGCTGCGGTGGTCGCCCCCGGCGGCGTAGGTGGCGGTCATGCGCGCTCCCGCCGTCCGCCGTCGGCGTGCTCCTCGGCCGCCCCCGGGCCGACGTCCGCGCCCTTGTCCTTGTCGGTGACGATCCGGCTGCCGTCGCGCTGACGGCCGGTGAACTCCAGCGCGACGGCCAGCAGCACGCCGCAGACCAGGGCGCTGTCCGCGACGTTGAAGATCGGGAAGACCCGACCGTACGGGTCGAAGACGCTGATCATGTCGACCACGTGCCCGACGAACCAGCCCGGGGCCCGGAAGATCCGATCGAGCAGGTTGCCCGTCACGCCGCCGACCACCAGGCCCAGCGAGATCGCCCACGGCACCGACCGCAGGCTCCGGGTCATCCAGGCGATCCAGCCGAGCACGCCGACCGCGATCACCGGGAAGATGAAGGTGTAGTCCGAGCCCAGGCTCCACGCGGCCCCGCTGTTGCGGGTCAGCGAGAGGTAGACCGCACCGCCCAGCAGTCGCACCGGCTCGCGGTCGCTCAACTCGGCCAGGGCCAGATGCTTGGTGAGCAGGTCGACCGCGAGCGCGAACACCGCCAGGCAGAGCAGGATCGTGAGGGGCTTGCGCCGCGACCTCGGGACGGTGCCCGATTCGGCGGTGCCGGATCCGGCGGGCGGTGCTGCGCTCATCTATTTCCCATCGACGATCGCGGCGGTACCGTCGTACCGCCGCGCACGGGCGCCGGGGAACGTGCCGTCAGCGCCGTTCCTCCAGCTGTTTGCAGGTCACGCAGAGGGTGGCCGACGGGAAAGCGGCCAGCCGCTCCACCGGAATGGGGTTGCCGCACCGCTCGCACCAGCCGTAACCACCCTCGTCGAGGCGCTCCAACGCGCGCTCGACCTGCGTGATCCGTTCCAGGATGCTGTTGGCGAGGGAGATCTCCTGCTCCCGCTCGAACGTCTTGGTGCCGGTGTCGGCCTGGTCGTCCCCGGCCGAGTCGGTCAGCCGGTCGCGCTGCAGCTCGGTGATCTCGCTCAGCGTCTGATCGTACTCGGCTCGCAACTCGTCATGCCGGGCCGCCAGGGCTGCTCGGATCTTCTCGGTCTCCGCGGCGCTGCGGGTGGACTTCGCCGCCGCCTTGCGGCCTGCGGTCCTGGTCTCGGCTGGCTTGGCCATCGTCGCTCCCTCGGCCGCGGAGCCGCGGTGGTCCGCGGCACCTGGACAGGGGCCGCCGACATCGGCCGCCCCAGGTACAAAACGGGCGCGCGGCGACCTGGCCGCGCACTCCGGAGGTTGGCAAGGATACGGAACGTACACGCGTCCGACAATGCACCGCACCGATAACGCCCGCTTCCGCCCCAACTACTGCCGCATCGGGGCAAAGGGGACGCTAGCAGATGGAATCGCCCGCCCAGACGGACTTCGCAACCTCGCACCGGGGAGTCCCGGCCGGACGGGTACGCGATCGATCGCTGTCAACCGGTCGGTTCGGTGCCGTCGAGCAACCGGCGCAGCCGCCCGGCCACCTCCGGGTTGGCGTCGGCCACCAGGAAGAGCTTGTCGCGGCTGGCCGTGCCGGAGCGCAGCGACACCGCCGCCCGCCGAACGCCGAGCGCGCCGGCCAGGGCGCGCCGGGCCGCCTCGGTGGCCCGCCCGTCGACCGCCGGCGCGTTGACCGCGATCACCAGCGCGACGCCGTGCGGACCGTCGTACCGGCCGCCCACCCGGGCCCGCGATGCGCCCGGTTTCACGCGGACCGCGACGGTCAGCGCATCGTCCACCGGCGCCACGCTCAGCGCCGGCCGGAGCGGGACAGCAGGATGGTGGCCGGCGTGCAGTGCGCGCACGGGGTGAAACCGAGCTCGACCGCCTCGGCGACCGGCAACGGCTCGTGCTCCCGCCCGACCAGGTGCGGGCACTCCGCAAGGTGGTAGCGCGGCCGGCCGTCGACCACCTGCACCTCGTCCGGAAGGAGGGCCAGGTGGGCCATCTCGTCCGGGGTGATCTCCTGGGCCGGGGGCTCGTCGTCATGGCCGACACCGGCGTCGACGGCCGGCTCCGGCGGGTCCGTCGCCGACGGCCCGGGTGGTTGCCGCCACCCGGGGTCGTCGGCGTGCATCGTCGGAGGCAGATGCTGGGTCGGGATGCCCGGCTCGCGAGCGGTTGACCCGCGAGCCGCCGAAACCCGGCCGGCGGCTGCCTGGCGGGCACCGGCGACCAGCGCGACGGCGGCCAGCAGACTGGCCCCGATCGAGACGACCAGCAGCGGACTTGACCCGCCGGCCAGGCCGAACACCAGCAGCACCACCGCAACGAGGATGAGCGCGAGACTGACGACTATCACGGCTCACCCCCGCCGCGTCGTACCGATGAGGCAGGGTGGGCGACCGCCGTGCCGACGACAGTCACCGACCCGGTGATTCAGCGACCCGCCTCGAGTGCCCCGGAGCGGCCCGCACCGCCGAACGAACCGGCGAGACCGGCGGCGGCCAGTGCGTTGCCGCCGGACCGGGAGCCCTCACCACGGGTCAGCTCGGCCTCCAGACCCTGACCACGGCCGTCGAGGTCGCGCAGCTGGCTCTCCAGGTACGCCTTGAGCCGGGTGCGGTACTCCCGCTCGAACTGCTTGAGCTCCTCGATGTGCTTCGACAGCGCCGTGCGCTTGGCGTCCAGGCCGCCCATGGCCTCCTGGTGCCGCTGCCGGGCGTCGCGCTCGAGGGCGTCGGCCTTGGCCCGGGCCTCGCGGGTGACCTCCTCGGCCTTCGAACGGGCCTCGGAGAGGAGCTGGTCGGCCTCGCGGCGAGCGTCGGAGACGTGGTCGTCCGCCGTCCGCTGGGCCATCATCAGCACCCGCAGCGCCTGCTGCTCGCCGTCACCGCCCGGCACCACGGCACCACCGGCGGCACGGACCTGCTCCAGCTCGGCCTGCATGGCGCGGGCGGCCTGCTCGGCGGCGGCCTTGTCGCGCTGGATCCGGTCGAGCTGACCCTTGAGGTCGTTCAGCTCGGCCGCCAGCCGGGCGTCACCACCAGGGCCGGCGGGCGCACCGCCTCGACCGCCGCGCTCCACCTGGGCGCGCAGCTCGTTGTTCTCCTCGATCAGCCGGGCGAGCTCGCGCTCGACCTCGTCCAGGAAGGCGTCGACCTCCTCCTCGTCGTAGCCCCGTTTGCCGATCGGCGGCTTCTTGAAAGCGACGTTGTGAACGTCGGCCGGGGTCAGCGGCATCGAAACTCCTCGGGTCAGTTGCGGCCGCGATAGCGCGTCGGTCATCAGGCGGTCCTGATGATCGCCGGCTCTAACACAAACCTCATCAGCACGAACAGGATAACCAGGAGCACAAGTGAGGCCAGGTCGATGCTCACGGTACCAATCCGCAGCGGAGGGATCACACGCCTCAACGCCCAGAGCGGGGGATCAGTGACGCTCCACACGGATTCCAGTCCGGCCGATGCTCCGCGGCCGGGCTGCCAGCGCCGGCCGTACTGCAGAACCGCGCTGAGCACGAACCGGGCCAGGAGAACGATCAGGAAGACGTACGTGATCAGGTAGAGGACCTGGAGCAAGATCGACAACACGGTAGGCGACGTCCCTCGGGTCGGGCGGGTCAACTCAGGCTGAAGAACCCGCCCTCAGCGATCTTGGCCTTGTCCTCCGCGGTGACCTGGACGTTGGCCGGAGAGAGCAGGAAAACCCGGTTGGTCACGCGCTCGATCGTACCCCGCAGCCCGAACGCCAGCCCGGCGGCGAAGTCCACCAGACGGCGGGCATCCGCCTCATCCATCTCGGTGAGGTTGATGATCACGGGCACCCCGTCCCGGAAGTGCTCGCCGATGGTGCGGGCCTCCCGGTAGGTCGTCGGGTGCAGCGTGGTGATCTGGTAGCGCTGCTCCTCCTCGTGCATCACCGCGCGCTCGCGTGGCTGCGCCTGCGGAGCCAGGGCGAGGTTGTCCCGGGTGTGGTAGGTCAGCGCACCCGCCGAGTCCCCGGTCGACCGGGTGATCGACCGGACGCTGGCGCGTTCCATCCGCTCCGGGCGCTCGCTCTCCAGCCGCTCGGACTCGCTCAGGCGGCCACCGGACCGCTCGCTGAGCCGGCCCCGCTCGCCCAGCCGCGAGCGCGGCGCCGGCGGCTCCTCCGCTTCATCCTCGTCGTCGGCGAACTCCTCGGCGTACCGGCTCTGCCGGTAGCGCGACTCGCGGTAGCCACCCTTGTCGTAGCCACCGTCGTCGTAGGCCCGCTCGTCGTCCTCTTCGACCAGTCCGAGCCAGACCCCCGCCTTGCGCAGTGCACCCATCCCCGCGCCCTTCCCGTCCGCCCTGCGGCGACACACCCCACCGTGCCGCCTGTCGCGAGTGGGCCGTCTTCTGCCCACCGGACCGGAACGGCAATCCCCCGACGCGCAATTCGCGTTGCACGTCACGCCCCCCTGGTCGCTGGGAAGGCCGTTCCCACAAACAACACTGATGTAATTTGCTTCTCTGGCGGCCAGGCTACCCCAGCGTGGGACGCATTCCGAGCAACGCGCTGCCGACGCGGACATGTGTCGCGCCGTGTTCGATCGCCGTTTCCAGATCACCGCTCATGCCCGCTGACACGCTCGCGGCCTGCGGATGGTCCGCGCGCAGGGCCGCGGCGAGGGCGGCCAGCCGGTCGAACGCCCGGGCCGGCTCCCAGCCCAGCGGCGCCACGGCCATCAGCCCGGCCAGCCGCAGTCCCGGCGCCGCGGCCACCGCGTCGACGAGCGGGCCGAGACCGACGTCCGGATCGGACGAGCCCGGCACCGCCCCGCCCCGCGCCGGATCGGCGTCGATGCTGACCTGGAGGAGCACGTCCAACGGCCGGTCCCGGGCGGCGACCGCGGCCGCGTCCAGGGCGGACGCCAGCCGGACCCGGTCGACCGACTGGACCATGTCCGCGTACCGGACGACCGACCGCACCTTGTTGCGTTGCAGCCGCCCGATGAAGTGCCAGCGCGGGGTCACCCCGACCGCGGCGACCTCCCTGGCCTTGGGCGCCGCCTCCTGGTCGCGGTTCTCCCCCACGTCGGTCACGCCCAGACCCGCCAGTGCGACCACGTCGGACGCCGGATAGGTCTTGGTCACCGCGATCATGGTCACCTCGGTCCGGTCCCGACCGGCGGCGGCACAGGCATCGGCGATGCGGGAGCGTACGCGCGCCAGCCCAGCGGCGAGTTCGGCGCGACGATCGGGGCGCACCAGGGCGAAGCTGTCGGTCATGGCGGCCGCTCAGGACCCGTTCTTGAGGAAGTCGGGCACGTCGACGTCGTCGAAGAGCACCCGGCGCGGCGACTGCGGAGCGACCGGCGGGGCGGGCGACGGCACGACCGGCGTGCTCGGCTGGGCGGGCTGGTTCTGGTTGGTCTTGCGGGCCGGCTCGGCCACCTTGTAGGCCGGTGTGCCGCCGTCGAAGCCGGCTGCGATCACGGTCACCCGCACCTCGTCGCCGAGGGCGTCGTCGATGACCGCGCCGAAGATGATGTTGGCATCCGGGTGGGCCGCGTCGGTGACCAGCTGGGCCGCGTCGTTGATCTCGAACAGGCCCAGGTCGGAACCGCCGGCGATGGAGAGCAGCACGCCCCGGGCGCCGTCCATGCTCTGTTCCAGCAGCGGGCTGGAGATGGCCGCCTCGGCCGCCTCCACCGCGCGGTTCTCGCCACGTGCGCTGCCGATGCCCATCAGCGCGCTGCCCGCGCCGCTCATCACGCTCTTGACGTCGGCGAAGTCCAGGTTGATCAGACCCGGCGTGGTGATCAGGTCGGTGATGCCCTGCACACCGGAGAGGAGCACCTGGTCGGCCGTGCGGAAGGCATCCATCATGCTGATGTTGCGGTCGCCGAGCGCCAGCAGCCGGTCGTTGGGAATGACGATCAGCGTGTCGCACTGGTTACGCAGCTCGTCGATGCCGGCCTCGGCCTGCACCTGGCGGCGCTTGCCCTCGAAGGAGAACGGCCGGGTCACCACGCCGATGGTCAGCGCACCCAGCTTGCGGGCGATGTTCGCCACCACGGGCGCGCCGCCGGTGCCGGTGCCGCCGCCCTCGCCGCAGGTCACGAAGACCATGTCCGCGCCCTTGAGCACCTCCTCGATCTCGTCGCGGTGGTCCTCGGCTGCGTTCTTGCCGACGTCCGGATTGGCGCCGGCGCCCAACCCCCGGGTCAGCTCGCGGCCGACGTCCAACTTGACGTCGGCGTCGCTCATCAGCAACGCCTGCGCATCCGTGTTGATCGCGATGAACTCGACGCCCTTGAGCCCAACCTCGATCATCCGGTTGACGGCGTTCACGCCGCCGCCCCCGATGCCGACGACCTTGATGACCGCCAGGTAGTTGTGCGGAGGTGTCATCTCCGGTCCTTTCCCTTCGAGATTGGCTACTCCCCGACCGGCTCCGGCGTGGCCGGACCGGCGGTCGACGCAGCTGTCACCAGCAGGGTCCAGAGGCAAACCCTAACCCTCTACTAGAGGGTTAGGATTATGTCAACCACTGATCCTCTTCCGGGCAACGTAAGCGCACCAACGCGCCGAGCCAAGGACCTGCCCGGCGTGTCGCCGGTCGAGCGCCCCGCCTCACAGCCGGCGCCCCCACTGACCCGCCACTCATCGGAAGGTGACCACGTCCGGCGCGCTGACGTCGATCCGGGCGGCGTCCTGGTCGAGCAGCGCGGTGGCCACCCGGGCCTTGTCCGCCCCACGGGTCGCGTCGCCCCAGAACACCGTACGATCCCCGGCCAACAGGACGCTGATCCGGGCCAGGCTCTCGACGTTGAGCTCCACCAGTTCCGCGCGCAGCTGCGGGGTGAGCGCGGCGAGCACCTCCAGCCCGGCCCGGGTGGCCGGATCGTCGGGGCCCGGCTCCGCCAGCCGGATCAGCGGCAGGCCGCCCGGACGCTGCGGCAACGCCCGGAACGCCACCCCGGCGGCGTCGAGCACGACGAACTGCTCGCCACGGGGCACGACCGCCACGCCGGTCCGTTCGGTGAGCCGGACGACCAACGCGTCCGGCCAGTCCCGGGTCACCGTCACCCGCTCCACCTCGGGCAGGGCGCCGATCCGGTCGACCAGGTCGGCCAGGTCGACCCGGGCCAGCGGGACGCCGTCGGGCACCCCCGCCGCGTTGCGCACCTGCACCGCGGTCACCAGCTCGGCGCCCTCCACCCGCACCTCGCGCACCCCGAACAGGCCGGTACCGAGCAGCGTCCAGGCCACCAGCCCGGCCAGGGCGAGCACCCCGCCGGCCACCGCCCAGGGCAGCGCCGCGCGCATCCGGCGGCGGCGGGCCCGCGCCATGAACCGTCGGGTGGAGGCGGGCACCGCATCGCGACCGGCGCGGACCAGCTGCCACCGGCGGGCCGGACGCCGGGCCCCGCCGCCGTCGACTCCGGTGCCGCGCCCGCGAGCGGGACCGGGACTCATTCCGCCACGGGCGCCGCGCCGTCCACCCCGACGCCGCCGGGAACGCTGCCGCCGATGCTGATCGACCCACCAGCCAGACCGCTCGCGGCGGTGTCGACCGGCGCCTGCGGGTCGGCGGTACGCGCGGAGAGCGCGGCCAGCAGCTCGTCACCCATCAGCGAGATCGGCGGGGCGCCCATCGTCACCACGACGTCGCCGGGACGGGCCCGCCGGGCCACCTCGACCGGGGCATCCTCCCACGAGTCGACGAAGACCTTCCGCTCCGCCGGCAGCAGCACCGCCTCGACCAGTGCCACCGACCCCTCACCCGGGCCGCGCTGCTCCCCCGGGCCGAAGACCTCCAGCAGCACCAACTCGTCGGCGAGGGCGAGCGCCTCGGCGAGTTCCGCCTGCAGATCCCGGGTGCGGTAGAGCCGGTAGGGCTGGTAGACGACGATCAGGCGGCCGTCCCCGGCCACCTCCCGCAGCGTCCGCAGGGCCAGGGCCACCGCGGTCGGGTGGTAGGCGTACTCGTCGTACACCAGCACGTCGTCGGCGACTCCCTTGCGCTCGAACCGGCGGCGCACGCCGGGAAACGCCGCCAACGCGGCCTCCGCCGCCTCGCCCGGCAGCTCCAGCAGGTACGCGGCCAGCACCGCCGAGGCGCTGTTGAGCCCCATGTGCCGCCCCGGCACCGGCAACCGGAACTCACCCAGCGGCCGGCCCTGCATGTGGGCGAGGTACCGCACCCCGCGGGCCGAGGAGGCCATCTCGCTCAGCCGCAGGTCGGCGTCGGCGGCCTCACCGTAGGTGTACACGCGGCGCCCCTCGCCGCGCAGCGTGGCCGCCAGCCACCGCCCGCCGGGGTCGTCGGCGCAGGTGATGACGAAGCCGGCCGGGTCGGTGAGCCGAGCGAACTCGGCGAAGGCGGCCTCCAGGTTGGCCAGGTTGCCGTAGGTGTTCAGGTGGTCCGCCTCGATGTTCGTGATGATCGACACGAACGGGCGGTAGATGAGGAAGGAGCGGTCGCTCTCGTCCGCCTCGACCACGAAGTACTCGCCGGTGCCGTGGTGTCCCCCCGAGCCGACCTCGGAGAGCTCCCCACCGATCACGAAGGAGGGATCCGCCCCGGCCTGCTGGAGCACCGTGGTGACCATGGAGGTCGTGGTGGTCTTGCCGTGCGTACCGGTCACGGCCAGCGTGCGGCGGCCGGTCATCGCGGCCGCGAGGGCCTCCGAGCGGTGCAGCACCCGCAGGCCGCGCCGGCGTGCCTCGACCATCTCCAGATGGTCGGCGGGGATGGCCGAGGAGTAGACCACCGTGTCGACCCCGTCGAGGTTGGCCGGCTCGTGGGTCATGTGGATGGTGCCGCCGAGTGCCCGCAGGCCGGCCAGGGCGGGCCACTCGCGCAGTTCGCTGCCGGAGACCGGCAGGCCCCGGGTGAGGAAGAGTCGGGCCAGGCCGCTCATCCCGATTCCGCCCACCCCGATCAGGTGGATGTGGCCGAGGTCCTCGGCGGTCAGGGTGCCGGCCGGACTGAACGCGCTCACCGGAGCCAACCTTTCGTTCGCGACTGCGGGGCTCGCAGACCCGGCTCACTCCTCGCGCTCACCGGGCCACCGCCTCGTAGACGAAGTTGAGCAGCGCCTCGTCGCCGTCGCGGCGCCCGTAGGCCGCCGCGGCGGCGCCCATCGCGTGCAGCCGCTGCGGGTCCCGGATCAGTGGGATGACCGTACGCTCGAGCCAGTCCGGGGTCAGCTCGGTGTCGTCGACCAGCAGCCCGCCACCGGCCTCGACCACCGGCAGCGCGTTGCGCTTCTGCTCCTGGTTGCTGTGCGGGTACGGCACGTAAATGGTCGGCAGGCCGATGGCCGCCACCTCGGCGCAGGTCATCGCCCCGCCCCGGCCGAGCATCAGGTCCGCCGCGGCGTACCCGGCGTCCATGTCGGACAGGTACGGCAGGGTCACGTACGGCACCGGAAGGTCGGTGGGGATCGGCACCGGCTCGTTGCGAGCCCCGATCACGTGCAGCACCTGGATGCCGTTGCGGGCCAGCTCCTTGGCCGCACCGGCGACGGCGAGGTTGATCGACCGGGCACCCTGCGAGCCACCGGCGACGAAGAGCACCGGCAGGTCGGGACGGAGTCCGAAGTGGGCGCGGGCGGCGCCCTGCATGGCCGCCCGGTCCAGCCCGGTGATGCTGCGCCGCAGCGGCACGCCGACCACCCGCGCGTCGCGCAGCGACTCGGCCTGGGACGGCTGGTGCGGGAAGCCGACCGCCACGTGCTTGGTGAACCTCATGCCCAGCCGGTTGGCCACCCCCGGCGGCACGTTGACCTCGTGGATGACGATCGGCAGCTCGCGCCGCCAGGCCGCCAGGTAGGCCGGCACCGAGACGTACCCGCCGAAGCCCACCACCACGTCGGCGCGCACCTCCTCGATGATCTTGCCGGCGGCGCGGGCCGCGGTCCACATCCGACCCGGAGTGCGGACCAGGTTCATGTTGACCGACCGGGGCAGCTGGTAGGCCGGGATGTTCCGCAGGTCGTAGCCGGCCGGCGGGATCAGCTCGTTCTCCAGGCCCTTCGGCGTGCCGAGACAGGTGATCCGAACGCCGGGGTCGTGTCGGCGCAGGCAGTCGGCGAAGGCGAGCAAGGGGTAGATGTGCCCCCCGGTGCCGCCTCCCGCGAGCACCACCGAACGCAGCGGACCCATCACCGTCTCCTCTCGTCCGCCGACCCGCCGCGGCCCCGGCCGTCCCGGGCGCCACGCGGTGCGGCCTGATCGTCCCTGCGCCGCCTGCGCGCCTGGGGCACGGTTCCCCGGGCGTCCGACGGCGGCGCCGCACGGCGACGCCGGCCGGGAAGCGGCGGCAACGGTGCCCACACTAGTCGGACCCACCGGGCCGGCGGACGGGCATGCAGCGCTCGGGCCGCATCGGGTTCCGCACGCGCGAACGAGGCCAGCATTCCCACCGCCGCCAGGGTGACGACCAGGGCACTTCCGCCGACCGAGATGAACGGCAGCGGCACGCCGGTCAGCGGCAGCAGGCCGATCACGCCGCCGATGTTGATGAACGCCTGCCCGACGAGCCACGCGGTGGCCCCGGCCGCGGCGAGTCGACGGAACGGGTCGTCGACCCGCCGGGCGATGCGCAGGCCGGTGTAGGCCAGCACCGCGAAGAGGCTGACCACCACCGCGCAGCCGACCACACCCAACTCCTCGGCGATCACCGCGAAGATGAAGTCGTTCTCCGCCGCTGGCAGCCAGTTCCACTTGCTCCACCCCTGCCCCAGCCCGGTGCCGAACCAGCCGCCGCTGGCGATGGCGTACCGGGCCTGCACCATCTGGTAGCAGAGATCGTCCCTGCACTGCTCCAGCGGCGGCGGGCTGACGAACATGGTCAGCCGCTCCAGGCGGTAGTTGCTCTCGCCGCGGACGCCGGAGCCGGCGCCGAGCGAGGCGACCGCGACCAGCAGGCCGATCCCGGCCAGACCGATCGCGCTGAGGACGGCGAAGACCCGCAGCCGCACTCCCGCCGCCCAGAGCAGGCCGACCACCAGGGCCAGCAGGCAGAGCATGCTGCCCAGGTCGTTGTAGCCGACGAGGACGAACATCAGGCCCACCACCGGGAAGAGCGGGGTGGCCAACTCCCGCCACCAGCCCAGCGACGCGCCCTTGCGGGCGAGCACGTGCGCCCCCCACAGCACCAGCGCGAACTTCGCCAGCTCGGAGGGCTGCAGGCCGATGCCGCCGATGTACAGCCCGAGCAGCTCGGCTTCCAGCGGGCCGATCTTCGTCGCACCGCCGGTCAACCGCCCGTACGCCACGAACAGGTTCAGCAGCACCAACAGCCCCACCGCCACGGCCAGCGCCGGCCGACCCAGTGACCGGTAGGTGCGGGCCGGCAATCGCTGGCAGGCCCAGAAGGCCACGATGCCGATCACCGCGAAGATCGCCTGCTTGGTCAGGGACGCCGAGGCGTTGCCGCCCTGGGCGTAGTCGCGCACGCTGGTGGCCGAGAAGACCATGGTCAGGCCGATCAGCAGCAGCAGCCCCGCACTGGCCAGCAGCAGGTGGTAGGAGGCCAGCGGACGGGCCAGCAGGCCCCGCAGCGCGGCGAGCCCGCCTACCGCGTCCAGTCCGCGCCACGGGCCACCATCCGGCACCGCGCCGAAGGAACCCGCCCCGCCCGTACGCGTGGCACCGACCGTGCCCGGTCCCGCGCTTCGTGTCCCGTCCCCCGCCCGTACCGCGCCGCCCTTGCCCGCCGCGCCGGACTCCTCTCGTCCCTCCCCCACACCGCCATCATCGCCGTTGCCGCCACCCGACACCGCCGGTACGCCCTTCCTCGGTGTGTCAGAAACCCCTCACCCACCCCGTTGATCATGAGGTTAGCGGCAGGTTTCGCGATCAACATCGCCGCTAACCTCATGATCAACGAGGGAGACCCCGAGAGGGGTGGGTCAGCCCATGTTGGCCAGGAAATCGCTGTAGAAGAGGCCCAGGGCGATGGCTACGCCGATGCCGGCGATGATCCAGAAGCGGACCACGATGTTGACCTCGCTCCAGCCGGCCAGTTCGAAGTGGTGCTGGAGGGGGGACATGCGGAACACCCGCTTGCCGGTGGTCTTGAAGGAGATGATCTGGATGACCACCGACATCGTGATGATCACGAACAGTCCACCGATGATCGGCAGCAGCAGGATGGTGCGGGTGGACATCGCCATGCCGGCGATCAGCCCACCGAGACCGAGCGCCCCGGTGTCGCCCATGAAGATCCGGGCCGGTGAGGTGTTCCACCACAGGAAACCCACACAGGCCCCGGCCGCCGCCCCGGCGATCAGCGCGATCTCCAACGGGTCCCGGACGGTGTAGCAGTAGTTGTTCGGGTTCGCGGTGTACGCCGGGTCGGCGCACCAGTGCCGGTACTGCCAGAAGGCGATCACCGCGTACGCGCCGAGCACCATCACCGAAGCCCCGGTGGCCAGGCCGTCGAGTCCGTCGGTGAGGTTGACACCGTTCGTCGCCGCCATCACCACGAAGATGAAAATGATCACTGCGCCGATCTTGGTGACGTCCAGCGCCGGGATGTCCCGGATGAAGCTCAACGTCGTGCTGCCGACCGTCTCGGTGTTGGTCACCGCGCCGGAGGCGTCGGTCATGGTGGACGGAAAGTAGAGCGCGACCGCGCCGAACGCCGCGCCGACCAGGATCTGCCCGAGCAGCTTGCCGCGCGCGCTGAGGCCGCCGCTGTGCCGCTTGCGCACCTTGAGGAAGTCGTCGATGAACCCGACGGCGCCGGAGAAGACCATCAGCCCGAGCAGCACCAGCGCGGTGATGGTCGGCTCGACCTGGGCGATCTGCTTGTCCGGCAGCGTGGTCAGCGCCAGGTGCCCGGCGACGTACGCGATGACGGTGGCGAGGATGAACACCACCCCGCCCATGGTCGGGGTGCCCTTCTTGCCCTGGTGCATCTGCGGGCCCTCGGCCCGGATCGGCTGACCGGCCTTCAGCCGCGTGAAGACCTTGATCGCGATCGGGGTGCAGAACAGCGAGACGAGGAAGGCCACCCCGATGGCCACGATGACCGCTCTCACGCCACGCCACCCCCGGCCGCCGGGTCAGCCGGGCCGTCGGCGGTGGCGTCGGCGCGCAGCGCGTCGGCCACCTCCCAGGTCCGGTACCGGGAGCCCTTCACCAGGACGACATCGCCCGGCCGTAGCTCGCTGCGCAGCACCTCGACGGCCGCCGCCTGATCGGTGAGCAGCACCGATCCTCCTCCCCATTCACCTACCGATGTCGCCCCGTGGTGGATCGACGCCGCCGCTTCGCCGACCACAAGCAGCCGGTCGACGCCCAGCTCGGCCGCGAGCCGGCCCACCTCGGCGTGCCCCTGCGCCTCGAACTCGCCCAACTCGGCCATGTAGCCGAGCACCGCGACAGTACGCCGTCCGTCACCGACACCGGCCAGCGCCCGCAGCGCCACCGCCATCGACGCCGGGTTGGCGTTGTACGAGTCGTCGATCACGGTCACCCCGTCGGCGCGTTCGAAGACGTCCATCCGACGGGTGGAGACCAGCCCGAGCCCGCCCAGCGCGATGGCCAGCTCGGTCAGCGGCATGCCCAGCTCCCGGGCCACCGCCGCGGCGGCGAGCGTGTTCCAGACCTGGTGCCGGCCGGTCAGCCCGAGCCGCACCGGCGCGCTGCCCTCCGGCGTCACCAGGGTGTACGCGGGCCGCCCGCGCTCGTCCAGCGTCACGTTCTCGGCCCGCACGTCGGCGTGGGCTGCCTCGCCGTAGCGGATCACCCGGGCAGCCGTACGCGCGGCCATGGCGTCCACCCGGGGGTCGTCGGCGTTCAGCACGGCCAGACCGTCGGCCGGCAGCGCCTCCACCAGCTCGCCCTTTGCCAGCGCGATGTTCTCCTGGGAACCGAACTCGCCGATGTGCGACACCCCGACGTTGAGCACCACGGAGATCCGCGGCGGTGCCACCTCGCACAGGTACCGCACGTGACCGATGCCCCGGGCGCCCTTCTCCAGCACCAGGTAGCGCGTCGACGTACCGGCCTGCAACGCGGTGTACGGGTGACCCAGCTCGTTGTTGAACGACCCGGGCGGCGCCACCGTCTCCCCGAGCCGCGCGGCGAGCTGGGCGATCAGGTCCTTGGTGGTGGTCTTGCCGGAGGAGCCGGTCAGCCCGATCACGGTCAGCTCGGGCAGCCGGTCCACCACGGCACGGGCCAGCCGGGCCATCGCGGCCAGCGCGTCGGCGACCAGGACCATCGGCACGCCGGGCACCTCGCGGGTGCCCAGCACCGCCACCGCGCCCGCCTCGACCGCCCCGGCGGCGAAGTCGTGCCCGTCCGCCTTCTCCCCGGCGAAGGCGACGAAGAGCCCGCCGGAGGTGACCTTGCGGGAGTCGAACTCGACGCTGCCGGTGACCCGCACAGCGGGATCGGCGGCCACCAGCCGGCCGTCGACGGCCGACGCGACCTCGGCCAGGCTCAGCGCGATCACCGCCGACCCGCCAGACCGCCGTCGGCCTCGCCGCGCTGATCGAGGTCGGGCTCGCCGCGCTGGCTGCCCTCGGCGTCGTCGCTCTGGCTGAGGTCCCCGAAGCGGGCCCGCAGGGCGTCCGCGAGTTCGGTCACGTCGTCGAACGGGTGCACCTCGCCGCCGATCTCCTGGCCACGTTCGTGTCCCTTGCCGAGCACCGCCACCACGTCGCCGGGAGCGGCCAGCCGGACCGCCTCGTCGATCGCCGCCCGACGCCCGGCCACCTCCAGGATCCGGGCCGGCGCGTCGGCCCCGTACGCCCCGGCGAGCACCTCGGCGCGGATCGCCGAGGGTTCCTCGGTGCGCGGGTTGTCGTCGGTCACCACCACCACGTCGGCTCCCTTCGCGGCCGCGGCACCCATCATCGGCCGCTTGCCCCGGTCCCGGTCGCCACCCGCGCCGATCACACAGATCAGCCGGCCGACGCTGAGTTCCCGCAGCGCGGCCAGCGCGGCCACGACAGCGTCGGTCTTGTGCGCGTAGTCGACCACCCCGCGCACCCCGCCGGCCACGCCCACCGACTCCAGCCGGCCGGGCACCCCACCGCAGGCGCTCACGCCCCGGGCCGCGACCGCCGGGTCGATCCCGGCGGCGACCAGGACGGCGATGGCGAGCAGGGCGTTCGACACGTTGTGCCGGCCGGGCAGCGCCACCTGGGCGGCCAGCGTCAGGCCGTCCGGGCCGTGCGCGGTGAACCGCTGGGCGTACCCCTCGCCGCCGATGCCCTCGGCCCGCCAGGTGGCGGCCGGGTCGCCGGCCGCCGAGAAGCTGACCGTGTCCGGCTTGAACAGCGACTGCAACGCCGGGTCGTCCTGGTTGAGCACCTCGACCGCGCAGCGGCCGTCGAACAGTCGGGCCTTGGCGGCGAAGTAGTCCGCGGCGTCGGCGTGGAAGTCGAGGTGGTCGGAGCCGAAGTTGCTCCAGCCGCCCACGGTGAACCGCACGCCGCCGACCCGGCCCATCGCCAGGGCGTGGCTGGAGACCTCCATGACCACCGCGGTGACCCCGCGTTCGCGGGCAGCGGCCAGCATCGCGTGCAGGTCGGTGGCCTCGGGCGTGGTCCGGACGCTGTCCACCACCAGGTCACCGAGGCGGGTCTCCACGGTGCCGATCAGGCCGGTGGTGTGCCCGGCGGCCCGCAGCCCCGACTCGACGAGGTACGCGGTGGAGGTCTTGCCGGCGGTGCCGGTCAGCCCGATCACGATCAACTGGGCGGTCGGGTCGCCGTAGACCGCCGAGGCGAGCGGGCCGAGCACCGCGCGCGGATCGGGCACCACCAGCACCGGCAAGCCGCTCGCGCCTGCCCGCTCGGCACCGGTCGGATCGGTCAGGACGGCGACCGCCCCGGCCGCCGCCGCACCGGCGACGAACTCCGCGCCGTGCCGGCGGGCACCGGGCAGCGCGGCGTACAGGTCGCCGGGGCGGACCTCGCCGCTGGCGTGAGTCACCCCGGTCACCACCGGGTCGCCACTGGTAGGGGGCGCCACGGCGAGCCGGGCGGCCAGGTCACCGAGCCGGATTCCGGTCACGGTACGGGGACGAGGATTGCCGCGCACGGCGTCAGACCCTACCCGGTCGCCGGGTCCCGGCCGCACGGCGCGCCTGAAACTCCGCCTCCGGAGTCGAACCGCAGGTACCAGCCACGCCGGTGACCCGGCCCGATTACCGAACGGGAACTTTCGGTCGCGCCGCGTCGTTACGGGAAGACCGTGAACTTCGGTGCCGGCCCACTCGACGGCGGCACCTTGAAATGGCGCAGGGTGAAGGTCATCATTTCCCGGAACGCCGGCGCGGCCACATCGCCGCCGCTGCCCTCGGGGCTGTGCAGGAAGACCGCGATCACATAGCGCGGGTTCTCCGCCGGCGCCATCCCGATGAACGAGGCGACCTGGCCGGGCTGCTTCTTGCCGTCCACCAGCCGCCAGCCGGTGCCGGTCTTGCCGGCGACCCGGTAGCCGGGGACCGCGGCGGCCAGCCCGGTGCCGTGCTCCACGGTGGTGACCGCCTCCAGCATGGTCCGCAGCGCCTTGGCGTTCTCCGGGCTGAGCACCGGACGGGTCACCGGCGGCTCGGCCGGGGTCCGGTTGCCCTTCGGGTCGATGGTCTCCTTGACCAGGTGCGGCTGGACGTACGTGCCGTCGTTGGCGATGGCGGCGTACACGGCGGCCATCTGCAACGGGGTGGCGTCCACGCTGTGCCCGATCGGCACCGACCCGTACGACGAGCCGCTCCACTCCTCCGGCGGCAGCAGCCGCCCGCTCGCCTCGCCGGGCATACCGACCCCGGTCGGCTCACCCAGCCCGAACCGCCGCTGGTAGTCGATCAGGCGTTCCTGGCCGAGCTTCTCGGCGATCTCGATCGTGCCGACGTTGGAGGAGTACGCCATCATCCCGGCCACGCTCATCCGCCGGCCGTTCGCGGGACGGGTGTCCGAGAACGGGGTGTCGCCCTTCATGACGAAGTTGGCCACCGGGAAGGAGGTGTCCGGGGTGATGGCTCCCTCCTGGAGGGCGGCCCCGAAGGTGATCGCCTTGTGCACCGAACCCGGGTCGACCACGAAGCTGGTGGCCGCGTCCTCCCGGTCGGTCGGGTCGCTGGGCTGCGGCTTCGCCGCGTTGTACGTGGGGTGGCTGGCCTGGGCCAGCACCTCGCCGGTGCCCACCTCGAGCACTATCGCCGCGGCGGTGCTGGCCTGCGCCGCCCTGGCCTGCTTGGCGAGGATCCGCTGGGTCATGAACTGCAGGTCACGGTCGGTGGTGAGCACGATGGAGCTGCCCGGCTTGGCCGGGGTGGTGCGGCTGTAGCCGCCGGGGATGGGTGCGCCCAGGCCCATCTCGAACACCCGCTCGCCGTCCTCGCCGTGCAGCAGGTCGTCGTAGCGCGCCTCCAGCCCTTCCAGCCCGACCATGTCGAGGCTGGTGAAGCCGATCAGGTTGGCCGCCAGGTCGCCGCCGGGCACCTCGCGCCGCTCATCGCGCAGCGTGTAGATGCCGGACAGCTTCAGCGTGTTGATCTCGCGGGCCCGGTCGATGTCCACCCCCCGGGCCAGGTACTCGAACCGCGAGTCCACGCCGTTGCGCTTGCGGGGACGCATCTTCTCGGCGAGTTCCGAGGCCGGGACGCCCAGCAGCGGGGAGAGGGTCCGCGCGGTCGCCTCGACGTCCTCCACCTCGGTCGGGTCGGCGGAGACGTAGCGTGCCTCGACGCTGTGCGCCAGCGCGGCGCCGTCCCGGTCGTAGATCGCCCCGCGCGGCGCGGGCAGCTGCACGGTCCGCAGCCGGTCGGCCACGCCGCCGTCGGCGTACGCCGGAGTGTCGACCGCCTGGAGCACGACGAGCCGGACGCCGATCGCGACGAACAGGGCCATGGCCAGCGCGGTGCCCAGCCGCAGCCGGCGGCCGGGGTCGGCGAGCCTCGGCGGCGTGGGACGTCGGCGGGACGGCCGGCGGGCGGGCGGGCGGTCGCCGCGCCGTGACTCGCGGGCACCGCCGGATCGTGGCTGGCGGGTCGGCCGTGGTTCGCGGGCACCGCTGCCGCGCCGAGCGGTGTTCGCCGGCTCGTCGCGGGGCGGGCGACCGGTGACGGTGCGGACGACCGTGGTGCGCCCGGCTCCGCCGTCCCGGCGGGTCGTACCGACCTGCCGGTTGCCGGCCCGGGCGGCGCCGGACCGGCCGCCGTCGAGTACCTGCAACGCCGGCCGGAACGGATCCTGCGACCGGCCGCCGCGGGGAGTGCGCCGCTGTTCGGCCCGGCCGGCGGCGGCCGGGCCACCGTCCTCCCGCAGAGTGCGGCCCCGAGGGGTGTACGCGCGGGCGTCGGAGATGCCGCCCAGGACCGGCTCGTCGCTGCGCTCTCCGGCAGGACGGGGCGGGCCGGACGCGCCACGGGACGAACCGCGCCGGGAGCCTGTGGCGTCCCGGCGCGGTTCCTCCGACCTCGGTGGCACGGTCTATCCCTCCGCGCCCGACTGGCTCGCCAGCGACGGCTGCCCGCCGGCCGGCTGCGGCACGAAGATCAGCTTGCCGTCCGGCAGCCGGATGTAGGCCGGCTCGCTGGACTCGACCAGCCCCAACTTGCGGGCCTGGGCGGCCAGGTTGCCCGGCGCCTCGGCATCGGCGATCTGCTTCTTCAGCTGCTGCTGCTCCTGGTCGAGCTTGGCCTGCTGCTCCTGCAACTCCAACAGCCGGAAGGCGTTCTCGTTGATCTTCGTGTTGACCGCCAGGATGCCCAGTACCCCGCCGACGACCAGCAGCACCACGAGCGCCGCGAAGGGCGCCCGGGGCACCCGCACCGGCGGCGGCGGGGCGACCCGCAGCCGCGGCGACTCGGCCCGCTGCGGGTCGGCGGCACCGACCCGCTCGACCGGCCGCAGCGCGGCGCTGCCCTGGGTGGGAAACTCGCGCGCCCCCCGGGCGCGAGTCTCCGCCAGCCGGCTCACCCGCTCGACGTGGGCGTCCTGCCCGGTCCTGCCGGCCCGCTCCGCCGCGATCCGGCCCCCCGACCGCGGTACGCGCTGCCCGGCGCCGGCCACGTCCCGGCGCTTGATTCCGCTCATGTTCCCTCCCCCTCTTCGTCCGTCGTCTCCCCCGGCCCCCGCTGCGGATCCGATCCGGATCCGGTGGCCGATCCCGTCCCCGGTTGGTGCATCGCCTTGACCCGGCGGCGGTACCGTTCGCGGTCGGTACGCCCCTGTCGCCGGGCCTGCGGGTCGATCCGTTCCGCGGCCCGCAGCCGCACCGAAGCGGCCCGCGGATTCGCGGCGACCTCCTCCTCCCCGGGCAGCTCCGCGCCCCGGCTGAGCAGCCGGAACGTCGGCTCTGACCCGGGCAGTTCGACCGGAAGGTCGATCGGACCCGTGCTGCGGACCCGGCCGGCGAGCGCCTGCTTGGTGAGCCGGTCCTCCAGCGAGTGGTAGGAGAGCACCACCAGGCGACCACCGACCGAGAGCCGGTCCAGAGCGGCCGGCAGCGCGGTCTCCAGCGCTGCCAGTTCCCTGTTTACCTCGATCCGCAAAGCCTGAAACGTTCTCTTTGCCGGGTGTCCGCCGGTTCGTCGGGCTGGAGCCGGAATGGCCTCCCGGACCAGCTCCGCCAACCGCGCCGAGGAGGTGATCGGGGCCCGCTCCCGCTCCCGGATGATCGCCGAGGCGACCCGCCCGGCGAACTTCTCCTCGCCGTACACCCGCAGCACCCGGGCCAGGTCCGGGTGGGCATAGGTGTTGACCACCTCCTCGGCGGTCACCCCCCGGGTCTGGTCCATCCGCATGTCCAGCGGCGCGTCCTGCGCGTACGCGAACCCGCGGTCGGGCGCGTCGAGCTGCAACGAGGAGACACCCAGGTCGAACAACACGCCGTCCACGGTCGGGTAGCCCAGCCGGTCGAGCACCTCGGGCAGCTCGTCGTAGACGGCGTGCTCCAGGTGGACCCGATCGGCGAACCGCGCCAGCCGCACCCGCGCGTGGGCGAGCGCCTCGGTGTCCCGATCCAGGCCCACCAGAATCGTCTCCGGATGGGCCTGCAACACCGCCTCGGCGTGGCCGGCCAGCCCCAGCGTGGCGTCGACGTGGACGGTGCGCCCGCCCCGGCCCAGTGCGGGGGTCAGCAGCTCAAGACACCGCTCAAGCAGCACCGGCACGTGCGTGCCGCGTAGCTCCCCCATGTCGCCCCCCACCCGTTGACCCTTCTCGTTTTCCCGCGTCCTGCTCGTCGGGCGACGCCGTGCCGTCGTACCGCCAGATCCCCATCCGCTCCCCGCCCGCCCGTCAGGCCACGGCCCTCCGTGTCGGATCGTGCGCCTGGCACCGGGGAAGGGATGCCAGGAACTCGAAAGCGGCTGGAGATCTCGCAGTACGTCGTCGGGCGTCGCCACGCCCTACAGACCGCCTGGCAGCACCCCTTCCTCGATGTCGGCGAAGTCGTCTTCGCTCTCGGCGAGGTAGGTCTCCCAGGCGACCTTGTCCCAGACCTCCACCCGGGTGCTCGCGCCGATGACCACCAGGTCCCGGTCGAGCCCCGCGTACGAGCGCAGGTGCGCCGGGATGGTCACCCGGCCCTGCTTGTCGGGGACTTCGTCGTGCGCGCTGGCGAAGAACACCCGGCTGTAGGCCCGGGCGGCCTTGTGCGTCATCGGCTGCGCGCGCAACTGCTCCGCGATGCGCTGGAACTCGGGCGTCGGAAAGACGTAGAGACAGCGCTCCTGCCCTTTGGTGATCACGACACCCCCCGCCAGCTCATCCCGGAACTTGGCCGGCAGGATCAACCGGCCCTTGTCGTCCAGGCGCGGAGTGTGAGTGCCGAGGAACATCGGCCCAACCCCCTCGCCCTTCTAGCGGCGTTCGCGCGCCGCTGACCCCCCGGGCCGGTGGGCCCTCCCGGCCTCACCAATGCGCCCCACTCTACTCCACTTCCCTCCACCCGCAACCAGAATCGACCGCGTTTCGCGCCTCCTCCGCCGACAAAACCGCACGTCAAAGCGGGTGGAGCGGAGTGGAGGGCCCGCACCGGCGCCGGACCGCGTCCGCTATCCGACATAGATCGACTCCGGTCGGCCGGCGCCGCCGATCCGGATGCGGCGCGCCACCGACCCGAGTGGATCGTCGTCGGTGGCGATCTGGGACCTCCGGTGGTCCGGTAACCTCGCTCGCGTGACAGACGCGAAGATGCCCCTGCGGGCGAAGGTGGCCAGTTCCGTGTCACGGACCGCCGCGGCGCTGTCGCGGGCCGCGGGCCGTGGCGACGGCTCGGTGATCGGCGGCTGGATCGGCTTGAAGATCGATCCAGACCTGCTCGCCCACCTGTCCGCCGGACGGGCCATCGCCCTGATCTCCGGCACCAACGGCAAGACGACCACCACCCGGCTGGCCGCCGCGGCGGTCAGTGCCCTCGGCAGGGTCGCCACCAACTCGTTCGGCGCCAACATGCCCACCGGGCACACCTCCGCCCTGGCCAAGGCCGGCAGCACCCCGTACGCCGTGCTGGAGGTCGACGAGCACTACCTCGCGCAGGTGATCGAGGCGACCGAGCCGCACGTGGTGGCGCTGCTCAACCTCTCCCGCGACCAGCTGGACCGGGCCAAGGAGGTCGCCATGATGGCGCAGCTCTGGCGCTCGGCGCTGGCCCGCCACCCGGACATCCGCATCGTCGCCAACGCCGACGACCCGATGGTGGTCTGGGCGGCCACCCCGCCGGCCGCACACGACCAACGGATCGCCCCGCCGCACGTCACCTGGTTCTCCGCCGGCCAACGGTGGCACGACGACTCGTGGGTCTGCCCCGAGTGCGGCGCGACCATCCAGCGTTCCGGCGAGCAGTGGTGGTGCACCGGCTGCCCGCTGCGCCGGCCCGATCCGCAGTGGACCGTGGACGACGAGGGCGTCCTCGATCCGACCGGCGCCTGGTACAAGGTCAAGCTCCAACTCCCGGGCAAGGTCAACGTCGGCAACGCGGCCACCGCCCTGGCGGTCGCCGCCGAGTTCGGCGTACGCCCGTTCGACGCGGTCCCCCGCCTCTCCGACGTCACCTCGGTCGCCGGCCGGTACGCCCAGGTGGTACGGGACGGACGCACCGTCCGGCTGCTGCTGGCCAAGAACCCGGCCAGCTGGCTGGAGGCGTTCGACATGGCCGACGAGGCGCCCACCCTGCTCTCCATCAACGCGCGTGACCCCGACGGGCTGGACACCTCCTGGCTGTTCGACGTCGACTTCGCTCCGCTACGCGGGCGCCAGGTGCTCATCACCGGCGACCGGGCGTACGACCTGGCGGTCCGGTTGGACGTCAACGACGTGCCGTTCCAGCACGTCCGCACGTTCGACGAGGCCGTCCGGGCGGTGCCGCCGGGCCGCCTGGAGGTCATCGCGAACTACACCGCGTTCCAGGACATCCGAGCGGAGTTGGACCGTGTCAACTGAGACCCTGCGCATCGTCTGGATCTACCCGGATCTGCTCTCCACCTACGGCGACCGGGGCAACGTGCTGATCCTGGCCCGGCGGGCGCGCCAGCGCGGTTTCCGGGTCGAGGTGTTGGAGGTCCGCTCCGACCAGCAGCTTCCCAACACCGCCGACATCTACCTCATCGGCGGCGGCGAGGACGGACCACAGGCGCTCGGCGCGCAACGCCTGCTCGCCGACGGCGGGCTGCACCGGGCAGTGGCCCAGGGCTCGGTGGTCTTCGGCGTCTGCGCCGGCTACCAACTGCTCGGCACCTCGTTCTTCGCCAAGGGCACCCAGTACCGCGGGCTGGAACTGCTCGACATCAGCTCGGACCGGGGCCCCAGCCGGGCGGTCGGCGAGCTGGCCGGCGACATCGACGCCCGGCTGGGACTGCCGCCGCTGAGCGGCTTCGAGAACCACGGCGGCCGTACCCTCCTCGGTCCCGGCGCGGCCCCGCTGGCCCGGGTCACCGCCGGGGTCGGCAACGACGGCACCACCGAGGGGGCATGGCGGGGCAAGCTGCTCGGCACGTACTCGCACGGGCCGGCGCTCGCCCGCAACCCGGCGCTGGCCGACCTGCTGCTGCGCTGGGCCACCGGCGTGCACCAGCTCCCGCCGCTGAACGACACCTGGTTCGACCGGCTACGCACCGAGCGCCGAGCCGCAGTGGCCGCCGCCGCCCGGCCATGATCCCCGCCGCCCGGCGGCTGCTGGGCCGGTGGTCACGAGACCCCGGCACAACCCCGCCCGGCGGCGCCGGTCAGATGGGCCGGCAGCCCGGACGGCGCGACCTCCGCCTCGTCGCGAGGCCGGCGGCGGTCCGGTTCGGGCTGCTGCTGCTCCTGCTGGCCGGGTTCGGGCTGCTGCTGCTGGTGGGGCCGCGCCCCGACCCGTCGGCGCTGCCTCAGTTGGCCGACGGGTTGGGTCGGCTCGCCCCGTTCGCGGCCGTCCTCGGCGGAGCGCTGCTGCTGGTGGCGCTGGTGCCCCGCACGTTCATCACGCTCGCCGCCGGGGCGGTCTTCGGTCCGCTGGCGGGCGCCGGATACGCGCTGGGCGCCGCCCTGCTGGCGGCGGCGATCGGCTTCGCCGTGGGCCGGCTGCTGGGGCGGGACTTCGTCGCCGAACGTGTCCGGGGCCGACTGGCCCGGCTGGACCGCTGGTTCACCCGGCAGAGCGTGCTCGGCGTGATCACCGTACGGCTGCTGCCCATCTCCGGCTTCGGCCTGGTCAGCTACGGCTACGGCACCACCGGCGCCCGCCTGCTGCCGTTCCTCACCGGCAGCGTGCTCGCCTCCGTGCCGACCGCCTTCGGCTACGCGGCCATCGGTGCCGCCGTCACCTCCCCCGGCGGAATCAACTGGTTCGCCGCCACCCCCGCCGCGCTGGGCTTCATCGCCAGCGCAATCCTGATCGCCCGCTGGTGGCACGCCGAACGCCGCCGTCGCCCCGCCCCCACCTGACCCCCACCCACGTCGAGATCCGCGCAACGTCGGGCAAAGTGCGGCCTCCCGGCAGGGTCGAGGCAGCACTTTCCCCGAAGTTGTTGCCCACGATCGGTCAATGGGGTGGGCCGACCAGGCCGGTTTCGTAGGAGGCGATGACCAGGTGCGCGCGGTCCCGGGCGTTGAGCTTGGTGAAGAGCCGGGCCACGTGGGCCTTCGCGGTCGCCATCGGTGATAGTCATCGACAACCTCACCAAGCGGTACGGCAAGCGCACCGCCGTCCGTGACCTGACCTGCACCGTGCGACCCGGCAGGGTCACCGGTTCTCTCCGGCCAACGGCGCCGGGAAGTCCACCACCCTGCGAATGATCCTCGGTCTGCCCCCACCGCCGGTTCGGCGACGATCGACGGGATCGAGTTCCGCCGCCGGAGTCGGGGCCTGCGACACGTCGGGTGCCCTGCTCGACGCCGGCGACGTGCATGGCAGGCACACCACAACGGCCCACCTCGGCGCGCTGGCCCGCAGCAACCGCATACCGCCGGCCAGGGTGGCGGAGGTGCTGCACGAGGTGGGTCTCGCCGACGGTCCGCTCCGCGACGCCTTCCCCGAGGCGGGATACCTGTTCTTGGGTCACCACCACGGTCGGGGCGATGACGATCGTCGGGGAGTACGGCAACGGCCTGATCCGGGCCAGCTTCGCCGCCGTGCCGGCGCGCCGGTCGGTGGTGGCGGCGAAGGCCGTCGTACTCGCCGGGGTGATGCTCGCCCTGGGCACGCTCACCGCGGCGAGTTCGTTCGGGGTGTCCCAGACGATCCTGGCCGATCGGGACGCGCACTGGGCGCTCGGCGATCCCGGGGTGCTCCGGGCCCTGGCCGCGACCGCCCTGCTCGCGCCCGTCTGCGCGCTGATCGGCATGGGGCTGGGCGCCCTGATCCGACACACTCCGGCCAGCGTCGGCGCGGCCCTGGCCGTGCTGGTCCTGCTGCCCATGGCGGTGGACAGCGACCGGATCCGATGGGTGGCGGAGGTGGCGATCGCCGGTCGTCGTGCACCGCCGCGAACCGTGATCCGGTGTTAAGAAGGGGCCCCTCCTATGCACGAGGCGTTAAGAAGGGGCCCCTCCTTTCACAGCACCACGGAGACCATGCGGCCGGCGACGACGATGACCTTGCGGGGTTCCTTGCCGGCCAGGGCGCCGGCCACGGCCGCCAGCGCCTGCTCCCGCACGGCCTGCTCGGCGGCGTCGGCGGGGACCTCGATCCGACCGCGGACCTTGCCGTTGACCTGCACCGGGTAGGTGACCGTCTCGGCGACCAGCAGGGCCGGGTCGGCGACCGGGAAGTCGACGTAGGTCAGTGAGGTGTCGTGCCCCAGCCGCCGCCACAGCTCCTCGGCGATGTGCGGGGCGACCGGCGCCAGCATCAGCACCAGCGGCTCGGCCACCTCGCGCGGGGTCGCCGGCAGCCGGGTCGCCGCGTTGGTCAGCTCGATCAGCTTGGCGATGGCGGTGTTGAACCGGATCCCCGCCATGTCGCCCCGGACACCGTCGATCACCTTGTGCAGCAGTCGCCGGGCCGCCTCGTCGGCCGGGGTGTCCACCACCCGCGACTCGCCGGTCTGCTCGTCGACGATCGTCCGCCAGACCCGTTGCAGGAACCGGTACGAGCCCACCACGGCCCGGGTCTCCCAGGGGCGGGACACCTCCAGCGGACCCATCGACATCTCGTACACCCGGAACGTGTCGGCACCGTAGGCGGCGCACATCTCGTCCGGGGTGACCACGTTCTTCAGGGACTTGCCCATCTTGCCGTACTCGCGGTTGACCTGGACGTCGCCCAGGAACCAGCCGCCGTCACGCTCGGCGACCTCCTCAGCCGGCACGTACGCGCCCCGGGCGTCGGTGTACGCGTACGCCTGGATGTAGCCCTGGTTGAACAGCTTGCGGAACGGCTCGAAGCTGGAGACGTGGCCCAGGTCGTACAGCACCTTGTGCCAGAACCGGGCGTACAGCAGGTGCAGCACGGCGTGCTCGGCGCCACCGACGTACAGGTCCACGCCGCCGCAGTCGCCCTCGTCGCGCGGGCCCATCCAGTACCGCTCGTTGTCCGGGTCGACGAACCGCTCGCTGTTGGCCGGGTCCAGGTAGCGCAGCTCGTACCAGCAGGAGCCGGCCCACTGCGGCATCACGTTGGTCTCCCGGGTGTAGCGCTTCGGCCCGTCACCCAGGTCCAGCTCGACCTCGACCCAGTCCCAGCGGCGCGACAGCGGTGTCTCCGGGTCGCTGTTCGCGTCCTGCGGGTCGAAGGTGCGCGGCGAGAAGTCGTCCACCTCGGGCAGCTCGACCGGCAGCATCTCGTCCGGCAGCGCGATGGCGGCGCCGTCGGCGTCGTACACGATGGGGAACGGCTCGCCCCAGTAGCGCTGCCGGCTGAACAGCCAGTCCCGCAGCCGGTAGGTCACCGCGCCCTGGCCGGCGCCCTCGGCCTCCAGCCACTCGATGATCCGGGCCTTGGCGTCGGCCACCCCCAGGCCGTTCAGGTCCAGGCCGCGCTCGGGTGCGGCGCTGTTGACCGCCGGGCCCTCCCCGGTGTACGCCTTGCCGTCGAAGCCCTCCGGCGGCTGCACGGTACGCACGATCGGCAGCTCGAAGACTTCGGCGAAGTCCCAGTCCCGCTCGTCCTGGGCGGGCACCGCCATGATCGCGCCGGTGCCGTAGCCGGCCAGCACGTAGTCGGCGATGAAGATCGGGATCCGCGCGTCGGTGGCCGGGTTGGTGGCGTACGCGCCGATGAAGACGCCGGTCTTCTCCTTGGTCTCGGTCTGCCGCTCGACGTCGGTCTTGGCCGCCGCCGCCTTGCGGTACGCCTCCACGGCCCCGCGGGGGCTGGCGTGCCCGCCGGTCCACGCCGGGCGGGTGCCCTCCGGCCAGGCCGCCGGCACCAGCTCGTCCACCAGTTCGTGCTCCGGTGCCAGGACCATGTAGGTGGCGCCGAAGATGGTGTCCGGCCGGGTCGTGAACACCCGGATCGGCGCGATCGTGGTCGAGAAGTCGATGTGCGCGCCGGTGGAGCGGCCGATCCAGTTGCGCTGCATCAGCTTGATCGGCTCGGGCCAGTCCAGCTTGTCCAGGTCGTCCAGCAGCCGGTCGCCGTACGCGGTGATCCGCATCATCCACTGCTTCAGGTTGCGCTTGAAGACCGGGAAGTTGCCCCGCTCCGAGCGGCCGTCGGCGGTGACCTCCTCGTTGGCCAGCACCGTGCCCAGCCCCGGGCACCAGTTCACCGGTGCCTGCGAGACGTACGCCAGGCGGTGGTCGTCGACGATCCGGCGGCGCTCGGCGGGCGACAGCTCGGCCCACGGGCGGCCGTCCGGGGTCGGCCGGGCGCCGGCGTCGAACTCGGCGATCAGCTCACTGATCGGCCGGGCCCGACCGGCGTCGCGGTCGTACCAGGAGTTGAAGATCTGCAGGAAGATCCACTGGGTCCAGCGGTAGAAGTCGGTGTCGATGGTCGCGACCGAACGCCGCTCGTCGTGGGCCAGCCCCAGCCGGCGCAACTGCGCCCGGTAGCGCTCGATGTTCGCCTCGGTGGTGGTCCTCGGGTGGGTGCCGGTCTGCACCGCGTACTGCTCGGCGGGCAGGCCGAACGCGTCGAAGCCCATCGCGTGCAGCACGTTGCGCCCCGCCATCCGCTGGTAGCGGGCGAAGCAGTCGGTACCGATGTAGCCCAGCGGGTGCCCCACGTGCAGCCCCGCGCCCGATGGGTAGGGGAACATGTCCAGCACGTACAGCTTCTCGGCTTCGGAGCGCGGATGGGCCGGGTCGGCCAGCGGGCCGGTCGGGTTCGGCGCGTGGAAGCTGCCCTGCCGCTCCCAGTAGTCCTGCCAGTGGCGTTCGATCTCGTCGGCCAGCACTGCGGTGTACCGGAACGGCGGGCTGTCGCTCGTGGCTGCCTCGGTCATGGCCTTCTCCTCGCGTCGCTCGGCGGAGTCTGTCCCCTGCTGGCTGTGGTCCCGTGTCTCGTGCTTCGGCCGGCCCGCCGTGGCCGGAAGCGGGCAGCGGCCGGAAGCGGGCACGAAAAAGCCCCTCACACAGGAGGGGCCGCCGTGCTGTGGCGCGTTCAGCGCGTCAGCACGGCCCGGTAAGAAGCAGGAAGACTCCGGCCATGTCGGCAGTGTACCGCCACCGGCGGCACGGCCGCCGCCCACTATCCGCCGGCGGCGGCTCACCCCGCTGGCGGAGTGGCTCGGGCGGCCGCATTACCCGGCACAGTCGCCGACATGCGTTCCGTGAATGACAAATCACTGCGTAACCGGTCAAACACCTGCGCCGGTCGGCGTGGACGACAAACATGGTTAGCCTGAGAGGCCAGTGAGATTGCTGCGGCAGACGAGGCTCGGACGTCGCGAACCCAACGACGGGTCCAGGTGCTCTTTACAGAGCTGCCGTGACGGCGACGGAGGAGGAGGCCCGTGACACAACAGACCTGGGACGAAGTTGGCGGACTGCTGCCGCACGACGAGTTCCGCGCCGCCAGTGACGCAATCGTGGCCAACATCGAACAGGTCATCGAGGGCAAGACCGCCACCGTACGGCTGGCTTTGGCCGTCCTGCTCGCCGAGGGTCATCTGCTCATTGAGGACGTACCCGGGGTCGGCAAGACCAAGCTGGCCAAAGCCCTCGCGCGGTCGATCGACTGTTCGGTACGTCGCATCCAGTTCACTCCCGACCTGCTGCCCAGCGACGTCACCGGGGTCAGCGTCTACAACCAGGAGACGCACGACTTCGAGTTCCGTCCGGGCGCCGTCTTCGCCAACCTGGTGGTCGGTGACGAGATCAACCGAGCCTCGCCGAAGACCCAGTCCGCGCTGCTGGAGTGCATGGAGGAGCGGCAGGTCACCGTCGACGGGGTGACCTACCAGCTACAGACCCCGTTCATGGTGATCGCGACGCAGAACCCGATCGAGATGGAGGGGACGTACCCGCTGCCGGAGGCGCAGCGCGACCGGTTCACCGCCCGGATCGCGATGGGCTACCCCGACCCGATCGCCGAGCTGGCCATGCTCGACGGCCACGGCGCGGTGGACCCGCTGGCGGCGCTGCAGCCGGTCTCCGACGCCGAGACCGTCCGCCGGCTGATCGGCCACGTCCGGCAGGTGCACGTCGCCGACGCGGTGAAGGAGTACGCCGTCGACCTGGTCACCGCCACCCGCGAGTCGCCCGACCTGCGGCTGGGCGCGTCCCCCCGATGCACGCTGCAGATGCTGCGCACCGCCCGCGCGGTGGCCGCCCTCGACGGACGCGACTACGTGCTCCCGGACGACCTCCAGGTGCTCGCCGTGCCGGTGCTGGCGCACCGTCTCATCCCCACCGCCGACGCCCAGCTCGCCCGGCGTACCACCGACGCGATCATCGCCGACCTGGTGCACCGGCTGCCGTTGCCGCACGACCGCAAGCGCTCGCCGTACGACAACCGCCCGTCGGGCGGCAACGGCCGGGCCGCGTTCGAACCGCGGAGGCCGTGACGTGCGTGCCGGGCTGCGCGGACTGACCACCCGCGGCCGTTCCTTCCTGGCCGCGGCGGTCGCGGCGGCCATCTCCGCCGGCATCCTCGGCGAGAAGGACCTGCTGCGGGTGGCCGTGCTGCTGGCCGTCCTGCCGCTGCTCGCCGCGCTCTACGTCGGCCGTAGCCGGTACAAGCTGGCCTGCCACCGGTCGCTGGAACCGCACCGGGTGCCGGTCGGCGCCAGCGCCCGGGTGGTGCTGCGGTTGCAGAACATGTCCCGGCTGCCCACCGGCACCCTGCTGCTGGAGGACCGACTCCCGTACGCGCTGGGCAGCCGACCTCGGGTGGTGCTCGAGCGGCTCGGCGCGCACCAGGCCAGTTCGGTGGCGTACACCGTGCGGGCCGACGTGCGCGGCCGGTACGAGGTCGGCCCACTGGTGGTCCGGATGACCGACCCGTTCGGGCTGTGCGAACTCACCCGCGCGTTTCCCGGCATCGACCGGCTCACGGTGGTCCCGCAGGTGGCGCCGTTGCCATCGGTGCGGCTGGCCGGCGCGTACACCGGCAGCGGTGAGAGCCGGGCCCGCTCGGTCGCGGTGCACGGCGAGGACGACGCGGCGACCCGTGAGTACCGGCGCGGCGACGACCTGCGCCGGGTGCACTGGAAATCCACCGCGCGCACCGGCGAGCTGATGGTGCGGCGCGAGGAGCAACCCTGGGAGAGCCGGGCCACGGTCCTGCTGGACACCCGGGCGTACGGCCACCGGGGCGACGGCCCGACGGCCAGCTTCGAGTGGGCGGTGTCGGCGGCCGCCAGCATCACCGTCCACCTGCGTCAGGCCGGCTACAAGCTGCGCCTGGTCACCGGTTCCGGCGGGGACGTCGACGCGGGCGAGGGCACCGGTGACGGGCTGCTGCTCGATCACCTCGCCGAGGTCCGACTGGACCAGCGGGTCGAGATCACCACACTGATCCAGCACGTTCGGCAGCGGGCCGACGGCGGCCTGATCATTGGCCTGTTCGGGTCGTTGAGCAGCGCCGAGGCGGAGCTGCTCGCCGGCCTGCGGGCCAACGGCGCCACCTGCGTGTGCTTCCTGCTGGACAGCTCCGCCTGGCTCAACCTGCCGGCGCACGCCCGTGCCGAGGCCGACCAGGCACACGACACCGCCGCGCTCGCCCTGCTGCAGTCCGGCTGGCGGGTGATCGGCATCAGCCACGGAGACCGGCTGCCGGCGATCTGGCCGCAGGCGGGACGGGGCTCCCAGGGGTTCGCCCTCCGCGCGGCGATGGCCGAGACGGTGGCGAGTGCCGTGCGATGAACGGAAGGTCCCCCTCATGATCGCCCACCGAAACCTGGGCCTGGTGTCCGCCGCCGCGACGCTGCTCGCCGCCGCGCCGCTGTCGGCCATCTTCGAACGTTGGACGTGGCTGGTCCAGGCCGTCATCGCGGTGGCCGCGGTTGCCGCAGCGGCGGCGCTGGCCCGGCTCGGCCGGACCCCGACCTGGGCCCAGATCCTGGCCATGGTCGGCGGCCTCATCCTCGCCCTGACCTGGCTGTTCCCCAGCGGTGACGAGTTGTTGGCCGTGCTGCCCACCCCGGCCACCTTCGGGCACTTCGCCGAGCTGATCATCGGCTCCGGCGAGGATATGCGCTCGCGCAGCGTGCCGGTCCCGGACACCGATCCGCTGCTGTTCGTCACGGTGCTCGGCGTGGGCGCGGTGGCGGTGCTGGTGGACGTGCTCTGCGTCGGGCTCCGTCGGCCCGCCCTGGCCGGGCTGCCGATGCTGGCCATCTACTCGGTGCCGGTGGCGGTCCACGTGGAGAGCGTCCCCCCGGTGCCGTTCGCGATCGGCGCCGCCGGCTTCCTCTGGCTGCTGGTCACCGACAACGTGGACCGCGTACGCCGGTTCGGCCGACGGTTCACCGGCGACGGCCGCGACGTCGACGTCTGGGAGGCGTCGCCGCTGTCCGCCGCCGGGCGCCGGTTGGCTGTGGTCGGTCTCGCGCTGGCCGTGCTGGTGCCGCTGGCCGTGCCCGGGATGACCGCGGGCCTGATGAGCACCCTGAACTCCGGTGCGGGCGCCGGCTTCGGCGGACCGGGTCTGGGCGGCTCGCCCGGGCGGGTCGACCTCTTCGCCGCGCTCAGCGGACGGCTCAACCAGTCCGAGGTGACCGACCTGCTGAAGGTCACCACCACCGAGAAGGAACCGTTCTACCTGCGTTTCGGGGTCGCCGACGACCTGCGCGCGGACGGGTTCCGGGTACGCGGCCCGAGCGGCCAGCGGGTCACCGGCGACCTGCCCGACCCGGCGAGGCGGACGCTGCCCGGTATCGAGCGGACCCGGCACCGGGCCACCGTGGAGGTGAGCCGCGACCTGGACATGCGGCTGCTGCCGGTCTACGCCGAGCCGGTCGGCTTCGCCGAACTCGGTAACAGCTGGCACTACGATCCGAACCTCCAGGTCGTCTTCTCGAACCGGGAGAACTCCCGGGGCCGGACGTACTCGTTCGACTATGTGCGGTCGGTGTACACCCCGCAGGCGCTGCGCGGGGCGCAGCCGCTGCCGGCCGACCTGCCGCTACGCGCACAGCAGACCGTCACCCCCGACGTGCCCGAGGTGGCGGAGCTGGTGGCGGAGCTGATCCGGGGCAAGCGCACCGAGTACGACAAGGTGCGCGCCATCTACGACTACTTCTCCGAGGACAACGGCTTCACCTACCAGCTGAACACCGAGCAGGGCACCAGCGGGCAGCAGATCCTCGACTTCCTGGAGAACAAGGCCGGCTTCTGCCAGCAGTACGCCGCGGCGCTGGCGTGGATGGTCCGGAACGCCGGCATCCCGGCCCGGGTCGCGTTCGGCTTCACCAACGGCAACCGGCGCACCGGTGACACCTTCACCCTGACCAACCGGAACCTGCACGCCTGGACGGAGGTCTACTTCGACCAGGTCGGCTGGGTGCCGTTCGACGCCACCCCGACCTACGGCGTGCCCGGTTCGGCCCGCTCGGCCTGGGCGCCGAACACCGACGCGCCGGAGGAGTCGACGCCGCAGCCCGGCGCGGCGGACACGCCCGACGAGTCCGACCCGTCGGCCGGCCCGGACCGCGGACCGAACCGGTTCGAGGAGGGTGTCGACCCGGGCGCGATCGCCGGTGACGGCACTCCGGTGCGGTCGACGCCGGTCTGGCCCTGGTTCGCGGCCCTCGGCGTCCTGGCGGTGCTCGCCCTGCTCGCCGTTCCCGCGCTGCGCCGGCTCGCCCTGCGCCGTCGCCGGGGTCGGCCGGCGCCGACGTTCCGCACGGTCGACGCGCCGGACCCGGACTCCACCGACACGGGTCAGCCGGTCGTGGTGGTCGGCGTTGATCCGGACCGGGCGCGGGCGGATGCGCACGCGGCCTGGGACGAGTTGATCGACACGCTGGTCGACTACCGGGTCCGGGTGGACCGGACGGAGACGCCACGGTCGACCGCCGAGCGGCTGGCCGGCGAGCCGTTGCGCGCCGACGCCGCCGCCGGAACGGCGGTCCGCCTGCTCTGTCGGGCGGAGGAGCGGGCCCGCTACGCGCGGGACCCGTTGACCGGGGAACCCCTGCCGGCGGCCCTGCGCACGGTGCGCGACGCGCTGGCCGGTCAGGCCGATCGGCGTACCCGGCTGATGGCGACCGTGTTGCCGCCGTCGGTGCTGCACCGCTGGCGGACCGCCGTCGCGGACACCTCGGCGCGGCTGGTGGCCTCCGGTGGGCGGCTGCGGTACCGGCTGCTGCGGTTCAGCCCGCGCCGGCTGATCGCCAACCGCACGGGACGCTGAGCCGACCGCACGGGACGACGCTGAGCCGACCGCACGGGACGACGCTGAGCCAACCGCACGGGAGGCCGAGCGGCCGAACGACGACCGGGCCGGCGATGGGACTTGCACCCCATCGCCGGCCCGACATCGGAATCAGCGGTGGCCCTCCGGGCGCTGCCGCCACCGGTCCTCCAGCCGGTCGATGAGCCCCGGCCGCCGCCCGCCGGCCCGACCCCGGGACCGGCGACGACTCGCCGTGCCGCCGACGACGTGCAGGTCGGGTGACTGCGCCCGGCGGTGCGACTGCACCGCGAAGGCTGCCGATGCCAACATCACAACGAATCCCGCCACCGCCAGCGGCGGAGTCTTGATCACCGCGCCATAGACCAACAGCGCCAGGCCAGCGATGATCACGCCGGCAGCGACGAGCAGGCGACGCCGCGCGTGGAAACGCGGGTCGCTGGCACGCACGGCCGAGGCGAACTTGGGGTCCTCGGCAAGCGACCGCTCGATCTGCTCGAACAGCCGCTGCTCGTGCTCCGAGAGCGGCACGGCACTCCTCCCCGGTCACGTTGGTCGGCCCGGTCGGACCGACAGACCGTGGCAGCCAACCGGCTGCTTACCCGCAAGTCTACGAGGGGCCTCGCGCGTCGGAAAGCGGGACGACCTATGGCCGGGTCGGATTTTCGTTTTGTCGCGGATCGCGCCCGGTGAGCAGACTGGCCGGTCCTATGACGGACCGCCCGAAACGGGCAGCCGCCGCGTCGGCGACGGCCTCCGCCTCCCGCCAGCCCCGCTCGGGCGCGCCGAGGGCGAGTTGCCGGGGCGTCGTCTCCGCCGCGGTGAGACCCTCGGCGCGTACGCCGACGAGGCGGATCAGCTCACCGGCAGGCAGAACGGTGAAGAGGGACCATGCCGTGTCGAACATCTCACGAGCGACATCGGTGGGGACGCCCAGGGTGCGCGAGCGGGTGACGGTCCGAAAATCGGCCATCCGCACCTTGACCGAGACCGTCCGCCCCACCTGCCCGGCGGCGCGCAGCCGGGCACCGACCTTCTCGGCCAGCGCGAGCAGTGCGCGCCGGATCTCGTCCGGGTCGCCGACGTCGACGTCGAAGGTGACCTCCGCGCCGATCGACTTCTCCGCCTGCTCCGGGCTGACCCGGCGCGGGTCCCGCCCGGCGGCCAGCTCGTGCAGGTGCGCCGCGGCCGCCTCGCCGAGCGCGGTACGCAGCATGCCGAGCGGCGCCGCCGCGAGGTCGCCGACCGTCCGCAGACCGAGCCGCAGCAACGCCTGCTCGGAGCGCTCCCCGACCCCCCACAGGGCGGAGACCGGCAGCGGGTGGAGGAAGTCGAGCGCCCGCGCGGCCGGCACCACGAGCAGACCGTCGGGCTTCGCCCGGGTCGACCCGAGCTTGGCCAGGAACTTGTTCGACGCGACCCCCACCGAGCAGGTCAGCCCCTGCTCCGTCGCGACCCGTTCGCGGATGCGGCGGGCGATCGCCGCGGGCGGGCCGAACAGTCGCCGGGCACCGGCCACGTCGAGGAACGCCTCGTCCAACGAGAGCGGCTCGACCAGCGGCGTGACGTCGCGGAAGATCTGCATGACGGCCCGCGAGGCGGCGATGTAGCGGGTGAAGTCCGGCGGAAGGAAGACCGCGTGCGGGCAGAGGGCACGGGCCCGCATGGTGGGCATCGCGCTGCGTACGCCGTACCGCCGGGCCTCGTAGCTGGCCGAGCTGACCACGCCGCGCGGGCCGACCCCGCCGACCACGACGGCCCTGCCCCGCAGCTCCGGCCGGTGGCGCACCTCCACTGAGGCGTAGAAGGCGTCCATGTCGACGTGCAGGATCGGGCAGCCGGTGTCGTCGGCGTCCGGCCCGAACCGGGGATCATCGCCCCGGGGCACCGACTGGCTGCGACCCATCCGTGCAGGCTAGCGCCCGGGACCGACACTCCGGCCGGTCAGCCCCGCACCACCAGCAGCGGAACGGTCATCTCGACCGCCGTGTCCGCGCCGTGCAGCGCCACCAGCCGGGACACCGCCGGGCTCTCCGACCGGCTGGCCAGCACCGCGTACGTGTCGTTGCAGACCACCACGACGTCGCCGATGCGGGCCAGGTGTTCCTCGGGCACCGGTCCGAACCAGCCGGTGGCCACCGCCTCCTCGCGGGTGAGCACCCGGGCGGCGGCCCCCAGCACACCCGACCAGGCGGCCACCACATCCGCGGTCGCGCCCGGCGCGACGTGCAGGTAACGCACCCGGGGCTCGCCCGCGACGACCCGCACCCCGTCGATCAGACGGGGGTCGGTGTCCAGGTCGAACCGGTGCCCGGACGGCACGTCGAGCTGCCCGTGGTCGGCGGTGACCAGCAGCGCCGCATCCGGCGGCAGGCCGTCCACCAGCCGGGTCAGCAGCGCGTCCACCTCGGCCACCGCCGCCCGCCAGGGCAGCGAGTCCACGCCGCTGAGATGGCCGTGCCGGTCGACGTCCGGGTGGTAGCCGGAAACCAGGGTGGGACCGGGCCCGGCGACCAGGGCCGCGCGCATCCGGGCGGCCACTTCGTCGATGCCGGCCGCGCCCCGGTAGTCGCCGCCCCGGTTCGCGGCCACGGTCAGGCCGCTGCCGCCGAACTCCGGGCGGCTCACCACGGTCACCGCCACCCCCGCGGCCCGGGCCCGCTCCAGCTGCGTGGTGACCGGCTGCCAGCGCAACGGTTGCGGATCGTCGGTCCACTCGATGTGGTTGAGCACCCGGTCGGTGCCCGGTACGCGCAGGGTGAAGCCGAGCACGCCGTGCACGCCGGAGGGCACACCGGTGCCCAGGGTGACCAGGCTGGTCGGAGTGGTGGAGGGAAAGCCGCAGGTGAGCGGTCGGCCCACGGTGTCGGCCAGCCCGGCCAGGACCGGCGCGTACGGCGCGGCGACCGGTATCTGGTACCAGCCGAGACCGTCGATGAGCAGCACCGCGATCCGGCGTACCCCGGCCAACTCGGCCCCGAGCCCGAGCAGGTCGACGGCACCGGGCACCCCGAGCACCGCCAGAACGCTCGGCAGCACGTCAACCAACCCACCCCCACCCTTCGCCGGCGGCACCGGTGAAAGGAAGGGCCCCTTATTAACGCCTGGTGTAGAGGAAGGGCCCCCTTTTAACACCTGCCGGATGCCGGGCAGGGGGTGGGTGCCGGGCAGAGGGTGGGTGCCGGGCGAGGTGGTCATGCCGGGCGTCGGGCGAACAGGTGCAGTTGGGCGGCGATGTCGCGCCAGGGTGGCCGGTCGGCGAGCGTACGCTCCAACTCGACCAGGGCCGCCAGCTGGCTGTCCGCCACGGCCGCCGGGAGCAGGCCGGCGAGGACGCGTACGCCATGGATCTCCTCGACCGTGAGCCCGGCGGCGGCCAGCAGCGCGGCGGCGGCCTCGACGTCGAAGCGCCGGCGCAGCGTGTCCCGGGGGCCGGCGCTGCCCGCGGGGTCGGCGGCCAGCGCCGCGGCCAGGTCGAGATGGCCGTTCATCGCCCGGCCGAGCACCGCCGCGGCCCGCCCGGCGACCAGCACGCTCGCCGCGCCGCCCGGACGCAGGGCCCCGGCCAGCGCGGACGCCACCGGCGCCGGGTCGTCGACGAACTCCAGTACCGCGTGGCAGAGCACCAGGTCGACGCTGGCCGGCTCGACCAGACCGGCGAGCGCGTCGCCGTCGCCCTGCCGGCCACGGATCCGATCCGCCACCCCCGCCTCGGCAGCCCGCCGGGTCAGCGCGGCCAGCGCGTCCGGGCTGGCGTCGATGACCGTGACCTGGTGGCCGGCCTGCGCGAGGGGTACGGCGAATCCGCCGGTGCCCCCGCCCACGTCCAGGACGGTGAGGCTGCGGCCCGGGTGGCGGCCCAGTTCGCCGTGGAGCACGGACCAGATCACCGCCGTCCGTGGTCCGGCGGGAGCTGCGGCGGGCCGAACGGGTGTGCGTTCCACGACCGCGAGCCTAGTGGCTGGTGCGGGCAGTCCGAACCCCTGACTCCCCGGAGAGGGCGAGGCCCGCCTCGCGGGTCCGGTCGGGCCGGAGGCCGGCCGGACGGTCGCCGTGCTCGGCTTCCACCCGGCCGGACCATACGCGTCCGCCAGAATCAGCGCGCGAACGTGCCGCGACGGCGTGCGATCAGCAGCAGCGCCACGCCTGCGGCGACGATCAACACCGCCGCGCCGAGCAGGCGGAGGACGGGCCCGCCGGTGAGCGGAAGGCCGCCCGCCGCACCGCTGGGGCTCGGCGTCACGGACGGGCTCGCGTCCTCGTCCGGGCTGGGCGTCGCGGAAGGCTCCTCGTCACCGCCCGGGCTCGGCGTCGCGGACGGGCTCCCGTCACCGCCCGGGCTCGGCGTCGCCGAGGGACACCGCCCGGCCGTGTGCCGTGCGATCTCGGTGCCGAGCACCGCGTCGCGCACCACGACGCGATCCCCCGAACTGGCCGGCACCGCGACCGTGTCGCTGCTGTCGGCGGGAATCGACGGGGAGGCCACCACGGCGCCGCCGACGAGCACCTCCAGCCGGACACCGCCCCGGGCCCGGTTCGTCAGGTCGATCCGGACCTCCCCGCAGCGGTCGGTGAACCTGGCGGTCACGCTCTCCGGCCCGCATCCCTGCGGCTGGCGGTAGCGGCCGCTGGCCCAGAGCGCCCCACCGTCGACCTCCCCGCTGAACACCGCGTACGGCGCGTCGTCGGGCAGCGGGTAGTGCCGCCGGAACATGGCATCGCTGGTCACCGGGTCCAGCTCCACCAGCAGCGGCCCGACCGGCGATGCCACCTTCAACCCGGTGGCCGGGACGGCACCGGTGTTGATCACGCGGACCTCGATCCCATAGCAGTCCTGCAGCACCGCCACCTGCAGCTTCGGCGTGTCGCAGCCGGCCGGCGCCGCGTATCGCAGGCTCTGCGCCGGCCGCCCGCCCGGCAAGTGGACGGTGAAGGTGTCGCCGTCGGAGGCGCCGTACCGCTTGGTCCCGCCCTGGTCGACGACGGTGCTCTCCGCCCCCACACCGTTGCGATGCACCGTGACGTTCAGCACCCCCGGCAGGCCAGGAGTCGCTTCACCGAAGGTGAGCACGGCGGCTCCGCATTCCGCGGTCAGCCGGACCGTCAGGTCGGGTTCGGCGAGGGCCGGTGCGGCCGAGCCGGCCACCACTGCCCCGCCGACCACGGCGGTGATGCCGAGTGTGGCGAGCACGCGGCGGAGAACGGATATCGTACGCATCAAGGCAAACCTTTCCGGAATGACGGCGGCCACAGGCGAACGGCCGCCCGGCAAACCGAAGCAGAGAACCCACGGACCGGCATGAGTCCTCGGGCACTCAGATCCTCGCGTCCCGGTACTCAGGCCCGGTCTTCCTCAATCCGGCGGGTGCTCCAGGCCGAGCGCGGAACGCAGCTCGGGCCGGCCGGCGACGCCGAGCTTCGCGTACGCCCGGTGCAGGTGGTTCTCCACCGTCCGTTCGGCGATGTGCAGGCGGGCAGCGATGGCCCGGTCCGATGCGCCGCCCGCCGCGGCGAGCACCACCTCACGTTCCCGGCTGGTCAGCCCGGTGACCGGGCCGTCGAGCCGCAACGCGGGAGTCACCGCACGCTCGCAGCGCGTCAGCTGGGCCTCGGCGAAGAGTCTGGCTTGCGCGGCAGCCCGCGCCTGCGCACCGCTGTGCCACGCGCCCGCCGCGAGGGACGCCGCTTCGGCCGCGTACAGGGGCATGCCGTGCCGGCCGAACTGCCGGGCGACCGTCAGCAACCGCGCGGGGTCACCGGCGGCCGCGGCCTCGGCGTACCCCACGACGAGCTGGCCCAGCGCCCAGTCCGCCGGCGGCGGAAAACGGGTGAGCAGTTCGGCCGCCAGAACCGCCTCGCCCAGCCGGACGAGATCCAACGCACCGAGGGCACCGGCGCCGACGGCGCCGCGTCCGCCGTGCCGCGCCACCTCCGTGCCGAGCGACTCACGGACGCCGACCTGATCACCGCGGGTGGCGGCGGACCACGCCCGGCCCCGCATCACCTCGATGTCGAACAGTCGGGTTCGGCGCTCGCCGGACTCGGCGGCCAGGTCGGCCGCGGCCGCGGCCAACTCGTCGGCGGCCCCGGCCTGCGCCGCCGCCTGCAGCCGCACGCCGGCCGACCACCGGCACACGGCCCGCAGCTGGGCCTGCCGGCCGACGACGTGCGCCTCGGCCGCCCAGCGCAGCGCGGCCACCGGGCGGCCGAGCATCAGGGTGATCCGGCTGAGGGTGAAGGCGCTCACCGCCTGCGCGATCCGGTCCGGCGGGTGCAGGCTCTCCCGGTACGACGTCTCCGCCTCGGCCAGCGCCGCCGGCAGGTCCAGCAGGTTGGCGCGCATCCACGCGTTGGCCGGACGCATGCTGTCGGCCAGCAGCCGGCCCGGCCCGTCGTGCCCAGCCGCCAGCGGGATGGCCCGCTGCACCAGCGGAATGACCTCCGCATAGCGGCCGGCCAGCATCAACGCACCACCGGCGGCACTGGCCGCCCCGAGCCGCACGGCCACCGACTCGGCCCGGTCGAAGAGGGACAGCGCCGCCTCGACCCCGGTGCAGTCCAACTCGTACGTCCGCAGGTAAAGCCGGTTCACCTCGATCTGGGCCTGCCAGAACGGGTCGGTGACCGCGGCCGCGTCGAGCACCGCGTGCGCCAGGCCGGGCGCGTCACGGCCGTGGGCCAGCAGGGAGGCGTGGGTGAGCGCGATCTGCGCGCGCTCGGCGTCGTCGCCGGCCTGCGCCGCCAGTTCGGCGCACCACCGCAGCGCCTCCGCCGAGCGCCCGGACTGGAACAGCGCCCCGACCACGGTCAGTCCGGCGGATACGCCCGCACCGGCCTGACGGGCGCGCAGCGCCAGGCGCTCGACGAGTTCGTACTGGCGGATCAGGGCCGCCTGCCGGGCGGCGGCGAGCATCAGTTCGGGGTTGACCGGCCCGCCCGCGTCGAGCCGCCACATCGCCACCCGCAGCACGTCCTCGTCCTGGTGGATCCCGGCCGTCTCCTGCGCGTCGGCGAGCCGGCGGATGTGCCGCAGCCGGGCCAGCTGTGGCATCTCGTCCCGCAGCAGTTCGCCGTAGAGGGGGTGGGCGAGGCGTACCAGCGGGTGGTCGCGCTCCGCCACCGTGATCAGCCGGCGCCGCTCCAGGGTCTCCAGCAGCTCCCCGGCCACCAGCTGCCGCAGCACGTCCAGCGGCACCGGCTCACCGACGGCGATCGTCTCGAGCGCGTCGCGCTCGTCGGGATCGGCGGTGGCCAGCCGGTCGTGCAGCAGCTCGGTCAGGCGGGCGGTCGTCCGCAGCCGCCCGGTCAACCGCCAGATGCCGGCCGAGCGGGTCAGCAGACCCGCCTCCCAGGCGGAGTGGAGCAGCTCGTGCAGGAACAGCGCGTTGCCGGCGGTCACGTCCCGCAGGCGGCGCAGGGTCTGCCCCTCGACGGGGTCGCCGAGCGCCTCGGTGATCAGGGTGTCGGCCTCCTCCGCGGACAGGACCGCCAGGTCGACCCGAAGCACGTCGAGGTCTTTCCAGAGCGCGGTCACCGCGGCGGGCACGGCTTCGTCGGTACGCAGGGTGGCGAGCACCGCCACGGATCGTTCGGCGACCAGTTGATGGATGACGGTCGCGGAGACCTCGTCGAGCAGGTGCGCGTCGTCGACCAGGAGCACGGTCGGGGACTTCTCCGCCAGTTGGCGCAGTCCGCGCAGCCCCCGCTGAACCGGATTGGCCGCGGCGGCGGCCTGGTCGTCCCGCAGCAGCAGGCTGGCGAGCGCGGCGAGGGGCAGGTGGGAGCCGGACCCGGAGGGCCGGGCGGCGAGGACCTGCCGGCCGGCCGCCCTGGCGTACGCCGCGACCTCCTGCGCCAGCCGGGTCTTACCGACCCCGGCGAGGCCGGCGATCAGCGCGCCCCGCGCCGCCGGAGCGCACACCGCCGCGCGGACCGTCGCCAACTCGCGGTCTCGACCGACAAACGACGCAACGGAGGGGCCCGGCAGCATGCCCGGCAGGATATCGACCCGCGCACACCCGCCGCTTCGGGCTGATCACCGGAAGTCGCGGGAGGCGGGGCTGACCGGCGCCTCGATCGCGTCCAGCCGGTCGGCGACCAGGTTGACCACCCCCTCGTGCCGCTGCAACCGCCCGCGCACCACCAGCGCCGCGCTGGTGCGGGCCACCCGCCGGTACCGCTGCCACAGCCCCGGCGAACAGGTGACGTTGAGCATGCCGGTCTCGTCCTCCAGGTTGAGGAAGGTGACCCCGCCCGCCGTCCCCGGGCGCTGCCGGTGGGTGACGATCCCGCCGACCCGGATCCGCCGACCCGGCTCCACCCGGCCCAACCGGTCGATCGGCACCGCGCCCAGGGCGTCCAGCTGCGGGCGGACGAACCGGGCCGGATGGTTCTCCGGGGACAGCCCGGTGGCCCACACGTCGGCGACCAGCCGGTCCACCGCCTCCATGCCGGGCAGGGTGGGCGCGTCCGCGCCGGTCACCGTGCCGGGCAGCCGGCCCGGCCGGTCCTGCGCCGCCGCACCGGCCGCCCAGAGCGCCTGGCGCCGGGTCAGCCCGAAACAGGCGAAGGCGTCCGCGGTGGCCAGCGCCTCCAGCTGCGCGGCGGTCAGCCCGGTCCGCCGGGCCAGATCAGGCATGTCGCGGTACGGCCCGTGCGCCACCCGTTCGGCCTCGATCCGCTCGGCCACCTCGTCGCCGAGGGTACGCACGCTGCCCAGCCCGAGCCGCACGGCCGGCCCGCCCAGGCCCCAGGCGTGCGGCGGCTCCCCCGACTGGCTGCCCCACCGGGTGTCCGGGGTGGACTCCAGCACCGGCTTCGCGCCGCTGGCGTTGACGTCCGGGCGGCGTACCTCCACGCCGTGCCGACGGGCGTCGTCGACCAGGCTCTGCGGCGAGTAGAAGCCCATCGGCTGGGCGCTGAGCAGCGCGGCCAGGAACGGACCCGGGTGGTAGCGCTTGAGCCAGGAGCTGGCGTAGACCAGGTAGGCGAAGCTCATCGCGTGGCTCTCCGGGAAGCCGTAGCTGGCGAACGCGGTGAGCTTGCGGTAGACGTCGTCGGCCAGCTCGCCGGTGATGCCGCGCTGCGCCATGCCGGCGTAGAGCCGGTCGGCGATCTTCGCCATCCGCTCCACCGACCGCTTGGCGCCCATCGCCCGGCGCAGCTGGTCGGCCTCGGCCGCGTCGAAACCGGCCAGGTCGATGGCGAGCTGCATGAGCTGCTCCTGGAACAGCGGCACGCCGAGGGTCTTCTCCAGCGCGTTGCGCATCAGCGGGTGCGGGTAGGTCACCGGCTCCTGGCCGTTGCGGCGCCGGATGTACGGGTGCACCGAACCGCCCTGGATCGGGCCGGGTCGGATCAGCGCCACCTCCACCACCAGGTCGTAGAACTCGCGGGGCTTGAGCCGGGGCAGGGTGGCCATCTGGGCCCGGCTCTCCACCTGGAACACCCCGACCGAGTCGGCCCGGCAGAGCATGTCGTACACCTCGGGGTCGTCCAGCGTCATGTCGCCGAGATCCAGGCTCATCCCGATCATGTCGTAGCCGTGGTGCAGCGCCGACAGCATGCCGAGGCCGAGCAGGTCGAACTTGACCAGGCCGACGGCGGCGCAGTCGTCCTTGTCCCACTGGAGCACGCTGCGGCCGGGCATCCGGCCCCACTCCACCGGGCAGACCTCGATCACCGGTCGGTCGCAGATCACCATGCCGCCGGAGTGGATGCCCAGGTGCCGGGGGAACGTCTGGAGAGCGTTGGCGTACTCGATCACCTGCTCGGGGATGTCCGGCACGTCCACCGTGGCCACGTCGCCCCACCGGTCGATCTGCTTGCTCCAGGCGTCCTGCTGGCCGGGCGAGAAACCGAACGCCTTGGCCACGTCCCGCACCGCCGAGCGGGGCCGGTACGAGATCACGTTGGCCACCTGGGCGGTGTGCTCCCGGCCGTACCGGGCGTAGACGTGCTGGATGACCTCCTCCCGGCGGCCGGACTCGATGTCCACGTCGATGTCGGGCGGGCCATCGCGCTCGGGGGCCAGGAACCGCTCGAACAGCAGCCGGTGCCGGACCGCGTCCACATTGGTGATCCGCAGCGCGTAGCAGACCGCCGAGTTCGCCGCCGAGCCCCGCCCCTGGCAGTAGATGTTCTCCCGGCGGCAGAACTCGACGATGTCGTAGACCACCAGGAAGTAGCCGGGGAAGCCCAACTCCTCGATCATGTTCAGCTCGTGGTCGAGTTGCGCGTACGCCTGCGGGTGCGCCTCGCGGGGGCCGTAGCGTTCCCGGGCGCCCCGCTCGGTGAGGTGGCGCAGCCAGCTCATCTCGGTGTGCCCCGGCGGCACCGGGTACGCCGGCAGCTGCGGCGCGACGAGCTGGAGGTCGAAAGCGAGTTCCGCGCCGAACTCGGCGGCCCGCGCCACCGCGCCCGGGTAGGCGGCGAACCTGGCCGCCATCTCGGCGCCGGAGCGCAGATGGGCGGTGCCGGCGGCGGGCAGCCAGCCGTCGATCTCGTCCAGGCTGCGCCGGGCCCGGACCGCCGCGAGGGTGGTGGCCAGCCGCCGCCGCCCCGGGGTGGCGTAGTGCACGTTGTTCGTGGCCACCGTGGGCAGCCCGGCGGCGGCGGCCAGCTCGGCCAGGGCGTCGTTGCGGTCGCCGTCGACCGGATGCCCGTGGTCGGTCAGCTCCACCGCCACCGTCTCCGCGCCGAACAGCGCGGTGAGCCGGTCCAGCTCGCGGGCTGCCGCGTCGACCCCCTCGGTGAGCAGCGCGCCCGGCACGTGCCCCTTGCGGCAGCCGGTGAGCACCAGCACGTGGTCGCGCAGGTCGGCGGCGACCTCCTCCAGCTCGCCGTAGACCGGGCGGCCCTTCTCCCCGCCGCGCAGTTGGGCGCGGGCGATGGTCGTGGCCAGCCGGGCGTACCCCTCATGACCGTGCGCCAGCACCAGCAGGTGGCGGCCGTGCGGGTCGGGCACCCCGGGCTGCGGGCCGGGCAGATCGAGGGTCAACTCCGCCCCGAAGACCGTCGGCAGGTTCAGCGCGCGGGCCGCCTCGGCGAAGCGGACCACGCCGTAGAAGCCGTCGTGGTCGGTGACGGCGAGCGCGGTGAGCCCCAGCCGGGTCGCCTCCTCGACCAGTTCCTCGGGGTGGCTGGCGCCGTCGAGGAAGCTGAAGTTGCTGTGCGCGTGCAGCTCGGCGTACGGCACCGCGCCGTCGGGGCGGGTCAGCTCCGGCGGCCGGTAGTGCTCCCGTCGCCGGCTTCCGGCCGGCGAGTCGCCCCCGTCGGCGTCGACCGCGAGCGGATCCACCACGTGCAGGTGCCGCCCGCTCCCGCTCCCGCTTCCCTTCCCGCCCCCGCTCCCTTTCCCGCCCTCCGTCCGTCCGGAGAGCACCCGCTCCAACTCCGACCACGACAGCTGCGGATTGTGGAAACTCACTGTTTCTCCCCCGAGATCTTGGTCCGTTCCGGCCCCTTGGAGGGCAGTTTGGGACCAAGATTCACGTCAGTCATAGATCGCCTCCACCAGCCAGCGGCCGCCTTCGACGGCGAGCAGCAGGGCAGCGCCGTCGGCCAGGCAAACCTGGAAGCGGGCTCGACGACGCGCTTCGCCCGGGGCCCACCACCGCTCGTCGACCGGCCACGGCCCGGCCCAGCCCACGATCTCGGACGCCGCCGCGACACCGGAGACGGTGGCGGGCTGCACATTCGTAGCGACGGCCAGCCGGGCCGGCGGGGCACTCACCGCCAGCCGTGCGCTCACCACGACCGGCGTACCGGTGGCATCCCACACGCTCGCGGCGAGCGGGGTGGGCAGCACCACCGCCGGTGCGGGCGGCGGCAGTCGCCCCGGCCAGGGCGGCATCGAGACGGGGCCCGCGCCCCCGCCCGGCAGTGGCGCGGCACCGGGGCGGGCGGGCAGCCGCTCGTCGCCCCACGGAACCAGCCGCGTCTGGTCGGCCGGAGAGCGACCGCCGCCGAGCACGGCGGTGACCACCGACTCGGGGCCGAGCAGGCCCTGTACCCGACTCAGCGCCCGGCTCGCCCGCTCGCGTTCCGCGCCGGTCTCGCCCCACAGCCCGGATTGCAGCCCGGCCTGGGCGAGCACTCCGTCCGGCACCAGCCGCAGCCGGATGATCCCGGCGGTGGGGCGCTCCGGTCCGCCGCCGGAGCGGGCGCCGCCGGAGAGCCAGCCGTCCAACTGCCAGCGGACCCGGTCGGTGATCGCCGCCGGGGTGAGCAGACCGTCGTGCCGCCAGACCCGGTGCAGTTCCTGGCCGTGCGCGGTGACCGCCTCGATGCCGAGCCGGGTGCAGGCCAGCCCGTGCCCGGCGAGGCGTTCGTGCAGCCGCGCGGCCAGCGTCCGGGCCGCGAACGCCGCGACGTCGACGCGGTCGATCGGCTCGTCGAGATCGGCGGTGACCGTCAGGTCGGCAGGGGGTCGCCGGACCGCGAGCGGGTGGTCGTCCCGACCGGTCGCCAGCCGGTGGGCCAGCGCCCCGTCGAACCCGAACCGGGCCAGCACGTCGCCGGCGGGCAGCGCGGCGAAGTCACCGAGCGTACGCACTCCGAGCCGGCGCAGCAGATCGACCAAGGCGGGCCGACCGAGCGCCTCGACGGGCTGGGCGGCCAGGAACTCCGGCGTCCCGCCGGGCGGCACGATCCGTCCCTGGCGGGCGGCCAGCCCGGCGGCGAACGCCCCGTCGGCGATGCCGACCTGGCTCTCCACCGCGCAGCTCTGCGCGACGTGCTCGACGATCCGCTCGGCCGCCGCCTCCTCACCGCCGAGGTAGCGGCTCGGCCCCCGAGCGGCCAACGCGCAGGCTCCGGGACGGATCACCTCGACCCCGACCGCCACCTCCTCGACCGCCGCCACCACCGGCTCGAAGGCCCGCGCGTCCCGCCCGGGGTCGTGGTCGACGACGATGAGCCCTGGGCAGCGCCCCTGCGCCTCCCGCCGACGCAACCCCCGGCGCACCCCCTCGGCCCGAGCTCGCTCGGAGCAGGCAACCACCCGGTTGGCGTGCAACACCGCCACCGGGCCGGTGGCGGCCACCCCGTCGACGATCTCGGCGGCCAGCACCGGCCAGTCCGGGCACCACACCACCAGCGTCCGCATCCCCTCACTCACGCCACGTCACCCACGCCCGTCCGCCGCGATCTTGCGCTTTGCGTCGCCGTATAAGCCGCGAAATGCTCATCTCGACGACCACAAGTGCATGATCGCCGCGCGCCCGCCAGGAGGCGTGCTACGGGAGCGGTCGGCCGAGGGGATGACCCGGGTCAGCTCGTCGCCGGGGAGCCAGACCCTGACCTCCTTGGGTCGGGCGGCGGCGCCCCGACCGCGGGCCGAGATGGTCACCTCGCGGCAGCGCAGCCGGCCCCGGCCCGCACCGAGCCCGTCCCACACCCCGCGGACCACCTGGAGCATCACGTCCGCGCCGTCCCACCGGCCGTACGGCACGAGCACGCAGCCGCGCTGCCGGGCCCGTGCGGCCAGCCGAGCGGCGACCGAGGCGGAGACAGTGGTCGGTACGGCGGTGACCACCACGTCGACCCCATCGATGAGCGCGGCGACGACGGTGGGCCAGTCGGGCCCCGGCTGTGGTACCAGGGCGAGCCGGTCCAGGACGATCCCGGCCTCGGCCGCCGCGCCGGCTCCGAAGGTCGGCATCCCCACCACGGCACACCAGGAACCGGCCCGGGATGCCTCGGCGAGCAGGGCGAGCAGCAGCGACGTGGTGCCGCTGTGCCGGAGCTGGCCGGCGCCGATCGTGCCGGCGCCGACCGCGATGGTGCTGCCGCGCCGTAGCCCACGGCCGGGCAGCAGCCCGGTCAACTCGGGCCGCACGGGCAACACCCGATGCCCGCCCGCCGGGTCGGGCGCGCTGGCCGGGCGGACCAGCCCGGCCAGCGCAGCGGAACCGACGACCATACGGCCCGCCATCGGATCTACCCCCGTCGTGTCGCCTCGGGCACCGGCCCGGGATGGTGCTCTTCATGGATCAATAAGGACATGTCGCGCCGGACGGCGTCCGGCCACCCTGGGTCCCGCCGTGGTGGCCGGACGCCGCGACTCAGGCGGCGCGACTCAGGCGGCGAGACCGTCGATCGCCGGTTGGTGCGTAAGGCCGAGCGCGGACTCCACCACCGCCACGAACTCCTCGGCGGCGCGGAGCAGGTCGTCGGCCTCCCGGGCGGTGACCACCCGGGGTATGCCGGCCTCGGCGGCAGCCCGCTTGCCGGCCGCGAGGGCGAAGTAGCTGGCCCACTCGTCGAGCTCGGGGGCGACGCCGGCGAGCAGGACCCAGACGTTGGTAACCCGGCTGCGTCGGGTGGGCGCGGGACGGGCTCGGGCAGCGAGCATCCCGGCCGCGGCGCGCAGCGCCGCGAGATGGGCGGCGGCGTACCGGAGACCGTCGGGGCGGGTCAGCGCGGCCTCGACGAGACCCTGCCGGGCCACCCTGAGCAACTGGGCGGGGGTGCGGTGCGGCAGCACGTGGGCGGGCACCGTCGGCGCCGGGGCCGGAGTGGTCGGCATGGGTCTCCCTCCAGGTGGGCCGGTGCGGGCGCATCGCGCGACGGAAAGCGGCTCCGGCGACACGAGGCACCCGTGGCGGGCGGTGCGGAGGAAGACGCACCAGGTGGGCGGCCGGCCGGGTGTGGAGCTTCCCCACACCACACCCGGCCGGCGTACCGGCGGGTCCGTCGTCCGCCGCCCGGGGGTCGTGGGCGGCGGACGACGGTCCTGCCTGACGGGCCCGGACTCGCGACTGCCCGGGGCCCGGTGCGGCCCGCGGCGCCGCACCTGTCGGAAGCCGGTGCCGCGAAACACCTGCTCCCGAGGGTTGAAACGAACGTTCAAGGCAATCGAACACCCGTTCTAACTACTGCTGACAGTACACCCTCCCGCTGGCGAAAATGCAACGCGTGGCGCGCCGTACATCCGGCAGTTCAGCCACTCACAGGCGACCTCAAGCGCCTCGGCTTGCCCACCGCGGACGGCGGAGCGATGCGCAGCCCGGCCTTCATCACGAAGATGGACCGCCGCTCCACCGCATCGCCCCTGTTGTCGATCTGGTACCCCTCCAGCCAGATCCACCCGTCGTAAGTAGGCCGGTCCAACACGCGAATCACGCGGAACAGGATCGGCTTGGCGAACTGCACGCTGGCCTGCCGACCCACGAGAAGCAGGTCACCAGCCCGGAGGCTGGTCACGGCAGCCATCCGAGGAACCGGCGATGGAGAACACCGGCAGACTCCCAGCCCCTGTCCTGCGTCGCGGACACCAGACGCGACGCCATGTAGATCGACAAGGACACCCGAGCACCCGCGTACTCGGCCAGCAACTCCCGACGCCGGGTCAGACAGGGCCAGGGCGCACCACATCCCGCACATGTCCAGATCGGCAACACCGGCCCGTGCGCCGTCATCACACCTCCCCTGGCCAGTGACCCCGATCGATCGGCACCCGATGCCGCACGCGGCACGGCAGATCTCGTCCGCATCGGCAGGTCACCCGCTTCAAGATGTGGTTCCACGTCGGCCGGTGCTTGCGCGCGAGCGTGAACGCTGCGGCCAGCAGGAACTGGTTGTAGGTCATGCGCCTGGTCATGTCGCGCTCCTTGAAGGCAGACCAACATGGATACAGTCACTCTAAGTGCTGTATTGACGTAAACACAACACTACGACAACATGGAGTCACCTAACGTGCGCTCGTGAGCAGCGAGAGCGACTTCGATCCCGATGTCGCCACATGGAAGCAACTCGCGGACCGGCTGCGGCAAGCCATCCGCTCCGGCCAACTTGCCCCTGGTCAGCGAGTTCCGACTGAGCTGAGCCTCACCCAGGAGTACCAACTCAGCAGGCTCACGGTCCGCCGCGCACTTCAGCAACTGCGAAGCGAGGGCTTGATCGTGGTCGTACAAAGTCGCGGCACGTTCGTCAGAGGCGAGCAGGAGCGCACCACGGTGACCCTGGGTAAGGGCGACCAGGTGCAGGCTCGGATGCCCGACCCTGACGAGCGGCGCAGGTACGGTCTCCACGAAGGCGAGCCCGTCGTCCTGGTGACCAGAACGAACGGCACGGTGGAGGGGTACGGCGCGCATGGCGTGACCGTCGTCGGCGGATAACGCCCACGTGACAACCCGGTGACCGTTGCCGGAACGCGTGCCGGCGGCTCGACGCGGCGTGGCCGGGTGCACCGGTCGTCCGCGTACCGGGAAGAATGGCGGGATGCAGTCACACCCGAACGTACGGGCGGTGCAGGACGCGCTCGAGAGCGCGGACGCCCGGGACGGCGTCGGCGCCCCCACCACGGTCCGCCTGCTACCCGACGCGGTGCACACCGCCGCGGCCGCCGCCGAGGCGCTCGGCGTCGACGTGGGTGCCATCGCCAACTCGCTCGTCTTCGACGCCGACGGGGTGCCGGTGCTGGTGCTCACCTCCGGCGCGCACCGGGTGGACACCGTCGCCCTGGCCACCCGGATCGGGGTCGCCCGGCTGCGCCGGGCCACCCCGCAGTTCGTCAAGGAGCACACCGGGCAGGTGATCGGCGGGGTCGCCCCGGTGGGCCACCCGCACCCCCTGCGCACGCTGGTGGACACCGCCCTGGAGAAGTACGACGAGATCTGGGCCGCCGGTGGCGTGCCCCGGGCGGTCTTCCCCACCACGTACGCCGAACTGCTGCGGTTCACCGGCGGAACGCCGACCGACGTGGCGTGAACGAGCCCGCGACCGTCCCGGAGCTGGTCACCCTGCACGTGTGGCGGGTCGCCCGGACCGCTCTGCCCCGGGCGCTGGTCCGGATGGCACGCGACCCGCGCCGGTTGCGCGCCCTGCCCGGCGTACGGTTCGGCAAGCTGCTCGGCACCGGGACCGGCACCGGCTTCGGGCCGGGCGACGTCGACCCGACCCGCTGGGCGGCGCTGACGGTGTGGGAGTCTCCCGCCGCGGCGGCCCGGTTCGCCGGCTCGCCGGTGGGTCGGGCCTGGTCCGGCATCGCCCGGGCGGACGTCCGGCTCGACCTGCGGCCACTGAGCAGCCGGGGCGAATGGTCCGGCCGGCGACCGTTCGGCGAGCCGACGGGGAGCCGGGTGACCGGGCCGGTGCTGGCCCTGACGCGGGCCCGGCTGCGTCCGGCGCGGGCGCTCACCTTCTGGCGGGCGGTCCCGCCGGTCGCCGCCGCCCTGCACGCCGCGCCCGGCCTGCTGGCCCGCTTCGGCGTCGGTGAGGCACCGCTGGGCTGGCAGGGCACGGTGAGTGTGTGGCGTGATCCGGCGGATCTGGTGGCGTTCGCGTACCGTCACCCGGAGCACCGAGCCGCGATCATCCGGACGGACACCGAGCGGTGGTACGCGGAGGAACTCTTCGCCCGGTTCGAGGTGCGTGACGTGGTCGGTGACCGGACGGTACTGGGATGGGTGGCCGACGGCGACCCGGCGAAGGATGGGCGGGCGGCATGAGACTGGTGCGCTGGACCCCGGACGATCTCCTGCGGCGGCTGGACGACGTGGTGGCCGTCTACGGCGAAGCCATGGGCTACCGCGCCGACCTGCTGGGGGCTCGGCGCGGCTACATCGCCACCCACGTCCGGCGGCCCGGGTTCCGCGCCGTCGCCAGCCTGACCAGCGCGGGGCACCTGGCCGGCTTCGGCTACGGCTACGTCGGCGGGCCCGGCCAGTGGTGGCACGACCAGGTCTGGCGGGCGCTCGACCCGGCCACCCGGCAACGCTGGCTGACCGACTGCTTCGAGGTGGTCGAGCTGCACGTACGGCCACCGGCGCAGGGGCACGGCCTGGGCGCAAGGCAGCTGCGCGCCCTGCTCACCATGGCCGAGGGAACGACCACCCTGCTGTCCACCCCGGAGGCCGACGAGGGCACCTCGCGCGCCTGGCGGCTGTACCGCCGCTTCGGCTTCGTCGACATCCTGCGCGACTTCCGCTTTCCCGGCGACGAACGCCCGTTCGGGGTGCTCGGCCGGGACCTGCCCCTGCCCGCGCCGGAGCCGGCACCCCAGCCCGCCCGGTCATGAACGGACGTCCACCGGCCCGCGGCTGCGCCTGGGCGCTGCTGGTGCTGCTGGTGCTGGCCCAGATCTGCTATCCGCTGACCGAGGGGGCGACCCGGGCCCGGCTGACCGTGGCCACGGTCGTGCTCGGCTACCTGCTCTCGGTCGGTCACGCGCTGCTGACCCGGGGTGCGCGTACGGCGGTGGCGCTGGTCGCGGTGGCCACCGGTGGCGGGTTCGCCATCGAGGCGCTGGGGGTGGCCACCGGCTTCCCGTTCGGCAGCTACGACTACTCCGGCCAGCTCGGCCCGAAGCTGGCCGGGGTGCCGCTGATCATCCCGCTGGCCTGGACCTGGATGGCCTGGCCCGCCTGGCTGGTGGCGACCCGACTCGTCGACACCGGCTCGACCGACTCGCTCGTCGACACCGGCTCGACCGGCTCGACCAACACGACACGCGCACCGGCCACCGGCCGCCCGCACCGGCAGTGGTGGCGGTGGCCGGCACGGATCGGGCTGGCGACGCTCGGGCTGGCCACCTGGGACCTCTTCCTCGACCCGCAGATGGTGGCCGAGGGCCACTGGGTGTGGCGGAATGCCGATCCGGCGCTGCCCGGCCTGCCCGGCATCCCGGTCAGCAACTACCTGGGCTGGCTGCTGTTCGCGGTGCTGGTGATGGCCGCGCTGCGTCCGCTCGCCGGGCCCGCCGTGGCCACCACCGACGCCCGGGACCACCCGATGTACGCGCTCTACCTGTGGACGTACGGCTCCAGCGTGCTGGCCCACGCGGTCTTCCTCGACCTGCCCGCCTCCGCGCTGTGGGGCGCGGCCGGCATGGCGGTGGTCGCCGTGCCGCTGGCGGTCACGCTGCGGCGGGCCCGCCGGACCCCGCGCCGGGACGGGTCGCCCCGGCCCCGGGTCGACGTCGCGGCATGACCGCGGCGCTCGTCCTGCTGTGCGGCGTCGCCGTGCTGACCGGGCACACCGTGGTCAACGCCGGCCGGTGGCTGCGCCGCCCGCCGGAGGGGACGGCCGAGGTCACCGAGACGGTGGCGGTGCTGCTGCCGCTGCGCGACGAGGCCGCCCGGGTCACCCCGTGCCTGCGGGCCCTGCTCGCCCAGCGCGGCGTGCCCGAACTGCGGATCGTGGTGCTCGACGACGGTTCGACCGACGGCACCGCCGAGGTGGTCCGCGCGGTGGCCGCTGGCGATCCCCGGGTCACCCTGCTCACCGGCGTCGCCCCGCCGCCGGGCTGGCTGGGCAAGCCGCACGCCTGCTGGCAGCTGGCCAGTCGCGCCGAGGCCTCGGCCGGCGCGCTGGTCTTCGTGGACGCCGACGTGGTGCTCGCCCCGTACGCCGTCGCGGCGGCGGTCACCGAGCTGCGCGCCGCCGGGGCGACGCTGCTGTCGCCGTACCCCCGGATCGTGGTGCGGACGGCGGCGGACCGGCTGGTCCAGCCGCTGTTGCAGTGGTTGTGGCTGACCTTCCTGCCGCTGCGGGCGATGGAACGCTCACCGCGGCCGTCGCTGGCCGCGGCCGGCGGGCAGTTCCTGGTCGTGGACCGGGCCGGCTACCTGCGGGCCGGCGGGCACGCGGCGGTCGCCGACCGGGTGCTGGAGGACATCGAGCTGGCCCGGGCGGTGAAGCGGGCCGGCGGCCGGATCGCCCTCGCGGACGGTTCCCGGCTGGCCTCCTGCCGGATGTACGAGAACTGGGCGCAGTTGCGCGACGGATACACCAAGTCGCTCTGGGCCTCGTTCGGGCACCCGGGCAACGCCGCGCTGGTGGTGGCCCTGCTGCTCCTGCTCTACACCGCGCCGCCGCTGGTCGCCGTGACCGCGCTGCTGGCCGGCGCGCCGGCGGTGGCCGGGGTCGCCTTCCTGGCGTACCTGACGGGGGTGGCCGGGCGGGTGATCAGCGCCCGGGCCACCGGCGGGCTGGCCTGGCCCGACGCGCTGGGCCACCCCGTGTCGGTCGCGGTCCTCGGTTGGCTGACCCTGCGGTCGTACCATCTGCGCAAGCGGCGACGCCTGTCCTGGCGCGGTCGCCCGGTCGTCTAGGAGGACGCGGCATGGCGCGGATCGTGGTCGTCGGCGCCGGGGTGGGTGGGCTGGCCACCGCCGCCCGGTTGGCCGTCACCGGGCACGAGGTGACCGTGCTGGAGCGGGCCGAGGCGGTCGGCGGCAAGCTCGGCCGGCACACCCGCGACACGCCCGAGGGCTCGTTCCACTTCGACACCGGGCCCAGCCTGCTCACCCTGCCCGAGGTGTTCCACGAGCTGTTCGAGGCGACCGGGGCGAAGCTGGACGAGTACCTCGGCCTGGAGCCGCTGGACCCGATCGTGCGGCACGTCTTCCCGGGCGGCGGGCCGGTGCTCGACTCCTGCGCCGACCCGGACGAGTTCACCGCCCGCGTCGGCGCGGCCCTCGGCGACCGGGCCGCCGCCGACTGGCAGCGGCTGTGGCGGCGCGCCGCGCGGGTGTGGCGGGCCAGCGAGCACGACATCCTGCGCCGCCGGGTCGACTCGCCCCGGAACCTGGCCCGGCTGGCCTGGCGGCTGGGCGACCTGGCCGCGATCCGGCCCGGGCAGAGCCTGCGCGGGCTGGGCCGGGCCCACCTGGCCGACCCACGGCTGCGGATGCTGCTGGACCGGTACGCCACCTACACCGGCGCCGACCCACGTCGCGCGCCGGCCGCGCTGGTCGCGGTCCCCTACGCCGAGCTGACCTTCGGCGGCTGGTACCTGCGCGGCGGGCTGGGCACCCTCGCCGACGCGCTGCTGTCGCGCTGCCTGGACCTGGGGGTGGTGGTGCGCACCGGCGCCACGGTCACCCGGATCGACGCGGTGGGTGGCCGGGTGCACGGGGTACGCGTCGCCGGGCAGCACGCCCCGATCCCCGCCGACGTGGTGGTGGCCAACGTCGACGCGCTCACCGTCTACCGCGACCTGCTGCCCGACCCGCGCCGGCTGGCCGGGCTCACCGACCGCAGCCTGGCCGGCTTCGTGCTGCTGCTCGGCGTACGCGGCGAGAGCAGGCTGGCCCACCACAACGTCTTCTTCCCGCGCGACCACGATGCCGAGTTCGACGCGGTCTTCGGTGCCCCGGGCCGGGGGGTACGGGCCCGACCGGCCGCCGACCCGACCGTCTTCGTCACCGTGGCCGACGACCCGGTGGTCCGCCCGACCGGCCACGAGGCGTGGTTCGTGCTGGTCAACGCCGCCCGCCACGGCACCGCCTCCGGGGCGGTCGACTGGCGCCGGCCGGGGCTGGCGCAGGCGTACGCCGACCGGATCCTCGACGTGCTGGCCGAGCGCGGCGTGGACGTGCGCGATCGGCTGCTCTTCCGCGACATCCGCACCCCGGCCGATCTGGCCGACTCGGCCGGCGCACCGGGCGGGACCATCTACGGCACGGCCGGCGGTCTGCTCCGTCCGGCCAACCGGGGCCCGGCCCACGGCCTCTGGCTGGTCGGCGGCTCCAGCCACCCGGGCGGCGGCCTGCCGATGGTCACCCTCTCCGCCCAGATCGTCGCCCACGAGATCGGCCCCGCCTGGTAGGTGTGGGTGTGGGTGTGGGTGTAAGGAAGGGCCCCCTATTAACGCCTGGTGTAGAGGAAGGGCCCCCTATTAACACCCGGCCCGCACGCCGAGCTCAGCTCAGCCCACCCGGAGATCGTCAGCGCGCGTCGATCAGTGCCCGGCGGACGGCGGAGAGCAACTGCCCGAGCCCGAAGGCGGCCAGCAGCACCCAGACCGCGGTGGCCATGGTGATGGTGCCGGCGGCCAGATCCGGCTCGATCAGCCCGGTCAGACCGGCCAGCAGCAGCCCGGCCACGGCCACGCAGACCCGGGTGGGCCGCTCCCCCACGGTCACCGCGCCGATCTCCCGCATGCCGGCGGCGACCGCGCGGGCCCGGACGTACTCGTGCAGCCAGGACAGCGCGCCGCCCGCGACGACCAGCACGCCCGGCGCACCGACCAGCCAGAACGCCACCAGCCACGCGGCCTCGCCGAGCCGGTCGGCCAGCGAGTCGTAGACGTAGCCGAGCCGGGTCGTCCGCCCGGTGACCACCGCCACCGCCCCGTCGACGCTGTCGGCCACCGAGGCGAGCAGCACGAGCAACGCGCCCAGGAACGGCCCGTCGCCCGGCCGGACCGCGAGCAGCGGTACGCAGACGCAGAGCAGCACGCCGACCACCGTCACCGCGGTCGGGCCGACCCGCAGCCGCCCCAACAGGAAGCCGAGGTGATAGGAGAAACGCAGCCAGCCGCGTACCACCGGTGTGGCGGCCCGGGGATCGAACCCGCCGTGCAGCCGGGCCCACGCCGTGGCGTACTCGTTCCAGTTCAGCTGTCTGCCCACCACGTTTCAACCGGCTCGGCGGTGCTGAGGTGTCGCGCCCCCGGGTGTCAGGTCGCGGCGCCGACCCGGAGGTTCTGCCAGATCTCGCGGGTCGCGGTGGACCGGTTGAAGGTGATGAAGTGGATGCCCGGGACCCCCTCGTCGAGCAGCCGCTGGCACATCTCGCTGGCCTGCTCGACGCCGAGCCGGCGGACCGCCTCCGGATCGTCGGCCACCCGCTCGAACCGCGCGGCCAGCGCCGCCGGGAAGGGCGCCCCGGACAGTTGCACCGACCGCTCGATCGTGCCGATCCGGGTCACCGGCATCACCCCGGCCAGGACCGGGGTGTCGCAGCCGGCGGCGGCCACCCGGTCGCGCAGGCGGAGGTACTCGTCGGCGTCGAAGAACATCTGGGTGATCGCGAACTCCGCGCCGGCCCGACACTTGCGGACGAAGTACTCGGTGTCGGTGGCGACGTCCGGCGAGCGGGGATGCCGGTACGGGAAGGCGGCCACGCCGACGCTGAAGTCGCCGGAGCGGCGGACCAGGCGGACCAGGTCCTCCGCGTAGTGGACGCCCTCGGGGTGCGGCACCCATTCGCCGGTCGGGTCACCGGGCGGATCACCCCGCACCGCGAGCACGTTGCGCACCCCAGCCGCGGCCAGCCGCCCGATCACGTGTCGCAGCTCGGCGACGGAGTGGTTGACCGCGGTCAGGTGCGCCATCGGCAGCAGGGTCGTCTCGTTGGCGACCCGTTCGGTGACCGCCACCGTGGTGTCCCGGGTCGACCCGCCGGCACCGTACGTGATCGAGACGAACGACGGGCGCAGCGACTCCAACTCGCGGATGGCCTGCCAGAGCTGCCGCTCCCCCTGCTCCGTCTTGGGAGGCATGAACTCGAAGGAGAAGGTCGGCTGGCAGTCGCGGACCAGCTCCCCGATCGACGGGTGCGGTTTTGGGAGGACCGAGGGAAGACCGAGAGCCACGCTCCGACTCTAACGGGTGACACCCGCCATCTCACCAGCTTCCCACGTCGGCGGGGTGGCGGTGGTGGTGCCGCGGAGGAGTGTCGTACGGGCGGGATAGCTTTCGGGCTGCGCGGGTGTGGTGGGGGCCGCGCGGGGGTCAGTGTTTCGACAGGTGGCGCGACAGCCGTGTCCGGCGGCGGGCCACCACCACGCCGACCCCTTGGAGGAGTGATGCCGTCGTCACCGCCCGATTCGCCGCCGCTGCTCGGGGAGGAGCCCTTCGGGGCACTGTTGAGTCGGTTCCGGCTGGCCCGGGGCTGGAGCCAGTCCCGACTCGCCGCCGAACTCTGCGCCGCCGCCGGCGTACCCACGCTGAGCCGGCATGAAATCTCCCGGTGGGAGCGCCAGCGACGCGTGCCCGGGCCCTTCTGGCGCTCCTGGTTGGCGCAGGTCCTCGCGCTGCCGGCCGACCTGCTGCCGGACGCCACCGAGGGCGGCCGCGACCGCCGGGCGCGACGCCCCCGGGCCCCGAGGCACCCACCGACCCGACCGGCGACGCGGGCCGTGAGCAGGTGCGCCACGGCACGCCGGGACACGGGGGGCTCGGCGCGTCGGGACCGGAACCGTTAGCGTCGGGGCGTGACCCACGCTGCTCCTGTCTCCCCCGTCGACCGTGCCAGTTTGCGACAACGGGTCGACCAGGCCCTCTCCGATTTCCTCGCCGGTCGCCGAGCCTGGATGACCAACGTCGACGAGGCGCTGGTGCCGGTCGCCGAGACGATCGAGGCGTTCGTGCTCGGCGGCGGTAAGCGGTTGCGTCCGGCCTTCGCCTACTGGGGCTACCGGGGCGCGGGCGGGGCGGACAGCGATCCGGTGGTGACCGCCCTCGCTGCGCTGGAGTTCGTCCAGGCCAGCGCGCTGATCCACGACGACCTGATGGATCGTTCGGACACCCGCCGGGGCGAGCCGGCGGTGCATCGTCGGTTCGCCGCCCGGCACCGGACGGCCGGTTGGGGCGGCGACCCGGACGGCTTCGGCGACGCGGCGGCGATCCTGCTGGGCGACCTCTGCCTGGTCTGGTCCGACGAACTGCTGCACTCGGCCGGGCTCGATCCCCGGGCGGTGGCCCGCGCCCGGCCGGACTTCGACGAGATGCGGGCCGAGGTCACCGTCGGGCAGTACCTCGACGTGCTGACCCAGGCCACCGGGGACACCTCGCTGGAGCGGGCGGGGAAGGTCGCCCGGTACAAGTCGGCAAAGTACACCGTCGAGCGACCGCTGCTGCTCGGCGCGGCGCTGGCCGACGCCCCCACCGACGTACGCCTCGCCTACTCGGCGTACGGCTTGCCACTGGGTGAGGCGTTCCAGTTGCGCGACGATGTGCTGGGCGTCTTCGGCGACCCGGCACAGACGGGCAAGCCGGCCGGCGACGACCTGCGCGAGGGCAAGCGGACCTACCTGGTGGCGGCGGCGATGGAGGCGACCGACGCGGCCGGCCGGGCGCTGCTGCGCGCCGGTCTGGGTGACGCGGACCTGGACCCGGCCGGGGTGAACCGACTGCGGGAGTTGATCGCCAGCAGCGGCGCACTGGCCCGCACCGAACAGCGCATCGTCACGCTGACCGATGCCGCGCTCGCCGCGCTGACCACGGTCGACCTGGACACCGAGGCCCGCCAGGCCTTGGTCGACCTGGCCATCGCCGCCACCCGCCGCGCCGACTGACACCCCTCGCCCCGCACCGCCACGCCGCCGCGGTCGCCGCGGTCGCCGCGGTCGCCGCGCCGATCTTGCACTTTCGGTCGGCCTTTTGCGCATTCTGCCCCGAAATCTCCCGACGGAAAGTGCAAGATCGCGGAGGCGAGGGCCGAGGGCCGAGGGCGCCGAAGGGTGCGGGGCGAGGGGTGGGTCAGAAGCCGAGGGCCTGGGCGCGGCGCTTGATCTCGCGGGCCTGATCGCTGGCGAGGGCGGCGGCAGGGGTACGGCCGGGCAGGCTGTCGTCGGGCTCGTAGAGCCAACGCAGCGCCGCCTCGTCGTCGTAGCCGGCGTCGGCCAGCAGGGTGAGCACGCCGGGCAGGTGCTTGCGTATGGTGCGGTTGGCCACCAGGTCGACCGGGATCCGGCGGACACCGTCGCGGCGCACCGCGATCAGCTCCCGGTCCCGGATCATCTGGTGGACCTTGCTGATCGACAGGTCGAGCCGTTCGGCGACATCCGGCAAGGTCAGCCAGTCGGCCAGGTCGGTGGGGCCGGCCTCGGGCACGGTGCTCTCGGCGGGTAGGGAGTTGGTCACCCGACCACCCTGCCACGTCACCCCTCCCCGGGGTCAACAGCCTGTCGGCAGCACGCTGAGCAGGCCGGATCGAACACCTCGCGGCCAGCGTGATCCCATCGGCACCGGCTCGGCGGTAACATCCGGTTCAACCTTCATCCTCCCGACACATAGACTCCATGCCGATGGACACACAGGTCGCCGACACGTTGCCGGGTTCGCTGATCGACGGGCGCTACCGCATTCGCGGTCGCGTGGCCCGCGGCGGCATGGCGACGGTGTACACCGCCACCGACGAGCGGCTCGAACGCACCGTGGCGATCAAGATCATTCATTCGACGCAGGGGGCGCCGGGCCGCGCCAGGCCGGGCGGCTTCGTCGACCGGTTCACCGACGAGGCCAAGACGATCGCCCGACTCACCCACCCCAACGTGGTGGCCGTCTACGACCAGGGCACCCACGCCGGGCTGCCGTACCTGGTCATGGAATACGTCCGCGGGCGCACCCTGCGCGAGGTGCTGACCGAGCGCCGCCGCCTCAACCCGGACGAGGCGCTGGCCATCGCCGAGCAGATGCTCGCCGCGATCGCCGCCGCCCACCGGGGCGGGCTGGTGCACCGCGACATCAAGCCGGAGAACGTCCTCGTCGCCGAGGCGCCCAGCGGCGGCCCGGCCAACCTCGTGGACAGCGTGGTCAAGGTCACCGACTTCGGACTGGCCCGGGCCGTCGAGGCGAGCACCGACCACGACAGCGGCAACCAACTGATGGCCACGGTGGCGTACGTCGCCCCGGAGTTGGTCACCGAGGGCCGCGCCGACGCCCGGACGGACGTCTACGCGACCGGCATCGTGCTGTTCGAGATGCTCACCGGTCGGGTGCCGTACGACGGCGACCGGCCGATCGACATCGCCTGGCAGCACGTCGACCGGGACGTTCCAGCGCCGTCGATGCTCGTGCCCGGGCTACCGAGGGCGCTCGACGACCTGGTCGCCCGGGCCACCCGGCGGGATCCGGCGGGCCGCCCCACCGACGCCGGCAGCCTCTTGGCCGAGGTGCAGGTGGCCCGGGATGATCTCGCCAGCTCGCACAGCCACACCGCCATGCTGCCCTCCGTGCTCAGCGAGCCGGTGGTGTCCGAACCGACGATGGTGGTGGCCGCGGTCCGTCCGCCCGAACGACCGCCGTGGGCCCGCCTGCCCGACAGCGGGGCGCCCACCCGGGGTCGACGCCGGGCGGCACTGGACCTGAACGCCGGCCAGGACCGGGGTTCCCGGCTGGGGGCGTTGCGGACCCGGCTGCTGGGGGACTCGAGCGGCCGGCTCGCCGTCGCCGCTGTCGTGGTGGTGCTCGGTGTGGTGGCCGCCCTTGGCGGCTGGTGGTACGGCGTGGGCCGCTACACCGCCACGCCGCAGTTGGTGAGCATGGGCAAGGCCGAGGCGGAGGCGACGGCGGCTCAGGGTGGCTTCACCCTGCACTACGCCGACCCGCGCTACGACGAACAGATCCCGCGTGACGGTGTGCTGGCGCAGGACCCCGCCTCGTCCGCCCGGATCGTCAAGGGCGGCACGATCACCCTGACCCTGTCACTCGGCCCGGAGCGCTTCCCGATGCCCGACGTGGTGGGCAAGGAGTTCGAACTGGCCGAGGCGGATCTGGTCAGCGCCGAACTCAAAGTCGTCAAGGGCACCGCCCGCTACGACGACAGCCTGCCCGAGGGTGTGGTGGTGGCCACCAAGCCGGAGGCGGGCAAGGAGGTCACGCCCGGCCAGAAGATCACCGTCATCCTCAGTAAGGGTCGGGCCCCGATCACCGTGCCGAACCTGGTCGGCAAGAACATCAACGAGGCCCGCGCGCGGATCGCTGAACTCGGCCTGGTGCTGGTGGAGCCGACGTACAAGCAGTCCGACAAGCCCCGCGACGAGGTGCTCGGGCAGAGTCCGGCCGACGGCAGCGGTGTGGAAAAGGGGGCCCAGGTCCGGCTGGAGGTCAGCGAAGGCCCGCCCCTGGTTACCGTGCCCCGGGTCGTCGACCTGCCGTGTCAGCAGGCCAAGCAGGCGTTGGAGAGCCAGGGCTTCCAGGTGACGCTCCAGTTCAACCCGAACGCGGTCGCTCGGTTCCAGAACCCGCCCGAGAACACTCAGGTGCCCCCGAGCAGCCAGATCACCGTCGGATGCTTCTGATGCCCGCCACGAATCCCGGCCACCAGCCGGCACCCGCCACGAATCCCGGCCACCGGCCGGTCGGCTCGCACACGCCCACGTCGGGTGGGCTGGCGAAGGCGGCGCTGCCGTACCTCGACGCCGCCGGTTCGGAGGTGGCACAGGTCTACGTCGGCAACTCTCGTGGGTGGGCGACGCCGGCCGGGAACCCGGCCCAGGACGCGCTCTTCCGCGACGGTTGCGCCGAGCGGGGGGTAGCGGTCTACATCCACGCGTCGCTGCTGGTCAATCTGGGCTCCCCGACCGCCGCAACGGTCGAGCGCTCGGTGCAGACCCTGGCCCACGCGCTGCGCCGCGGGGCCGAGATCGGGGCACGCGGGGTGGTCTTCCACGCCGGCAGCGCGGTGGACGCCGGGCACGCCGAGGCGGCGATGCGGCAGGTACGCGAGTCGCTGCTGCCACTGTTGGACTCCGCCGCCGCCACCGGTGGTCCGATGCTGCTGGTCGAGCCGAGCGCCGGTGGCGGCCGGTCCCTGGCCTGCCGGGTGGAGCATCTGGGGCCCTACCTCGACGCGGTGGATCGGCACCCGTGGCTCGGCGTCTGCTTCGACACCTGCCACGCCTGGGCGGCCGGGCACGACCTGGCTGCCGAGGGCGGCATGACCGAGACGCTGGACGCCCTGGTGGCCACCGTCGGCGCGGACCGGCTGCGGCTGGTGCACGCCAACGACTCGAAGGATCTGTGCGGCTCGACCCGTGACCGGCACGAGAACATCGGCAAGGGCGCCATCGGCGAGCCGGCCTTCGCCGAGTTGATGCGCCACCCGGCCACCGCCAACGTCCCGATCCTGGTGGAGACCCCCACCGAACGCCACGAGGGCCACGCCGCCGACATCACCACCCTCCGCCGCCTAGCAGCCCCCTAAGCCCCCCGCTGCCCCCGCTGCCCCCGCTGCCCCCGCTGCCCCCGCTGCCCCCGCTGCCCCCGCTGCCCCCGCTGCCCCCGCTGCCCCCGCTGCCCCCGCTGCCCCCGCTGCCCCCGCTGCCCCCGCTGCGGCGATCATGCACTTTCCGCCACCCTTACGCCCCATTCCAGGGCTTTTGCGGCGACCAAAAGTGCAAGATCGCGGCCTCTCCGAACGCCTCGCCGGCATGAAGACCGACACCAACACCTGCTCCGATCTATTGCTGGGCACAGGCGATCTTGGACACTTTCGGCCCAGAGGGGCCACTCCGGTCCAAGATCCACCGAAGCGGCGAGGACATATCAGGGCAAGGCGGACCGATCAGATCGCGGGCTCGAGGGCCGGGCGACGGGGTTCGGGGCCAGCGGCGAGGACTCGGGGTCAGACGTGGAGTGGGAGTGGGGAGTGGGGGGTCAGGCTCTGAGGATGCGCGGGAGGATCGTGGCGGCGCGGTCGATCGCGGCGTTGGTGACGTCGAGGTGGGTGACCAGGCGGGCGGTGCGGGGGCCGAGCACCGAGATGAGTACGCCCTCGGCGCGGGCGGCGGCGGCGAGGGCATGCGCGTCCATCGGCGCCTTGGTCAGGTCCAGCGGGACCAGGTTGGTGCGGACCGGCGCGGCCAGCACCCCGTACGGTGTGATCGCCTCGGCCAGTCGGGCCGCCTTCGCGTGGTCCTCGGCGAGCCGGTCGACGTGGTGGGTCAGGGCGTACCGTCCCGCGGCGGCCAGGATGCCGGCCTGGCGCATCCCGCCGCCCATCCGCTTGCGCACCAGCCGGGCTTGCTCGATCTTGTCGGCGGTGCCGACGACCAGCGAACCGACCGGCGCGCCGAGCCCCTTGGAGAGACAGACCGAGAGCGTGTCGAAGAGCGCGCCGTAGGTGGCCAGCGGCACCCCGTCGGCAACGTGGGCGTGCCAGATCCGGGCGCCGTCACAGTGCAGCGCCGACTGTGCGGCGTCCGCGACCCGACGCAGCTCACGCAACGTGTCGAGGGGGATCACCCCGCCACCGCCGCGGTTGTGGGTCTGCTCCACCGCGATCGCCCGGGTGGGCACCGCCCAGTAGCCGTCGGGCCGGATCATGCCGGCCACCCCGTCGGGGTCGATGTCCGCGCCGACCGCCGGCCAGGTCCGCGAGGTGATTCCGCCGTACGCGGCAGCCGCACCCATCTCGTACGTCACCACGTGCGCGTCGGCGTCGCAGAGCAGTTCGCCGCCGGGCGGCACCAGCACCTGGAGGGCGATCTGGTTGGCCATCGACCCGGTCGGGCAGAACAGCGCCGCCTCATGCCCGAACAGCGCCGCGACCTCGCTCTCCAGGGCGTTGACCGTCGGGTCCTCGCCGTAGACGTCGTCGCCGACCTCGGCGGTGGCCATCGCCTCCCGCATCCCGGCGGTGGGCCGGGTCACCGTGTCCGAACGCAGGTCGATCGGCATGCCTCGCACCGTCGGGTCAGCCACGCAGCATCTCCGCCACCAGGAACGCCAGTTCCAGCGACTGCTGCGTGTTCAGCCGCGGGTCGCAGGCGGTCTCGTACCGGTCCGGCAGGTCGAGGTCGGCGATGCCCTGCGCGCCGCCCAGGCACTCGGTGACGTCCTCGCCGGTCAGTTCGACGTGCAGGCCGCCGGGATGGGTCTCCAGGCCCCGGTGCACCTCGAAGTAGCCCAGCACCTCGTCCACGATCCGGTCGAAGTGGCGGGTCTTGTAGCCGTTGGACGACTCGTGGGTGTTGCCGTGCATCGGGTCGCACTGCCACACCACCTTCGCCCCGGCGGCGGTCACCTTGGCCACGATCGGCGGCAGCACGTCGCGTACCTTGTGGTTGCCCATCCGGCTGATCAACGTGAGCCGGCCGGGGATGTTGTCCGGGTTCAGCTTCTCGCACAGCTCGATCGCCTGGTCCGGGGTGGTGGTCGGGCCGAGCTTGACCCCGATCGGGTTGGCGATGCGGGAGATGAAGTCGATGTGCGCCCCGTCGAGCTGCCGAGTGCGCTCGCCGATCCACAGGAAGTGCCCGGACAGCCCGTACGCCCGATTGCCGGAGACCCGGGTCAGCGCCCGGTCGTACTCCAGCGCCAGGGCCTCGTGGGAGCAGTAGAGGGTGACCGTACGCAGGGCCTCGTCGTCGGTCATCCCGCAGGCCCGGATGAACGCCAGCGCCCGGTCGATCTCCCGGGCGATCGCCTCGTACCGCTCGCCGGCCGGCGAGTTGCGCACGAAGCCCTTGTTCCAGTCGTGCACCGCGTGCAGGTCGGCCAGGCCGCCGGCGAGGTAGGCGCGGAGCATGTTCATCGCGGCGGCCGAGTTGGCGTACGCCCGGATCATGCGCTGCGGGTCGGCGACCCGCGCCTCCGGCGTCGCCTCCAGCGAGTTGATCATGTCGCCGCGGTAGGCCGGCAGCCCCCGGGCGTCGGTCGGCAGCGACCGGGGTTTGGTGTACTGCCCGGCGACCCGGGCCACCTTGACCACCGGCAGCGACGCGCCGTAGGTGAGCACGATCGCCATCTGCAGCAGCGTGCGGGCGTTGGCCAGCAGATGGCTCTCGGTGTTGTCGGCGAAGGTCTCCGCGCAGTCGCCGCCCTGCAACAGGAATGCCTTGCCCTCGCAGACCAGCGCGAGGCGCTGGCGCAACTGGTCGACCTCGTACGGGGCCACCACCGACGGGACCGTGTCGAGCACCTTGCAGACCTCGGCGACCTGGGCCTGGTCCGGCCAGGGTGGGATCTGGGCGCGGGGCAGTTCCCGCCAGCGGTCCAGGCCGAGGGCCTCGTCCTCGGCGGAGTCGACGGTCGGGCGGCTGGTCTGCAGCACCGGGCTGCCCACCGCCGGATGACTCAACTGATGCCACTCATGGCGCATGACAGAAAGCGTACGGCGACCGGCGGGCCGGCCGACCAGCGAGGGGCCAGGTTCCGGCAGATGGACGGCTACGACGGGTGGCGGGGTCGTGGGGGTGGGGTCGGCGCGGGTCAGGGCGTCGGCGCCGGGGCGGGACTGTGCCCGCCGGGCCGTTCGTCCGAGATGCACCAGTCGAGCCCGTCCTGGGTGACCGTGAACAGCAACGGCCGAGTGGCCGTACGCTTGCCGACAGCAACCGTCACCGCGGCGCTGACCTCCTGCCCGGACGGGCCGGGGCGGATGTCGACGATCTCGGCCTTCGAGACCTTGAAATGGTCGGCGAAGTCGCCGTTCGGCCCGGTGGCGGCCCCGTCGAACGCCTCGTGCAGCACGGCACAGAGTTGGCTGCGCCCGGCTTCGACATCCTTGGCCGTGATCGCGTCGAGGTACGCCTGCGCCCGTTCCCGGGACTTCGTCAGGGCCTCCTCGGCCGGTGCCCGTCCGGGCTCCTCCGCCTCGTTTTCCCCCGCGATGAGACCGCAGCCGCCCAGCGCGAGCGGCACGGCCGTGAGCAGGACGGCCCAGCGCCCGAATCTCACCTGCATCGCCACCTCCCACGACGTCCGAGGCGCCGAGTCTGTCACACCACCCCTGGGTGCAAGGAAGGGCACCTTCCTATCGCCTTTGCTCTACCGCAGGCGTCAAAAAGGTACCCTTCCTCGCCTTCACCCTCAGTTGAGGCCGCCCCTGACGGCGCTGATCAGCTCACCGTTGCTGGTGTCACCGGAGAGTTCCCAGAAGAAGGCGCCACCGAGGCCCTGGTTCTTCGCGTACGTCATCTTGCCGTTGATGGTCGACGGGGTGTCGTAGCTCCACCAGTTGCTGCCGCACTTGGCGTACGCCGTGCCGCCGATGGTGCCGGTGGCCGGGCAGCTGTTCTTGAGCACCTTGTAATCCTCGATGCCCTGCTCGTAGGTGCCCGGAGCGGGCCCGGTCGCGGTGCCACCCGGCGTGGTCTGGGTCACCCCGGTCCAGCCCCGGCCGTAGAAGCCGATGCCGAGCAGCAGCTTGTTGGCCGGGATCCCCTTGCTCTTGAGCTTCTGGATGGCGGCGTCCGACCAGAAGCCCTGCTGCGGGATGCCGGTGTACGAGTGGAGCGGTGAGTGCGGGGCCGTCGGGCCCTGCGCGTTGAAGGCGCCGAAGTAGTCGTACGTCATCGGCATGATCCAGTTGAGGTTCGCCGCCGCACCGGCGTAGTCGGTCGCGTCGATCTTGCCGCCGTTGCTGCCGTCCGCGGTGATCGCGGCGGTGACCAGCGCCGACGAGCCGAACCGGCTCCGCAGCGCGCTGACCACGTTCTTGAACGCGTTCGGGCCGCTGGCGTCGCAGGTGAGGCCGCAGGCGTTCGGGTATTCCCAGTCGATGTCGATGCCGTCGAAGACGTCCGCCCAGCGCGGGTCCTCGACCAGGTTGTAGCAGCTCTGGGCGAAGGCGGTGGGGTTCTGCGCGGCCTGGGTGAAGCCGCCGGACCAGGTCCAGCCGCCGAAGGACCAGATCACCTTGAGGTGCGGGTACATCCGCTTGAGCTTGCGCAGTTGGTTGAAGCTGCCGCGCAGCGGCTGATCCCAGGTGTCGGCGACGCCGTCGACGCTCTCCGCCGCGGTGTACGCCTTCTCGTAGTCGGCGTAGCTGTCACCGATGGTGCACCGGCCGCCGGTGGTGTTGCCGAAGGCGTACAGGATGTGGGTCAGCTTGGCCGCCGAGCCGCTGGTGTGGATGTTCCTGACGTGGTAGTTGCGGCCGTAGACACCCCACTGGGCGAAGTAGCCGACGACCTTGCGGTCCCCGCTGGGCGGCGGGGTGGGCGGCGGCGCGGTGGTGGGGGGCGCCGTGGTCGGCGGGGTGGTCGTGGGCGGGGTGGTGGTCGGCGGTGCGGTGGTCGGCGGCGGCGTGCCACCGCCGCAGGAGACGCCGTTGATGGTGCAGTTGAGCGGCGCCCGGTACGCACCGGTGCCGTTGTAGCCCCAGCTGAAGGAGGCACCCGGGGCCAACGCACCGGCCCAGCTCTTCTTGACCGCCACGTAACGGTTGCCGTCGCGGGTGACGTCGGCGTCCCAGAAGCTGCTGATGCTGGTGCCCGAGGGCAGCTCGAAATCGATGCGCCAGGTGCTGATGCTGGCGTTCGAACCGTTGGTGATGGTGACCCTCGTTTCGTGACCGGTCCCCCAGTCCGTCACCCGGGCGAAGGAGGTGGTCACGCTTCCGGCGCCGAACGCCGAGGCCATCGGGACCGTGGCGACGGTCACCGCGACCACGGCGCCGACCCAGAGGGCCCGGCGGAGCGATCTCTTCATGTGGCGCCTCCAAACAGTTAGGAAACTTTCCAAAAGGATGAGGAGACGCTACTCACACGCCACCACTTCGTCAAGATGCACATGTATCGATTGGCGCGAGGAGCCACACCACCACGTAGCCTCGGGTCATGACAGTCTTCGACCTTCCGATCGGTGCGCTCGGCGGCGGCCCGGCCGACCTGGCGCGCTACCGCGGACGCGCCCTGCTGGTGGTCAACGTCGCGTCCCGGTGCGGGCTCACCCCGCAGTACGCCGGCCTCCAGGCCCTTCAGGACGAGTACGCCGAGCGCGGACTGGTGATGCTCGGCGTGCCGTGCAACCAGTTCGCCGGCCAGGAGCCGGGCACCGCCGCGGAGATCAGCGAATTCTGCCAGGTCAACTACGGGGTGACGTTTCCACTCACGGAGAAGGTCGAGGTGAACGGCCCCGGCCGACACCCGCTCTACGCCGCCCTGGTGGACACCGCCGACGCCGAGGGCCACACCGGCGACGTACGGTGGAACTTCGAAAAGTTCCTGGTCGCTCCAGACGGCACGGTCGCCGCTCGGTTCGCCCCCACCGTCACCCCCGGCGACGCCGCCCTGCGCAGCACCATCGAGAAACACCTACCCGTCGCTTGACCCCTACCTCGGTCGGCCGCAAGCAGGCCACCCATCCGTCATCACCGATATGAATACTGTCGGTCATCGACCAACGTCAGATCCGCGAGGAATCAGGGCCATGGATCAATCGGTCCACGACCCCGGTGCCGGCCGCCGGAATTCGGACGCCGACGGAATCGCATAGACACCATGTAGATCCTGTCTCATTTTCATGTAGGAACCATGTAGATTCCATGAAATATCCGCGCCGGTCGAATTTTCGGCCCGGCCCCGGACAGGCGGTTTGACCGACATCCGCGAACTCCCCCGATAAACGGCGCACCGGCCCCCGCCGGCAGAAAACCCGGCACCACCGGCCTCGGAGGTCGCGGATCGGCCACCCCGCACGGGAACACGGCGTGATGGCAGCGCCACCTGCCGCAACGGACGCTGCCCCCTATCGGCTGGAATGCCCTGGAAATTCCAGCCATCGGAGGTCCTACTGGCTTTGCGATTCTCCATACCTGAATTGCGCTTCCGTCGACCAGTGCTGCACACAAATAGCTCGGCGTCACGACGCGATCCAATGACAGTGGCCCATGCGACGGAGCGGCAAAGAGGGTCGTCGTGCGCTGACAGCCGTCGGGTAGGGTCGAGGCGCCCACCCTGGGGCTGTCCTGAATCTGGCAGCCCTACGACACAGAGATTGTCGTAGATACGCGACTGCGTACGTCACCTGAAATGGTCGTCGTACCGTATGCCCCTTGGAATGGAGACCGTGTCCGCACTCAGAGTCAAGTCGCTGTACAAGGTCTACGGAAACCGCGCCGACAAGGCGATGGAACTCCTCAGAGACGGCGCACACCAGGACGAGAAGCTGGCAGGGCTACCGGTCACGGCCGCGGTCGTCGACGCGAACTTCGAGGTCAAGCGCGGTGAGATCTTCGTGGTCATGGGCCTGTCCGGCTCGGGTAAGTCCACCCTGATCCGGATGCTCAACGGCCTGCTCGCACCCACGCACGGCACGGTGGAGGTCGACGGCGTCGACATCACCAAGCTCAAGCCGGCCGCGCTGCGCAAGCTGCGCCGCGAGAAGATCAGCATGGTCTTCCAGCACTTCGCGCTCCAGCCGCACCGGTCGGTCCTGGACAACGCCGGCTACGCGCTGGAGGTGGCGGGCCTGCCCCGCGACGAGCGCCGGGAGAAGGCACTGCAGGCGCTACGCATGGTCGGCCTGGACGGCTGGGCGGACAAGCTGCCGCAGGAACTCTCCGGCGGCATGCGCCAGCGGGTCGGCCTGGCCCGCGCGCTCGCCGCCGGCACCGACATCATGCTCATGGACGAGGCGTTCTCCGCGCTCGACCCGCTCATCCGCCGCGAGGTGCAGGACCAACTGCTCGAACTACAGGCCGAGCTCGGCAAGACGATCGTGTTCATCACGCACGACCTCAACGAGGCGATGCGCCTCGGCGACCGCATCGCGGTCATGCGGGCCGGTCGGATCGTCCAGATCGGCACCGCCGAGGAGATCCTCACCGACCCGTCCAACGACTACGTCGCCCAGTTCGTCGCCGACGTCGACCGGACCAGGATCCTCACCGCGTCGGCGGTCATGGAACGACCGCTCGGCGTCGTGGACGTGAACTCCGGCCCCCGGGTGGCCGCCCGCGTGCTGCGCGAGACCCAGACGTCCGCCGTCTACATCACCGGCCGGGACAAGCGGTTCGTCGGCACGGTGACCGCCGACGAGGCCGCACAGGCCGTCCGGGACGGAAAACAGAACCTCCAGGAGATCGTGTCGACCGAGTACGTCCGCACGGTCGCCGACGACACACCCGTGGCCGACATCTTCGCCGCCTGCGCGGAGAGCCCGGCCCCGGTCGCCGTGGTCGACGCAGCCGGGCGACTCGCCGGGGTGATTCCGCGGGTCACGCTGCTCAGCGCCCTGGGCAGCCTCAGCACCGACATCAGCGAGAACACCGCCACGCCCGAACCCGCCGACGTGACCGGCGCGGCACCGGCCGCAAACGTCACGGCCGCACCGGAGGTACCGGTCCAGGTGAATGCCCAGGCTCCGGTCCGCCTGACGGGAGGGCCCGCATGAACAGCGCCGACGGTCTCAACGACCTACTGCCGTACGTGCGGGTCGGCGACGCGTTCCAGGCCGGCGTCGACTGGTCGAGGGAGCATCTCTCCGCCCTCTTCGACGGCATCGCCGCCGCCGTCGACTCGCTGGTCGAACCGCTGGCGAGCCTGCTGACCGCGCCCCCGGCGATCGTCATGGTGCTGATCTTCGCCGGCCTCGGCTGGTGGCTACGGGGCTGGAAGTTCGGCCTGGGCACCGCGCTCGGACTCGGCCTGGTCGCCGGGATGCCGATCTGGGAACAAACCATGAGCACACTGGCGCTGGTCCTGGTCTCCAGTGGGCTCGCCCTGCTGCTCGCCATACCGGTGGGCATCTTCATCGCGGAGAATCCCCGCGCCTCGGCAGTCGTCCGACCGGTGCTGGACCTGATGCAGACGATGCCTGCCTTCGTCTACCTGATCCCGGCCATCTTCTTCTTCGGTGTCGGCGTCGTGCCCGGCGCGCTGGCCACCGTGGTGTTCAGCATGCCGCCCGGGGTACGCCTGACCGAATTGGGCCTGCGTCAGGTCGACCGCGAGGTCGTCGAGGCCGGCGAGGCGTTCGGTGCCTCGCCGTGGAAGATCCTGCTGCGCACCAAACTGCCCCTGGCTCTGCCCACCATCATGACCGGCGTCAACCAGGTCATCATGCTGGCGTTGTCGATGGTCGTCATCGCCGGGATGGTCGGTGCCGGTGGTCTCGGTGAGGTGATCACGACGGCACTCTTCCGGGCTCAGGTCGGCGCGGGCTTCGAGGGCGGCGTTGCCGTGGTGATCCTGGCAGTGGTGCTCGACCGCCTCACCGACTCGATCGGCGCGCGTACCGCAGCGGCGAAGGCGCAACGCGCCATGCAACAAGCCTGATCCACTGACCTGACCCATGCAGGGAAGTCACCGATGCCGGCGCCCTGCCTCGTTCACCACGAGTTCCGCCGGTGCACAGCAACGAGGGAAGGAAACTCCACATGTGGAGCAGTAAATTTGTGCGCCGGGTCGCGCTGGCGGCCACCGCCGCCCTGGCGCTGACCGGCGTCGCCGCCTGCGGCGACGGCAACTCCGGCGGCTCCGCCGGCGACAGCAAGAAGATCAGCATCGGCTACATGGCCTGGGACGAGGCCATCGCCACCTCCTACCTCTGGAAGAACCTGCTGGAGGAGAAGGGCTACGACGTCGAACTCAAGAACGTCGAGGCGGGGGTCGTCTACCAGGGCCTGTCGACGGGTGACATCGACCTCTTCCTCGACAGCTGGCTGCCGCAGACCCACGCCGACTACATGAAGCGGTACGGCGACAAGATCGAGAAGCTCGGCGTCTGGTACGACAACGCCAGCCTGAGCATCGCCGTCCCGGACTACGTGACCGGCATCGACTCGCTGGAGGACCTGGCCGCGAACGCCGGCACCTTCAACGGCGAGATCATCGGCATCGAGGCCGGCGCCGGCCTGACCGCCGCCACCCAGGACAAGGTCATCCCGGAGTACGGCCTGACCGGCAAGCTGAAGCTGACGACGTCGTCGACCCCGGCCATGCTGGCCGCGCTGGACGGCGCGATCAAGGGCCAGAAGCCGATCGTGGTGACTCTGTGGCACCCGCACTGGGCCTACGCGAAGTACCCGCTGAAGGACCTGGCGGACCCGAAGGGCACGCTCGGTGGGGCCGAGGAGATCAACACGCTGGGCCGTAAGGGCTTCAGCGCGGACTTCCCCGAGGTCACCGAGATGCTGAAGAAGTTCAAGATGGACGACCAGCAGCTCGGCTCGCTCGAGGACCTGATGTTCAACGTGCACAAGGACAACGAGGAGAAGGCCGTCGAGGAGTGGCTCAAGGCCAACCCGGACTTCGCCGGCACGCTGAGCGCCACCTCCTGACCGCCCCCTGAGCGATCAGCTGCGCCGGTGGCGGGGCCCGAGCCCCGTCACCGGCGTCGCATAACACCTCCAGACAGGTGCGTACCAGCAGCCCGTACCGGACCCCCTCGAACAAGACGGAGCTACCGTCGGCTTCCGAGCGGCCAGCGTGGACAAAGGATGTCGCTTGTGGTCGCGCTCCGGTATACAGAGGGTTCTCCGGAGCGGCGCTCACGTTGCCCGGACGTCCCGCCCCTCTCGGAGGCTCGCTGGTATGAGCGACGGATTGTCTTCGCCTAACACTTCGGCTCTGCGGTTCCTGTTCCGCTATCGGGATCTGGTCGCCGACACCCTGCCCGAACACCGCGCGGTGCTGCGCGGTCGGGTGGCGAGTCGAGAACCGGTAGACACGATCGTCCCATGAGAACAGCCTCGGTCATGGCGTCGTAGCGTTCAAGGACCAAGTGCTTCATCCGATACTCGCCGTTCAAGAAGCTTCCGGATCAGCCGATAGCCAAGGGACAGCGCTACCGGCCGTTCGTCAGTTCCGCAGAGACCAGATGGGCGAATCGGGCAACCCGGCATCACCCGGCATCCGGCGAGACCACTCAGGATGTCCTCGACCCCGAGCCTGGGGCGCCCGCCTTCCCTGTCGCTTCTGCCTGCTGCACGATGATGCTCACGAGCAGTTCCGGCTCCGCGTCCAGCAGTCCGCAGAGGAAGTCGTCCGGATGCAACACCTCGATCGCATATGGTGCGACGGCGTGGTCCGGAAAGTCACGAAGATTGGCCGTGACGATCGCCTCCGCGTCGGCCGCGACAGCGGCAGCGAGCACATGGCGATCCTTCGGATCGTTGGCCATCTCGGTGATCAGCTGCTCATATCCCGAGACCATCGCCTTCGGGAAGTGCTCCCGCATGACCTCGATGCGGCGATCGGCCTTGCCAGCGCGAACCGAGGGCGGAAGGTTCCGCCGCACCTCGTCAAGGATGGCGCGTGACCAAACGGGGCGATACAGGTCCTGCTCAGCACAGCGCAGCAGGGTGTCGGCAAGCACACTGGGCACGAGAACGCAGGCGTCCAGCACCGCTACGATCATCAGATTCCGTTCACGCGCCGAGCTGATCATCTGACGGTTGGCGGCCACGCCTGATCGCTTCGTCGTAGACGCCCATGTCGATCGCGTCTGCGGTCAACTCGTCCAGCGCCTCGCGGCGCGCCCTCGACCGCCGCTCCTTGTATGCAAGCACGTCATGCAGTGCGACCCGACGACTGGAGTTTGGCCGGGTGTAGGGCAACATCCCGTCGTTCATCAGCTTGACCACCGTCGGCCTGGTCACGCCGAGAATCGCGGCAGCTTCTCCGGTCGATAGTTCGACGTTCTCCGCCATGACCCGGACCGGCCGCCCGCGACCGAGGATCGACACGACTTCGGCGAGAGCCTCACCCACCACCGGCGGCACTTCGACCGGCTCCGCCCCGTCGACGATGAGTTGCAGTCGCCGCCCACGGAGCGGCCGCCGAGCGAAAAGCCTCAGCTCCTCACCGTCGGGCTCCAGCCCTCCCGAAGGCACCACCGTCACAAGATCCTCCAGCCAGGCCGTGTCCCGCTTCCAGCATACCCGCCAAAACGAAAGAAACGATAGTTCGCCCCTACGACGTCACGGCGCTGCACACCGAAGCTGGCACGCCACGGTCTCCCGGCCGTCGACTGGGACCGCGCCGCCATCATCGACCCCTCGATCCTGCACGGGGAGGTCGAGCCCCGCTGGTACGACAGCCGGCAGCTGGGCGACCTGTGCACGTACTACGAAGTCGAGCTGACAAACGCTCATGACGCTTCGAGTGACGCGCGCGCGGCGGTCGACATGGCGGTATCGATCGCGGCTCGTCATGAACGGATCGCCCGACTGCGCCCTGACGCTCTGCATCAGGCGCAGATCAAGTGGTACGCCGAGCAGAAGCGTGAACTCCAGGCCTTTTTCGACCGGCAGGGCCGCGACGAGACAGTGAGCCTGGAGTGGCCTCTCGAGACCAGGCGACGCGGATAGCTCAACTCCCACCACCGCGGTCAGCAACGATAGCCCGGTGACGAGGGTCAGGTCGGGCGGCGGCCGGCGAAGCCGCAGTCGGCGCGGTGGTACCAGCGCACGTCGGTGTCCCCCTCCAGCCAGCACCAGAGGACCGGCCGGCCCTCGCGCTCGCCGGGGAAGTCGAGCAGCACCGGCGCCACGCCCTTGACCTCGATGCCGTGCTGCCGCAGCTCGTCGAGGATCGCGTACAGCCGGGCCTCCAGGCCCTTGACCTCGGGCCGGCCCCCTAGCGCGCTGACACCGTGGGCGGCCAGGTCGGTCTGCAACTCGGCCAGGTCGGCCCGGACCCGGATCAGCTCGTCGACGCGAGGGCGCAGGGTAGCCACCAGGTGTCGGGCCTGGGCGAGTGTGAACACCGCGTCAGTATGGCACCGGGCCGGCCTCACTCCGCCTGGGCGGCCAGCTCCCGGGCCCGGTCGCGGGCCGCTTCCAGGGCGGCCAGCAACGCCGCGCGTACGCCGTGATTCTCCAGCTCGCGGATGGCGGAGATGGTGGTACCGGCGGGCGAGGTGACCGCCTCGCGCAGCTTCACCGGATGTTCGCCGGAGTCGCGCAGCATCACCGCCGAGCCGATCGCGGTCTGCACGATCAGGTCGTGCGCCACCTGGCGGGGCAGGCCGAGCAGGATGCCCGCGTCGGTCATCGCCTCGACCAGGAGGTAGAAGTAGGCCGGGCCGGAGCCGGAGAGCGCGGTCACCGCGTCCTGCTGGCTCTCCGGCACCCGGATCGTCGCGCCCAGCGGCTTGAACAACTCCTCGGCCAACGCCAGGTGCTCGCCAGTGGCGTGCACCCCGGCGGAGATGGCGGTCATCGCCTGGTCCACCAGGGCGGGGGTGTTGGTCATGACGCGGACCACCGGGGTGCCCTCCGGCAGCCGGCGGCTGAAGAAGTTGCTGGGCAGACCGGCGCAGAGCGAGATCACCAGCTTGTCGGCCGGCACCTTCGGGCCGATCTCGTCGAGCAGCGCCGCCGCGTCCTGCGGCTTGACCGCGACGGCCAGCACCTCGGCCTCGCCGACCGCGGTCAGATTGTCCACCACCCGTACGCCGTACCGGGCGGTCAACTCCGCGGCCCGCGCCGGCCGGCGGGCGGTGGCCAGCAGCCGGTCCACCGGCCAGCCCGAGCGCAACAGCCCGGAGAGCATCAGCTCCCCGATCTTGCCCGCGCCGATCACCGCGACCGTGTGCCCACCGCTCACCATGCCGCGAACTCCTCTCACTCCTGCACGCCCCACCAGGCCCGCACCACTCGCACCGCGCCGGGTCCAGGGACATCGTCGCGATCGGAGATCCGTCAGCGACGCTGTGACCTGGACCCGGCGGGAGCGGAGCGGATGGCGCGGGCGCGGCAGGAGCGGTGCGGGTCAGCTGCCGAAGAAGACCTCGGCCTCGGCGTAGCGCTCCAGCGGAACGGTCTTCAGCTCGCGGGTGGCGTCGGCGAGTGGAACCCGGACGATGTCGGTGCTCTGCATCGCGACCATCTTGCCCCAGTCGCCCTCGTGCGCGGCGTCGATCGCCTGCAGGCCGAGCCGGGTGGCGAGCACCCGGTCGAAGGCGCTCGGGGTGCCGCCGCGCTGGATGTGCCCGAGCACGACCGTGCGGGCCTCCTTGCCGGTCTTGGCCTCCAACTGCTCGGCCAGCCACTGGCCGATGCCGCCGAGGCGGACGTGACCGAACGAGTCGACCTCCTGGTTCTGCAGGACCATCTGCCCGTCGAGCGGGTGGGCGCCCTCGGCGACCACGACGATCGGGGCGTACTGGTGCTGGAAGCGCTTCTCGACGTAGCCAGCCACCTGCTCGATGTCGAACTTCCGCTCGGGCAGCAGGATCACGTTGGCGCCGCCGGCCAGGCCGGCGTGCAGGGCGATCCAGCCGGCGTGCCGGCCCATCACCTCGACCACCAGGGTGCGATGGTGGCTCTCGGCGGTGGTGTGCAGCCGGTCGATCGCCTCCATGGCGATGTTGACCGCGGTGTCGAAGCCGAAGGTGTAGTCGGTGGCGCCGAGGTCGTTGTCGATGGTCTTCGGCACGCCGACGACCTTGACGTCCAGCTCGTGCAGCTTGGTGGCGACGCCGAGGGTGTCCTCACCGCCGATCGCGATGAGCGCGTCGACGCCCTGCGCGGCCAGGTTCTCCTTGATCCGCTCGACGCCGTTCTCGATCTTGAAGGGGTTGGTCCGGGAGGAGCCGAGAATCGTGCCGCCGCGCGGCAGGATTCCCCGGACCTCCGGGATGCCCAGCGGGCGGGAGATCCCCTCCAGCGGCCCCTTCCAGCCCTCTCGGAACCCCACGAACTCATGGCCGTAGTTGGCGACGCCCTTGCGGACCACCGCCCGGATGACCGCGTTGAGACCCGGGCAGTCGCCGCCGCCGGTGAGCACGCCGATACGCATGATTCGCTCATCCTCCTGGGGAGCATCTGGTCAAGCCCGATCAAGCCCCAGGATACGTGTCAGGTCAGACCATCGGCGCCGTTGCCGGCCCGGGGCGGGCCGCCACTGCGACTGTAGTCGGCGCCGTCGGATGCCCGACACCGCGCCCCACCTCTACCCGCCAGTAGCCGACCCCCGCTCCCCGCGCACCGACGCTGCGCCTCCGGCACCACCCGACCCGCGCCCGCCGCCGCCCGCGCCCGCGCCGCCGCCCGCACCGATGCCCGCGCTCGCCGCCCGCACCGATCTTGTTAATAGGGGGCCCTTCCTCTACCGCAGGCGTTAAAAGGGGGCCCTTCCTTTCACCCGGCGGTGAGGGCGCGCCAGCGGGCGAGGTTGTGTCGGGCGTCGACCAGGGCGTCGTGCCGGGCCGAGGCGGCGTTGGGCAGCCGCGGACGGCCCCGGTCATCCCACAGCTGCCGCAGCTCCTTGGTGAACCGGGGGATCTCCCGGGGCAGCGCCGGCATAGCGCCCCACAGCTGCGCCAACGCCACATGGTCGTACGCCGCGTACCAGGCCCACAGCTCCAGTTCCTCGCCGGGCCGGTCCCGGATCGGCTCGACCAGGAAGTCGTACAGCTCGTCGCGGATGCGCTCCCGGGACCGCCAGGCGCGGTCGGCCGGCGAGGGCAGCTTGTCCAGCACGTTCCGGCGCACCCAGGGCACCGCCCGGGTCGCGTCGAACTCGGTGGAGACCGCGTAGAACTCGCGGCCGTGCTCGTCGACGACGCCGATCGACACCAGCTCGACGGTCCGGCCGTCCTCGATGAACTCGCAGTCGTAGAAGTAGCGGTAGGCCATCTCCGCCATCCTCGCCCACGCCGAGGTGGGCGGAACGGGCGGGGCATGGTGGCCGGGAGCGCTTCCAGTGCGCCCGTCCGGGTGGCGTTCGCAGCTGAAGTGGTCACGGAAGCGATTTGAGGGGTGTACAGCACGCGACCGGAGCGTCATGATCTGATGTGTACGCTGCCGGACGCCGAACGGATGTCAGATCACCTCGTCAGGGGCCGTCAGGCTCACCCGGTGAGCGAGTTGGGGTCCTAGACCGGGGAGGGGTGGGGCCGTGGAGATGCGCCTGCCGGAGCCGGGCGACGCGCTCACGGGTGTCGAGATGTTCGCCGGGTTGGAGCCCGAGGTCCGCCAGCGGGTGATCGCCGCCGCGGTGCCTCGGACGTACCGTAAGGGTCAGTTGCTGTTCGTGGAGAACGACCCGGGCGAATCGTTGATCGTGCTGCGGCGCGGCGCGGTGGCGGTGTTCCGCACCGCGCCGACCGGCGAGCGGGCGGTGTTGTCGGTGATCCGCCCGCCCGATGTGCTCGGCGAGGTCTCCCTGCTGGACGCCTCCACCCGGTCCGCCTCGGCCGAGGCGATCGAGGACTGCACCGCCCTCGCCCTGTCCCGGGGCGCCTTCATGGAGCTGGTGCACTCAAATCCGCGCATCCTCGACGCGGTGATGCGCTCGCTCGGCGCGCTCATCCGCCGGCTGACCGAGCAGAACGCCGACCACGTCTTCCTCGACCTACCCGGCCGGGTGGCCAAGACGCTGGTCCGGCTCGCCGGCGAGAGCCAGGCCCCGATGATCACCATCGAGCTGAACCAGAGCCAGCTCGCCGAGATGGCCGGTGGTTCCCGGCAGAGCGTCAACCAGGCGATCGGGTCGTTCGCCAACCGGGGTTGGCTGCGTACCGAGGGCCGCCGGATCGTGGTCACCGACGTGCCGGCGCTGCGCCGCCGCGCCGGGATGAACGAACGCTGACAAGCCGCGCGGGGGCCGGGGCGCTGGCGCGCCTCGACCCCCGCCTGGTACGCCGTGGTCAGGGCTTGGTGCTGCCCGGTCCGACCCATTCGGTGCCGCCCGGTCCGACCCACTCGCTGCCGTCCTTGCCGCCACCACCACCGGAGCCGGCCTGTTCGCTGACGATGCCCTGCGCCTGGAGGGCGGCCAGCGTGGCGGCGTCGACGTCGACGGAGTCACCGGCCAGGTGGGTGACCCCGCTGCCGTCGGTCCACTCCTTCTGCAGCATGACGTAGACCATGAAACTGTCCCCCTGATCAGTAATCGACGAATGGCCGCCTGAATCTAGCCGTTATCGCGGGATCGGTGGAGGCTGGTGCAGTGTCCACAAGCCAACAGCCCAGTACCCGACACTGTGCTGGTCAGGGATACTCGCCTCGGGCGCCTGTGGGCGTGGGGCCCGGCCAGTGGAGGGTGTCATCGCCGCGCGATGTGACCGCTGTGGACGCACCGCCGCCGACGGCGACCGCTTTTGCGGTGGCTGCGGGGCGGAGCTCAGCTCGGTCTGCCCGCACTGCCTGCGGCCGCTCGCCGCGGACGTGGCCTTCTGCACCGCCTGCGGCGCTGCCCGACCGGGCAGCGGCCGACCGGCGGCCACCCCCCAGGAGGACCGCCGCCGGGTCAGTGTGCTCTTCGTCGACCTGATCGACTTCACCCCGTACGTCGAGCGGGCCGACCCGGAGCTGGTCCGGGGCATGCAGACCGGCTTCTTCTCGGCGGCCCGGCGGGTGGTCGGGCAGTACGGCGGGGTGGTCGAGAAGTACATCGGCGACGCGGTGATGGCGTTGTTCGGCGCGCCGGTGGCCACCGAGACCGACGCGCTGCGCTGCGTGCGGGCCGGGCTGGAGCTGCAGCGGGTGTTGACCCGGTTCACCCCGACCGGCACCGACGGGCTGCGTTTCCGGGTCGGCGTGGCCACCGGGGAGGCGCTGGTGGACGTGGCCGCCGCGCGCGACGGCGGGCAGGCGATCGTCGCCGGCGACGTGGTGAACACCGCCTCCCGGTTGCAGTCCGTGGCGCCGCCCGGCGGGGTGCTGGTCGACGGCGCCACGCACGCGCTGACCCGGGACACCATCCGGTACGACGAGCAGCCCCCGGTCACCCTGCGCGGCCGTTCGGCGCCGACCGAGGTGTGGCTGGCCCTGTCCGCGGTACGCCAGCAGCCCACCGACCGGGAGCCGGACGCCACCCCGCTGATCGACCGCGAGCACGAGCTGGGCATGCTGGTCAACGCCCTGCACCGCTGCCTGCGCGACCGCCGGCCGCAGGTGGTGACCGTCTTCGGCCGGGCCGGCATCGGCAAGAGCCGGCTGATCCGCGAGCTGCACCGGCACACCGGCCGGCTGGTCGACGAGCCGCTGACCTGGCGCACCGGACGGTGCCCGCCGTTCGGTGAGAACGTCACGTTCGCCGCGCTGGCCGACATCGTGAAGGCCGAGGCGGGCATCCTGGACACCGACCCGGCCGCCAGCGCCGCGCAGCGGCTCACCACGGCCGTCGGCGAGTTGGTCGGCCCCGCCGAGCGGGACCGGGTGACCGACGCCCTGCGTCCGCTGGTCGGCCTGCCCGGCACGCCGTTGCCCGCCGAGGAGGCGGAGTCGGCCTGGCGCCGGTTCCTGCTGGCGCTGGCGGCCCGCCGCCCCACCGTGCTGGCCTTCGAGGACCTGCACTGGGCCGACGACGCGATGCTGCGATTCGTGGAGCTGCTCGGCGCGGCGGCCCGGGACGTACCGCTGCTGTTGCTGTGCACCGCGCGTCCCGAGCTGGTCGAGCGGGATCCGAGCTGGGCCGGCACCATAACCGGTTCGGTGACCATAACGCTGCCCCCGCTGCGGGACACCGGCATCGCCGCCCTCTACGCGCACATGTTCGGCCAGGCCGCGTTCGCCGCCGACCTGTTGACCCCGCTGATCGAGGTGGCCGGCGGCAACCCGCTCTACGCCCACGAGTACGTCCGGATGCTGATCGAGCAGGGTGCGCTGCGCCAGTCCGGGCGGGGCTGGTCGCTGGAGAAGCAGCTGGACCTGCCGATGCCGGAGAGCGTGCACGCGGTCATCGCCAACCGGGTCGACCTGCTCGACGCGAAGGACCGGGCGGTGCTGCTGGCCGCGGCGGTGGTCGGGGTGCAGTTCTGGCCCGGTGCGGTGGCCGCCGCGGTCGGGCAACCGGTCGAGTCGGTGGAGCGGGCCCTGCGCCGGTTGGAGCAACGGGACTTCGTCCACGAACAGGGCGCCTCCAGCATGGCCGGGCAGCCGGAGTACCGGTTCCGGCACGTGCTGGTGCGCGACGTGTGCTACCAGCGGCTGCCGCGTACCGAGCGGGTGGCCCGGCACGAGCGGACGGCCGACTGGCTGGACACGCTCTCGCAGAGCCGGGACACCGACCTGGCCGAGGTGCTGGCGCACCACCGCTGGGCGGCGCACGAGATCGCCCGGTCGCTGGGCATGGCGACCGGCCGCTACGCCGGGCCGGCACGCGCCGCGCTGCACCGGGCGGCCCGCCGGGCGTACGCGCTGCACGGGCTGGACGCCGCCGCCGGTCACGCCGCCCGGGCGCTCGGCCTGGCCGACGAGAGCGACCCGGTGGGCCGGCTCCAGTTGGAGCTGCTCAGCACGGAGATCTCGTTCCACCGCGACGGCAACGCGTTTCTCTCCGGTGGCGGGTCGGAGCAGCTGCGGGCGCTGGCCGACCGGCTGCTGGCGTACGGCGACGAGGCGTGTGCGGCGCGGGCCTGGACGCTGCTCGGCCAGGCGGCGTGGCTGCGGGCCGACCGGCAGGCCGCGCTCGCCTGCCTGGATCGCGCCGTGCAGCTGTTCGAGCCGCTGCCGGACAGCGCGCAGAAGGCGGACGCCTACGCCGAGCTGGGCCGGTTGCACATGCTCAACTACGAGCGGGATCCGGCGGTGGCGGCGGCGGATACGGCCGTGGAGATCGCCGAGCGGCTGGGGTTGACCGAGACCGGGACCAACGCCCGGATCACCGCGGCGACCGCCCGCTACCAGGCCGGCGACCGGTCCGGTCTGGACGAGCTGTACCGCATCGTCGAATTCGCCCGGGCCCGACAGCTGCTCGCGCTGCCCCGGGCGATCCAGAACCTGTCGTACGCGATCTGCGAGGAGGGCGACTCGCTGCGCGCCGACGCCCTGCTGTCGGCTGCCCCGGCCCGCGCCGCGAGTGGGCAGACGTTGACCACCGGCTACTCCGCCGAGGCGCTGCGGTCCTGGTTCGCGGGCGAGTTCGGCCGCTTCCTGGCCGCCGCCGACGCGTTCGTGGACACTCCGTCCGGCAGCTGGGACATGCAGGTACGCGGCCTGCGCGCGGTCCTGCTGCTGCTGCGCGGCCAACCGGTCCCGTCGGCCGGGACTCCGTCTGCTGCCATGGAGGCCGGCGTTCCGCCGCCGAGCGACGACGTGGCCGACGCACTGGACACCGCCCGGCGCAGCGGCTTCCACCGGGTGCACTGGACCATGCTGGCGATCGGCGCGCTCTGCCGGGCCCTGCAGGGGCACACCGACGAGGCCGCCGCCCTGATCGACGAACTGGCCGAAGCGTGGAGCGCGGTGCCGGCACTGGCCAGCGGCGAGTGGATCGCCGCCGCCAGTTGGGCGGCCACCCTCGCCGGGCGCAAACCGGCCGCCCGGGTCCGCGCCATGCTCGACCAGGTCGGCCACCGTACGCCCTGGTCGGAGGCGGCGCTGCGGACCGTGACCGGCGCGCTGACCGGTGCCGGCGGCGACCACCGCCACGCTGCCGACCTGTTCCTGACCGCCGCCGAGACGTACGCCGGGATCCCCTCCCTGACCGACCGGATGCTGGCGCTGGCCCTCGCGGCCCGGGAGCAGGACTCGGCCGGTGATCCGTCCCGGGCCGACGCGCTGCTGGCCGAGGTACGCGCCTTCGCCCACCGCAACGCCGCCCCCGGCCTGCTCGCCCTGGCCCATCCAGTCACCGACGACACCCAACGCCTCGCCGGCTGACGGACACAACAAGAGGGTCAGCCATGATTGATCTTGGCGGTCCGTAGGTCATCGCTTCTGGAACATCACAGACACCAAATCGGCGACAACTTCGATAGCCCAATCAAGCTGGGCGCACTCGAACCTCTCCCTACAGGATGAGCAGGCACCAGGCTCCCAGATCTTGTCCAGGGCACGTGCCCAATGAGCATCAAGAGTCCGCATAGCGGCGATGACTACCGATGATCTTGTGTGCGGTTCATCTATCCACGCCGGCCACCGCGAGGCGACCGGCCGATCAGCCTGAGAGGTTCTTACCCGGCACCGTCGCGCAGGATGCCGCAACTCGTGGTCTGCGCACGAGATGCCGCAACTCGCGGCCACAGCGGGCCCGAATACCCCGACATACCGCAACTCGCGCCGCCCACCAAGCACTGCGTCACCAGGCCTTGAACCCCAACCTCGCTACCACCACCTACTGCCGGACTCTCTTAATCAAAAATTGGCGCCACTTTCGGCGTCGTCCTCAACCAACCCTGGTTCATGGGCAAACTCGCCACCAAAAGCACCTTCGGACACACCGGCTTCACCGGCACCTCGCTACTCGTCCACCCCACCCGCAAGCTGGTCCTGGTCCTGCTCAGCAACCGCGCCCACCCCAACTGGAGCTGGGCCAACCCCGACCCCATCCGCGTCGCCGTGGCCAACCTGCTCACCTGACCAACGGCCGGCGCGGCGGGCGGCGACCGGGCGCCTCGGCGTACGCCGCGCCACAAGGCACTCCCCGAACCTGCCTCGGACGTGTCACGATTCAGAGCACGGCGTGCGGGGGCGCGTCGACGGGGCTGGACGCGGGGCGCGCCGCCAGCGGCGCGATGAGGAGGGTGGTCCGGTGTCAGCGGGTGGGGCCCGCCGGGGACGGCGGGACAACGGGCTCGACGCGAGCGAGTACGCCGTCGCCGGCGATGTCGATCCGCGGGTCGGCGAGCATCTGCTCGACGTGCTGGCCGCCGGCGGCATCGCCGCCTATCTGCAACCCTCGGCGGACCTGAACCCGGTCACCCGCACCACCACCGTGCCGGCCCGTCCGGTCGACCGGCTCTACGTGGATCGTTCGCACCTGAGCACCGCCCGCGACTACCTCAGCCAGCTGGCCGACGAGACGGATTCCGGGCGAGCCGTCGAGGAACCGGACATCGATGCCGAGTGGGCCCGGATCGTCGCCGGTTTCCACGCCTCGCCCGGGCCGGGCGAGCATCCCTGGCCGGCGGCGGAGGACGTGGACGACCCGGTCGACCGGGGCGGCGGCACGGCCACCGCTGTCCGGCCGGGCGCCGATGCCCCCGCCCGAGCGGGGACGAGCCGGCCGGGCCGACCGCGACCGATGTGCGCCGCCTGCCGTACGCGGCCGACATCTCCGGCGTGTCGGTGGGGCGCGGTCCCCGCGACGGTGACGGGCCGTCGCTGCTGGACGGCCTGGACACCTTCGGCACCGACCTGCCCGACGACCCCGACGCGGAGGAGCGGTACGTCCCACCGCCGCCCCCACCGCTGCCCCGGGTGTCGAAGTACGCGGTGGCCGGCGTGCTCGCCGTGGTGGTCGGGTTCGTGCTGTTCCTCTTCCCCGGGCTGCTTCCCGCGGACCGGGGCGTGGTGACGCTGCTCGGCTTCACCGGCATCCTCGCCGGCTTCGTGACGCTGGTGTGGCGGCTGCGCCCCGGCGACGAGGAGCGCGACCCCGACGACGGGGCGGTCGTCTGAGCCACCGCGCGGGGTAGCCGCCCGGATACCGGGACGGGACCCGCCCGCACGGGCGAACGTAACAGTGGTGTAACTTACTGTCAGTAGGAATAGCGCAGCACGTCACGTCCGCCGTCGACTGCCCGGTTGTTCCTTCCTCGCGGCGGTCACACCCCTGCTGATCGGAATGCCCGAGATGCGAGAAAGTTCCCTCGTGGTGGTGGCGAACCGCCTACCCATCGACGACAGTGTGGCGCCGGACGGCGCCTGCGAGTGGCGCCGCAGTCCCGGTGGGCTGGTGAGCGCGCTGCATCCCCTGCTGCGGCACACCCCGGCGACCTGGGTCGGCTGGGCCGGCGGGACGGGTCCGGCACCCGACCTGCCCGACGTCGACGGCGTCCGGATGCGCAGCGTGCCCCTCAGCTGCGACGACCTGCGCGACCACTACGAGGGCTTCGCCAACGCGACGCTCTGGCCGATCTATCACGACGCCGTCGAGCAACCGCAGCACCACCGGCGCTGGTGGGACGCGTACCAGCGGGTCAACCAGCGGTTCGCCGAGGCGACCGCGCAGGTGGCCGAGGCCGGCGCGGTGGTCTGGGTGCAGGACTACCACCTGCAGTTGGTGCCGGGGCTGCTCCGCGAGCTGCGCCCCGACCTGCGCATCGGGTTCTTCCTGCACGTGCCGTTCCCGCCGCCGGAGCTGTTCATGCAGCTGCCCCGCCGGGCCGAGCTGCTGCGCGGGATGCTCGGCGCGGACCTGGTCGGTTTCCAGCGGGCCCAGGCCGCGCACAACTTCGCCCAGTTGGTGACGAAGGTGCTGGGGCTGCCGGCCACCGACCGGCGGATCGCGATCGGCGACCGGATGGTGCGCATCGGGGCGTTCCCGGTCTCCATCGACACCGCCGAGATGTCCGCGTTGGCCGGCCGGGCGGACGTGGTCGAGCGGGCCCGCCGGCTGCGCCACGATCTCGGCAGCCCCGACCAGGTGATCCTCAGCGTCGACCGGATGGATTACACCAAGGGCATCGAGCAGCGCCTCAAGGCCTACAGCGAGCTGCTCGAAGGCGGGCACGTCAAGGTCCGCGACACGGTGCTGGTGCAGGTGGCGGTGCCCAGCCGGGAGCGGGTCGGCCAGTACCAGATCCTGCGGGACCGGGTCGAGCGGGAGGTCGGGCGGATCAACGGGGAGTTCGGCCGGGTCGGCGAGCCGGCGATCCACTACCTCACCCAGCCCTTCGACCGCGCCGAGCTGGCCGCCCTCTACCGGGTCGCCGACGTGATGGCGGTGACGCCGCTGCGCGACGGGATGAACCTGGTCGCCAAGGAGTATGTCGCCGCCCGGGTGGACGACGACGGCGCGCTGCTGCTCAGCGAGTTCGCCGGCGCCGCCGCCGAGCTGCCGCAGGCGTACCTGGTCAACCCGCACGACCTGGAAGGGCTCAAGCAGGGGCTGCTCGCCGCGTTGCGGGCCGAACCGGCCGACGTGCGGGCGCGGATGCGGGCCATGCGCGAGCAGCTGCGCGAGCACGACATCCACGCCTGGGCCCGCTCCTACCTGTCCGCGCTGGACCAGGGCGGTTCCCTGCTCACCCGGCTCGGCGGCTGACGACCACCGGCCGGGTCGCAACGCCTCGCCGCGGGCCGGGTCACGGCGATCCGGATCGGATCAGGGCACCTCGCCGCGGATCAGGACGCCTCGCCGCGGATCAGGGCACCTCGCCGCGGGTCGGGTCCTTGACCAGCCAGTCGAGGATGGCGTCGATCGGCTCCCGCCATCGGGCGTCGAGCATCAGGTCGTGCCCCATGCCGGGAAAGAGCAGCGGCGCCGAACCGTACCGCCGGGCCGCGCGGGTCAGCGCCGACGCGGGCACCACCCGGTCGTCCGGGCTGCCCAGCACCAGCACCGGCGGCCGGCCCACCGCCGGCTCCGGGTCGGCGCCGGTGAGCAGCTGCCACTGGGCCCGCCGGGCGGCCCGGCCGAGCCGGGCCGCGTGCCGACGGGCGTCGGCGTCGGGCGTCTCGCGGCTGAACAGCTGCCGGCGGCTCAGGCGCAGCCCGCCGCCGAACACCGCCGGCAGGGTGCCGAGCGGGTTGCGGCGCAGCGCGGCGCCGAACGTCGCCCAGCCGCCGAGCACCGGCGCGACCAGCACCGCCGCCCGGGCCGGGTAGCGGGCCAGGGCGTGCGCGACCACCAGGGCCCCGGCGCCGTGCCCCACCAGCACCGCCTGGCGCGGCAGGCCCGCCGCCACCTGGACCACGTCGTGCGCGTACGCCCGCAACGTCGCCTCCGGCGCCGGCTCACTGCCGCCGTGCCCGCGCAGGCTCACCGCGTACGCCGGGAAACCCCGGGCGGCCGTGTGCCCGAGCCAGTGTTCGGCGTACGCCCAGGCACCGTGCCCGAAGCCGGGTACGAACAGCAGCGGCGGCTGCCCCTCCTCCAGCTCGGGCAGGACGCTGAGCACCTCGCGCCGGACCGGGCGGACCGGCCGGGCCCACTCCCAGCCCCGGAGCATTCGCACCCGCTCACCGTTCACTTGGCGCCCTCCAGGTCGTGCAGCGCACGCTCCAGCGCGCGCAGGTAGTCGGCGTGGCCGACCTCGAACCAGTGCCGGGTCGAGTCCTTGACCGGCCCCGAGTAGCGCTCGCCGGCGCCGGAGCGGACCCGGGCGGCGAAGGCGGCGGCCCGCTCCGGCCGGGTGGCGCGCAGCCGCAGCAGCCGGGCGAAGAGCACGGCCTGCCAGTGCACCAGGGGGAACAGGCCCGAGTCCGGCTGGAGCAGGCCGGCCACCGCGAGCGTGGGATGCTCCGGCACGAAGGCGTTGAGCCACAGCCGGGGCCGGCCCACACCCTCGTCGTCGCCGAGGACCTTCGCCTCGAGGAACTCGAAGCGCGGCAGGTAGCCGGTGGCGAAGACGACCAGCTCCGGGTCGATCCGCCGGCCGTCGGCCAGCTCCACCGAGTGGGACTCGAAGCGCGCGACGTCCGGCACCGGGGTGATCGCACCGTGCCCGACGTGGTAGACGAGCTGGCTGTTGGCGATCGGGTGCGTCTCGTACACCCGGTGGTCGGGCTTGGGCAGGCCGAAGCGGGTCAGGTCGCCGACGGTCAGCCGCAGCGTGCGGTGGTAGAGCCACTGCCGCAGCCGCAGCGGCACCCGCAACGCCAGCAGGGTGTCGTTGACCTGGTCGGCCGGGCGACCGAGCACGTACTTCGGGGCGTACCAGTAGCCCCGACGGGTGGAGTGCCAGCAGCGGGAGGCCTGCTGCGCGGCCTCCACCGCGATGTCGCAACCGGTGTTGCCGGCCCCCACCACCAGCACCCGCTTGCCGCGCAGCTGCGCCGGGTCCTTGTAGGAGGAGGCGTGCATGACCTCGCCCCGGAACTGCTCCAGCCCCTCGTAGCGGGGCAGCTTCGGCGACCAGTTGTGCCCGTTGGCGATCAGCACGGCGGCGTACCGGGAGGTGCGTTCGGGGCCGTAGCCGCCGGTGCTGCGGGTGGTCACGTCCCACCGGTCGTCGGCGACCGGCTCGACGCGCACCACCTCGGTGCCGAACCAGATGTGCCGGCGCAGGTCGAAGTGGTCGGCGTACCGCTCGAAATAGGAGAGCAGCTGGCTGTGGTGCGGGTAGTCCGGCCAGTCGTCGGGCATCGGGAAGTCGGGGAACTGGGTAAACGGCCGCGACGAGATCAGGTGGGTGCTGGCGTAGACCGGGCTGCGGTCGTGCCGCCAGTTCCAGGCGCCGCCGACGCCGGTCTCCCGCTCGTAGCAGTCGACACCGAAGCCGTGCTCGACGAGGTTCTTGATCGCGGTCAGGCCGCTGGCTCCGGCGCCGATGACACAGATGGTGTCGCCCCGGTCGGAGACCGGGCGGCCGTCGCGGCTGTGGGCGAGCGCGGTCGTCTCCGGGTCGGGTCGTCCGTGCTCGGTGGGGGTGGGCACCGGGGATCTCCTTCGTCTCGGCACGAGTGCCGGGTCGGGCGAAATCCTTCCGACAACGGCGCGGGATGTCCAGCCCGGTGGCCGGCGGGTCGTCAGGCGTCGGTGGGCAGCCGCAGGTCGACCAGGACCGGGAAGTGGTCGCTGGCCCGGCGGGTCAGCGGGGTGTCCAGCACGTCGTAGTCGACGACCGTGATCCGCGGGTCGACGAAGAGCGCGTCGATGCGTCGCCGGGGATCCGCGCAGGAGTAGGTGAGTCGGTCGGCCCGGTCGGCCGCCACCGCCGCGTCGGTCAGCCGGCGGGCGACGACCGTCCAGGCCGCTGCGCCCGGCTCCTCGTTGAGGTCGGCCGCGGCGATCACCGGGTGGGCCGCCGCTTCGAGGTCGCGTTTGAACAGCTCGGCCTGGCCGGGCCGCTCGGCCGGATCGGTGGACAGGTGCGAGCCGGCCACCGTGAACCGCGCGGCGGCGTCCACCACGCAGTCGGCGTACGCGGCGCCGCGCAGGTGCCGGCCGGGGGTGAGCGGGAAGCGCCGGCACCGGGTGCCGGTGACCCGCACCCGCAGGCTGGTCAGCAGCAGGTTGCCCAGCGACGGCAGCCCACCGGCGGCAACGACCAGGCCGAAGGAGGCGGCCAGCGTGGCCGACTTCGTCCGCCAGCGGAACCGACGCGGCCCCTCCTGGACGATCACCACGTCCGGCGAGACCCCACGGACCACCTCGGCCAGCGCGGCGGTGTCGTCGCGCTGGCCGTGGACGTTGTAGGACAGCACCCGCAACGGCACGCCGGGGTGGGTCACCGCTACAGCCGCTGGGCCAGGTCGGCCGCGCCGATCACTCCGGCGGAGTTGCCCAGCTCGGCCGGGCGGATCTCGCCCACCGGCAGCCGGCAGCGCTGGGCGAGCGCCTCGGTGAACGACCGGCGGGTCGGCCCCATCAGCAGGTCACCGGCGTCGATGACGCCACCGCCGACGACCAGGACCTGCGGGTCCAGGATCTGCGCCATGTCCGCCAGGCTGGTGCCGAGCCAGCGCCCGACCTGGGCGAACGCCTCGCCGGAGACCGGGTCGCCATCCTTGGCCGCGGCCGTCACCATGGGTCCGGTGATCGCCTCGGCCTCGCCGTCGGCCAACGCCAGCAGCGTCGTGGCGCGGTGTGGTTCCTGTCGGGCGGCGGCGCGGGCGAAGCGGACCAGGGCGCTGCCGCTGGCGTACTGCTCGATGCAGCCGAGCCGGCCGCAGCCGCACTGGTGCCCGTCCGGGACGGTGAGCATGTGGCCCAGTTCGGCCGCGATGCCGTTGGCTCCCCGGACCAGTTCGCCGCCGAGCACGATGCCACCGCCGACGCCGGTGCCGATGGTGAACATGACCATCGAATCGTCGGCGTGCCGGGCGGCGCCGTAGCGGAACTCCGCCCAGGCGGCCACGTTGCCGTCGTTCTCGACGATGACCGGCAGCCCGACGGCCGCGCTGACGTACGCCCGCAGCGGCTCGTCCCGCCAGGCCAGGTTCGGCGCGAAGAGCACCGTGGAGCGGCTGGCGTCGATCCAGCCCGCCGCGCCGATGCCGACCGCCTGGATCTCGTGCCCGGTGGCCAGTTCGGTGACCAGCTCGATGATGACGTCGCGGGTCTTGCCCACGTCTTCGGCGGGGGTGTCCCGGCGGGCCTGCACGAGAACCCTGCCGGTGTCGTCGACGACACCGCCGGCCACCTTCGTGCCACCCACGTCGACTCCGATGGTCAGCGTCACCGCTGCCACTCCCCTCTGCTGTGCCACCCGCCCGCGCCGGCGCTGGCCGATGCGGCGGGTCGTCCGTGGTCAGGCTCCGTCGCCTGGTACGCCCTGCTGCCCGGCGCCGGGCAGCGTCGGCCCGTCCGGCGCGGGTTCTCTTTCCGGTGCGGGCTCGCCGTCGGGCACCCGTGCCGCGGGCACCACCTGGCGGCCGGCGGGCGTGACCGGCCCGGCGGCGTCGACGGGCGCGGCGGGGTTCTCCGGCGACCGGGTCGCGGCCGACCAGACGTCCCGCTCCGGTGCCGGCTGAGAATCATGCCCGGTGCGGGTCGCCTCGCGCCAGACGTGGTCGCTGTCCGGACCCGCGCCGGAGCCACCCGAGGGCTCGGTCGAGGGCTCGGCGGCGTGCTGTGCGGCGGGCCCGGCTGGGGCCTCCGCAGCGGGCTCGGCGGGGGCGAAGGCGCGCAGGAAGCTCGCGAGTCCGGCGGCCAGATCGCCCGCGCCGGTGGCCAGTCGCTCGGCGAATTCCGGGCTCGGGTCGCGCAGGGCGGCGATTCCCCGGCACACCGGGCAGACACAGCACTCCGCCGTGCCGGTGGCGAAACCGGCCCCCGACGAGCCGGTGGGTGCCCCGGAGGCGCCGCCGTGACCGAGGACACCGGTCACCATCGGGCCGAGCGATCCCCACGGGCCGGCGTCGCGGTCGGCGGCGGCCAGTCGCACGGTGGCCAGCACTGTGGCGACCAGCCGCTCCGCCTCTTCCCGGGCGGAGCCCGGATCCGTTGCACCCATGCTGGGCTCCTCTACCCCGGCGACCGGGTCGCCGGACCCGTCACTGCGCCGCATCGGGTGTTTCTACCCGGCGCTTGAGCTGCTTCAGCGCGGCATCCATGATCATTTTTTCGGCCTTGCGGCGGAACATTCCGAGCATCCCGACCGCGAGCTCCACCTCCAGGGTGTAGGTCACGGTGGTGCCGCCGTCGGCATTGGCCGCCAGATCGTACGAGCCGCGCTGGGCCTTCTGCATCTTCGAGGGGGCCACCAGGTGCCACTCGATGCGGGTCAGGTCCTCGGCGTAGGAGTACGCCAGCACGTACTCGTCCGCCAGTACACCGGCGTCGAGGACGAATCGAACCTGGCTGGCATAGCCGTCCTCGTACTCCTCGACGACCGTGGCCGCGCGGACCGCGTCGGTCCACTCCGGGTAGCTCGGGAAGTCGCAGATGACCGCCGCGACCCGGTCCGGTGCCGCGCCGATGATGATCGACTGGGTGGAGGAGTCCGCCATGTGGGGGAGGCTACCCGTCTGGCGGGCGCCCGCGCTGCGCGCCGCCCACCTGCAATGCCGTTCGACCGGTGGGGCGGGTAGGTTTCGACAGGAGCCGCCCGGAGAGGCGGCCGCGACCCGGCCAGAGCGAGCACGAGGGAGTGCAGGTGCGCGAGTTCTCCGTCCCACCGATCGTCACCGTCGGCGATTCGGCCAACCTCACCGACCCGGTCTGGGAGAACGCCGAGGCCGCGCCGGACGCGGTGCAGTTCACCCGCCGGGACGCGGCGGGCGGCTGGGTGAACGTGACCTGCCGGCAGTTCCGCGACGAGGTGGTGGCGGTCGCCCGCGGCCTGGTGGCCGCCGGCGTGCGGCCGGGTGACCGGGTCGCGCTGATGAGCCGGACCCGCTACGAGTGGACCCTGGTCGACTACGCCATCTGGGCGGCCGGCGCGGTCACCGTGCCCATCTACGAGACCTCCAGCGCCGAGCAGGCCGCCTGGATCCTGGCCGACTCCGGCGCGGTGGCCGCCGTGGTGGAGAGCACCGCGCACGCCGCCCTGGTGGCCGGCGTCCGCGACCGGCTGCCCGACCTGGCCCACCTGTGGCAGATCGACCTGGGCGGGGTCGACGAGATCGTGACCGCCGGCGCGGCGGTGGAGCCCGCCGAGATCGAGCGGCGGCGCGCGGCGCTGCGCTCGTCGGATGTCGCCACCATCATCTACACCAGCGGTACCACCGGTCGGCCCAAGGGTTGCGTGCTGACCCACCGCAACATGTACGCCGACATCGCCAACGCGGTACCGGTGCTGCCCAACCTGTTCGGGCCGAACGCGTCGACCCTGCTGTTCCTGCCGCTGGCGCACGCCTTCGCCCGGCTCATCCAGATCGGCGTGGTGCAGGCCCGGGCCACCATGGCGCACTGCCCCGACCCCAAGCAGCTGATCGCCGAGTTGCAGGAGGTCAAGCCGACCTTCGTGCTCTCGGTGCCCCGGGTCTTCGAGAAGGTCTACAACGGCGCCAAGCAGAAGGCCGAGGCCACTGGCAAGGGCAAGATCTTCGCTCGCGCCGAGGCGGTCGCCATCGCCTACAGCGAGGCGTTGGAGACCTCCGCCGGGCCGGGCCTGGCCCTGCGCGCCCAGCACGCGCTCTTCGACCGGCTGGTCTACGGCAAGCTGCGGGCCGCGCTCGGCGGCCGGTGCCGCGACGCGATCTCCGGTGGCGCGCCGCTCGGCGCCCGGTTGGGGCACTTCTTCCGCGGCATCGGGGTGACCGTCTACGAGGGGTACGGGCTCACCGAGACCTCCCCCGCCGCCTCGGCGAACCTGCCGGAGTTCATCCGGATCGGCACGGTCGGCCGGCCGCTGCCCGGCGTCACCATCCGGATCGCCGACGACGGCGAGGTCCTCATCTCCGGCGACCTCATCTTCCAGGGGTACTGGCGCAACGAGGCGGCCACCGCCGAGGCGATCAGCGCCGACGGCTGGTTCCGCACCGGTGACCTCGGCTCGCTCGACGGGGATGGGTACCTGACCATCACCGGCCGGAAGAAGGAGATCATCGTGACGGCCGCCGGCAAGAACGTCGCCCCGGCCGTGCTGGAGGACCAGGTCCGGGCGCACCAGATGGTCAGCCAGTGCGTCGTGGTCGGCGACCGGCAGCCGTTCATCGCCGCGCTGGTCACCCTGGACGAGGAGGCCCTCCCGGCCTGGCTGGCGGCGGCCGGTCTGCCAGCCGACACCGGGGTCGAGACGCTGCGCGAGCACGAGGGACTGCGGGCGGAGATCCAGGCCGCCGTCGACCGCGCCAACGCGTTGGTCTCCCACGCCGAAGCGATCAAGGTGTTCCGGATCCTGCCCCGGGACTTCACCGAGGCCACCGGCGAGCTGACCCCGTCGATGAAGGTCAAACGGCAGGTCGTGCAGAAGACGTACGCGGCGGAAATCGCCGATATCTACGGCGGCTGACTACCATCCGTCACGTGTCCGCCTCGACTTCGGCCCTGGCCCGCTCTCACCCGCTCGCCGCGGCGGCGCGGGTGGTCGTGCTGGCGCTGATCGCCGTACTGACCCTGCTCGCCACCCACGACCTGGCCCAGCTCTGGTGGATCGTCCTGCTGGCGGTCGCCGGGCTGCCCGCGGCGCTGGCACCGCAGCACCGGCTGATCGGCCCGCTCAGCCGGGTGGCCGAGGTGGTCGTGCTCGGCCTGGCGGCGAGTCAGGTCGCCGCGGTCGCCACCATCGGCGGTCACATCGGCGGGCTCGGTGCCCTCGCGGTGCTGCCGTACCTCGTGCTCCCGGTGACCGTCACCGCGCTGCGGCGCCGCTTCCGCGAGGGCGCGGTGTTGATCGCGGTCGTCGCCGGCACGCTGCTGGTCGCCGGGGCGCTCACCGAGGTCGGCGGGGTACGGCAACTGAGCCAGCCGGGTTACCTCGCGGTCTGCGCCCAGTGGCTGATCCTGGCCGCGCTCGGACTGTCCGCGGCGCGCACCCTGCACCAGGTGATGCTCGTCCGGCACGAGGCCAAACCCCAGCCGTACGCGGAGGCGACCCGGCTGCTGACCCAACTACGCACGGTGGCCCGGCAGCTGCCCGGCGCGACCCTCGACCCCGGCGGGATCTCCGAGCACCTGCTGGAGGAGCTGCGCACGGTGGCCCGCACCGACCGCGGGGCGGTGCTCTCCGCCAGCGGCGGCGGGCGGCTGGTGGTGCTCGCCCAGCTCGGCGCGGACCGGGTCGACTGGGAGACCACGCTCGACGCCGACTCGGCCATCGCCGACGCCTGGGCCAGCCAGCAGCCGCAGACCGCCGCCCGCTCGCAGTCCCGCTCGCACTCCGGTGGAGAGGTCTCGGCGCTGATCGTGCCGTTGGTCGCCGGGGTGCGCACGGTCGGTCTGGTGGTGCTGGAGGCGGACGCCGCACAGGCGTACCCGTCACCGGTGGTGGCCCAGGTGACCGCGCTGACCGGCCCGGCGGCGCTGCGCCTGGAGGCCGCGCTGCTCTTCGACGAGGTGCGGTCGCTGGCCACCAACGAGGAGCGGCAACGGCTGGCCCGGGAGATCCACGACGGGGTGGCCCAGGAACTGGTGATGGTCGGCTACGGGATCGACAACGCCCTGGCCACCGTGCACGACGACGCCGAGGAGACCGCCGAGGCGCTGCGTACGCTGCGGCAGGAGGTCACCCGGGTGATCACCGAGCTGCGGTTGAGCCTGTTCGAGCTGCGCAGCGAGGTGGACCGGCACGGCGGCCTGGCCGCCGCGATCGCCGAGTACGCCCGTACGGTCGGCGCCTCCGGCGGGCTGCGGGTGCACCTGTCGCTGGACGAGTCCACCGCCCGGCTCCCCGCCGCCACCGAGGCCGAGTTGCTGCGCATCGCCCAGGAGGCGGTGACCAACGCGCGCAAGCACGCCGGAGCAGCCAATCTCTGGGTCACCTGCGAGGTCGATCCGCCGTACGCGCAGATCGAAGTGTCGGATGACGGTCACGGCATAGGTGACCAGCGCTCGGAGGGGCACTATGGTCTTGCGATCATGGCCGAGAGAGCGGAACGTATCCGGGGCCGGTTGGAGATCAGACCGCGGCAGCCGAGCGGCACGACCGTTGCGGTGGTGGTCGGCTCCTCACCCCGGCGCGATAACGTTCGTGGTAGCGCCGCCGCAGCTGTAGAAGGGGAGTAACCCGAGGATGACCACAAGTCCGACACCGGCCACCCGCACCAAGGTCCTCCTGGTCGACGATCACGACTTGATCCGTAAGGGCCTGCGGCACGCCTTCGAGCGCGACCGGCAGTTCGAGGTCGTCGGCGAGGCGGCCACCGCGGCGGAGGGCGTACGGCAGGCCGGCGCGTTGCAGCCGGACGTGGTGATCATGGACTTGCGGCTGCCCGACGGCAGTGGCCTGGAGGCCACCCGGGCGCTGCGCAAGTCGAGCGTGTCGATGGGCATCGTGGTGCTCACCATGTACGCCGGCGACGACCAGCTCTTCGGCGCGCTGGAGGCCGGGGCGAGCGCGTTCGTGCCGAAGACCGCGCCGGCCGACGAGGTCGTCGCCGCCGCCCGGCACGCGGCCTCCTCCCCCAGCGCCTTCACCGCCGCCGACCTGGCCGAGGCGATGAAGCGCCGGCTCGCCCCGTCCGGACCCCAGCTCTCCCCCCGCGAGGGTCAGGTGCTGCGGCTGCTCGCCGACGGGATGAGCGTCGCCGGCATCGCCAAGCAGCTGTTCGTCAGCGAGTCGACCGCCAAGACCCACATCTCCAAGCTCTACGAGAAGCTGGGCGCCGCCAACCGGGCCCAGGCACTGATGACCGCGCTGCGGCTCGGTCTGCTCGAGGCCCCCGACGCGCCGAAGTTCTGACGCCACCCGGCGTAACCGCCGACAGAAGATCCGTGCCCGGGACCCACGCGGGCACGGATCTTCCGTGAAGATCTCCGATCGCGCCCTGCGCGCTATGGCCTCGCGGGCGGAAGCGGGGCAGAATACGCGCCGGGGCACGGACGCCCCGGAAGGTACGCGAAGGGGTGGGAGAGCGTTGCAGCGGCCGGACTGGGCACCCGAGACCATCGACGTCGAGCGGCCCAGTGTCGCTCGCATGTACGACTACTACCTCGGCGGTTCGCACAACTTCGCGGTGGACCGCGCGGCGGCCCAGAAGATGGTGGCCGCGGTGCCGGAGGCACCGCTGATGGCCCAGGCCAACCGCGCCTTCCTGCGCCGGGCCGTGCAGCACCTGACCGACGCCGGCATCCGGCAGTTCCTGGACATCGGCTCGGGCATTCCCACGGTCGGCAACGTTCACGAGATCGCCCAGCGACACGCCCCCGACTCCCGGGTGGTCTACGTCGACGTGGACCCGGTCGCGGTGGCGCACAGCCGGGAGATCCTGGCCGGCAACGACGGCGCCACGGTCGTGCAGGAGGACCTGCGCCGGCCCGAACGGATCCTCGCCCATCCGGACGTACGCTCGATGATCGACTTTTCCCAGCCGGTCGCCGTCCTGGTGGTGGCGGTGCTGCACTTCGTCGCCGACGACGACCGGCCGGCCGAGGTGCTGCGCACCCTGCGCGCGGCGCTGGCCCCGGGCAGCTACCTGGTGCTCTCCCAGGCCAGCGACGATGGTCGCGGCGAGGCCGAGCGGGCCGAGGCCGAGCAGGTCTACCGGCGCACCGACAATCCGCTCTGGGTTCGCAGCCGGGCCGAGCTGACCGCCTTCTTCGACGGTTTCGAGCTGGTCGAGCCCGGGGTGGTGTGGGTGCCGCAGTGGCGCCCGGAGAGCCCGGAGAGCGCCGAGGACGCCGAGCGGGCGGTGTTCCTGGGCGGCGTCGGGCGGCTCGGTGGGTGAGTCCCCGGACGCCGCGTCCGGCGGGGCGTTCGCCCGGGCCTGGGCCAAGGCGCTCTGGGGCACCAGCTACCTGCCGATGACCCAGGCCCAACTGGAGGCGCTGCTGCGTCGGCTCACCGACCTGCTGGCGCAGACGCTGCGGGCCGAGCCGCTCGACCTGCGGGTGGGGCACCGGGTGGCCACCGAGCTCGTCGCCGCGCACATCGCCTCCGCCGAGGCGCTCGGCCGCACCCTGGAGGTGATCCAGCTCCGGCTGATCCGCGATCTCGACCTGGCAGCCGACGACATCGCCGACCGGATGGCCCGGCTGATGGCGGCCGTCGCCACCGGATACGCCCGGGCGCTGCGCGACCGCACGCTGGACGAGCAGGAGTCGATTCGGCGGGCCGCGATGACCGCCCGGGCCGAGGCGGAACGGGCGCTGCGCGCCAGCGAGGCCCGTTTCCGGCACCAGGCCACCCACGACCCGCTCACCGACCTGCCCAACCGCACGCTCTTCGCCGAGCGGCTCGCGGCGGCCGTGGACGCCGCGGCGGGCAGTGGCCGCCGGGTCGGCCTGTGCTTCCTCGACCTGGACCGGTTCAAGCGGATCAACGACTCGTACGGTCACCAGATCGGTGATCGGGCGCTGGTCGCGGCGGCGCGACGGGTGAGCCGGGCCGTGGAGCCGCACCTGGTGGCCCGGCTGGGTGGGGACGCCTTCGTGATCCTGGTCGAACGGTCCACCGGCACCGGGGACGTGGTCGCCGTCGCCGAGGCGGCGCTGGCCGCCCTCGCCGAGCCGGTGCTGGTCGACGGGCACGACGTCACGATCACCGGGAGCGTCGGCATCGTGGAACGTCGGGCCGCCGACAGCTCACCGGACGACCTGATGCGAGCCGCCGGCAGCACGCTGAACTGGGCCAAGACCGCCGGCGGCGCCCGGTGGGCCCTGTACGACGCCGAACGCGACGACCGGGAACAGGCCCGCCAGGCGTTGAGCGCGGCGATCCCCACGGGCCTGGAGCGCGGCGAGTTCTTTCTCGACTACCAGCCGCTGGCGTCGCTGCACGACGGTTCGCTGCTCGGGGTCGAGGCGCTGGTGCGCTGGCGTCACCCGCAGCTGGGTGTGCTGCGTCCCGACACCTTCATCGGGCTGGCCGAGGAGACCGGGCTGATCGTGCCGTTGGGCGGCTGGGTGCTCGCCGAGGCGTGCCGGGAGGCGGTCGGCTGGACGGCCGCCACGGCGCAACCGCCGTACGTCAGCGTCAACCTCGCGGTCCGCCAGGTCCGCCGGCCCGGCCTGGTGCAGGAGGTACGCGCGCTGCTGCGGCGCACCGGCCTGCCACCGGACCGGCTCCAGCTGGAAATCACCGAGAGCACCATGATGAGCGGCGCCGAGGAGCCGGTGCGCGCCCTGCGGACCCTGGCCGACCTGGGCGTCCGCATCGCCATCGACGACTTCGGCACCGGCTACAGCAACCTGGCGTACCTGCGGGACCTGCCGGTGACCGAGCTGAAGGTGGCCGGCGAGTTCGTCCGCGGCCTGCGCGCCCCGGAGGCCCCCGACGAACGGATCCTCGCCTCGCTGGTCTCCCTGGCCCACGCCCTGAACCTGACCGTCACCGCCGAGGGGGTGGAGACCGGCGGGCAGGCCGACCGGCTGCGCGCGATCGGCTGCGACGCCGGCCAGGGCTGGCACTTCGGCCGCCCCGCCCCCGCCGAAAACATCCTCGCCCGGGTGAAAGGAAGGGCCCCCTGTTAACGCCTGGTGTATAGGAAGGGCCCCTTTTTAACAACGCCTGCCGCCGGGCGGGGCGACGACGGGCAGTGGTGCGGTGGCGGGCAGTGGGCCGGGGCGGGGCGTGCGGTGGACCGGGGGCGGGGGCGTACGGTGGTTCAGCCGGCCAGGAGGGCGGCCAGCCGCTGCGCCTGGGTCTCCCAGCGCCACTCCCGCTCCACCCAGGCGCGGCCGGCCGCGCCGAACTGCCGGGCCAGGTCCCGATCGGCGAGCAGGGTGGCCACCCGGTCGGCGAGCTGGCCGAGGTCCCGGCCGTTCACCACGTACCCGGTCTCCCCCTCCCGCACCGCGTCGGGGGCGCCGCCGGAGTTGCCGGCCACCACCGGCAGGCCGGTCGCCGACGCCTCCAGGTAGACGATGCCGAGCCCCTCGACGTCCAGGCCCCGGTTGCGGGTCCGGCACGGCATCGCGTACACGTCACCGGCCGCGTAGTGGGCGGGCAACTCGGCCGACGGTACCGAGCCGGTGAAGACCACGTCCCGTTCCACGCCGGACTGCCGGGCCAGCCGGGCCAGGGTGGCCCGGTACGGGCCGCCGCCGACCACCAGCAGCGCGGCGTCGGGAACCCGGCGGCGGATCAGCGGCAGCGCCCGGATCAGCATGTCCTGGCCCTTGCGCGGCACCAGGCGGGACACGCAGACCACCACCGGGCGATCGGCCAGCCCCAGCCGGTGCCGCACGGCTGCGCCGTCGACGCCCGGGTGGTAGAGATCGGTGTCCACGCCGGGCGCGAGCCGACGTAGCTCGGTCACCCCGTCCAGCGCCCGCGCCAGCCGGGTGCGGGTGTACTCCCCCAGGTAGGTGACCACGTCCGTGCCCCGACCGATGCGCCGCAACGCGGCGCGGGCCACCGGCAGCGCCGCCCACCCCACCTCGTGCCCGTGGGTCAGGGCGACCACCCGCCGGATCCCGGCCCGGCGGCGCAGCCCGGTGGCGAGCAGGCCGAGCGGGGCCGCCGCGCCGAACCAGACCGCGTCGCAGTCGTACGCGCGGGCCAGTCGCGCGGCGCGGCGGGCCACCAGCGGCGTGGGCAGCAGCATCCGGGTCCGCTCGCGGACCACCTCGAACGGCTGGTCGGCGTCGAACTTGTCGGCGTCGTGCCAGCTCGACGCGTAGACCACCACCGAGCCGGTCGGCTGGCGTACCGCGAGGTTGTGCACGAACGACTGGATGCCGCCGGGTCGGGGTGGAAAGTCGTTCGTGACCAGCAACGTGCGGCTCATGCCGGCACTCCGCTCTGCTCGCTCATGGGCCGGCCTTTCTGGCGTACGCGCGGGCGGCGGCGATCCGCTCCACGGTGGACGGGTGCGAGGCGGAGTAGAGGTACTCCCAGCGGGGCGGGTCCGGGTCGGCGAGGTTGACCGCGGCGAGCCGACGCTGCATCGACTCGTAGGTGGCGGGGTCGCCGGTCAGGGCCAGCGCGTGCGCGTCGGCGCGCGCCTCGACCCGCCGCGACATCAGCGCCTGCACCGGTGTGACGACCAGCCCGGCCACCGTGACCAGTGCCAGCAGCAGCGGGAACGCCTTCGGTTGGGCCACCGAGTCGACCCCGGCCAGCCGCAGCAGCGGCGGCCAGGAGCCGATCAGATAGAGCGCGACCACCGCGGCGGCGGCGCCCAGCGCGCCGGTGAGGGTGCCGACCGGTACGTCCCGGTCCTTGGCGTGGCCGAGTTCGTGTGCCACGACCGCGGTCACCTCGGCCGGCGTCGCCTCGCGCAGCAAATTGTCGTAGACCACGACGCGGCGGGTCGGGCCGAGCCCGGAGACGTACGCGTTGACCGCCCGGGTACGCCGCGAGGCGTCGGCGACCAGCACGTCGCGCACCGGTACCCCGTCGCGGGCGGCCAACTCCATCAGCTGGGTCCGCAGCGGTCCCGGCTCCATCGGGCTGAACCGGTTGAACACCGGCTCGACCAGCACCGGCAGCACGAAGGAGAGCAGCACCACCAGGGTCGCCGCGCCGGCCGCGCCGAACGCCCACCACCAGCGGGGCGCCAGCCGGACGACGGCGTAGAAGCCGAGCAGCGCCACCGCCCCGATGACCGCGCTGACCGCGTACGACTTGAGCAGGTCCAGCGCCCAGCCGCTCCAACCGTTGGTGGCCAGCCCGTAGCGGGTGAGCACGGTGTGACGCCAGGCGGCGAACGGCAGCGTCACCAGGTCGGCTACCAGCACCACGGCGAGCCCGCCGAGGACCGCCTGGGCGATCCAGTGGTCGCCGAAGGGGCGCCCCACCAGCTCGATCAGCCGGCCGCCCAGCGGGGTCAACCCCAGTGCCAGCGCCACCAACAGCCCCACGCCGAGCGCCGCCCAGCCGCCGGGGCGCAGCGCGGAACGGAACTGCCGGGCCCGCTCCACCTGATCGGCGGGCAGCTCGCGCAGCGCGGCGAGCTGGTCGGCCCGGGGCGCCGGCGGTCGGCTCCACGGAATCAGCACCAGAGCGGCCATCACCAGGGCGAGGCCGAGGCCCGCCAGGGTGAGCAGCGCCCAGCCGCGCGGGCTCACCGAGTCACCTCGCCGCGCCGTTGCCCCGCCATGCCGCCGCTCCTCCCGCCCGCGCGGGCCCATCCTAGTTGTCCGCCTCGCCCCGCCCCCGGGCCACCCCACCCCACCCCACCCCACCCCGCCCCGCGCCGGGCCGCCCCGCACCGCACCGCCCCGCACCGCACCGCCCCGCACCGCCCCGCACCGCACCGCACCTCGCCGCCAACCGCCGCGCCGCGCCGCGCCGCCCATGATCGTTGGCGGCTCAGCTGTAGTTGTCCCCGGCGTGTCGTCTCGCTCAGCCGTCAACGATCGGGGGGATGACCGGTCAGGAGCGGGACAGCCGGCGCAGCAGCGAGTCGGCGCCCAAGGGGTAGGCGCCGTGCCGGCGTACCCCGTCGGCGACCTCGCGGTCGGAGGAGATCACCACCACCGGGCGGCCTGGCGGCTCGGCGCGGACCAGGCGGCGGATCAGCTCGTCGGCGGTCTCCCCCTTGCGGGAGAACAGCACCCGGACCCCGCGCGGGGTGGGCGGCAGCCCGTGGATGCGTTCGGCGCCGTCGAAGACCACGGTGATCTCGTCCCCGGTCTGGGCGGCGATCCCGCCGAGGCCGGTGATCAACCGCTTGCGCTGCTGTTCCAGCGACATCTCGCCAAAACCCCGCTTGGTGACGTTGTAGCCGTCGACCACCAGGTGGGCCCGGGGCAGGGCGAGCAGCTGGTCGAGCCGAGCCGGGTCGTCGGTGTCCCGGGCCCGGGTGGCGGCACCGGCCGCGGTGGCCGTCGTGGAGTCGGCGAAGGCCTCCGCGACGAAGTCGGCGGGCAGCCGGTCCACCGGGTCCAGCGCCAGTTCGCGGCGGAGCCCGACGGCCGCCTGGCCGATGGTCTCCAGGAGCAGCCACAGCCGCGCGTCGTCGACCGAGCGGGCCTCCTTCGTGCTGGCCCGGGCGATGCTCGCGGCCGCCTCCGCCTCGGCCAGCCGGGCGCGGATCCGGCGCAGCTCGGCGTCCGCGTCCGCAGCGGCGCGGGCCGCCCGCCCCCGCTCGGTGGCCAGCAGCTCGCTCGTCCTGCGCTCGCGGGCCTGCGTCTCCCGCAGGGCACGGGTCAGCTGCCGGCTCTCCTCCCGCAGCTGGCCCAGCTCCTCGCGGACCCGGGCGAGTTCGTCGCGCAGCTTGTCGGCCTCGACCCGGGCCACCGCCCGGTCGTGCTCGGCCCGGGTGGCCCGCTGTTCGGCCTGGCGGACCAGCTCGGCCACCACCGCGCTGTCCGCCTCGGCGCGCACCGCCGCACCGCTGGCGTCGATCAGATCCCGCCATCCGCGCGGCCGGGCCAGGTAGGCCAGGGCCGCCACCTCGACCGGATCCGCGGCGGCCGGGGCTGTTCCCTCGACCACGGCGGTGCCCAGGTCGCCGGCGTCGGCCAGCACCCGGGCGGTGACCCGCTGCCGGAACAGTGGGTCACCGGCGAGCTGAGCGGCGATCGCCGGTGCACCGAGCCGGGCTCGCCGGTTGGGAGCGAACTTGGCGACCCGGCGCAGCGGCACGGGCACCTCGTCGGCGGGCAGGCCGGGCAGCACGGCGGCGGTGAGCGAAACGATCCGCTGCCGGACCGCCTCGGGCAGGCTCGGCTCCCGCTCCGGATCGCCGGAATCGGCCGGCGGGTCGGAGCGGCCGGCCGGGCCCTCATCGGCAGCCGGCACGGCGACGACCTGCTCCTCCTGCTGGAGGTTGTCGTCGGGCGGCTCGGTGAGGGGCATGTGGCAAGTCTCCCACCGCGACCGGGCTCACCGCCTGGTGAGTGAGCCGATCTCTCATCCTAGACCGGTGGTAACGAATGAGGCGGGTGAGACGCAAATGTCTCACCGGGCCGTTAGCGTGCCGCCGATGGCAGGACACGACTACCTCCAACCGGCGCTGGCCGGGCTCGACCCGGCCGTCGACGGGGTCGACCCGGCGTTGCCGCTGTACGCCACGACCTTCGTCGTGGTCGACCTGGAGACCACCGGGGGCGCCCCGGACGGCGGCGGCATCACCGAGATCGGCGCGGTCAAGGTGCGCGGCGGCGAGGAACTGGGGGTGCTGGCCACCCTGGTCAACCCCGGGGTGCCGATCCCGCCGTTCATCACCGTGCTGACCGGCATCACCCAGGCGATGCTGCTGCCGGCACCGCCGATCGAACAGGTGCTGCCGAGCTTCCTGGAATTTCTCACGGACGCCGTGCTGGTGGCCCACAACGCCCCGTACGACGTCGGCTTCCTCAAGGCCGCCTGCGCCAGGCACGGCTACCGCTGGCCGAACCCGAAGGTGCTGGACACCGCCGCGTTGGCCCGGCGGGTGCTGCTCCGCGACGAGGTGCCCAACCGCAAGCTCGGCACCCTCGCCGCCTACTTCCGCGCCGCCACGCAGCCCACCCACCGGGCGCTGGACGACGCCCGGGCCACCGTCGACGTGCTGCACGGGCTGATCGGGCGGCTCGGCGGCCACCGGGTGGACTCCGTCGGCGAAGCCATCGAGTTCGCCCGCGCGGTCACCCCGACCCAGCGCCGCAAACGCCATCTGGCCGATGGTCTGCCGCGTTCCCCCGGGGTCTACATCTTCCGGGCCACGGACGACCGGCCGCTCTACGTCGGCACCTCCGGGGACATCGCCACCCGGGTACGCAGCTACTTCACCGCCGCGGAGAAGCGCGCCCGGATCTCGGAGATGCTGGCCGCCGCCGAGCGGGTCGAGGCGATCGAGTGCGCGCACTCACTGGAGGCGGAGGTCCGCGAGCTGCGGCTGATCGGGGCGCACGCGCCGCCGTACAACCGGCGGTCGAAGTTCCCCGAGCGGGTGGTCTGGCTGAAGCTGACCGACGGGCCGTACCCCCGGTTGTCGGTGGTCCGGGAGATCTCCCCCAGCGACCGCGCCTACCTCGGCCCCTTCTCGTCCCGGCGGGCGGCGGAGCTGGCCGCCGCCGGATTCCACGACGCGGTGCCGCTGCGCCAGTGCACCCACCGGCTGTCGCTGCGCACCGTCACGCCGGCCTGCGCGCTGGCCGAGCTGGGTCGCTGCCCGGCACCGTGCAAGCACCGGATCACCCCCGGGGAGTACGCCGACCGCGCGGTGACCCCGTTCGCCACCGCCACCACCGGCGACCCCCGTCCGGTGGTGGACGCCCTGCTCGCCCGGATCGAAGCGTTGGCGGTCGATCAGCGGTACGAGGAGGCCGCCGTGCTCCGGTCCCGGCTGACCGCGGTGCTGCGGGCGGCCGTACGCATGCAGCGGCTGGCCGCGCTGACCGGGATCGCCGAGCTGGCCGCCGCCCGGCCGGCCGCCGGCGGTGGCTGGGAGTTGACGCTGGTGCGGTACGGCCGGCTGGCCGGGGGTCTCTCCGCCCGGGGTCCACCCCCGGCCCACGCTGGCCGTCATCCGGGCCACCGCCGAGACGGTGCTGCCCGGCCATGGCCCGATCCCGGCGGCCAGTGCCGAGGAGTCGGAACGGGTCCTGTCCTGGTTGGAACGGCCGGAAACCAGGTTGGTCGAGATGTCCGGCGGCTGGGCCACCCCGGTAGCCGGCGCAGCCCGGTTCCGGGACCTGCTGATCAAGGCCGAGAGCGCCGGGTCTCACCAACTCTGGTCCGAACGCTCATGAGCAACTGTCCGATCGGACTACCTCCGCTCACTTAGTCTGTTAAGGAAGTGCAGTCCTGCCCGTTTCGAGGGTCTGCTCCCGGTTGCCGGGTTTTCGGTGATCATGGGGCGGGGGTGAGGGGGTGTCCCGGGTGGACGTCGACGCCGGACGCGGCGGCGCCCTGGGGGGCGCCCTCCCGGCACAGCCGGGCGAGCTGCCGCTGACCCGCCGGCTCCGCTCGCTGCTGAGCTGGCCCGCAGCCGACAACGAACCGGTCGGTCAGTTGGTTCGCGCGCACCGCGCCATCCACGCGGGGACCGATCCCGCGGTGCTGCGCCGGGCGTACACGATCGCGGAGAACATGCACCGGGGCCAGTTCCGCAAGAGCGGTGAGCCGTACATCACGCACCCGCTGGCGGTCGCCCAGATCTGCGCCGAGCTGGGCATGGACACCACGACCCTGGTCGCCGCGCTGCTGCACGACACGGTGGAGGACACCCGCTACACGCTGCAGGCCCTGGCCGAGGACTTCGGCCACGAGGTGGCCCACCTGGTCGACGGGGTGACCAAGTTCGACAAGGCGTTCTACGGCAAGGCCGCCGAGGCGGAGACCATCCGCAAGATGATCATCGCGGCCGGCAAGGACGTCCGCGTGCTGATCATCAAGTTGGCCGACCGGCTGCACAACATGCGCACCCTCGGCGTACGCTCGGCTGCCTCCCGGGAGCGGATCGCCCGCAAGACCCAGGAGGTGCTGGTACCACTCTGCGACCGGCTGGGCATCCAGAACCTCAAGCGGGAACTGGACGACGTGGTGCTGCTGCACCTGGAGCCGGAGGAGCACTCCCGCATCGCGCGCCACGTGCACGACCGCCCCGGCTGGGACGCCTACCTTGCCGACGTGGTGGCGCAGACCAAGGTGGCGCTGCGCCGCAGCCGGGTCGATGCCGAGGTGGCCCCCCGCCCCCGGCATCTCTACTCGATCTGGAAAGACACCGTGGCCGGTGGGCACACCGTCCCGTACGACCTGCCCCGGATCATGGTGGTGGTGGACGGGCCGGCCACCGACTGCTACGCGGCGCTCGGCGCGGTCCACTGTCTCTGGCGGCCGGTCCCCGGCCGGTTCAAGGACTTCATCGCCTCGCCGAAGAACAACCTCTACCGCTCCCTGCACACCAGCGTCTGCGGCCCGAAGAACCGGACGGTGGAGGTGCTGATCCGCACCGCGGAGATGCACCGCTCGGCCGAGTACGGTGTGGCCGCCGATTTCCGCTTCCCACGCTCGAATGGGGCTGCGGCCCGCGCCGAGCAGCTCGACTGGCTGCGGCGGGTGCTGGACTGGGAACAGGACGCCGCCGATCCGGCGCAGTTCCTCCAGTCACTGCGCTGCGATCTGGCCGAGGCGCAGATCCAGGTGGTCGCCGAGGGACGGCAGATCGTCCTGCCGGCCGGGGCCACGCCCGTCGACCTGGCGTACGAGCTGGGCACCGACCGCGGCGACCGGTGTCTCGCCGCCCGGATCAACGGCCGACTGGTCCCGCTCTCCTCCGAACTGGACGAGGGCGACGTGGTGGAGATCTTCACCGAGACCGACGAGGAGAGCAGCCTCGACGCCGAGGTCGCCCCGCGCGGCCCACGCCGGGAATGGCTGGGCTTCGTCAAGTCGCCGCACGCGCAGATGCAGATCAACCGGTGGTTCGCCGAACACAGTGAACCGGGCATCTCGATCAGCGACAAGGTCCGGCTCGGCCGGGCCACCATCGGGCTGGCGCTGCGCCAGCACAACCGCGGGCTGGCCAGCGACCTGCCGCTGCTACGGCTGTCGGAGGAACTCGGCTATCCCGACCTGGAGACCCTGCTGGTCGCGGTCTTCGACCGGGCGATCGAGCCGGACGCCGTGGTACGCCAACTCATCGACCTGGTCGACCACCGTCAGTGATCCACTGAACCCTTTTCGACCTGGACCACGCGGCGCTCACGCGCCACGTCCGGCCCTGCGGTCCGTCGGACCGTGCAGGGAGGTTGAGGAGGGTTCACTATGGTCCCCGGCCGCGACCGGTGTGCACGACCACTAGCCTTGACCCATGATCCTCCGCTCGCGCCGCACCGGCCGCGCCGTCGCGTACCAGGTCTTCTACCGGTTGCCGTTGCCGGTGCGGCGTCGGCTGGTGCGACTGGCCGTGCCGAAGTACATCGTCGGCGCCGTCACCCTGCTCCGCGACAGCGAGGCCGACGGAGCGGGCCGACTGCTGCTACTGCGCCAACCGCCCGGCCGCGGCTGGACGCTCCCCGCCGGGCTGCTGCAACGCGGCGAGAACCCGGCGGTGGGCGCGGCCCGGGAGTTGCACGAGGAGACGGGCGTACGGCTGTCTCCGACCCGGCTGAACCCGGCGACGCCCAACGCGATCGTGCACGCCAAGGGGTGGGTGGACGTGGTGTTCACCGCCGAGGTCCCGGCATCGGGCACCGAGCTCACGGTCGACGGGGCGGAGGTCTTCGAGGCGGCCTGGCACCCGCTGGACGACCTGCCGAAGCTGAGCTGGTCCACCGCACGCCTGCTCGCCTACTACGACATCGGTCCGCTGGCCGGGCAGTTCCCGCCCCCGCTGCCGGACACCCTGCCGTGACCGGGTCTGCCGACGCCGTGGGCCGGTGGCCGTCGACCCCGGCCGCCGGGATCTGCGCGGTGGTGCTCGCCGCCGGGGAGGGCACCCGGCTGCGCCCGCTGACCGAGCGGCTGCCCAAGGCGCTCTGCCCGGTGGGCAACGTGCCGCTGCTGGACCGGGCGCTGGCCCGGCTCGCCGGGCTCGGGCTGAGCGGACCGGAGGCGGTCGCCGTCAACGCCTGCTACCTCGGCGACCAGATCGTCGAGCGGGTCGGGGCGCGCGCCCACCTCTCGGTGGAACCGGGCACCCCGCTCGGCACCGCCGGTGGCGTGGGCAGGCTGCGGGACTGGATCGCCGGCCGGGGGGTGCTGGTCGGCAACGCCGACGCGTACCTCGCCGACCCGGCGGCGCCGCCCGGGCCCGACATCGCCGCGCTGCTGGCCGACTGGGACGGCGAGAGCGTACGCCTGCTGGGTCGGCCCGCGCCCGACCCGGCCGCCCCCGGCACGTTCGACGGGCATCTCTTCACCGGCTTCTCGCTGCTGCCCTGGCGGTTCGTCCGGGACCTGCCCGCGACCTTCGGTGACCTGGTACGCGCGGTGTGGCGCCCGGCCGAGGCCGCCGGCCGGCTGACCGTCGTGCCCTACCGGGGCACCTTCTACGACACCGGCACCCCGGCCGACTACCTCGCCGCTAACCTGCACGCCGCCGGCGAGGGCTGTCTCGTCGACGCGGACGCCACGGTCACCGGTCACTGCCAGCGGTCGGTGGTCGGTGCCGGCGCCACGGTACGCGGCACGGTGACCCGTTGCGTCGTCTGGCCCGGCGCCACGGTCGGCCGCGACGAGCGCCTGCACGACGTGATCCGGGTCGGCGCCGACCTCACCGTCCCGGCAGGCCGAGCCGGCGCAACGTGAGCGGCCAGGGTACGCAGGCCTTAGCATGAGCGACGACGCCAACGAACGGAGAGCCTTCCCGTGATCACCGCGATCGTGCTGATCGACTGCGCCACCGATTCGATTCCGGAGGTGGCCACGGCCCTCGCCGACCTGCCCGGGGTCAGCGAGGTCTACTCGGTTGCCGGGCACGTCGACCTGATCGCCATGGTCCGGGTCCGCGAGTTCGACGAGATCGCCCAGGTGATCGCGGGCAGCATCTCCAAGGTTCCCGGCGTGCTCAACACCGAGTCGCACATCGCCTTCCGCGCGTACTCCCGCCACGACCTGGAAGAGGCCTTCGCCATCGGCCTCGGCAGCACCGACTGATCCCCTGGCGAGCCGGTCCACCCCCGGACGAGGGTGGACCGGCTCGACTCGTACCGTCGGGTCAGCTCTGCTGCGGCGCCGGGGTCTCGGTGACGGTGCCACCCGGAGCCGGGGCCTGCTCGGTGGCGGTGCCACCCGGGGCCGGTTGCTCGGTGCCCGGCGCGGTGCCACCCGGGCTGGGCGAGCCGCTCGCGCTGGCCTCCGGGACCGGGATGCCGAGCTGCTCGGCCAACTGCACCAGGGCGTCGTAGTGCGCCTGCAGGACCGGCAGCGCGGTCTGCGCCAGCTGGATCACCTGCGTCTCGGAGCCCTGCGAGATCTCCGTCTGGGTGGCCTGGATGGCCTGCAGGTGGCCGGCCAGACCCTGGGTCACCCAGAGCCGGTCGAACTCCTCACCGCTGGCCTTGTTCAGCTGGTCGAGAGCCGTCCGCTGATCAGCAGTGGGCTCGTTCGGCAGCTGGACCTTCAGCTTCCCGGCCAGGTCCTTCACCGACTTGTCCAGCTCCTGGTGGTCGGTGACGATCATCTGCGCCAGGTCCTTGACCTGCTGGTTCTGGGCCTTCTTCTGGGCCATTTCGCCGGCCTGGACCTCGTACAGGTTGACCTGGTGGATCGCCTTCAGGTACTGCGTGTCCTGCTCCGACGGTTGCGCCGCCGCCTGCGCCGCGGCGGCGGGTGCGATACCCACCAGCACCAGCGCGGCCAGCAGGCCGAGGCGTTTGATACCCAACATGCTTCCTCCCCGTTGAGACGTTGGACCGCACGGATACCCGGCTGGCCGGGGTTATTCCTGCGATCCGGTGACGGGCGGGAAGCTCCGCCGAGGGTCCGGAGGGCGGAAACGGGCGTGGGGCCCGCCGGAGTGATCCGGCGGGCGCCACGTCACGCTGTGCGTCACCTCAGCGGCGGGTCTCCCCGCTGCCGACTTCCTCCCGCTCCGGTCGCGGCTCGACCGGCGGGTGCCCCGGCGAGACCGGCGCCTCGGCCGGCTTCTCGATCGGGAAGAAGAAGCCCCGGACGGCCGGGCCGAGCGCCCCGAGCCGGTTCATCTTCTTCGGCACCACCCAACCGACGTACGGCAGCTCGGCGTGCCCGTGCTCGTCGGGCGTGGTGAGCGGCTGGTGCACCTCGACGAACCGGCCGTCCGGCATGCGCCGGATGATGCCGGTCTCCACGCCGTGGGCCAGCACCTCCCGGTCGTGCTGTTGCAGACCGAGGCAGATCCGGTAGGTGACGTAGTACGCCAGCGGCGGCAGGAGCAGCAGCCCGATCCGGCCGGCCCAGGTCATCGCGTTCAGGCTGATGTGGAACTTGTCGGCGATGACGTCGTTCGCGCCGGTGAGGGTCAGGATCACGTAGAACGTGACGGCCATGGCGCCCAGGCCGGTGCGGAACGGCACGTCGCGGGGACGCTGGAGCAGGTTGTGGCTCCGGTAGTCCTTGAGGTAGCGGGCCTCGAGGAACGGATAGAACAGGGAGAGCCCGACGAGGATGCCGGGTAGCACCACGGTCGGCCAGAACAGCGGCGGAATCACATATCCGTCGCCGATCGGGAGGTGGATCTCCCAATCCGGCATCAACCGGGTCGAACCGTCCAGGAACATGACGTACCAGTCGGGCTGGCTGGCGGCGGAGACCACCCACGCCTCGTACGGGCCGAACAGCCAGAGCGGGTTGATCTGGAACAGACCGCCCAGCAGTGCGATCACGCCGAAGACGACCATGAAGAAGCCGCCCTGCTTGATCGCGTAGCGCGGGAACATCCGCTCGCCGACCACGTTGGCGTTGGTCCGGCCCGGCCCCGGCCACTGGGTGTGCTTCTGCTTGAAGACCAGGCCCAGGTGGGCGGAGATCAGCGCCACCAGCAGACCCGGGACGAGCAGCACGTGCGCGATGTAGAACCGGCTGATGATGATCGTGCCGGGGAACTCACCGTTGAAGACCGCCGCGCTCACCCAGGTACCGATCACCGGGATGGAGAGGATGATCGCCGAGGCGATCCGCAGGCCGGTGCCGGAGAGGCCGTCGTCCGGCAGCGAGTAGCCGGTGAAGCCGGCCAGGAAGCCGACCCAGAACAGCAGCGAACCGATGATCCAGTTGGTCTCCCGCGGCTTGCGGAACGCGCCGGTGAAGAAGACCCGCAGCATGTGCACCACGATCGCGGCCATGAACAGCAGCGCGGCCCAGTGGTGCATCTGCCGCATGATCAGACCGCCCCGGACGTCGAACGAGATGTCCAGGGTCGAGGCGTACGCGGCCGACATCGGCGTGCCCCGCAGCGGGGCGTAGCTGCCGTTGTAGATGACCTCGGTCATCGTCGGCTCGAAGAAGAAGGTCAGGAAGACACCGGTCAGCAGCAGGACGATGAACGAGAAGAGCGCGATCTCGCCGAGCAGGAACGACCAGTGGTCGGGGAAGACCTTGTTCAGCAGCCGACGCAGCGGGGTGGCTACCTGGAAGCGGTCGTCGACCGCCCGAGCGGTGTTGCCCGGCACCGCTGCCATGTCAAACTTTCGCCGCTTCACGGCCGCTCCCAGAAGTCGGGCCCGACTGCTTCGGTGTAGTCGGACTTCGCCACGAAGTAGCCCTCGGCGTCCACCTCGATCGGCAGCTGCGGCAACCGCCGGCTGGCCGGGCCGAAGATGGGCTTGGCGTTGTCGGTGATCAGGAACTGTGACTGGTGGCACGGGCAGAGCAGCCGGTTGGTCTGCTGCTCGTACAGGCTCGCCGGGCAGCCGGCGTGGGTGCAGACCTTCGAGTAGGCGGCGAAGTTGCCCCACATGTAGCCGCCGTGCCCCTGGCGCTCGTTGTTGCGGCGCGACTCCTCGGCGTCGGCGTCCCGCAGGTGGATCAGCAGGGTCGGCGAGTCGGCGTGCCGGTTGCTCACGCCGTGCTCGATGCCGGGGAAGACGGTGATCTGGCCGCCCGCGCTGATGTCCGCCGGGCGGATCGGCCGCCCGTCCTCGCGGACCAGCCGGATCTTCCGGCCGTCCTGCGGGGCGAACCCGGTGGTCATCATCTGGTTGTTCTTGTGCGGGTCGGAGATGAGCCCACCCACCAGCGGCGCCGCGGCCACCGCGCCGACCGGCACCAGACCGGCCAGCAGCGACATGCCGAGCAGCGGCCGGCGCCGCACGCCCAACTCGTCGGCCATGTAGAGCATGGTCTGGCTGGTGATGACCCGATCCTCGGCGGGCACCGCGCCCTCGTGCCGGTCCTGGATCGAGACCTCCTTGGGCAGCAGCTTCTTGCCCCAGGTCAGGATGCCGAAGCCGACGCCCAGCAGCGCGATGCCGAGGGTCGCCCCGAGCAGCGGGGTGAACATCTTGTCACCGCCGCGGCCCGGCTGGTACTCCCACGGCCACCAGATGTAGATCGCCAGGAACGCGGTCGCCGCCAGGCCGGTGATCAGGAAGAACCCCGCCACCGTACGGACCAGCCGGCGCTCGGCCCGGCTGCCCGGGACGACCTGCTCCTCGTAGTGCACGATTTCGATGTCGTCCCGGCGGGCACCCTCCCGGACGATGTCGAAGCGGCTCAGCCCCGGATCGTTGACGTCGATCGGTTCCTGGCCCGGCCGGGTCGGCTGCCCGGTGTGCATGCTCATGCTCCCCCCGGTCACGACTTACCCGCAATCCACAGGCTGGCGAAGACGAGCGCGACGATGCCGACCAGGAAGATCGCCACCCCCTCGGTGGAGGGCCCGTACCGGCCCAGGTTGAACCCGCCCGGGTCGCCCTGTTCCTTCAGGGTCTGCTGGATGTAGGCGATGATGTCCGCCTTCTGCTCCGGCGTGATCTGGTTGTCGCCGAAGACCGGCATGTTCTGCGGGCCGCTCAGCATCGCCGCGTAGATCTGCCGGTCGGTGGCCGGCGCCAGGCTCGGCGCGTACTTGCCCGAGGAGAGGGCGCCGCCGCCGCCGCTGAACGCGTGGCACTGCGAGCAGTTGATCCGGTACAGCTCGCCGCCGATCGCGATGTTGCCGCCGGCCTGCAGGTTGTCGCCCGCCGGCACGACCGGGCCGCCGCCCAGCTCCTGGACGTACGCGGCCAGCTGGTCGATCTGGTCCGGCTTGAACACCACGGGCTTGCGGGCCGCCTGGGCCTCCTGCCGGGCCATCGGCATCCGGCCCGTGCCGACCTGGAACTCGACCGAGGCCGCGCCGACACCGATGAGGCTCGGCCCGCGCCCCTCGATCCCCTGCGCGTTGCGGCCGTGGCAGCTCACGCAGCTCACGTCGAACAGCGCCTTGCCGTCGGCGGCGGCGGAGCTCAGCGGCGGGTTCTCCTGTGCCGACGCGCCGGGGGCGAGGACGGTGTAGGCACCGCCGGCCAGCATCAGCGCGGCGACCAGCCGGACCGCGGCACCCAGCCGGCGGCGGCCCCTGCTGCGCGCCACGGGCCGCCCGCGCAGCCGCGCGAGCAGACCGCGTCGGCGGTCGTTGTCAGAAGTCATGACCTGTGTCCTTAACCGGTTGGACCTTGTCTCAGGGGGTGGTGCGGCGGCGCGGCACGAGACGCGCCAAGATCACTGAAGCCAGTAGATCATGGCGTAGAGCCCGACCCACACGACGTCCACGAAGTGCCAGTAGTACGACACCACGATCGCCGCGGTGGCCTGCGCCGGGGTGAACCGGCCCATGGTGGTGCGGATCATGAAGATGATGAAGGCGACCAGACCGCCGGCCACGTGCAGGCCGTGGAAGCCGGTGGTCAGGTAGAACATCGACCCGTAGCCGTCTCCGTTGATCTTGATGCCCTCGTGCACCAACTCCTTGTACTCGTTGAGCTGGCCGAGCAGGAAGATCAGGCCCATCACGAAGGTGATCGCGAACCAGCGCCGCAGCGCGTGCACGTCACCCCGCTCGGCCGCGAACACGCCGATCTGGCACGTCACGGAGGAGAGCACCAGGATCGTGGTGAACGTCGTCGCGTACGGGACGTTCAGGATCTGGGTGTGCTCCGCCCACTGCTCGGGTGCCGCAGCGCGGATCGAGAAGTACATCGCGAACAGCGCCGCGAAGAACATGAGTTCACTGGAGAGCCACACGATCGTTCCGACGCTGACCATGTTGGGACGCGTCAGAGAGTGGATCCGGCTCTTGTCAATGGCTGGGGCCGCAGTCACGCGGTCATTATTGCCCCTGACCACGGCCGGCGATCAGCGGGGGCCCAAACCGGGGGCACAGATGGCCCGATCGGTACCGTCCGGTTCGCCTGACCTAGGCTGATTGGCGTGCTGCACGTCGATCCGATGTCCCTGGCCACCACGGCCGCGCTGCCGCCCATCGGGGGCGTTACCGGCACAATTCCACCCGCCGGCGGGGTGCCGCTCGCGGCCGGGGACACCCTGCCGCCGTTCACGATCACCACCGTGGTCACCGAGGCCCGGCTGGACAGCTGGCTCGCCGTCAGCCTGGTGCTCGCCGCCGGCCTCTACCTCTACGGGGTGCATCGGCTGCGGGTCCGCGGCGACCGCTGGCCGGTCGCCCGGATGATCTTCTTCCTCGGGCCCGGCCTGGGCGGCATCGCCGCGGTCACGGTCACCGGGGTGGGCACCTACGACACCACCCTGCTGTCGGTGCACATGGTGCAGCACATGGTGCTGTCCATGATCTCGCCGATCTTCCTGGCGCTGGGCGCGCCGGTGACGCTGGCCCTGCGTACCCTGCCGGTCGGCCCGCGCAAGCGCCTGCTCGCGGTGGTGCACAGCCGGGTCGCGCGGGTCTACACCTTCCCGCTGGTGGCGTTCGCCATCTTCGTGGTCAACCCGTTCGCGCTCTACTTCACCGACCTGTACCGCCACACCCTGGAGCACGTCTGGGCGCACGAGCTGGTGCACGCCCACTTCATCCTGACCGGCTGCGTGTTCTTCTGGCCGCTGCTGGGCCTGGACCCGCTGCCCGGCCGCTGGCCCTACCCCGGCCGGGCACTGCTGATGCTGCTGTCGGTGCCCTTCCACACCGTGCTCGGGCTCACCATCATGCAGAGCAGCACCCTCTTCGGCGGCGACTGGTACCCGTCGCTCGGGCTGAGCTGGGCCGACCCCCGGGAGGACCAGGTGCTCGCCGGCGGCATCCTCTGGGCCGGCGGCGAGTTCGTCAGCGTGACGATGCTCGCCGTGCTGGTGGTGCAGTGGATGCGCCAGGCCGAACGGGAGGCCCGCCGGATCGACCGCGAGCTGGACCGCCAGGAGGCCCGCGAACGCGCCACGGAGTCGCCCGCCTGAGCTGCGCCCCGGCGGGCACGGGGCGGCGTGTCACCCGAACCACGCCGACCGGTACGATCGGCGGCGCAGCTACGAGGTGATAGCCGTCTCGAAGCCAACCGCGGACGGGCCCCCGGCTCGCCGCGGTGGCCGGCCCGAACGGCAGGGAAGCGAAGCGGAGTTGTCGGCATGAGCGATCGTCTGTGCACCGTCCTGCTCTACAGCGACGACCCGCAGGTACGGGACCGGATGCGGCTCGCCGTCGGCACCCGGCCGGCGCCCGACCTGCGCCTGGAGTTCGTCGAGGCGTCCGGCTACGACGAGTGCGTCCGGCTGGTCGACGACTACGAGATCGACCTGCTGCTGCTCGACGGTGAGGCCAGCCCCGGCGGCGGCATCGGCATCGCCCGCCAGATCAAGGACGACTTCGACGAGCCGCCCCTGACCTGCGTGGTGATCGCCCGCGCCGCCGACCGATGGCTCGCCGCCTACGCCGAGGTCGACGCCACCCTGGTGCATCCGCTCGACCCGGTGACCACCGCCGCCACGGTGGCCGAGCTGCTGCGGACGGACGCACCCGCCTGACGTCCCACTCCGGCACCGCCACGGCGCCGGGCGAGCCGGCGCCGGTCCCGTCCCACCCGTACTCTTCCGCTCGGGAGGCCCGCCATGGGCGAACGGACCTGGCCGCACCTGCTCACCGCGCTGCTGCGCGGGGAGGAACTCTCCACCGCCGACACCGCCTGGGCCATGGGCGAGATCATCTCCGGCTCGGCGACCCCGGCCCGCATCGCCGGCTTCGCGATGGCGCTGCGCGCCAAGGGCGAGACCCCGGCCGAGCTGAGCGGGCTGGTCGAGGCGATGCTCAGCCGGGCCGTCCCGGTGACGCTGCCCGAGGAGGTACGCGCGAGCTCGCTGGACGTGGTCGGCACCGGCGGAGACCTCGCCCACACGGTCAACATCTCCACCATGACCGCGCTGGTCGTCGCCGGCACCGGGGTGCGCGTGGTCAAGCACGGCAACCGGGCGGCCTCCTCCTCCTGCGGCACCGCCGACCTGCTGGAATTCCTCGGCGTACCGCTGGACCTCGAGCCCGACCAGGTGGCCCGGTGCGTGGCCGAGGCCGGCATCGGCTTCTGCTTCGCGGCCCGGTTCCACCCCGGAATGCGGCACGCCGGCCCGGTCCGCCGGGAGCTGGGCGTGCCGACGGCGTTCAACTTCCTCGGCCCACTGACCAACCCGGCCCGCCCGCCGGCCGGCGCGGTGGGCTGCTTCGACGCGACGATGGCGCCGGTGATGGCCGCCGTCTTCGCCGCTCGGGGCGACTCGGTGCTGGTGATGCGCGGCGAGGACGGGCTGGACGAGTTCACCACCGCGGCCCCGACCCGGTTCTGGATCGCCGCGGGCGGCACCGTCCGGGAGACCGTGGTGGACGCGGTCGACCTCGGGGTACCCCGGTCCACCCTCGACGACCTGCGGGGCGGTGACGCCGCGTACAACGCCGACGTGGCCCGGCGCCTGCTCGCCGGCGAGCCCGGCCCGGTACGCGACGCCGTGCTGGTCAACGCCGCCGCTGCCCTGGCCACCCAGGGCCCACTGGACGGCGACCTGACCACCGCCCTGCGGGCCGGCCTCGACCGCGCCGCCGAGTCGATCGACTCCGGCGCCGCCGCCCGCACCCTCTCCCGCTGGCTAAACGTCGCCCAAACCCTCTAACCCACCCCCCACACCCCCCACCTCACACCCGCCCTGAAGCGCGTTGATCATGAGGTTAGCGGCGATGTCGATCTCCTGAACTGCCGCTAACCTCATGATCAACGCGGG
>NZ_BMNB01000008.1 GCF_014646235.1 Micromonospora sonchi | reverse complement strand
CAGAAGCGAGCACGCGAACGCGGCGAGCCGACATCGAACCGGCTACGTCGAACCTATGACCAGATCGCCAAGGTGCGCGCGAAAGTCAAGCGCCGCCGGGGTGACTGGCAGCATAAAACCACCACCTTGCTCGCGCAGCGGTACGGGATTGTGGTGGTGGAGGATCTGCGGATCCGCAACATGACCCGCAGCGCCAAAGGCACCGTCGAGCAGCCCGGCGCGAGGGTGCGTCAGAAGGCCGGCTTGAACCGGTCGATGCGCAACGAGGCGCACAGCCGAACCATCGAGCTGTTGGCGTACAAGCTGACCGAACGAGGCGGACAGTTGTTGAAAGTCCCTGCAGCGGGCACGTCCCAGACGTGCTCCGCGTGCGGGCATCGTGATCCGGCGTCCCGCAAGGGTGTCGTGTTCGCGTGCACGTCATGCCGGTGGGTCGGTCACGCCGACAGCAACGCCGCCCTGAACATTGTGAACGCGGCAGGGCTTGCCGTGCACGGACGTGGAGCCGAGGCCATCGGGTCTGGCTGTGAAGCGTCAACCACCCGGTGTGCGGCATGAACACCGCCGGGAATCTGTCCCCTTCAGATGGCAGAGGAAGTCAATACCTGATGTACAAGTCCCGGCTGATGGTCGACGACGTCTTCGCCGACGCGAAGGCGGCCGGCTTCACCGTGCTGCGACACTGGGGCTTCCTCGACATCGGCACCTCGGGCGGCACCGACTCGGTGCACGGCCCCGCCGACGGGGTGTGGTTCCAGCACTGGGACGGCGAGAAGCCCGCGTTCAACGACGGACCCGACGGCCTCCAGCGCCTCGACCACGTGCTGTACGCCGCCCGCCGGGCCGGCATCCGCGTGATCATCCCGCTGACCAACAACTGGCGCGACTTCGGCGGCATGGACCAGTACGTCCGCTGGCGCGGCGCCGAGCACCACGACGACTTCTACACCGACCCGGTGATCCGCGGCTGGTACCGCGACTGGGTGACGCACCTGCTGAACCGGGTCAACACGCTGACCGGGGTGGCGTACAAGGACGATCCCACCATCATGGCCTGGGAGTTGGCCAACGAGCCGCGCTGCAAGGGCTCCGGGGTCTACCCGCAGTCGCCGCGGTGCTCCACCCACACCGTCACCCGGTGGGCCGACGAGATGAGCCGGCACCTCAAGTCCGTCGACCGCCGGCACCTGGTCGGCGTCGGCGACGAGGGCTTCTTCTGCGACGGCCCGGACGCCGGGCACTGGACCGTCAACTGCGGCGAGGGCGTCGACTCGATCGCGCTGAGCCGGCTGCCCGCCGTGGACGTGCTCGGCTACCACCTGTACCCGGACCACTGGGGCACCGACGCCGACTGGAGCGTGCGCTGGATCGAGCGGCACAACCGGGAGGCGAAGCGGATCGGCAAGCCGGCCCTGCTCGGCGAGTTCGGCTGGCACGACAAGACCACCCGCAACCCGGTCTACCAACGCTGGACCGACACCTTCATCCGCACCGGCGGCACCGGCTTCCTCTACTGGATCCTTTCCGGCGGCCAGGACGACGGCACGCTCTACCCGGATTACGACGGCTACACCGTCTACTGCCCGAGCCCGGTCTGCACCACCCTGGCCAACGCGGGGGAGACCATCCGCCGCGGCTTCCGGCCGCGCCCGCCGGTCGCCGACCACGACACCGCGGTCACCACGGCCGGCACGCCGGTCACCCTCACCCCGACAAGCAACGACATCGCGTACGCCGGGAAGGTCCGGCCGTCCACCATCGACCTCGATCCGACGGTACGCGGACAGCAGCGCTCGCTCACCGTCACCGGCGGCCGGTTCGCGCTGGGCGTCGGCGGGCTGGTCGTGTTCACCCCGGCGGACGGCTTCCAGGGCCGGGCCGTCGCCTCCTACACCGTCCGCGACACCGCGGGTCGGCTCTCCAACGCCGCCGAGCTGACCGTCACCGTCAAGCCCGTGCCCGGCGACCCGATCCAGCTCGCCTCCTGGGAGACCGGCCTGGAAGGCTGGGCACCGGGCGACTGGCAGACCGACGCGGGCACCCTGGCCCGGACGGACGACTTCGCCACCGACGGCGCGTACGGCCTGCGAGTCACCGCCACCGGCGGCGGCTGGTTCGGGGTGACCCTGCCCGAGCCGGTGGACCTGTCCGCCAAGAGCGTGCTCCGCTACGACCTGCGTACCTCGCCGTCGGCCGGCACCGGCGCCTCGATCGCGGTGCAGACCGGCGCCGGCTGGGCCTGGTGCCAGTCGGAGTTCGGCTGGGTCAGCCAGGGCCGCACCGCCACCGTGGAGATCGAGCTGGGCACCCAGATGTCCTGCGACGCGGCGGCCCTGGCCGACGTACGTGCGATCCTGATCTGGGTCAGCCCCGGTGTCCACGACCTGGACCACCTGCGCGCCGAATGACCCGCGTCCGGGGTTCGGTCCCCGCGTGGCGGGGAGCCGAACCCCGGCGGATGTCAGACCCGTGTCGATGATGATGTCGGTACGGGTGCTGGCTGGCGGAGGGGCAGGTCATGAGCGGACCGGAAATCCTGATGGAAGGCATCGTGTTCGGCGAGTCGCCGCGTTGGCACGACGGGCGGCTCTGGTTCTCCGACTGGGGCGCGCATCAGGTGATCTCGCTCGCCGCCGACGGCAGCCACCAGGTGGAGGCCACCGTCGAGTCCTTCCCGATGTGCATCGACTTCCTGCCGGACGGGCGGCTGCTCGTGGTCGACTCGGCCCGGCGTCGGCTGCTGCGCCGCGAGCCGGACGGCTCGCTTGTGGCGTACGCCGACCTCGGCGCGGTCGCCGACAAGCCGTGGAACGACATCGTGGTCGACGCGCACGGCAACGCCTACGTCAACACCATCAACTTCGACTTTCCCGGCGGCGAGTTCACCCCCGGCCTGATCGTGCGGGTCACCCCGGACGGCACCGTCGCACAGGTGGCCGACGACCTCGCCTTCCCCAACGGCATGGCGATCAGTTCCGACGGCAGCACCCTGATCGTCGCCGAGTCGTACGCGAACCGGCTCACCGCGTACGACGTCGGCGCCGACGGTGTCCTGACTGGCCGGCGGGTATGGGCGGACACGCCAGGCGACCATCCCGACGGCATCTGCCTCGACGCGGAAGGTGCCCTCTGGTACGCCGAAGTGGGCAACCAGCGTTGCGTCCGGGTACGCGAGGGCGGCGAGGTGCTGGCCACCGTCCACCTCGATCGCGGCGCCTTCGCCTGCGCGCTCAGCCCCGCCCCCGATTCGCGCCTCTTCGTCCTGGCCCAACACTGGGGCGCTCCGGAGCCGTCCTCGCCCACCGGCCAAGTCCTCGCCTTCCCCACTCCCGCCCCCGCCCCTAGCTAGTGCCCCGTCATGGGACGTTGGTCGGGCACATCGTTGGCGAGGACGTGCTTATCGCCGGGGCGTGATTTCACCCTGAAATATTTATTTCTCTGTGAAATCACGCCTGTTCGACGATCAAAGACGAGGCATCAGGTGCGTGCTACTGGCATCAGGCTGGCAAAGGTGAGAGTGTGGCGGCCGCAGCCCTTTGATCATGTCAGGGTCGAACGCGTGCGCTGAACCTGCAGGAGAGCACCATGTCCCAGCACGGCAACGGCCAGTCGCACCTGCGGATAGGTGGCTGGCTTCCTGGGACGGACCGGCCCGGTTCGAATCTCACCCCGCCAGCATCTGGTGGTCCGGACGCCGGTACGCAGCAGCACCGGCCCACCGAGTCGCCACAACGGACAATTGCCTCGCCGCCGGTCACCAGCGCCGCGCCACCGGTCACCAGCGTCGCGCCGTCGGCCGCCCGGCGCCCGGATGCGTCCGCCGAGGCGGGTCAGGTCATCGGCCGGGCCGCGCCACGGCGTGTGCACGTGCTCGGCGGCGTCGCCCTCGTCGTCGTCACCGCACTCGTCGGGGTGATGGCGCTCCGCGACGGAAACCCACAGGAGTCGATCCGTGGCGAGTTCGTTGCCGAGGTGCTCCATCCCGACCCTGCCGAGGACAACCCGGCCAACGATGACCGGCTGCCCGGCGTGAACGGCCCCGGATCCGACCTTCGAGGCGTCGGGGCCGCGCTGCCGAGCCCGAGCACCGACGCTGTCGTCCGGCCCGGCTTGAACCCGCGCACCGACGGCGGCGCGGGTAACCCCGGCTCCGGCCCGGCCACCCCCGGCGGTACGCCGGCGAACCCGGCCACCAAGGCTCCACCACCCGCCCCGAGTGCCCCCGCAAACCCGTCTTCCGCACCCGCCAGCCCAGCCGGATCGGTGCTGGTGCCCGGCACCCGGATCGGTCTCGAAGTCGCCAGCCTGCCCGGTCATCGGGTACGACACGCCAACTTCGAGGTACGAGTCGAACCGGTGAATGCCGCCAGCAGCGCCGGCACGAAAGCCGACGCTGCGTTCGTCGTCCGTTCCGGCCTCGCCGGAAGTAGCTGCGTCTCTTTCGAGTCGGTGAACTTCCCCGGCCACTACCTACGGCACTCTGGATTCCGCGTGTTCCTGCACCGTGCCGACGGCAGCGCCCTGTTCCGCGCCGACGCCACGTTCTGCCCGGTCACCGGCATCGGCGGCACGCACACTTCGCTGCGCTCGCACAACTACCCGGATCGTTACCTGAGCCGTGATCCCGGCAAGCAGATGCGAGTCTCCCCGATCGGCGAGGGGGCCGCACCCTCGACGGCCACCTTCCTGATCCGCCCCGCCCTGTAACGGCCCCACCGCCGCCGCGCCTGCCAAGGTGGCAGCTGTCCCGTCCCAGTCCGACCTCGTGGCCGCGATCGCCACGCTGCGCTGAGTTCCGGTCCGACGGCCGGCGGGTCGGTGGGCTCACCCTGATCGGGCTCGGCGTCATGGTCGCCGCCACCGGCCGCAAGGATTGAACCATGGGACGCAGGTGGCCACGTCGCTGCCGGGCGGAGGGTTTCTCCACACGGCGGCCCGCAGGGCGAAGTCGATGGCGGTGGCCACCTCGGCGGCGCGTTGCGCGCCGAACTCCCGTTCGGTGAGCCACAGGCCCAGATCCAGGCCGGCGCTCAACGCGCCCGCAGTGACTCGATCGCCGTCATCGACCACCCGCTCCTCGATCACGTTCACGGCGTATGCGCGCAGTTCCTCGTACGCGTTGCGGTTCGTCGTGGCGTTGCGACCGGTGAGCAGACCTGCCGCAGCGAGCAGCATCCCGCCCGTGCACACCGAAGCCATCCAGCATGCGGAACCGGCCGCATCCGCCAGGCGTTCGAGCAGCACACCGCCCTGCGCCTGCGCCCAGGAGCCCTGCTCGGCCCGGTTCAACCAGCCACCGCCGACCACGATCACCCCGTCGGGGCGGCCCAGCACAGCGGGAACCTGAAGCTGGACCCCGCGCATGCTGCGTACCGGGCCCGGCCGGTGCCCGACCACGAGTTCCACGTCGAACCCAGCGCTGGACAGGACCTCGAACGGGCCGAAGGCATCGAGTTCGTCAGAGCCGTCGAAAACGACGATCTCTACTCTCACCTGCACAGGCTCGCCGCCCCAAAGGTGATGTGCCAGTGGCATGCTCGCCACCATGCGTGAGGAATCGGCCATCCATCGCGTTGCGGTTCTGGCTCTATCGCCAGTCGTAGCCTTCGATGCGGCAATTGCCACGCAGGTCTTCGGTCACGAGGGCCTCGGCAGGTACGACGTCCTACTGTGTTCACTCCGGGCTGGGCCGGTGTCGACCACCACGCCCGGGTTCGGGATCACCGTCGCGGCGGGCCTCGACGCGGTAGCAGCCGCCGACACCGTCATCGTCCCCGGATTCAAGCGCGGGCCGGCACCGGCTGAGGCGCTCGCCGCCCTGCGTGCCGCGCACCAGCGCGGCGCCCGGATCGCCGCCATCTGTAGCGGGGCATTCGCCCTGGCCCAGGCCGGTTTGCTCGATGGGCGTCGGGCCACCACCCACTGGGTGCACGCCGCCGATCTCGCCCGCGAACATCCCGCCGTGCAGGTCGATCCGGCGGTCCTCTACGTCGACGAGGGCAACGTGCTGACCAGCGCCGGCCTCGCCGCCGGCCTCGACCTGTGCCTGTACCTGCTCGGCCTCGACCACGGGCAGCAGGCGGCGATCGAGCGTGCCCGGCACATGGTCACGCCGCTGCACCGCGCCGGTGGGCAGGCCCAGTACGGCCTGGCGAGCCCGGCGGCAGCAGGCGAGCGGCTGGCGAGCGTCACGGACTGGGCGCTGGCGAATCTGCACCAGCCCATCACCGTTGCCGATCTCGCCCGACAGGCGATGCAGTCGACCCGGACGCTCAGCCGCGTCTTCGCCCAGGAATTGGGCACCAGCCCGCGCGCCTGGCTGATCGCCGCCCGGCTGCGCATGGCCTGCACCCTGCTGGAGACCGGCGACCTGACCGTCGAGGAGATCGCTCGACGCAGCGGCCTGGGCAGCGCCGCCAACCTCCGGCTTCACTTCCGCCGGACGTACGGCACCACGCCCCTCGCCTATCGGAGCGCGTTCCAGGGAAAACGGCCCGCACGTCACGCCCCGCCTACTGGCAGGGCAGGGTCGGCGGTGACGGTCAACGCTGGCGGCAGTACGCGCCGAGCGGGACCCGCTCTACGGTCGACAACCCGCTGATCCTCGCCAACCGCGCCTCAAACAGACGCCCAATTCTTCACCGACCTGGTCGACACCGAACTGTCCCAACTCGGTGCCGACCGGGCAGCCCTGACTGAGCTGCGCGGCCTCGGCAACCAGGCCGACGGAGAAGCTGGCATCTATGGCAACAGCGACGCGCAGGGATTCCTTGACAAGATCAACCCGGGCAACTCAATGGCCGCGAACGTCGTCTTCGACGTGCCGAAAGGCACCAAACTCAAGTCGATCACGCTCGACGCCGGCTAGTTCACCTTCACTGAGGACGCCGTCGTCCTGCGACCGGAGTGCCCGGCGGCAGTGGCCGATCGCGCCCCTGGAGGGAGTCGATCGGCCACTGCCGGGCCGTGAAGTGGTCCGAGCGGGGATCGAGGCCCCGGCCACGCCGGGGCCTCGTGAAGAGAAGGGTCGAAGGCTCTTCATCGTGGCGTGGGTCGACAACAGCCTTGACCTCGCGTCAAAATGCAGGCATTATGCAGTCATGGCAGTGGTGCTCACGATCCGCGACGTGCCAGAGGAAGTGCGGGACCTCCTGGCCCAGCAGGCACGCGAACGCGGCCAGTCTTTGCAGGCATACCTACTTTCTGTCCTCAACCGCCAGGCTGACTTCTGCCGGAACCGGCAGCTTCTCGCCGAGATCGGCCAGGAGCTCGACAGCGGCGCCGGTGCCGATCAGGGCGCCCCCGATGCGGCTGAGGTTCTGGGGCAAGCTCGTGCCGAGCGTGGCCTTCGCGGCGACGCATCCTCCGCACACTCAACCCGGGATGTCGCGTGATCGTCGTTGATGCCTCGGCCGTCGCGAGCATGCTCGTGTACACCGACGATCGTGGCCGCAAGGCCCGCGCTGTGCTGGGCCGGGATCCTGAATGGGCGGCACCCGAGCACTGGAAGATCGAGGTCTTCTCCGTCATGCGTGGGCTGGTGCTCGGCGGGAAGATCACCGACCAACTGGCATCCCGCGCGGTCGACCGGATCGGTCGCCTGGGCGTCGATACGGTGCCGGTTGACGATCTCCTGCCGCGGATGTGGCAGATCAAGGCGAACATCAGCGCCTACGACGCGGCCTATGTCGCCCTCGCGGAACGCCGTGACTTGACGCTCGTGACCGCCGACGCCAAACTCGGTCGGGCCGCGATGGCGCACTGCCGAGTGGAGCTTCTCTCGTAGCGGGCCTTCGTCCCGGAACGGGCCATGCCGCCGCGACCTCTTCGATGCTGGCCATGCTGTCCCTCCGTCGACCGTCCGCGAACGTGGATTACGTCTGATTAGTCGGACGGACGCTATTGGAGATGAATGCGGCTCGCAGTCTGGTGACGACGGGGTCGCGCTCGGTGGTCGCGCTGTGGCATTGTGCGGGTTGTGAGCGAGACCGGTCAGTCGGATCGGGTGACTGGGGTGCCGGAAAAGCTGGATCCGTGGCACGACTTTCGCAAGAGTGTCGCGCTGGTGTCGATGGTGCTGTTCTTCTTCTGCGTGGTCGGCCTCGGCTTCCTCGGCTACCAGTTGGCGATCGTCGGTGACAACGAGGCCTTCGACGTTTGGTCGTTCGTTCGTTTCACGTCGGTGGCTGTCCCTCTCGGTGTCGCCGCCGTGGCGGGTCTCGGCATCTACCGTGCGTCTTCCAACGCCGAGTCGAAACGGCGCGGTCGGATCATGGCCTTGGCGTTGCTCGCCGCCGCGATCCTGCTCGTCGTGACGGGCGTGATCCGGGACGCGCTGTCATGAGCCTTTAGGCATGGCCCGCGCATCAGAAACTCGTCAACGAGATGGACCAGCGGCTTACCCACCTGATCGAACTCCTCGGCAAGTCGCGCGACGCGCTGTACGCCGTCGGGGCTTTCTACCGGTGCACCGACACCGACATCGCCGCCCGGATGGACGCCACCTATCCGACGACGGATCGCAGCGGTTACGCGCTTCCCGGTGGCCCGCTGAGTGGCAACCTGTCATGAGAGAGCCAACCAACTTCCTTGTTGCGCCCGGAGAGCCGGACGCCTCGCTGACCAAGGGCTTCGCCAATCCCATCGGGATCCTCGATGCTCTGCCCATCTCCCACTCCGGCACCCACGACCTGGACCACCTCCGCGCCGAGTGACCCGCGCCCCGGAGCAGCGCCTTGCTCCTCAGCGTGCGGCCCCCTAACCTAAATTCGCGGACGTCGATCATTTGCCACTCGTGACGGCGTCCCGGTGGCGCAGGGCTGCCCGTGTTCCCGCTGGCCGCACGCCGCCTGGCCGGGTGGTTCGAGCGACGGGGAGCCAGTGATGCGACGGCGAACGGTATGGACGGTCCGGCTGGCCACGGCGGCGGTGGTGGTCGGAAGCCTGGTTGTCTCGACAGCCTCGGGCGGCACCGCGCACCGGCCCGTTGCCCCGCCCGCCACGGTGGTCGACTGGAGCGCGGAACGGCAGACCGTCGACGGCTTCGGCGGGGCGTTCCCGTTCCACAAGGCGGGTGCGCTCCAGCGGCTCGGAGAGCCGCTGACCTCGCAGATGCTCGACATGGTCTTCGACGACCAGTCCGGCATCGGCCTGGACATCGTTCGGGTCATGGTGGGCGACGGCGGCGTGGGCGTGTGGGGCGACCAGCTCTACGACGGCCCGACGCAGACGATCGAGCCGGAGCCGGGCCGGTTCGTGTGGGACCTGCCCGACTGGGCGCAGCGCAAGGCCGACTTCGACGCGTACCAGGTGTGGCTGATGCGTGAGGCGCAGGCGCGCGGCGTGGAAACGATCCTCGCCAGCGTGTGGAGCCCGCCGGCGTGGATGAAGCAGAACAACAGCGTGATCTCCTCCGGCCCGTCCGGCCCACCGAACAAGCTCCGGCCCGACATGTACCAGGCGTTCGCCGACTACCTCGCGGAGTACGTGCTCGGCTACGAGCGCGAGTTCGGCATCCGGATCACGCACATCTCACCGACCAACGAACCCGACATCACCACCGGGTACTCAAGCTGCCAGTGGACGGCCGAGGAGCTGCGTGTCCTGGTGCGCGACCACCTGGGCCCGACGTTCGCACGCCGGGGGGTGGACGCGAAGATCGTGCTTGGCGAGGGCGTCGGCTTCCACGAGGGCTTCGCCCTGCCGGCGATCAGCGACCCGGCGGCGAACCGGCACGTCGACGTCGTCGCGGCGCACGGATACTCGGGGCTGATCGACGCGGCGACGCGGGCCACGCCCACGGCGTTCACCACCTCGCACGCGCTGGGTAAGACCATCTGGCAGACCGAGTACATGAACCAGGGTGCGCCGCGCGACCGGCTGTTCGTCAACAACACGATCAGCGACGGCCTGCGCTACGCCACGCTCATCGGGAACCTGTTCGACGAGACCCGGCTGAACGCGTACTTCTGGTGGTGGCCGGTGGCGAACAACGGCGCGGACGGCTCGGACCTGATCCGGCTGGTCAACACCGGCACCCCGCAGAGCGGCAACCCGACCGAGAACGGCCAGTACCGCATCTTCAAGCGGTACTACGCGTTCGGCCAGTACAGCCGCTTCCTCGACCCCGGTGACGTGATGATCGGCGCCACCAGGGCACCGGCACCCGGGGTCACGGTCACGGCGTACAAGGACGAGGCGACGCACGACTTCACCATCGTCGTGGTCAACAACAACCCGGACGACGTACCGCTCGCCGTCGATCTCGCAGGCGGCTTTCCGCTGCCGCCGGAGACCAGGAACGACTGCAAGAAGGGCGGCTGGGCGGCCTTCGTCAACCCGGCATTCCGTAACCAGGGCGAGTGCGTCTCCTACGTCACCGCCGGCAAGGGACCGATCTCCTCGGTGGTGCCGTACCGCACGTCGGCGAACGAGAACATGAAGAAACTGGCCGACATCCGCACGCACGGCCGGTCCTTCAGCACGACTCTGCGCGGCCAGAGCGTGACGACGTTCGTGCCGAAGTGGTCCGAGTTGCCCGCGCTGCCCGACCGCAAGGACGTGTTCTCCACCTACCTCGCAGAGGAGAACGACGGCCAGTCGGCGGGCCTGCGGATCGTCACGACGCCCGAGCACGGCAAGGTCGTCACGCGGGTACGCGATGGCAGCCACCTGCGCTGGACGAATGTCAACTTCGCGGACGGATCGGCGGCGGGATTCGCCGACCAGAAGGGCCAACTGCGTCTGCACGCCACCGTCGCCCCGAAGGCCGGGGGTGTCATCGAGGCACGGATCGACAGCCCGAACGGGCCGCTCGTCGGCTCGATGACCGTGCCCCCCGGGTCCGGCACCGACTGGGTGACGGCCACCACCTGGATCGACACCAGCCCGGACGCCGCGAACGGCTTCCACGACCTCTACCTGGTGTTCACCGGCGGCGACGGCACACTCTTCGCCGTGGATCGCGCCGAGTTCAGCGACTGAGCGCGCCGGCGGGTGGTGGCGGCTGTGCGCAGCGGCCCGGCACCCGGCCCCGTCCCCAACCCGGCGGTCAGTCGGACAGACAGCAGTGGCGCGTCAGGGTGTGGGCGCCAGCGATGTGGCTTCCCAGGCAAACCCGTCCGGGTCGGTGAAGGGTCTGGCAGCGCCACCGATCACGAGCCGGTGCGACCCGGTGCCGTCGGGAGCGACGCCGAGGTCCTTGGCAAGGGCACGGCGCCGGTACAGCGCCAGTTTGATGGGACTCGATCCAGTGGCGAACTCGACGTACATGCGGCCGAAGCTCTTCGCCACGGCGAGGCCTTGGTCGACGTAGAATCGCTTGCTCGCGGTCACGTCCGCGACTCCCAGTAGGAGCACGATCTCGTCGACATGCCGGGTGGCCGGGCCGGTGTCCTTCTTCGCCGAGGTCGCGACCTTCCAGATGGTCCCGTCCGGGGCTTGGACGACGCCGCCGTAACCCCAGAGCGACTTCGCGGCTGGCTTCAACGTCGTCGCGCCGGCGTCGAGCGCGGCCTCGATGAGGCCGTTGACGGTGGCTGGCTGGGACACTGTGAGCGACAGCGTGAACCCGCGGAAGCCGGTCGTCGGCGCATCGGAGGCCCGCAGGCGTACGTGTGTGTCCAAGCCGAAGGCGCTGTAGAAGCGGTTGGCGGCCGTGAGGTCGGCCACGTCGAGGGTGACGGATTCGATGGAAGTCAAAACGGAAGGGACGGTCATAGTCATTCCTGTAGTCGTGGGTCACGGTCGACCCGGTGTGTGGTGTCGGGGTTGAACGCTGTGGAGGGCTGTCGGTTCCGCCGGGACGCGGCTCAGCTGACCGCCTGCTTCACGAGCGCACCGATCCGTGCCTCCACCTCGGCTGTCACCTCGGTCAGGGCGAAACCGGCCGCCCACATCGGGCCCTCGTCCAGCCTTGCCTGGTCGCTGAACCCGAGCGTCGCGTAGCGCGCTTTGAACTTCTCCGCGCTCTGGAAGAAGCAGACGATCTTGCCGTCCAGTGCGTAGGCGGGCATCCCGTACCAGAGCTTCGGCGCCAGGAGCGGGGCGCTGGCTGTGATGACGGCGTGGACGCGCTCGGCCATGACTCGGTCCGAGTCTTGCATCTCGGAAATCTTGATGAGCAGGTCCCGCTCCGCCTCCGCCGCTTTGTCCGCGCGCGAGCCGCGGCGTGCGGCCTTCTTCAACTCCTGGGCGTGGTCCTTCATCGCGACCCGCTCCTCGGCCGTGAACCCCTCGTGCCTGCTGCTTTTGGTGCTGCTCATGGCAAGTTTCCCCTTGCAGATGTGATGTGGCGCGATCCTGGGCGTGCGGGTGGCGACCTGCCACCACCCTGCCCATCGGCACGCACCGTGCCGATCGGGGCCCAAATGTTGCACACGGCCCTCGATATTGTCAACGGCACGCCCTGTGCCGATAGGATGGGGAGCATGACCGGCACGCCCGCCTCGCCACGGCGCCGAGGCGCTGCGCGCACTGAAGAACTGCTGCGAGTAACCCTCGATCTGGCTGCGGAGGTCGGTTACGCGGGCCTGAGCATCGAGGCGGTCGCTAGACGGGCCGGGGTCGGAAAACACACGATCTACCGGCGCTGGCCGTCCATCGCGGCGCTGCTGCTCGACGCGCTCAGCCTCGTGTGGACCAGCGATCTGGACTACCGCAACGCCGGGGACGTCCGCGCGGATCTGCGCGAACAGTTCCTACGCTCAAGCCTCGCCCTTTCCAGCCCGCCGATCGGCCCCGTCTACCGCGCAGTCATCGCCGAGGCACAGGCCGATCCCACGCTGCGGGCGACCCTGCACGAACGATTCCTGATCACCGTCGAGCAGAGCACCCTCGACCGAATCACCCGCGCCCAGCGCACCGGTGAGCTGACCGCAGAAGCGAACCTGGAATTCGCCGCCGAGGTGCTGTGCGGCACTCTGTACTACCGCTGGCTGCTGTCAACCCGCCCCATCGACGAGAGCGCGGTCGACGGACTGCTGGACATGTTCATGGCCGCGTACGGTTCATCGAACCAGAACTGAAGCGCAAACCCTTGCGTTGGGCAGGCCCTTCAGGTGGCTGGGTGCTGATGCTGCGTGCCCAGGTGTCAGATCTTGTGGGGTCTAGGGGCGCGAGGACAGGCTGACGTTCTGGCTCACCACGCCGTGATCCCAGAGTGGCATCGTGGTGTCGGATTTCGGACTGTCCAGCAGGTGGAAGGAACAGCTCGACGCCGAAGCTATTCGCAGGTGAGGTGCGGATACCGGCGTCAATGGGTCACTCGGGTAGAAAGGCCGACCGGGCCTGCCGCTGATCGACGTCTGGGCAGTGTCCGGAAGCGACGGTACCGTCCACGGGGCCTGAGACAGACACAGCTGTGGGGAAGTGACCGTCATGGCCGCGCGGCAGCGCATGATGCAGGATGCGTGAGGACTCGCCGCGCTGGGAGCAGATCAATCCCAGTGCAAGGCGAAGCGACTGCGCAACGTCATCGCCCACTACGCCCCGGCCGGCGTACTGCCCACCGGCCCGATCCACTCCTCGCCCTTCCTGCGCCCCGCCAACAACGCGCCGGGTGGCGGCCGCTTCCCGTAGACCCTCGCGGAGCCAAACCTGGGATGGCTCTGCCAGGGGCGCCTGCCGAGGTATGGAAGTTAATGGCGGACCTGCGATCGGCACACGTTGGAGGCGTGGCCGTTCGGACGGTACCAAGGTCAGCTTCGACGTCGAAGACTGTCTACTGTGAAGGCTTTTGTGGGTGTGACTGACGAAACTTGGTTCCGCTTCCTGGCCGATCGTCCGCATCTCAGCGAGGTCAACTTCTGGCGCCCGTCCGGGGGTTCGTTTCGAGCGTTGACGCCGGGGGAGCCCTTCCTCTTCAAAGCACATTACCCGCTCAATCGAATAGTCGGTGGCGGCTTCTTCAGCGGCTTCGAGCGACTACGAATATCGGAGGCATGGGAGCTATTCGGCGAGGCGAACGGAGCCCCGAGTATTGACGAACTCAGTCGCAGAGTCGGCCGGTATCGCAAGCAGGCGATCGAGCGCACCGAGGATCCCTTCATCGGCTGCATTTTCGTCAGAGATGCCGTCTTCTTTCCTGACGGTTCGATGGCTGATCCTCCACCCAGTTTCGCCGCAAACCTGGTGCAGGGCAAGACCTATGATCTTGCTGCTCCGGAAACGGCGGACTACTTCAACGCGCTGATTGGTCGCTTGCTCGGGGCGACGTTTGATGTCGACCTGACTGGACCGTGGCATCGTTCCGGACCGGTTTACGGCGATCCAAGGCTCGTACCGCAGCGCCTTGGTCAGCAGTCCTTCAAAGCTGTTGTGCTCGGTGCCTACGGGCGCCGCTGCGCTGTCACTGGTAACAAGGTCCAACCGGTGTTGCAGGCAGCGCACATCCGCCCGCTGCCGTTAGGTGGCGAGCATCGCTTGGACAACGGGCTGTTGCTCAAGTCCGATGTGCACATCCTCTTCGATCATGGCTACCTTGGCGTGGACCCTAAATATCGACTTGTGGTAAGCCCACGCCTGCGGAGTGAATTCGGGAATGGTGACCAGTTTTATGCGAGGGCGGGGACGCAAATCGCATTGCCGGAAAGCCGGCGCGATTGGCCGAAGTCCGAATTCTTGGAATGGCATATCGACACAGTCTTCAAGGCAGCATAGAACATGCGCCGGGGCGGCTACGGCCACGAAGGCCAGGGTGAAGCTTATTCGGCCCGCTTTAAGTGCCCTGGGTGTTCAGGGGCGCGAGGACAGGCTGGTCGCTTCGGCGAATAGACCTGCTCACAGGGGGCACGATTGGCCCCTGCATGGCGCACCTGCCGAGTGGAGCTTCTCTCGTAGGGGCCTTCCTCTCGGAGCGGCTGCCGAATCGCCGGTTTGCCGCCGACTGCGTTCTCGTCGGAGCCGGCCCGGTTCGTGGAAGATGCTCCGTCGTGCCGACTTCGGAGATTTGAGGCGAGATCTCGTTTGGGTCATCCCGCCTAGATCACGCGCTTCAGCTCGGCGACGAGAACACCAACAGAGGTCGAAGGGTTTCCCTCGACGTCGCAGACGGCCCACGCCTCGTCGTAGTCATCCTCCCGCTGCCGGCGGTACGCGCCGCGTATCAGGTCGACGGGCGAACCGCGCTCAACAGCGACCGCGGCCTTGACGCTGACCCACGGCTCCCGCTTCAAGGCGTCGAAGTAGGCGCGCTCGGTGGACTCGCCGTTCGTCGTGATCAGCACGGTCCGCCGCTGCTCCCGTGTTGCCGGCCCTCTGCGTAGGTCCGTTTCCCGCCCGGCGTTACGCACCATGCGACCCGTCTGACGCTCACTGCGACGAGGTGTCATCCGTACCTCCACGGTTGGCGAGTGCCTGCTCGAACAGGTGGGTCGAGAGGTCCGGCACCGCACCGTAGTTGCCGTTCAGGTACCGACGCTGTCGGTTCTCGCCTTCCTTCCGAGGCTTGAAGTCCGTCAGCGGGTAGAGCGACGAAGCCCCCTGGTCGTCCTTCTCCACAAACCAGATCTCATCGCGGCGCAGGATCTCCTCCGCGTCCAGAGTGCCCAGCAGCGCGGCGTCGTGGCTGGTGAAGATGAGCTGACTGCCCAGGGGGTTGGCCTCTGGGCTCCGGAAGAGACTGATGAGCTTGGCGGTCAGGATCGGGTGCAGGCTGGCGTCGATCTCATCGATCAGCATGGTGGCGCCGGTCCGGAGCATCGCGGCAGCGTGCAGCCCTAGGGTGAGAAGTTGCCGTGTGCCGGTCGACTGATCCTTGAGGTCTAGCAGCGCGGTGCCGTTGGGGCCCTGGTGGGCGAACTGGATCTGGATCCTCGATCGTTCAAGCCCAGCCGACCGACGGGCGCGCGGCCGAACGAATGTGTAACCGACCGGCAATCCTGGCTCGTGGATGCCTCCGCTCGGTTTCGGCTCGACCACGATGTCGACGATCCCCACGTCGGCAGCTTGCAACAGTTCAACGGCCAGCTGAAGCACGTCCTGGTTGCCCGCGTCGTCAGGACGAAGTTGAGACAACACCATCTCGGGTTCCATCCGCTGGCCTGCCAGGTAGAACCACCGGTAGGTGTTGTGCAGCGGCTGAGGGTTCGCCGGATCCGGTTCTGGGCGACTGTGGCCGAAGCGGGCGACGGTGCTGAGGAAGAGGGCGGTCGGCGCGGTGATCTCGGCGATTTGCTCCAGGGGCCGCCGGCCCGACTCTTCTCCCCACGCGAAGTCGTTCCCCTCGCGTTCGAAGATGCGCCGCTTGCGGCCCAGCGGATAGTGGTAGAGCCACTCCTCAAGCACGCGGTTGTCGTCGATCGTGAACCCGTAGGTGTGCCGAACCCCGCCGAGCATAAGGTCTGCGACATAGCGTGATGGCTGCCCGGCGATCTCGGGATCCAGTCGGAAGGGTTCGCGGAAAAGTCCTACCCCGGGTTCGACCGCGCGGTCCGACTCCACGACCATCTGCCGCATGAACGCCAGCGCGCCGAGGCAGTTGGACTTGCCGGACGCGTTGGCTCCGAAGATGCCGACAACCCGGACAGCCTGCGGAGTCGACTCGCCCGCCTCGGTGCTGTCCCCGTAGACAGGTGTGAGGTTGAGCTGCTGCTCGTCACGAAACGAGCGGTGATTGGCAAAGCGGAAACTTAGCAGCATCGGCGGTCTGCCCCCTGCCTGGTGGGCGGTTACAAGCGCATCCCTGCGAGTAAACCACGAAAAAGACGGGGAAGCCCTCCAAGGAGCAGGTGCAGGTGCCGCGTGCCCGCGTATCGGAGTGTTAGGCGCTCAGGGGCGTGAGGACAGGCTGACGGCCTCAGCGAGTAGGGCGTCCAGGTCGGCGTCCGACAGGTTTTCCTCGGTGAGGATTTTCTGCACGGTGACTGCCTGGATGCGGCCGATCATCTCCTGGCTGGTTGAGTAGTCGAGTGAGGGGTCGATGATGGACATGATGAGCTGCTCGGCGGCCTCGGCGTTGATCTCCGGCCCGCCGTCAGCCAGCCCGGCGCGTAGCTCGCCGACGAAGGTGATGATCTCGGCGCGGCCAGCGGTCTCGCCGAAGCGGCGATCGACGGCCAGGAAGAAGACGGAAGCGAGGTAACGCGGGAGGCCGTCCCAGCCCTCGGCGTCAAGTTTGGCCTCTACTACATCGTTGGCGGCGTGGTCGCCTCGAACCAACGTGCGGATGTACGTGGGCAGTCCAGGATTAATCATTGGCGGTTACCTCCACCGCAACGTCCGGAGTCAGCTCATACCCGGCTTGCCAGCGCTGCTGCCTCGGCGAGAGTCTCATCCAGCTCGTCGTCGCCGACAGCGCCACCGCCCAAAATATTGAGGATCACCAGTCCCTGGATTCGTCCGGCCATCTGCGGATCGATCGCCGTCTCGACATCGGGGTCCACGGCGGCTCGGATCAGCGTCTCGGCTGCGTTGGCGTCGATCTCCGGGGTGCCGGGCGGAGTTCTCGCTCGCATGTCGGCCACGAATCGCATGATCTCGCCCGGGGAAGTCCGCTCATCGAAGCGCCGGTTGACCGCGAAGTAGAAGACCGCACCGAGGAGGGCCGGGAAACCGTCCCAGCCGATTTCATCGAGGCGCGCTTCGATCCGGTCGTTGGCCTCGTGGTCGCCTCTGATCATCGTCCGGATGTACAGGGCCATCTCAGGTCTGCTCATCAGATCGCCCCCTTCGGCGGCCACAGGACGTCGGCTGCGGTTCGTTCCACGTCGGCGATGAACGCCTCAAGCTCAGGCTCGGCGCGGTAGCCGTCCTGGAGTAGCTTGCCGAGGAAGACGATCTGCATCTGGAGGGCTGTCTCGGGGTCGAGGTTTTCGATGAGATCGACCTCACCGAGCGCGGCCCGGACGAGTGCTTCCATCTCCAGCGTGGGTAGCGACTGCGCGGCCGGGAACCGTGACCGCGTCTCGGCGACGAACCGAGCCACGTCGGTGGGGGAGTGGTCAGCGGTGAAGCGCTCGTTGACCGCGATGGCGAAGGCCGCCGCGATCACCTGGCTGCCGCCGCGCCAGTCGATGCTCTCCACTTCGTCCAAGAGCCGGTCGGCTGTGCCCCAGTCGCGACGCGCCATCGCGCGGATCAGGTCGCTGAATTCCGTTTGTACGCTCACGCCGTCTTAACTCGCGTGCTGCCCCAAGGGTGATCAGCGGAGAGCGCCGAGGCTACGGGCCGACCGAAAATCTACACAAAGCGCCCAACGTTCGGCGTAGTCATGGGCGAGGATTGTCAACCTTGGACACTTACCGTTCGAGCCGAACGGTAAGTGTCCAAGATCTTGAGGTCTTGCCGGGTTCTGCGGGTTCGTGGGTCAGTGGGTGGTGCGGGCGGTAGTGAGGAAAGCGGCCCAGGCGGTGGGGGTGAAGGTGAGGGTGGGGCCGTGTGGGTCTTTGCTGTCGCGTACGGCGACGACGCCGGGCAGGTTGTCGGCTATCTCGACGCAGTCGCCGCCGTTGCTGCCGCTGCGGGTGCTCTTGCGCCAGCGGGCACCCGTCAGGTCAACCATGGTGAACCTCCCCGATGATCTTGTTAATTAGATGCCTCGATTGTCCTTCATCGAAGGCAAGCTGCTCCAGGCTCGTCCAGACCTTTTCGTAGGCAGCGAACTCTTCTGGACGATCGAGATAGAGCGCACCGGTCCACGATTCGCTGTAGATCACCGGTGGCTCTGGCGTAGCCCGGTTGCCGAGGGGAAACTCCAGCATGACGAAGGTTCCGGCCTCGACGCCTCGGTGCAGCCCGACTGATAACGGCAGGACCCGGAGTCGGACGTTGTCTCGGCCACCAACGTTGAGCAGGTGGCGCAACTGCTCGGCCATTGTCGGCCGGTCTCCGACGATCCGCAGCAACGCGCCTTCCGAGATGACGATGTCCATCTGGGGCGCTGCTGGCAGGCGACGCGTGAGCAGCGACTGTCGCTGGATCCGCACCTGAACCAGGCGCTCACGTTCCTCTTCCGTGACCTCTGATCGGTGCTGGTAGACGGCGAGCGCATAGCCTCGGGTCTGCAACAAGCCGGGGATCAGTGCTTCGTCGTACCTTCGGATTCGGCATGCGGCGGATTCGAGGCCGACGTACAGCTCGAACCAGTCGGGGATGGCATCGCCGTAGGCGTGCCACCAACCTTTCGCCTTTGTCTCGGCGGCCACCGCCATCAGCGCCCGGGTCAGGTCGCTGCGTGCGCCGTACAGCTCGCACATGGCGCGGACGTCGACGCCGCGCACGGAGCCGAGGCCGCTCTCGATCCGCCACACCTTCTGTCGGCTGCACTCCAGCGCCTCGGCGGCGGCGTCCAGGGTGATCCCGGCTTCGGTGCGCAGGTCACGCAGGGTCCTGCCGAGCTGGCGTCGGGGCACTGTCGACCCCATGTCGTCGGCCATCGCGCCCTCCTTCCTGTTTGTTTTTGCAACATCCGGGCGAGGGGTTGTCGAACTCGGAATTGGTGCGATCAAGCAGTTGATCAGTATGACGCGACATTCATTGTCATGGTGTTTCCGACCCTACAAGATGAGTCCGACAACAGCGATGACCGCGACGTCAATTCCGACCACAGAAGGGGCGGTGTCGACCCGTGCGCGCAATCTTCGAACAGCCACCGGGCACTGGCGGAAATCGGACCGGTGAGCGGTGACCGTCATAACCTGCCCCGACTGTGACGGGTTGACCTTTCAGCTGTTGCCTTGTCGGTGCACCACCTTCGGCAACCGGTTCCTGGCCGACGAGGCGGCCACGCCCACGCACCCTGAGGCGTACCGGGATTGTGAGCAGTGTCGGGGCGCGGGCAGCGTCGCGTACCCCTGTCATCGCTGCAAGCGGCGCGGGCGGCGACGGGCGCAGCTGGTGCTCAGCGTGGCCAACCTGGACACCGGCGTGGTCGCCTCGCACAGTGTCATGCCCGGCGGCCTCGATCCTGAGCCGAGCCCAACCGGCTGGGTGGTCAAGCTTGAGAATCGGGTACGCGAGTTGGCTGCCAGCGTCGGCGCAACCGTTACCGACGAGGCGCTGACGCTGTGGTTGCCGCCGCAGTGGCGACCCGACGCCCCGGCCGTGCACCGGTACGAGCTGGAGGCCCAGGCCATCGCAGGGCTCGACAACATGCCCTGGCGGCTGTTCCTCGGCCGGTCGGCCGCTGCGCCGCCGGTCGACCCGGCCGACCGGCTGGTGCGGCTCTGCGCGCTGGCCGATGTGCTCCTGCTCGACCTGGTGATCGAGGTACGCCGGCACGGGCAGGGCTGGAAGGTCCGGTACGAGGTGCCCGGCTCGCCGGTGCCGATGTTCAGGATCGGCCATCCCGACCTGCCGGAAGCGCTGGCCGGCACCGACGTGGCCGACGCGCTCGCCGGGCTCGCCGAGCGTGGCCGGGGCGTCGCCGCCCGGCTGGTGCAGCCCGACCAGCCGCGCCCACCCGTCGTGCCCGCCGTCGAGGTGGACCAGCTGGAACGGCGGATCCTCGCCGACTGTGTCGACCCGGTCGACGGTGTCGAGCTGCCCGGCGCGCAGGCGATCTGGCGCGACGGACGTTGGTGGCACACCAGCCTGCGCGACGGCGAACCCGTCGAGGACCTGGTGGAGCAGCCCACCGGTCAGGTAATGCGCCGGGTGCGGGTGCCGCTGCGCCGGGGCTTCACGCCGCCCGACCCGTCCTGGCTCGGTGCGGAGATCGGCTGGCGGCCCTGCCCGGACTGCGTGCCCGGCAGCCGGCTGCGTAGCTGCGACTGCCGCCTCGGTGGCCGTACCGCCGATGGTGGCTGCCCGCACTGCCGCGGCGCCGGCCTGCGCCCGTCGGCGCTGGCCTGCCTCAGCTGCGACGACACCCACCGGCTCTAGGACGCGGTGGTGATCACGCTGACCGACCTGCGGCACCGGGTGGTGCATCTGGCCTGGCACGCCGGCACGTCGGAGGAGGTCACGCTCGCCGCCACGCAGCCCGGCGGCAAGCCGGTGGTCCAGCTGCCCGACCGCTACCGGCTCGCGGCCTGGGCGCCCATCCTCGGGGTACGGCCCGAGGACCTCGCCGAGGCCGACGGTGGGCACGAGATTGAGCTGGACCTGCGCGGCGGGTACGTCACGCTGCCCTGGGCCGGGGCCGACCCGGTGGCCGAGCAGGTGCGCCTCGCCGGTCGGGGCCAGCCCGCGGCCCGGCTGATCGTGACGGCGGTACGCCCCGACGCCCCACCCCTGACCGAGCTGATCCGCCTCGCGCTCGGCCTGGACCTGGCGTTGGAGGTCAGCGTCTGCGACCTGCGGCAGCACACCGGTGACCCGCGCTACCTCGACGGGCAGCGCTGGTCGGTCGACCTGCGACCGCGCGACGCCCCGGTCCGCCCCGACGAACTGCCGTACCGGCCGACCCTGGAGGCGGCGCTCGCCTGGTGCGTCGAGTGCCTGACCGACACCGTCGCCGCCGTCGCGCCGGCCGACCCGGCCGTGCCGATCCCGGCGCCCGCCGCCGCGCCGAGTGGCGTGACCGCCGACCCGGTGCCGGTGCTGCTGCGGCTGGCGGCCCGGCACGCCGGGCAGATCCTGACCGTCCGCTTCACCCGCGCCGGCTGCACCCTGCACCGCCACGACGACGACGGCGTACGCCTGCTCGCCGAAGCCACCGACCTGCACGAACTCCGGTTGACTTAGCGGTCTGGTGTGCTGCGTCGGGGCGCCAGCGCCAACCCGGCGAGTCGGGTGAGCGCGACCATCGCCGCAAGCCCGGCAACGCCGCCGATGACCTGCGCCGCGTCGGGCATCCACAGGGAGACCTGACCGAGCCCGTCGGCTCCCTGTAGGGCCGGGACCCCCCACACCACCGTCGCGGCCAGCCCACCGCAGCCAACCACCCAGCCGACCGTACGGACGATCTCGCGACGGCAGCGGGCGGCTCCCGAGCGGCGTCGGCGGACGACGCGGACGACAGCCCAGGCCAGCGCGACCACCAGGAGCGCGGCAAGACCCACCAGCCCGACCAGGCCTCCGGTCAACAGCGGGTCCGGCTCCGCCTCGACGGTCGGCGCGGCGTGCAGTACCCGGGCGATGTTGAACGCCGCCGAGACGAGCAGCGGGTCCATCGCCAGGCTGTAGGCGTTGGCCAGTACGACCACGCCGATCCTGGTTTCCGGCACCAACACCAGGTGGCTGAAGTATCCCGGCGTGGCGCCGGCGTGCCACACGATGCGGGCGTCGGGTCCCGTGAGGGTTGTTTCTCGCCAGCCCAACCCGTACCGGCCGCTGCCACCGGTCGACACCTGACCGGTCTGCATCCGCTGGGTGGTGTCGGCGGACAGCAGGGTCGTGTCGCCGTACCGGCCGCCGGCGAGTTGGGTGGTGGCGAACCGGGTGAGGTCGTCCAGGCTCGCCGTCAGGTAGCTGTACGGCACGCCGGAGGTGTCGAAGGGCGAGTCGTACCGCTGCGGCGGAGTGCCGGGCCCGGTAGATCCCCACGGCCACGAACGCGATGATCGCCATCAACGCGACCAGCAGCACGGTCGATGTGATCATGCCGATTTCGGCGATGTCGCCGTCGGCAGCCACGATGTTCGTCATTGCTTGTCCTCATCCTTCTGCCCGGGAACGGTCAACGTCGGTACGGCCGCCGCGATGGCCTGCGGAGTCAGCGTCACCGCGAATGGAGCGAGGTCGAACCACTTGACCGAACTGCCGTCCGGAGCCGTTTCCAGAGTGCCGACGACCAGTTCGGCGGCCTCCAACTTCTGCAGGTGCATGTAGAGCAGGGGCCGGTTCATCCGCAGCCGGCGGGCCAACTCGCTGACGTAGCTCCGGCCCTCGGCGAGCGCGGCGACGATCCGCAGCCGGTGCGGACTGGCCAACGCCGCGAGCATCGCCAACAGCTCGTCGCCGCTCGGCGTCTCACGACTCATGCTTCGGACCCCTCCACCACTGGGTGTCAGAAATTTCTGACGCCCCCTGTCAGGGAATGCTGACAGGTCGGTGCGCAGTCGTCAACCGGCCAGGCATCCGGCGATCGGAATGCCCGCTCGGCAGAGGCCGACGGAACGGGCAGGATTGATGTGGCCGGGTGTCGCGGGGAGGGCGGTGCGGTGAGCAGGGCGGTCGAGCAGACGAACCGGGCGATGCTGCGCGCCCGGGACGCGATGGACCGGGCGTACGCCGACCCACTCGACATCCCGACCCTGGCGAAGATCGCGCACGTCTCCCCGGCGCACTTCATCCGGACCTTCCGGGCCACCTTCGGCGAGACCCCGCACCGCTACCTGCAACGGCGGCGGGTGGAGCGGGCCATGTACCTGCTGCTGCACACCGGCCAGGACGTGACGGAGGTCTGCCACGGGGTCGGCTTCGGCAGTCTCGGCACGTTCAGCCGTACCTTCCGGCAGATCGTCGGCGAGTCGCCCAGCGACTACCGCAAGCGGCGGACGGTGCCCGCCGCGCCGGTGCCGGGCTGCTTCACCAAGGCGTGGACGCGACCGAGCAGTTTTGGATAAGCAGCAGGTCAGAGCGCTGCACTAGCTTTCTGGGCATGACGATGAACGCGATCAGCCGCTCCCAGATCTACGTCCTCGACCAGGACGAGGCGCTCGACTTCTACATCGGCAAGCTCGGCCTGGAGCTGAACACGGATCAGGATCTCGGCTTCATGCGTTGGCTCACGGTCAACGTGCCCGGCGACCCGAAGCGCGAGATCCTGCTGGAGAAGCCGGGCCCGCCCAATCTTGACCCGGCCACCGCCGAACAGGTCCGTGAACTGCTCACCAAGGGCGCCGCGGGCGGTTTCCTCTTCATGACCACCGATGACGCCCACAAGACGTACGAGGAACTTCTCGCCAAGGGTGTCGAGATCACCGACGAGCCGATGGAACGGCCGTACGGGATCGATTTCGGCATCCGTGACCCGTTCGGCAACCGGATCCGTATCGGCCAGATGATCGAGCGCGGCTGACGGCGTCGGGCGGAGTCGCAGCGCGAGAGTTGTTGAAGAGTTTTGCAAGTGCTAAAGTCTTCAGTGCGGCCCCGGTGGTGCCGCAGGAGGAGGCTGAGGCGTGTCCGTGCCGCTGTACCAGGCGAAGGCCGAGTTGTTCCGCACGCTCGGGCACCCGGTTCGCATCCGGGTGCTCGAGCTGCTTCAGGACGGCCCCAAACCGGTGCGTGACCTGCTCGCCGTGATCGAGGTGGAGGCGTCGAACCTGTCCCAACAACTCGCTGTGCTGCGCCGGGCCGGCATGGTCACCTCGTACCGCGACGGGCCGCTGGTGATGTACGCGCTGAGCACACCTGACGTCGCCGATCTGCTGGCCGCCGGCCGGCGGATCCTCGGCGCGATGCTCACCGACCGGGGCGCTCTGCTGGAGGAACTGCGCGCCGACGGGCGGGAGCGGTGAGTAGCGGCACCCAGACCCCACTCGCCGGCAGCGCCCGGTCCGCCGCGAGCACCGTCGGGCGTCGCCTCCTCGACCTGCTGCCCAGTCGCGCCGACTGGCACGCCGTGCGCCGGGCACCCCGCCGGGACCTCGTCGCCGGGCTCACCGTCGCCGTCGTCGCGCTCCCGCTGGCGCTCGCCTTCGGTGTCACCTCCGGCCTCGGCGCGGAAGCCGGGCTGATCACCGCCGTGGTCGCCGGTGCGGTGGCGGCCATCTTCGGCGGCTCGAATCTTCAGGTCTCCGGCCCGACCGGCGCGATGACCGTGGTGCTGGTGCCGGTCGTGGCGCAGTTCGGGGCGACCGGCGTGCTGATGGTCGGCGCGCTGGCCGGGCTGATCCTGGTCGCCCTGGCTTTCGCCCGCACCGGCCGGTACGTCCGGTACCTGCCGATGCCGGTGATCGAGGGCTTCACCGCCGGCATCGCGGTGGTCATCGCCCTGCAACAGGTGCCTGCCGCGCTCGGCGTCACCGACGCGCAGGGCGAACGGGTGTGGGCGGTGGCGGCCGACGCGGTCGCCCGTTTCGTCGTACATCCGCAACCGGCGCCCGTCCTGATGGCCCTGGGAGTCGCGGCGGTGATGCTGCTCGGCGCCCGGTGGCGCCCCGGCCTGCCGTTCTCACTGTTCGCCGTGGCCGCCGCCACGGTGCTCGCCGAGTTCGCGCCGATCGACCTGGTCCGGATCGGCGCCCTTCCCCAGGAGCTACCCGCACCCTCACTCGGCTTCTTCGACCTCGGCGCGGTGGGCGTGCTGCTGCCCGCAGCGCTGGCGGTGGCGGCCCTGGCCGCGCTGGAGAGTCTGCTCTCGGCCACCGTCGCCGACGGGATGACCGTCGGCCAGCGGCACGACCCCGACCGCGAACTGTTCGGGCAGGGTCTGGCCAACCTCGCCTCCCCGCTGTTCGGCGGCATCCCGGCCACCGCGGCGATCGCGCGCACCGCCGTCAACGTGCGAGCCGGTGCCGTATCGAAGCTGGCCGCGCTGACCCACGCGGTGGCGCTGGCCGGCGTCGTGCTGGTCGCCGCGCCGCTGGTCGGCCGCATCCCACTCGCGGCGCTCGCCGGGGTGCTGCTGGCCACCACGGTACGGATGGTCGAGGCGGCCTCGCTCTGGGCCTTGGCCCGCGCAACCCGGGGCGACGCGCTGGTGTTGATGCTCACCTTCGCCGTGACCGTCATCTGGGACCTGGTCCTCGCCGTGGCCGTCGGGGTCGGCGTGGCCATCGTGGTGGCGCTGCGCGCGGTCGCCCGCAGTGCCCGGGTCGAACAGGTGCCACTCGACACCAGCGAGCACACCGCCGAGGAACAGGCGCTGCTCGAAGAGCACATCGTGGCCTACCGGCTCGACGGGCCGCTCTTCTTCGCCGCCGCGCACAACTTCCTGCTGCGGCTCTCCGACGTCGCCGACGTGCGGGTGGTCATCCTGCGGATGTCCCGGGTCACCACCATCGACGCCACCGGCGCCTACGTGCTCGGCGACGCCATCCGCCGACTCCAGGGACGCGGCGTCACCGTGCTGCTCTCCGGCATCCTGCCCGGCCACGACGAGGTGTTGGACGCCGTCGGCGTGGCCGACCAGCTACGCCGCGACGGCTTGGTCTTGCCCGACACCCCGGCCGCCATCGCGTACGCCCGCACCCTCGTGCCGGGTACGCCGAAGCAGGCGGCCGGGCACGGATCGCGGGCGTGATCCGTCAGGAGTACCGGAGCGCGGCGGGCGAGACGGGCTTGCTGCCGCAGGTCGGTGGAGTGCCCGTGCACTCGACCCAGTGGAACGTTCCGGCCTCGATCCGATAGCCGCGCGGGCTGCTGAAACCGGTGGTTCGGAACGTCCTGCCATGGTTGGTCACTTCAAGCTGCTGCGACTCGCCGCCGACGACCAGGGCGAACTCGATGACCCACTCGACCGTGCCCTTGGTGGTGACGGTCAGCTCGAAGACCTCGGTCTCGCCTCGTTGCAGGGTGAATCCGAACAGCGGCAGACGGCCGTCGACCCTGGTGGCGTACTCGGCTGACGGTTCCTTCGTGTCGAGGTCCATGACAACGTGCCGGGGCGTGACGACGCCCTGCGAACCGCCGCAGGTCATGGAGATGCCACCCGGGGCAGGGGTTGCCGAGCGGCTGATGATCCGTGCCCGCATCCCTTCGATGAGCACGCCCTGGTCGGAAGCGCCCTGCACCACCAGACGTACCCGGGTGGCCTCCTGATCCACCCCGCCGTTGGCGTGCGCCCAGTCCACCACCGACGGGCAATCGGTCGGAGGACGTGTGGCGGGACGTGCATCGACGGGCATCACGAACGAGAACACCTCGTTCCCCCAGGCGGGCACGGTCGCCGGGTTGCTCACCACGTTGATCGCGATCGGCCGCTCTTCGGGCGGGGGATCGAGCAGCTTCGGCACATAGATGCTGACCGCAGCGCCGATGGTGGCCGTGACGACGCCGCCGACCACGAACCACCAGCCTCTGTGAATGGAGCGCAGTGCCCGGCGCGTCGGGGTCAGTTCCTGCCCGGCGACGCGATCGTCACTCGGACGCCGTCGGGTACGGACCAGACCTGCCCGCCCTCCTCGCCGTCGAGAAGCAGCCACTTCCCGTCCTCCGTAAAGTGCGGTTCCACGCCAAAATACGCCGATTGAGGGCTCGCATCGAGCGGCGATCGCTCGGCCAGTGCCCAGATCCGCTGCTCGCGTCGGCCAGCCACCTCCCACAGCGACAGCTTGTTGTGCATCGGAATCACCAGGGCGACCAGGCTGCCGGCACGGTCCACCGCGCCCGCCTCCGCTCCGCAGCCGCACGGCACCCACGTGAGCTGCTGGCTCCCGACCGCCCAGTGCAGGAATCCGTCGCTGCCCGCAGCCACGACCTGATCGCCGTGATCGAAAACCGCGAACGATCCCGAGTACCAGTAGGAACCCGGATCGCTGGACACCTCGATCTCCGGCGGCACCGGTGAGGCCACCCACTTTCCCGTCGCCACGTCGATGACCACCAGGCGGCCGTTACGAACCTGCTGGTAATCCTCCCGGCCGACCAGGTGGGCACTGTCCGACGAGAAGCGGATGCTCTCCAGGGGCGGAGTGAAGAGTGCCTTCGGCCGCTTGGTCGTCAGGTCATAAAGGATCACCGTGTCGGGATGCGCCACGGCGAGGTAGCGCCCATCCGGCGAGAAGTCCATCCCGAGGATCCGCTCGACAGCGGTCCCGAACCGGCCGAACTCTTCGCCGTCCCGGGTGACCACCACCCACTCGTCGACATGCTTGGCGGCGAACCGCCCGTCCTGACCGAGGTGACGATCGATCTGGCGCCACGCCAGGTCGAAGGTCCCGGCCGGCATCACGATCGATGGCGGCGATGCCGTGGTCGTGACTATCGGGTCCGACCCGTCCGAGCGGGCCCGCTCGGGAGTTGACTGACATGCCGCCAGGCAGGCCAGTGCCACGGCGGCGCCAACCAACCTGACCGGTATCCCGCGCCGAGGCTGAAACATCGGTGCAAATCTTATCGAGCCTCGTCAAGGTCGACCTCAAGAGCGCTCGATGTTATGCGAGGAGAAGGCGGGGAACTCCTCCGAGGCCGTCTACGCGACCGTCTGGGGGAATGGGCATGGGAAGGCTTGAGGGCAAGATCGTCCTGATCACCGGAGGATCGTCCGGGTTCGGCCGGGCGAGTGCCGAGCGCTTTGCGCGCGAGGGAGCGAAAATCGTCGTTGCCGACATCAGCGAAAAGCCACTGTCCGGCGGTTTCGAGCAAAATCTCGAAAAGCCGACGGCGGAACTGATCACGGCCGGTGGCGGGCAGGCGGTGTTCGTGACGTGCGACGTTACCAAGGCCGACGAGGTCGACAGAGCGGTGAAAACCGCCGTGGACACCTACGGCCGACTGGACGTCATGTTCAACAACGCAGGCATCTACCGCGGCGGCAAACTCATGGACGAGTTCACCGAAAAGGATCTTCAGGCCTGCTTCGACGTCAACGTCAAGGGCAGCTTCTACGGGACGCAGTCCGCGGTGCGGCAGTTCCGCCGCCAGGGAAGGGCAAGCAACGGGATGGCGGGGAACATCCTGAACCTCGTCTCAACCGCTGGCCTCGGGGGGCACCCGAAGCAGTCGGTCTACAACATCTCGAAGGGCGCGCAAGCCAACCTCACCCGCTGCGCGGCGATCGAGTACGGCCACGAAGGCATCCGGGTCAACGGCATCTGCCCGACGTACGCGAAGACAGCGCTCACCCGAGAGCTGTTCGACAACATGGAGTTCATGCAGACCTTCGCCGATAGCGTGCCGCTCAAACGGTGGGGCGAAGTGGACGACATCGCGGATCTGGCCCTCTACCTCGCCAGCGACGAGTCGAGCTACGTACACGGTGCTCTCATCAGGATCGACGGCGGAGAAACCCTCTCCCGCTACTCGGTCTGACCTGGCACTGCGCCTGCGCCGCGGCGCACCTCTGCCAGAGGCCCAGGCGGTGAAGGTGAGGGCGGGGCCGTGCAGGCCCCGTCCGCTCACTCCGGCACGCGGCGGTAGGCGCCGTCGCTGGCGGAGGTGGCCATCGAGGCGTACGCGCGGAGTGCGGCGGAGACCGGGCGCTGGCGGTCGACAGGAGTGTAGGGGCGGTCCCGCTTCTCCTGGGCGACCCGGCGGGCGTCCAGCACGTCGGCCGGCACGTTCAGCTCGATCGAGCGCGCCGGAATGTCGATGACGATCTCGTCGCCCGGCTCCACCAGCGCGATCAGCCCGCCGGAGGCGGCCTCGGGGGAGGCGTGCCCGATGGAGAGCCCCGAGGTGCCGCCGGAGAACCGGCCGTCGGTGAGCAACGCACAGGCCCGACCCAGCCCCCGGCCCTTGAGGAACGAGGTGGGGTAGAGCATCTCCTGCATGCCGGGGCCGCCCTTCGGCCCCTCGTAGCGGATCACCACGACGTCCCCGGCGACGATCTCCTTGGCCAGGATGGCGGTGACGGCGTCGTCCTGCGACTCGTAGACCTTCGCCGGGCCGCGGAAGGTGAGGCACTCCTCGGGCACGCCGGCGGTCTTCACCACGCAGCCGTCCGGCGCGAGGTTGCCGTGCAGGATGGCCAGCCCGCCGTCGGCGGTGTACGCGTGCTCGCGGTCCCGGATGCAGCCGCCGGCGGCGTCGGTGTCCAGCGACGACCAGCGGTTGGTGGTGGAGAACGGCTCGGTGGTGCGCACCCCGCCCGGCGCGGCGTGGAACAGCTCGATCGCCTCGGGGATGGCCGAGCCGCCGCGCACGTCCCAGTCGGCGAGCCAACGCTCCAGCGAGGGGGCGTGCACCGCGTGCACGTCCCGGTGCAGCAGGCCGGCGCGGTCCATCTCGCCGAGGATGGCCGGGATGCCGCCGGCCCGGTGCACGTCCTCCATGTGGTACTGCGGCGAGTTCGGGGCGACCTTGGCCAGGCACGGCACCCGGCGGGAGATCGCGTCGATGTCGGCGACGGTGAAGTCCATCTCGGCCTCGCGGGCGGCGGCCAGCAGGTGCAGGATCGTGTTCGTCGAGCCGCCCATCGCCACGTCCAACGCGACGGCGTTCTCGAACGCGGCCCGGGAAGCCACCATCCGGGGCAGCACCGAGGCGTCGTCGTGGTCGTACCACCGCTTGGCGATCTCCACGGCGGTGCGGCCGGCCTCGACGAAGAGCGACCGGCGCGCGGCGTGGGTGGCCAGCGTCGAGCCGTTGCCCGGCAGCGCCAGCCCGATCGCCTCGGTGAGGCAGTTCATCGAGTTCGCCGTGAACATGCCGGAGCAGGAGCCGCAGGTCGGGCAGGCGGAGCGCTCGATGGCATCGAGCTGGTCGTCGGTGACGGCCTCGTTCGAGGAGGCGATCATCGCGTCGATCAGGTCGATCTTGGAGTGCACGACCCCCTCGATCGCCATCGTCTTGCCGGCCTCCATCGGGCCGCCGGAGACGAACACGGTCGGGATGTTCAGCCGCAGCGCGGCCAGCAGCATCCCCGGGGTGATCTTGTCGCAGTTGGAGATGCAGATCAGGGCGTCCGCGCAGTGCGCGTTGACCATGTATTCCACCGCGTCGGCGATCAGCTCCCGGCTGGGCAGGGAGTAGAGCATGCCGCCGTGGCCCATGGCGATGCCGTCGTCCACGGCGATCGTGTTGAACTCCCGGCCCACCCCGCCGGCCTCGGCCACCGCGTCGGCCACCAGGCCGCCCATGTCCTTCAAATGTACGTGACCTGGGACGAACTGGGTGAAACTGTTCGCGATGGCGACGATCGGCTTGCCGAAATCGTCGTCGGTCATCCCGGTGGCCCGCCACAGGGCCCGGGCACCGGCCATCGTCCGACCGTGCGTGGAGGTCCTCGACCGCAGCTCAGGCATGAATACCAGTCTGGCACGTCGAGCCCGAACCGAATCGACGAGCGGTAGGTGTCCCACCAGTTGCGCACCCGACCCCCCACGGAGAGCGCTCATCCGGCAGAGTTGAAAGGGTGCACCCACCCCCGGGCATGATCGGCGCTTCGGCGCTGAGCGCGCTGGTCGCCCTCGCGGCCGGCGGGCTGCTGACCGCCGCCGCCCGGCGCCGGGTCGGACCCCACCGCCAGGCGTACGCACTGCTCGCCGTCGCCACCGCGGTCGCCCTGCTCACCCTGTTGACCGGGCTGGTCGTCGCGTTGACCAGGAGCGGGCACTGGCCGCACGAGCCCCCGCCGCACATCGGGGTGGCGAGCGCGGTCGCGCTCGGCACGGCCGTCAGCGGTCTGCTCTTCTGCCTCGGTCTGCTGCGGATGCTCGGGGTGGCCGGCTCGGCGGGCTCGGCCGCCCGGCTCGCCCTGGACGGTGTGATCCTGGGTACGGCGCTGTGGTTCGTCGGCTGGGTGCTCTTCTCCGAGCCGACCCGGCTGCTCGGCGACGCCACTCCGGTGGCCTGTCCGGCGATCCTGCTCGGCTCGGTCAGCGCGGCGTTGAGCATCGGCCTCGCCGCCAGCATGGTCTTCCGGGTCTCGGCACCCCGGCGCGGCCTCGCCGTGCTGGCCACCGGCATCACGGTGGCGACCTGCGGCGGGCTCGGCCTCGCGGCCGGGCTCTGCCAGGCCGGCCCGGTCGTGACCTCGATCAGTGCGGTCACCCTCGCCGGGGGGCTGTTGACCGCCGCGCTGGCCGGGCACTGGATCGACCCGCCCGGTCAGGTCGCCATCGACGTGATCCGGCACGACGGCGAGTACGGCGTCGTGTCGATGGCCGCGCTGGCCGGTTCGGCGATCTACCACCTGCTCCAGGGCGGCCAGTTCGACGCGCTGGGCGTCGTCGCCGGCAGCGTGGAGGGGTTCGCCCTGGTGGCCCGGCAGTACCTCACCCTGCACGAGGCCCGCGCCTACGCCCGGCGGCTCGCCGATCGGGAGGCGCACTTCCGCGAGCTCGCGCACACCGACGCGCTCACCGGCCTGGCCAACCGGCGCGGGCTGTTGCGAGCGCTGCACCGGTGCGCCGAGGGTGGCGGGCCCTGCGTCCTGCTCAGCCTCGACCTGGACGGCTTCAAGCACGTCAACGACATGCGCGGCCACGACGTGGGTGACGCGGTGCTGGCCGAGGTCGGCCGGCGGCTGCGTGGCAACCTGCGCCCCGGCGACGTGGCCGCCCGGCTCGGCGGGGACGAGTTCGCGGTGCTGATGCCCGGCGGTCCGACCGAGGCGGGCGCGGTCGCCGAGCGGCTGCTGGGGGTGCTCGGCGGTGGCTACGAGCAGCCCGAGGGGGCGTTGTTCCTCTCGGTCAGCATCGGGCTGGCCAGCTGGGGCGAGACGCCGGACGTCGAACTGCTGCTGCGGCACGCGGATCTCGCGCTGCGCTACGCCAAGCAGCGCGGCAAGAACCGGATCGAGCGGTACGACGGCACCTACGACCGACTACTGCGCCGGCGCACCACGCTGGAGCATGAGCTGCGCGGCGCGATCGAGCGCGACGAGCTGCGCCTGGTCTTCCAGCCGGTGGCCTCCCTGCCGTCGGTACGCCCGGTCGGCGCCGAGGCGCTGCTGCGCTGGCACCATCCCGAGCTGGGCAATGTCCGTCCCGACGAGTTCATCCCGCTGGCCGAGGAGTGCGGGATGATCGCCAAGCTCGGCGCCTGGGTGTTGCACCAGGCCTGCCGCCAGCTGTCCCGCTGGCTGGCCGAGGGGCACGACGTCTGGGTGTCGGTCAACGTCTCCCCGCGCGAGCTGCACGCCTCCGAGTACGTGGTCCAGGTCGCCGAGGCGCTACGCGCCCACCACGTCCCGCCGCAGCGGCTGGTCCTGGAGGTCACCGAGCACGCGGTCGCCACCGACCTCGACGAGCTGATCCGGCGGCTGACCGCGCTGCGGCTGACCGGCGTGCGGATCGCCCTGGACGACTTCGGGGCCGGCTACTCCTCACTGGGGCAGTTGCGCCGGCTGCCGATCGACATCCTCAAGATCGACCACGGGCTGGTGGCCGAGCACGAGCCGGTCCGGCCGGTCGGGCGCGACGGCCCGGCCTTCGCCCCGATGGTCGACATCGTCATGCGGCTGGGGCACCAGTTCGGTCTCGAGGTCATCGCCGAGGGGGTGACCACCCGCACGGAGCTGGCCGCGGTGGTGGCCGCCGGCTGCCGGTTCGGCCAGGGCGCGCTGTTCGGCTGGGGCGTACCGGCCGAGCACCTGGAGGCGATGCTGGAAGCGGCGACCTCCCCGGGTGCCCGACCGCGCCGACCGACGCCCGCTCCGCGCCCCGAAAAGGGGGCTTCCGAGCAGGTCAGGCCGGGTGCGGCCGGCGTGCCCGCGCGCGACGCGCCGAGAACCGTGGACCAAAATGTGGGATCAGTTGACTCATCGCGTGAGATGCGTCAGGCTTGAGCCCATGTCGTCGTACCGGTCGCTGCGAGTACTTACCTGAGCGCACTCTCCCTGCCGAGAGTGCGCTGGCCCCGTGCATCTGGCACGCGGGCCTTTTTGTTGCCGTCGAACCCATCGGACGCCTCACCCGCGTTCCACAGTGTGAGCAGCCCCACCAACTCCAGCCGAAGGCCAACGTCATGACGAGACCCACGCCAGAGACCCTCGCCCATTCCGCCCGGCGGGCCCGTACCGTCGCCGAGGCCCCGGGTGACACCGACCACGTCCCCGCCGCCACGCCGGTACGCCCCGCCCCGGCCCAGGTCTCGGGCGCCGGCTCGCTGGTCCGCTCGCTCGAGGCGCTCGGCGTCGACGTCGTCTTCGGCATCCCGGGCGGCGCGATCCTGCCGGCCTACGACCCGCTCTACGACTCGACCGTCCGGCACATCCTGGTCCGGCACGAGCAGGGCGCCGGCCACGCGGCCACCGGCTACGCGCAGGCCACCGGCCGGGTCGGCGTGTGCATCGCCACCTCCGGGCCGGGCGCGACGAACCTGGTCACCCCGATCGCCGACGCGCACATGGACTCGGTGCCGATGGTGGCGATCACCGGTCAGGTGGCCCGCCCCGCGATCGGCACCGACGCCTTCCAGGAGGCGGACATCCAGGGCATCACGCTGCCGATCACCAAGCACAACTTCCTGGTCCAGGAGGCCAGCGAGATCCCGCGGGTGCTGGCCGAGGCGTTCCACCTGGCCTCGACCGGCCGCCCCGGCCCGGTGCTGGTGGACATCCCCAAGGACGTGCTCCAGGCGTCGACCACCTTCACCTGGCCGCCCACCCCGGACCTGCCCGGCTACCGGCCCACCCTGCACCCGCACGGCAAGCAGATCCGGGAGGCCGCGCGGCTGATGAGCAACGCCCGGCGCCCGGTGCTCTACGTCGGCGGGGGCGTGCTCAAGGCCGGTGCCACCGAGGGCCTGCGCAAGCTGGCCGAGCTGACCGGCATCCCGGTGATCACCACGCTGATGGCGCTGGGCGCGTTCCCGGACTCGCACCGGCAGCACCTGGGCATGCCGGGCATGCACGGCACCGTCGCCGCGGTCTACGGCCTGCAGAAGGCCGACCTGATCGTGGCGCTCGGCGCCCGCTTCGACGACCGGGTCACCGGCAAGCTGGACACCTTCGCGCCGGACGCCACGGTGGTGCACGCCGACATCGATCCGGCCGAGATCGGCAAGAACCGGCACGCGGACGTGCCGATCGTCGGCGATGCCCGGCACGTGATCGACGAACTGCTCGCGGCGGTCACCACCGAGCGCGCGGCCGGGCGGGGCACCGACCTCGCCGACTGGTGGACGCAACTGGACGACCTGCGCGAGCGGTACCCGCTGGGCTACGAGGAGTCGTCCGACGGCACCCTCGCCCCGCAGTACGTGATCAAGCGGCTGGGGGAGATCGTCGGGCCGGACGCGATCTACGTGGCCGGCGTCGGCCAGCACCAGATGTGGGCCTCCCAGTTCATCTCGTACGAGAAGCCGAAGACCTGGCTCAACTCCGGTGGCCTCGGCACCATGGGCTACGCGGTGCCGGCGGCGATGGGGGCCAAGGTCGGCAAGCCCGACACGGTGGTCTGGGCGATCGACGGCGACGGCTGCTTCCAGATGACCAACCAGGAGCTGGCCACCTGCGCGCTGGAGGGCATCCCGGTCAAGATCGCCGTCATCAACAACGGCAACCTCGGCATGGTCCGCCAGTGGCAGACGCTGTTCTACGGCGAGCGTTACTCCAACACCGATCTCGGCACCCACAAGCACCGGATCCCGGACTTCGTCAAGCTCGCGGAGGCGCTCGGCTGTGTCGGGTTGCGCTGCGAGAACGTCGAGGACGTCGACAAGACCATCGAGGCGGCAATGTCGATCAACGACGCGCCGGTGGTGATCGACTTCGTGGTCGGCAAGGACGCCATGGTCTGGCCGATGGTCGCCGCCGGCACCAGCAACGACGAGATCATGTTCGCCCGCGGCGTCCGCCCGGTCTTCGACGAGGATGAGCTTTAAATGAGTGAGCGAAGCGAACGAATCATCAGGCTCAGGCCACTGTCGCGTCATGGCGCGACCGAGCGCAGCGAGGTCGTGGCATGACCATGCACACCCTGTCCGTGTTGGTGGAGAACAAGCCGGGCGTGCTGGCCCGGGTCTCCGGGCTGTTCTCCCGGCGCGGCTTCAACATCGACAGTCTCGCCGTCGGCGAGACGGAGAACCCGGACGTCTCGCGGATCACGATCGTGGTCAACGCCGACTCGTCCCCGCTGGAGCAGGTCACCAAGCAGCTCAACAAGCTGGTCAACGTACTCAAGATCGTCGAGCTGGACCCGGCGACCTCGGTCGCCCGGGAGCTGCTGCTGGTGAAGGTGCGGGCCGACCGTAACGCCCGCAGCCAGGTGATGGAGACGGTCAACCTGTTCCGCGCCCGGGTGGTCGACGTGGCCCCCGACACCCTCACCATCGAGGCCACCGGCACCGCCGACAAGCTCGACGCGCTGTTGCGCGACCTTGAGCCCTTCGGCATCAAGGAAATGGTCCAATCGGGTCTGGTGGCGATCGGACGCGGCTCGCGTGCGATCACCGCTGGTCCGGCACTGCGGGCCGCCTGACCCGAAGCACCGGCCCGGCTCGCGGGCTGTCCATCCAAACCACAGGTTCGGCTCCACCGGCCGCCTGATCCACACCGCCACGACGGGCCGCCGCGGCCGTTGTACGAAAGGGAAGTCATGAGCGTTGAGGTGTTCTACGACGACGACGCCGACCTGAGCCTGATCCAGGCGAAGAAGGTCGCTGTGATCGGGTACGGCAGCCAGGGCCACGCCCACGCGCTGTCGCTGCGCGACTCCGGTGTCGACGTGGTGGTCGGTCTGCCGGAGGGCTCGAAGAGCCGGCCGAAGGCCGAGGAGCAGGGCCTGCGGGTGCTCACCCCGGCCGAGGCGTCGGCCGAGGCCGACGTGATCATGGTCCTCGCGCCGGACACCGCGCAGCGCCACATCTACACCGAGTCGATCGCGCCGAACCTCAGCGCGGGCAAGGCGCTGTTCTTCGGGCACGGCTTCAACATCCGGTACGGCCTGATCAAGCCCCCGGCCGGCGTGGATGTGGCGATGGTCGCCCCCAAGGGCCCCGGCCACCTGGTCCGCCGGCAGTACGTCGACGGCAAGGGCGTGCCCTGCCTGGTCGCCGTCGAGCAGGACGGCAGCGGCAACGCCCTCGCGCTGGCCCTGTCGTACGCCAAGGGCATCGGCGGCACCCGCGCGGGCGCGATCAAGACCAGCTTCAAGGAGGAGACGGAGACCGACCTCTTCGGCGAGCAGGCGGTGCTCTGCGGCGGCGCGGCAGCGCTGGTGCAGGCCGGCTTCGAGGTGCTCACCGAGGCGGGCTACGCCCCCGAGGTGGCCTACTTCGAGTGCCTGCACGAGCTGAAGCTCATCGTGGACCTGATGTACGAGGGCGGCATCGCCAAGATGCGCTACAGCATCTCGGACACCGCCGAGTACGGCGACCTCTCCCGTGGCCACCGGGTCATCGACGGCCGGGTCAAGGAGGAGATGCGCAAGATCCTCAGCGAGGTCCAGTCCGGCGAGTTCGCCCGCGAGTGGGTGGCCGAGGACGAGGCCGGTCGCCCCAACTTCAAGAAGTGGCAGGCCGAGGGTGCGGCGCACCCGATCGAGCAGACCGGCGCGAAGCTGCGCGGCATGATGAGCTGGGTGGACCGCCCGATCACCGAGACCGCCTGACCCGCGCGTACTCTCCTGGCCCCGGCGCCCTCCTCGGCGCCGGGGCCACTGTCGTTCGGTAGCGCATGTCACGTCCGCGCACGCCGCGTCCGGTTTGTGAGGGCACTCACCCCACACTCCGAAGCGCGTCGGACGGCCCGCACCCTACGATCGCGGGTAGGTGTTCCAGCCGGCACCTGACGGCCATGGCACGGATCAGCGCGGGACGCAGCGCGGCGACCCGACGCTCCAGACCGCTCGCATCCCAGCGTCTACGAGGACCAATGACTCCTGTCGTACTGATCGCCGAAGAACTCGCCCCCGCCGCCATCGAGGTGCTCGCCCACGACTTCGACGTCCGGCACGTCGACGGCACCGACCGACCGGCCCTGCTCTCCGCGCTCTCCGAGGCCGACGCCGTCATCGTCCGCAGCGCCACCCAGATCGACGCCGAGGCGATCGCCGCCGCGCCGCGTCTGAAGGTCGTGGCCCGCGCAGGTGTGGGTCTGGACAACGTCGAGGTGCCCGCCGCCACCGCCCGGGGCGTCATGGTGGTCAACGCCCCCACCTCCAACATCGTCTCCGCCGCCGAGCAGGCCGTCGCCCTGCTGCTCGCGGTCGCCCGGAACACCGCCAGCGCCAGCGCCGCCCTCAAGGCGGGGGAGTGGAAGCGGTCGAAGTACACCGGCGTGGAGATCCAGGGCAAGACCGTCGGCGTGGTCGGCCTCGGCCGCATCGGCGTGCTGTTCGCGCAGCGCATCGCCGCGTTCGGCACCCGACTGATCGCGTACGACCCGTACATCCAACCGGCCCGCGCCGCGCAGCTCGGGGTACGTCTGGTCGGCCTGGAGGAGCTGCTGCGGGAGAGCGACTTCATCTCCATCCACCTGCCGAAGACCCCGGAGACTGTCGGGCTGATCGGTGAGAAGGAGCTCTCCATCGTCAAGCCGGGCGTGCGGATCGTCAACGCCGCCCGTGGCGGCCTCGTCGACGAGCAGGCCCTCGCCGACGCGCTGGCCGAGGGGCGGGTCGGCGGCGCCGGGGTGGACGTGTACGCCAAGGAGCCGTGCACCTCCTCGCCGCTGTTCGCCTTCGACAACGTGGTGGCCACCCCGCACCTGGGTGCCTCCACCGCCGAGGCGCAGGACAAGGCGGGCCTGGCCGTGGCGAAGAGCGTGAAGCTGGCGTTGCAGGGCGAGTTCGTGCCGGACGCGGTCAACGTGCAGGCCGGCGGCGTGGTCGCCGAGGACGTCCGCCCGCTGCTGCCGCTGGCCGAGAAGCTCGGCCGCGCCTTCACCGCGCTGGCCGGCGGCGTCGCCGCCAGCGTCACCGTCGAGGTACGCGGCGAGATCGTCGACCACGACGTCTCGGTGCTCAAGCTCGCCGCCACCAAGGGCCTGTTCAGCTCGGTGGTCGAGGAGCAGGTGACCTACGTCAACGCGCCGCACCTGGCCGCCCAGCGTGGGGTCGAGGTCGCGCTGGCCACCCAGACCGAGACCGTGGAGCACCCGGTGCTGGTCACCGTGCGCGGCGCGCTGCCCGACGGTCGCACGGTCAGCGTCTCCGGCACGGCGACCCATACCGGCACCCGGGACGTCATCAAGCTGACCGAGGTGGACGGCTTCGACGTGGAAATCGGCGCGGAGGGCATCCTGCTCTTCCTGCGCTACGCCGACCGTCCGGGCGTGGTCGGCACCGTCGGCACCCTGCTCGGTGAGGCCGGCATCAACATCGCGGCGATGCAGGTGGCCCGCCGGGAGGCCGGTGGCGAGACGCTGATGACCCTCACCGTCGACCAGGCGCTCGGCGCCGACCTGCTCACCTCGGCCGCCGACTCGATCGGGGCGATCGCGGCCAGCGCGGCCGACCTGCGGGACGAGTAGTCCACACACGACTGCTGGGGGCCCGACCTACGGTCGGGTCCCTTGTCGTACCGGCGCTCGGCTCAGCCGGGCAGCCGGGCGGGCGGCGGCGGATAGACCGAGCCGTCCTGGGCGTCGAAGAGCATCAACTGGCACTCGCCGGCCAGCCGCTCGATGTCGAGCAGCACCTGGTCGGCGCAGCCCGGATCCAGGTTCAGTTCGATGTGGTCGGCCGCCGTGTGCAACGGCAGGACCGCCCAGGGGCTGCCCGGGCCGACCGGCCGATCGGGGTAACTGGCGGTGATCGCCCGGTAGAAGGCCACCAGCCGCGGGTCCGGTTGGCGCTCGATGTGCTGGCCCTGCCGGCACCGCTGCACCGCCGCTCGCACGTCCTGGGGTGTCGCCCCGTACGCCAGAGCCCACACGCTCAGATCAAAACTCACGGCGGACAGCGTGCCATCCACGCTTGGCCTTGTCGAAAACACCCCTGCCACCGGCGGAGTCAAGGTCGATGCCACGGCGCCGTGATGTCCCCTGTGGAACCCTTGCCGCGAAACGTGTCGATTCGATAGCGTACGGGGGCGGTTGCTGGCCGTGCCCGTGGCGCCGGCCCGTCTTCGGGTGGCGAGGTTGTCGCCCCGGCCGACCGGCCCGCACCCCTCGATTGCGCGAGCCACGCGCACTCGTCGCCGACCGGCCTCCACGGTCGTTGCCGCGGCCGTGGAGGCCGATCGCTGTTCCGCACCAGCCACAGTCGACCTGTCGGCCACCGTCCTGCGTACACCACAGCCGCCGTCGCGCCGTTGATGTCGCACCGTCGGACCGCCGGATCGCCGCGGTGTCGGACCGCCGCGCGGCGCCGGCTCAGCGGCGGGCGGCCAGCAGCGCCTGGTAGTCGGTTCCCGGGCGGAACCAGGCCAGTCCCGCCGGGCCGGCGGCGTAGAGCGCGGTGGCGTAGCCGTCGGCCACCGCCAGGTCGGGGCCGACCACGCTGGCGGCGACCAGTTGATCGGCCGGCTCACCGGTGTGCGGGTCCACCACGTGTCCCCGCCGGCCGGTCACCCCAGAGGTACCGATCGCGCCCGTGGTCATCTCCAGCACCAGTGGCCTCCGACGACGATCCGTCGGATGGTGGATCGCGATCCGCCACGGGCCGCCGTGCGCGGCGTGGCCGCGTACCACCAGGTCGGCGCCGGTGAGCACGGCGTAGTCATGGATGCCGGCGGCGCGCAACCGGGCCGCCGCCCGCTCGACCGCCCATCCGCCGAGCAGGCCGCCGGGGTCGAACCCGCCCGGCACCGCCCAGGCGTCGAACCAGCCGTCGGTGGCCCCCCGCATCGCGGCGCACCGGTCCACCAACTCCGCCAGGGGTGGGTACGACTCGGGGCCGATCTCACCCCGGCGCAGCCGGGACACCAGGCTGTCCGCGCGGTTCGGGCCGTACGTGAGGTCGATCGCCCGCAACTCGGCCACCGCGTCGCGCAGCGCCTCGCCGGCTCCCCGCCGGCCCACCCACTCGGGGGCGTTCAGCAGCAGGGTGTACTCGGCGGTCGAGGTGCGTACCGTGTGCCGCACGGCGATCCGGTCCCCGGCCGCCAGACCGGACCGGTCGGGACGGCGGTCGCGGGTGCCCAGCCGCAGGTCGGGCCGGCGGAAGCGGAAGGCCACTGGATCCACCCAACGGGTTCGTGGCTGCTCGTCGGTCCACATGGCCTCGCCCTCCTTCGGCACTCCGCCACGCCGTCGTGGTGGTCGCCCGGGCCGGTTGGCCCGTTCAGGATCACGCTAAGCAGCGCAGATGACCGGCCCATGAATGCCTGCTGGGAAGCTGCTGTGCATTCCGATTCCCGTATGATGGAACATCCGTACCGGGACGCGGGACGGCAGCGTACCGTCGAGCCACACGAGCAAAGGAGCTGAGGACGTGGCACGGATCGCGGTGGTGGCCGGGGACGGGATCGGGCCCGAGGTGGTCGCGGAGGCCCGCAAGGTCATTGACGCGGCGGTGCCAGGGGTGGAGGCCACCGAGTACGACCTCGGCGCGGCACGTTACCACCGCACCGGCGAGGTGCTGCCCGACTCGGTGCTGACCGAGCTGGCCGGGCACGACGCGATTCTGCTCGGTGCCGTCGGCGACCCGACCGTCCCGCCCGGCGTGCTGGAGCGGGGCCTGCTGCTGAAGCTGCGCTTCGCCTTCGACCAGTACGTCAACCTTCGGCCGTCGCGGCTCTGGCCGGGAGTGGCCAGCCCGCTGGCGACCGTCAAGTCCGGCGAGGTCGACCTGGTAGTGGTCCGGGAGGGCACCGAGGGGCTCTACGCGGGCGCCGGCGGCGCACTGCACCGGGGCACCCCGGCCGAGATCGCCACCGAGGAGAGCCTGAACACCCGGCACGGGGTGGAGCGGGTGGTCCGCGACGCCTTCGCCCGGGCCCGGCGACGCGAGCGGCGCAAGGTGACGCTGGTGCACAAGACCAACGTGCTCACCCACGCCGGCTCGCTGTGGGCCCGCACCTTCGAGGCGGTGGCCGCCGAGCACCCCGACGTGGCCACCGAGTACCAGCACGTCGACGCCGCCGCGATGTTCCTGGTCACCCAGCCCCAGCGCTACGACGTCGTGGTCACCGACAACCTGTTCGGCGACATCCTGACCGACATCGCCGCCGCGGTCACCGGCGGGATCGGGCTGGCCGCCAGCGGCAGCATCAACCCCGACGGGACGTACCCGTCGATGTTCGAGCCGGTGCACGGCTCCGCGCCGGACATCGCCGGGCGCGGGGTGGCCGACCCGGTCGCTGCGGTGCTCTCCGGCGCGCTGCTGCTCGACCAGCTCGGGCACGCCGACGCCGCGGCCCGGATCACCGCTGCGGTCAGCGCGGAGCTGGCCGGTCGCGGCCCGGAGGTAACCCTGCGCACGGCCGAGGTGGGCGACCGGATCGCCGCCCAGGTAGCCGCCTGAGCCGCCTCGCGCCGCCGCCCGGTGTGCCTGCTGAGCCGGCGCGCCGGGCGTACGCTGCCGAAACGCCGGTTCCCAGCCGGCGCGGTGGCGCCTCGACCAGCGGGCCTCGCACCAGTTGTCGTCTTGCTACCCACCGGTCGACCTATCCGCTGAACGACCGTTCGGGGTAAGTTTCTGGCACATAGTTTCCGGTGTGCGTCGGCGCATGCCGTGGTCTTCAGGGAGGTCAGTGCGATGAGCGGTGGTGACAAGCTCGACTTCGAGATCCGTCCGAATCCCGCGCCGGTATCCGCCACCGATCGGGCCGCCCTGCTGGCCAACCCCGGGTTCGGTCGGGTCTTCACCGACCACATGGTCACCATCCGCTACGCCGACGGCAAGGGCTGGTACGACGCCCGGGTCGAGGCGCGTGCCCCGATCCCGATGGATCCCGCCAGCGCCGTGCTGCACTACGCGCAGGAGATCTTCGAGGGGATGAAGGCGTACCGCGCGGCCGACGGCGGAGTGACGATGTTCCGCCCGTACGCCAACGCGGCCCGGTTCAACACCTCCGCCGCCCGGATGGCGATGCCGGCGCTGCCGGAGGAGACCTTCGTCGACTCGCTGCAGCGGCTGATCGAGATCGACCGCGAGTGGATTCCCGACGTCGAGGACGGCAGCCTCTACCTGCGGCCGTTCATGTTCGCCAGCGAGGTGTTCCTCGGCGTCCGGCCGGCCAACGAGTACCTCTACGCGGTCATCGCCTCGCCCGTGGGGGCGTACTTCGCCAGCGGGGTGCGGCCGGTGACGGTCTGGGTCTCGCCCGACTACACCCGGGCCGCGCCCGGCGGCACCGGCGCGGCGAAGTGCGGCGGCAACTACGCCGCCTCGCTCGCCGCCCAGGCCGAGGCGGCCGAGCACGGCTGCGAGCAGGTGGTCTTCCTGGACGCGGTGGAACGCAGGTTCGTCGACGAGCTGGGCGGGATGAACGTCTTCTTCGTCTACGACGACGGCTCGATGGCGACCCCGCCGCTGACCGGCACCATCCTGCCCGGCATCACCCGCGAGTCGGTGATCGCGCTGGCCGAGGCAGCCGGGCACGAGGTGCGGGAGCGGCCGGTGAGCTTCGCCGAATGGCAGGCCGACGCCGCCAGCGGCCGCCTCCGCGAGGTCTTCGCCTGCGGCACCGCCGCCGTGATCACCCCGATCGGAGAGGTCCGTTTCCCCGACGGGGAGTTCGCCGTCGCCGACGGCGAGCCCGGCCCGGTCACCATGGCCCTGCGCCAGCAGCTCGTCGACCTCCAGCGCGGCAAGACCGCCGACCCCCACAACTGGGTCCACCGCGTCCTCTGAGGTGTAAGGAAGGGCCCCTTCTTAACGTCTGAGGTAGAGAAGGGGCCCCTTATTAACACGCTGACGGGCCCGCGCGCCGGGCGGGCTCGCCGCCCGGCCGGCGCCGTCGAAACCGGCGTGATCAGTCGAGCAGGTGTGCGCGCAGGGCGGTGAGCTGCTCCTCGGTGACCCCGGCGTGGCGGAGGTAGTTGTCGACCGAGCCGTGGCCCTCGCGGATCTCCGTCAGGAACAGCCGCATCGTCTCGGCCGGCGAGGCGAGGAACGGCGACGGCAGTTTGGCGGCGTTGGGGAAGGTGGCGGCGGCCCAGGCGCTGAAGCGCTGGGACGCCTCGCTGCTCAGCGCGTAGTCCGCCGCGATGTCGTCGTCCTCGACGCCGAGCACCGCGAGGGTCAGGCCGCAGACGATGCCGGTCCGGTCCTTGCCCGCGACACAGTGCACCACCACCGGTGCGTTGGCGCTGTCGGCGACCAGGCCGATCGCCTCGGCCAGCCCGGCGGTACCGGTGCGGGCCAGGTCGGCGTACCGGTCGGCGAGGTAGCGGGCGAGGTCGGTGCCCGGCTGGTACGGCTGTTCGCCCCACTCCGCGTGCTCGGGGTGGATGTGCCGGTAGGCGAGCCCGTCGAAGTCGGGGACCCGCCCGTCCCGGTCGACCTCGTGCGGGCGGCGCAGGTCGATGACGGTTCGCACGCCGAGTGCGGTGAAGACGTCGCGGTCGGCGTCGTCGATGCGGTGCAGCGAGTCGGAGCGGTAGAGGCGGCCGGTACGGACTGTGCGGCCGTCCCGGCTGCGGTAACCGCCGACGTCGCGGAAATTGAAGGTCGTGGTAAACGGAATCCTGCGGGTTACCTCGATGGCGTCCACCCTGACACCGTAACGGCCGGCGGGGCAGTGCCCCACCGGCCGTCGCGCTGTCCCGCAGACAGGTGAACGGAAACTCCGGTCACCGCAGGTCGCCGGCCGGGGGCGCGGCGTACGTGTCGGTGTAGTAGCCGCCGAGCTTGTCCCGGAACGCGGGGTCGGTGGCCGTCTCGTCGTACTCCGGTGCCGCCTTGATCTGATCCTTGTTGCGGTCGACGTACACCTTCCGCTCGTCGTGGTCGACGTGGTTCACGGTCCCGGCGGGCAGCATGACCTTCCTGCCGAAGATCCACGGCCCGGTGTCGACCACCAGGTAGCTGGCGTTGACCTCGTTGCTGTCGCTGTCGATCTTGCCGATCGAGCCGTCGGTCGCCTCGACCTTGTAGCCGGCCAGGTTGCTGCCGGCCACCCCGGCCTCGTCCCGGTAGCTCCAGGGGTCGAAGGTGCCGGCGGGGGTGCCGCCCACACCGGCGGGGGTGCCGCCCATGACGACCCCCTGGTCGACGCCGCGAAGGGTCGCCTCCGGCGTGGTGTGCTGATCGAGCCTCTCCATTGGGATCTCTCCTGCCCCGACTACGCTGAGTCGTCTCGGAGGAACGTGTTTCCTTGTCCCGAAAACTCCTACCCCGTCCGCCGGGTCCTACACACCAGCCTTCGCCGGCCGCTGCCATCGTCCCGACATGTGGATTTCGCCTCCCAGAAGCCGCCGCCGAGTGGCAGAGTGCAGAACGTGACCAGCACCGCCCGCATTATTGGCAACTAGCGCGCCGGCTTTCCCTCCGCCGAGCGCGCAGACCTCCCGCAGCCGCGGGGGGTCTTTTTGTTGCGCTGGCCGGTGCCTTACGAAGGGATCCCCATGACGTTCCAGGTCTACGACACGACCCTGCGCGACGGTGCCCAGCGCGAAGGGGTCAGCTACTCGGTGGTCGACAAGCTCGCGGTGGCGCGGCTGCTGGACGAGTTCGGCGTCGGGTTCATCGAGGGCGGATGGCCGGGCGCGGTGCCCAAGGACACCGAGTTCTTCCACCGGGCGCGTACCGAACTCGATCTGAAGCACGCGGTGCTGGTCGCCTTCGGCGCAACCCGCCGGGCCGGCGCGGTCGCCGCCGACGACCCGCAGGTGCGTGGCCTGCTCGACGCGCAGACCCCGGCGATCGCCCTGGTCGCCAAGGCCGACCTGCGGCACGTCGAGCGGGCGCTGCGCACCACCGCCAAGGAGAACCTGGCGATGATCCACGACACGGTGACCCACCTGGTCGCCGAGGGACGCCGGGTCTTCGTCGACGGTGAGCACTTCTTCGACGGCTACCGTCACGATCCGGCGTACACCGCCTCGGTGGTGGAGACCGCGCTGGCGGCCGGGGCCGAGCGGTTCGTGCTCTGCGACACCAACGGCGGAATGCTGCCCTCCTGGGTGACCGCCGCCATCGCCGACCTCACCGACCGGATCGGCGTCGCGCCGGAACTCTTCGGCATGCACGCCCAGAACGACACCGCCTGCGCGGTGGCCAACACCATCGCCGCCGTCGAGGCCGGCGTCCGCCACGTGCAGGGCACCGCCAACGGGTACGGCGAACGACCCGGCAACGCGGACATCTTCACCGTCGTGGCCAACCTCCAGCTCAAGCTCGGGATGCCCGTCCTACCGGAGGGCTGCCTGGAGCAGATGGTGCGGGTCTCCCACGCCATCGCCGAGATCGCCAACATCGCCCCCGACACCCACCAGGCGTACGCCGGGGCCGCCGCCTTCGCCCACAAGGCCGGGCTGCACGCGAGTGCGATCAAGGTGGATCCGCTGCTCTACAACCACGTCGAACCCGAGGTGGTGGGCAACGACATGCGGATCCTGGTAACCGAGATGGCCGGCCGGGCCAGCATCGAACTCAAGAGCCGAGAGCTCGGGCTCGACCTGGCCGGCCATCCGGAGACGCTGTCCCGGGTCACCAAGCGGGTCAAGGAACTGGAGGCCGGTGGATGGTCGTTCGAGGCCGCCGACGCCTCGTTCGAGCTGCTGGTCCGCTCCGAGCTGCCGGACGCCGCGCCGGCGCGACCGTTCACGCTGGAGTCGTACCGGGTGCTGGTCGAGCACCGGGAGGACGGCGCGGTGGTCTCCGAGGCCACGGTCAAGATCCGGGTACGCGGCGAGCGGGTGATCGCCACGGCAGAGGGCAACGGCCCGGTCAACGCGCTCGACGAGGCGCTGCGGGTCGGTCTCGGCCGGCACTACCCGGAGCTGCGCGACTTCGAGCTGGCCGACTACAAGGTGCGCATCCTGGAGGGCAGCCACGGCACCGGCGCGGTGACCCGGGTGCTGGTCGAGACGGCCGACGGCCGGGGCGGCGGCTGGACCACCGTCGGGGTGCACCCCAACGTGGTCGAGGCGAGCTGGCACGCCCTAGTCGACGCGCTCACCTACGGCCTGGACCGGGCGCGGGTGTGAGCGGCTGACCCTCCCTCACCCCGCCGGCAGGCGTAGGTCGGCGAGGACCATCCGGTGGTCGCTGTCGGGCAGCGGGTGCACCACCACGTCGCGTACCGCGATGCGGCGGTCGACCAGCACGTGATCGATCACCACGGGCGGGATCAGGTCGCCGTCGTACGGGCCCCAGGTGCCGGTGAGCCCCGCGCCGACCGCCGCGGCGGCGTCGGCGTAGCCGGTGTCGAGCAGGGCACGCAACGGCGCGTGGTCGAGCGTGGCGTTGAAGTCCCCGGCGAGGATGCTCAACGGCCCGTCCGGCGCGGCCGCCGGTTGCGCCGCCAGGTCGTTGCGCCAGGCGTCGATCTGATCGAGGGCGTACGGGGCCGCCGGGTGGGCCGACTCGACACGGACCGGGGGGGCGCCGGGCACCGTCACCGTCGCGTACGCCTGGGTGAAGCCCCACCCGCCGCGCAGTTGGCGCACGCCCTCGTCGCTGATCGGATGCCGGGCGTACAGCCCGGAGCCGGGGCTGCCCTCCATCGGGTTGAGCTGCCGGTACGGCAGCAGCCGGTCGAGGCCGAGCCGGTCCAGTCCGGCCGCGGACGCCGGGGTGAACTCCTGCACGACGAGGACGTCGACCCGCTCGCTGCGGACCAGGTCGACCAGCGTCCGCAGGTCGGCGGAGCCGATCAGCAGGTTCGCGGTGAGCAGCCGCAGCGCCGGCCCGGCGGTCGACGGCTGCGGGGTGGGCAGTGCCCGGGGGGCCACCACCGCGAGCAGCGCCGCGGTGGTGACCGCCGCGACGACCGCCGGCCACCGGCGTCGCAGCGCGAGGGCGAGCACCAACGGCCCGAGGGACCCGATCACCACGTACGGCGTGAAGGCGAGCAGTTGCACCAGTGGCCCGCGTTCGACGCCGAGTAGCCGGACGACCAACCAGGCGACCGCGGGCGCCACGGTGATCCAGCAGAGGATGGTGCGGTGGCGGTGCCGCCCGGTCGTCGGTGTCGGTCGGATCGCCGCCAGACCGGTACGCATGCTCACGGCATCAGATTATCGCCGACCCCCATCGGCTTTCGTGAGGGGTGTGGCCCTCACGTTTCGCAATTACGCGAACCTCTGATTCGGGTGCGAAAGGCGATGATCGAACGTTGACTTCGCTGTTTCCTGGTGCTATTTTCCAGATGGTTGTGGCGTCAGAGCTCAGAGTGTGTAATGCCTGGTCAGGCCGGCTATGATCTTGGCCATTCAATGTCATTCGCTCGGTTGGCCATTCTCCGGGGCGGGTCGTTCCGGCGCATTCTCGTTGCAATCTCCGACTCGCTGGAAAGTGAGTCGGTCTTATCATCCCGGTCAACCAAGGGAGAACCTGTCATGGCCAAACTCTTCTCACCCAGGTCGATGGCGGTGGCCTTCAGTGCGCTGGCGCTGACCCTGGCCGGCGGCGGCATCGCCGTCGCCGCCCAGCCGACCACCGTCGTCCAGGCCCCCGTCGATTCCGGTCAGCCGGCCGCCCGGGCGGCCGCCGCCACCGGCCAGCCGCAGGTGACACCGGAGGAGGCCCGCCAGGCCAGGGCCGCGCTGAAGGGGTCCGTCGGCACCAACGCCATCATCGGATCGGTCTCCTTCGCCGTGGTGGGATCCGGTGGCAACCTCATCCGTGGCCTCGACGCGGTTTCGGCGACCAGGTACGGCCCGGGGCAGTACCAGGTGCTCTTCAACCGCAACCTGACCCGGAGTGCCTACCACGCCACGGTCGGCACTGACCAGCAGTGCTGCATCCCCCCGGCCGGGCAGGTCTCCGTTGCGCCCCGCCTCGCCACACCGAACGCAGTCTTCATCCAGACCTACAACTCGGCCGGCGTGCCCGCCGACCGGCCATTCCACGTGGCGATCTCCAGCTGATCAGCCACACCGGGTGCCGGCCGTCCGACCGGACGGCCGGCATCGCCGTGGTCGCGCCGGCCGGCCCGCCGGGTCGTCGAGTGTCCGGCTTGTACCACGACGGGAACGGGACTGCCGGGAAGGGCCCCGAGAGCACCCGTGGCCCGGCAAGTCCGACGTTTGTCGGGCCGCCTGCCCGGGAAGCAAGCACCGTGACGGACATCTCGGACACCATGGCCAGCCTGCCCAGCCCGGCCGATCTGGACGCGGTCGCAGCCGAGCTGGACCAGACCCTCTTCGAGGTCAAACGCGTGATCGTCGGGCAGAACCGGCTCGTCGAACGCCTGTTGACCGCACTGCTGGCCGGCGGCCACTGTCTGCTGGAGGGCGTACCCGGAGTGGCCAAGACCCTCGCCGCGCAGACCCTCGCGACGGTGGTCGGCGGCACCTTCTCCCGGATCCAGTTCACCCCCGACCTCGTCCCCTCGGACATCGTCGGCACCCGCATCTACCGGGCGTCGAAGGAGAGCTTCGACGTCGAACTCGGCCCGGTCATGGCGAACCTGGTGCTCGCGGACGAGATCAACCGGGCGCCCGCGAAGGTGCAGTCGGCGCTGCTGGAGGCCATGGCCGAGCATCAGGTCTCCATCGGCGGGCGCAGCTACCGGGTGCCGGAACCCTTCCTCGTCCTGGCCACCCAGAACCCGATCGAGTCGGAGGGGGTCTACCAGCTGCCCGAGGCGCAGCGGGACCGCTTCCTCATGAAGGTCGTCGTGGACTACCCGGACGGCGCCGACGAACTGGCCATCCTCTACCGGATGAGCGCCGACCGCCCTCGGGCGCACCGGGTGCTCGATCCGGAGCGGTTGCGCGAGCTCCAGGTCCGCGCCACGCAGGTCTTCGTCCACCACGCCATCGCCGAGTACGTGGTCCGGCTCATCCTCGCCACGCGCGACCCGGGCCGGTTCGGGCTGCCGGAACTCGGCCCGCTGCTCGCCTACGGCGCCAGCCCTCGCGCCACCCTGGGGCTGGTCGCCGCCGCGCGGGCCCAGGCGCTGCTGCGGGGCCGGGAGTACGTGCTGCCCGACGACGTCCGGGAGCTGTCCGTGGATGTGCTCGCCCACCGGCTGGTGCTCTCCTTCGACGCGGTCGCCGACGGGGTGACCGCCGAGTCGGTGGTGCGCCGGCTGGTCGAGGCGGTGCCACCGCCCCGGGTGGCGGCCGGGCATCCGGAACACGCGATCGACCTGGCGACCGCGTGATGGGACGTCGCCCCGCACCGGCGGAGCCGGGACTGACCGAGCTCACCCCGGACCAGCGCCTGCGCCGGTTGGAACTCACCGTCACCCGTCGGCTCGACGGACTTCTGCACGGCGAGCGTCGGGGCCTGCTACCGGGGCCGGGCAGCGAGCCGGCGGGCAGCCGGGAGTACCGGCCCGGCGAGGACGAGGTGCGCCGGATGGACTGGTCGGTGACGGCCCGTACCACCGTGCCGCACGTGCGGGAGGTGGACGCCGACCGGGAGCTGACCACCTGGCTGCTGGTCGACGCCAGTGCCAGCATGGAGTACGGCACCGCCGAGCTGGACAAGCGGGAACTGGCGGTGGCGGCGGTCGCCACCATCGGCTTCCTCACCGCGGGGCCGGGCAACCGCCTCGGCGCGCAGGTGCTCACCCCGTACGGGCTGCGTCGAATGCCGCCCCGGGGTGGGCGCACCCACCTGCTCGGGCTGCTGCGCGCGCTGCTCGCCGCGCCCCGCGTGGGCGGTCGTGATCCGGACGTCCCGCCGGCATCCGGCCCGCCCGAGCTGGCCGAGGCGCTGGCCGCGGTGTGCCGGGTCGCCCATCGGCGGGGCCTGGTGGTGGTGGTCTCGGACTTCCTCGACGGGCTGCCCGACGACCCGGCGGCGCCGGTGGCCTGGGAACGGCCGCTGCGCCGGCTGACCGTGCGACACCAGGTGCTCGCGGTGGAGGTCACCGACCCGCGGGAACTGGAGCTGCCGGACGTCGGGATGATCACGCTCGCCGACCCGGAGACCGGCGAGCACCGGGAGGTCTGGACCGGCGACCGCCGGCTGCGCGAGCGGTACGCGGCGGCCGCCGCCGCGCAGCGCGACCAGGTCCGGCAGGCCCTGCGCCGGGCCGGCGCGACCCACCTCGCGCTGCGTACCGACCGGGACTGGGCGGCCGACATCGTGCGGCACGTGCAGGCCCAGCGTCGACTGGCCCTGGCTCCGGCCGCTGCACCCGCGGGAGGTGTCGCATGATCTGGCAGTCGCCCGTCCGGCTCTGGCTGCTGCTCGGCGTGGCCGCCCTGGCCGTGGCCTACCTGCTGGCGCAGCGGCGCCGTGGCCGCTACGCGGTCCGGTTCACCAATCTGCGGCTGCTCGACCGGGTGGCGCCCCGGCGGCCGACCTGGCGCCGACACCTGCCGGCCGGCCTCTTCCTGGCCATGCTGGCGCTGCTCGTGGTCGGCTTCGCCCGGCCCACCGCCGAGGTCCGGGTGCCCCGGGAACGCGCCACCGTGATGGTGGCCGTGGACGTCTCCACCTCGATGCTCGCCACCGACGTCGAACCGGATCGACTCAGCGCCGCCAAGAACGCCGCCCGGCGGTTCGTCGACGGGCTGCCCAGGGAGTTCAACGTCGGGCTGGTGGCCTTCGCCGGCAGCGCGGCGGTGCTGGTGCCGCCGGGCACCGACCGGGAGGCGCTGCACAACGGGATCGGCCGCCTCGCCGAGGGGGTCACCGGCGTGCAGGGCACCGCGATCGGCGAGGCGATCAGCACCTCACTGGGCGCGGTGCAGGCGTTGGACGACAAGGCGGCCACCCAACCGCCGCCGGCCCGGATCATCGTGCTCTCCGACGGCGCGAACACCTCGGGCATGGATCCGTTGGAGGCCGCCGCCGGCGCGGTCGCCGCCGAGGTGCCGGTGCACACCATCTCCTTCGGTACGCCGAGCGGCTTCGTCGACCGGGGCGGGCGGCCGATCCAGGTGCCGGTCGACGGGGAGACGTTGCAGGCCGTCGCCGAGGAGACCGGGGGCGGCTTCCACCAGGCCGGCACGAGCGACGAGTTGCGTGCCGTCTACGACGACATCGGCAGCTCGGTGGGCTGGCGGAAGGTACGGCAGGACGTCTCGGCGCGGTTCATCGGGCTCGGGCTGGTGTTCGCGATGGGCGCGGCGTTCGGCTCGATCCGGTGGTTCTCCCGCCTGCCCTGACCTGGTCCTGCCGCGGCTCGGCCGAATCGCGGCCGGAACGCCGGCGAGCGCACACGGGAGGAGCTACGTATGGCAGTGCAGACCGGACTGGGCGAGCCGCGGGGACCCTGGTTCTTCTCCCCGGACCTCGACCCGGACGGGCGGGGCCGGTCGGACGGTGCCACCGGGGCGGGTGACCGCGCATGGGGCTGGCGCCGCCGGCTGTTGGCGGGGCTGGCGGTGGTGGCGCTCTCCACCGGTTCGGGGGCACTGGCCGGCGGCTGGGTGGCCGGCCGGGACGGTGTTCCGGGGCCCGCCGCCGCATCGGCCGCCCCGGTGCCGGCCGAGCTGGTCACCGCCGCCGAGAAGACCGTGCCCGGCGTGGTGTCGGTGCTGGTGGGCGGGCCCGGCGGGGCGTCGGCGAGCGGTTCCGGCTTCGCGGTCGACGCCGAGCAGCACATCATCACCAACGACCACATCCTGGCCAAGGGGCGGAGCGGCCCGGTGACCGTGGAGCTGCCGGATGGCCGGCGGTTCGACGCGGAGGTGATCGGCCGCGAGCCGGGCAGCGATCTCGCCGTGCTCAAGGTGCCCGCCTCGGCGGGTCTGGCGCCGCTGCCGCTGGCCAAGCCGGGGGCCACCCGGGTCGGTGAGCCGGTACTGGCCGTCGGGTCGCCGCTGGGACTGTCCGGCACGGTCACCGCCGGCATCGTCAGCGCGCTCGACCGTCAGGTGCGCCTCGGCGACAACCGGCACCGGGCGGTGCAGACCGACGCCTCGATCAACCCGGGCAACTCCGGTGGGCCGTTGGTGAACGCGCGGGGCGAGGTGGTCGGGGTGAACACCGCGATCGCCACCATCGACGGCAACGGTTCGATCGGCATCGGGTTCGCCATCCCGATCGAACAGGTGCAGGAGACCGCCGACACGATCATCGGAAAAGGCGGCTGATGCACGGACGGTGACCGTCCGGTTGCATCGAGATCAGGGTAAGTGTCGGATTTCCGGCGAGGGATGATCGGCCCATGGAAATATTACGCTGGGGATGAATACTTGCGTGAGTGGAGCGTCCTCTCATCGCGGCCCTCCTGCTGGTGGGCCTCATCATCGGAAGCGGCGTCGGGTCGTCGTACGCTCGCGCCAGGCGGAGCTGGAACGACTACCAGGCCGCGAAGAAGACGGTGCCCGGCGCGCGCCGGGCCGCGTGGCTGCTGATCAAGGTGGTCACCACGAAGATAGGCGTGATCGTCCTGCTGTTGATCGGGGCGGTCGCCTACGCCGCCGCCGGTGGCGAGGACCGGCCCGCCCCCTCGACGCCGAGTCCGAGCACCGCCGAGGACGATCGGCCGGCACGCTAACCTCAGGGCGTGGACGACGGACTGCGGGTGACTGATCGGTGGGTCGTCCCCGCCGCCGAGCTGCGGGAACGCTTCTCCCGGTCGTCCGGGCCGGGTGGGCAGGGCGTCAACACCGCCGACTCCCGGGTCGAGCTGAGCTTCGACCTGGCCGGCTCGGCGAGCGTTCCGGAGTCGCTGCGGGCCCGGGCGCTGGACCGGCTCGACGGCCGGCTGGTCGACGGGGTGCTGACCATCGCCGCGAGCGAGCATCGCGCCCAGTTGGCCAACCGGGAGGCGGCCCGGGAGCGGCTGGCCGCGCTGCTGCGCGAGGCGGTCGCCCCGCCACCGCCACCCCGCCGTCCGACCCGCCCGTCCCGGGCGGCCAAGGAACGCCGGCTGGCCGACAAGAAGCGCCGGTCGCAACGCAAGCGCGACCGCCGGGTGGACGGCGAGTAGGCGCGGGGAAAGACCGCAACACCCCGCCGGGCACGCGGAGCAGGCGCCTCAGGGGGCGGCGACCACCCTCGCCGGTGGCTCCGCTGCCGCGAGCAACACCGCGCAGACCTCGATCAACCGGGCACGGAGTTGGCCAGCGCGCTGCGCGAACTCGCGTTGGCGAGCCACGTACTCCGCCCTGCCCTCCGGCGTCTCGATGGCCACCGCCGGCTGCCCGTACGAGGACAGGTCGTACGGCGACGCCTGCATGTCGAGCAGGCGGATGTCCCGGGCCAACTCGAAGCAGTCGAGCGCCAGATCACCCGGGACCGCCGGACCGAGCTTGGTGGCCCACTTGTGGCAGTCCATCGCGGCGTGCAGGCAGCCCGGCTGGTCGAGGTCGACCTGGCTGGCCCGGGTGGGTCGCAGCCGGTTGAGGCCGACCGCGTCGGGCGTGAAGAACCGGAACGCGTCGAAGTGCGTACACCGGATCTGATGCGCCTCGACCACCGCGTCGGTGCCCGCCTGCCCGAGCCGCAGAGGCAGGGGGTGCCGGTGGTCCCGCTGGCGGTACACCATCGCCCACTCGTGCAGCCCGAAGCAGCCGGTGAAGGCCGGCCGGGTAGCGATCGAGGACAACAGTCGGTGGATGAAGCGCACCGAATCGGCCCGGTCGGCGAGGAACGCCGCCGCGTCGACACCGACCACCCCGTCGGCGTCCGTGGCGTACCAACGCCACTGCCGGTGCGGAGCGGGACCGTCCGGCCCGGGCGCCAGGGCGATGCCCACCCCCGGGTGCCAGCGGCGCAGCACGGACGGTCGGGTGCCGTAGTAGTCGAAGAGGAAATCATCGATCGCGTGACGTTCCCGGGCGGCCCTGCGCGCCCGGTGGGCCGCGGTCAGCGAGTCGGCGCGGCCCTCGTGCGCGGCCAGGAGGGGAAGCCAACGCGCCGCGGGCATGCTGATCACCGGTCGAGCCCCTGCCGTCCGTTCCGCGCCGTCTGCCTGCCCGTCACGGCCCCAAGGGTACGACCACCGGCCGCCCGCCGGTCAGGGCATGTCCACCCGCACCCCCGCGGAGAAGACCCCACTGCGCAGTTCCAGGCGCTCGGGTGCGGCGCGTCCGTTGACGGTGAAGACCAACGGCAGCACCATCCGGCTGCCCGCCGCCATCGGCTCGGCGAAGACGTCGCGTCCCTGGTTCGCCTGCCGGGTCGCCGACTCGTCGGTGGTGACCCAGTTGCCGTTCGGCAGATAGGCCCGTTGCAACTTGCCGTGCCAACTCTGGTGCTCCGGCGTGACGTTGCGCACGCCGACCGTGGCCTGGCAACGTCGTACCTGCTGGCCGGGCTCGCAGGCCATCCGGTAGACGGTGAACTCGAACGCGTCCTCGCGCAGCGGTTCCCCCAGGCTGCCGGTGACCCCCGTGCCCTTCCACCCGCCACTGGTCGGCTGGCTGTCGGTGTCGATCGCGGCGACCCGCCGGGTGGCGGTCCAGGCGGCCGTGCCGATCGTGGCCGCCAGCACCGTCGCGGCCACCGGCACGATCAGCCAGATCGGTGGTTTGCGTCGGCGGTGTGCCGGGCGGGGTGCCGCCGGGCGCGGATAGATCCGCCCCGGACCGTCCGAGGCGAGCGCGGCGGCCACCGGCCGGCGGTTGCGCCACCAGGTGACGAGCCCCACCACGCCGAGCACCAGCACCGCGACCGCGCCGACCAGCAGTGCGGACGCCTGGTCACGCCACCCCGACGGCTCCTGCGGGGCGGCGGTCGCGGCGTGCGGGCTCGTCCAGGTGGCGCTCGCGCAGTCGTACGGCTGCCGGCCGTCCCCGGCGAACGCGCACGCCGGGGCGGTCAGCGGCTGCTGCACCGAGGCGGCGCGCAGCGTGGTGTCCAGCGTGGTGGTGCTGTGCGGCGGCAACCGCAGCTGCCAGGTCACCGCGGTCGCCGTCGACCCACCCGGGCGGACCATCCGGCCGCCGTTGCTGATCGAGTTCGCCCACGCGCCCCGGGGCAGTTCCTGGCGCACCGTGGTGCTCACCGGCGCGTTTCCGGCGTTGCGGACCTCGATGTGGTACCCGGGCTCGCTGCTGCTCGCCGGCGCCACCGCCACGCTGACCCTGGGCGCCGGGGGCGGTACGGCGAGCCGCGTCGGGGTGGGCGCCGCCGGCGGTGCCGCGGGCATGGCGGGGTCCGGCGTCAGCATGGTGGGGTCGGGCGCCGGCGCGGTGGGATCCGGCTCTGTCGTCGCTGCCACGTGTGGCCGCCCGGCTGTCCCGTGGTGCCGCTCTCCGAACGCCGCGACCTGTGGTTGTCCGGCCGGCGGGGCGCCCGGGGCGGTGGCCGCCGGGAGCACCGGCAGGGCGGTGAGGAAGCCGACGCAGTGCACGATCGCCGCGAGGGCCCTGTGGTGTCGTGTCGATGCAGGCATACGAACGAACCTCCGCAGCCGACGCTAGGTGCGCAGCCCCGTCGTGCGGGTACGAAGCGGCGAATCCGACCCCGGCGCTGATCGTCTTGGGTAAGCTGCCGCACCCGGTCGCCGGCGGACTAGATTGACCTGGTGCGTATCGCTCGTTTCGCCCATGCCAAGGGAATGTCGTTCGGGGTCGTCGAGGGGGAGCCGGAGGCGGGCCCACAGGGGCTCACCATCGCCGAGATCTCGGGTCACCCGTTCGGTCAGATCACGTTCAGCGGGGTCCGTTGGGCGCTGTCCGACGTCCGGTTGCTCTCGCCGATCCTGCCCAGCAAGGTGGTCTGCATCGGCCGCAACTACGCCGAGCACGCCGCCGAGCACGGCAGCGAGGTTCCGAGTGAACCGCTGCTGTTCCTCAAGCCCTCCACCGCGGTCATCGGTCCCCGGGACGCGATCCGGCTGCCCGAGTTCAGCAAGCAGGTCGAGCACGAGGCCGAACTGGCGGTGGTGATCGGTGCACCGGGAGCCCGCCGGGCGGACCGGGCCGCGGCGGAGCGGGCCATCTTCGGCTACACCTGTGCCAACGACGTCACCGCCCGGGATCTCCAGCGCTCCGACAGCCAGTGGACCCGGGCCAAGGGATTCGACTCGTTCTGTCCGATCGGGCCGTGGATCACCACCGGCCTCGACGTCACCGATCTGGAGATCCGCTGCGAGGTGGGGCGTGACCCGGAGGAGATGGAGGTCCGCCAGCTGGGTCGTACCCGGGACATGGTCTTCGACGTGCCGGCACTGGTGTCGTACGTCTCGCATGTGATGACGCTGTTGCCCGGCGACGTCGTGCTGACCGGTACACCGGCGGGGGTTAGCCCGCTCACGGAGGGGGATACGGTCACCGTCCGGATCGAGGGGGTCGGTGAGCTGACCAACCCGGTCGTGTCCGCGACCTGATCCCTGTTTTCGCAGCTCAAGGGCGGTTTGGGGAAGTCGATTTGGCCTGTCGGTGCCGGGAGGGTAGAGTTTGATCCCGGCACCGCAAGGGGCCAATGGGGTATGGGGTAATTGGCAGCCCGACTGATTCTGGTTCAGTTAGTCTAGGTTCGAGTCCTGGTACCCCAGCGCAGCCGAGATTCGGAAGAATCGAGGTGGCTGGATTCTGGTGGAGTTCAGCGTCGATGCTCCCGCGAGGGAGGGTCGGTCGCTAGGTCTGGTAGAGTTCGGCGGCACCACCGTCACGGTGGTGTCGCGTTTTGTGTGCCTGGCCCCGTCGTCTAGCGGCCCAGGACGCCGCCCTCTCAAGGCGGTAGCGCCGGTTCGAATCCGGTCGGGGCTACAGATGAGGCTCGTCCCGCGTTTGCGGGGCGGGCCTTTTTTCGTGCCACCAGCGGCGGGGCCATTCCGGAATGATCGACCGCCCCCGGTGCGGCACCCACCGGGACGCCGTTTAAACTACTGCCGCACCGCCCGCGCGGTGGTGTCGCGTTTTGTGTGCCTGGCCCCGTCGTCTAGCGGCCCAGGACGCCGCCCTCTCAAGGCGGTAGCGCCGGTTCGAATCCGGTCGGGGCTACCACACCAAGGCCCGTCTCGCATCTCCGCGAGACGGGCCTTCCCCATCCCACCGCCCCCTCCTTCATTGATCATGAGGTTGGCGGCGAAGTTGATCTCCTTCACTGCCGCTAACCTCATGATCAACGGGGAGGGATCGAGGGTGGGGGGGTTGGGGGGTGGGGGGTGGGGGATTAGAGGCCGGAGAGGCGTTGGCCGGCTCTCACTACGGCCATGGCGTGGCGTTCGCCGGGGCGGCGGCCCAGGCGTTCGATGGGGCCGGAGATGCTGATGGCGGCGATGACTCGGCCGGTGCGGTCGCGGATCGGGGCGGAGACGCTCGCCACACCGGCCTCGCGTTCGGCGACGCTCTGCGCCCAGCCGCGGCGGCGTACCTCGGCCAGGGTGCGGCCGGTGAACTTCGACCGGGGCAGCAGCGGCATCACCGCCTCGGGAGGCTCCCAGGCGAGCAGGATCTGGGCTGCCGATCCGGCGGTCATCGGCAGCACCGAGCCCACCGGGACGGTGTCGCGCAGACCACTGGCCCGTTCGGCGGCGGCCACGCAGATCCGTTCGTCGGCCCGGCGCAGGTAGAGCTGGGCGCTTTCGCCGGTGGCGTCGCGCAGGGCGGCCAGCAGCGGCTCGGCCGCGGTCAGCAGCACGTCCGGCGCGGCGTTGGCCAGTTCGCCCAGGCGTGGACCGGGACGCCAGCGACCCTGGGTGTCCCGGACCAACATCCGGTGGATCTCGAGCGCCTGCGCCAGCCGGTGCGCTGTGGCCCGGGGCAGCTTGGTGCGTTCAACGAGTTCGGCCAGGCTGGCGCCGTCGACACAGGCGGCCAGGATGACCACCGCCTTGTCGAGAACGCCGACACCGCTCATACTGTGTCCCACAAGCCGAAATTTACCTCCCAGAATTTAGGAAGTCCAGATGGTGGGAGCCACTCCTGAACCGAGGACCCTGGCCGAGAAGGTCTGGGACGCGCACGTCGTCCGGTCCGCCGATGGTGAGCCTGATCTGCTCTTCATCGACCTGCACCTGCTGCACGAGGTGACCAGCCCGCAGGCGTTCGACGGGCTGCGGCTCGCCGGCCGCCGGGTGCGCCGCACCGACCTCACGCTCGCGACCGAGGATCACAACACCCCGACCGGGTACGCCGATCCCTCCTTCCAGCAGCGTCGTGGCGATCTGCTCACCATCGCCGATCCCACCTCGCGCACCCAGATCGAGACGCTGCGGCGCAACTGCGCCGAGTTCGGCGTGAAGCTGCACCCGCTGGGCGACGAGAACCAGGGCATCGTGCACGTCATCGGCCCGCAGCTCGGGCTCACCCAGCCCGGCATGACCATCGTCTGCGGCGACTCGCACACCGCCACCCACGGCGCGTTCGGGGCGCTGGCGTTCGGCATCGGCACCAGTGAGGTCGAACACGTGCTGGCCACCCAGACGCTGCCGCAGGCCCGGCCGAAGACGATGGCGGTCACCGTCAACGGTCAGCTCGGTCCCGGCGTCACCGCCAAGGACCTGGTGCTCGCGTTGATCGCCAGGGTGGGCACCGGTGGTGGGCGCGGGCACATCGTGGAGTACCGCGGTGAGGCGATCCGGGCGCTGTCCATGGAAGGCCGGATGACCATCGCCAACATGTCCATCGAGTGGGGCGCCAAGGCCGGCATGATCGCGCCGGACGAGACCACGTTCGCGTACCTGAAGGGGCGGCCGAACGCGCCGACCGGCGCGGACTGGGACGCGGCGGTCGCCTACTGGCGGACGCTGCCGACCGACGAGGGCGCGACCTTCGACGCCGAGGTCACCCTCGACGCCGCCGAGATCACGCCGTTCGTCACCTGGGGAACCAACCCCGGTCAGGGCGTACCGCTGGGCGCCACGGTGCCGGCCCCGGAGAGCTTCGGCACCGAGCCGGAGCGGACGGCCGCCCGGCGCGCGCTGGAGTACATGGACCTGCGGCCGGGCACGCCGCTGCGGGACCTCTCCGTCGACGTGGTCTTCGTCGGCTCCTGCACCAACGGCCGGCTGGAGGACCTGCGGGCCGCCGCCGACGTGCTGCGCGGCCACCGGGTGGCCGACGGCGTACGCATGCTGGTGGTGCCCGGTTCCGCCGCCGTCCGCGAGGCGGCCGAGGCGGAAGGGCTGGACAAGGTCTTCACCGACGCCGGTGCCGAGTGGCGCTTCGCCGGCTGCTCCATGTGTCTGGGCATGAACCCGGACACGCTCTCGCCGGGGCAGCGCTCCGCCTCGACCTCCAACCGCAACTTCGAGGGCCGCCAGGGCCGGGGTGGGCGTACCCACCTGGTCAGCCCGCCGGTGGCCGCCGCCACCGCCGTCGTCGGCCGGCTGGCCGCCCCCGCCGACCTGTAGAAGGGCTGCGAGAGATGGAAAAGTTCACCGTGCACACCGGCACCGCCGTGCCGCTGCGTCGGTCCGACGTGGACACCGATCAGATCATCCCGGCCGTGTATCTCAAGCGGGTGACCCGTACCGGCTTCGCCGACGGGTTGTTCAGCGCGTGGCGCGAGGACCCAGGATTCGTATTCAACAATGATTCATATTCCGGTGCCTCGATTCTTGTGGCGGGGCCGGAGTTCGGCACCGGGTCATCCCGGGAACACGCCGTATGGGCGCTGCGCGACTACGGATTCCGCGTCGTGATCTCGCCACGCTTCGGTGACATCTTCCGGGGCAACGCCCTCAAGGAGGGCCTGCTGCCGGTCGAGTTGGAATTGGGAGCCGTCGAGGAGATCTGGGATCTGGTCGAATCCGACCCGAGCGCCGCGATCACCGTCGACCTGACCGCCCGGCAGGTCCGCGCCGGCTCCTCCGCCTGGTCGTTCCCGCTGGACGACTTCAGCCGGTGGCGGCTGATGGAGGGCTTGGACGACATTGGACTCACCCTCCGGCATTCCGATCGGATCACCGCCTTCGAGGCCACTCGGCCGGCGTTCCTGCCCCGGGTCGCCTAGTCCCTCGCCGCTTCCTCCGCTGATTTCGCCCCCACCGGTTCAACCGGTGGGGGCGAATCCGTTACGACACAAGGGCTTTTTTCGACAGAATGTTTGTGTCCCGGCAGCACAGGGCATACGGTGCGCGCAGAATGGCTCGCGTCGAGTCAGTTGCACAATCAGGAGGAAGTAGTGAACAAGGCCGAGCTCATCGAGGCGCTCGCCGTTCGCCTGGGGGACCGGAAGACGGCGACGGCGGCGCTCGACGCGGTCCTCGCTGAGGTCCAGGCGGCGGTCACCAAGGGCGAGAAGGTGGCGATCACCGGTTTCGGAGCGTTCGAGAAGCGCGTACGGGGCGCGCGAACAGCGCGCAACCCGCGTACGGGTGAGGCGGTGAAGGTCAAGAAGACCTCCGTGCCGACCTTCCGCCCGGGCGCGGGGTTCAAGGAGATGGTGGCCAGCGGCAAGGCGCCGAAGGCCACGGCGGCGGCGAAGAAGGCCGCCGCGGCCACCGCCAAGGCGACCGGTACGAAGACGGCGGGCGCGAAGGCGACTGGTGCGAAGGCGGCCGGTGCGAAGGCGACTGGTGCGAAGGCGGCCGGCGCCAAGGCGACGGGAGCCAAGGCGGCTGCGGCGAAGAAGACCACGGCGACGAAGACCGCGGCGGCCAAGAAGACCACCGCAGCCAAGGCCACCAAGGCCGCCACGGCCACCAAGGCCGCCACGGCCACCAAGGCCGCCACGGCCAAGAAGACCGCCACGAAGAAGGCCGCGCCGGCGAAGAAGACCGCCGCGGTGACCAAGGCCACCGCGGCCAAGAAGACCGCGACGGCGAAGAAGACCCCGGCGAAGAAGGCCCCGGCAAAGAAAGCCTCGGCCAGGAAGGCAACGACCCGGCGCTGAGCCGGCCGTACGACGAGGGCGCCCGCCATCACGGTTGGGTGCCCTCGCCGTTTCCGCCGGCTGACCGGCCCGCCACCATCCATGGGACGGGATCCTTTGCTCTGCTTCACCGGACGCAACGGTTTCGGCGGCAAACCGTTGCGTGGGTTGAAGCAGAGCAAAGGCTGCGCGCTGGGGATACTGCTAGCCGGTGAGCGGGCTGACGCCAAGGCCGCTCAGAGGCGGTCGGCGGCGAGCAGCTGGTCGCCGGCGAAGGCGAGCAGCCAGCCGCCGCCCTTGTTGGTGCGGTAGTCGCCGCACCGCCCGGCGAGCCGTTCCAGCGCCCCCGGGATCACCTTGCCCTGGCTGCACACCGCCACCGGCTCGCCGGCAGCGGCCAGCGTCGCCAGCCGGCCTGCGGCGGCCAGCACGCACTCGTCGGACTGCTGGCCCGCCAGCGGCTCGTCCAGGTCGCCGCTCACCTCGATCGGCAGGCCCAGCGCGGCGGCGGCCGGATCCAGGGTCTGCACGCACCGACGGGGCGAGGCGGAGAACAGGCGTACGGGGCGGATCAGCTCTATCAGTGGCGCCAGGGCGTACGCCTCGGACCAGCCGCGTGCGTCCAGCGGCCGTCCCGCGTCCGGGCCGGACCAGGTCAGCCGGGCTCCGGCGTGCCCGTGCCGGAGCAGCATCATCGTCGTGGTGACCGGCGGCAGTGCGGCGAACGCCGCCAGCACCTCCGCGTCGTGCGGGTAGCTGACCAGCGCCATTGCCTCGTCCACGTCCAGCCAGCGCACCGCGTCGACCTCGGTGTCGGGCTGGAACCCGCCGGTGCCCACCGCCCGCATGGACCAGTAGTCGACCGTCTTGAGTCGGCCCTCGCTGCGGTACCGCGCGCTGGGCAGCCGGACCTGCGGCACCGCCTGGGCGTCGGCCTCCTCGGCGACCTCCCGCGCGGCGGCGATCAGCGCGTGCTCACCCGCTTCCAGCTTGCCCTTCGGCAACGTCCAGTCCCCGTACCGGGGACGGTGCACCAGGCACACCTGGACGCCGCCGTCCGGCACCGGCTGCCACACCACGCCGCCGGCCGCTCGGATCGCCTCCACCATCTGCTCAGCCTATGCCCGGGCCGCTCAACCGGTCTTGCCGCCGACCCGGCGGAGCAACAGATCCTGCAGGTGGGCCAGGGAAGCCTTCGGCGAGCCGGTACGCCGGGTCCAGGTGCCGTCGGCGCCCAGTTCGAACGCCTCGACGTCGGGGCTCATCGCCGTGCCGAGCACGTGATCCAGCTCGGCGCGGGCCACCGGGTCGCTGACCTGGACCAGCGCCTCGACACGTCGGTCCAGGTTGCGGTGCATCAGGTCGGCCGAGCCGATCCAGAACTCGGTGTCGCCGTTGTTGCCGAAGCGGAAGATCCGGGAGTGTTCGAGGAAGCGGCCGAGAATCGAGCGGACCCGGATGTTCTCCGACAGCCCCGGCACCCCCGGGCGCAGCATGCACATGCCCCGGATGATGAGGTCGACGTGCACCCCGGCCTGGGACGCCCGGTAGAGCGCGTCGGTGATCTCCTCGTCGACGAGCGCGTTCACCTTGAACTGCACGAGCCCCGGCTGGCCGAGCCGGACGTGGGCGATCTCGCGCTGGATGCGCTCGATCAGGCCGCTGCGGATGCCCTGCGGCGCCACCAGCAGTCGCCGGTACGCGGTCTGCCGGCTGTAGCCGGTGAGCACGTTGAACAGGTCGGTCAGGTCGGCGCCGATCTCCGGGTCGGCGGTGAGCACGCCGAAGTCCTCGTAGAGCCGCGCGGTCTTGGGATGGTAGTTGCCGGTGCCGATGTGGCAGTAGCGCCGGATCTGGTTGCCCTCCTGGCGTACCACCAGGGCGGTCTTGCAGTGGGTCTTGAGGCCGACCAGGCCGTAGACCACGTGACAGCCGGCGCGTTCCAGGGTGCGCGCCCAGCCGATGTTGGCCACCTCGTCGAAGCGTGCCTTCAGTTCGACCAGCACCACCACCTGCTTGCCGGCGGCGGCGGCCTCGACCAGCGCGTCCACGATCGGTGAGTCGCCGCTGGTCCGGTAGAGGGTCTGCTTGATGGCCAGCACGTTCGGGTCGGCGGCGGCCTGCTCGATGAAGCGCTGCACGCTGGTGGCGAACGAGTGGTAGGGATGGTGCACCAGGACGTCCCCGTCGCGCAGGGTGGCGAAGACGCTGCGCGGCACCTCACCCTCGGTGAGTCGCGGATGGGTGGCCGGGACGAACGGCGGGTCCTTCAGATCGGGCCGGTCGGCCGCGTCGTACAGCTGCCACAGTGCGGAGAGGTCGAGCAGACCCCGGACCCGCAGCACGTCCTGGGTGTCCATGTCGAGTTCGCGGACCAGCAGTTCGAGCATGTGGTCGGAGATCGACGCGGCCACCTCCAGCCGGACCGGTGGGCCGAACCGGCGCCGGGCCAGCTCCCGTTCCAGGGCCTGGAGCAGATCCTCGTCGCGGTCCTCGTCGACCTCCACCTCGGCGTTGCGGGTGACCCGGAACAGGTGGCACTCCACCACCTGCATGCCGGAGAAGAGCTGCCCGAGCTGCACCGAGATGAGGTCCTCCACCGGCAGCATCCGAACCCCGGGCTGGTCCCGGTCGACCCGGACGAACCGGGGCACGTTGTTGGGCACCTTCACCCGCGCGAACAGCTCGGGCCCACCGTCCGGATCGCGTACCGACACCGCCAGGTTGAGCGACCGACCCGAGATGTACGGGAAGGGGTGGGCCGGGTCGACCGCGAGCGGCGTGAGCACCGGGAAGATCTGGTCCCGGAAGTAGCTGCGCAACCGCTCCTGTTCGGCGTCGCCGAGGTCGGACCAGCACAGCATCTGAATGCCCTCGGTGGTCAGCTTCGGCAGCACGTCGTCGACGAAGCAGGCGGCGTGCCGGGTCACCAGGGCGGCGGCCTTCTCGGCCACCATCTCGAGCTGGGTACGTAGCGGGAGCCCGTCGCCGCCGCGTACCGGCAGGCCGGCGGAGAGCCGCCGCTTCAACCCGGCCACCCGCACCATGTAGAACTCGTCGAGGTTGCTGGCGAAGATGGCCAGGAACTTGGCCCGCTCCAGCAGGGGCGTGCCCGGGTCCTCGGCCAGCGCCAGCACCCGGGCGTTGAAGTCGAGCCAGGACAGTTCCCGGTTGAGGAACCGCTCCTCCGGCAGGGGCCAACCGGCCGGGGGCTGCTCGTCGGCCGGCTCCGGCAGCCCGGGTTCGGCAACCGGATCGAGCACCTCGTCCAGGCCGGCGGAGGCCGCTGCCGGATCGGTGCCGGCCACGTCGTCGGGGCGCTCGCGAGGGGTGCTCACCCGCTCATAATCACCCGATCAGGGTTAACGCAGAATGAACTTCGGTCGGGTACGTCAGGACATCGTCGGAAGCGTCACCCGGACGACGTCACCGCCGGCGTCGGTCTCGACCCGGACGCGCTGGCCGAGCCGGAGCAGCCGCAGCCCGGAGGCGTCGAAGGCGCGCGCGGGAAACGCCAGCTCGGTGCCGTCGTCGAGCAGCAGCAGACCGCTGCGCGTCGCCGCGTCGAAGGTCGCCACCGTGCCCTGCATGCCCAGCACCGTACACCGCCGCGTCCGCCTCAGCCGGCGCGGCAGCCGACGGTCAGCGCCGCGGTGCGCGGCCCGAGCCCGAGCCGGGCCGCCGTGGCCAGGTCGGCCGCGGTGTCCACGTCGCGCCGCAGACTGGGCCAGTCGCCGGTGAGCGGGCGGGCGCCGCTGGCCGCGTGCGCGGCGGCCGAGCCGGACCCGAACCGGGGTCGCAGGGGTACGCCCGGCGGTGCGGCCAGCAGCACGGTGCCGGTCCCCGACGCGTCGGCCACGAAGTGGCGTACGTCCGGCGGGCCGCCCCGGGCCGCTCGCAGCGCCTCCGCCAGCTCGGCCGGCCGCAGCGCGGGCAGGTCGGCGGTGAGCCCGACCACCCAGCCGGCGGCGCCCGCCGCGCCGTACCGGAACGCGGCGTTGAGGCCGGTGCCCGCGACCTCCGGAACGACCCGGGCGCCCGCCCGACGGGCCGTGTCGGCCACCCGTGGGTCGGCCGTGACCACCCGCACCTGCGCCACCTCGGAGCAGGCGCGCACCGCGTCGAGCGTGTCGGCGGTCAGGGCCAGCGCCAGCTCCTCGTGCGGCACGCCGGGCACCCCGCCGCGCAGCCGGGTCTTCGCGGCGGTCAGGCGCTTGACCGGCACCACCACCGTCCATGGCTGACTCACACCTACCATCCTGCCAGTCCGGCACCGGTACCCTCACTGGCCGTACCAGGGGCGAGCAGGCATGATTTCGGCTGCGGGCGTCATCGGAGTTCCTCCGGTGGGCGGATCGGGGCGGGCACGAGGAGGCAGGGTGGGTCGGCGGAGGCTGGGGTTCTGGCAATGGCTCGCCGTGGTGCTGGTCAAGCCGGCGATGACCGTCTGGACACGGCGTACCTGGCGGGGCATGGAGCACCTGCGCCACGGCCCGGTGATCATCGTGCCGAACCACATCTCGCACGCCGACCCGCTGGTCTGTGCCCACTACGTCTACGACGCCGGGCGGTGGCCGCAGTTCCTCGGCAAGGCGAGCGTGTTCAAGGTGCCGGTGATCGGCTGGATCCTGCACCGGTGCCGGCAGATTCCCGTGGAACGAGGCTCGGTGGACGCGGCGAGATCGCTGGACGCCCTGGTGAAAGCGCTCGACGAGGGTGGCGCGGTGATCATCTACCCGGAGGGCACCACCAGCCGCGAGCCGGACCTGTGGCCGATGAAGGGCAAGACCGGTGCCGCCCGGCTGGCGCTCGTCACCGGTGCCCCGGTGATCCCGCTGGCCATGTGGGGTCCGGAACGCATCTTCGATCCGCGCCGGGCCCGACTCAACCCGAGGCCCCGCATCCCGGTGACCGTGGTGGCCGGGCCGCCGATCGACCTGAGTCGCTGGGCCGGCGCCACACCGAGCCGGCAGGTGCTTGAGGAGATGACCGACGTGATCATGCTGCGGCTGCGCGACATGCTGGCCGAGATCCGGGGCGGCACGCCTCCGCCCCTGTGGCAGCGTGGCGGCCGACGCGGTGCCGAGGGTCAGCACCCGGAGGCAGCCGCATGAGCGAGCGTCAGCGAGCAGTCCAGCGACGCGGTGCGGTGCTGCCGCCCGGCGGCGCGAAGCGCGGCGGAGCGCGGGCATGAGTGGGCACGTGGCGGTGCTCGGGGCCGGCTCCTGGGGTACGGCGTTCGCGAAGATCCTGGCCGACGCCGGGCGGGACGTCACCGTCTGGGCCCGGCGGCAGTCGATCGCCGACACCATCCGCACGCAGCGGAGCAACCCGGAGTACCTGCCCGGGGCGGTGCTGCCGCAGCGGGTCACCGGCACCGGCGACGCCGCCGAGGCGATCAAGGGCGCGGAGATGGTGGTGCTGGCGGTGCCGTCCCAGACGCTCCGTGGCAACCTCGCCGGCTGGGTCGAGCACCTGCATCCCGACGCCACGCTGGTCTCCCTGATGAAGGGCATCGAACTCGGCACCACCAAGCGGATGAGCGAGGTGATCGTCGAGACCGCCAAGGTGGCGGCCGACCGCGTGGTGGTGGTCTCCGGCCCCAACCTGGCACCGGAGATCGCCGCCGGACAACCGGCCGCCACCGTGGTCGCCTGCACCGACCCCGACCGGGCCACGCTGGTGCAGAGCGCCATCACCACGCCGTACTTCCGCCCCTACACCAACGACGACGTGATCGGCTGCGAGCTGGGCGGGGCGGTGAAGAACGTGATCGCCCTGGCGTACGGCATCGCCACCGCGATGGGTCTCGGCCACAACACCCGGGCGACGCTGGTCACCCGCGGCCTGGCCGAGACCGCCCGGCTGGGTGTGGCCCTCGGCGCGGACCCGCTCACCTTCGCCGGCCTGGCCGGCATGGGTGACCTGGTCGCCTCCTGCTCCTCACCGTCGGCGCGCAACCGCACCTTCGGCGAGCACCTGGGCCGGGGCGCCACCCTGGAGGAGGCACGGGTGGCCACCCGGCAGACCGCCGAAGGGGTGAAGAGCGCGCTGGCGATCCGGGACCTGGCCCGCGCGCACGGGGTGGAGATGCCGATCACCGAGCAGGTCGAGCTGGTCTGCCACGAGGGTGTCGACCCCCGCGTCGCGGTACGAGCCCTGATGAGCCGTACCACGAAGCCGGAGTGAGCTGGCGTGAACGAGTTCCGGGATCGCACCGAGGAGCAGCACGACGGCCGCTTCCCCGGGCACGGCGACGGCACCCGGTGTGCGCACGCCGGCCTGCCCGAGCCCGTACCGGGCGCGCCCTTCCTGCCCGGCCCGGTCTTCGCCGCGCCGTACCACCTCGACCCTCGGCACGGGCCGGCGTCGGCGCCGAACGGGTACGGACGCCCGGACAACCCCACCCGTCGGCTGCTGGAGGCGGCGATCGGCGAGCTGGAGGGGGGTGAGTGCCGGGTCTTCGCCAGCGGGCAGGCGGCGGTCACCGGCCTGCTGCTGGCGGTGCTGCGTCCGGGGGACAGCGTGGTGCTCCCCGCCGACGGCTACTTCTCGGTGCGGGCGTTCGCCACCGAGACCCTGGCCGGCAACGGCGTACGGGTGCTGCTGGCCCCGACCGCCGGCCCGTACCCGTCCTTCGACGGGGTACGTCTGGTGCTGGTGGAGACGCCGGCCAACCCGGGACTGGACGTGGTCGACCTGCCCGCGCTGGCCGAGCGGGCCCGCTCGGCCGGAGCCCTGCTGGCGGTGGACAACACCACCGCCACGCCGCTCGGGCAGCGTCCGCTGGACCTCGGCGCGGACCTGGTGGTCGCCTCCGGCACCAAGGCGTTGACCGGCCACTCCGACCTGCTGCTCGGCTACCTCGCCACCCGGTCGGCGGAGCTGCTGGGCCGGCTCACCGCCTGGCGGACCGCCACCGGGGCGGTGCCCGGTGCCTTCGACGCCTGGCTGGCCCACCGCTCGCTGGCCACGCTCGATCTGCGGCTCGGGCGGCAGAGCGCCAACGCCGAGGCGCTCGCCCGGCTGCTGGCGGCTCGCGCCGACGTGTCCGGGCTGCGCTGGCCGGGACTCGCGGACGATCCGGCGTACCCGGTGGCCTCGCGCCAGCTACGGCGGATGCCCGGGGTGCTCTCCTTCGACCTCGGCAGCGCCGAGCGGGTCGCCCGGTTCCTGGAGGCGTCCCGGCTGGTTGCGGCGGCGACCTCCTTCGGTGGCCTGCACACATCGGCGGACCGGCGGGCGCAGTGGGGCGACGACACCGCGCCGGGTTTCGTCCGGCTCTCCTGCGGCGTGGAGGACAGCGTGGACCTCGTCGCCGACGTCGCGGCCGCACTGGACGCCGCCTGATGGCGCCTGTCTCCCCGGCCGAGCGGGCCGCTGTGGTCGCCCGGTTGCGGGCCGCCGGCTGCGTCTGGGCCGAGGACGAGGCCCGGCTGCTCGTCGAGGCCGCCGCCGGCCCGGAGACGCTCGCCGGCCTGGTGGATCGACGAGTCGTCGGAGAGCCGCTGGAGTACGTGCTCGGTTGGGCGGAGTTCTGCGGCGAGCGGATCGCCGTCGAGCCCGGGGTGTTCGTGCCGCGTGCGCGTACCGCCCTGCTGGTCACGGCGGCCGCTGCGGTGACCGGGCCGGCGGCGGCCGTGGTCGAGCTGTGCTGCGGCTCCGGCGCACTGACCCGGGCCCTGGCCCGTCGGCTCGTCGCGCCCCGCCTGCTGGCCGCGGTCGACCTGGACCCGGCGGCGGTGTCCTGCGCGCGGCGCAACCTGGCCGACCTGGACGTGCCCGTCTTCGTCGGTGACCTCTTCGACCCGCTGCCGGTCGCCTGGCGCGGCGGCCTCGACCTGGTGGTGGCGAACGCCCCGTACGTGCCGACGGGGGAGTTGACCCTGCTGCCGGCGGAAGCCCGCCAGCACGAGGCACCGGTGGCGCTGGACGGTGGGGCGAACGGCCTGGCGGTGCTGCGCCGGATCGCCGTTGCCGCGCTGAGCTGGCTCGCCCCCGGCGGGCACCTGGTGGTGGAGGTCGGCGCGCGCCAGGTCGACGAGCTGCGGGCGGTGCTGACCGAGATCGGACTGGTCGCGGAGGTGGTCCGGGACGAATCGCTCGGCGCCACCGCGATGACGGCGCGGCGTCCGACCGACATGGCGGGTCGGCGGCGCGAGAATGCTCACCACAGGTCGGACGGCGGGAAGCGGAGGTCGGATGGGTAGCGCAGCGGTGCCGGTGGTCGTCGGGATCGACAACGGCGGTACGAGCAACAACGCCACCGTCCTCACGCTCGACGGGCGGTTCCTGGTCGACCGGCTGGTGGAGACGCCCAGCGAGGTGCTGGCCGGCCCGGAGGCGGCGGTCGAGGCGATGGCCCGAGCCTTCGAGGGCGTGCTGGCCCTGACCGGGGTGCTCCGTGCGCAGGTACGCGCGGTCGGGCTGGACACGCCCGGCCCGGCCAGCGCCACCGGGGTGATCTCGTCGAAGGGGTCGACGAACTTCTCCCAGCCGGCCTGGCGCGGCTATGACATCCGGGGCGCGCTGGAGCGTCGGCTCGGGCTGCCGGTGCTCTACCACAACGACGGCAACGCCGCCGCGCTCTACGCCCACCACGTCCACTTCGGCGCCGATGCGATGCGACGGTCCTCGGTCTCCGCGATCGTCGGCACCGGGCTGGGCGGCGGCCTGATCGAGGAGGGCCGGGTGATCGCCGGTGCCGCGGGGATGGCCGGCGAGCTGGGGCACGTGCACATCCCGCTGGCGGAGGTGCTGGCGCCACGGCAGCCGGTGCCGATCTGTGCCTGCGGCTTTGCCGGTGACGTGGAGAGCATCGCCTCGCTGACCGCGATCGAACGCAACCTGCTGCCGTACTGGCTGGCCCGGTTCCCGGAGCACCCGCTGGCGGATGTGCCGCCGGCGCGGGCGGCGAGGCTGGTCCGCGACCACGGCGAGCGCGGCGACGAACTGGCCCGGGAGATCTTCGCCCAGCAGGCGCGGGCGCTCGGAGCGCTGTTCACGATCGCGGCCAACTTCACCGATCCGCACGCGTACTTCGTCGGTGGTGGAGTGGTGGAGACGGTCCCGGAGTTCCGCGACTGGTTCCTCGCGACGGTGCGCCAGCACACCCGACTCCGCGCGGAGCAGGCGGCCCTGGCCACCTTCGCGCTGGTGCCGGACCGGGACATGGCTGGCGCACGTGGCGTGGCGCTCGCGGCCCTGGAGGCGGTACGCGCCGAACCCCCGCCACCACCGCCGCCTCCGCTGGTCGGCGGCTGAGTCGGCACCGCTTCCGTCAGGTATCGGCGGCCGGAATGAAGCTGACCGGGCCGGCGGTGCCCTTACCGGCCCGGTCAGCGGCTCTGGGGTGTGTCGGTCGTGGCGCGGTCAGCGGGTCGGCGGTGCCTGGGCGAAGGCGCTCCAGGCGGCCGGCGGGAAGAGCAGCAGCGGACCGCCCGGGTCCTTGGAGTCGCGCACGGCCACCGTCCCGGGGACGACCCCCACCTCCACGCAGGCTCCTTCGTCGCCGCTGTGGCTGCTCTTGCGCCATCCGACCACGGCGACCGCCGCGCTGATCGTCGGTGTCATGCCAGTTACCGTCCCTTCAGGGTGTTGGCGATTGCGTCGCGGCTGTCCGTCGGGCTGAGCGCGACGGTCCGCAGGTGTTCCATGATCTTGGTGCAGGTGCGCAGGTCGTCGGGGCGGTCGAGAATCATCTGACCGGCGACCGTCTCCACCGAGGCGATGATCGGGTCCTCCGGGTCGGCGAACTCGAGAATGTGCAGCGAACCCCGGGTGCCCCGGTGGTAACCGGCGGCCAACGGGATCACCTGAACGGTGATGTTCGGCAGTTCACTCATCTTGAGCAGGTGGCGCAGTTGCCCCTGCATCGCCGAGTCGTCACCGACCGGGCGCAGCAGGGCGGCCTCGTCGAGGATCGCGTCGAAGATCGGCGGGTCCTCTCCGGCGAGCCGTTGCTGCCGGTCCAGCCGCAGGTGCACCCGATCTTCGACGTCGCTGTCGCTGAGGGTGTGCGGACCACCCCGCATCACGCTGCGGATGTAGTCGGCGGTCTGCAACAGGCCGGGCACCACGGAGGGTTCGAAGTTGAAGATGCCGGTCGCCTCGGCCTCCAGCGAGATGAAGTCGATGGTGCGCCGGTCGAGCAGGTACGAGTAGGAAACCCACCAGCCGGGCTTGCGGGCGTCCTTGGCCAGCGCGACGGCCGCCGCGACTTCGTCCGCGCTGGCCCCGTAGAGGGTGAGCAGCGCGCGCACGATGGCCGGGTTGACCAGGCTCTTCGCGTTCTCGTAGCGGGACAACGTGCTTCGGGTGCTGTTGATCTCATCCGCCGCGGCCTCCAGGGTGAGGCCGGCGGCCTCCCGATGGAGGCGCAGGGCGATGCCCAGCCGACGGGCACGTGCGGTCTTCGGTGCCATGCATCGATGGTCGCACGTATTTGGGACTCTGTACATGAGAAAACGTCGGTGAGAGTTGCATTCATGCCCGTCAGGATGTCAACCTGTTAGCGCGTCCTCACCGCCGGTTGTCGTGGCGACGGTGGTGGTGAGCGACCGGAGGGGATGGGGCGCGCGGCGGTCGGGTTTTCCCCCGTGCTCGGCCGCCGCGTGCCCACGCCATAGTCGCCGCGCCGGAAGGAAAGCGACGTGTTCGAAGACTGTCACCCCGGTAGGCTGCGATGACGCGCTTCCTGGTGGTGCTGACCGACGTCCGTCCCTACGAGGGGGACGGCCGCAACGAGCGGACCTCGCCCGAACGCCGCCGCCAGGTGGTCGGCGCGAGCAGCCGGGAAGCGGCCGAGCGGATCGCCGGTGCGTTCATGGCGTTGGGCATGGTGCGGGCCGGCCGGCAGCGGGTCAAGGTGATCGCCATCGGTCGACGGCACGCGTACGGGGGGCGGGAGGCGGCGGGCTGATCGAGCTCTTGTCCGATTACGCTCCGTATGCGCATTGTTGGTCGATTACGACCTTCCCGCGTTCTCGCAGGGTATCGACTACCCGTTCTCGCCACCCACAGTAAGGTCATCCGGGAGAGCGCCAGCAGTGCCTCCCGGAAAGGTGAGCGCAGTGACCACCCCAGGAAAGACCCGTGTCGCGATCGTCTTCGGCGGCCGCAGCCCGGAGCACGGCATCTCCTGCGTCAGCGCCGGCAGCGTGCTCGGCGCACTCGATCCGGACGAGTTCGAGGTGGTGCCGGTGGGCATCACCCGGGCGGGTCAGTGGGTACTGACCGACGGCGACCCGGGCCGGTTGGCGATCGACGCCCGCCGGCTGCCGGAGATCACCGCCGAGTCGGGCACCGACATCGTGCTGCGGGCCGACCCGACCGGCAACGGGCTGCTGGTGCTCGACCCGACCGAGGGCCCCCGGGCCCTGGCCGATGTGGACGTGGTGTTCCCCGTGCTGCACGGCCCCTACGGCGAGGACGGCACCATTCAGGGCATGCTGGAGATGGCCGGCATCCCGTACGTGGGGGCGAAGGTGTTCGCCTCGGCCGCCGCCATGGACAAGGAGTTCACCAAGAAACTCTGCGTCGCCGAGGGCATTCCGGTCGGCCCGTACGCGGTGCTGCGCAGCGGGACGACGCTCAGCGAGGCGGAGAAGCAGCGGCTCGGCCTGCCGGTCTTCGTCAAGCCGTCCCGGGCCGGGTCATCCTTCGGCATCACAAAGGTCAAGGACTGGGCGGAACTGGACGCGGCCATCGCCGTCGCCCGCAAGATCGACAGCAAGGTGCTGGTCGAGGGCGCCATCGTTGGCCGGGAGATCGAGTGCGGTGTGCTGGAGGGCGAGGCCGGCGGGATGCCGGAGGCGTCCGTGCTCGCCGAGGTGCGCGTGATCGGCGACTACGACTTCTACGACTTCGAGGCCAAGTACATCGACGCGGAGTCGGCCTGCGAGTACGACATCCCGGCCGACCTGCCGGAGCGGGTCACCCGGCAGGTGCGCGAGTACGCTGTCCGCGCCTTCACCGCGCTGGACTGCGCCGGGCTGGCCCGGGTCGACTTCTTCGTCACCCCCGAGCTGGACGTCTACCTCAACGAGATCAACACGATGCCCGGCTTCACCCCGACGTCGATGTTCCCCCGGATGTGGGCGGCCGCCGGACTGGAGTACCCGAAGCTGGTCGACCGGCTCATCCGCACCGCCCTGACCCGGGGACCCGGTCAGCACTGACCGCCGGCGAGCGACCCGGGGCCCCGGCCAGCACCCGACCGGCGGCGACCCGGGCCCCGGCCAGCACCGGTCGGCCGTCCGGCGCAGCCGGCGGTCAGGAGGTGCAGCCGGACGGCACCGGGCCCGCCGAGCGGATCGATTCGACGATCGTCTCGGAGATCGGGGCCACCCATTGCAGCCCTTCGCCGTAGAAGTGCGGCACCCGGACGGTGACCGCGGTCTCCCGGTCGACCGTCGTCAACTCCGTGACGTCGGCCCGCTCCGTCGCGTGCCAGCAGACCGCGTTGACCACGTACACGTGGTCGGTCTGCTGCACCTCGGGCTCGGCGCCGCCGCAGGCCACCGTCAGCGCCGGGTCGCCGTACGCGGCGTTCTGCTCGGGCCCGGCGGTCACCGGCCGCTGCGGCAGGTCGCGGATCGAGGTGGGCAGCTGGGCCAGCAGGGCGCGGCAGACGATCGCCGGGCGCTCGGCCAGCGCCGGGGCGGCCATCTCGACCGGCGCGGTGGAACTCGGCTGGGCGGTGGTCGGGGTGGGGTCCGGCGCGGCGGCCGGGTTGTCCGGGGCGAGGTTGGCGAACGCCAGCGCGCCCACCAGCAGGGTCACCGGCAGGGCCACCGCCGTGGCGATCAGCGCCGCGCTGCGGTTGGACCGGTCGGGTGCCTTCGCCGGGCGCTCGGCCTCGGCGACCGAAGATTGGGTGATCTTGTCCTTGTCCACTTACAGGCGCACCACCGAACATGTGAGGGTGCGAGTGATGCCGGGCACCATCTGCACCTTGCTGACGATGAGTTTGCCGAGTTCGTCGACGGTGTTTGCCTCGGTGAGCACGACCACGTCGTACGGCCCGGTCACGGCGTCGACCCGGACCACACCGGCGAGGTCCGCGATTAGACCGGCCACGTCACGCGCCCGGCCGACCTCGGTCTGGATGAGGATGTACGCCTGCACCACGACTCGACCTCTCTCCGTCGCCGCCCGCCAGGCGGCCCGAAGGGAGAAAGTACCTTACGGACCAGGCGTGATCCCTATCGGTGGTCAAGGAGAAGCGGTGAGCGAGCGGAGCGGAGCGGCGGCGTGAGCGAGCGTAGTGAGCGAACCATTGGGCTCAGCAGCGTGGCGCCTCGCGCCGTTGCGCAGCGGAGCGGAGCGGCGGCGTGAGCGTCGCGGGGGTCGGGGAGTTCGGCCTGATCGACCGGGTGACCGCCCGGTTGTCGTACGGACCCACGGTGCTGCTCGGCCCCGGCGACGACGCGGCCGTCGTCGCCGCGCCGGACGCCCGGGTGGTCGCCTCGACCGACGTGCTGGTCGAGGGACGGCACTTCCGCCGGGACTGGTCCGGGGCGTACGACATCGGCCGGCGGGCGGCGGCGGCCAACCTCGCCGACGTGGTGGCGATGGGCGCCGACCCGACCGCACTGCTGGTGGCGCTCTGCGTACCGGCCGGTCTCTCCGCCGGCTGGGTGGAGGAACTGGCGGACGGGATCGGTGCGGAGGCGTCGGGCGTGGGTGCCAGCGTGGTCGGCGGAGACATGTCGGCCAGCCCCACCCTGACCATCGCCGTCACCGCCCTCGGCGACCTGGCCGGCCGGGCGCCGGTCAGTCGGGCCGGCGCCCGCCCCGGCGACCTGGTCGCCCTGGCCGGCCGCACCGGGTACGCGGCGGCGGGGTTCACCGTGCTCTCCCGCGGGTTCCGCACGCCCCGGCTGCTGGTCGAGGCGTACCGGCGGCCGGAGGTCCCCTATCCGGCCGGGCCACTGGCCGCCCGGCTCGGTGCCACCGCCATGATCGACGTCTCGGACGGGCTGCTCGCCGACCTCGGGCACGTGGCGAAGGCCAGCGGGGTGGCCATCGACGTCGACCGGGACGCCTTCGACGTGCCGCCGCAGATGCGCGACGCCGCCCAGGCGCTCGGTGTCGACCCGTACGCCTGGCTGCTGGCTGGTGGCGACGACCACGCGCTGGCCGCGGCCTTCCCGCCGGCGACGGTGCTGCCGGACGGCTGGCGGGCCATCGGCCGGGTCACCGAGGGCTCCGGGGTGACCGTGGACGGTGCCCGGTTCGACGGTCCGGCCGGCTGGGACCACTTCCGTTGAGGTCGCCTTCCGGCACCCAGCCGTGGTGGTCGTAACCTTCTCGGGTGCAGGAGATCGAGATCCACGAGGTGCCGTTCGACTCCCCGGTGGCACAGCGGTTGATCACCGCCGCCCTGGCTGACCTGGGCGCCCGGTACGGCGGCAGCGGCGACGACACCCCGGTCGACCCGAGCGAGTTCGTGCCGCCGGCCGGGGTGTTCCTGGTCGCGCGGCTCGACGGGCAGCCGGTCGGCTGCGGTGGCTGGCGCAGCCACGGTGACGAGGGCGACACCGCCGAGCTGAAGCGGATGTACACCGCACCGCAGGCCCGGGGGCGCGGGGTGGCCCGGACGGTGCTGGCCGCCATCGAACGCTCGGCCCGGGAACACGGCCGCAAGCGGATCATCCTGGAGTGCGGCGACCGCCAGCCCGAGGCGATCGCGTTGTACGCCGCGGCCGGCTACGAGCGGATCCCCAACTTCGGCTTCTACGCCGACGCCCCCGGCTGCCTCTCCTTCGGCCGCACCTTGTGAAAGGAAGGGCCCCTTTTTAACGCCTCGTGCATAGGAAGGGCCCCTTTTTAACATCCGCGGCGAGCGAGCGTGCCGACCCCGGTGCGCCGCGTGGCGGCCGGCGGCCGGACGCGGACACGACAATGCCGGCGGACCTGCTGGCCCGCCGGCAATCGATGCTCGTGGCGTGTCGGGTGCTGCCGCGTCAGGCGCGGGCCACCTTGCCCGCCTTGATGCAGGACGTGCAGACCTTCAGCTTCTTGGTCGTGCCGCCACCGGCCGGGGTGCGCACCGACTGGATGTTCGGGTTCCAGCGGCGGTTGGTCCGCCGGTGCGAGTGGGACACGTTGTGGCCGAAGCCCGGCCCCTTGCCACAGACGTCGCACACGCTAGCCACGGGATACTCCTGAGTTTGAAACGTTCATGAGGTCGCCGCCAGGCACTGCCCGGGCAACCTGGCCAGGTTACCCGATGCCGCAGCCACCCGCCCAACCGGGCTCGGCCCTCGCCCGCCCGACCTGCTGGCGGGTACGCCGGGGCACACCCGGCCGGGCTGTTAAGAAGGGGCCCCTCCTATGCACTAGGCGTTAATAGGGGGCCCTTCCTTTCACCGCAGCCGCCCGGCGGTCCGGCGGGGGTCAGCGTACGCCAGTAGGCTTCCACCGTGCTGGACACCCTCGACGCCGCCGCTGTGCGCCGCTGGTGCGCCAGCGGCCTGGCCGCGCTCAAGCGGCACCAGGGTGAGATCGACGACCTCAACGTCTACCCGGTGCCCGATGGCGACACCGGCACCAACCTGGTACTCACCCTCACCTCGGCGCAGCAGGCCCTGGCGATGGATCTCGACACCCTCGCCGACGGCGCCTCGACCGCGCACGGGCACGCGCTGCGCCTGATGGCCCGGGGTGCCCTGCTCGGCGCGCGCGGCAACTCCGGCGTCATCCTGTCGCAGATCCTGCGGGGCTTCGCCGACGCGTTGGCCACCGTGCCGGCGGTACGGGGCCGGGAGTTGGCCGCCGCGCTGCGCGACGCGACCACCGCGGCGTACACGGCAGTCGCCCGGCCGGTGGAAGGCACGCTGCTCACGGTGGTTGCCGCGGCGGCCGGTGCGGCCGAGCGAGCCGGCAGCGACGAGCTTCGGACGGTGGCCCGGGTGGCGGCGGGCGCCGCGGCGACGGCCCTGGCCCGCACGCCCGAGCAGCTGCCGGCGCTGGCCCGCGCCGGGGTGGTCGACGCCGGTGGGCAGGGGCTGTGCCTGCTGCTGGACGCCCTGGTCGAGGTGGTCACGGGGGAGAGCCCGGAGCGACCGGCGCCGGCGGCCCGGACGGTTCCGCCGCCGGTCACCGCCGCCCGGGAGACCGGCTCCCCGGAGTACGCCTACGAGGTGCAGTTCCTGCTCGACGCCGTACCCGAGGCCGTCCGGCGGATGCAGGACACCCTGGCCGCGCTCGGCGACTCCCTGGTGGTGGTCGGCGACGGCAGCGCCTCGGTCGGCACCTGGCAGGTGCACGTGCACGTCAACGACGTCGGCGCGGCGATCGAGGCCGGCGTGGTGGCCGGCCGGCCGCACCAGATCTCGGTGACCCGCTTCGCCGACCAGGCGGCACCGGTCCCGGCCAAGGACGGCCGGGCCGCCGTGGTGGTGGCCGCCGGCTCCGGGCTCGCCGAACTCTTCACCGCCGAGGGTGCGCTCGCGGTGCCCGGCAACCCCTCGACCGGAGAGCTGCTGGAGGCGGTACGGGCCACTGGCGCGGCCCGCGTGGTGGTGCTGCCCAACGACCCTGACGCGCAGGCGGTGGCGAATCGGGTCGCCGAGGAGGCGCACCGGCTCGGGGTGAGGGTCAGCGTGGTGCCCACCCGGTCGCCGGTGCAGGCGCTGGCCGCGCTCGCCGTACGCGACCCACGTCGCCGCTTCTCCGACGACGTGATCGCGATGGCCGAGGCCGCGGGCGCCTGCCGGTACGCCGAGGTGTGCCACGCCGGCCGGGAGGCGCTCACGGTCGCCGGGCCCTGCCGCGCCGGTGACGTGCTCGCCCTGGTCGAGGGGGAGGTGCACCTGATCGGCACCGACCTGGTGGACACCTGCGTGACCCTGGTCGACGGGATGCTCGGCGGCGGCGGTGAGCTGGTCACGCTGCTCGTCGGGGCCGACGCGCCGGACGGGCTGGCCGACGCGGTGCAGACCCACATCGCCCGCCGCTGGCCCTTTGTCGAGGTGCAGGCGTACCCGGGCGGACAGCCGCGCTATCCATTGCTGGTAGGTGTCGAATGACCTCTGATACGTCCACGGTGGACACCCCGCTGAAGAAGCTGGTCGGCGAGAAGACCGCCAAGGCGTTGGCCAGCCACCTCGACCTGCACACCGCGGGTGACCTGATCTACCACTTTCCGCGCCGCTACGACGAGCGCGGCGAACACACCGACATCCGCGCGCTCGACGTCGGTGAGCAGGTCACCGTGCTGGCCCAGGTGCAGCGCACCGCCGTACGCCCGATGCGTCAGCGCCGGGGCAACCTGCTGGAGGTGACCGTCGGCGACGACTCCGGCGGCACCCTCTCGCTGACCTTCTTCGGCAACCAGGCGTGGCGGGAGCGGGAGCTGCGCCCCGGCCGGTGGGGGCTGTTCGCCGGCAAGGTCACCGAGTTCCGGGGCAGGCGCCAGCTCAACGGGCCGGAGTACGTCCTGCTCGGCGACCAGACCGACACCGAGGCTGCGGCCAGCGAGCAGATCGAGGAGTTCGCCGGGGCGCTCATCCCGGTCTACCCGGCCGCCGCGGCCGTGCCGACCTGGGTGATCGCCCGGTGCGTACGGGTGGTGCTGGACACCGTGGCGCCGCCGGAGGACCCACTGCCCGCCACGGTGCGGGCCAGCCGGAAGCTGGTCGGCCTCGGCGGCGCGCTGCGCGAGATCCATCGTCCGTCCAGCCGGGAGGAGCTCTACCGGGCCCGCCGCCGGTTGAAGTGGGACGAGGCGTTCGCCGTGCAGCTGACCCTGGTCCGGCGCAAGCACCAGGCCGCCGCCTGGCCGGCGCGGCCCCGGCCGCCACGGGCGGGCGGCCTGCTGGACGCGTTCGATGCCCGACTGCCGTACGAGTTGACCGGTGGGCAGCGGGACGTGGGCACCGAGATCGCGGCGGACCTGGCCACCGGCCATCCGATGCACCGCCTGTTGCAGGGCGAGGTCGGGTCGGGCAAGACCGTGGTGGCGCTGCGGGCCATGCTCCAGGTGGTCGACGCGGGTGGGCAGGCCGCGCTGCTCGCCCCGACGGAGGTGCTGGCCGCCCAGCACCACCGGGGCATGCTCGACCTGCTCGGCCCGCTCGCCCAGGCCGGTGAGCTGGGCGCCGCCGAGCACGCCACCCGGGTCGAGTTGGTCACCGGCTCGCTCGGCGCGGCGGCCCGGCGGCGGGCGTTGGCCGAGGTCGCCAGCGGTGCCGCCGGCATCGTGCTCGGCACCCACGCCCTGCTCTACGAGGGAGTCGACTTCGCCGATCTCGGCCTGGTGGTGGTCGACGAGCAGCACCGCTTCGGCGTGGAGCAGCGCGACGCGCTACGCGCCAAGGCCGACCAGCCGCCGCACGTGCTGGTGATGACCGCCACCCCGATCCCGCGCACGGTGGCCATGACGGTCTACGGCGATCTGGAGATCTCCACCCTGTCCCAGTTGCCGCGCGGCCGGTCGCCGATCGCCTCGCACGTGGTGCCGGCCGCCGAGAAGCCGGCGTTCCTCGACCGGGCCTGGGGCCGGCTGCGCGAGGAGGTCGCCGCCGGCCACCAGGCGTACGTGGTCTGCCCCCGCATCGGCGGGGTCGGGGCCGAGGAGGAGCCGCCGGCGGTCGACGACACCGGGCGGCGACCGCCGCTCGCGGTGGCCGAGGTCGCCCCGCTGCTGGCCGAGGGGCCGCTGCACGGGCTGCGCATCGGCGTCCTGCACGGCCGGCTGCCCGCCGACGAGAAGGACGCGGTGATGCGCTCCTTCGCCGGCGGTGAGCTGGACGTGCTGGTGGCCACCACGGTGGTCGAGGTCGGCGTGGACGTGCCCAACGCGACCATGATGGTGGTGCTGGACGCCGACCGTTTCGGGGTCTCCCAGCTGCATCAGCTGCGGGGCCGGGTGGGCCGGGGCAGCGCCGCCGGGCTCTGCCTGCTGGTGACCGAGGCGACCGAGGGCAGCAGCGCCCGGGAGCGGCTGGACGCCGTCGCGTCCACCACCGACGGCTTCAAGCTCGCCGAACTCGACCTGGAGCAACGGCGGGAAGGCGACGTGCTGGGCGCCGCCCAGTCCGGCCACCGTTCGCACCTGCGGCTGCTGTCGCTGCTGCGCGACGCCGACCTGATCCGGGATGCCCGGGCGGAGGCGATCGCCCTGGTGGAGGAGGATCCGGACCTGTCCCGTCATCCGGCGCTGGCCGCCTCGGTCGCGGCCCTGGTCGACGCCGACCGCGCCGAGTACCTCGAAAAGGGCTGAGGGGCGTTCCGACCGTGGTCGGCACGCCCCTCAGTTGGTGTAAGGAAGGGCCCCCTATTAACGCCCTGGGTAGAGAAAGGGCCCCTTCTTAACGTTTCGCTTCGCTCAGCTCAGCTCAGGCGGTGAAGTGGATCCGCCGACGCCGCGCCATCACGAACAGCACCGCGCCCACCGCCAGCAGAGCGACGGCGCCCGCGGCGATGCCACCGGCTGCGGCACCGGTCACCGGCAGGCCCGGCTCCTCGCCACCGCCGCCGCCACCCTCGCAGCCCTCGGGCGCGTAGACGACCTCAAGCTCCAGGCCCAGCTCGGGCAGGACGACCAGGGCGGCCTCGTCGTCACCGGCCTTGAAGGAGACCGTCTCCGACTTGCCCGGCTCGACGGTACGGGTCTCGGTCTGGTCGCCGTAGGTGAACTCCACCTTGACCGGCGAGTTCCCCTCCGGGTTGGTGGCGGTCAGGGTGAAGGTGTCGCAGTCGGCGTCGGTGGTCACGGCCGGCAGCGGGCAGTCCTCCGGGCGCTCCCAGGTGTACGTGCCGTTCTCGATCACCTTGCCGTCGACCAGCACCTCGATCTTGCCGGCGTTCTCGGCGGGCACCACGGTCTCGTTGTCGGCCTTGCCCGGCTCGACGGTGACCTTCTTGGACCAGCCGTTGGCGCCCCGGACCTCGAACTCCACCGGGTACCGCGAGATCGAACCGTCGTTGCTCAGCGAGACGGTCACGGTGCCGTCGCAGGAGGAGGCGAAGGTGGACGCCGGGGTGGTGCAGTTCTTGCTGCCGCCGTTGTACCAGCCGGGCGGGCCGGACGAGCGGTTGCCGGGCGCGCCCTTTTCGCCCAGCTTCTTGTTGCCGTAGAGCGGGCCGCCCTCGACCAGCGGGTCGATGATCTCGTCCAGGCCGCCCCAGATCAGGTCGACCTGGGTGTGGCACTCCGGCACACCGACGTTGAGCTCGATCTCGGTCTGCGTGCCGCCGAGGTAGTTGCTGTCCGGCTCGCCGTAGACGTACTGCGGGGTGGCGAACTGCGGACGCGGCGCGAAGTACGACACCAGGGTGAAGTACTGCTTCTCCTCGCCGCACAGCGGCAGGTCGCCCTCCAGCTTGACGGTCGCCTTCCCGTTCGCGCCGTCGAACGTGTGGCTGTACTTCGCCTGGCTGGCGTCGACGCACTCCGGTGCCGGGGCGCACGGCGCGTCACGGTCGAGCTTGATGGTGCCGCTGTTGGTCTGCGTACGGTTGTTGTCCCACCGGGCCTCGACGGTGAGCTTGGCGTTCAAGGTGTCGCCCGGCACCCGCTGGACGGCCTCGACGGAGCCGCCCCGGCCGATCGCGAAGCCCTGCAGGTCGACGGGGTCGGCGCCGGCCACGAGGACCTTGACCGGGGTCGACGGCTCGGCGGTCACCTTCGTGACGGTGGCAGCCGTCCTGAGCTCGCTGTTTTCCACCTTCCACGTGATCACCCGCTCGCCGGTCAGCTGGTCGCAGACGACTTTGCCGGTGATGGTGGTGTGGTGAGCGCTGGCCGGAGTGGCCATCGCCGCTGCTCCGGTCATGCCGATGAGGGCGGCTGACAGGACAGCCAGCGGTCGCCGCAGCGACAGCTTGGGTCGGATCACGCGTACTCCCGGGGTGAAGAAGCGTCTGTTCGGTGTGGGTGGCAACGGACGGCGCCGGCGAAGCTCGCCGCGCCAGAAGGGGATGTCCACCGTGCCGTTGAACCGGCGGCATATGCCGGCACCCGGCCGACCTTAGCGAGATCGCGACTGTCGATACAGCCTTCAGGCGGGCTTAAGAATGATGTTATCGATGCGAGATCATTGATATACGGATCGTCACCGATAGTGCGCCATGGGTGTCTTGTCCACTATGCGCCACTCGCGTGCGGTGTGCGCGGTGCCGCCCGCCTTTGCGCGGCGGGAAAGTCCTCGGACAGACGCGCCGAGGGCGCGCCGACCGGGTGGTCGACGCGCCCTCGGTTTCAGGACCGGTTCAGGTCAGGTCAGGCGGTGAAGCGCAGTCGCCGACGGCGGGTCACCACGAACAGGGCTGCACCTGCGGCCAGCAGCACGACCGCACCGGCGATGATGCCGCCGGTCGCGGCACCGGTGACCGGCAGACCGCCGCCGCCCCCGCCGTTGTCGCAGTCCTCCGGCTGCTCCCAGGCGATCGGGTCACCCTTCTCGTCCTCGAAGCTCGGGGTGACGACCAGGCCCTCGTACGCGTCGAAGGAGACCGAGGTGGTCTGACCCGGAACGGCGTCCAGCGTCTTGACCTCACCCTTCTCCGAGGTCAGCGTGATCTGGAAGGCCACACCGTCGGCCGGGTTGTTGATCTGGAAGGTCAGCTCGTCGCAGGTCTCGATGAGCTCGAAGGTCGGCTCACCCGGCTCCGGCTCGTTCGGCACGGTCGGGCTCGGCGACGGCGCCGGCTCGGTCGGCTCCTCGCTCGGCGTGGGCTCCTCGGTGGGCTCCTCGCTCGGCGTGGGCGACGGCGTGGGCTCCTCGGTGGGCTCCTCGCTCGGCGTGGGCGACGGCGTGGGCTCCTCGGTGGGCTCCTCGCTCGGCGTCGGCGTCGGCTTCGGCGGCTTCGGGCAGTTGCCGATGACCGTCGCGCTCTCCTTCGCGTTCCGCGTGTGCACCTTGCGGTGCCGCGTCCACTCGGCGGTCACGGCCAGCGTGATGTCCCGGTCGCTGACGTTCCTCGGGACGATCTGCTCACCGACCAGCGATCCCTCGCCGGCCTTCGGCAGCACGGCCTTGACGGCGATGTTGGTGACCGGAGTGCGGACCCCGGTGGAGACGTGCGTGATCTTGCCTTCCAGGTCCCGCTCGCTGTTCGAGACGGTCCAGGTGATCTTCTTGCTGCCATCCGTGAGCTTGCAGCCGACTCCCTTGATGATGGGGTGGTGGGCGCTGGCCGGGGAGGCGACGACGGCGACGCCAGCCAGGCCGATCAGCGCACCGGCGGCAGCCGCCGCGACACGCCGGAAGTTCAGACGGTTCACGTCTACTCCTGTCAGGGGAAACCGGAGGATTAGGTCGGGCGGGGGAAGAACCACACATCGCGTCCGACACCCGGCAGAGATTATCGATCCGCGCCGTTGCGCCATAGCCTTCAGCGAAACCTAAGGATGATGTTGTCAATCCGTGATCTTTCATATACGTAAGGTCTTCACGTGATTGCGGAGTGGTCGTGCGTCGGTTGTCCGGCGGCCGGCTGGGCATCGCGTAGCGTCGGGGCATGAGCGAGCGGCAGCGAGCGGGCCATCCACTCCGGTGCGCGGGGCCGAACGAAGCGAGCCGAGGCGTCGGCGGGGGTGCCCGGTGACCCGGATCGTCGCCGGCAGCCTCGGCGGTCGGCGGATCACCGCACCCCCGGGTGCCGCCACCCGGCCGACCTCCGACCGGGTGCGCGAGGCGCTCTTCAGCTCTCTCGAGGCGGAGATCGACCTGGACGGCGCGCGCTTCGCCGACCTGTACGCCGGATCGGGCGCGGTCGGCCTCGAGGCGCTGTCCCGAGGGGCCGCGCACGTGCTGCTGGTGGAGTCCGACCCGCGTGCCGCCCGGGTGATCCGGGAGAACCTGGCAGCCCTGCGGGCGGTGCCGGCGGCCCGGCTGGTCACCGGGAAGGTCGCCACGATCCTGGCCGCCGGGCCCGACGGCGATCCGTACCACGTGGTCTTCGCCGATCCGCCGTACACGGTGTCGGACGACGCGGTGACCACCATGCTCGCCGCGCTGGTCGACGGCGGCTGGCTGGCGCCCGAGGCGACGGTGGTGGTGGAACGCTCCAGTCGCGGCGGACCCGTCAAATGGGTGGAGAGCATCACTGGCCTGCGCAGTCGCCGGTACGGCGAGACCACCCTTTGGTACGGTCGCCGATCATGAGACGTGCGGTGTGCCCCGGCTCGTTCGACCCCGTCACCAACGGTCACCTCGACATCATCGGCCGCGCCAGCCGGCTGTTCGACGAGGTGATCGTCGGTGTGCTGATCAACCAGTCGAAGAGCGGACTGTTCAGCGTCGAGGAGCGCATCGACATGCTTCGCGAGGTGACCGCCTCCTACGACAACGTGCGGGTGGAGTCGTTCCGCGGCCTGCTGGTGGACTTCTGCCGGGCCCAGCGGGCGACCGTGCTGATCAAGGGCCTTCGGGCGGTCAGCGACTTCGACTACGAGTTGCAGATGGCTCAGATGAACATCGGCCTCGCCGGGGTCGAGACGCTGTTCATGCCGACCAATCCGCTCTACTCCTTCCTCTCCTCCAGCCTCGTCAAGGACGTCGCCAAGTGGGGCGGTGACGTCACCCCCCACGTCCCCGACCTCGTGCACGAGGCCCTCAAAGCCCGCCTCGTTCCCCCCGCCTGACCCTCCACGCCCGGCGCCCATCCCCGCGATCTTGCACTTTCGGTCGCCCTTCTGTCCCTTTCATCCGCTTTTTCGGCGACCAAAAGTGCAAGATCGACGGAGTGGTGCGGGGGCAGAGGGGCGACGCGCCGGGGCAGGGGTGGGGTGGGGGAGGGGTGGGGACGACATCATTGGATGAAGCGGGAACCCGGCCGCAGGCCGCATGATGTAGGCCGGCCCGACGAACGACAGGAGTGAGGTACCGGTGGACCCGCTCGACCGCATCGACGAACTGATCGCCATGGTGGAGCAGGCGCGCTCCGTCCCGATGTCGCGCAACAACTGCATGGTCGATCGGGGCGAGATGATCGCGGCCCTCGACGAACTGCGCGCTGAACTCCCCGCCGACCTGCGCCGGGCCGCTGTCCTGCTGGAGGAGCGGGACAAGATCATGGATGCCGGCAAGCGGGAGGCGGACCGGATCATCGGCGAGGGTGAGGCGGAACACGCCCGCCTGGTGTCGGTGAACGAGATCACCGTCTCCGCCGAGCACGAGGGTGCCCGGATCATCGCCGAGGCGCGGGCCGAGGCGCAGCGCCTACGCGAGGAGGTCGACGACTACGTCGACACCGCGCTGGCCAACTTCGAGCAGTTCCTCACCCGGGCGCTGGCCTCCATCGAGCGCGGGCGGGACAAGATGCACGCGTTGCGGGAGATCGGCACCTTCGGCGGCGACGAGGCGGAACGCCCACTGCCGTTCTGAACAGGTCAGCAGGCTGAACCAGCGGGGCCCCGGTTCGACGCTGGCCTGCTCACCCAGGTAACCTCATTTGTCGGCCCCCTCACCGGCCGGAGTCTAACTATGCCCAAACACTCACTCACCGCACCCGACCCCAGGTCGCCGCTGGTCCTCGACACGAGGGAACTTCCGCGCCGGCCTGGTGTTTGGCGTGCCGTCCAACGGGTGGTTCCGGCTCCGTCGGACCTCGGCCTGGAATTGATCGGCGTGCCGGAGGGCGCGGACCTCGACCTCGATCTGCGGATGGAGTCGGTGTCCGAGGGCGTGCTCGTCTCGGGGACTGTCAGCGGTCCGGTCCGTGGCGAGTGCGGTCGCTGCCTGCGTGAGATCAACGACTCGGTGACGGTGACGATCCAGGAGCTGTACGCGTACGAGAACAGCACCACGGACATCACCACCGAGCCCGATGAAGTCGGTCGGATGCAGGGAGACCTGATCGACCTGGAACCGGCGGTGCGGGACGCGGTGGTGCTGGCGCTGCCGACCAACCCGCTCTGCCGGCAGGACTGCCCTGGCCTGTGCCCCGAATGCGGGGTACACCGGGACGATCTGCCGGCCGACCACAGCCACCAGCAGATCGACCCGCGTTGGGCGGGCCTGTCGCAACTGACCCGTAAAGAGGAGTAAGAACCGTGGCCGTCCCCAAGCGCAAGATGTCGCGCAGCAACACCCGGTCGCGCCGGGCGAACTGGAAGGCCGCGGCGGTCGCGACCGTGGCCTGCCCGCAGTGCAAGTCCCCGAAGCTGCCGCACTCCGCCTGCTCTGTCTGCGGCACCTACAACGGCCGCCAGGTCCTCGAGGTCTGACCCGGACGCCGAGTGACGTCTCCGACCACGGGTCGGGCGACGCGCACATCCCGGCGATCCCCCGCTGCTCCCGCCGACGCCGGCCGGCTCTCCCCGGCCGGCGTCGCGAAGCAGCCGGGCACCGCACGGATCGCCGTTGACCTCCTCGGCGGGGACGAGGCTCCCGCCGTGGTGGTGGACGGCGCTCTACGGGCGATGCGTACCGACCCCGACCTGCAACTCCTGCTCGTCGGCCCGATGGAAGCGGCCGGCGCGCTGCTCGACGCCCTCGACCCGGCCGATCGCGGCCGGGTCACCGTGCGTCCGGCAGACGCCGCCGTCGACATGGCCGACGATCTCACCGCGGCCCGCGCCGACACCACCATCCGGGCCGCCGTCGCCGCCGTCCGATCCGGGCAGGCCGACGCGTTGGTCTCGGCCGGCTCCACCGGCGCCACCGTCACCGCTGCCGCCCTCGGTTTCGGCCGTTGGCCCGAGGTCCGCCGCCCGGCGCTCGTCGCCGCGCTACCCGCTGTCGCCGGAACGGTCGTACTCCTGGATGTCGGTGGCTCGCTGGAGCCGAGCGCCGCGACTCTCGCCCAGCACGCCGTGCTCGGTGCCGCCTACGCCGCGGTCGCGCACGGCCTGGCCGCGCCCCGGGTGGGACTGCTCTCCGTCGGCACCGAACCCGGCAAGGGCGACCGGGCCCGCCGGCTGACCGACCCGGTGCTCAGCGCCGCGGAACTGCCCGGCGACGCCCGCTACGTCGGACTGGTCGAGGGGTACGACATCTGCCTCGGCGCCCGCGCCGACGTGGTGGTCACCGACGGCTTCACCGGTAACGTGCTGCTCAAGGCCGTCGAGGGCGCGTACGCCATGGCCGGCGGGGCGCCGCCCGGCAAGGCCGCACCCCGGGCGGCGGCCCTGCTCGGCGTGGCCGGGACCGTGGTGGTGTGCCACGGGGCGGCCCGAACCGACGACATCGCCTCCGGCATCGCGCTCGCCGCCCAGCTCTGGCGGCAGGACGCCGTCGAGCGGGTGGCCGCGCTGCTCGCCGAGAACCGCAACCTTTGCATGACAGACATAGAGGTACGCACATCATGAGCAACGACAAGCGGCGGCGGCCCTCCGTCGGCCACCTCGAGGCCGCCTTCGGCGTGTCGCTGGATCCGGAACTGCTGGAGCGGGCACTGACCCACCGCTCGTACGCGTACGAGAACGGTGGCCTGCCCACCAACGAGCGGCTGGAGTTCCTCGGCGACTCGGTGCTCGGCGTGGTGGTCACCACGGCGCTGTTCCACAACCACCCCGACCTGCCCGAGGGGCAGCTGGCCAAGTTGCGGGCCAGCGTGGTGAACATGCGTGCCCTCGCCGACGTGGCCCGCGGCCTGGGTCCGGAGGGTCTCGGCCCGTACCTGCTGCTGGGCAAGGGCGAGGAGACCACCGGGGGGCGGGACAAGGCGAGCATCCTCGCCGACACCCTGGAGGCGCTGCTCGGCGCGATCTACCTCCAGTACGGGCTGGACACCACCGCCATCGTCATCCACCGGCTGTTCGATCCGTTGATGGCCGAGTCGGCCGGTCGTGGTGCCGCGCTGGACTGGAAGACGAGCCTGCAGGAGTTGACGGCCGCGCTCGGCCTCGGTGTCCCGGAGTACCGGATCGAGGGCACCGGTCCGGACCATCTGAAGACCTTCACCGCCTGGGTGATGGTCGCCGGCAACCGGTACGGCGGCGCCGAGGGGCGCAGCAAGAAGGAAGCCGAGCAGCGGGCGGCGGAGTCGGCATGGCGCATGCTGACCGACCAGGCCGAGACGACGGCGACCGCGACAACGACCGAGCAGCCCGAAACGGCAGCCGAGCCGGCGGCGACTGCGGCCGGGCGGCCCGGCCCGGCCGCCGAACCGGCCGTGGTCGAGGCCGAGCCGGCCGTGGTCGAGATCGAGCGGCCCGGCCCGGCCGCCGAGCCGGCCGAAGCGCAGGTGCATGGTGCCTGAGCTGCCTGAGGTGGAGACCGTCCGGCAGGGGCTGGCCCGCTGGGTCATCGGCCGGCGGATCGACCGGGTCGAGGTGCTCCACCCCCGAGCGGTGCGCCGGCATGTTCCCGGTGGCGCCCACTTCGCCGACGTCCTGGCCGGTCGGACCGTGCTCGACGTACGCCGGCGGGGCAAGTACCTGTGGCTACCGCTGGACAGCGGGGACGCGGTGATCGGGCACCTCGGGATGTCCGGGCAACTGCTCCTGCAGCCAGCCACCGCGCCCGACGAGGCGCACCTTCGGGTGCGCTTCCGCTTCGCCGACGACGGGCCGGAGCTGCGCTTCGTCGACCAGCGTACGTTCGGCGGGCTGTCGGTGAGCGAGGGCGGCGCGACCCTGCCCTCGGAGATCGCGCACATCGCCCGGGACCCGCTGGATCCGGAGTTCTCCGACACGCAGTTCGGGGCTGCGCTGCGCCGACGTCGTACCGAGGTCAAGCGTGCGCTGCTCGACCAGACGCTGATCTCCGGGGTGGGCAACATCTACGCCGACGAGGCACTGTGGCGGGCGGGGCTGCACGGGGCCCGACCGACCGACGCGCTGACCGGCCCGGCTGCCCGGCGGCTGCTCGGCCATGTCCGGGACGTGCTCGGGGAGGCGATCACCGCAGGTGGCACCAGCTTCGACGCCCTCTACGTCGACGTCAACGGCGAGAGCGGCTACTTCGACCGGTCGCTGAACGTCTACGGTCGCGAAGGGCAGCCCTGCCGCCGCTGCGCCGCGCCGATCCGCCGCGAGGCGTTCATGAACCGGTCCTCCTACAGCTGCCCGCGCTGCCAGCCGCGCCCCCGAGCCGCCGCGCACACCTGACCACCCTCCCCACCCTCCCCGCTCGGCGATCTTGCAGTTTCTGTCCCCGCAAAAAGTGCAAAAAGGGCGTATAGGCGACCGAAAGTGCAAGATCGGCGAGGGGCCGGCGAGGTGTCGGCGAGGTGTCGGGGGTGGTTACGGGGGTGGTGGGCAGGGTTGCCGCCACGCGTCCAGGGTGCGGTTCTTGAGGATTGAGGCGAAGCCGTACCCGACGCTGGTGACGCAGAAGTCCGTGGTGGTGCCGGTGTACTCGACGTGGAACACCGGCTTGCCGGCGTCGACGAAGGGCAGCAGCTTGGCGCACCGCTTCAGGCGTACGCACTCCTCGTTGACCGCGAAGTCGAAGTCCGGCGCCAGCGCGGCGACCTGCGCCAGGGCACCCAACAGGCCGGGGGAGAGGTCGAGCGAGCGGGCCAGCGTGGCGACCCGGCGGTTGAACGCCAGTTGGTCGTCGAACGCCAGCGGGAAGCCGCTGCCCTGGTCGTAGCCGTCGGCGTCGGCGAGCACCACGGCACCGAACCCCTTGCCGCGACAGAGCCGGAACCGGTCGGCCAGCACCGGCCGCAGCGTCTCCCAACGGCGTACGTCCAGCCAGGTACGACCGGTCCGGGACGACGTGGCGCCGCGTACCGGTGGCGGGTAGCGGCCGGCGTCCGGGTCGTCGGGGTGCACCGATCCGACGTGCACCTGGCAGATCAGCCGGCGCCCCCGGGAGCGCAGCTCGGTGGTCTGCGCCGCGGTGGTGGCCACCGGGTCGAGCACGAACACGTCCGCTTCGACCGCCGGGTCCAGCACGCCGGTCAGCTGCCACTGCCAGTCCCGGGCCGAGGCGGCCGGCCACGGGCCGCCGGGCGGGGCGGGGTCGGGCCGGCAGGACACCATCGTGGCGAGCACCACGAGCGCCAGGCACGCCGGCAGCGCCCGGCGCGATCCTCGCGTCGGCCGCTCGTCCAGCCCGTTCCGCATGCCCAGCTCCGCAGGTCGCGGGGCGACATCCCGCGCCGCCCGAGCCCCACACCGGTATCCCGGCCCACCCCCACCGGGTCAAACGAGCACAGACCCGACAACGACTCGCGGTCCTTCCCGCCGACGAACCCGCCCTGTCGCGTTGATCATGGGGTTGGCGGCATGGGAAAGCGCTGTCCGCCAACCTCGTGATCAACCGCGTGGGGCGCGGGGTGTAGGGGCTAGCGCGGGGTGGCGAAGACCTGCGTCCAGTAGGGGCCGTTGCTGCTCGCGACGCCGATGCCGATCTCGGTGAAGCTGCAGTTCAGGATGTTGGCCCGGTGACCGGAGCTGTTCATCCACGCGTCCATCACCGCGGCCGGCGACTGCTGGTTCCAGGCCACGTTCTCGCCGTACGTACGCCAGCTGTACCCGACCCGGTCGATCCGCTCGCCCGGATCGCTGCCGTCGCTGCCGGTGTGCGACATGTTCCGGTGGTCCGCCTGGTCCTGGCTGTGCCGTTGGGCCACGGTCATCAACTGCTCGTCGATGCTCAGCGCCCCGCAGCCCGCCTTGGCCCGTTCCGCGTTGACCAGTCCGAGGATCTCGGCCGCCTCGGTGGTCGCACCGCTGGACGGGGCGGCCGAGGCGGTGGTGCCCCGGCTCGGGCTGGCCTGTCGCGCGGCGCCCTGCCGGGAGGCCGCCGTGCTGCGCGACTGGGCGGGCGTGGGCGCCGGCCTGGGCTTGACGGTCCGGCTCGGTGTCGGGGAGGGCGCGGCGGTGGTGGGCGAGACGCTCGGGCTGGGGCTCGGGCTCTCGAGCGTGTCGAAGGGAATCGCCGGCTCCTCGTCGGGCAGCGCCGGTGCGGTGGCGGCGGGCACCTCGCCGGCTCTGGTGTTGGTGGGGGTGTCGTCGCCGGGCAGGGCGAGGGCGGCGACGCCGACGCTCACCACGAGGGTGGCCGCCGCGGCGGCACCACCCATCACCAGGGGGCGCGAGCGCCGGCGAACCCGGCGACCCCGGCGGCCGCTGCGGGCCGGGTCGGCCACCTGTCGGTCGGTCGCGGCCGGTGCGGCCGACCCCGCCGCCGGCCAACCGCCGAGCTCGTGGTGCCCGGTTCCCGGCTCACCGGCGTGGTGGTGCTCGTCGCGGTGCCGGCCCGCGCCCGCCCACCCGGCGGCGTCCGAGGTGGTGGCGGCCTGCCACTGCTCGGTCGGCTGGTCGCGGTACCACTCCTCGGAGGGGCGGTCCGGCTCGTCGCCGAACAGGTACGACGACCGCGGCGCCGGTCGGTCGCTCAACCAGGCCGGGTCATCGATCGGCTCGGGTCGCCGAGGGCCGTTCGCCGGGTCGATCGGATCGTTCCAGCCGTGCACGCCTGTCGCCTCCACGGGTCGGGTATGGGCCGGGGTGACGCTACGTTCCGGGCTGACCAGCAGCAATGCGGCTAAGGAAGAGTTAAGGGGACCCTGGCCATCCGGGTGAGGTGTTCGGGCGATTCGACCCCGTAGAGTCAGTGCGTCCGGACAGAGTGTGTCCGCGCCTTGTGAGGGTGCCCCCGGCGGCGGGTCGGGGCGACGCCGGAATGATCTATGGCCTACGTCAACTTGACGAAGCAGGGGCTGCCGGCTCACTATGGAGAAGTCGCCAGTCGCGCCCGGCCATGCCCAGATTTCGTGGGAGTGGTAGTCGCGTACACATGGGCGCGCGTTGGCCGGCCTCTCCGGCAGCGCAATTCAAGGAGTCAACATGGCGAAGGCCCTCTTCGGCCACGTAGGTGCGGCGCCCGATCGGCGCCTGCTCGACGAGGTCACCCGACTGCGTGCCAGGGTTCAATCACTGCAGTTCGAGGTCACGCGGCTGCGCGCCGAGAACGATCGGCTCGCGGCGGCGGCGGCGGAGGCGGACGATCTGCTCCGCCTGACCGAGCCAGCCCTGACCTGATCCACCTGGCCGCCACAACCGAATAGCACCACCGCACCCAAAGCGCGCCGACACGATGTGCCGGCGCGCGATTCTGTGCGTACCCCCTCGGTTGGGCCGTTCGGTGCGCGGACCGGGCCGGACGGCGCGCGGTGAGCGGCGGGTGGGTCGCGTGGGGCGACCGGCCAGGTTCCGGGTTAGTCTGCGGGTTCACCAGGGTCCGCGCAGCCGGGCGACGGTACGGCGGCCACCGGACGAGGATCGAGAAGGTGCATCTCAAGAGCCTGACGGTGAAGGGCTTCAAGTCCTTCGCCTCCGCGACGACGCTCAAGCTGGAGCCGGGGATCACCTGCGTGGTGGGCCCGAACGGCTCCGGCAAGTCGAACGTCGTCGACGCCATCGCCTGGGTGCTCGGCGAGCAGGGCGCGAAGGCGCTGCGTGGCGGCAAGATGGAAGACGTCATCTTCGCCGGCACCGCCGGCCGGGCCCCGCTGGGCCGCGCCGAGGTGACCCTCACCATCGACAACACCGACGGCGCTCTGCCGATCGAGTACACCGAGGTCTCCATCACCCGCCGGATGTTCCGCTCCGGTGAGAGCGAGTACGAGATCAACGGCGACACGTGCCGGCTGCTCGACATCCAGGAGCTGCTCTCCGACTCCGGCATCGGCCGGGAGATGCACATCATCGTGGGGCAGGGCCGGCTCGACGGCATGCTGCACGCCAAGCCGGAGGACCGGCGGGCGTTCATCGAGGAGGCGGCCGGCGTCCTCAAGCACCGCAAGCGCAAGGAAAAGGCGCTGCGCAAGCTCGACGCGATGCAAGTGAACCTCAATCGCCTGACCGACCTCACCGCCGAGCTGCGCCGCCAGCTCAAGCCGCTCGGCCGGCAGGCCGAGGTGGCCCGCCGGGCCGCCGTGATCCAGGCCAGCCTGCGCGACGCCCGACTGCGGCTGCTCGCCGACGACCTGGCCACCCTGCGGACCACGCTCGACCGGGAGATCGCCGACGAGACCGCGTTGCGGCAGCGGCGCGAGCAGGTGGAGGCCGAGCACGCCGAGGTGCAGTCGCGCCTCGGCGAGCTGGAGGAGGCGCTGGCCTTCGACGCCCCGCTGCTGGCCGCCGCGCAGGACACCTGGTACAAGCTCTCCGCGCTGCAGGAACGGTTCCGCTCGATCGAGCAGCTCGCGGTGGAGCGGCTGCGGCACCTGAGCGCCACGCCGGACGACGAGCGCCCGGGCCGGGATCCGGAGCAGTTGGAGGCCGAGGCCGAACGGGTCCGCGAGCAGGAGGAGGAACTGCGCGCGGCGCTCACCGACGACCAGATCCGCCTCGCCGAGGCGGTGGAGCACCGCCAGGAGTTGGAACGGCAGCTCGCCGCGGCCGAACGGGAACTGGTCGCCGCCGCCAAGGCGATCGCCGACCGGCGGGAAGGACTGGCCCGGTTGACCGGCCAGGTCAACTCCGCCCAGGCGCGGACCACCAGCGCCGGTGAGGAGATCGAGCGGCTCGCCGCCGCGCACGCCGACGCGCTGGCCCGGGCCGAGCGGGCCCAGGCCGAGCTGGACGCGGTCGCCGAGCAGTCCACCGAGGCCGACCGGGACAACGCCGACCTGGACGCCCGGCACGCCGAGGCGGTCGCCGTCCAGGAGAAGGCGCAGGCGACGGTCCGTTCGCTGTCCGACGCCGAACGGGCCGCGGAGAAGGACGCAGCCACCTGGAAGGCCCGCGAGGAGGCGCTCGCGCTCGGCCTGCGCCGCAAGGACGGCGCCGGCGCGCTGCTCGGCCGCGCCGACCAGGTGCCCGGCCTGCTGGGCAGCCTCGCCGGCCTGCTCACGGTCGCCCCCGGTCACGAGGCGGCGCTCGCCGCGGCGCTCGGCGGGATGGCCGACGCGGTCGCGGTCACCGGGGTGGACGAAGCCGTGGAGGCGATGCGGCTGCTGAAGATCTCCGACGCGGGCCGCGCCGAGCTGCTGGTCGGCGGCCCCACCGGTCCGGGGATGGCCGGCTCCGCCGACGCGCTGCGTCCCAAGCTGCCCGACCGTGCCCAGTGGGCTCCCGACCTGGTCGACTGCGACGCGCAGCTGCGCCCGGCGGTGCACCGCGCGCTGCGCGACGTGGTGCTGGTCGAGGACCTCGCCGCCGCAGCCGAGGTGGTCGCCGGCAATCCCGAGCTGCGGGCGGTCACCCGGGAGGGAGACATCGTCGGCGCGTACGCGGCGGCGGGCGGGTCGGCGAAGGCGCCCAGTCACATCGAGGTGCAGGCGGCCGTCGAGGAAGCCCGCACCAACCGGCTCGCCGCCGAGCGAGCCAGCGCGGAGCTACGCGCACAGTTGGTCGACGCCCGAGCGGCCGTGGCCGAGGCCAAGGAGCGCGTGCAGCACGCCGCCGCTGCCAAACGGGAGGCGGAGAGCCACCGTAACGCCGCCGCCCGCCGGCTGGCCGAGCTCGGCGCCGCCGCCCGGTCGGCCAGGGCGGAGACCGACCGGCTGGGCGAGTCGCGGGCCCGCGCCGAGGCCGCCCGGGAACGGGACCTGACCGCGCTGGCCGAGCTGGCGGAGCGGCTGCGGCTGGCCGAGGCGACCCCGATCGACGCCGAGCCCTCCACCGACGAACGTGACCAGCTCGCCGCGATGGTGCCGCAGGCCCGGCAGAACGAGATGGAGGTCCGGCTCGCGGTGCGTACCGCCGAGGAGCGGGTGTCCTCCATCGCCGGGCGGGCCGACTCGCTGCGCCGGCAGGCCACCGCCGAGCGCGCGGCGCGGGAACGGGCCGCGGCCCGGCGGGCCGCGCGGACCCGGGGCGCGGGCATCGCCCGGGCCGTCACCGGCGACGCGCGGGAGGCGCTGCGGCGGCTGACCACCAGCATCGCCGGGGCGGAGGAGCATCGGGACGCGGTGGCCCGCGAGCGGGCCACCCGCGAGGCGGAACTGCAGGAGGTGCGGGCCGCCGCCAAGCGGTTCGGCGCGGAACTGGAGCGACTGACCAGCCAGGTGCACCGCGACGAGGTCGCCCGCGCCGAGCAGCGGCTGCGCATCGAGCAGCTGGAGGCGAAGGCCGCCGAGGACTTCGGCCTGACCGTGGAGACCCTCATTGCGGAGTACGGCCCGACCCAGCCCGTGCCGCCCACCGAGGCCGAGGTGGCCGCCGCCGAGCGCGACGGCCTGCCGGTGCCGGAGCCGGTCCGCTACGAACGGCCGGTGCAGGAGAAGCGGGCCGCCAAGGCGGAACGGGAGCTGGCCCTGCTCGGCAAGGTCAACCCCCTCGCCCTGGAGGAGTTCGCCGCGCTGGAGGAGCGGTACAAGTTCCTCTCCGAGCAGCTGGAGGACCTCAAGGCGACCCGCCGCGACCTGCTCACCGTGGTCAAGGACGTCGACGAGCGGATCCTGGAGGTCTTCGCCAGCGCCTTCGCCGACACCGCCCGGGAGTTCGAGCAGGTCTTCACCGTCCTCTTCCCCGGCGGGGAGGGCCGGTTGGTGCTCACCGAACCGGACGACCTGCTCACCACCGGCGTCGAGGTCGAGGCCCGTCCGCCCGGCAAGAAGATCAAGCGGCTGTCGCTGCTCTCCGGCGGCGAACGGTCGCTGACCGCGGTGGCGATGCTGGTGGCGATCTTCCGCGCCCGGCCCAGCCCGTTCTACATCATGGACGAGGTCGAGGCCGCCCTCGACGACGTGAACCTGGGCCGGCTGATCAAGCTGCTCGCGCAGCTGCGGGAGAAGAGCCAGCTCATCGTCATCACGCACCAGAAGCGGACCATGGAGATCGCCGACGCGCTGTACGGCGTGACCATGCGCGGCGGGGTGACCCAGGTGATCAGCCAGCGGCTCAACCGGGCCGACGGGGACGACGAGCGGCACGGCCGCGGCGAGGAGAACGGGTAGTGGCTCGGGAACGCGCGACGGCGCTCCTGGTGGACTTCGACGGCGTACTGCGGCGGTGGGACCCGGCGGTCGCCGCCGGGGTGGAGCGGGAACACGGCCTCTCCTCCGGCGTGCTCGGCGAGATCGCCATGTCCTGGGGGCTGCTCCAGCCGGTGCTCACCGGCCGGGTCAGCCACGCCGAGTGGGTGTCGAGTGTCGCCGACGCGTTGACTCCCTCCGTGGGCGACCCGGCGCGGGCCCGGGCCGCCGTGCAGGAGTGGCAGCGCTACCGCGGCGAGGTCGTCCCGGAGGTGTTGGCGTTCATCCGCGAGGCGCGCGCCGGCGGCATCCGGGTCGGGTTGGGCACCAACGCCACCGATTTGCTCGACGCCGACCTGGCCGCGCTGGAACTCACCGGCGAGCTCGACGTGGTGGTCAACTCCTCGGCCATCGGGGTGCACAAGCCGGCCCGCGAGTACTTCCAGGCCGCCTGCGTGGTGCTGGAGACCCCGCCGGACCGGGTGCTCTTCGTCGACGACGAGGATCGGGCGGTCAGCGGAGCCCGGGTGGCGGGGCTGTCCGCGTACCGCTGGACCGGCCCCGCCGACCTGCGCTACCTGCGAGCGGCGCTGGCGTTCTGAGGTGCCCGGCGGCGCCCTCGGCGGGCGCCGCCGCGACGGTCAGTCGCCGGTGGTGCCGTCGATGCGTTCGCGGATCAGATCGGCGTGCCCGTTGTGCCGGGCGTACTCCTCGATCATGTGGACGTAGACCCAGCGCAGGTTGAACGTCCGCTGTTTGGGCCCGACCTCGGTGAACGTCTCGTCGAGGGACCGACCGGCGACGGCGGCGCGGGCCAGCTCCACCTCCCGGTGGTAGGTGGCGAAGTCGGCCTCCGCGTCGGCGACGCTCACGTCGTGGTCGGCGTCCGGATTCTCCGGCGTGTAGTAGGGGTAGTCGACCCGCTGACGGCCGAAGTTCTCCCGGAACCACCAGGCTTCCACCTCGGCCAGGTGCCGTACCAGCCCGAGCAGGGTGAGCCCGGACGGCTCGACGCTGGCGGTGCGCAGCTGGTCGGCGGTCAGGCCGGCACACTTGAGCAGCAGGGTCTGCCGGTGGTAGTCGAGCCAGCCCTCCAGCATGGTGCGCTCGTCGCCGACATGGGGCTCGGGGGTCCGGGTGATCTCCGGCGCTCTCCAGATCATGCCCGCCATCCTGGACCGCATCCCCGACAGCCGGCGACACATTTTCCCGTCCCCAGCCGCCGCGTCGACTCAGGAAGGTCACCGGCGCGATCGGTCGGAGTGTCCATCGTCGGTCAGTCCCGGATCCCGGTCCGGATCACGGCGGCCCCTCCGCCCGCCGCCACCGTCGATTCCTGCTCGACCTCGTCGGTGAGCGGACCGCCGGTGTGCCGCAGCAGCGGCACCTCCTTGATGAACAGGACGGCGATCAGGGCGATCAGCCCGAACGGGGTGGCGGCCAGGAAGATGTCCCCGGCCCCGTGGCCGTACGCCGACTCCACCACGGCCCGGATCGGTGCGGGCAGCGTGTGCACGTCCGGCAGGGTGTCGCCGCTGCCGGCCGGCGCGGGTACGCCGAGCGCGGCCAGCCCGTCGGCGAGATAGCGCCTGACGTTGTGTCCGAGCAGGGCACCCAGCGCGCTGACCCCGACGGCGCCGCCGAGGCTGCGGAAGAAGGCCACCACGGAGCTGGCCGCGCCGAGTTCGTGCGCGCCGACGGTGTTCTGCACGGCGAGCACCAGGTTCTGCATGGTCATGCCGATGCCGACACCGATCAGCGCCATGAAGACGCTGACCCGCCAGTACGGAGTGTCCGCCCGCATCGTGCCCATCAGCGCGAAACCGACGGTGAGCAGGGCCGAACCGGCGACCAGGTAGCGCTTCCAGCGGCCGGTGCTGGTGATGATCCGGCCGACGGCCGTGGAGGCGACCAGCAGGCCGAGGATCATCGGCAGGGTCATCAGGCCGGACATGGTGGGGGTGACGCCACGGCTGATCTGGAAGTACTGGCTGAGGAAGACCGAGGCGCCGAACATGCCCACGCCCACCGCGATGCTGGCCAGCACCGAGAGGGTGATGGTGCGGTTGCGGAACAGTCGCGGCGGGATCAGTGGCTCGCTGGCCCGGGTCTCCACCCGGACGGCGGCGGCACCGAGCAGCAGCGCGCCGGGCACCATGACCGCGCTCTGCCAGGAGAGCCAGTCGTACCGGCTGCCGGCGAGCGAGATCCAGATCAGCAGCAGTGACACGGCGGCGGTGATCAGTGTGGCGCCCCACCAGTCGATCTGCACCTTCCGCTTGACCACCGGCAGGTCGAGGGTCTTCTGAAGCACGACCAGGGCGAGCAGCGCGAACGGCACCCCGACGTAGAAGCACCAGCGCCAGCCCAACCAGGGGGTGTCGACGAGGACGCCGCCGATCAGCGGACCGCCGATGGTGCCGACGGCCATGACCGCCCCGAGGTAGCCGCTGTACCGGCCGCGCTCGCGAGGCGCGATCATCGTGGCCATGATCACTTGAGCCAGCGCGGTGAGGCCGCCGGCGCCGACGCCCTGGAGCACCCGGCAGGCGATCAGTTGCCCGGTGGACTGCGAGAGCCCGGCCAGCACGGACCCGAGCACGAAGATCACGAGGGCGACCTGGACCAGCACCTTCTTGCTGGTGAGGTCGGCGAGCTTGCCCCAGAGCGGGGTGGTCGCGGTGGTCGCCAGCAGCGTCGAGGTGACCACCCAGGTGTACGCGGACTGGGTGCCGTGCAACTCGGTGATGATCCTCGGCAGCGCGTTCGCGACGACCGTGCCGGAGAGGATCGCGACGAACATGCCCAGCAGCAGGCCGGAGAGAGCCTCCAGGATCTGCCGGTGGGTCATCGCGACAGGGATCGCTCGGGCAGGGACGCTCGCCTGAGTCATACGGAGGTGCCTCCAAGCGGAGTGAATGGTGTTGCCGCAGGCAACCGTAGGGCTTGGTTGCCTCAAGCAACAACTCGCCGTGGCGGTGATCTGTTCCGAGGGGAGGGGAGCGGAGCGGCGGAATGATCGTCACGGTTTCGCCGGAACGGCGTACTCAACTCGGCACCGATGGCGCCGTTTCGGCGGAACGGTGTCGATCTTCGGGCCGGCCTGGTTCACCGGGACCGGATGAGCCGGTCGGAGGTTCACCCCCAGGCGTCGTTGAACCGGCGCATCAGGCGGGCGAACTCCTCGACGTCCTGGCGCGGCCAGCTCTCCAGGGCTCGCCGGATCTGCCGGAGCCGGGACGCCCGGGCGGCGTCGAACCGGCGCTGGCCCTCCTCGGTCAGGCTGAGCTGAGCGGCCCGCCGGTCGCTCGGGTCCGGGTCCCGCCGGACCAGCCCGAGGCCTTCCAGGCTCTGGATCTGCCGGCTGAGTGTGCCCTTGCCGACGCCGAGCCGGGCGGCCAGGTCGGTGAGCCGGATCGAGCCGGAGCGGCGCAGCCAGAGCAGCAGCCCGTACGCGTTCGGTTCCAGGTTGGGATGCACCTCGCTGGCGATCTCCCAGGAGATGGCCCGGCCGCGGCGCAACAGCGCGGTCAGCTCGTGCTCGACCTCGCGCAGGCTCTCCGGCAGCTGTTCGTCCACCCGACGAGGGTACGAAGCAGTGCTGCCGGCCGCTTGGCCGGCCGTTGCCTGCCGGGCCGTTGCCTGCCCGGCCGGCGACGCCGCCCCGCCCCGCCCGGCACACGGTCGGAGCGTGTTAACAAGGGGCCCTTTTACTACGCCAGGCGTTAATAAGGGGCCCTTCCTTGCACCTGGTCAGGGGGTGAGGCGGTGGCGGGCCACTTCGCGCAGGTGGCCGTCGCCGGTGGTGCCCTCCATGATCACCTCGGCGTTGCGGCCGGCGTGGGTGAGCGTGGCCACCGCGTTGCCGAAGTACGGGCCGGCCAGCTTGCGCCACGTCATCGCGGGTCGGGGCACCCCGGCGGTGCGGGCCAGCGCGCGGGCCGCCCCGGCCGGCCCGCGCGCCCAGCCGAGTCGCATCAGTGGGCGCAGCCCGGCCGGCACCTGGTTGTGGAACGGCGAGCAGGTGAGTTGATGCACCGGGGTGCGTACGCCGGGGTCGGCGAACCGGACCCGGGCCACGTACGAGTGGTGCACGTCCCCGGAGAGCACGTTGATCGACGCCGGTGGCGGGTACGCCGGTCCGGCGCCCTTGCGGTCGCCGGGTGTGCCCGGTGTGCCGCTGCCGATTCGGGCGAACAGTGCGCCGAGACCCTCGAAGGAGCGGCGGAAGGCACCCCAGTGCTCCAGGTCGAGCCCGCGGCGCAGCCGCTCCGCCAACGCGACCACCCACGATCGGGGCGAGTCGGCCAACTGCTCGTTCCACGCCTCCACGTGATGGATGCCGGGCGGCAGCAGCCAGGGCAGCGATGATCCGACCACCAGGTGGTCGTAGTCGCCGTGGGCGCGGTCGACGAACCAGGACCACTCGCCGGCCGGCAGCATCGCCCGTCGGCCCGGCTGCAACACCCGGCTGCACCGGGTGTCCAGCATCACCAGCCGGGTGCGGCCGAGGTCGAGCGAGTAGCTCCACTGGTAACTGTCCGCGCGTTCGGGCGGAAGTGCGGAGCGAGCCGCGCGGTCGGCCGCCGATGACGAGGGGGGGCCGGTGGCGTGCGCCAGGTCGGCCTCGGTGTCGACCCGCGCGCCGAACTCGCGCAGCACCTCGGTGGCGTCCTCGGCCGCGCGCACCCGGGTGAAGACCGGGTCGGCGGTGATCTCGTCCGGGTGGAGGTTGCCCAGGTGCTGGTACACCCAGTAGGAGGCCAACCCGCTGGCGATCCGCTCGGCCCACCAGGGCTGCGCGCGCATGTCGGCCCGCCAGAAGGCCGAGGTGTTCCAGTCATCGATGATCTCGTGATCGTCGAAGATCATCACGCTCGGCACGGTGGAGAGCAGCCACCGGATCTCCGGGTCGCTCCAGGACTCCAGGTAGAGCTTGGTGTACTCGTCGAAGCTGACCACCTGGTCGCCGGGTGCGCCCGGTGGCCGCCGTCGGCGGCGGTGCAGCAGCCGCTTCACGGTGGGTGAGGTCTCGTCGGCGTAGACCTGGTCCCCGAGCATCACCAGCAGGTCCGGCAGGGCGGCCGGGTCGGGGTCGGCCATGATCCGCCGGGCGTACGCGTCGAGCGCGTCCGGGGGCAACCTGCGGGTGGTGGCGTGCTGGGTGGTCTCCCGGCAGGACCCGAAGAGCAGCCGGACCGGCTGGTCCCGGTCGTCGGCGGCGCGGGTCCGGATCACGCTGGGCGGGAAGCGGCCCTCGGGCAGCGGCCAGACCACCTCGTCGTCGATCAGCACCTGGTAGGTCGTGGCGCTGTCCGGGGTGAGTCCCGCCACCACCACCAGCGCGTAGTGGTGGTCGTACGCGGAGAAGGTGGACGCCGTGCCGGTGGCGCCGCCGGCCGTGCGGACGGTGACCACCGCGGGTGCCGTGGTCTCGACCCAGACGGTGGCCCGCGTGCCGACGATCCGGCGCAGCAGGGGGCCGATGAGCAGCTGCGCGGGCATGCCGAACCTCCAGACGAGAGAGCTTCATCCTGTACTACCCGGACGTTGGTCGCACCATCGCTGGCTGTGGTCGAAACTACTGCCGGCTGGCGTGGCGGGAGCGGTGGCTGAGACGCGATCGTCGGCATCTGACAGGATTTCGGCATGACGGAATACCTCCTCATCGCTCTCGCCCTGCTCGGCGTGCTGATCCTCGGCGGCATCGGGCTGGTCGTGCCGCGGTTGCGCCGGCGGCCGGAGCCGCCGTTGCCGCGTACCGAGGTGGACACCCGCGCGGAGGAGGAGCTCGCCGGGCCGCCGGTGCAGGCGCCGGAGGCCGATCTGTCCACCGGCGTCCTGGTGGAGCCGCCGCCGGTCATCGAGGCGCCGGCACCGACCGTCGAGGTGCCCGAGCCCACCGCCGGCCGGCTGGTGCGGCTGCGCTCCCGACTGTCCCGCTCGCAGAACGTCTTCGGCAAGGGGCTGCTCGGCCTGCTCAGCCGCGACCGGCTCGACGAGGACGTCTGGGAGGAGATCGAGGACAGCCTGATCACCGCAGACGTGGGGATCGACGCCACCCGCGAGATCGTCGACCGGCTGCAGGAACGGACCCGGGTGCTGGGCACCCGGTCGGTCGCCGAGCTGCGTGCCCTGCTCGCCGCCGAGCTGGTCAACGCGCTCGACCCGGGGCTGGACCGCTCGCTGCGTACCGCGCCCAAGGAGGGCGTGCCGGCGGTGCTGCTGGTGGTCGGGGTCAACGGCGCCGGCAAGACCACCACCTGCGGCAAGATCGCCCGGGTGCTCATCGCCGACGGCCGCAGCGTCCTGCTCGGCGCGGCCGACACGTTCCGGGCCGCCGCCGCCGACCAGCTGGAGACCTGGGCCGGGCGGGTCGGTGCGGAGACCGTCCGTGGCCCGGAGGGCGCCGACCCGGCCAGCGTCGCGTTCGACGCGGTCCGGCGCGGCATCGACACCGGCGTGGACACGGTGCTGGTCGACACCGCCGGCCGGCTGCAGAACAAGGTCGGTCTGATGGACGAGCTGGGCAAGGTCAAGCGGGTGGTGGAGAAGCACGGCCCGATCGACGAGACACTGCTCGTGCTCGACGCCACCACCGGCCAGAACGGCCTGGAGCAGGCCCGCGTCTTCACCGAGGTGGTCAACGTCACCGGGGTGGTGCTCACCAAGCTCGACGGCACCGCCAAGGGCGGCATCGTGATCGCCGTGCAGCGCAAGCTCGGCATCCCGGTGAAGCTGGTCGGCCTCGGCGAGGGACCGGACGACCTGGCGCCGTTCGACGCCGCGCAGTTCGTCGACGCGCTCCTGGGCACCGAAGCCCCCGGGCCGACCGCGTAACCTCGGGTGACCAGAGAAGATCGCGCGTACGCGGGCTGGCGCGACCCGAGCCACCCGTCGCAGCGCCTCGGGAGACCGTACGTGACTTCGCAGGAGATCCCCCTGCACGGCGGGAACGTGAGCACCGTCGTCCGGGTGGGCGACACGGTCCGGCGCAACGCCGGACCCTGGACCCCGTCGGTGCACGCCCTGCTCCGCCACCTGGAGTACGTCGGGTTCACCGGCGCTCCCCGCGCGCTGGGCATGGACGAGCGCAACCGCGAGGTGCTGTCGTACCTGGAGGGCGAGTGTGGGCAGTACCCGCTGGCCCCGCACTGGGTGACCGACGAGGCGCTGGCCACCGTCGCCACCATGCTGCGCATGTTCCACGACGCCCAGTACGGCTTCGTCCCGCCACCGCAGGCGGTGTGGCGCTCGTTCGGGCCGCCGCCGCCGGACACCGAGGTCATCTGCCATCACGACGCCGCGCCGCACAACGTGATCTGGCGACCGGACGGCACCCTCGGGCTCATCGACTTCGACCTCGCCTCACCCGGGGCGCGGATCTACGACGTGGCGTACGCGGCCTGGACCTGGGTGCCGATCTTCTCCGACCGGGACTCGATCACCCTGGGCTGGAAGCACCCCGACCGTCCGCGCCGGCTGCGTCTCTTCGCCGACAAGTACGGGCTCATCCCCCGCGACCGGCACCGGCTGATCCGGACCATCCGAAAGCGGATCGTGGACCACGTCGAGGGCATCCGCCGGATGGCCGCCGCCGGGGAACCGGCCTTCGTCCGGATCGTGCACAAGGGGCACCTGCGCCGGCCGATGCGGGACCTGCGGCTGATCGACTACGAACGGCAGGTCCTCGAGGACGCCCTGCGCTGATCCATATTCTTCACACGTCCGAAACAACCCGTCACGGTTCGGAAACCGGCCGGGGACCCTGGGTGAAACAGCCGCCGATCAGGCTTCCGCCCAACCGGCGTACGGGCGATGCCGCACGATGCCGGGAGGGAGGGAAGACAACCCGAGAGGAGGCAGCGTGCCGGAACTCAATTCTGGTGCCACCGCCTGGATTTTGACTTCTGCCGCCCTGGTGTTGCTCATGACGCCCGGCCTGGCGCTGTTCTACGGCGGCATGACGCGATCGAAGTCCGTGCTCAACATGATGATGATGAGCTTCGGGGCGATCGGCCTGGTCAGCCTGCTGTGGGTGTTCTACGGCTACAGCATCGCGTTCGGCGATGACATCGGCGGGATCACCGGTGATCTCTCCGCCGCGGGTCTGCGCGGCATGCTGACCAGCGGCGCCGAGGGCGGCATCCCCGACCTGCTGTTCGCCGGCTTCCAGCTGATGTTCGCCGTGATCACGGTCGCGCTGATCAGCGGCGCGATCGCCGATCGGGCCAGGTTCGGCCCGTGGCTGCTCTTCGTCGGCGTCTGGGCCACCCTGGTCTACTTTCCGGTCGCGCACTGGGTCTGGGGCGGCGGCTGGATCGGCGAGTTGGGCGTGCTCGACTTCGCCGGCGGCACTGCGGTGCACATCAACGCCGGCGCCGCGGCGCTCGCCTTGGCGCTCGTGCTCGGCCGCCGGGTGGGCTGGCCGAAGGACAAGTTCAAGCCGCACAACCTGCCGATGGTGCTGCTCGGTGCGGCGCTGCTGTGGTTCGGCTGGTTCGGCTTCAACGCCGGCTCGGCGGGTGCGGCCGACGGGGCCGCCGCCGTCTCGCTGATCAACACGCAGGTGGCCGCGGCCGCCGCCGTGCTCGGCTGGATCGTGGTCGAGTGGCTCCGCGACGGCAGGCCGACCACCCTCGGTGCGGCCTCCGGCGCGATCTCCGGCCTGGTCGGCATCACCCCGGCCTGCGCCTTCCTGGAGCCGCTGGGCGCGATCGCCCTCGGGGTGATCGTCGGTGCGGTCTGCGCGCTCGCGGTCGGCCTGAAGTACCGCTTCACGTACGACGACTCGCTCGACGTGGTGGCGGTGCACATGGTCGGCGGCATCCTCGGCTCGCTGCTCATCGGCTTCCTGGCCATCGAGGTGCTGGCCGGCGCGGGCAACGACGGCCTGCTCTACGGCGGCGGCATCGGGCTGCTGGGCCTTCAGGCGGTCGGGGTGGTCGCGGTGCTGGTCTACTCGTTCGTGGTCGCGTACGTCATCGGCTTCGCGATCGAGAAGACGATCGGTTTCCGCGCCAGCGCCGACGCCGAGGTCGAGGGCATCGACAACGCCGAGCACGCGGAGAGCGCGTACGAGTTCAGCTCCACGGGTAGCGGCGGTGCGTTCGTTGCGGCGGGCATCGCCGCCGCGGCGGCGCCGAGGTCGAAGCCCACCGAACCGGTGAGCGAGAAGGTCGCCGGCTAACGTTTGCGAATGGAGGGGTTGGACATGAAGCTGGTGACCGCGGTCATCAAGCCGCACCAGTTGGACGCCGTCAAGGAGGCCCTGCACACGCTCGGCGTGGCCGGGCTGACCGTGAGCGAGGTCCAGGGCTACGGGCGGCAGAAGGGCCACACCGAGGTCTACCGGGGCGCCGAGTACACCGTCGAGTTCCTACCCAAGATCCGGGTGGAGGTGCTCACCGACGAGATCGACGTCGAGAAGATCGTCGACGCCGTCGTCGGTGCCGCCCGGACCGGCAAGATCGGCGACGGCAAGGTCTGGGTGACCGCGGTCGAGGAGGTCGTCCGGGTCCGCACCGGCGAGCGCGGCCTGGACGCCCTGTAGGAACAGCACCCAATGACCTCGTCGACCAGCAGGCGGGCCCGGGAACCCCGGCACGCGGTGCTGGTCAACGAAGTCGTCGGCGTATCGGCGGGGATCGGTGCGACGGCGCGCCGGGCCCGGGCGGACGCCTACGACGCCTGGCTGGCCCGGCTGGCGCCGGACCGGGCCGGCGTCGCGCTGCTCGTGGTCGGCGGGTTGGGCCGGCGGCAGTGCGCCCCCCACGGCGATCTCGACCTGGTGCTGGTGCACGCCGGAGTGCCCGGGATCGACGAACTCGCCGCCGAGCTGTGGTACCCGATCTGGGACGCCGGCCTGCGGCTCGACCACTCGGTGCGCACCGTCGCCGAGGCGCTGTCGGTGGCCCGGGACGACGTCAAGGTGGCCCTCGGGCTGCTCGACGCCCGGCTCGTGGCCGGCGACCCCGACCTGGCCGACACCCTGCTCCGCAGCGCCACCGACCACTGGCGGCGCACCGCCGTACGCCAACTGGCTCCGTTGCGCCAGAGCACGGTCGCTCGCTGGCAGGCCCACGGCGAGCTGGCGTTCCTGCTCGAGGGCGACCTCAAGGAGGCCGCTGGCGGCCTGCGCGACGTCGGGATCCTGCGGGCCATCGCGCTCGCCGGGATCACCGACGCGCTGCGACCCGCCGTACACGCCGCGCAGTTGCGGCTGCTGGACACCCGCGACGCGCTGCACCAGCAGGTCGGCCGGCGGGTCGACCGGCTGCTCGCCCAGGAACGCGCCGGGGTGGCCGCCCTGCTCGGCCTGCGCCAGTCCGCACCCGCCGGATCGGGCGGCGACGGCGACGCGTTGCTGCGCCGGGTGGCCGGCGACGCCCGGACCGTCAGTCATGCCCTGGACGACGCCTTCCGTTCCGCCGACCGGCTGCGCTCCGGTCGCTGCCGGGGCGCCGCCAGGCGACCGGTGCGCCGGCCCGTCGCCCGGGACGTGGTCGAGCACGACGGCGAACTGGTGCTGGCCCGCACCGCCATCGCCCGGGTGGCCGAGGCGGTCGGCGACACCACCACCCTCGACCTGCTGTACGCGCTGGTCCGCGCCGATGCCGCCGCCACCGGCCCGGCCGCCTGGTCGGACTGGAAGGGCCGACTGGTCGGCGAACTGGTCGGCCGGGTGCGAACCACCCTCGACACCGGCGTCGTGCCTGACCCGCCGACGGCGAGCGTGCCCGCCTTGAAGCCGCTGTCGTCGCTGCGGTGTAAGGAGGGGGGCAACGACCATGGGCACCGAGGAGCACCGGTGCGGGCAGACCGGGATGTCCCGCAGGTCCTTCCGGTCGAGTCACGTACGCGCGATGCTGAGAGACAGCCGAACGCGCCTTCGTGCCGCACCGCATGCTGCCTGAGCGCGAACTCACCGAGCAGCCCGGGAGGTACTCCTTGCACGCACACCAGCACCCGTCCCCGCCGGATCGGTCGCAACGTCAGGTGATCCAACTCCGGACGGCGCTACCCCGAACGAGGGAGCCTGCCGATGCCGCTTCGGCAGGCGGCGGGAGCGCCACGGGCGTAGCGCAGCGGATCCTGGCCCTGCAACGGCTGGCCGGCAACGCGGCCGTCGGACGCGTGTTGGCGGACGATGCCGGGCAGACGCTCGCGGACGCCGGCGGCGCCGACCGTTCGCTCGTCGCGGGTGGCGCGCCGGTGCTCGCCGTTCAGCGGGCACCCTGGGTCGATGCGGAGTCGGAGTTCCGGATGGGCACGGCCGCCCATCTCGAGCCGCTCATCGAGGGTTTGATCCGGGACGTGTTCGGGCTGAAGGCCCAGGTGAGTCTCGGTGGCGGCGCCGGGGTCGCCGCCGGGGAGCAGGTGCGCGGCGTGCACGATCTGGACCTGCGCGTCGATGTGGGCGGCCTCCTGGTCGCCACGAACGCCGACGAGCGGGCGCGGGCCAAACAGCAGCGGCAGGACATCCTGGCCAGCATCGGTTCGGTGATCGATGCCTCCTCGATCACCGACACCACGGTGCGCGGGACCTACAGCGGCGTGGAGGTCAGCGTGACGCTCGCGCCCGTGCCCACCGAATCCCGACGCATGCCGGTGATCCAGGAGGGCGGCTGGGCCGCGGACGAACCCACGGTTCCGCTGCGGGTGGTCACGGCTGATCGGGCCGTCACCGACAAGATCAAGGCGTTCTCCGGCCGCACCGGGGCGGACCGGGACGAGAAGCGGGCCCGCGACGCCGTCGACATCGCCGCGTTGCTGCGGGGCCGGCCGATACCCCAGGCGGCCGAGGAGATCTGGACCGCCATGCAGAAGGATCCCAAGGGGCCGAGCAGCCTGCGCAGTTTTCCCCAGGACTGGCGCCGGCTCAGCAAACTGGCGCCCGAGCCGGGCACCTCATCCGCCGACGACGGCCGGATGACCGGTCTGCCCCTGCTAGCCGGCGACGTGCTCACCATCATGGAGGAGCTCACCCGGTACGTGAACGATTGCCTGAAGGAGAGCCGCAAGGCCAAGAAGACTGCCCCTGCCGCACCGCCCGGCGGCAATGCCCCGTCGGCGAGCGACGTCGGCGGCTGACCCCCCTGAGATCGCCGGCGCTCGTCGGGGCGATCCGGCCCGCTGCCGCTGGAAGGGGAGCGGCTGGGCCGGGCTCGGTGAGCGGCGTCGGGCTAGGCTAGCGGTGGGCTGGACGACACCCGCGCGTCCGCGCTGTGCCCGCCGAAGACGACAAACGGGATGTTCGCGTGTTTGACACCTTGAGTGACCGCCTCTCCGGGATCTTCACCAAGCTCCGCGGCAAGGGGCGCCTCACCGACGCCGACATCGACGCCACGGCGCGCGAGATTCGCCTCGCGCTGCTGGAGGCCGACGTCGCGCTGCCGGTCGTCAAGGGCTTCATCACGAACGTCAAGGAACGGGCTCGCGGCGCGGAGGTCTCCCAGGCGCTCAACCCGGCCCAGCAGATCATCAAGATCGTCAACGAGGAGCTGGTCGCCGTCCTCGGTGGCGAGGGGCGTCGGCTCCAGTTCGCCAAGCAGCCGCCGACCGTGATCATGCTGGCCGGCCTCCAGGGCTCCGGCAAGACCACCCTCGCCGGCAAGCTGGCCCGCTGGCTCAAGGCCCAGGGGCACCAGCCGTTGCTGGTCGCCGCCGACCTCCAGCGTCCCAACGCCGTCGGGCAGCTCCAGGTGCTCGGTGGCCGCGCCGGGGTCGAGGTGTACGCCCCGGAGCCCGGCAACGGCGTCGGCGACCCGGTGCAGGTGGCGAAGTCCTCGATCGAGCACGCCCGACGGGCCGCCCGGGACGTCGTCATCGTCGACACCGCCGGCCGGCTCGGTGTCGACACCGAGATGATGCAGCAGGCCGCCGACATCCGCGACGCGGTCGACCCGGACGAGGTCATCTTCGTCATCGACGCGATGGTCGGCCAGGACGCGGTGCGTACCGCCGAGGCGTTCCGCGACGGCGTCGGCATCACCGGCGTGGTGCTCTCCAAGCTCGACGGCGACGCCCGGGGCGGCGCGGCGCTGTCGGTCCGGCAGGTGACCGGGCAGCCGATCCTGTTCGCCTCCACCGGCGAGAAGCTGGAGGACTTCGACGTCTTCCACCCCGACCGGATGGCCAGCCGGATCCTCGGCATGGGCGACGTCCTCACTCTGATCGAGCAGGCCGAGGCGGCCTTCGACACCGATCAGAAGGAGAAGATGACCGCCAAGCTGATGGGCGGCGAGCAGTTCACCCTGGAGGACTTCCTCGACCAGCTCATCGCGGTACGCCGGATGGGGCCGATCGCCAACGTGCTGGCCATGATGCCGGGCATGGGGCAGGTCAAGGACCAGCTCGCGGAGCTGGACGACAAGCACTTCGACCGGATCACCGCGATCATCCGGTCGATGACCCCGGCCGAACGCACCAACCCGAAGATCATCAACGGTTCCCGGCGGGCCCGCATCGCCAACGGCTCCGGCGTCACCGTGATGGACGTCAACCAGCTGCTCAACCGCTTCACCGACGCGCAGAAGATGATGAAGCAGATGGGCGGCATGATGGGCCTTCCGGGCGGCGGCCGGCGCAAGGCCACCAAGAGCCCGAAGAACAAGCGCAAGGGCACGAAGGGCGGCGGCCGGCCGCGCAGCGGCGCCGGCACCCGCGGGGCGCAGGGCGGGCTGCCCGGTGGCTTCCCGGGCGGCATGCCGCAGCTGCCGCCGGGGCTGAGCCCGGAGGACCTGGCGGCCGGTCAGGGCCTCCCGCCGGGCTTCAAGCTTCCGAAGATCGACTTCAACAAGCTCGGCAAGGGCGACAAGCCTCGCTGAGCGTGTCGGTGACGGCGGGTGGTTTCGTCGGCGCTTAGGGTGATGCCGCCCCTGGAGGGAGGAGTCATGACCGTGGCGCCCATCCTGCCCGAGCGGTCGGAGTGGACGGTTGACGACCTCGGCGACCTGCCGAAGGACCTTCCGTACGAACTGATCAACGGAAGGTTGATCGTGCCGTCCCCCACTGCCCTGTATCAGGACCTCGCTGCCACCGGGGATCGAGCGTGAAAGCGGTCCAGGCGTACCGGTTCGCGTTGGACCTCACGCCGGGGCAGGAACGCGCGGTATTGGCGCATGCGGGCGCGGCGCGTGTGGCGCACAACTGGGCGCTGGCCCGAGTCAAGGCGGTCATGGACCAGCGCGTGGCCGAACGCAGCTACGGTGTGGCGGACGAGTTGCTGACTCCGTCTGTTGGCTGGTCACTGCCGGCGCTGCGTAAGGCGTGGAACGCGGCGAAGGGCGAGGTGGCGCCGTGGTGGCGGGAGTGTTCCAAGGAGGCGTTCAACACCGGCCTGGATGCTCTCGCCCGCGGGTTGAAGAACTGGTCCGACTCCCGCACGGGCAAGCGAGAAGGTCGCCCGGTTGGGTTTCCTCGGTTCAAGTCCCGCCGCCGCACCATACCGAGCGTGCGGTTTACCACCGGCGCGATCCATGTCGAGCCGGACCGTAAGCATGTGGTGTTGCCTCGGTTGGGGCGGCTGAAGCTGCACGAGTCGGCGCGCAAGTTGGCCCGCCGCCTCGACAACGGCACCGCCCGGATCATGTCCGCCACCGTCCGGCTCGATGGCGGTCGGTGGCACGTGTCGTTCTGTGTCGAGGTCGACCGCGCCCAACAGCGGCCGGCGCGGTCCGGCTCGGTGGTTGGTGTGGACATCGGGATCACACATCTGGCGGTGTTGTCCACCGGCGAGCTGGTGGACAACCCGCGCCACCTGGGCGCCGCGCAGACTCGGCTGCGCCGGCTCGGTCGTGCCGTGTCGCGGAAGATCGGCCCTGACCGGCGTACCGGGCAGCGTCCATCGCAGCGGTGGGTCCGGGCATCGGCTCGGCTGGGCCGCGCGCATGCCCGCGTGAGCAATCTGCGTCGTGACGGCCTGCACAAGCTCACCACCCGGCTCGCCCGCGAGCACGGCACGATCGTGGTGGAAGACCTGCATGTGGCCGGTATGCTGCGCAACCGCAGGTTGGCCCGGCACATTGCCGACGCCGGTTTCGCCGAGGTTCGTCGGCAGTTGGCGTACAAGACTGAATGGAACGGCGGCCGACTCGTGACAGCCGACCGCTGGTTCCCTTCATCGAAGACTTGCTCGGGCTGTGGCGCGGTGAAAGCCAAGCTGGCCCTGTCCGAGCGCACCTACACCTGCACGACCTGCGGCCTGATCCTCGACCGGGATCTCAACGCCGCGCGTAACCTCGCCGCTCTGGCGGCTCAAGTGGATTCCGCCGGGAGTGGCCCGGTGGCTGGACGTGGAGCTGACCGTAAGACCCGCCCCGGCGGGCTGGTGGCTGAGAAGCGTCAACCCGGCACCGCACCAGCGGATCAGACCGGGACCGTCCCACCGCAAGGCAGGACTACCAATCACGCACTCGTCAGAGCGCACTGAGAGGTAACGGCTCCTCGCGCACGGCGGCAGTGATCGGGTAGGACTGTGCGCATGGCTCTGCATGTGCGCGGTGTGCTCCTGCCGGACGACGAGGTCCGGGACCTGTGGCTGGTCGGCGACCGGATCACCTTCGACCCGGTGCCCGGCGCGGAAACGATCGCCGATCGTGGGTTCGTCCTGCCCGGGCTGGTGGACGCGCACTGCCACATCGGCATCGCCCGGGGTGGCGCCCCGATCACCTCCCTGGACCAGGCCCGCGAGTTGGCCCGTACCGACCGGGACGCGGGTGTGCTCGCGATCCGGGACGCCGGCTCGCCGTACCCGTATCCCCAACTGGACGACGAGCCGGACCTGCCCCGGCTGGCCCGCGCCGGGCGGCACGTCGCGCCGCCGAAGCGGTACCTGCGCGACATCGGCGTGGAGGTCGGCGCGGCCGAGGTGGCGGCGACCGTGGCGGAGCAGGCCGCCGCCGGCAACGGCTGGGTCAAGCTGGTCGGGGACTGGATCGACCGGGGCGCCGGTGACCTGGCGCCGGCCTGGGACGCCGACACGATGACCGCCGCCGTGGCCGCCGCACACGCCGCCGGGGTACGCGCCGCCGTGCACACCTTCAGCGAGTCGGCCGTGGAGATCATGGTGCGGGCCGGGGTGGACTCGGTCGAGCACGGCACCGGGTTGAGCCTGGACCTGATCGACCTGATGGCCCGGCAGGGCACCGCCCTGATCCCCACGATGATCAACATCCGTACCTTCGGCGGCATCGCCGACCAGGCCCGACCCAAGTTCCCCGGGTACGCCGACCACATGCTTGCCCTGCGGGACCGCTTCCCCGAGGTGGTGCGGGCCGCGTACGAGGCCGGGGTGCCCATCTTCGTCGGGACGGACGCCGGCGGCGGCATCGACCACGGCCTTGCCGCCGAGGAGATGCTCCTGCTGCACGAGAAGGCCGGCATGTCCCGGACGGACGTCCTCGCCGCCGCCTCCTGGCGCGCCCGAGAGTGGCTGGGTTTCCCCGCTCTGACCGAGGGTGGCCTGGCCGACCTCGTCGTCTACTCCGACGACCCGCGCCGGGATCTGCGGGTGGTCCGCGAGCCGGCCCGCATCGTCCTGCGCGGACGGCTCATCCGCTGACCCGGCGCACGTCGAGCTGGCCCTCCGCCCCGCCCGCTGCCCACCCCCGCGATCTTGCACTTTTCGTCGCCGCAAATCACCCCACAGGTATCTTTTCGGCGACCGAAACTGCAAGATCGGCGCGGTGGGCCGGTGGGTGGGGTGGGCAGGGGAGGGAGTGCGGGGTGGGAGGAGGGGTGGGGGAGAGGGAGGCATAGGATGTGCGGTCATGGCGCGTGTGCTCACTCCGCGGGCGGAGGACTTCCCCCGGTGGTACCAGGATCTGATCGCCAAGGCGAAGCTGGCCGACAACGGGCCGGTGCGCGGGACCATGGTGATCCGACCGGCCGGCTACGCCATCTGGGAGCGGATGCAGGCCGAGATGGACTCCCGGATCAAGGCGGCCGGCGCGGAGAACGCGTACTTCCCGCTGTTCATCCCGGAGAGCTACCTCAAGCGTGAGGCCGAGCACGTCGAGGGCTTCTCGCCGGAGCTGGCGGTGGTCACCCACGGCGGCGGCAAGCAGCTCGCCGAGCCGGTGGTGGTACGCCCCACCAGCGAGACGGTCATCGGCGAGTTCATGGCCAAGTGGATCGACTCGTACCGCGACCTGCCGCTGCTGCTCAACCAGTGGGCCAACGTGGTCCGCTGGGAGCTGCGCCCCCGGGTCTTCCTGCGCACCAGCGAGTTCCTCTGGCAGGAGGGGCACACCGCGCACGCCACCCGGGAAGACGCCCGCGCCTACGCCCGCAAGATCCTGCACGAGGCGTACGAGGACCTGATGGTGAGCGTGCTCGGCATCCCGGTGGTGGTCGGACTGAAGACCGCCCGGGAGCGTTTCGCCGGGGCCACCGCCACCTACACCTGCGAAGGCATGATGGGCGACGGCAAGGCGCTGCAACTGGGCACCAGCCACGAGCTGGGGCAGAACTTCGCCAAGGCGTTCGACATCAGCTACTCCTCGGCTGAGGGCGGCCGGGAGCACGCCTGGACCACCTCCTGGGGCACCTCGACCCGGATGCTCGGCGGCCTGATCATGTGCCACGGCGACGACAACGGGCTGCGGGTGCCGCCGCAGTTGGCGCCGGTGCAGGCGTACGTCATGGTGGTCAAGGACGGCGAGGGCCCTGGCGGCCCTGCGGAGGCGGCGAAAAAGCTTTGCGACGCGCTGCGCGACGCCGGGGTCCGGGTCGCGCTCGACGACCGCACCGACACCCCGTTCGGCCGCCGGGCCGTCGACGCCGAGCTGCGCGGCTACCCGGTACGCGTCGAGGTCGGCCCCCGCGACCTGGCCACCGGCAACGCGGTCGTGGTTCGGCGTACCGACGGCTCGAAGGCCCCCACGCCGGTGGCCGACGTGGTGGGCGCGGTGCTCGCCGCCCTGGACGCCGACCAGCGGGCCCTGCACGACCAGGCGCTCGCCTTCCGCCAGTCGCACACGGTCGACGTGGCGACCCTGGACGAGGCGATCGAGGCGGCGGCCACCGGCTGGGCCCGGGTGCCCTGGTCGGCGGTCGGCGTCGAGGGCGAGGCGAAGGCCAACGGCCAGGGCGTCACCGTCCGCTGCCTGGTGCGCGCCGACGGTTCGGTCCCCGACACCGAGGACGAGCCCGACCTCACCGCCATCCTCGCCCGCGCCTACTGAGATGCAAGGGAGGGCCCCTTCTTAACGCCTCCGGTAGAGGAGGGGCCCCTTCTTAACACCTCGCTGCCGGCCCCGACGTCGCGGAGCCGGGTGCTCGCGGGCGGCCGGTAGGGTCGGTGCGTGAGATTCGAGCCGGGCCGGTTGGTCGTGCACCGCAACGTGCGGCGGGGACGCATCGGTTGGGTCCGACCGGCCCGGGTGGTCAGCGACGACGAGCGCGGCCTGCTGCTCTGGGTGGCCGAGGGGTCACCGGTGGCCAGCGAGGTGACCGAGACCGGGTTGGGCATGCGCGCCGTTCCGTTCAGCGAGTGGATCACGTCGACCTACCGCCTCGCGGAGGGCCGGTGGCACGGGCCGCCGTTGCTGAAGTTCCTGCCCGCCGACGCGGCCCATTCCGTCTGGTGGTTCCGGGACGCGCGGGGGCGCTTCGCCGGCTGGTACGTCAACCTGGAGGAGCCCGGCGTCCGGTGGGACGACGGCGCGCTGGCCGGGGTCGACATGGTGGATCAGGATCTCGACGTGTGGGTGCGGCAGGACCGCAGCTGGGTGTGGAAGGACGAGGATGAGTTCGCCGAGCGGCTGGCCTTCCCGGAGCACTACTGGGTGGCCGACGAGGCCGCCGTGTGGGCGGAGGGCAAGCGGGTGGTCGCCCTCGTGGAGGCCGGCGAGTTCCCGTTCGACGGCACCTGGTGCGAGTTCGTCCCACCAGCGGAGTGGATCACGCCCGAGCGGCTGCCGGAGGGCTGGGACCGTCCACCCGTACGCTGAAGTCGGGTGTGTTCGTGCTCACCTTTTGAACACGTCGGGTGAACCGCGCCGGTCCGGTGTGAGAGATCCCCGGCCGATCTGGCAGAATGGCTCGCTGGTATCCGGCGTGTGCCCGGCGCCCTCTAACCCGGGCACGTCGCCAGTCCACCCGAGTGCTCTCCGGCCCAACCCCACTGTGCCGGTTGACGCTCACCCATGCACACCGCCCGTGTCGGGCCGGTGAGATCGCAACAGGAGCGAAACAAACGTGGCCGTAAAGATCCGGCTCCTGCGGATGGGCAAGATCCGCAACCCGCAGTACCGCATCGTCGTCGCCGACTCGCGTACCAAGCGCGACGGCCGGGCGATCGAGTTCGTCGGGATCTACCAGCCGAAGGAAGACCCTTCGGTGATCGAGGTCAAGTCGGAGCGGGTCCAGTACTGGCTGTCCGTCGGGGCCCAGCCGAGCGAGGCGGTGCAGCGGCTGCTGGAGCTGACCGGTGACTGGCAGAAGTACAAGGGCCTGCCGGCTCCGCCGCCGCTGAAGGTGGCGCCCGAGCGGGCCGACCGCACGGCCGCCTACGAGGCCGAGGCGAAGGCCGCCGCGGGCGTGGCCGACACCCCGGCCAAGCCGGCGAAGAAGGCCGCCAAGGCTGAGGCGCCGAAGACCGAGGCACCGAAGGCTGAGGCGCCGAAGACCGAGGCACCGAAGGCTGAGGCGCCGAAGACCGAGGCACCGAAGACCGAGGCACCGAAGGCTGAGGCGCCGAAGACCGAGGCACCGAAGACCGAGGCACCGAAGGCTGAGGCACCGAAGGCCGAGGAGCCGAAGGCCGAGGCACCGAAGGCCGAGGCGCCGGCCGCGGACTCCGGCGAGCAGGCCTGACATGGCGCTGCGGCCGGCGTTGGAGCACCTGGTCAAGGGGATCGTCGATCACCCCGAGGACGTACGCGTCCGGATGGTCGACTCCCGGCGGGGCAAGCGGCTCGAGGTCCGCGTGCACCCCGAGGACCTGGGCACCGTGATCGGGCGGTCCGGCCGGACCGCCAAGGCGCTGCGCCAGGTGATCGGCTCCATCGGTGGGCGCGGCGTACGCGTCGACATCGTCGACGCGTACTGATGCTGCTCATCGTCGGCCGGATCGGCAAGCCGCACGGCATCCGCGGTGAGGTCACCGTGGAGGTGCGTACCGACGAACCCGAGACGCGGTTCGCTCCCGGCATGGTGTTGCGCACCATGCCGGGGGCGAACGCCGGGCGCGGCGCACCGCCTCCGGCCGCCGGTTCCGGTGCACCTGCCGGTCCTGGCGTGCCGTTCCAGGTGCCCGACGAGCTGACCGTGGAGGTCGCCCGCCGGCACCAGGGGCGGATGCTGGTCGTCTTCGAGGGGGTGCTGGACCGCGACGTCGCGGAGGCGCTGCGTGGCACCCTGCTCGCGGTGGACAGCGCCGACGTGGCTCCGCCGGAGGATCCGGAGGAGTTCCACGATCACCAGCTGGTCGGGCTGGCCGTGGTCACCACGGAGGGCGAACGCCTCGGCGAGGTGGCCCGGATCGATCACGCCCCCGCCTCCGACCTGCTGGTGTTGCGTCGTCCCGAGGGCCGCACCGCGCTGATCCCGTTCGTCAAGGCGATCGTCCCCGAGGTCGATCTCGCCGGTGGCCGGGTGGTGGTCGACCCGCCCGGTGGCCTGCTCGACCTCTGATCCGCGGAGCAGCCCCTCATGCGCGTCGACATCGTGTCGATCTTTCCGGAGTACTTCGCCCCGCTGGACCTGTCGCTGATCGGCAAGGCCCGGGCCAACGGCACGCTGCGGCTGGTCGTACACGATCTGCGTAGCTGGACCCACGACGTGCACCGCACCGTCGACGACACCCCCTACGGCGGTGGGCCCGGCATGGTGATGCGGCCCGAGCCGTGGGGCGAGGCGCTGGACGCCCTGGCCCCACCGGAGCTGACGCCGCCCCGGCTGCTGGTGCCGTCCCCGGCCGGCGTGCCGTTCACCCAGGCGCTGGCGTACGAACTGGCCGCCGAGCCGCACCTGCTCTTCGCCTGCGGCCGGTACGAGGGCATCGACCAGCGGGTGCTCGATCACGCCGCGACGCGGATGCCGGTGACCGAGGTCAGTCTCGGCGACTACGTGCTCTTCGGCGGCGAGGTGGCGGTGCTGGTGATCCTGGAGGCGGTGACCCGGCTGCTGCCCGGTGTGCTCGGCAACGCCGGCTCGCTGGAGGAGGAGTCGCACGCGCACGGGCTGCTGGAGGCGCCGATGTACACCAAGCCGGCGACCTGGCGCGGGCTGGACGTGCCCGACGTGCTCCGCTCCGGCGACCACGGCCGGATCGCCCGCTGGCGCCGGGACCAGGCGTTGACCCGGACCGGCCAGCGCCGGCCCGACCTGCTGGCCGCGCTCGACCCGCAGAGCTTGGACAAACGGGACGTGACGGCGCTGGAGCGGGCCGGGTTTCAGGTGCCCGGGGCGGATGTGGCAGAGTAGAGGGGTTGCCGCAGTCGTGCACGCCGTGGGCGGCTGCGAGGATCCCTGACCGGGGTCGGTTCACCGCCGGCCACCACCCGGGGATCAGTATCACCCATCCGCGCGCCGATTGACGGTGCGCCGTGAGCCTCACGAGGACACAGCGATGAACATCCTGGACGCCCTTGACGCCCAGTCGAAGCGCACCGACCTGCCCATCTTCCGCGCCGGTGACACCGTCAAGGTGCACGCCCGGGTCGTCGAGGGTGCCCGGTCCCGGGTCCAGATCTTCCAGGGCGTTGTCATCCGCCGTCAGGGTGGCGGACTGCGCGAGACCTTCACCGTCCGTAAGCTCAGCTTCGGCGTCGGCGTCGAGCGGACCTACCCGGTCAACAGCCCGGCGATCGACCGGATCGAGATCGTCACCCGCGGTGACGTCCGTCGCGCCAAGCTCTACTACCTGCGTGAGCTGCGGGGCAAGAAGGCCAAGATCAAGGAGTTGCGCGAGAAGCAGCCGAGCTGACCTCGCTCTGCGCCACATCGCCTGGGCTGCGCGTATGTCGTACTGGCCAGATCGCACTACCCTGGTCGTACGGGCGCAGCGCGGGCGGTGACCCGCCTGACGTGGCGGGTGACCTCCACTACCGCCCGGGGAGTCTCGACGAGACTGCCGGGCGGTAGTTGTTTCTGCGGACCGGGGAGTGGGCGTGGTGAGGACGCTTGACGACAGCGGTGCGGTCGACCCGTGGCGGCGGCGCACCCGTCGGAGCAAGCGGCAGATGCCGCTCTGGCAGGAGTTGCCACTGCTGCTCGTCGTGGCCTTCTGTCTCGCCGTGCTGATCCGCACCTTCCTGCTCCAGGCGTTCTTCATCCCCTCCGGGTCGATGGAGGACACCCTGCTCGTCGGTGACCGGGTGCTGGTCAACAAGGTCGTCTACAACATGCGGGGCCCGCAGCGGGGCGAGGTGGTGGTCTTCCGGGGCACCGACCAGTGGGTCCCACAGGTCGACGCGCAACCGCCGACGGGTTTCGTCGACAAGCTCGGTCGCACCATCGGCGATCTGATCGGCGTCAGCCGTCCCGGCGAGAAGGACTTCATCAAGCGGGTCATCGCGCTGCCCGGCGACCGGGTGAGCTGTTGTGACGACCAGGGGCGGGTGCTGGTCAACGGCACGCCGCTGGACGAGTCGGCGTACGTCCTGCGGGACTCGCCGCTGGACCTGCCACCGAACCCGCAGGAGTGCCGGTCGCGGCGGTTCGAGGAGGTCGTCGTCCCGCCCGGCCAGATATTCGTGCTCGGCGACCATCGGTTGGTTTCGCAGGACGCGCGTTGTCAGGGCCCGGTGCCCATCGACAATGTGGTGGGGCGGGCCTTCGCGGTGGTCTGGCCGTCCGACCGCTGGCATTCGCTGCCGGTGCCCGAAACGTTCGCCAGCGTCGCTCCGCCGGCTGCGGCCACCGGTGGCGTCGCCCCGCCGCCCGGACCCACGCCCGACGGAGGTGTCGTGGTGCTCCTGCCGATTGCGGCCGCCCTGTCCTTGTTCGCGCGTTCCGGACGGTCGCACCGATCCGGGCAACGTAGGCTCCTCCCGTGATTGACGAGCAGACCGACAAGTCGCGCCACTCCTTCTGGAAGGAACTACCCATCCTCCTCGGGGTGGCGATCCTGGTCGCGGTGCTGGTGCGTGCCTTCGTACTGCAGACCTTCTACATCCCCTCGCCGTCCATGGAGAACACTCTCAAGATCGACGATCGGGTGCTGGTCAACAAGCTGGTGTACAACTTTCGGTCGCCGCACCGTGGTGAGGTGATCGTCTTCAAGGCGCCGACGGAGTGGAGCGGCAACCCCGCCGGGGAGGACTTCATCAAGCGGGTGATCGGCGTCGGCGGTGACCGGGTGGTCTGCTGTGACGAGCAGGATCGCCTGATGATCAACGGCGCGTCGCTGGACGAGCCGTACATCTTCTCCTTCGACGGCCACCAGGACAAGCCGGCGGACCAGGAGTTCGACGTCGTCATTCCGAAGGGTCGGCTCTGGGTCATGGGTGACCACCGCTCCGCCTCGGGTGACTCGCTGGAGCACTACCAGCAGTCGCAGCAGAACATCACCACGGCCACCATCCCGGAGACGGAGGTCGTGGGCCGGGCCTTCACGATCTTCTGGCCGGTCAGCCGGGCCACCCTGCTGAGCGTGCCCGAGCAGTTCGAGGCGATTCCCAGGCCCTGACCGGGCGCCACCCGTGGCGTGGGCGTTGTCGTCGACGTCTGGCAGTCTGGTGCGGTGACGGTCTACACGCCGAGGCGCGCCGCCCGCGTGCTCCTGGTCGACGGGGCCGGTCGGTTGCTGCTGTTCCGCGGCTTCGACCCGGTCCGTCCCGAGGCCGGCCGCTGGTGGTTCACTCCGGGTGGCGGCCTGGACCCGGGCGAGACGTACGCCGAGTGCGCGGCCCGCGAACTGGCGGAGGAGACCGGATTGCGACTGACCGTGGCCGAGTTCGGCGAGCCGGTCCACACCGACGTCACGGAGTTCTCCTTCGACGGGGTGTGGTACCGGCAGGAGCAGCAGTTCTTCCTGGTCCGGGTGGCCGCCCACGAGGTCGACACGGCCGGGTTCAGCGAGGTGGAGCGGGGCAGTGTCGACGGCCACCGCTGGTGGTCGGCGCAGGAGTTGGCCACGACCGGCGAGCGCTGCTACCCGACGGATCTGGCGGCGGTGCTGGCCGACGCGTTGGCCGGCGCGGCACAGCGGAAGGGAGCCTCGGCGTGCTGACCCCGCCGCGCACGGTGGTGCGCCGCGAGGCCGGGCTCTACGCCCTGGAGCGGGCCCTGCAACGGCGCGGCTTCCGGTTCGTCGCCGGTGCCGACGAGGCCGGTCGGGGCGCGTGCGCCGGGCCGCTGGTGGCCGCCGCCGCGGTGCTGTCGGAGGGCCGCCGTGGCGAGATCGACGGTCTGGCCGACTCCAAGCTGCTCACCCCGGCGAGCCGGGAGCGGGTGTACGACGAGGTCGTCGCGCGTGCCGCGGCGTACGCCGTGGTGGTCATCCCGGCCGAGGAGGTCGACGCCCGGGGGCTGCACGTGTGCAATCTGGCCGCCCTGCGTCGGGCGCTGGCGTCGCTGACCGTCCGGCCGGAGTACGTGCTCACCGACGGCTTCGGTGTCGACGGCCTGGAGGTGCCCGGGTTGGCCGTGTGGAAGGGCGACCGGGTGGCGGCCTGCGTGGCGGCGGCGAGCGTGCTGGCCAAGGTGACCCGGGACCGGATCATGGTGGATCTGGACGCCAGGTATCCCGGCTACGGCTTCGCCGAACACAAGGGGTACATCACCGCCGAGCACACCGCGGCGTTGCGCGAACGCGGTCCGTGTCGGGAACATCGGTTCTCGTACGGCAACGTGGCCGCCGTGACCGGCCTCGACGGCCGCCCGCCGCGCTCGCGCCGACCGCTGGGCGCAAGCCCGGACGAGCCGATGGAGTGTTCAGGTGCCGCAGGGGGTACCGTCGGCGTGGCGTTGGGCGAGCAGCCTTGGCCTCCGACGCCGGTGGGGGAAGATGTGGTCATGGAAGGCGGAGTGCGATGAGCGCGGAAGATCTCGAGAAGTACGAGACCGAGATGGAGCTCCAGCTCTACCGGGAGTACCGCGACATCGTCCGTCAGTTCTCCTACGTGGTGGAGACCGAGCGGCGGTTCTACCTGGCCAATCAGGTCGACCTGCACGTGCGTAACTCCGACGGCGAGGTCTACTTCGAGGTCGAGATGCACGACGCCTGGGTGTGGGACATGTACCGCCCTGCCCGGTTTGTCAAAAATGTCCGGGTGATGACGTTCAAGGACGTCAACGTCGAGGAGTTGGAGAAGCCCGACATCTCCCTTCCCGCCGACTCCGGCTTCGGCGGCTGATCCACGTCCCGCGCTCCGGCCCGGCGCTGTCGGCGGACCCCCACCCGCCGCTGGCGTCCTCCGCGACCGGTCCATAACAGATCACCTGTCTCGGTGGGGCTTGTCCACAGCGCCTTCGGTTATCCACAGAGGAGCGCTTCGGGGTGGTCGGCCTCACCCGAGCCCGGCAGGCTCGCCGGTATGCGAACACGGTCGATCCCGCTCCGCCGGATGCTCGGTGGTCTCGTGCTGCTCATGCTGATCCCGACACCGGCGGTGCGCAGCGTGGCGACGGCCCAGCCGGCTGCTCTGCACGGTCCCGCCCCGCTGGGCGGTCCACCGCCAGCGGCGTGGCAGGTGACGGAAGGCGTCGTACCGCCCGGGGCCGCCGGTCCGTTCCGGTGGCCGGTGGACGGCACGCCGCATCCGGTACGCCGGTTCGATCCGCCGCCCCGCCCGTGGCTGTCCGGTCACCGGGGGGTCGACCTGCTCGCACCGGCCGGCGCGCCGGTCCGGGCGGCCGGTGCGGGCACGGTCCTGTTCGCCGGGATGGTCGCCGGCCGGCCGGTGATGACCGTCGGTCACGCCGACGGGCTGCGGACCACCTACGAGCCGGTCCAACCGGCGGTCGCGGCGGGCACCGTGCTGCCGGCCGGGGCCGTCCTGGGGCACCTGCTGGCCGGGCATCCCGGCTGCCCCGCCCCAGCGTGCCTGCACTGGGGGCTGCGTCGCGGGCCCGACTACCTCGATCCACTGGCCCTGCTCGGCCTCGGCCGAGCGCGCCTGCTGCCGCTCGACGGGGTCGGCGGGGTCAACGTTGAGCGAGCAGCGCGGGCAGCCGGCCGGCGAGCCGTTCGTACTCGTCGGGCGAGTTGTACACCTGCCCGCAGAGCCGCAGCCAGCCGCGTCCGTCCCAGGTCATCACCGCCACCTGGGCGGCGAGCCGCTCGGCGATCCGGGCCCGCAGCGCCCGCGCCGCGTCGATGTTCGTGGCCAGGCCCGCCGGCAACGGGATGATCCGCATGGCGACCCCGGGTCCGCCGGGGTCCGGCAGGTCGACCGGTGACACGCCGAGCGCGTCCCCCACCACCCGCTGGCCGTACGCGGCCAGTGCCGCGTTGTGCTCACGTACCCGATCGTGCCCCAGGCTGCGCAGCGTGTAGAGCCCCACCGGGGCACTGAGCCAGGCGGTGTAGTCCGCCGTCGCCTGCCACTCCACCCGCCCGGGGAAGCCCGCCTCCTGCTCCCAGGAGACCACCAACGGCTCGATCCGCTCCCGCCACGGTCGGGCGACCACGAGCACGGCGGTGCCCCGTGGGGCGTACCCCCACTTGTGCAGGTTGCCCACCCAGAAGTCGGCGCCGATGCTCTGCACCGTCGCCGGCAGCATGCCGGGCGCGTGCGCGGCGTCGACCAGCACCGACACCCCGTGCTCGCGGGCCACCCCGGCGATGGCGGCGGCCGGAAGCAACCTGGCCGTGGCCGAGGTGAGCTGGTCGATGACGAGCAGCCGGGTACGCCCGGGCCGCAGCCCGGCCCGCACGATCTGCACGACCTCCTCGTCGGTGGCGGCCAGCGGCAGCCGCAGCACCCGGTGTGTCGCCCCGGTGCGGCGGCACTCCCGCCGGACGGAGAACTCGACCGCGCCGTAGCCGTGATCGGTGGTGAGCACCTCGTCGTCGGGGCGCAGCCCGAGCGACTGGAGCACCACCGCCACACCGGTGGTCGCGTTCGTGGTCAGCGCGGTGCCGTCGGGGTCGGCGCCGAGGAAACCGGCCAGATGGCGGCGGGTGTGCGTGATCCGGTCGACCAGCCCCTGGGTGAAGAAGCGCAGCGGATCGGCCTCCATCTCGTCGCGCAGCCGCTGCTGGGCCCGCTGTACGACGATCGGCACCGCGCCGAACGAGCCGTGGTTGAGATGGCTCACCGCCGGGTCGAGGGAGAAGAGCAGCCGGCCGCCTGTGATCGGCTCGGGCGGCGGTGGGACGCTCACCGGATGATCGTAACGCCGATCGTGATCGCCTCGCGTCCGTCGGCGCCAGCCGGTGGCAGCCTCTGTGCGGTCAGGCTCGGGGATGCGCCTGCCGGTAGGCGGCCCGCAGCCGCTCCACGGAGACATGGGTGTAGAGCTGCGTGCTGGCCAGCGAGGAGTGCCCCAGCAGTTCCTGCACCGCCCGCAGGTCCGCGCCACCTTCGAGCAGGTGGGTGGCGGCTGAGTGGCGTAGCGCGTGCGGGCTGATCCGGGGCAGGCTGGCGGCGTCGGCGTACCCACCGACGATCCGGCGGGCGGTCGTCGGGTGCAGACGGCCGCCCCGAGCGCCGAGCAGCAGCGCGTCGCGGGATGCCGGGCCCGCCAACACCGGCCGCCCCTGCCGCAGCCAGTCGTCGATCGCCCGCTGGGCCGGTACCCCGTACGGCACCACCCGCTCCCGTCCGCCCTTGCCGCGTACCCGCACCACCCGCCGACCGTGGTCGACGTCCGCCACGTCGATCCCGCACGCCTCGCTGACGCGTACTCCGGTGCCGTAGAGCACTTCCAACAGCGCCCGGTCGCGCAGCAGTACGGCCTCGGCCACACGATCGGGTGAGCCCGCCGCGGCCACGGGCGGTTCGGGGTTGTCGGCCGTAGCGCGGCCGGGGGCCTCGACGAGCAGCGTGGCCTGGTCGGCGCGGAGCACGGTGGGCAGCGCGCGCTGCGGGCGGGGGCCGGCCAGCGTGGCGGCGACGTCGGTGGGCAGGAGCCCGCCGCGATGCGCCCAGGCGCTGAACGTGCGTGCCGTCGCCGCGCGTCGGGCCAGCGACGTGCGGGCAGCGCCCATCGTCCGTTGCCTCGCCAACCAACTGCGTACCGTGTCGAGGCTCAGCTCGGACACTTCGGTGCAGCCCATCCGCCCGGCATGGTCCAGCAGGGAGACCAGATCGGCGACGTACGCGCGCACCGTGTGCGCCGAGCGGTTGCGGACCGTGGCGAGGTGGCGGGCGAACTCGTCCACCGCGTCCCGCAGCTGCTCCGGCAGCGCCGCGTGCGTGGCCTGGGTGCCCCGGTCGTGAGCGTCCGAATCTCGCACGGAACCAGCGTACGGCCGGCACCGTCGCGCGATCGGCCACGACCGCTGGCTTTCACCGTTCCGGCTGCTCGGCCGGACCCGATCGGCCCGGCCGGGCAGCCAGGAGGTAGCCGTCGGCGCGGCGTACCACCAGGGCCAGTTCCTCCAGCGTGGACAGCTTGCGCAGCACCGTCCGGACGGCCAGACCGGCTCGCGCGGCGAGGGCGTCCACATCGACCGTGCCGCGCCGCGGCATCGCCTCCACGATCGCCCTCGCGTCGTCGTCGAGCAGGTCCGTGGGCCGATCCGGACCGCGCGGCACCGGTGCCAGCTCGCCGATCCGGCCCACCTCCTCCAACACCTGGTCGAGCCCGGTCACCAGGCGCGCCGTCGGCTGCTCGCGCAGCAGCTCGTGGGCGCCGACGGACATCGCCGAGGTGACCGGACCGGGCACCACCATCGCCGGCCGGTTCAGCCCGATGGCCCGTCTGGTGGTCTGGGTCGCGCCGCTGCGGGCCGCCGCCTCGACCAGCACCGTTCCCCGGGTGCCCGCCGCGATCACCCGGTTGCGGATGAGGAACCGTGGGCGCAGGGGCTCGGCCCCGGGCGGCCACTCGCTCACCAGCAGGCCGGTGTCCGCGATCCGGTCGAACAACGCGGCGTTGCCCATCGGGTAGGGGCGGTCCACGCCGCAGGCGAGCACCGCGACGGTCAGACCGTTCGCGTTCAGCGCACCACGATGCGCGGCGGCGTCGATGCCGAACGCGCCGCCGGAGACGACCGTCCAGCCCCGGTCGGCCAGGCCGTAACCGAGATCGGTGGCGATGTGAATGCCGTACGAGGTGGCAGCGCGCGCACCCACCACCGCCACGGAACGTTCCAACGCCTCGGCCAGCGGCCACGGTCCGCGTACCCAGAAGCAGAGCGGCGGTGCGGTCTCCAGATCGACCCGGCGGTGAGCGTCGGGCAGGTGCAGCCTGCGCAGTTCCTCGACCGTCGCGGGCCAGTCCTCGTCACCGGGAATGACGATGCGGGCACCGAGCCGGTCGATGTTTCCCAGCGCCTCGGCGGCGACCGACCGGGCGTCCCCGGCGCCGCTGCGCGCCGCCACGCTCTCGCGTAGCGCCTCCTGCGGGGCCCCGCCGTCGAGCAGTAGATCCAACGTGTCCACCGGTCCGAGCACGTCGACCATCCTGTGCACCGACCGCGTTCCCGGCTCCGCCAACCAGGTCAACGCCACCCGGGCCAGCACCGACTCCTCGCGCGTACTCACGTACCCTCTCCCGTTCTGAGCTGGATGGCCTCGGCGACGTCCTCCCGGTCGGGGCGTGCCCGCCCGTCCAGGTCGGCAATGGTCCACGCGAGCCGGATGACCCGGTCGAAGCCGCGCGCGGAGAGCGATCCGGCGTCGAGCCGCGATCGCAGCTCCGCGGTGTCCTGGACCGCCAACCGCCACGGCGGGCGGCGCAGCTCCGGGCCGGGTATCTCGGCGTTGAGCCGGTGACCCGATGCGGCCCACCGGGTGGCCGCCGCCGCGCGGGCCGCCGCCACCCGGGCGGCGACGACCGCAGAGGATTCGGGCGCGGTGGACTCCATCAGTTCGGCCGCGCGCATCGGTGGCAGGCGCACCTGAAGGTCGATCCGGTCGAGCAGCGGACCCGAGAGCCGGCTGAGGTAGCGGCGACGGGTCAGTGGCGGGCACTCACAGCGGTCGTCGCCGGCCGGACTGGCGCAGGGGCAGGGGTTGGCCGCGAGTACCAGTTGGGCCCGGGCCGGATATTCAGCGCCGCCCCGACTGCGGGTCAACAGCACCCGGCCGTTCTCCAACGGCTGGCGCAGTGCCTCCAGGGCGCCCTTGCTGAACTCGGGCGCCTCGTCCAGGAAGAGCACCCCGCGGTGGGCGAGGGAGACCGCGCCGGGCCGGGCCAGGCCCGGCCCGCCGCCGACGATGGACGGCACCGTCGCGGTGTGGTGCGGAGCCTGGAACGGAGGTCGACGGAGCAGCCCCGCACCCGTCGGCAACAGCCCGGCGATCGAGTGCAGCGCGGTCACCTCCAGCGCGGCGTCGTCGTCCAGGTGGGGCAGGATCGACGGCAGGCGCTCCGCGAGCATCGTCTTGCCGGCCCCTGGTGGCCCGATCAGGGCCAGATGGTGCCCGCCGGCGGCGGCGACCTCCAGGGCCCGGCGGCCGAGCCACTGCCCGGCGACCTCGACCAGATCGGGGCCGGCCGCGGTCGAGGGCGGGGCGCCGGCCGGCGGCTCGGTCAGCGGGTCACCGTCGCGGACGAAGCTGACCAACCGGTGCAGGCTGTCCACGCCGCGTACCCGTAATCCGGGCACGACCGCGGCCTCGGCGGTGTTGCCGGCCGGGACGATCACCCGTCCGACGCCGGCCTTCGCGGCTGCCGCGACCATCGGCAGGACGCCCCGCACCGGCCGCACCGTCCCGTCCAGGCCGAGTTCGCCGAGGATCACCACGTCGTCCAGTGCTGCCAGCGGCAGCTCACCGGAACCGCCGAGCAACGCCACCGCGATCGCCAGGTCGAACGCCGATCCGAACTTGGGCAGGGTGGCCGGTAGCAGGTTGAGGGTTATCCGACGGTTCGGCCAACGTTGACCGGAGTTGACCACCGCAGCCCGGACCCGGTCCCGGGCCTCGTGCAGGGCAGTGTCGGGCAGCCCGGAAATGACCACTCCGGGCAGGCCGGGCGCGAGGTCGGCCTCCACCTCCACCAGGTGCCCGGTCATTCCGACCAGCCCCACGCAGAGCACTCGGGCGTAGCTCATCAGAACGCCCCTCGGAGGTGCTCGACGTGGGCCCGGCCGGTGCCGGGCAGCAGGACCGAGATGACGTCGAAACGAATCTCGTCGGCGTTGGTGCCGGTAGTCGCCAGCCATTCGGCCGCGAGCCGACGCAGCCGGCGCGCCTTGCTCGGCACCACCGCCTCGGCGGGCGTGCCGAAGTCCGCGTTGCGGCGAGTCTTCACCTCGCAGAAGGCCAGCACCGGCCCGTCCCAGGCGATGATGTCGATCTCTCCCGACCGGCAACGCCAGTTCTGGGCCACCGGGCGCAGCCCCGTCTCGATGAGGTGGCGGACGGCGCACCGCTCTCCGTACCCGCCGACGGCCTGGTTTCGCTTGGTCATGACCGGCACCCTGCTGGCGTGGGCCGCTCTCGGCGACCCCGTGGGCGCGATCTGTGGACGACCGAGGGTGCTGTGGACAAGCGGACGATCATGCCCCGGGTGTGCTATGGCGGAGATTCCGGATCTTGCTCTCCGTACTGGGTCGAAATGGCCGCATCCCCCCTGGTCAGCGCCGGGCCAGATGGCGTCCGGCGGGCGGGTCGCATACGGTGCCGGGCGTGGACGGACGACGCAGCTTTGCCGACGATCAGGAATCGCGCTGGTACTCGGGTGAACGCGAGCATGGCTATGGCGATCCGGACTGGCGTGGCGCGGCGGAGGCGCGTTACCGCGACGACGAGACGCGCCTCGCCGATCCGCTGGCCGCCGATCTGGGGGTCGCGCCGGATCCGCGAATCGATGAGGACGACCGGTACGGCTCGGTGCGGAGCTTCGGCGGAGCGGACCCGCTGGGGGATGCCCCGGCGGAGACCGGGCGCTACCGGGCATCGCGCATGCGGCGTACCGAATCGGTGGACCCGGAGGTCTCCGGTGAACTGCCGGCAGATCGTCCCGGTCGCCGCGCCGCCCCCGAGCCGAGCCCAGCCGGAGGTGATCCCCTGGCGAGTGATTCGACCCGCTCCGCCCTGCTCGCTGGCTACCCGATCGTGGAGGGAAGGCGGGGGGCGGAGTCGGCGAACCCCTTGGAGCAGCCGACCGGACCGATGCCCTCGGTCGCTCCCCGGGCCGACCTGCCGGTGGGCGAGGCCGGACCGCACGCCGTCGCGGCGGAGGGCGGGTACCAGACGGTTGGTACGCAGCCGAGCCTGCCGGCCGGCGACGGTGTGTACCGCAGTCGGCGGCCGGTGCTCGCCGTACTGTGTGCCGTGCTGGTCGTGATCTTCGAGGTGCCGGCCCTGCGGGTGCTGCTGCACGGGGTGACCGCGGACCCGGTGTCCGCCGCCGACGTGCTGGCGGGCACGTTCCTGATGTGCGGCCTGCCGATCTTCGCGGCCGGTCTGTACGGGCTGCGGACCACCGGATTCTCGTTGACCGACGGGGCGCGGGGCTGGCTGCGTCCGCCGACCGCGTACCTGACCGTCGGCCTGGCGCTCTTCCTCGCTGCTGCCCTCGCGGTGGGCTGAGCGTTAATAAGGGGCCCTTCCTCTACACGAGGCGTTAATAAGGGGCCCTTCCTTACAGCTCAGCTGGAGGCGCGTACACTGGTCGACTGGCGACCGCCTCGTGTGGTCGACCTCGCGTGCCCTCCTCACGAGTCGTCGTGTGGCGGCGGCCTCCCTGGTCTCGATCTTGATCGGGCCCACCCTGGCCGGCGACCGGGCACCAGGCCGCCCGGCCGCCGGCCGGGCGGGACAACCAGGGACCGCAAGGAGTACAACCATGGCCGTCGTGACCATGCGTCAACTGCTGGAGAGCGGTGTTCACTTCGGGCACCAGACCCGGCGCTGGAACCCCAAGATGAAGCGCTTCATCTTCACCGAGCGCAACGGCATCTACATCATCGACCTGCGCCAGACTCTCGACTACATCGAGAAGGCGTACGAGTTCGTGCGCAACACGGTGGCCGAGGGCGGCAGCATCCTCTTCGTCGGCACCAAGAAGCAGGCCCAGGAGGCGATCGCCGAGCAGGCGACCCGGGTCGGCCAGCCGTACGTCAACCACCGCTGGCTCGGCGGCATGCTGACCAACTTCCAGACGGTGTACAAGCGGCTCCAGCGGATGAAGGAGTTGGAGGCGATCGGTGACCTGAGCGGCACCGCCGCCGGTTACACCAAGAAGGAGACCCTGCAGCTCTCCCGCGAGAAGGTGAAGCTGTCCCGCACCCTGGGCGGCCTGCGGGACATGCAGAAGCTGCCGGCCGCGGTCTGGGTGGTCGACACCAAGAAGGAGCACATCGCCGTCGACGAGGCCCGCAAGCTGGGCATTCCGGTGATCGCCGTGCTCGACACCAACTGCGACCCGGACGAGGTCGACTTCCCGATCCCGGGTAACGACGACGCGATCCGCTCGGCCGAGCTGCTGACCAAGGTGGTCGCCGCGGCCGTCGCCGACGGTCTGATCACCCGGTCCGGCCGTCGCCGGGGCGGCGACGAGAAGCCGGAGGCCGGGGTCGCCACCGACGAGCCGCTGGCTGAGTGGGAGCGTGAGCTGCTCGAGGAGCCCAAGAAGGCCGAGGAGCCGAAGGCCGAGGAGCAGCAGCCGGCCGAGCAGCCGGCCGCCGTCGCGGGTCAGTGACCCACCGTCGCCGGCCACCGTTGCTGATGGTGGCCGGCGACGGCCAGACCGGGCACGAACCTCCCGGATCCGGGTAACTGGCACCTCAGACCATTCCACCGCAATCTCAAGACCGAAGAGAGAGTCATGTCCCAGATCACCGCGGCGGACGTCAAGAAGCTCCGCGACCTGACCGGCGCCGGCATGATGGACAGCAAGAAGGCCCTGACCGAGGCCGAGGGCGACTTCGACAAGGCCGTCGAGATCCTGCGCGTCAAGGGCGCCAAGGATGTCGGCAAGCGCGCCAGCCGCACCGCCGCCAACGGGCTCATCGCCCACGCCGGTCAGGCCCTGCTCGAGCTCAACTGCGAGACCGACTTCGTGGCCAAGAACGAGGCCTTCATCGCGCTGGCCCAGCGGCTGGTCGAGCACGGCGAGCGTTCCGGCGTGAGCAACGCCGAGGAGCTGCTGGCCAGCGAGGTCGACGGCCGGCCCGTCGCGGACCTGGTCCAGGAGCAGTCGGCCAAGATCGGCGAGAAGCTGGTGCTGAACCGCTTTGCCAAGGTCGACGGCACCGTCGCGGTCTACCTGCACCGCAAGGCGCAGGACCTGCCCCCGGCGGTCGGCGTGCTGGTGCAGTACTCCGGCAAGACCGACGAGGCGGGCGACGCCGACGCGCGCGGCACGGCCATGCAGATCGCCGCGATGCGTCCGCAGTACCTCACCCGCGACGAGGTGCCGGCCGAGGTCGTCGAGTCCGAGCGGCGTGTCGCCGAGCAGACCGCCCGCGAGGAGAACAAGCCGGAGGCGGCGCTGCCGAAGATCGTCGAGGGTCGGGTGAACGCCTTCTTCAAGGACTTCGTCCTGCTGGAGCAGGCGTCGGTCACCGACAACAAGAAGACGGTGAAGCAGGTGCTGGCGGAGGCCGGTATCGAGGTCACCCGCTTCGTGCGGTTCGAGGTCGGCCAGGCCTGACGCCGCCGGCCGGGCGTGCCACGCCCGTGGGCTGAGCAACGACACGACGAGGAGGCTGCCGGTGTACGCGACAGACACCGCCGCCTCCTCGTCCCATAAGGTCGGCAAGGGCAGGTACGCACCCGGGCGCTGGGGAAGGGCGGGCGGATGACGCAGGTTGTGAAGGACCGTACGTTGGCGGCGGATAACCCGACGGCACCACCGCCCGGTCGGGCGCGGCGGGTGGTGCTGAAGCTCTCCGGCGAGGTGTTCGGCGGCGGGGCGATCGGCGTCGACCCGGACGTCGTTCAGGCCATCGCCCGTCAGATCGCCACCGTGGTGCGCCGGGGGGTTCAGGTCTCCGTCGTGGTCGGCGGCGGCAACTTTTTCCGCGGGGCGGAACTGCAGAAGCGGGGCATGGACCGGGCCCGGGCGGACTACATGGGCATGCTCGGCACGGTGATGAACTGCCTCGCCCTCCAGGACTTCCTGGAGAAGGAGGGCATCGAGACCCGGGTGCAGAGCGCCATCACGATGGCCCAGGTCGCCGAGCCGTACATCCCGTTGCGGGCGATCCGGCACCTGGAGAAGGGCCGCGTGGTCATCTTCGGCGCCGGGGCGGGGATGCCGTACTTCTCCACCGACACGGTGGCCGCCCAGCGTGCGTTGGAGATCCACGCGGACGTGGTGCTGATGAGCAAGAACGGCGTCGACGGCGTCTACACGGCCGACCCCCGGGTCGACCCGGCCGCCAGCAAGTTCGACTCGATCACCTTCTCCGAGGTGCTGCGGCGCAACCTTCGGGTCGCCGACGCGGCGGCCTTCAGTCTCTGCATGGAGAACGGCCTGCCGATGCTGGTCTTCGGCGCGCAAGGCGAGGACACCATCGTCCGCGCGGTGGGCGGCGAGCAGATCGGCACGCTGATCACCACCTGAGCCGCCGCCGTTTCGACCCCGGCGCCCGACGACCCGACAAGCCCACGACGAGCACAAGAAGGAGGCGAGGAGAGCGGTGATCGACGACACCCTCCTCGAGGCCGAGGAGAAGATGGAGCGTGCGGTCGAGCACGCCAAGGAGGAGTTCGGCGCCATCCGCACCGGTCGCGCCAATCCGGGCATGTTCTCCAAGATCATCATCGACTACTACGGCAGTCCGACGCCGCTGACCCAGATGGCGTCGGTGGGGATTCCCGAGCCGCGAATGGCCATCGTCAAGCCGTACGACACCTCGCAGATCAACGCCATGGAGAAGGCGATCCGCGACTCGGACCTCGGGGTCAACCCGACCAACGAGGGTAACCAGCTGCGCATCCTGCTCCCGCAGATGACCGAGGAGCGGCGCCGGGACATGATCAAGGTCGTCCGCCACAAGGCTGAGGAGGCCAAGGTCGCCATCCGCAACATCCGGCGCAAGGGCAAGGAAGAGCTGGACCGGCTGGTCAAGGACGGCGAGGTCGGCGAGGACGAGGGCCGCCGCGCGGAGAAGGAACTGGACGACCTCACCCAGCGCTACGTCGCCCACGTCGACGAGCTGGTCAAGCACAAGGAAGCCGAACTCCTGGAGGTCTGACCCCCTCGCGGCGGGGGCCGAGGGCGGGACTGGTACGTCCTGCGGGGCGGGGAGGTGCAGTAGGCTCGGCACGATTCCCGGTGACCCGGCGATGAACGGTGGGGATCGGCCGGCCGACGGGCCGGAGAATCAGACGGAGCGCCTCGCGCGGGTAGGGATGGTAGTGGCTGTGCGTCAAGTCGTGGATCTCGTACCGCTCCCATCTGGTGCGTGATGTCCCACCTCGACCCCTACGGTGGCGCCGAGGCCCGCGGCCGGGAACGCCCGGTGTCGCTGCCCTGGCCCGACCCGGAACTCGACCCCGACCCGTGGAACCGGGACCCGCGACCCGCGACCGAGCGGTACGAGGTGAACGGGCACCGGGACCTGGACCTGGACCTGGACCACGAGCAGGCACCCACGGCGCAGTTCGCTCCGGTGCGTGTCGGTGCGGCTCCGGACCACGAGGAGGCCCCCACCGCGCAGATCCCGCCGGTACGCGTCGGCGCGGACCTGGATCACGAGGAGGCGTCGGTGCGCGCTGCCGACGAGCCGGAGCCCGACGAACAGCCGACGCCGGGCAAGCGCCACCGTGGTCGGCGCCGCGCTGGCGCCGGCCGACCGGCCAGTCAGCAGAAGTCGTCCGGTCGCGCCGGTCGTAACCTGCCGGCGGCGATCTCGGTCGGGGTGTGCCTGGGGGCGGCGGTCCTGTTGCCGCTGTTCCTTTACACCCCGGCCTTCCTGCTGGTGCTCGCCGCGGCCTTCGGCATCGGCATCTGGGAGTTGTCCCGAGCGGTGCGCCGCAGCGGTGCGCAGGTGCCGCTGGTGCCGCTGATCGCCGGTGGGGTGCTCACCGTTACGATGGCCTGGTTCGCCGGCCCGGACGCGCTCCTGCTCGGCCTGCTGGTCACGGTCGCCGGCACGTTGGTCTGGCGGCTCGGTGACGGCATCGCCAACTTCCGGCGGGACGCCACCGCGGCCACCCTGATCGCGGTGTACGTGCCCTTCCTCGGCGGCTTCGCCGCCCTGCTCGCCTCGTCCCCCGGCGACGGGGACCTGCGGGTGCTGGTGACCCTCGTCGCCGTGGTGCTCTCCGACACCGGCGGGTACGCGGCCGGGGCCAACTTCGGCAAGCACCCGATGGCGCCGGCGATCAGCCCGAAGAAGTCCTGGGAGGGGTTCGCCGGCTCGGTCGGAGCCGCTGCGCTGGGCAGCGCCCTGCTGCTCTGGCTGCTGTTCGATGTGGCCCCCTGGTGGGGTGCCGTGTTCGGGCTGGCGATCGCGGTCGCCGCGGTCCTCGGTGACCTGGCCGAGTCCATGATCAAACGTGATCTCGGCGTGAAGGACATGAGTAATCTGCTGCCCGGCCACGGTGGTCTGATGGACCGGCTCGACTCGGTCCTGTTCGCCGTGCCCACCGCGTACCTGCTGCTCGTGGTCTTTGTTCCGGCGGTGGGCTGAGGCATGGATCACGCTGGCGCAGCCGGGGCGCGGAGGCGATCGGAGCGGATTCGCCCCCCGCGGGCGGGTACGTTCCGTGCCGGGCGTGCCAGACTGGACGGGCCATGACGAGCCTGCCCCTGATCCCGGTCGACCCGGACGCGCCCGGCGCGCGCCGGGCGGCAATGCCCCCGCAGCACCTCGCCGATCTGGACCTGGCCGGCCGGAAGGCCCTGGTCACCGAGCTGGGTGAGCCGGCGTTCCGCGCCGGACAGGTCTCCACCCACTACTTCGGCCGGCTGGTCCGCGACCCGGCGCTGATGACCGACCTACCGGCGGCGTCCCGCGAGCGGTTGGCCGACCAGCTGCTGCCCCGGCTGCTCAACCCGGTGCGGGAGTTGGCCTGCGACGAGGGGGCGACGCGCAAGGCGCTCTGGCGGCTGCACGACGGGTCGTTGGTGGAGAGCGTGCTGATGGGCTATCCGGACCGGATCACCGTCTGCATCTCCAGCCAGGCCGGATGCGGCATGGCCTGCCCGTTCTGCGCGACCGGCCAGGCGGGGCTGACCCGTAACCTCTCCACCGCCGAGATCGTCGACCAGGCGGTGTACCTGGCCGGTGTGGCCGCCTCCGGCGTGGTGGCCGGGTCGCCGCCGAGGCTGTCGCACGTGGTCTTCATGGGCATGGGGGAGCCGCTGGCGAACTACAACCGGGTGGTGGCGGCGATCCGCCGGCTGGTCGCGCCGGCACCGGAGGGGCTCGGGCTGTCGCAGCGGCACATCACCGTTTCCACGGTCGGGCTGGTGCCGGCCATCCACCGACTGGCCAGCGAAGACCTCTCGGTGACCCTTGCGTTGTCGCTGCACGCCCCCGATGATGAGCTGCGCGACGAACTCGTGCCGGTCAACCAGCGCTGGAAGGTGTCCGAGGTGCTGGACGCAGCGTGGGCCTACGCGGCTCGCACGGGGCGTCGCGTGTCGATCGAGTACGCGATGATCAAGGACGTGAACGACCAGCCGTGGCGAGCCGATCTACTCGGGCGGCTGCTGGCCGGCAAGCTGGCCCACGTGAACCTGATCCCGCTCAACCCGACTCCGGGCAGTCGCTGGGACGCCAGCCCGAAGCCGGTCGAGCGGGAGTTCGTCCGGCGGTTGCGCGACGCCGGGGTGTCCACCACGGTGCGGGACACCCGAGGCCGCGAGATCGACGGAGCGTGTGGGCAACTGGCCGCTGCGGAGGACACAGGCACCGACCCGGCCGGGGAGAGTTCGGCGTGACCGGGCGTGGCGAACGAGACCAGGAGACATAGTGGCGAGTCAGGGTCAGCGTTTCCGGCGTAAGGCGCTCCGCCGGGGATACAAGGTTGACGAGGTGGACGCCTTCCTGGACCGCGTCGAGGCGACCCTGGCCGGCCAGCCGGTCGGAGCTCCGGTGGCCTCCCAGGAGGTCCACGACGTCGTCTTCCGGGTTCGCTTCAACGGTTATGACGAGTGGCAGGTCGACCTGCACCTCGACCGGGTCGAACGACAGTTGGCCGAGATGGAGGAGCGCGGCGCGGGCCGTGCCGTCGGCGATTCCCGGATGGGCCCGCCGGACCGGATGGGGGGGCCGCCGATGCGCGAGGACCGCGGCATGTCGCCGGTGCCGCAGCCGCCGATGCCACCCCGGTCGATGCCCGCACAGGCCGGCCCGCCGTACGGTCGCTACGACGAGCCGACCGGCGCCTTCGCCGGCGGCTACGACGCCCCCCGGGGCGGTTACGACGCGCCGCGCGGCCCCGCCGGTCCGATGGGCCCACCGGGCGCTCCGATGGGCCACGGCGGCCCGCCGCCGCGCGGCCTGCCCGCCGGCCCCGGTGGTTACGGTTCCCCCGACGGCCCCGGCGGCTATGGCCCCTCGGACGGCCCCGGTGGCTACGGTTCCCCCGACGGGCCGGGTGGTTACGGTTCGCCGGACGGCCCCGGTGGTTACGGTTCCTCCGACGGGCCGGGTGGTTACGGTTCGCCGGACGGCCCCGGCGGTTACGGTTCCTCCGACGGGCCGGGTGGTTATGGTCCGCCGGACGGCCCCGGCGGTTACGGCTCCTCTGACAGGCCGGGTGGTTACGGTCCGCCAGATGGACCGGGTGGTTACGGTCCGCCGGACGAGCAGCGCTTCGACGGCTTCGAGGCGGGCCGGCACGGCCGGGCCGACATGACCGCGGAGATCCGGATGCCGGACCGTCGCGGCCCCGCCGGGCCTCCCGGCGTGCCGCAACAGGCGCTCGGTGGGCCGTCGATGGCCGGGCCATCGCCGATGGCGGGTCCGCCCGCGATGGGTGGAGCGCCGATGGGTGGGCCGCCGATGGCCGGACCGCCCGGCAGCGATCTCTATCGAGTGGATCAGATCCGACGTAGTTTCCAGGTACGCCGGTTCGGCAGCGGGTACGACCCCGACCAGGTGGACCGGTTCTTCGAGAGCCTGCTCGGCGGGATGGCCGGGCGTAACCCGATGCCGGTGAACCCGAAGGACCTGGACACCCTGCGCTTCGGGCTGGTGCAGGGCGGCTACTTCGAGGCCGAGGTCGACGCCGCGCTGAAGAACGTCCAGGACATCCTCTTCGGCCGCTGACAGCCACGACGAAGGGCCCGCCTCCGCGACCGGGGGCGGGCCTTCGTACGTCGTTCTTCGGTGTTGCGCCCGGCGGTCAGGACCGCAGGCCGTTGCGGCGCAGCACCGCGTCGCCGATCACGACCAGCAGTAGGAACGCGGCCAGGCCGATCAGCCAGAGGTCCTCGACCCTGCCCTCGTGGTTGCCGCAGAGCATCGCCAACAGCGCGAGCGCGGTGAGAACCGCGCCGATCCGCCCGGCCTTGCGGTGCCCGGGCTTGTGCTGATCTGGCGACGTTACCGGCTCGCTTCCCGCCACTGTCGGTCCTTCCTCGCGTTGGGATCTCCGGCTAGTCTGGCATGCCCTGCCTGCGGGGACCTGCGGTGGGGCGGACACGGGCGGTCGGACGCCTGGGACCTTCGGCCCGTCTCGATGAGACGAGCGGGTATGGCGGCGTCGCGGGGCGGCGACCACACTGCCTCCGGTAGCGTTTCGGCGTACGCCTTTGATTTGTCTTTTTGAGGGGGAACTGCGGTGCGAGTGACCGGTACCGGGCACGCGAGCATGCGGATCGACACGGCTGCGGGCAGCATCCTGTGCGACCCGTGGGTCAACCCGGCCTACTTTGCCTCCTGGTTCCCGTTCCCGGACAATTCCCAGCTCGACTGGGAGGCGCTCGGCGACGTCGACTACCTGTACGTCTCCCACCTGCACCGGGACCACTTCGACGCGGCGCACCTGAAGCGGTACGTGTCGAAGAAGGCGACCGTGCTGCTGCCCGAGTTCCCCACCTCGGAGATGGAGGACGAGTTCCGCGAGCTGGGCTTCACGAAGTTCCTGAAGACCCGCAACGAGGAGGTCGTCGAGCTGGACGGCGGCCTCAAGATCATGATCCAGGCGTTGACCAGCCCGACCGACGGCCCGATCGGTGACTCGTCACTCTGGGTGGAGTACGACGGCATCCGACTGCTCAACCAGAACGACGCCCGGCCCACCGACCTGAGCACCTTCGCCGAGTTGGGCCACGTGCACGCGCACATGCTCCAGTTCTCCGGGGCGATCTGGTACCCGATGGTCTACGAGCTGCCGCAGGCGGCGAAGACCGCGTTCGGCAAGCAGAAGCGGGAGCGGCAGTTCGACCGCACCTGGCGCTACATCGACGACCTGAAGGCCGACCACGTCTTCCCGATCGCCGGCCCGCCCTGCTTCCTCGACGACGAGTTGTGGCAGTTCAACGACATCTTCGACGACGAGGGGAACATCTTCCCCGACCAGTCGGTCTTCCTGACCGAGTACGCCAAGGTCGGTGGGACCAACGGCATCGTGCTGCTGCCCGGCAGCGTCTCCGAGATCACCACCTCCGGGGCGGCCACCACGCACCCGGTGCCGGTGGAGGAGTTCTTCGCGGACAAGGCCGCGCACCTGGCGGAGATGCGCGAGCGCAAGCGGCCGATCATCGAGGCGGAGAAGGCGTCCTGGCGGCACCCCGAGGTCGACGTGCTCAAGGAGATGAAGCGGCGCATCGAGCCGCTGCTCGACGAGTCGATCTACCTGGCCAAGGGCGTGGGCGGGCCGGTGCGCTTCGACCTGGTCGGTTACGACGGCGAGAGCGTCGAGTCGATCGTGGTGGACTTCCCGGGCAAGCAGGTGCGGCCGTACGCGGACGAGAAGGTGCGCTACCGGTTCCGTACCGAGCGGGCGCTGGTGGAGCACCTGTTCCACATCGGCGAGGTGGACTGGGTCAACTCGCTCTTCCTGTCCTGCCGCTTCTCGGCGGCCCGGATCGGGCAGTACAACGAGTTCGTGTACGCCTTCTTCAAGTGCCTGTCCAGTGAGCGCCTCCAGTACGCCGAGGGCTGGTACGACGAGCACGAGCGGGCGGTCGACGCTGAGGACATCACCATCGGCGACTGGACGGTGCAGCGGCGCTGCCCGCACCTGAAGGCGGACCTGAGCCGTTTCGGCATCGTCGAGGGCGACCAGCTCACCTGCCAGCTGCACGGGTGGCGTTTCGACCTGCCCAGCGGTCGCTGCCTCACCAGTGTCGGCCACAAGATCCGCGCGCACCGCGTCGGCGAGGAGGCACCGGTCTCGGAGACCGCACAGTCGAGCTGAGTTCGCTGCTTTGTTAAGAAGGGGCCCCTTTACTACGCCAGGCGTTAAGAAGGGGCCCTTCCTTACATCTCGGCGAGGATGCGGCGGGCGGCGTTGTGGCCGGCGGCGCCGATGACGCTGCCCGCAGGGTGGCAGCCCGCGCTGCCGGCATACACCCCTTCGACGCCGGTGGCGTACGGCATCCGGTCCGTGAACGAGACGGTGTTGTCGACGTGGTGGATGTGCCCGCCGGTGATACCGAAGTGCGCCTCGATGCCGGGCGGGGGCAGCGGCACCGCGTCGGCGATCAGGTCACCGGTGCCCGGGGCGTACCGCTCGCAGATCTCCACCAGCCGCTCGACGTACCCGGGCAGGGCCGCGTCCCAGGTGGTGCCGGCCAGCTCGTACGGCACCGACTGGACGAACAGCGCCGACGAGTGGTGCCCGGCCGGGTCGGCCAGCGACTCATCGACGGTGGTGTGCAGGTACCACTCGATGGTCGGCTCCGCCGGCAGCCGCCCGGCCCGCACGTCGGCCCACATCGCGCGTAGCGCCGCCATCGGCGACTCGCCCCCGCCGCCGGTCAGCGACGCCGAGCCGGGCAGCAGGTGGATGGTGGACCCGAACGGGCTCGGCGCGCCCTCCGGCAGGCAGGAGAAGCGGGGCAGGCCGCGCAGCGCCAGGTTGAGCTTGAGGGTGGTGCCGGTGCGTCGGACCGCCGCCATCCGCTCGGTCAGCGCGGCCGGCAGCGCGCCGTCGGGCAACAGCTCCATCAGCCGGTACGGGTCGCATGCGCCGAGCACCACCTCGGCGGCGACCTGGCGCCCGTCGGCCAGCACGACACCGGAGGCGGCGCCGCCGTCGAGGGTGATCGCGGTGACCCGTGCGCCGGTGACGATCCGGGCGCCGGCGGCGCGGGCCGCGTCGGCGAAGACTCCCGACACGGTGCCCATGCCGCCCTCGGCGATCATCCAGGTGCCGCCCGAGCCGGGTAGCCGGGCCATGTTGTGCACCAGGAAGTTGTGCCCGGTGCCCGGGTCGTCCGGGCCGGCGTTGAGCCCGGACAGCCCGTCGGTGACCGCGTACATGCTGACCAGCAACTCGGAGCGGAACTCGAAGCGGGCCAGGTAGTCGGCGACCGAGCCGCGTACCAGGTCCACGAAGACCTGTTGCAGCGCGGGCCGGACGTAGCGCTGCGCGGTCTCCTCCACCGGCAGCGGCTCGGCCAGCCAGGCCGGCGCGAGGTCCTCCCGCAGCGCGGCCAGCTCGGCCTGCAGCGCGTCGTCGGCGGCCACGTCGGCGGGGGAGAAGAACTCGGCGAGCTGCGCGCGGCTCGCCGCGGTGTCGGTGCCGAAGAGCAGGTACGGCGAACCGACGCCGCCCGGGGTGGGCAGGAAGTAGTGCGGGTCGCGGCGCAGCACCGGGATGCGCACGTCGAGCGTGGCGAGCAGCTCCGGCGGCATCAGCCCGAGCAGGTACGACCCGGTGGAGTGCCGCAGCTCGGGCACCTTGGGGAACGGGTTCTCAGTGCGGGTAGCCCCACCGATCACCTCGGCGGACTCCAGCACCAGCACGTCCAGCCCGGCGCGGGCCAGCAGGATCGCCGACACCAACCCGTTGTGCCCCGACCCGACCACCACCACGTCGACCCGGCTTGGCAGCTCACCCGTCATCCCCGCACCCTAACCCGCGGCCCGCCCGATCCACCCCGGCGAGGCGGCCGGCCACGGACGCCGAGGGGTTCGTGGCCGGCCGCCGGTCGGTCAGGAGGTGCTGGAATTCGCCGGTGTGATGGCGTTGAGCTGACGGGAGACGGTCAGCAGGGCGTAGCCGACCAGTGCGACCACCACCCCGAGGCCCATCGCCAGGGCCGCGACGCCGAAGGACACCACGGAGGTGAACAGGGACGAGCGCAGGAACGAGCCCGTCATCACCACCTGCCGGGTGGGGTCCTCCCGGTCGAGTTCGGCGTAGGTTTTGCCGCCGCTGGCCTCCAGCGAGTGCTTCTCGATCACCTCCGCCTCCGCGTACGCGGTGAACGGGCCCTTGATCGGCTTGCCGGCGAACCGGTCGGCGTCATCGGAGACGGTGATGCGTTCGTCGGCGAGTTGGCTCTGCACGACGAACCAGGTGGTCGCACCGGCGGCCAACATGATCAGACCGGCGATGATCACCAGGATCGACAGTAGTCGTACGGTGGCACCGACGGGCTTGGGCGTAGCCACGGCGGGCGCGGAAGTATCGGTCATGGCAATTCCTCCTGCTGTGTCGAGATGTGAATGCACTGTTGGGAGGGCTCCCGTCCCTGTGTGCGGAGTCAGTATCGACGGGCCGGGCCTGCGCTGCATCCGCCGGCACCGGCGGCAGCATCTACGAGGTGACCGACCGGTTGCGCCGTTGCCGCCGGTGGCGCCACCGGGACAGTGCCAGGGTGGCCGAGTAACCGGCCAGCACGACCACGTGGAAGAGGTAGAGCCAGAGGAGGATGGCCACCGCGGTGCCCACCTCGTCCAGGCCACCGAAGGGCACCCCGAGGTCGAGGGGGAGCGAGGCGAACAGCACGAAGCCGTGCAGGAAGCCGGAGATGTTCGCCGCGGTGAACGAGCCGACGCCCAGCGCGGAGAGCCAGTCCGGCGACGCCGGACCCACCACCCGGAACACCCAGAGCAGCACCGGGGTGAGCACCGGCCACACCGCCAGGAAGGAGAGCACCACCCCGAGCGCGCTCACCCAGCCTCCGCGTCGGACCAGCCCGGTGGTGACCGGCAGGGCCAGCAGGATCGCCAGCAGCAGGGCCGGGGCCGGGGCGAGCAGCGGCAGCAGCAACAGCCGCCCCCGCCAGCCGATCAGGTGCTCGTCGGAGCGGGGCGCCGCGACCGACACGAACGCTCGGCGCAGCCCCTCGCCGTACAGCGACGCCGGCAGCACCGCGGCCAGCGCCAGCCACGGTGTCAGGCCCACCCCGGCCTCGACCAGGGCGGCCACCGCCCGGGGCGCGCCGATCGCGTCCGGCAGTGCGGCGATGGCGTACGTAGTGAGCCGGCGAACCCGCTCTGCGCCGGCCACCAGCGTGGTCAGCCAGATCGCCAGCAGGGCCACCGGCACCACGGCGATCGCGCCGTAGAACGTGATCGCGGCGGCGTGCAGCGACAGGTCCCGGCCGCGTACCGGCCGGAAGGCGGCCCGGAGGATCCGCCTCGTCTGCTGCCACGCACCGCTCACCGCGCTCCTGTTCCCCGTGGTCCGCTACGGCAACCGCTTCCGGATGATCCATCAGGCCCTCCGGGCCGTCGGGGCGGCCTGGTCGGTGTCGGCCCGCGAGTTCACACCTGACCACCGTTGTTTGGTTTTCCCCCGCTTTGCTCTGCTTCAACGGACGCAACGCTTTCGGCCCCAAACCATTGCGTGGGTTGAAGCAGAGCAAAGGCGCGACCTGAGGTACTGGGAGGTCCTGGGGACATTGGGGCAGCGGGCCGCAACTCGGGCTATCGACTTGCGATCTCTCCGCTGGTAGAACAGCCAATCATCGCGGCGGTGGCGATCAAAAGTCGCCAGCCGTCGCCCGACCCTCGAAACGAGGTACCTGCGTGGCTGTTCGACGATCAATGACCGCACTACTCGCCGGGGCACTGCTGCTCGCCCCGGCGTCCGCCGCCGTGGCGGCACCAACCGACCCGGAAGCCCTCGACGCGGTAGCCGCGTCGCCGCGCGGACCGGCCGACACCGATCTGCCCTTCGGTGTCGGATCTGACCAGCGGGGACGTTCCGCCGACGCCCCGGGCCGGCAGCCGAACCAGCCGGCACCGTCGGCGAAGCTGCCCGGCAAGCCACGGAATGATGTCATCGCCGACGCGCCGGTGGAGCTGACCGACGCGTCGATCGCCTACAACCTCATTCCGTACCACGACATCCCGCCCGCCCTGCGCGACCTGCAACGCAGCGGCCGGATCAGTGTGGAGATCATCGGGCAGTCTGTGCTCGGCCGGGACCTGCACCTGGTGGTGGCGACCGCACCGATGAGCGATGCCGGGTGGAAGACCTGGCAGCAGCTGTCGGACCTGCGGTTCAGCGACCCGCAGGCGGCGCTGGCCAAGCTCAGGGCCGGCGGGTACGACAACTGGCGTACCCCGCTGTTCATCAACAACAACATCCACGGCAACGAGTGGGAGGGCACCGACGCCAGCCTCCAGGTTCTCCAGGAACTGGCCTTCTCCACCGAGCCCGCGATCGTGGACATGCTCGAGCGGCATGTGATCGCCTTCGTGGTCACCAACAACCCGGACGGCCGGGTGGCGGCGACCCGGGCCAACGCCAACGGCTTCGACATGAACCGGGACTACATCACCGCGTCGCAGCCCGAGGTCCGCGCCGTGCGCGCCCAGCTGGTCCGCTACAGCCCGCTGACCATGCTGGACATTCACGGGTACGTCAACTGCACGCTGATCGAGCCGACCACCGGCCCGCACGGCGACAACTACGAGTACGACCTCTACATCAAGCACGCGCTGCGCAACGCCCTGGCCATGGAGCAGGCCGTCCTCGCCACCGGTGAGACCCGCGCGACCTGCGCCAACCCGGATGGCAGCCGGCGGAACGACATCCCGTTCCGGGACCGTACGCAGGGTTGGGACGACTGGCCGCCGATCTTCACGCCGATGTACTCGATGTACCACGGCGCGATCGGGCACACCATCGAGGTGCCGCTCAACCCACGGGGCAACCTGACCGAGGCGGAGCGGCACGAGCGGACCCGGATCAACACCGCCGTCGCGGTGGCGTCGATCAAGGGGAACCTCGGCTACGCCACCGAGAACCGGGCGCAGTTGCTGGCCAACCATCTCGAATGGTTCCGCCGGGGGGTGGCCGGCGAGCCGACGCGGCCGATCGACGACCCGCTCGCCCTCTCGCTGGCCCGTGGTGACAACGCCAAGACCCACCTCCAGGGCTTCCCTCGGGCGTACGTCATTCCGGCCGGCGCGGAGCAGCGCAGCGCCACCGCCGCGGCCCGGGTGGTCCAGTTCATGCTCGACAACGACCTCGAGGTCCATCGCGCCTGGCGGCCGTTCACGCTCGGCGGCACGCACTATGCGGCGGGCACCTACGTCGTCGACATGCACCAGGCCAAGCGCGGCCTGGCGAGCGCCCTGCTCGGGGTCGGGCGGGACGTGACCAACGACTTCAACGCGATGTACGACATCTCGGCCTGGAGCCACGGTCACCTCTGGGGCGCGACGGTGCAGGAGATGAGCGAGAGCGTCATTCTCGACGCCAAGGCGCTGCGGCCGGTGACCGAGGCCCGTGCCACCGGTGCCGTCGCACCCGGCAAGCAGGCGAACTACGGCCTGGTGGTCGACTCGGTGGCGGGTATCCAGGCGGTGAATCGTCTGCTCAACGACGGGGTGACGGTGTCCAGGACCGCCGACGGCACCTTCGTGGTGCCCGGCGACGTCGCCGTCGTCCGGCCGATCGCCGAGGCGTACGGTGTCGAGTTCGTCAAGCTCACCCCGCCGCAGGTACGCACGGCCACGCCGGTGGCGAAGACCCGGCTCGGTGTCGCGGCCAACGGTGGTGAGATCTTCGCCCTACGGCAGATGGGCTTTGACCCGATCTCGGTGACGCAGACCGCGTTCAACAACGGCACCCTGTCCTTCGCCGACTTCGACGCCCTCTTCGTCTCGACGGCGGCGTTCAACCCGCTCAGTCTGAACACCACGCAGAGCGCCGCGTTCGAGCGGTGGTTGGCGGACGGGGGGACGGTCGTCGGCCGCGGGGCCAGCGGGAAGCAGTTCAACGACCGCGCCGGCCTGCTCGACGTGACCATCGCGGCGGGCCGCAGCGACGCCAACGGCATCGTCGGGGTGGTCAACAACCCGGCCTCGCCGATCACCGGGAAGGCACTGTCGACGTCTTTTGTGGATGCACCGCAGTACTTCACCCGGGTCGGTGCCGGTGTCCGCGTCGACCAACGCCTGGCCGACGAGGGCTTCTTCCTCGCCGGGCACTGGGGTGGACAGGAGGCCGCCGCCGGGCACGCGGTGGTGGTCAGCGGTGAGGCGAAGGGCGCGAAGGTGACCCTGTTCGGCACCGAACCCCTTTTCCGGGCCCACCCCGAGGGTCTGTACCCGCAGGTCGCCGCCGCTCTGTGGTGACCTAGCGAGGCTCGAACAAAAGAGTTGCCCCGGCCGGTGCGCCAAGCGCCGGCCGGGGCAACGTTCGTCGGGTCAGCCGAAAGCTCTGAAGGACGTGTAGTCGGGCGACAGCACGACCGTCACCGATGCGTCGATGTTGGTCAGGGACGGTAGGTGGAGCCGAATCTTCCCGTCCGTGCCGGACCGGGTCCAAAGGTCGGGGATTCCGTCGCCGTTGACGTCCGGAATGCCGATGATCGCGTTGTATTTCGCCTCGGTCCAGCCCGTACCGATCCGCACGTCACCGTCTCGCGAGTTGGCCGCGACCTTGAGCGAGTCCAGGTTCACGCTGCCGCTGACCGGGCCCGGTTTCCCGTGCCGAACGAACACGGTGCCGGCGTCGAGATTGCGCCAGATCAGGTCCGGCGTCTTGTCCCGGTCGAAGTCGCCGGCCGGGTCGCCTACGACGGCGCCGCGTACGGCACGGCCCTGGCCTCGACCACCGGCGGCCTGGCCACCCAGACCTGGTCGCTGAAGGCGGACGGCTCCGGCTACCAGAGCGACGGCACCACCACCTTCGACCCGATCGGCCGGGTGCTGACCAGCACCGACCCCGACGGGAAGATCTCGCGGATCACCTACACGCCCGCCACCGGTCAGGCGTACTCGGTCAGCGAGGAGAACTCGCTCGGGCACAAGCAGACCCGGGAGTTGGACCCGGGCCGCGCGGTCACCCTGAAGACCACCGACCCGAACAACCGGATCAGCCATGCCGAGTACGACGCCCTCGGCCGACTCGTCAAGGCGTGGGCCGCCGGCCGCACCCCGTCGACCACGGCCGTGCCGGATTTCCGTGCCGAGTACGCCCTGCCGGCAGTGGTCGACGACCCGGAGAACCCCGGTGAGAAGATCCGCAAGCCGCCGTACATCATAACCTTCAGTCGTGGGCACGAGGGGCGGATCCAGACCTCGGTCACCATCTACGACGGGCTGGGCCGGGAGCGGCAGACCCAGGTGGAGGCCACCAACGGCGGTCGTCTGATCACCGACACGCTCTACAACTCCGCCGGCGAGATCTGGCAGACCAACAACGCCTACCTCGCCAACGGCTCGCCGATCGGCCGACTCTTCGTGCCGTACGAGGACCCGGAAAACCCGGGCAACGTCCCGAACGCCACGCTCTACACCTACGACGGCCTCGGCCGCGTGGTCAAGGAACTGCCCGTCCTGAACGGTGCCGAAAGGCCGGAGCGGGCCACCCGCTACGAGTACGGCTTCGAGCACTCGACGGTGATCAACCCGAAGGGCGCGGCCTCGTACCGCATCTGGTCCGATGCCCTCGGCCGCACCACGAAGGTCGACACCTTCACCGACGCCGCCCGCACCGAGTTCACCACCATGCACTACGAGTACGACTCGCGTGGCCAGCTGGTGCAGGCCAACCACTCGGCGAACCCGGTCCCGTGGACCTGGGCGTACGACCAGCGCGGCCGGCTGACCCGGAGCACCGACCCGGACACCGGCGCCACCACCGTGACGTACGACCACCGCGACCGGCCGCTGACCACCACCAACGCCCGTGGCGTGACGGTGTGGAACGGCTACGACGAGCTGTCCCGCCCGACCCAGCAGCGGCTCGGCGGCAGCGGCGGCACCCTGCTGGCCGAGTACACCTACGACACGGTGGCCGGCGGCAAGGGCCTGCCGGCCACGTCGACCCGGTACACCGACGGCCTGCCGTACACCCAGTCGGTCGGCGGCTACACCGAGGACTACCAGCCCACCTCGACCACGCTGACGCTGCCGGAGTCGATCGCCACCACGTGGGGGCTGAACCGGGAGTACCGCTACGAGTACACCTACACCGACACCGGTCTGCCCGAGTCGACCTCGCTGCCGGCGGTGGGCTCGCTGCCCAGCGAGAAGCTGCTGGTGCGCTACAGCTCCGACGGCCTGCCGCTGTCGGTCTCCGGCAAGGACTGGTACGGCTCGGAGACGGTCTACTCGCCGTACGGGCAGGTGCTGCGCTCCACCCTGGGCGCGCACCCGTACCGGGTGTGGACCATGGCCTCGTACGACGACGCCAGCGGCGAACTCACCCGCCAGCAGGTGTTCCGCGAGGTCAAGGACGCCCACCTCGTCTCCAACCGTGCCTACACCTACGACGACGCCGGCAACGTCACCTCGATCCGGGAGCACGCCAGCACCATCGCCGAGCGGCAGTGCTTCACCTACGACCCGCTGGGGCAGCTCCGCAACGCCTGGACGGCGACCGACCAGGCGTCCTGCGGCGCCGGTCCGGGCACCGCGACCGCCCCCAACGCGGTGAAGGGTGTCGACGGAACCGGCTACTGGCAGGAGTACGAGTACGACCTGCTCGGCAACCGCACGAAGCTGGTCGAGCGGGACCTGACCGGCCGGACCTCCACCGGCCCGATCGAGACCACCTACGGCTACGGCTACGGCGCGGAGGGCGGCGGGGCGCAGCCGCGCACCCTGGACGCCGTCACCAGGACCTACACCACCCCGCAGGGTGCGGCGATCGTCGCCGAGGCGAAGCGGCTGTACGAACTGACCGGCGAGACCAAGTCGGTGACCTCGACCAGCAACGGTGACCAGCAGGAACTTTCCTGGACCTACGACGGCCAGGTCGAGCGGATCACCGGATCCGGCAGCAAGGGCCGCAGCTCGTACCAGGGCATCGCCGCCAAGTGTATGGATCTTTACCAACGCCTCGCCCAGCCCAACCAGCCGATCCAGTTGTTCTCCTGCAACGGCGGCAGCTGGCAGAAGTGGGCCTTCACCCCGACGCCCGGGCAGAACAACGGCAACCTGGGCACCCTGACGGTCTACGACGACAAGTGGTGCATCCAGCCGGCCGGCACGACGGCGGGTTCGGCGTTGCGGTTGCAGCAGTGTGACGGCACGCCCAGCCAGCAGGTGGAGCGGCTGTCCACCGGCCAGTTGAAGCATCCGGAATCCGGCCTGTGCCTGGCGGCGAAGGACGGTGCCTCGGCGGACACCACGCCGATCGTGTTGGCGACGTGTGCGAGCGGTTCGGCGGCGCAGCTGTGGAATCCGCAGAACGAGACGCGGCACATCTATGGCCCGGGTGGCACCCGGCTGCTGACCGTGCAGGGTCGGCAGGCCACGCTGAACCTGGGTGAGGCACAGCTGACGGTGCATCCGGGCGGCGCGCAGATCAACGCGCAGCGCACGTACGTCACGCCGGGTGGTGCGGTGGCGCGGCAGGTGGCCGGTACGGCTCAGCAGGCGTTGACGGCGCTGGCCGGGGACCATCAGGGCAGCCCGTACGCCGAAGTGACGCTTTCTTCCGGGATGGAGTCCCGGATCCGTAAGCAGGACCCGTTCGGCAACGTTCGCTCCGCCGCGACCAGCGGTGACCTGCGGACCAACCGGGGTTTCCTGGGCGCGGTACGCGACGACGAGTCGGGCTTCGTGCCGTTGGGCGCCCGGTTGTACGACCCGGAGGTGGGTCGGTTCCTGTCCGCGGACCCGGTACTGGACCTGATGGATCCGGTGCAGAACAACGGTTACACGTACGCGCACAACAACCCGGTGACGCACTCTGACCCGACGGGTCTGTCCGTGTCGCTGACGCCGTCGGAGATGGCCGCGGCCCTCGCGGGTGCGGGTTTGTCGGCGGCGATGGTCTCCCAGGCGCAGGCCAACATGGGCCGTTCCCTGATCTCGGTGATCCTGGATTCGGCGTGGTACGTGCTGAAGGAGTTCATCGGTCTCAACGACGCGATCAGCTGCTTCGGCGGTGACATGTGGGCCTGCGGCAGCCTGATCATCGGCGCGATCCCGTGGGGCAAGATCGCCAAGATTCCGTCGGTGGTCAGGGCGGTCAACCGGACCATCTCCGCGATTCAGGCATGGCATGCCGCGAAGCGGGCCGCCGAGGTGGTCTTGGCGGCGGCGCGGGCGGCCGAGGCGGCGGCGCTGAACGCCAAGAAGTTGGCGATCGAGCGGGCGAAGAAGGCCGCCCAGGCGGCGAAGAAGAAGGCTGCCGACAAGGCCAACACGACGAGTAACCGGGCGGCGAACTCGTCGAAGAAGACGGGTAACCCGGAGCAGAAGCAGGCCCAGGCCAAGTCCAACCCGAAGGCGTCGACCGCCGCCTCCAGCGGCTCCGGCGGCAAGGGCGGCGGCGGTGGCGGCAAGGGTGACTCGAAGCCGGGCGGCTCGTCAGGTGCCTCGGAGCGCAGCAGCGGCGGCTCCAGCGGTGGTTCCTGTAAGAACCCGCACAGCAGTTTTGTACCGGGCACGAAGGTGCTGATGGCCGATGGGTCGACCAAGGCGATCGAGGAGGTCGAGCGGGGCGACGAGGTGGTGGTCACCGATCCGGCGACCGGTCGTACCGAGGTGGACACGGTCACCGCGACGATCACCGGTGATGGCGTCAAGCGGTTGGTGAAGGTCACTATCGACACCGACGGCGACCAGGGCACGGAGACCGCCGAGGTTACCGCCACGGACAATCACCCGTTCTGGGTGCCCGAGCTGGGCGAGTGGATCGAGGCCACCGACCTTCAGGCCGGGCAGTGGCTGCAAACAAGCGCCGGCACGTACGTCCAGGTCACCGCCCTCGACCGCTGGAGCGTCCCCCGCGCCACCGTCCACAACCTCACGGTCGCCAACACCCACACGTACTACGTCATGGCAGCCGGAGCACCGGTCCTCGTCCACAACTGCGGTGGCTCCGAGGAAGGTCCAGCAAGATTGTGGCGTGCTGGTGAGAATGGGGCAGACAACACTCCCCAGGATCCGTTTCCAATGGGCTCTTCGATCCGGGCTGGCGGAAATCTGCAGGAAGGAAATTATCACTATGTAGTGATGCCAGATCAGTCGGTTCGGGCGTTCCATGAAAGTGTCTATGAGGCAGGGATTTTCCCGGGTCACACGAGTCTGTCTGAAGGAAATCCGGTAATCATGGCAGGCCTATTTGATGTAGGGCCGGATGGTAGAATTACTGAGTTCAGCAATTTCTCGGGCCATTATCGCCCTGGCGGATCGCTCCTTGAGAGTATTGCCCGGAGATCTTTGACTGCGAATGGATTTGACGTGAGTGGCGCGCGTTGGAACCCGTTCCAGTTCTAGTGGTCAGCCGGCAGAGCTGGGTTTGGAGCTTATCCGCAGGGCTGCGTAGTGGGAGCGGCAACTGGTTGAACGAATGCAGACCAGCGGTGATGTTAGTGCGCCGAATTCTGCTGATACCGGATTCGGCGCACGATCAGGAGCTGCAGCAGGTCTTGCAGGCTGTCTTGTCCCGCCAGCCCGACTCGTACTGCGGCTGCTGGGGGCGTTCTTGGGTCCCGCTGGCTATGTAGATAGAGTTCACGCTTTCTCCGTCCTTTTCTGGTTCTCCTCTCGCAGTTTGTTGGCGGCGTCAGCTAGTTGTTCTACCTGTTTGGGATTGAGATGGCTGGCGGCAGCGATCAGTCGGCCCATCTCGACGGCCGACGGATATTCTTCTGGTCGATCAGATTCCCCTATCGCTGGCAGGCCAGCGATGACGAGTAGGTCGGTCAAAGATATCTGAAGGATGGGGGATATGTCTCGGAGGATCTCAACGTGAGGAGTTACCCTGCCGGAAAGCAACTGCCTGATTGTGGACTCGGCCCGCGCCGACGCCTGGCTGACAACTCTAGGCGACAGGCGACGATTCTCCATAAGGCCCTGCAGGATGGTGGAAAACTCGACGGTCATACACGTAGCCTACGGCCCCTTGTACCATCGCTGGGCGCCCGCACGCTACACGGCTGTTACAGGTTCATTGGGACTGTAGCCCGGTGGCTCCGCGTGGCGCTGTTGGGCTATGCCTTGGGATTTGCGTCCCGGCTCCTTCAATAGCGGAGGCGGCACGGTACCGCGTGGTGCATTGCGGTACATGATGAGGATTACGCTGCGGGAGGAGGTTCAGATCGATCGGGACGTGCTGGTCTGGCTGCACAAGCAGTCCCGCAACGTCTTCTTGACCGTCCTGACATCGAGGTGGGCTGGCATCTGCATCCGGAGGCGTGCGCAACGGGTACGCCACCGAGGCCGGTTTCGCGCCGTCGTCGAGCGGGAGTTCGCGACCGGGACGCCGCTGATCTACGCGGTGGTCGATCCGGGTAACACCGCGTCGATCGCGGTGGCCCGCCGGCTCGGCATGACGTCTGTCGGCCGTCGTAGCGGCTGGTACGGCGGCGAGGAGTTGGAAACCTTCGTCCTGACCCGCCCCGCGTGAGTCGATCAGCCGGCGACGGTGAGCCGGTCGTCGTTCCCGGTTCCGTGGCGGAGGCCGAGCGCATCCAGGAGCAGTTGCGACGACGGCTCGACCTGCACAATCCTTTGCCCACCGCGCCGAGGCTGGTGGCCGGCCCGGGTGGGGTGGGTTATGCGATGGCGGCGATGTCGCCGTCGTCGAAGTAGATGGCTTGGTGGAGGCGTCCGCCGAGGGCGGCGGCGTAGCGGGCTACCACCTCTTGGCCGGAAATTTTGCCTTGTTCGATCTGGGAGACGCGGCCCTTGGTGACGCCCATGCGGTCGGCAACCTGCTGTTGGGTCAGACCGCGGGCGCGGCGTACTTCGGCGAGGCGGTGTCCGACGACGGTGGCGAGTAGTTCCTGCTTGCCGGCTTCGACGGCTTGCTCGCCGCCGGCGCGCTGGATGTGGGTGGCGCGGATGTCGCGCCAGCGTGCGTAGCCGTTCATGGCTGTCTGCCCTCCTCCTCGGCGCGTTCCTTGAGGTAGATCTCGTAGCGTTGCTCGGCTAGCGGGATTGCCTCGGTGTACCACTGCTGCCAGCGTCCGGCTTTGTCTCCGGCGACGAGCAGGATGCTGGAGCGCCAGGGGTCGAAGGCGAACAGGATGCGTACTGTGCCGGGGCGTGGTTCTTTGAGGTTGGCGATCGATGAACGGTGGATCGTGTCGACCAGTGGGCGTCCGAGTCCTGGGCCGGCTTGGGCGAGCAGGTCGATGGCCTGCACGACGCGGGCGTGGGTGAGTGGATCGAGGCGTTCGATCCACTCCTGTACCTCGTTGACGAGGTAGATCTCCCACTCGTCGGTCGCCAACTCTCAAGTATAGCGGATGCTATACCGGACGCGTGTTCGCTCAGCGGGTGGAGCGGTTTTGATGCGGGCGCGGCCATGCCGCTGTCGATGAAGGCGAGGAAGTTGTGGGCGACCTGTGGTGGCGGCATCTGATCCGCGTACCGGAGCGTCTCGCGGGATGCCACCGTCAGCGAGGTGAGGCATTGCAGGCACCCGAGCCGGTGCCTGCAACCGGTCCGAACCGGCACCGGCCGGGCAAGTGCGTTGTACTGATGCGGGCCGTGGTTACGATCCCGGCCATGGCGATTGTGATCACTGAGCGGCTGCTCGTGCGGGATTGGACCGATGGGCCGGTGGATCTGGCTCGGCTGTTCGAGATCTATTCTCGGCCGGAGATCGCTCGGTTCCTCGGCTCGACATCGGGGTTGCCGTTGACGGATCCGGGGCAGGCGGCCGAGCGGTTGGCCAGGTGGCGTCGGAGGCACGCGGCGTACGGTGATCGGTACGGCATCTGGGCGATCGAGGTGCGAGAGACCGGCGTGGTGGTCGGCTCGGTGCTGGTCAAGCCGTTGCCGGGGCGCGACGAGCAGGTATTCACCGATGACATCGAGGTGGGTTGGCATCTGCATCCGGAGGCGTGGGGCAACGGGTACGCCACCGAAGCCGCCCGTGCCCTCGTCGAGCGGGAACTCGACACGGGGACGCCGCTGATCCATGCCGTGGTCGCTCCGGGGAACATCGCTTCGATGGCGGTTGCTCGCCGGCTCGGCATGACGTCCGTCGGTCGACGCAGCGACTGGTACGGCGGTGAGGAGTTGGAAACCTTCGTCCTGGCCCGCCCGGCGTGAGCCGACCAACCGGCGCTGGTGAGCCGGTCGTGGCTCCGGCATCGGTGGCGGAGGCCGAGCGCATCCAGGAGCAGTTGCGACGGCGGCTCGACCTGCACAATCACCTGTCCACCGCGCCGAGGCTGGTGGCCGGCGTCGACGTGTCGTACGCCAAATCTTCGCGGCGGGTCACCGCGGCGGCCGTGGTGTTCGACCTGGCCGCCGGTGTCGAGGTGGAGTCGGTGGTCGTGCCCGGCGAGGTGACGTTTCCGTACGTTCCCGGGCTGCTGGCGTTCCGCGAGGTGCCGATCCTGCTGACGGCGCTCGACCGGCTCGCGGCCCGTCCCGATGTGGTGGTCTGCGACGGGTACGGCATTGCGCATCCTCGACGCTTCGGGCTGGCCTGTCACCTGGGGGTGGTGACCGGGCTGCCGACCTTCGGGGTGGCGAAGACCCCGTTCGTGGCCGGGTATGACGAGCCGGGCGAGTGCCGGGGTGACTGGTCGCCGTTGCGGGCCGGCGACGAGGTGCTGGGCCGGGTGCTGCGTACGCAGACCGGCGTCAAGTCGGTGTTCGTCTCGGTGGGCCACCGCACCGCCCTAGCCCAGGCAACCACCCTGACCCTGGGCCTGACCCCCCGCTACCGCCTCCCCGAGGTGATCCGCCGAGCCGACTTCCTCTCCCGCGAAGCCCTCCGCCACTCGCAACCTGGTTGATCATGAGGTTAGCGGCGAAGTCGATCTCCTCAACTGCCGCTAACCTCATGATCAACCGGCGGGGTGGGGTTGGTGGCGCGCTCATTGCGGATTGCGATCCTGTTGCGTGGCCGACCGGTCGTGGTGATGATGGCCGGTCTGCCGGGACTGCCATCGCCGCAACGCTCGGCGCAGGCGTTCGGCCTCGGTGTTGGCGGTGGTCAGCTCGCGGCGCAGGCGTTCCAGCTCGTCGGCGACGCGGTTGAGGTAGTCGTACACCTCAATGGGGTCGAGGCCGCGCGGGCGGACGGTGGCGAAGGTGACGGCGCGGACCTGCTGGGGGAGCAGGTGTTCCTTACTTGAATAGGTCATCGGCGCGCCTTGGTCAATTCCATGATTCCTCTTCTGTTTATTGTGGACGATGCCGGGGTGGGCGCCGGGATGAGGTTCTGGGGAAGGACACCCGCCCCGGTTGTGACCGCCGGGGAATTGGCCGGTCATCAACAATCCTGATTTTCCTACTAGCCTTCCGCAATCTTCTGCAGAAGAATGCGAACCAAGGGATGAGGTGCCTTACGCGACAACAGTAGAGGAGATGACGTGGACGACTCGGGAAGCACCGTCCCGCGTAGGCAACTCGGCAGGTATTGAGAGAACTTCGCGAAAATGCCCACGTGACGGTGGTCGCGGCCGCGAAGGAACTGGAATGGTCGACGCCGCGGATCTGGCGGTACGAAACCGGCCAGGTCCCCGTGCACCCGAACGACGCGGCGGCCATGTGCCGGGTGTACGGCGCGACCCCCGAGACCCCCGAGACCACCGAGACCATGCGCGCCCTGGCCCGGGAAACCAAGGCACACGGCTGGTGGCACAGCTACGGAGAGGCGGTAGAAGACTGGTTCAAGCTCTACGTCGGCCTGGAGGCCGCCGCAACGAAGATCCGGAAGTACGAGGCTGACCTGATCCCGCTGTTGCAGACGGTCGAATACATGACGGAAGTAATCGCGACGGATCACCCGCAGTTGAGCGAGGCGGAGCAGCAGGCCCGAGTGGACGTCCGGCTCCGCCGGCAACGGCTGCTGGCCCGAGCGGTACCCCGGGCACCCTATTACGACGTGATCCTCAGCGAGACGGTGCTGCGCCGGCCATTGCGAGACCGATCGGCGATGGTCCGGCAACTCGACGCCTTGGCGGTGGCGAGCCCGCAGCACCACATCACCATTCGCGTCCTGGCATTGGATGCGGGGCTGTTCCGCTGGGCCGGAACGGGCACCTTCACCGTGCTCGACTTCGACGCCGCCGACTGAGCCCGGCGCGACACAGTCTGGTGCCGGGCCCGGCAGCCCGGCACCAGACTCGCGTCACTCATCTCAACCGGGGCGCGAGACCTGGTAGCAGCTAGGCAATCTTGGACGCTTTCTGCCCCCAGAAAGGCCTCCCGCGTCCAAGATCCACCTGAGTGTGGATGGTTCGGTCTACCGGTGAGATCTCGCAGCGGCTCTCACTCGGGTGAGAGACGTCGCGCCAGTCGATCTCAGCCCGTCCAGGCCGCGTCGATCATGCAGTTTTCGTCGGAGAATTGTCCATGAACCATCCCTTTGTCGGGGCCGAAAGTGCATGATCGGCGCGCGCGGCGACGCGGCGCGTGGGCGGTGGGGGTAGTGCGGGTATGCGGGTTCGAGGTGTGGGTGAGATGGGGGTGTTACGGGGCGTGGCGATGCTGAGGGTATGGGAGCTGCGCGGGGGTGTGGTGGTGGGGAGCCGGGCGTAAATGTGACCGACAGGGTCCTGGTCTGGCTGATCCATCCGGTGACGGTGGCGGGTACGGCGCTGCTGATCGTCAACGATCACGTATTGAAGGCGGCCTACCCGGGGTGGTTGACCGGGAAGCTCAGTGATGTCGCCGGGTTGGTGATGACGCCGCCGTTGCTGGCGCTGCTGCTCGCGCTCGGCGGCCGGCTGGCGGCTGTGCTGCGTACCTCATGGGGGTTTCGGGGCCGGCGCGCCGGCGATCTGCTGGCGGTCGCCGCGATCGTCGTGGTGGGGGTGGGGTTCACCGCCGTGAAGGCGACCGCGGCCGGAGCGGCGACGGCCTCGGCGGCGTGGAGTGCCGTAAATGGACCATCGGTGATTCTGGCCGATGTCACCGATCTGCTGGCGTTGCCGGCGTTGGGGCTGGCCTGGTGGGCGTGGCGGTCGGCGGCGGTCCGCCCGACCGTGGCGCGGTGGCTGCGGATGGTGGCGGTGCTGGTGGTGCTGCCGATCGCCGGACTGGGCGTCGCGGCCACCTCCGCCCCCGTTTACGACGACGCGGTCACGCTGTACGAGTGGCGCGGGGCCGCTGTGGTCGGCATCGGCAACGCCTACCACGGCGATCGCGAGCCCGACCGGTGGCAGGTCAGCCGGCACGACGGGCCGACATTCGCGGAGCTGCCGGCGGGCGGTTACGAAATGTTCGTGGAGCAGCCGCCGCCCGCCGCGTCCGGGGAGGACTGCTCGACGCGGGAGCCCGGGCACTGCTTCCGGGTCGTGCCGCGCCGCCTGGCGGTGGAGGAGAGCCGGGACGGCGGCGCGACCTGGCGCGTTGCCTGGCAGGTCGACGAGGATGCGCGGCAACGGCTCGCGGTGACGATGCCGGCCATGGACGACGTCGAGGAGTACCTGTCATCGCGGGCGCTGCTGGTGCGGGACCAGCCTGACGGTGGGGTGGTCGTGCTGGTGGCCAACGGCCGCGACGGCCTCGCTCGTCGCGACGGCGCCGGTCGCTGGGAGCGCATCGGCTTCGGCACCCTCACCGGTGACGGTCTCCGGCAGGAGGTGGCCGCGCAACCGATCCCGAGCGTTGCCGAGGCGACCGTCACCGCCGGTTGGCGAGTCGCCGCGCCGCTGTCGATCGTGGTGGGCAGCTTCGTGGCGCTGGTCGGTTGCGCCACCCTGCTGGTACGGCGGCACGGCCGGCTCCTGCTCACGGTGACCGTGCCCGCCGGACTGCTCAACCTGCTGGGGCTCGCCGTGTTCACCATGTACGCGATGGCCGGCGCGAACTCGGACGAACTCCTGGCACCGCTCATGATCGTGGGGACGCTCCTGGGGCTGGCGGTGGCGCCCGCCGGCGCGATCGTGCTCACCGTCGTCGTTGTCAAGCCGCTGCGGGCCATCGCCGGCTGGATCTGCGCGGCGGGCCTGCTCGCCGGGGCGGTGGTCTGGCTGCCGTACCTGCTGCGGCTGCTGACGAACTGGCCGCCGCAGCGCACACTGACCCTCCACGCGGTCGCCACCACGCTGGCCGTGCTGCTGGTCAGCGTTCCGGCGGTCATCCGCCACGCGGCCCGGCTTGACCGCTGAGCTGGCGCGATGGTTACCGTTCCGGGTCATGGGCGCGATGCGAATCCCGGAGGTCGCGGCACGCAGCGGCGTGCCGCCGACCAACCTGCGGTACGACCCGGACGCGTCGGCCCGGCTGGCCGCCGCGTGACCCGGGACAGGCTCGAACGCCATCAGGTCTGGTGCTATCTCAGCGCCGTCGCGCTCGGTCTGCTGGTCGGGACGGTGTGGCCGCAGGCCGGGCGTACCGGCGGCGCGCTGGTCTGGCCGGTGCTCGCGCTGCTGCTGTACGCCACGTTCACCCAGGTGCCGTTGATCTCGATCCCGGCCGCGTTCCGGGACGGACGCTTCCTCGCCGCCGCGCTGGTCGGCAACTTCGTCCTCATTCCCGCCGTCGTGTGGGGCCTGGTCCAGTTCACTCCCGCGAACGACGCGCTGCGGTTGGGCCTGCTGCTGGTGCTGCTGGTGCCGTGCACCGACTGGTTCATCACCTTCGCCCAACTCGGAGGCGGCGACGCCAGCCGGGCGACCGCGTTGACCCCGCTCAGCCTGCTGCTGCAACTGGTGCTGCTGCCCGCGTACCTCTGGCTCATGTCCGGCACCGACTTCGCCGCCGCCTTCGCTCCCGGTGATGTCTGGCCGGCGCTGCTGGTGCTGCTCGTACCCCTGGGCCTGGCCGCGCTCAGCGAGACGTGGTTCGCCCGGCGGCCCGAGCGGGACCGGATCCGTGAGCGGCTGGGCTGGTGGCCGGTGCCCCTGCTGTCCGTGGTGATCCTCCTGGTCGCCACGGCGCACGTCGGGCCGGCCCGCGCGGCGCTCGACCTGCTGCCCGTCGTCATCGCGGTGGCCGCCGCGTTCCTCGCCGTCAGCCTCGCCCTCGCCCGGCTGCTCGCCACCCTCGGGAAGCTGTCGACGGGGCAGGGCCGCACGCTGGCCTTCTCGCTGGGCACCCGGAACTCGTTCATCGTGCTGCCGTTCGCGCTCTCCCTGCCCGCCGGGTGGGAGATCGCCGCCGTGGTCGTCGTGATGCAGTCGCTGGTCGAACTCTTCGGCATGATCTTCTACCTGTGGTTCGTCCCGCGATTTCTCTTCCCGTCTCAGGGACCCGTGGCGGTGTCATGACGCCTGACGGACGGCGGGTGCGACGACCCGCGTCACGGGCTGCGCCCTGTCTCCGCTTGACTCCGGCCTGAAGGGCGGCGCATACGGATTCGAGGTGTGCCGAGCATGGTCCGGCCGGGCTTCCCTATGTTGGGAAGCCCGGCCGGGTCGTGCTGTCAGATCTGGTTGACGCCGCCGTCGACGTAGAGGCTGGAGCCGGTGATGAAGCTGCTCTGGTCGGAGGCGAGGAAGGCCACGGCTGCGGCGATTTCCTCCGGGCGTCCCAGTCGGCCCAGCGGCACCTGCGCAGCCAGGTGTTGCCGGAAGACACCGGCCTGCGCCTCATCGGAGGCGAGGCCGGACAGGCCAGGGGTGTCGGTCGGCCCCGGTGTGATGGTGTTGACCCGGATGCCGCGTCCCTTGAGTTCGTTGGCCCAGGTGCGGGCGAACGAACGGGTGGCGGCCTTGGAGGCGGCGTAGACACCGAACGCTTCTGCGCCGACGTCTCCGTTGGTGGAACCGTTCAGGATCACCGAGGCGCCCTCGTTCAGCACCGGTAGGGCCTTCTGCACGGTGAACAGGGTGCCGCGGACGTTGATGCCGAAGAGGGTGTCGAAGTGCTCCTCGGTGATCTGGTCGAGCGGCACGAATTCAGCGATGGCGGTGTTGGCGAAGAGGACGTCCAGGCCCCGTCCCCGGCTGTGGACCGTCTCGTAGAGCCGGTCGAGGTCGTCCAGGTTCGCGATGTCGCCGGTCACCGCCGTGGCTGCTGCTGAGCCGATCGTTTCCACGGCCGCGTCGAGCTCGGTCTTGCGCCGGCCGGTGATGAACACGTACGCGCCCTCGGCCGCCAGGCGTACGGCGCTGGCCAGGCCGATGCCGGTGCTGCCGCCGGTGACCAGAGCGGTTTTGCCCTCAAGCAGTCTTCATGTGGATGACCTCCTAAACTTCCGCAGCGATCGATGCGGAAGTTGAACACTAGCACTTCCGTATCGATCGCTACAGAAGCGGTAGACTGCGGTGGTGGGAAACAGGCAGAGTGGCCCGATCGGCCGGCCGCGGGGATTCGACGCCGACGAGGCTCTCGAACGCGCCATGCTGGTCTTCTGGGAGCACGGCTACGAGGGGGCCAGCCTGGCCATCCTGACCAAGGCGATGGGCATCTCCACCACCAGCATGTACGCGGCCTTCGGCAACAAGGAGGAGCTGTTCCGCAAGGCGCTGGAGCGCTACACCGAGGGCCCGGGCGGCTACCTGTCCCGCGCGCTCGATGAGCCGACCGCCCTCGGCGTGGCCACCGCGATCCTGACGGGCACCATTCGCACCACCACCCGCCCCGCCCACCCCCCAGGCTGCCTGGGCGTCCAGGGCGCCCTCGCCGCCGGCGACTCCGGGCAGGCAGTCCGTGACCTGCTCACCGCTTGGCGTAACAACGGCTGCGCCCGCCTACGCCAGCGGTTCCAGCGGGCCGTCGACGAAGGCGACCTGCCTCCGCAGACCGATCCCGGGCTACTGGCCCGCTACGTCACCACCCTGGCGTTCGGCATCGCCGTGCAGGCCGCGAGCGGCATCGGTCGCGACGAACTCCAGACGATGGCCGACGCCGCCCTGCGCAACTGGCCGCTGACCTGACGGGAGCTGCTGACCTGGTGGCCGGTGTCACTGCTGCTCGGTTCTCCGCAGCGCGAGCCCGGCCGTGTTAAGAAGGGGCCCTTCCTCTACCGCAGGCGTTAACAAGGTGCCCTTCCTTGCCCTCCAAGGTGGGTGGGGAAGAATGGCGGGGTGACGTCCCCCCGCGAACTTGTGCTGTTGGGCTCCACCGGCTCGATCGGTACCCAGGCCATCGACATCGTGCGGCGCAACCCGGACCGGTTCCGGGTGGTGGCGCTCGGCGCCGGTGGCGGCAACGTGGAACTGCTCGCCGCCCAGGCGCTCGAACTCGGCGTCGAGGCGGTCGGGGTGGCGAAGGCGTCCGCCGCGCAGGATCTCCAGCTCGCGTTCTACACCGAGGCGAGCCGGCGCGGGTGGGCCAGCGGCGAGTTCAAGCTACCCAAGATCGTCGCTGGGCCGGACGCGATGAGCGAGCTGGCGCAGTGGCCGTGCGACGTCGTGCTCAACGGGGTGGTGGGCTCGCTCGGGCTCGCGCCGACGCTGGCCGCGCTGCGCGCCGGGCGTACCCTCGCCCTCGCGAACAAGGAGTCGCTGGTGGCCGGCGGCTCGCTGGTCAAGGCCGCGGTGACCCGGCCGGAGCAGATCGTCCCGGTCGACTCGGAACACTCGGCGCTCGCGCAGTGCCTGCGCGGCGGCACCCGGGGTGAGGTCCGTCGGCTGATCGTCACCGCCAGTGGCGGGCCGTTCCGGGGCAGGCGGCGCGACGAGTTGACGAGCGTCACGCCGGAGCAGGCGCTCGCTCACCCGACCTGGAACATGGGGCCGGTCGTCACGATCAACTCGGCGACCATGGTCAACAAGGCGCTGGAGGTGATCGAGGCGCACGAGCTGTTCGACGTGCCGTACGCCGACATCACCGTGATGGTGCACCCGCAGTCGGTGATCCACTCGATGGTCGAGTTCGTCGACGGCTCCACGATCGCCCAGGCCAGCCCGCCGGACATGCGGCTGCCGATCGCGCTGGGGCTCGGCTGGCCGGATCGGGTCGCCGACGCCGCCTCCGCCGTCGACTGGACGGCCGCCCACACCTGGGAGTTCGCGCCGTTGGACGACGAGGCGTTCCCGGCGGTGGCGCTGGCCAAGGCGGCCGGCGAGACCGGCCGGTGCCGGCCGGCCATCTACAACGCGGCGAACGAGGAATGCGTGGCGGCCTTCGTCGCCGGCCGGCTGCCGTTCCTCGGCATCGTCGACACGCTACAGCGCGTGCTGGAGGACGCTCCCGATTTCGGCGAACCGGGTACCGTCGAGGACGTACTCGAAGCCGAGTCCTGGGCTCGCGCGCACGCGCAGGAGATCATCGCTGCTGCGATGGAAGGAGCTTGATGTCGTTCGCGTTCGGGGTGACGCTGTTCGCCCTCGGCATCCTCGTCTCGGTGAGCCTGCACGAGGCGGGCCACATGCTCACCGCCAAGGCCTTCGGGATGAAGGTCACCCGCTACTTCGTCGGTTTCGGCCCCACCCTGTGGTCGTTCAAGCGAGGCGAGACCGAGTACGGCATCAAGGGCATCCCGCTCGGCGGCTTCTGCAAGATCGTCGGGATGACCCCGCAGGACGACGACGTCGAGCCCGGCGACGAGAAGCGGGCCATGTGGCGCTACCCGGTGTGGAAGCGCACCATCGTGATGTCCGCCGGGTCGGTCACCCACTTCGGGCTGGCGATCTTCGCCACCTGGCTGGCGGCGATGACCTTCGGCCTGCCCAACCCCGACTTTCCGCGCAACGAGGAGCAGATCCGCGCCGAGCCGGCGGTGATCGCGATCCAGAAGTGCGTCCTGCCGGACACCACCTGGCGGGAGTGCGTCGCCGGTGACGCGCCCAGCCCGGCCGCAGCGGGCCAGCTGCGCGACGGCGACCGGATCACCTCGATCAACGGCACCCCGATCAACAACTACGGCGAGCTGCTCACCACCCTCCGGGCCACCGCCCCGGGCAGCACCGCCACCATCGGCTACGAGCGCGACGGCCAGCCCGGCACCACCGAGACGATGCTCGCCACCACCAAGCGCCCGCCGATCGACGACCCGAAGGGGCCGGTCACCGAGGTGTCCGCGCTCGGCGTCGGGCTGGTCGTCTCCACCCCCGGCCTGGTCTCCCACGGCCCGGTGCCGGCGGTCGGCGCGACCAGCGACTTCCTCGGCGACATGGCGGTGGCGACCGCGAAGGCGATGCAGCGCCTGCCGGAGAAGGTCCCGGCACTCTGGCACGCCATCACCGGCGGCGAGCGCGACATGGACACTCCGATCAGCGTGGTCGGCGCCAGCGTCCTCGGCGGCGAGGCGGTCGCCAACGACGCCTGGGAGCTGTTCGTGATGCTGTTCATCTCGCTGAACTTCTTCATCGGCGTGTTCAACCTGCTGCCGCTGCTGCCGCTGGACGGCGGCCACATCGCCATCGCCTGGTTCGAACGGGCCCGCTCCTGGGTGTACGCGCGGCTGCGCCGCCCCGACCCGGGCCGGGTCGACTACTTCAAGCTGATGCCCTTCACGTACGTGGTGATCCTGATCGGTGGCGTGTTCACGCTGCTCACGATCACCGCGGACGTCGTCAACCCGATCACCCTCTTCCCAAGGTGAGTGCCTGAAGTGACCGCTGTCAGCCTCGGTATGCCCGCCGTACCGCCGCCGCCGCTCGCGACCCGCCGGGCGAGCCGTCAGATCATGGTCGGTTCGGTGCCGGTCGGTGGTGGGGCGCCGGTGTCGGTGCAGTCGATGACGACCACGTTGACCGCTGACGTCAACTCAACGTTGCAGCAGATCGCGGAGCTGACGGCGTCGGGTTGCCAGATCGTGCGGGTGGCGGTGCCCAGCCAGGACGACGTGGAGGCGCTGCCGGCGATCGCGAAGAAGTCGCAGATCCCGGTGATCGCCGACATCCACTTCCAGCCGAAGTACGTCTTCGCCGCGATCGACGCCGGCTGCGCGGCGGTCCGGGTGAACCCGGGCAACATCCGGCAGTTCGACGACAAGGTCAAGGAGATCGCGGCGGCGGCGTCGGCCACCGGTACGCCGATCCGGATCGGGGTCAACGCCGGCTCGCTGGACAAGCGGCTGCTGGCCAAGTACGGCAAGGCCACCGCGGAGGCGATGGTCGAGTCGGCGCTGTGGGAGTGCTCGCTCTTCGAGGAGCACGGCTTCCGGGACATCAAGATCTCGGTGAAGCACAACGACCCGGTGGTGATGATCCGGGCGTACCGGCAGCTCGCCGAGCAGTGTGACTACCCGCTGCACCTGGGGGTCACCGAGGCCGGCCCGGCCTTCCAGGGCACCATCAAGTCGGCGGTGGCGTTCGGGGCGCTGCTGGCCGAGGGGATCGGCGACACCATCCGGGTGTCGCTGTCGGCGCCGCCGGTCGAGGAGATCAAGGTCGGCAACCAGATCCTGGAGTCGCTGGGGCTGCGCGAGCGCGGCCTGGAGATCGTCTCCTGCCCGTCCTGCGGGCGGGCCCAGGTGGACGTCTACAAGCTGGCCGCGGAGGTCACCGCCGGCCTGGAGGGGCTGCCGGTCCCGCTGCGGGTGGCCGTGATGGGCTGCGTGGTCAACGGCCCCGGCGAGGCCCGCGAGGCTGACCTGGGCGTGGCCTCCGGCAACGGCAAGGGGCAGATCTTCGTCAAGGGCCAGGTCATCAAGACCGTCCCCGAGGGCCAGATCGTGGAAACCCTCATCGAGGAGGCGCTGCGCCTGGCCGACGAGATGGGCGCCGACATCCCCGAGGAACTGCGCACCCTCCTTCCCGGCGCCACCGTAACCGTCCACTAACCCCCCACCCCACCCCCTCGCTGCGTTGATCATGAGGTTGGCGGCGTTCCCGATCTCCACAGCTGCCGCTAACCTCATGATCAAGCGAACGGGTGGGGCGGTGGTCACCGTCCGCCACCACGGTCGGGGAGGATCTGGCAGGCTGTAACCGTGCTGACGGCGCCGGTGCGGCAACTGGGGGAATCGGAGCGGCGGGCGGTCGAGCGGCTGCTCGACCTCGACCCGTACGCGGGCGCGCAGGTCGCGGAGCGGGTCGCCGCGCGTGGGCTGGCCTGGTGGCGGGCCGAGGGCCGGGTGCTCGGCTACGGCTCCCGCCGCCAACTCGAAGCGGTCTGCTGGCTCGGCGGCAACCTCACTCCGGTGCTGGCCGGCCCGCAGGCCGTCGCCGCCTTCGCCGACCTGCTCGCCGGCGAGGAACGGCTCTGCTCCTCGATCGTCGGGCGGGCCGACGCGGTGCTGGAGTTGTGGGACCGCCTCGGCGGCGCCTGGGGACCGGCCCGCGACGTACGCCCGAACCAACCGCTGCTGGTCACCGACGCGTTGCCCGAGATCGCCGTCGACCCGCAGGTCCGCCAGGTCCGCAACGGTGAACTCGACCTGCTCTTCCCGGCGGCGGTGGCGATGTACACCGAGGAGGTGGGCGTCTCGCCGCTGGCCGAGGACGGCGGACGCGGGTACCGACGCCGGGTCACCGACCTGATCCGCTCCGGCCGGGCGTACGCCCGGTTCGTCGACGGCCGGGTGGCCTTCAAGGCCGAACTGGCGGTCGTCACCCGGCGCACCGCCCAGGTACAGGGGGTCTGGGTGGCGCCCGAGTGGCGGGGCCGGGGCATCGCCACCGCGGCGATGGCGGCGGTGGTCCGCGACGCGCTGACCCGGGTCGCCCCGACCGTCAGCCTCTACGTCAACGACTTCAACCTGCCCGCCCGGCGGGTCTACGAACGCTGCGGCTTCCGCCCGGTGGGCACCCTGGCCACCGTGCTCTTCTGAGTCTGCCTGCGGCGAAAATCCGTTGAGTCCCCAGGGCGGGCCAAGCAGGCTGGAACCTCTGCCACGAGGAGCCGGAGGAACCGACCCATGCGCCTGCTCCGTGATCTGTGGGTCACCTCTGCGCGCCGGATGACGCTGGTGGCGGTCCTGATCGTCGTCGGAGGCATCGGTCAGGCGGCCACCGCCGCGCTGGCCGGGCCGGTGCTGGTGCACCGGTCGGTCGGCTTCTTCGTGCTGCTGTCGGTGGCCCTGGTCGCGGCCGTCGTCAGTGACCTGGTGATCAGCCTGATGATGGCGGGGGTGACCGCGGACTGGTCGGCCGACCTGCGCCGCCGGCTGTGTCGGGTGGCGATGGGTCAGCCCGTGCCCGCCCTGGAGACCACGCCCGTCGGGGAGATGCTCGACCGCATCGACGGCGACGTCTACGACGTGGCGTCAGGACTGCGCGGCCCCGGCGTACGGCTGGCCCAGGCGCTGGCCGTGGGCGTGGTGTCCACGCTGGTCGCGCTCACCGTCTGGTGGCCGGCCGGGGTGGGCATGCTGCTGCTCACCGTCCTGCTCGCGATCACCCTGCGCCGGCCCGCCGGGCGGATCGCGCCGGCCCGGATGCACGAGGAGGCGGCCTGGTCGGACCTGGCGGCGGTGATGGAGGAGGCCATCCACGGCCAGGACGACGTACGCACCAGCCTGGCCCGCCCCTACGTGCTACGCCTGTACGCCGCGCGGGCCGCCGAGGTGCTCCGCCGCGGTCTGCGCGTGTGGCGGATGTCGGCGCAGGTGAACACCATCGCGGCCGGCGTGGTCCGGGCCGGTGTCGCGCTGGTGGTGCTCGGCGGGGTGTGGGCGCTGACCACCGGCCGGGTGGACGCCGCCCGGCTGACCGCGATCTGGCTGCTCGCGATCTCCCTGGGCATGACCGTCGAACACGTCAGCCGGATGGTGCCGGAGGTGCAGTACGCGCTCGGTGCATGGGGCCGCGTGCAACTGCTCTCCAGCGCCCCGCAGGAGCCCACCGGCGGCGTCGCGCCGACCGACGGGGACCTGGTGATCCGCGACCTGACCTACCACTACCCGGCCGCCGGCCCGGACGCCGACCGGGGCCCCGCGCTGCGCGAGGTCGACCTCACCTTCGTCCGGGGCCGCTCGTACGCCCTGGTCGGGCGGACCGGCTCCGGCAAATCGACCCTGGCCAAAGTGCTCACCCGAGCCGTGGACGTGCCGCCCGGCATGGTGCTGCTCGGCGGGCGCGACGTGCTCGACCTGGACGTGGAGCAGTTGCGGCGGTGGGTCGCCGTGGTGCCGCAGCGGACCGAGATCCTCGCCGGCACGCTCGCCGAGAACGTGGCCCTGTTCGACCCCGACCTGCTCGACGCCGCCGCGCGGGCCCTGCACGAGCTGGGCCTCTCCGGCTGGATCACCGAACTCCCCGCCGGCCTGGACACCCGCCTCGGCGAGGGTGGGCACGTGCTCTCGGCTGGGCAGGAACAACTCGTCGCCTTCGCCCGCATCCTGGTCCGGGACCCGCACGTGGTGATCCTCGACGAGGCCACCGCCCGGCTCGACCCGGTGACCGAGACGCGGGTGCAGCAGGCCACCGAGCGGCTGCTGCGCGACCGGATCGGCATCGTCATCGCGCACCGGCTGTCGTCGGTGAGTCGGTGCGACGAGGTGGTGGTGCTGGCCGACGGCGCCGTGGTGGAGGCCGCCCCGCTGGCGCAGTCGCGCCGGTTCGCCGAACTCCTCGCCGCCGGTCACGCCGGCGCGGAGGACGGCCCGAAGGCCGGCGACGCCGAGGCCGAACTGCTGACCGACGTCGGGTGGATGAGCGCCGAGCCCGCGCTGGTCGGCGCCAGCCCGGCGACGACGACCGTCGCGGGCCTCCCTGCCGCCGGGGCTGTGACCTCCGCCGGGTCGGGCGGGGCCGTGACGGTCGGCGGGCTCGTCACTGCCGATGGTCCCGCGCCGATGGTCGGGCCCGAGCCGGTCGACCCGGCGGAGGGACGGGAGGCCAGCGGCCGGGAGGTCGGTGGACGCGAGCGGGGTGGTCGTACCGCTTCGGTGGGCCCGGCCGACGGTGCGCCGAACGCCGACCGGCGCCCGGCGTCGCGGGCGCGGACCCTGCGGGAGATCTTTCGGCTCTGCCGCAACGACCCCCGCTACGGTCTCGCGGCGGTCGGGATCTTCGTCGTGCTGGTGATCCTCGGCCTGGACGGGCCGGTGCTGCCCTGGCTCTGGGCGGACGTGGTGGACGGCATCGGCGACCCGTGGCGGCCCGCCCTGGGCATCGCCGCGGGGCTGATCTTCGCCATCCCGTCGTACTACTGGACCCACCTGTGGTTCCCGGCCTGGTGGGTGCGGCAGATGCTGCGGATCAGCCTGCGTCTGGTGCACGGCCAGACCGGCCCGCGCCGGGTCAGCCGGCACACCGCGGCGGAGGTGGTGGCGCAGGGCGGCGACACCGAGCGGGTGGTGCAACTCGCCGACAACGTGTGGGACCAGGCGATGGGGGTGGTCGTGCTGGTCGTGATGACCCTGGTCACCGGCAGCGTGGTGCCGGGGCTGTTCTTCCTCGGCACGATGCTGCTCTCCGGGCTGGCCGCGATGGCGTTCGGGTCCCGGCTGGAGCGCGCCGCGCGGGACACCGTCACCGCACGGGCGGCGTTCGCCACCGCGCTGGTCTCCAGCCTGTCGGCCGCACGGACGGTGAAGCTCGCCGGTGCCACCCGGCCCGTGCTGGCCCACCTCGCCGCCCTCGACAGGGTGCGCAGCGAGCGGCAGCGCCGGGAGGTCGCGGTGCAGGTGTGGGCCCGCTCGACTCCGTCGCTGACCAGCGGTCTGCTGCCGATCGGGGTGTGGGGATTGTTCCTGGCCGGCGGGCTCTCCGCCGGGGCGACGCTGGTCGCGGTCGCCACGTTGGGCGCGGCGCGCTGGTTCTCCTGGACCACCGCATCGCTGGTCTCGCAGATCCCGTCGGCCCGGGTGTGGACCCGGCGGACGGCCGAGATGACCGGGATCGAGGCGTACTCGGCGAAGGTGCCGGGGGTGGACCTGGCGGCCGGGACGGTGCCGGCACCGGCGGCGGCTCCGCGTACCCCGCTGCGCCGGCTGGAACTGGCCGGTTTCGGTGTCCGGCACACCGACGGCACCATCGCCGTACGCGACGTCGACCTGACCGTGGAGCGTGGGCAGTTGGTGCTGGTCGTCGGGCCGGTCGGCGCGGGCAAGTCCTCGCTGCTGCGGGCGCTGGCCGGGATCGCCCCGCACACCGGCCGGCTGGCCTGGAACGACGACCCGGTCACCGCGCCGGAGCTGTTCCTGCGGCCCAACCAGGTCGGCTATGTGGGCCAGCTGCCCCGGGTGCTCTCCGGGACGGTGGCCGACAACATCACCCTCGGCCACCAGGTGGACGCCGGGCACGCGGTGGCCACCGCCCAGTTGGAGCACGATCTGGCGGCCACCGGCAGCGGGCTCGGGCTGCTCATCGGGCACAAGGGCACCCGACTCTCCGGCGGGCAGCTGCAACGGCTGGCGCTGGCTCGGGCACTGGCGCCGCGTACCGAACTGCTGGTCGCCGACGACGTCTCCTCCGCGCTGGACGTCACCACCGAACTGGCCCTCTGGCAGGCGCTGCGCGAGCGCGGCGTGACCGTGGTCGGCTCGACCTCGAAGCGGGCCGCGCTGGTGCGGGCCGACCACGTCGTGGTGCTCATCGGCGGCACGGTGGCGGCGCAGGGTCCGTGGCGCGAGTTGGAGCAGCGCTGGGGACACCTGGCGGGCTGACCGCCGCCACCGGGCCGCCAGCCCGGGTGGCGTCAGGCCGCGCGCAGGTACTGGTCGGGCCAGCTGGCGTCGGCGCCGAGCTTGGCCGCGGCCTGGAGCGGCCAGTACGGGTTGCGCAGCAGTTCCCGGCCGAGCAGCACCAGGTCGGCCTCGCCCTCGGCGATGATCGCCTCGGCCTGCTCCGGCTCGACGATCAGGCCGACCGCGCCGGTGGCGACCCGCGCCTCGCGGCGCACCCGGGCGGCCAGCGGCACCTGGTAGCCACGGCCGACCGGGACGTTGGCGTTCGGCGACGCCCCACCCGAGGAACAGTCGACCAGGTCCACCCCGGCGGCGGCGAGTTCGGTGGCGAGCGCGACGCTGTCGTCGACCGTCCAGCCGCCCTCGACCCAGTCGGTGGCGGAGATCCGGGCCAGCACCGGCACGTCCGCGCCGACGGCGGCACGGACCGCGCGGGCGACCTCCAGGGTCAGCCGCATCCGCCCGGCTCGGTCCCCACCCCAGCCGTCCGTGCGGTGGTTGGTCAGCGGCGACAGGAACTCGTGCAGCAGGTAACCGTGCGCGGCGTGCACCTCCACCGCGGCGAAGCCGGCCTCCACCGCCCGCGCGGCGGCGGCCCCGAACGCCTCGATGACGGCGGCGATCCCCGCCTCGTCCAGGGCGGTCGGCACCCGGTATTCGGGCACGAACGGCTCGTCGGTGGGGCCGACCGGCACCCAACCGCCCTCGGCGTCGGGCACCCCGCCCCGGCGTGGGTCCCACGGCCGGTACGTCGACGCCTTGAACCCGGCGTGCGCGAGCTGCACCACCGGCACCGCGCCGTGCGCGGCCAGGAACCGGGTCACCGGACGCCAGGCGTCGACGTGCCGACCGGACCACAGGCCGGTGTCCTGCGGGCTGATCCGGCCCTCCGGCAGCACGGCGGTCGCCTCGGTCATCACCAGCCCGGCCCCACCGACGGCGCGGGTGCCGAGGTGCACCAGGTGCCAGTCGGTGGGCAGGCCGTCGGGGCCGGCAGTGTACTGACACATCGGCGCCAGAGCGATCCGGTTGGGCAGGGTCACCGCGCGCAGCGCCAACGGCGTGAACAACGAACTCATGGACCCATCCTCTCCTCAGGGCCGCAGCACGGACGACGCCCGTAAGGAGTGATACCCACGACAACCATTGCGGTTGCCGCCGACGCCACACGGTTCGCGGGCCGTGAGTTTGCGGTGTCCAGTCGCCACCGGAGGCACATGGTCGAGTAGCCGTCATGTCACACGGACATAAATATGTCTGTGTGACATGACGGCTTCCATGAGAGCGACCCGCAATAGGGCGGGGGGCGGCTGGGGCGGGCCCTGGGCCGGAGGCCGGGCGATCACCACGTCCGCAACCGGCCCGTCGCACAGGGCACCGCAACTCGCGGTCTCAACCGGCCCGGAAACCCCAACATGCCGCAACCCGCGCCGTCCAAGGACGGGATACGCCGACATGCCGCAACTCGCGCCCGCCTCGGGCACCCGAACACCCCGAGATGCCGCAACCCGCGCCGTCCACAACCTCAGGCAGAGCGGCCACCACGTCTGGATCTAGCCGCCACCGCCTATTGCCGGTCTCGCTGAGTAGCGCTTCCCCGGCCGGCCAGTCCGAGACCGATCCTCGCTTGTGAGAAGCATGTCTCACCTGGCCGAATCACGCCGCAAGGCGGGCAGGGTCAGCAAGGCGGGCAGGGTCAGGAGGCTGTGGCGGGCTTTCTAGTGGGGTTGGCCGAGGTGGGGCCGTGCGTGGGGCGGCGGGTCAGGACCTGGGGGCCGGAAGCCGTGATGGCGACGGTGTGTTCGGAGTGGGCGCTGCGGGAACCGTCGGCAGAGCGGATCGTCCAGCCGTCGGCGTCGAACTTGATTTTGTCGGTGGAGCGGCAGAACCAGGGCTCGATGGCGATGGTGAGGCCGGGTTGGAGTTTCAGGCCGCGGCGGGCGCGGCCGTGGTTGGGTACGTGCGGTGCCTCGTGCATGGTGCGGCCGATGCCGTGGCCGCCGAACTCGGCGTTGACGCCGTAGCCGTAGTTGTGGGCCACCTCGCCGATCGCGGCGGAGATGTCGCCGAGGCGACCGCCGGGCTGGGCGGCGGTGATGGCGGCCTCCAGTGCGACCTCGGTGGCCTCGATCAGCTTCAGGTCGGCCGGGTCGGGGGTGCCGACGATGACGGAGAGTGCGGAGTCGGCGACCCAGCCGTCGATGCCGACCGCCATGTCGATGCTGAGCAGGTCGCCGTCGCGCAGGACGTAGTCGTGCGGCAGGCCGTGCAGCACCGCGTCGTTGACCGACAGGCACAGCACGTTTCGGAACGGGCCGCGGCCGAACGAGGGAGCGTAGTCCCAGTAGCAGGATTCGGCGCCGCGTTCGGAGATCCGGCGGCGGGCGTGGTGTTCGAGGTCCATCAGGTTGACGCCTACTGCGGCGACGTCGCCCAGCTCGGCGAGCAACTCGCCGACGAACTGACCGGTCACCGCCATTCGGCCGATTTCCTCGGTCGACTTGAGCTCGATCACGCAGCCTCCCCTCCGGATGCGGTATTTTTATACCACGCGAGTCGGGGCTGCTCCGGAGGGATATCCTGCTGGCATGGTTCGCCAGCCACTCACCGCCGAACAGATCGCAGCGGGCCAGCGCCTCGGAGTCGCCCTCCGGGCCGCGCGGGCGGGCCGCAGCCTCGTCGAGGTGGCCCTGGCGGCCGGCATCTCTCCCGAGACGCTGCGCAAGATCGAGGCGGGCCGTCTTCCCGCACCGGCGTTCGGCACTGTGGTCCGCCTCAGCCAGGCCCTCGGCGTTCCTCTCGGTGACCTGGCCGACGTCTGGCTGGCCGACACACCCCTGCGCCACGCGTCCTAGCGACCAGCCGCCCTAGCCGGACGAGGGCGGCAAGCGGGTGTCCCGTGCCGCGCAACGTGACGTGGCGGTGGCCAGACCCCAGCCGGCCGCCACCGCCAGCAGCAGCCGCTCCAGCACCCCGACCAGCGAACCCCGGCCGACGAACAGCATGGCCAGGCCGACCGCGCCCGCGAGCGGCAGCGCCAGCACCATCGCGACCGCGGCCACCCGGCGCAGGGTGCGGCCCGCCGCCGGGGCCAGGGCGATCACGATCATGGCTAAGACCACGGCGGCCGTCGCGGCGACGCTCGCCGCACCGTGCACCAGGTCGGCCACGGTGGCCCGTTCGAACGGCGGCAGCGGGCAGCCCGCGCTGCACGTCACTGCCCCGGACAGGAACGTGGCCATACCGCCCGCCACGAGCAGCACCGCCGCGATCCGCAGCCCGTTGTCGCCGCGCCACAGGGCATTGCCGCGCCACACTCCGCGGCCGCCTTGGTCCGCACCGCCGCGCCATCCGCCGCCGGGGTGCAGCGCGGTGGCGAGCAGCAGCAACGCCGTGGCCAGGGCGAAGACCCCGATGCGGTACGTCCAGGCGTACCCGCTGTCGGCGACACCGGCCTCGCTGACGTACCCGGTCAGACCCGGACCGGGACCGGCGACCACGGCGAGCGTCACCAGAGCCGTGCCGACCAGCGCACCGAGCGCCGCGCCCCCGGCGGCGATCCGCGACGCAGCCCCGCCTCGCGGAGCGGTCCCGGCCTGCGGAAACGGCCCGCCCCGCGCCACGGCCCCGCGCCGCCGTCCGTGCGCCGGTGTCCGTCGATTCGCGGTGGGTGGTTCAGCCACGCCCATGCGGCGTCGTCCAGCCGTGCAGGTCCGGGCCGAGCGGCACGATCCCGGTCGGGTTGATCTCGCGATGGGTGGCGTAGTAGTGCCGCTTGATGTGGTCGAAGTCGACGGTCTCGCCGAGGCCGGGAGTCTGGAACAGATCCCGCGCGTACGCCCAGAGCACCGGCATCTCGGTGAGCTTGCTCCGGTTGCACTTGAAGTGTCCGTGGTACGCCACGTCGAAGCGGACCAGGGTGGTGAACAGCCGCACGTCCGCCTCGGTGATGGTGTCGCCCATCAGGTAACGCCGGCCGGACAGCCGCTGCGACAGCGCGTCCAGCCGGGCGAACAGCGTCCGGTACGCCTCGTCGTACGCCTGCTGCGAGGTCGCGAAGCCGCAGCGGTAGACGCCGTTGTTGACGTCGGCGTGGATCTCGGCCATCAACGCGTCCATCTCCGGACGCAGCTCGACCGGATAGAGGTCCGGCGCGTCCGGGGCGTGCAGCCGCCGCCACTCGGTGGACAGGTCGAGGGTGAGCTGCGGATAGTCGTTGGTGACCACCCGTCCGGTGACGGTGTCCACCAGCGCGGGCACGGTGACCCGGCCGGCGTAGTCGGGGTCGGTGGCCAGGTACGCCTCGGACAGGAAGCCGATGCCCAGCACCGGGTCGAAGCCGTCCTGGTCGAGGTTGAACCGCCAGCCGCGCTCGTCGCGGATCGGGTCGACGGTGCCCAGCGAGATGGCGTCCTGCAGTCCGAGCAGGTTGCGTACGATCAGCGCCCGATGCGCCCACGGGCAGGCCCGGCACCAGATCAGCCGGTAGCGTCCCGGCTCCAGCGGCCAGCGGTCCTGCTCGTCCGGCCCGCCTCCCGGCGGCGAGGTCGAGTGCGGGGTGACCCGCCCGGTGAACCGGTTGGGCTGCCGGACGAACGCGCCGCCGTCGCTGGTCTCCGCACTGAACTGGGCTCGTGCCATGCCGACAACCTATCGCCGATCCGGCGGCGATATCCTGGCCGCCGGCCGTCCCCGTGGAACCGGTGGACGCCGCCCCCGACCTTCCCACCCCCGAAGGACTCGCGATGACCGTGGCATACCTGGTGGCCGGTGTCCGCACCCCGATCGGCCGGTACGCCGGTGCGCTGGCCGGCGTACGCCCCGACGACCTGGCCGCGCACGTCATCCGCGAGCTGGTCGCCCGCCACCGGACCGTGGACTGGTCGCGTACCGACGACGTGATTCTCGGCTGCGCCAACCAGGCCGGCGAGGACAACCGCAACGTGGCCCGGATGGCGGCGCTGCTCGGCGGGCTGCCCGAGGAGGTCTCCGGCAGCACCGTCAACCGGCTCTGCGGCTCCGGCCTGGACGCGTTGGCCACCGCCGCCCGCGCCATCGTCGCCGGAGAGGCCGACCTGATCGTCGCGGGCGGCGTGGAAAGCATGAGCCGGGCGCCGTTCGTCGTGCCGAAGGCGACCACCGCCTTCTCCCGGACCGCCGGGATGTACGACACCACGATCGGCTGGCGGCTGGTCAATCCGCTGATGGAGCGGGGTTGGGGCATCGACTCGATGCCGGAGACGGCCGAGAACGTCGCCGCGGAGTACGGCGTCGACCGGCTCGCCCAGGACGAGTTCGCGTACCGCTCGCAGCTGCGTGCCGCCAAGGCCCAGACCGACGGCCGGTTCGCCGAGGAGATCGTGCCGGTGACCGTGCCGGCGGGCCGGGGCGAGACGCGGCTCGTCGAGATCGACGAGCACCCCCGGCAGACCTCGCTGCAGAAGCTCGCCGCGCTGCCCACCCCGTTCCGGGACGGCGGCACGGTGACCGCCGGCAACTCCTCCGGCGTCAACGACGGCGCGGTGGCCCTGTTGGTCGCCTCGGAGGCGGCGGTCGCGGCGTACGGGCTCACCCCGCTGGCCCGGGTCACCGGCGCGGCCACCGCCGGCGTGCCGCCCCGGGTGATGGGCATCGGTCCGGTCCCGGCGACCCGCCGGCTGCTCGACCGACAGGGGCTGACCCTGGCCGACCTCGACGTGATCGAGCTGAACGAGGCGTTCGCCGCCCAGTCCGTCGCGGTGCTGCGGGAACTGGGGTTGCCCGCCGACGTCGAGCACGTCAACCCGAACGGCGGCGCCATCGCCCTGGGGCATCCGCTCGGGGCCAGCGGCGCGCGGCTGGCGCTCACCGCCGCACTGGAACTGCGCCGCCGGGGTGGGCGGCGGGCGCTGGCCACCATGTGCGTCGGTGTGGGGCAGGGCATCTCGCTGCTGCTGGAGGCGGCCTGACCGGCCCGGCCGGAAGCGTCCGGCCGGATCTCCCGTCGCGTGAGGTGGCGGCCTAGAGTGGGCAGCGTCACACGATCCGCGGCGACGACTTGGGGTGCACCAGTGCAGATGCCGGACGGACTTCCCACCGAGATCGACCTCTCCCGGCCCAGCGCGGCCCGGGTGTACGACTACTTCCTGGGCGGTGCCCACAACTTCGAGATCGACCGGCAGTTGGCCGAGCAGATCGCGGCCATGACGCCGAACCTCCCGGCGACCATGCGGGCCGGGCGGGACTTCCTGCGCCGTGCCGTGCGGGTGCTGCTCGACGCCGGCGTCGACCAGTTCCTGGACATCGGCTCCGGCATTCCCACCGTGGGTAACGTGCACGAGGTCGCCCAGGCCGCGAACCCGAAGGCCCGGGTGGTCTACGTCGACATCGACCCGGTGGCGGTGGCGCACAGCCGGGAACTGCTGACCGACAACGACCTGACCGGCGTCATCCACGCCGACCTGCGCGACCCGGAAGGGATCCTGGCCGAGGCCCGCCGGCTGGATCTGCTCGACTTCGACCGGCCGCTGGGCATCCTGCTGGCCGGCGTGGTCCACTTCGTTCCGGACGCCGACCGTCCCGCAGACATCATGGCGATCCTGCGGGCCGCCGCCGTGCCCGGCAGCCATCTGGTCATCTCCCACTCCACCTTCGAGGACCAGCCGCAGGAGATGCTGGACGCGCAGCGACTGTCGGCGCGTACCGCCACCGAGATCACCCTCCGCTCGCGCGCCGAGATCACCGGCTTCTTCGGCGACTGGACGCTCGTCGAGCCGGGGGTGGTGCACATGGAGCTGTGGCGCCCCGACTCGCCGTCCGAGGTCGCCGCCGACGCGCAGCGGTTCGGGGCCTTCGGCGGCGTGGCCCGGTACGACCGGCCCGCGGACTGACCGATGTCCGGGGTCGACGCAGCCGGCGGGAACGCCGTCGACCGGTCCGGTGCCCAGCGCTACGCGGCCGAGTGGGCCCGGGCCGTACGCCGGCTCGGATTCGTGCCGTTGAGCGCGGCCGAGACCGAACGGTTGCTGCTGGCGCAAACCCTCCGGCTGGCCGACGCCCTGCTCGCCGACGAGCCGGTGGCGTCGGTGGCGGAGGAGGTCGGCCGGGCCATGGTCGAGACGAACCTGACCGAGCCGGCAATGATCGAATGGTCGGTACATGCCCTCGCCGACCGGTTTCCGGCCCGGGTGCTCTGCCGGCGAGCCGGGTCCGTCGAGGCAGCCGGGCCCGCCGAGGTGGCCGGGTCCGCCGAGGTGGCCGGGCCCGCCGAGGTGGCCGGGTCCGCCGAGGTGGCCGGGCTCGGTGGGCGGATCGCGGCTGCGCAGGGCGGCCTGGCCGTTGGCTTCGCCCGGGCGCTGCGCGACCGCACCTTCGTCCACCAGGAGCGGATCGCCCGATCCGCGTGGCAGGCCCGGGACACCGTCGAACAGGCGTTGCGGGACAGCGAGGCCCGCTTCCGAGCCGTTTTCAGCGGGGCGGCGATCGGCATCGGCATCGCCGACGTCGACGGCAGCATCATCGACGTCAACCAGGCCTTCGCCGACATGCTCGGCTACCCGATCGAGGAACTGCGGCGGCTCGACGTCGCGTCGCTGTTCCACCCCGACGACGCGGCCGGGATGTCGGAACTCTACCGGGAACTGGTCGAGGACAAGCGCGAGAGCGTACGGGTCGAGCAGCGGTACCACCGCAAGGACGGCACTGCCGTCTGGACCGACCTGGCGGTCTCCCTGATCCGTCACGACGACGGGCGGCCCCGGTTCACCGTCGCCGTGGCGAAGGACATCACCGAGCGGTACGAACTCCAACGCCGGCTGCGCTTCCAGGCGCTGCACGACCCGCTCACCGATCTGCCCAACCGGACGCTGTTCTTCGAGACGTTGGGGCGGCTGCTGGGCTCGGCGGGCCGGGTCGGGCTCTGCTTCCTCGACCTCGACGGGTTCAAGGCGATCAACGACAGCCTCGGCCACGACCTCGGCGACCGGCTGCTCGTGGCGATCGCCCGACGGCTCGCCGGTTGCGTGGCGGAGCACGGTTACCTGGTCGCCCGGATGGGCGGCGACGAGTTCGTCATCCTGGTCGACGGCGACGCCGGGGTCGACGGCGTGATCGCGGTGGCCGAGGCGGTGCTGGCCGCGGTCTCCGCTCCGGTGTTCGTCGACGACCAGCAGCTCATGGTCTCGGCCAGCATCGGCATCGTCGACTCCGAGCACGTCGGCACCAGCGTGGCGGAGCTGATGAAGGCTGCGCACACCACGCTGTACTGGGCCAAGGCGCAGGGCCGGGGCCGGTGGGCGGTCTACGACCCGGAGCGCAGCGCCCGGGACATCGCCCGGTCGGCCCTGGTCGCCGGGCTGCCGGTGGCGCTGGATCGGGGCGAGTTCGTGCTGCACTACCAGCCGATCGTGTCGTTGTTGGACGGACGGATGCTGGCGGTCGAGGCGCTGGTCCGCTGGCAGCACCCGCAGCTGGGGCTGATCGGCCCGGACCGGTTCATCGGGCTGGCCGAGGAGACCGGCCTGATCGTCCGGCTGGGCGAGTGGGTGCTGCGCCAGGCCTGCCGGGACGCCCAGCGGTGGCACACCGAGTTTCCCGACGCCCGGCTGGTGGTCAGCGTGAACCTGGCCGCCCGCCAGGCCGACGCCCCGGCGATCGTGGACACCGTGGTCGACACCCTGGCCAGCAGCGGACTGCCGGCGGAACTGCTGCAACTGGAGCTGACCGAGAGCGCGGTGATGGGCTCCGCGGAAGAGCCGCTGCGGACGCTGTACCGGCTCGCCGCCCTCGGCGTACGGCTGGCGATCGACGACTTCGGCACCGGGTACTCGAACCTGGCGTACCTGCGGCGGCTGCCGATCACCTCCCTGAAGCTGGCCGCGCCGTTCGTCGAGGGCATCCGGGGCGACGAGCCGGACATCGCCGACCACCGCGACGAGCGGATCGTCGACGCCCTGGTGCGGCTGGCCCACGCGTTGGGACTCTGGGTCACCGCCGAGGGGGTGGAGACCGAGGTGCAGGCCGAGCGGCTGCGGGCGCTACGCTGCGACACCGCGCAGGGCCGCCTGTTCGGCCCACCCGAACCCGCCGACGCGATCAAAACCCGCCTGAACGGCGGGTAAGGCGGCGGGTAAGGAAGGGCCCCCTATTAACGCCTGCGGTAGAGGAAGGGCCCCTTCTTAACAACCGCAACGATCGGATGGGAAGCCGACGTGAGTCTGACAGAGACCGGCACGGTGGTGTCCGTGATCACCGCGTTGGCCATCCTCGCCGGGCTGGCCGGGGTGGTGGTGCCCGGCCTGCCGGCGCTGCCGCTGTGCTGGGGCGGCGTACTGGTCTGGGCGTTGTTCGGCGACGCCGGTGCCGGCCGCTGGCTGGTGCTCGCGGCCGCCACCGCGGTCGCCCTGGGGGGCACCGTGGTCAAGTACGCCTGGCCGGGCCGCAACCTCAAACGGGCCGGCGTACCCACCACCACGCTGCTCGTCGGGGCGTTGCTCGGCCTGGTCGGCTTCTTCGTCATCCCGGTCGTCGGGCTGGTCATCGGCTTCGTCGGCGGCATCTTCCTGATGGAACGGTTGCGGCTGGGTGACAGCGGGTTGGCCTGGCCGGCGACCAAGCGGGCCGTCGCCGCGGCCGGACTGTCGATGCTGATCGAGTTCCTCTCCGGGGTGATGATCGGTGTGCTCTGGCTGGCCGGCCTGGTGCTGACCTGAGGTGATCAGCGGGCGGCGCGGGGCGGAGTCAGGGCAGAGCGCGACGCCGTGCCCGAGAGAGAGGTGACGCTTCCCCGCGCCGCCGCGGCTGCCGGGCCGTTCCGAGGGCCCGGTCGGCCCGTCGCGATCGGGCCTGGTCACAAGCTCAAGAATGGGGTACGCCGGACCCTCCGGCAACGCAATTCCCCCGACCGTGGCACCCAGGTGGGCCCTGCACTGGGTGCACTTGTTGTCGCTCCCACAACAAGAAGTGCACCCAGTAGCGCGTTTCGCGCCGGCGAGATCAGTCGGCGGCCTCGCCGAACCACCGGGGCAGCTGGGCGAGCAGATCCTGCTGGTCGTCGCCGACCCAGGCCACGTGGCCGTCCGGGCGCAGCAGCACGGCGGGTACGTCCAGTTCCTCGCTGACGTCGACGGCGTGGTCGACCCGGTCGGCCCAGCCGGCGACCGAGAGCCGACCGGTCTGGTCGAGCAGCAGGCCACGGCCGGCGTGCGTCAGTTCGTAGAGGCGACCCCCCTTCAGGCGTACGTCGCGCATCCGTCGGCCGAGCAGGTCGTGCCCCGCGCCGAAGTCGTAGCGGACCCCGATCGCGGTGATCTTCTCGATCAGGTACCGGTTGACCTCCTCGAAGTCCATCAGCTCCGACAACAGCCGTCGCACCGCCAGCGGGCCCGGCTCGGTGGAAAGCAGCTCCATCTGCGCGCGGGTGTTGTGCAGCACGTCGGCGGCGACCGGGTGTCGTTCGGCGTGGTAGCTGTCCAGCAGCCCCTCCGGCGCCCAGCCCGCCACCTCGGCGGCGAGCTTCCAGCCGAGGTTGAACGCGTCCTGGAGGCCGAGGTTGAGCCCCTGCCCGCCGGTCGGTGGGTGGATGTGCGCCGCGTCGCCGGCCAGCAGCACCCGGTCGACCCGGTAACGCTCGGCCAGCCGGGTGGCGTCGCCGAAGCGGGAAAGCCAGCGCGGTGAGTGCACACCGAAGTCGGTGCCCGCGTACGCCCGTAGTTGCTGTTTGAATTCCGCCAGGGTCGGCGGGACCGCACGGTCGGCGGCCACCCCCTCGGCGGGCACGACGACGCGGTACACCCCGTCGCCGACGGGCCCGACGCCGAACCGCTTCTGGGTCGCGCGGACCTCGGTCACCACGGCGGCCACCGTCTCCGGCGGCACGGCCACCTCCATCTCGCCCAACAGGGTTTCGACCCGGCTGGGCTCGCCGGGAAAGCCGACGCCGAGCAGCTTGCGTACGGTGCTGCGTCCGCCGTCACAGCCGACCAGGTAGCGCGAGCGCAACCGGGTGCCGTCGGCCAGTTCCACGGTCACCCCGCCCTCGTCCTGGGCCAGCCCGACCAACTCGCCCCCGCGCCGGATCTCCGCGCCGACCTCGGCCGCCCGCTCGGCCAGCAGTCGGTCGGTGACGGTCTGCGGAATGCCGAGGACGTAACCATGCGCGGTGTCCAGCCGGTCGGGCGCGGGCTTTTCCATGGCGGCGAAGAAACCGCCGACCGGGTACCGCCGGCCGAGCGCGAGGAACCGATCCAGCAGGCCGCGCTGGTCCAGCACCTCGATGCTGCGTACGTGCAGGCCGAGCGCGCGGACGTACCGGGTCGGCTCGGTCTCCTTCTCCAGCACGAGCGTGCGTACGCCGTGCAGCCGCAACTCGCCGGCCAACATCAGACCGGTCGGCCCCCCGCCGGCAATGATCACGTCGTACATGCCGTACCCCCATTGTTTTTCGGTCAGTTGCTTATGTGCGATGCCGGCCGCGTGCTCTCGCGAGTTTGAATTCTGCAGGTCGCGGCGCTCCGGTCGCAGATTCTGCGGCATTACCCGGGTCTTGCCGCAAGGCCCCTGGTGCGGTATACGTTAGAGGTGGCAGGGAGATGTTGATTTCCTTCCTGCCCATTGCTCATCCGCCGCCGGTCCGCAGGAACTGCGGGGCTTTTCGATTCGTTGCGAGCCGACGCAACCCACGTGCTGGGCCATGCGTAGTGGCAGACAGATGTTCGGTGACCGGTGGGGCGTGACCGAGAGCGAAGTGCAGCCGTGGGTCCGGTGATCGACCGCAGGTGCCAACCAGCGTCCGGCGAGCTTGACGCGTTACGTTGCTGATCGGCCGGGGTAGAAGGCGGAACACGGCATTTGGTGATCGGGCGCGTCGTGGACGTGGCCGGGGAGGCTGCATGAACTCGGCCCAGGCGAGTACGGACGGAGGCCATCCGTCCGGTACGGGCGATGGCACTCCTTCGAGTGAGCGCCGGCTGCGGGCCCTGGCCGAGGCCGCCGAACTCGACCGGTTCATGCTGCGGCTGCCGGCCGATCCGATGCGGCTGGGCGTGCTGCGTAAGCGGCTGGAGGAGTTCCTCGTCGCCCACGAGGTGAGCGAGAGCGACCTGTTCGACCTCACCGTGGCGGTCTCCGAGGCTGCGGCGAACGCCATCGAGCACCCGGTCGACCCGGCGGAACCGACGATCGGTGTCGAGGTGAGCGTGGCGGACCGGGTGGTGGTGGCGACCGTGCGGGACACCGGCCGGTGGCGGGAGTCGACCGGGTCGGGTTTCCGGGGCCGGGGCCTGTCGCTGATCCGGGCACTCGGGGAGCTGTCGGTCAGCCGTACCCCTGAGGGGACGGAGGTGACCCTGCGCCGGCGGCTCGACCCCTGAACGGGCTCAGCCTCCACTCAGCCGGCGCTGCTCACCGAGACCGGCGCTTGACACAGTGCCCGGGGTGTGGGCGACAACCCCCGGCGACGGATGGTGATGGGAGCCCTCCGGCGATCGGCGATAGGCTTGTCGCATGACCGTCCGTGCGCCGCTGACCCCAGGCACGCTCTCTCCGTGGCGGCCGGTGCCCGCCCACATCCCGCGACCGGAGTACGTCGGCAAGAAGGCGCCCCGCCCCTGGCAGGGATCGCACGTGCAGTCTCCGGAGATCATCGAGCGGATGCGCGTCGCGGGCCGGCTCGCCGCCCAGGCGGTGCAGCTGGCCGGTGAGCACTGCAAGCCCGGCGTGACCACGGACGAGATCGACCGGGTGGTCCACGAGTTCCTCGTCGACCACGGTGCCTACCCGTCGACGCTGGGCTACAAGGGCTTCCCGAAGTCCTGCTGCACCAGCCTGAACGAGGTGATCTGCCACGGCATCCCCGACTCGACGGTGCTGGCCGACGGCGACATCATCAACGTCGACGTCACCGCCTACCTCGACGGGGTGCACGGCGACACGGACGCCACCTTCTGCGTCGGCGAGGTCAGCGAGGAGGCCCGGCTGCTGGTCGAGCGGACTCACGAGGCCATGATGCGGGGCATCCGGGCGGTCGCACCGGGCAGGCAGATCAACGTGATCGGCCGGGTCATCGAGTCGTACGCGAAGCGCTTCGGTTACGGCGTGGTGCGCGACTTCACCGGCCACGGCATCGGCGAGTCCTTCCACAGCGGGCTCTACGTGCCGCACTACGACAGCCCTCGGCCCACCGACGTGATGGAGCCGGGCATGACCTTCACCATCGAGCCCATGATCACCCTCGGCACCTACCAGTACGACCTGTGGGACGACGGCTGGACGGTGGTGACCAAGGACCGGAAGTGGACGGCCCAGTTCGAGCACACCGTCCTGGTGACCGAGGACGGCCACGAGATCCTGACGCTGCCGTGACCGGGACACCGGCGGCGCTTCGGGAGTCGCACCACGCGGACGTGTCCGGTGGCTGGCTGCGGCCGGCCGTCTTCGGCGCGATGGACGGCCTGGTCACCAACATCGCCCTCATCGCGGGGGTCGGCGGTGGTGGCGTCTCGCCGCGCAACATCGTGCTGACCGGCACCGCCGGCCTGGTCGCCGGCGCGATCTCGATGGCGCTCGGGGAGTACACCAGCGTCCGGTCGGCCAACGAGCAGATCGCCGCCGAGGTGGCCAAGGAACGGCGCGAGCTGGAGCTGCACCCCGAGGCCGAGGCCAGGGAACTGGCCGAGCTCTTGGCCGCTCGGGGCCTGCCGAAGGACCTCGCCGTCCAGGTCGCCGAGGCGGTCCGGGAGAAGCCGGAGCTGGCCCTGCGGATGCACATCCAGGAGGAGTTGGGCGTCAACCCGGACGAGCACCCCGACCCGTGGGCCGCGGCGATCTCCTCGTTCCTCTGCTTCTCCCTCGGCGCGCTGGTGCCGCTGCTGCCGTACCTGTTCGGCGCGACCAGCCTGGCACTGGCCCTGGCGGTGGGCGGGCTCGGGCTCTTCGTCGCCGGTGCGGTCGTCTCCCGGTTCACCAACCGCCGCTGGTGGACCGGCGGCCTGCGTCAACTGCTCCTGGGCGCCGCCGCCGCCCTTGCGACCTTTTTCGTCGGCGCCCTCATCGGCGTCCAGGGCGCTCTCTGACATTCGGGCATTCCGTCCGATCGGGTCAGTCCAGGCGGCGTTCCACCGGTAGCCGGGAGCGGGTGAACAGCGCCGCCCCGAGCATCGCGACCAGGGGCACCACGACCAGCACGCCGAGCGTGAGCCAGGGAACCACCATCGGGTACGGGGCTACGATCGGCCAGCCTTCGGCGTACCGCTGATTGGTGAAGAGCAGGATGATCACCGACGCGGCGAAGCCGGCGATGATGCCCAGCGCCGAGCCGAGCACGGCGATCACGCCGGCCTGGCAGAGCGACAGCAGACGGCGTACGCCCGGACCGGCGCCGACCGCGGCGAGGGTGGAGAGATCGGCCCGTCCCTCCGCCGCGGCGAGACCGGTGGCGATCCCTGCGGCGCCGACGGTGACCAGCGCGGACACCCCGGCGAGCAACAGCAGCAGCGGTGTGGCGTCGCGGGAGCCCCAGTCGTCCGAGGTGTCCACCAGCAGCACTCCGAGCGAGCGGGTCGCGGCGTGGAACTGGTCGTGCTGGTGCCCTTCGGGAGGTTCGTCGACGCTGAACGCCCAGCCGATCTGACGGGCCGTGAGGCCGAGCCGTTCGGCTGCGGCGGGGGACAGCAGCAGCCAGTCGGTGCCGAGTCCGGTGTCCAGAACGTGGCCGGGCACCGCCACCGTGTCCGTGTCGCGTACCGGCTGCTCCGGATCACGCTCGACGCTGAGCTTGAGCTGCCCGTCCACCAGGTAGCGACGGTCGGTCAGTACCGCCCCGCCGGCCCGCAGCGTGGCCCGCGCGGCGGCGACCTCGTCGGGTGCCGCCCCGGTGACGATCGGCAGCGCGGATCCGTCGTCCACGATCACCCGCGGGTACATGGTGAGGTGGTCGTCGGGCGGGTCCTGGCAACGGGCGTCGGCGCGGGCCCGGCGCTGGTCGGCCGCGCTGAGTGGCTCGTCCGCTCGCCACGGGCAGGCCCGCTCGGCGGGCATCTGCGCGGTGACCAGGCAGGGTTCCAACGGCGACCGGCAGCCGGCCTCGACCAGCGGGGCGACCGCCTCGGCGCCGAGGTGCTGTCGGGCCGCTTCGGGGATCGCGGCGAGATCGGGCGTCTCCGGACCGGCCGGATCGGCGACGGTGATCAGCAGACTGTGGCTCGGCAGCCAGGGCAGGTGGTGCTCGGCGTTGCGGGTCTGCTCGCTGGCCAGCAGGAGACCGAGGGCGACGCTGCCGGCCACCGCGGCCATCACCGCGGAGATGGCCGGCGCCGCCGACGAGCGGTTGCGGCTGGCGTCGCGTAACGCGATGCGGGGTGCCAGCGGGAGGACCCGGCCGAGCCGGGCCAGCAGACCCACCAGCGTCGGGGTGACACAGACCAGTCCGAGTTCGCCCACGACCAGCCCGGCGAGGATCACCGACTGTGAGGTCACCACCGCGCCGAGGGCGGCCACCCCGGCCCCGCCGGTGGCCAGGAGCACGCCGATGACCAGCCACCGGCGCGAGCGCCGCGGTGGGGTCCGTCGGCCGGCGAGCCCGGCCACGACGTCCTGCCGGGCGGCCGTCCACGCTGGCGCCAGGGCGGCGAGCACCCCGGCGAGCACCGCGACCAGCGCGATCACGACCAGGGCCGCCGGCCAGACGCGGTACCCGCCGAAGCGGTGCTGGAAAATGAACTGCTCCATCAGCGGCCGGCCGGCGAACGCGGTGACCACCCCGAGCGCGATGCCGGCCGCGGCGCCGGCGCAGCCCAGCACCACGCCGTCGGCGAGCACCACCCGGCGTAGCTGCGCGGCGTCGCCACCGGCCACCGCGACCAGCGCGAGTTCGCGCCGCCGACGCCGTACGCCGACTGCGAAGGCCGGGCCGACCAGCAGCACCACCTCGAGCAGGCCGAGCCCGGCGACCAGCACGCTGGTGCCGACATCTTCCAGGTCCAGCGCCCAGGACGGTGGCCCGGGAGCGGCCAGCGCGGGCGGCGCGGGCACCCGGGCGGCGACCACGACACCGTGGCGATTGAGGTGACGGAAGAGGTCGTCGGTGATCGGCCCGGGCAGATCGGCGAGGTACACCCGCTCGCCGTGCGTTTCCGGTGGTGACGCCCCGGTGGGGTGCAGGATCACACCCGGACTCAGTTCGTCGGGAAGCTCGACCACGCCGACGACGGTCCAACTGCGCGCGTTCTCCCCGGTGAGCCGATCGCCGAGGTCGGCGCCGAGCCTCCGTTGGGCGGCCGGGTTCACCACGATCTCGTCGGGGCCGGCCGGCACCCGACCGGCATGGACCCGGACGACCCCGCGGCCGAGCGGGTCGGTGAGGTCGATCACGCTGGCGGTGACAGCGCCCCGGAACCGCTGACCGTCCCAGGCGGGAAACGGCAGCCAGCGGATGATCGGCAGGACCCGGCTACCCGCTGGCAGCAGGGCCTCGACCTGCTTCGCGCTGACCTGCTCGACGATGGCCTCGCTGTCGTCGGACGCCCAGTCGCCGCCGTCTGCGGACTGCCACACCGGGCCGCGACCCACCGTCCGAAGCTCCGCGTCGGCCACACCGAGGCGGCGGTCCAGCCGCTCGGCCGGGGTCAGCCGGGACATGTCCGCGCTCACCGCGACGAAGGTGAGCGCCAGCACGGGCAGGATGATCATGGCCAGGACCAGGGCGGTACGTCCCCGGGCCCGCTTCGCCTCCCGGCGGGCGATGCGTAGCGCCGCCCGCCACGATCCGGCGGCCTCAGCCAGCCGGCCCCGCCGGGAACGCTGGTGCGGGGTGCCAGTCACCGGTTGCTGCCGGCGAGCAGGGCCTCGACGCCGGCCAGCGGTGCGGTCGAGTCGACGGCCACTCCGTCGCGCAGGAACACCACCCGGTCCGCCCAGCCGGCGTGGCGTGCCTCGTGGGTGACCAGCACCCCGGCGGCCCCCTCGTCGACCCGGCGGCGCAGCAGGCGCAGCACCGCCTCCCCGGTCTGCGAGTCCAACGCCCCGGTCGGCTCGTCGGCCAGGACCAGGCGGCGCTCGCCCACCAGTGCCCGGGCGATCGCGACGCGCTGCTGCTGGCCGCCGGAGAGCTGGTCCGGGAACCGGTCACCCAGCTCCGTCAGGCCCACCTCGGTCAGCGCGTCCTGTGCGAGCCGGCGGGCCCGGCGCACGCCGGCGCCGTCGAGTTCGAGGGGAAGCGCGACGTTCTCCACGGCGGTCAGCCCGCCGATGAGGTTGAGGTTCTGGAAGATGTAGCCGATCCGGCGACGGCGCAACCGGGCCAGGTCTCTGCGGTGCAGCGCGTGCAGCGGCTGCCCCTCGACGTACACCTGGCCGGCGGTCGGCCTGTCCAGCCCGCCGGCCAGGGTGAGCAGGGTCGACTTGCCGGAGCCGGAGGGGCCCATCACGGCGACCAGTTCGCCGGGACGCACGACCAGGCTGACGCCCCGCAGGGCGTGCACGGCGGCCGGACCGCTGCCGTGGGTGCGGTGCACGTCACGCAGGTCGAGCACGGCGTCGGCCGGCGGATCGTCCGGGCTGCCCGCGCCGGTCGTGGCGGCCGGGTCCGGCGCGGCCGGCGCCGTGCCGCTGAGTGCGCTCACCGTCGGGCCTCCTCACCACTGCGACCCACCGCCTCGGAGCTGGGCGCCGGGCCGGGCGCCGGGGGGCGGTGTCGCACCAGGCTGGTCTCGCAGTGGTCGAGCCAGCGCACTTCCGCCTCGGCCTGGAACATCATCGCGTCCAGCACCAACCGCCAGGGCAGGTCCTCGGGGCGGTCGCTGGCGTACTTCAACCGGGTCAACTCCTGCAACGCGCGCATGGTGGCGGTGCGTTGGGTCTGCACCACGGCACGTACGTCGACCCCGGGTGTGGTCAGCGCCAACGCCAGTTTGATCGCCAGCTCGTCCCGGGGACGATCGGTCCGGCTGATCGGGGTGGCGAACCACAGGGCCAGGTCGGCCCGCCCGGCATCGGTGATCTCGTACGGCCGCTGCCCGGCCTCGCTCTCGGGCAGCGAACGCACCAGCCCGTCCCGCTCCAGCCGGGACAGCGTGGTGTAGACCTGTCCGATGTTCAGCGGCCAGGTCGAGCCGGTCGACTCCTCGAACGCGGCTCGCAACTGGTAGCCGTACATCTGCCCGCGTTCGAGCAGGGCGAGCAGGCCGTGGCGGATGGACATGGCACCGGAGTATGCATACCTGGTATGCCGGCCGCAACCGTGGCCGGCAGCCGGGTGTCGTAGACCTCAACCCGGGCGGCCGGGAAAGGCCACCGTCAGCGGGCTGATCCCGGCGCTGCGCCGCCAACGGGTCGCCCGCACCGCGTACTCGACCAGGGCGGCCAGGGCCCGATCGCGTTCGGCGCCGGCGCTGGTCGGCAGCACCGCCCGCCAGAACGCCGCCGTGCGCTCCTCCACCTGCACGGCGAGTCGTAGCGCGCTGGCCCGGTCGGTCACGGGGAAGGGCAGCGCGTATCCCGCCCGGTCCGGCGGGATGCTGCCACCACCGTTGCTCAACTGCACCACCAGGGCGTCCCGCCGGCCGCGGTGCGCCGCCTCCGCCGTGGCGGCGGCCTTGCGCTCGGCGCCGGAGAGGCGTACCCCGATCGGGCCGTAGGCCCAGATGGCGGCGTACTCGGCGGTCAACGCCTGGGCGAGTGCCTCGCCGGCGTCGGACGGTGCGGTCATCACTTGAGCGCCTCCAGGTGGCTCGCGCGTGCGGCGGTGATCGAGCCGAGCAGCGCGACGCGGTCGGCGGGCGCCTCGGCGCAGGCCTTCGACGCCGCGTCCCGGCCGGTCCGTTCGGCCTGCCGCAGCGCGGTCAACGTGGCGGCCTTGTCGGCCTCCGGCGCGCCGGAGGGGGCGGCCGGCTCAGACGGGAGCGCGGTGCCGGTGACCCGGGCGAGCTCCGCGGCGTGCGCTTCGTGCGCCTCGGCGAGCGGGGTGAGCCGGTCGGCCAGGTCGGGGTGGGTGCCGGCGGCCGCCCGCAGCCCCGCCGCGAGCCGCAGCGCCTCGTCGATCATCGGAGCGAGCGGGTCGGGTGCCGGGGGTTCGTCGCGGTCGAGGAGACCACAACCGGTCAGCGGCGCGGCGGCGCCCCCGAGCGCCAGCAGCGCGCCGACCCCCAGCACCGCCCGTCGGGAAATCTCGGATGTGCCGTTCCGGCGAGTCGTTCTGCCCATCACCACCGGACAAGTGAACACCATCGCCACCGCCCGTGTCCGGCGGTGGCGTCGGTGCGCCGCCGGGGCCGTCCCGGGGCCGGCGCGTTACGCTCTGCACAGCCACCGGCGCGTCCGCACCGGTGGCGTGCCGGCATGGTCGCCGGCGAGCAGCGGAAAGGTCTCTTGAGATGACGCAGCGTGGCCGTGCCACCAGAACGACGGGGCGTTCCCGTGGCGGCCAGGCTCCGCGAGGCGCACAGACTTCCTCCGGCCCGGCGCCGCGGGGTGATCTCACCGCCCGTCGCGAACGGCTCCGCTCGGTGATCGCGCCGGTGGTCGACGGCGCCGGTTACGACCTGGAGGACCTGTCCGTGTCCCGGGCCGGTCGTCGGCACGTGGTACGCGTGATCGTCGACGCCGACGGCGGGATCAACCTGGACGCGGTGGCCGACGTCTCGCGGGCGGTCTCGGCGGCGCTGGACGCCGCCGAGGACAGCGGCGGCGACATCGTCGCCGGGGAGTACCAACTGGAGGTCAGCTCGCCGGGCGTGGACCGCCCGCTGACCCTGCCCAGACACTGGCGACGCAACGTCGGCCGGCTGGTCCGGGTGACGGTCCGGGGCGCGGGGACGCCGTCCGCGCCGCAGGGTGACCGGCCGGCGGGTGACCGGCAGGTCGCCGGGCGGGTGATTGCCGCCGACGACGAGCGCGTGGTGCTGGAGACCGAAACCGAGCGTACGGAGCTGACCTACCCGGATCTCGGTCCGGGCCGGGTGCAGATCGAATTCAGCCGCCTCGACGAACTGCCCGATTCAGAAGACCTCGACGACGATGACGATGTGGAGGACGAGGAGAGGTGAACATCGACCTCGCGGCGCTGCGCGCACTCGAGCGTGAGCGGGAGATCCCGTTCGACACGATCCTCGCGGCGATCGAGACCGCGCTGCTGACCGCGTACCGGCACACCGAGGGCGCCCAGCAGCACGCCCGGGTGGAGATCGACCGCAAGAGCGGCGCGGCCCTGGTCTGCGCCCAGGAAGTGGACACCGAGGGTGCCGTGGTGCGGGAGTGGGACGACACTCCGCACGACTTCGGCCGGATCGCGGCCATGACCGCCAAGCAGGTGATCCTCCAGCGGCTGCGGGAGGCCACCGACGAGGTGCACTTCGGCGAGTACGTCGGCCGCGACGGCGACCTGGTCACCGGGGTGGTGCAGGCGCACGAGGCACGTGCGGAGAAGGGCATCGTCACCGTCGACCTCGGCAAGCTGGAGGGTGTGCTGCCGCAGTCCGAGCAGGTGCCCGGCGAGCGCCCCCAACACGGGGAACGGATCCGCTCTGTGGTCGTGCACGTGGCCAAGGGAATGCGTGGCCCGCAGATCACGTTGTCCCGTACGCACCCCAACCTGGTGAAGAAACTCTTCGCCCTGGAGGTGCCGGAGATCGCCGACGGCACGGTCGAGATCGCCGCGATCGCGCGCGAGGCCGGCCACCGTACGAAGATCGCGGTGCGCTCGACGGCAGCCGGCGTCAACGCCAAGGGTGCCTGTATCGGCCCGATGGGACAGCGGGTCCGGGCGGTGATGAGCGAGCTGCACGGTGAGAAGATCGACATCATCGACTGGTCGGACGATCCGGCGACCTTCGTCGGGAACGCGCTCTCTCCGGCCAAGGCGCTGCGGGTCGAGGTGGTCGACCTGGCCGCCCGCGCGGCCCGGGTGACGGTCCCGGATTTCCAGCTGTCGCTCGCGATCGGGCGGGAAGGGCAGAATGCCCGGCTTGCCGCCCGACTGACCGGTTGGCGGATCGACATCCGGTCGGACGCGGAACAGGCCGCTCCCGCCGATCAACCGGAAGCTGATCAGGTCCGGGAACCGGGCGGCGCGGTGTCGGGCAGCTAGGGGTAGACTCCCAACAGTGGCACGACGCGCGCAGCCGGAGCGCACCTGTGTGGGTTGTCGACGGCGCGCGCCGGCCAGTGACCTACTGCGGATCGTCGCGGTCGAAGAGGAGGCTGATCTCAGCCTCCGACCCGATCCGGCCCGCAGGCTGCCGGGTCGGGGAGCGAACATGCACCCGGATCCGGCCTGCTTCGCGCAGGCACTACAGCGTCGCGCCTTCGGGCGTGCGCTGCGTGTCGCCGGGGTCCCGCGTGACGAGGCCCTCGCGGAGTACCTGACGCGTCAACCACCACGTCCGGTCAACCGACCGGGCGAGGGTCGCTAGCAAGGTAGGACGACCGACATGAGCACACGATGAAGTCCCAGAAATGACCAGGCTTCAAGTGCACGAGTGAGGTCGCTGCGGGTGCTGCCCGCACGACCTCGGAGTGAGGAGTGCAGTGGCAGGCAAGGCCCGCGTACACGAGCTTGCAAAAGAGCTCGGGGTCGAAAGCAAGACCGTTCTCGCCAAGCTGAAGGAAATGGGCGAGTTCGTGAAGTCCGCATCGAGCACCGTCGAGGCGCCTGTCGCCCGGCGGCTGCGCAGCGCGTTCGTCGCCTCTGGCGGCTCTGGTGCGTCGGCGGCTCCGCCGTCGGCCGTCCCGGCTCCGTCGGCCGCGCCGACCCCGCCCCCGACCCCGGGTGAGCCCCGGATCATGGCAAAGCCGACGCCGCCCCGGCGTCCGGCGGTGCCCGGGCCGAAGCCGAAGGCCCCGCTGCCCGGTCCGCCGCCGGCGGCGGCCCCGGTCGCCAAGCCGGCGAGTGCCCACGACATCGAAGTGGCGGCCGCCGAGGCGCGTGCCGCCGCGCTGAAGGCCGAGCAGGAGGCCGCGGTCAAGGCCGCGCAGGCCGCCCGCCAGCAGCAGCGCGAGAACGTCCGCCGGGAACCCCCGGCCGACGGCGCCGCCCGTCCGGGTCCCCGGCCGGGCCCCGGCACCATGCCGCCCCGTCCGGGTTCCCCGGCTGCGGGCCGGCCCGGTGGGCCCAACCCCGGTCCGGGTGGCCGGACGGGCCGTCCGCCGGCCCGTGGCGCCGGCAACAACCCGTTCGGCATCCAGGGCAGCCAGCAGCAGCGTCCGCCGGCCGCCGGTGCCGGCGGTCCCCGGCCGAGCCCGGCTTCGATGCCGCCGCGGCCGAGCCCGGCTTCGATGCCGCCGCGGCCCAGCCCGGCCTCGATGCCGAGCCAGCGGCCCGGACGCCCGGGTGGTCCGGGTGCCGGTCGTCCCGGCGCGGGCACCGGTCGTCCCGGCGGCGCTGGCGGTGGCGGTGGCGGTGGTTACCGCGGTGGTCCCGGTGGCGGTGGCGGTGGCGGTTACCGTGGCGGCCCCGGTGGCGGTGGCGCCGGTGCCGGTGCCGGTGCCGGCGGTGGTTACCGCGGTGGTCCCGGTGGCGGTGGCGCCGGCGGTGGCTTCCGGCCGGGTGGACCCGTTGGCGGCGGCCGTCCGGGTGGCGGTGGCCGTGGCCGTGGCGGTGGCGCTGCGGGTGCCTTCGGGCGTCCGGGTGGCAAGCCGACCCGTGGCCGCAAGTCCAAGAAGCAGCGCAGACAGGAGTTCGACAACCTGTCGGCCCCGACCATGAGCTCGGGTGCTCCCCGGGGTCAGGGGCAGCCGATCCGGCTCTCTCGTGGCGCCTCGCTGTCGGATTTCGCCGACAAGATCAACGCCAACCCGGGTTCGCTGGTCCAGGAGATGTTCAACCTGGGCGAGATGGTCACCGCGACCCAGTCCTGCTCCGACGAAACCCTGCTGCTGCTGGGTGAGCACCTCGGCTTCAACGTGCAGATCGTCAGCCCGGAGGACGAGGATCGCGAGCTGCTCGCGCAGTTCAACATCGACCTCGACGCCGAGGTGACCGAGGATCGCCTGGTCAGCCGGGCTCCGGTGGTGACCGTCATGGGTCACGTCGACCACGGTAAGACCAAGCTGCTCGACGCGATCCGCAAGGCGAACGTGGTGGCGGGCGAGGCCGGTGGCATCACCCAGCACATCGGGGCCTACCAGGTCCACGTCCCGCACGAGGGCGAGGACCGGGCGGTGACCTTCATCGACACCCCGGGTCACGAGGCGTTCACCGCGATGCGTGCTCGTGGTGCGCAGGTGACCGACATCGTGATCCTGGTGGTGGCGGCGGACGACGGCGTGATGCCGCAGACCATCGAGGCGCTCAACCACGCCAAGGCGGCGGACGTGCCGATCGTGGTCGCGGTCAACAAGGTCGACAAGCCGGAGGCCAACCCGGACAAGGTCCGCCAGCAGCTGACCGAGTACGGCCTGGTCGCCGAGGAGTACGGCGGCGAGACCATGTTCGTCAACGTGGCCGCGAAGCCGGGCATCGGCATCGACAGCCTCCTCGAAGCGGTGCTGCTCACCGCCGACGCGTCGCTGGAGCTGACCGCTCCGACCGACGGGCCGGCGCAGGGTGTGGCCATCGAGGCGCACCTGGACAAGGGCCGCGGCGCGGTGGCGACCGTGCTGGTGCAGAAGGGCACCCTGCGGGCGGGCGACTCGATCGTCGCCGGTGGGGCGCACGGCCGGGTCCGGGCGATGCTCGACGAGAACGGCAAGCAGGTCACCGAGGCTGGTCCGGCACGTCCGGTCATGGTTCTCGGTCTGACCGCGGTGCCGGGCGCGGGCGACACCTTCCTCGCCGCGGCGGATGACCGCACGGTGCGGCAGATCGCCGAGCAGCGCCAGGCGCGGCGGCGGGCGGCGGCATTCGCCAACTCCCGCGGCCGGGCCACCCTCGAGACGCTCATGGAGCAGCTCAAGGAGGGCGAGAAGACGTCGCTCAACCTCATCCTCAAGGGCGATGGCTCCGGTTCGGTGGAGGCTCTGGAGGACGCGCTGTTCAACCTCGACATCCCCGAGGAGGTCCAGCTCAAGGTCCTCGACCGGGGCGTCGGCGCGATCACCGAGAGCAACATCATGCTCGCGAGTGCCTCGTCCGAGCCGGTCACGATCATCGGCTACAACGTGCGGGCCTCCAGCAAGGTCCGCGAGATGGCCGACCGCGAGGGCGTGGAGATCCGGTACTACACGATCATCTACCAGGCCATCGAGGAGATCGAGGCGGCGCTCAAGGGCCTGCTCAAGCCGGAGTACGAGGAGGTCGAGCTCGGCAGTGCGGAGGTCCGCGAGGTCTTCCGCTCGTCCAAGATCGGCAACATCTCCGGCTGCATCGTCCGGTCGGGCATCATGCGGCGCAACGCGAAGGCGCGCCTGCTGCGCGACGGCACGGTCGTGGCGGACAACCTCACGATCAGCTCGCTCAAGCGGTTCAAGGACGACGCGACGGAGGTCCGGGAGGGCTTCGAGTGCGGTCTGACCCTGGGTGGTTTCAACAACGTCCAGGTCGGCGACGTGATCGAGACCTTCGAGATGCGGGAGAAGGCGCGCGCCTGATCTCGCGGTAGGCAATACCGATCAAGGGGTTTACGCCGGAAGGCGTAAACCCCTTGATCGTCTGGAGCGGACGGGTAGTGTCCGCAGACGATGTACATCGCAACCGCTGCCTTCGACCTGCTGCTGCCCGGCGATTCCCGGTCGCTGAAGGCCAAGAGATCGTACGTACGGCCGATCGTGGCGGCACTGCGCCGCTTCGAGGTCTCGGCCGCCGAGGTGGGTGCGCTCGACCTGCACGGGCGAGCGCAGCTGGGCGTGGCGGTCGTGGCCGCCGAGCCGGGGCACGCCCGTGAGGTGCTCGACGCCTGCGAACGCCTGGTGGCGGGGCGGCCGGAGATCGAACTGCTGTCGGTGCGCCGCCGGCTGTACGGCGCGGACGACTGACCACGACAGGCGACGCCGCTGTTCGGCCGGTGCCGCCCGGTACCGGCCGGCGCGCCGGCCGCCCGCACACGCGAAGGTGCGGCGCGGGTAGGGTTCGAGGTGTTGGGGCACGGCTGGCTCCGGTGACGTCGGCGTCGCCGGTCCTGGCCGGTAGCGGGAGCCCGTGGAGGTGACGGAGATGACGGATCCGGCCAAGGTACGCCGGCACGCGGAGCGGGTGCGGGAACTGGTCGCGTCGGTGGTGCGGAGCCAGATCAAGGACCCCCGGCTCGGCATGATCACCATCACCGACGCCCGGATCACCGCCGACCTGCGCGACGCCACGGTGTTCTACACCGTGCTCGGCGACGCGGCGGCCCAGGCGGGCACCGCCGCCGCACTGGACAGCGCCAAGGGAATGCTGCGCAGCACGGTCGGCAAGGCGCTCGGCCTGCGCCACTCGCCGACCCTGACCTTCGTCCTCGACGACGTGCAGGACCAGGTCAAGCACATCGACGACCTGCTCGCCGCGGCCCGCAATGCCGACGCCGAGGTGCAACGTCTCGCCGCCAAGGCCGAGTACGCCGGTGCGCCCCAGCCGTACCGGCTGGAGGAGACCGAGGAGGCGCAGGAGACCGACACCGACGGTGCCCGGGGCGGGGAGCAGCGGTGACCGCCTTCCCCGGCAGCACCCTGACCGAGGCGGAACCGGCGATCGTGACCGGCCCTACCGACGACGACTGGGACGCTGCCGTGGCGGCCGTGCGTCGGCTGCCGCCCGACGGTCGGGTGCTGCTGGTCTGCCATGTCAACCCCGACGGCGACGCGCTGGGCAGCATGCTGGGCTTTGGGCTCGGGCTGCGTCGGCTCGGCGTACGGCAGATCCAGGCGACCTTCCCCGACCCGCCGGAGGTGCCCGAGCCGTTTCGCGGCCTGCCCGGTCTGGAGTTGCTGGTGCCGGCCGCCGCGGCCGACCCGGCACCGGACCTGGTCATCTGCTTCGACGCGGCGAGCGTTTCGCGCCTCGGTGAGCTGGCCGACCGGCTGGCCGGCCCGGGTACCGCGCTGGTGCTGGACCATCACGCCTCCAACACCGGCTTCGGCGACGTCAACCTGGTCGATCCGGCCGCTGCGGCGACCTCGGTGGTGGCCGAGGAACTACTGGCCCGGCTCGGGGTGGCGCTGGACGCCGGCATCGCCGAATGTCTGTACGTGGCCTTGAGCACGGACACCGGCTCGTTCCGGTTCGACGCCACCACCCCGGCGGTGCACGAGATGGCGGCCCGTCTGCTGGCCACCGGGATCCGGCCGGGCGACATTTCCCGGCGGGTCTTCGACAGCCGCCCGTTCGGGGCGGTACGCCTCTTCGGCGAGGTGCTCGGCCGGGCTCGGCTGGAGCCCGAGGCCGCCACCGGGCACGGCCTGGTGTGGACGTACGCGACCCTGGACGACCTGGCCCGGCACGAGCAGCGACCGTACGTGCTGGAGGCCCTGATCGACCCGGTGCGGTGCACCGCCGAGGCGGACGTGAGCTGCGTCGTCAAACAGACCGGTCCGCGGGAGTGGGCGGTCTCCCTGCGCAGCAAGGGGGCGACGGACGTCAGCCGGGTGGCCGTCGCGTTGGGCGGTGGCGGGCATCGGCTCGCCGCCGGATTCACCGGTCGGGGCACCGTCGACGAGGTGGTCGAGCGAATCCGGGTCGAGCTGGCGGTGCCCGCCCCGGGTGGTGGCGCCGACCGGCGCGGCTGACATCACTGGCCGTCGCCGCGGGTGTTGCCGTTTCCGCGGTGGCGCAGGACGGGGACAATCGGATGATGGAGCAGCCCCACGATCTGACCGTCGAGGCACCCCGCACCTGGGAGCGTCCGGTTGTCTGTGTACCGGTGCTCGTCGCCCTCTCCCTGGTCGGGGGACGCTTTTCGTCCTTCTCCACCGAGGCGAACCTCTACGTGTTCGGCACCGGTGGGGTGCTCATCTGGCTCGGACTGAGCAACCGGGTGCCGCGCCGTCCGGCGCCGCGACGGCTGAGCTCGGGTGCGGTCTGGTGGACCCTCCCGGTGCTGGTGTTCGGGATCTTCGAGGGGGCCACCTTCTTCGCGTCGGCCGGTGACGATTTCCCCACCTTCTCGCGGCTGGCCGATCCGTTGCTGGAGGACCGGCTGGTCCGCTCTGCGGCCTGGTTGGTGTGGCTGTCGGCGTTCTGGGGGCTGGTGCGGCGATGATGCGGGCACTGGCGATCGGCGGTTTCCTGGTCGGGTTGGCGCTGTTCGGTCTGGTCGAGTGGTTGGCCCGGCGGGAGGGCTCGCGGATCCCGACCCTGGGCGAGGTCTGCGCCTACGTGCTGCGGTACGAGGTCGGCCCGGTGCCGGTCGGACGGATCGGGATGTTCGGTTTCTGGTGGTGGGTGGGCTGGCACTTCCTGGCCCGGTGACCGATACCAGATTTGTCCAGATGGCGGGAACGGCGCGCACCATGTGGACCTGAACGATAGCTTGGGAATCGGCCGACGTTGCTTTGATACAGGTCAGGAGCGGAGCCATACCTGGGCGCTGCTTCTCTCCAGGGGGCGACCGATCCGGGTCACCCACGCCGCCCAGCCATCGCTCCGGCGACCCCTGAGCAGGTTCCGGGCATCCGTCGAAACACCGCCCGTGACGTGCCGCCGCGCGCCCTGGAAAGGGGTCCACCATGTCCGCCAAGCCCAAGCCGGAGCCGACCGACGAGGCCCGTGAGCAGGCCCGCCGGGCCCTGCAGACCTCCATGGACACCCGTCAGTGACCGTGACCGGTCGGCGGTGACGTCGAGCTGTCGGAGCGCGTACGGCATTGCGCCGGCCATCCGACCAACCCGGTCCGCGCCGCCGGCTTTGTCCCTTCCTTCACGTTGACGAGCGACGCGAGCCTCGGCTGAACGAGCGACGCGAGCCTCGGCTGAACGAGCGACGCGAGCCTTCGACGGGTAAGTAGCGCATCAGCTTGCTCCCCTTACCGCTCGCGTGTCACCATCGGCGGCGATGAGCCAGCCCACCGCCGCCGTCGACCGGGTCGCCTCGCCCGGTCGGATCGCCGCGCTCGCCCTGCCGGCCCTCGTGGTCCTGGCCGCCGAGCCGCTCTACGTCCTGGTCGACACCGCGGTCGTCGGCCATCTGGGCCGGGTCCCGTTGGCCGCCGTGGCCGTCGGTGGCACGGTGATGACCCTGACCGCCTGGCTGGGCACCGTGGTCGCGTACGGCACGACCGGACGGGCGGCCCGTCGCTTCGGCGCGGGTGACCGCGCCGCCGCCGTGGCCGAGGGCGTGCAGTCCTCCTGGCTGGCCCTCGGTGTCGGCGTGCTGGTCGTGATCGGCATGCAGTTCGGCGGTGGCGCCCTGGCCGGTGCTCTGGCCGGGGGCGGCGAGATCGGCCTCGCCGCCGCCGAGTGGCTGCGGATCGCCGCGTTCGGTGCTCCGGGGCTGCTGCTCGCCGCCGCCGGGAACGGCTGGCTGCGCGGAGTGCAGAACACCCGCCGTCCACTGCTCTTCGTGGTCGGCCCCAACCTGCTCTCCGCGGTGCTGTGCCCGGTGCTGGTCTATCCGGTGGGCATGGGGCTGATCGGCTCCGCGGTGGCGAACGTCATCGCGCAGACCCTCTCCGGAGTGCTCTTCGCCGCCGCGCTGGTGGCCGAACGGGTGGCGCTTCGCCCCCGCCCCCGGGTCATCGGCCAGCAACTGGTCCTCAGCCGCGATCTGCTCATCCGGGGGGTGGCCTTCCAGGCCAGCTTCCTGTCCGCCACGGCGGTCGCCGCTCGGTTCGGTGCCGCTGCGGTCGGTGCGCACCAGATCGCCGTGCAGCTCTGGTTCTTCGCGGCGCTGGTACTCGACGCGCTGGCCATCGCCGCGCAGGCGCTGGTCGGGGCCGCGCTCGGGGCCGACGATGCGGTGGGAGCCCGCGCGCTGGCCCGGCGTATCGGCCGGCTCGGCGCGGCCTGCGGCGCGGCGTTCGCCGTGTTGGCGGCGGTCGGTGCCGGAGTCGTACCGACCTGGTTCAGCTCCGACTCCGCGGTACATCAGCAGGCGTTGGTCGCCTGGCCCTGGTTCGTCGCGATGCTGCCGCTGGCCGGGGTGGTGTTCGCGCTCGACGGGGTGCTGATCGGCGCGGGTGACATCCGTTACCTGCGCAACCTCACGATGGCCGGCGCGCTGGGCGGATTCCTGCCGGCGATCTGGCTCGCCCACGCCTTCGATCTGGGCCTGGGCGGTATCTGGGCCGGCCTGATGCTGTTCATCGTGATCCGCCTGGTGGCCCTGCTGCTGCGGCTGCGCACCGGCGCCTGGGCGGTGACCGGCGCGGTCCGCACCGAGTCCCGCGTCGGCGGCGCCAACCTGTGATCAGACCTGGTTGTGGAGGGGCCCGCACCGGTGGTCCATCGTCGCAGGCGACCACCACGAGGCGCATCCCGTTTCGCCGTCGGCCGTGGCGGTGCTCAACGGTCGGAAACGGTCTGGCAGGCTTGCACGTCGTGAGCGGAGACGGTCTGATCGTGGTGGACAAGCCCGGCGGCGTGACGTCGCACGACGTCGTGGCGCGGGTCCGTCGACTCGCGCGTACCCGCCGGGTCGGGCACGGCGGCACCCTCGACCCGATGGCCACCGGGGTGCTGGTGATCGGCGTGGGCCGGGCCACCCGCCTGCTGACATACGTGATCGGTGCGGACAAGAGCTACAGCGCCACCATCCGGCTCGGCCAGGCCACCGTCACCGACGACGCCGAGGGTGACGTGATCTCCACCACGCCTGCCGGTGGGCTCACCGAGGACGCGGTCCGGTCGGCGCTGGTCGCGCTGACCGGGGAGATCGACCAGGTGCCGAGCTCGGTGAGCGCGATCAAGATCGATGGGCAGCGCGCGTACAAGCGGGTCCGCGAGGGGGAGAACGTCGAACTGCCGGCCCGCCGGGTCACCGTCTCCCGGCTGGAGGTGTTGGCGATCCGGCGCGAGCAGCCCGACGTGGTGGACGTCGACATCGACGTGGCCTGCTCCACCGGCACGTACATCCGGGCGATCGCCCGGGACGCGGGCCGCGCGCTCGGTGTGGGTGGGCACCTGACCGCGCTGCGGCGCACCGCCGTGGGCGGCTTCCGGCTGGCGGAGGCCGTCACCCTCGACGAACTGGAGCGGCGGGCGCCCGATCTGGTCGACCTGCCCCTCGCCGTCGCGGCGCAACGGTTCTTCCCGCGCCGGGACGCCAGCGCGGACGAGGCGAAGGTGCTGTCCCACGGCGGGCCGCTCGACCCGGTCGGCCTTCCCGGGCCGTACGCGGTCTTCGATCCGGCCGGCGGGCTGATCGCTATCGTCAGCGAGCGGGCCGGCCGGGCCCGCGCGGAGATCGTGCTGGCCCCGGCCTGACGGCAGCCCCGACGGCCGGCGGGACGACAGGAGAGGAAGAGCATGCAGCGGTGGCGGGGGTACGACGCGGCACCCGGTGGCTGGGGGCGGTCGGTCGTCACCATCGGGGTCTTCGACGGCGTCCACAAGGGGCATCAGGCCACCATCGGGCACGCCGTGACCCGGGCCCGCGAACTGGGCGTGCAGTCGGTGGTGGTCACCTTCGACCCGCACCCGGCCGAGGTGGTCCGGCCCGGCTCGCACCCGGCGGTGCTCACCGAACCGGCGCGCAAGGCGGAGTTGATCGAGGCGCTCGGTGTGGACGTGCTCTGCGTGGTTCCCTTCACCCCGGAGTTCTCCCGGCTGCCCGCCGAGGCGTTCGTGCACGACGTGCTGGTCGAGCACCTGCACGCCGCGCTGGTGGTGGTGGGCGACAACTTCCGGTTCGGGCACCGGGCGGCGGGGGATGTCGCCCTGCTGGAGCGGCTCGGCCGCACGTTCGGCTTCGCCGTCGAGGGCGCCCCGCTGGTGGCCGGGTCCGGCACCGTCTTCTCCTCCACGTACATCCGTTCCTGCGTCGATGCCGGTGACGTGACGGCGGCGGCCGCCGCGCTGGGCCGCCCGCATCGGCTGGAAGGGGTGGTGGTCCGGGGCGACCAGCGCGGCCGAGAGTTGGGCTTTCCGACCGCCAACCTGCGCTGCCGCCGCTACGCGGCGATCCCCGCCGACGGCATCTACGCCGCCCGGATGGTCCGCCGGGGTCAGCGGCGGACCCTCGCCGCGGCCGTCTCGATCGGCACGAATCCGACCTTTTCCGGAAGGGAGCGCCGGGTCGAGGCGTACGCCCTGGACTTCGACGGCGACCTGTACGGCGAGTGGCTCGCCCTGGACTTCGTGGCGCACCTGCGCGGCCAGATCCGCTTCGACTCGATCGAGCCACTGGTGGCGCAGATCACCGAGGATGTGGAGCGGACCCGCCAAGCACTGGCCCGAGGGGCTTGTCCGGAAGTTCCGGACGAGGTGGTGTACCGTGGGGAGGACGTCGGCTGACCGACGTGGGGCCTCGCATGCCTGCTCGACGCCGCGGGTGCGAGGACCGTCCGTCGCCGGTGCTGTGGCCCGGCTCGACGGACCGCATCAAGACAATCCATCGAAACAGGGAGAACATGGCGCTCGACCAGCAGACCAAGGCCAAGATCCGCGAGGAGTACGCGACCGTCGAGGGCGACACCGGTTCGCCCGAGGTGCAGGTCGCGATCCTCACCAAGCGGATCGCCGACCTCACCGAGCACCTGAAGGCGCACAAGCACGACCACCACAGCCGCCGTGGGCTGCTGCTGCTGGTCGGCCGTCGCCGCCGGCTGCTCAGCTACGTCCAGAAGAAGGACATCAACCGCTACCGGTCGCTCATCGAGCGGCTCGGCCTGCGCCGGTGACGTGAGCGGGGGAGTGGCCAGCCCGGCCGCTCCCCCGGCGTCCCACCTCGAGACACGGGCCGCGACCACCCAGACAGGGAGCCGTCGGCGTACCGGTCTCCGGTAGTGGCCCCCGGGCAGCGCGGCAGCACGCCGCCGGCCCCGGGCGCTTCGATCGAAGACCGGCCGTCCGCACAGCTCCCGCATCGTGGCCCCCGATGCGAAGGAGTACGACAGCACATGACCGAGACCAGACTCGGCACCGAATCCCGCACCGCCGTGATCGACAACGGGTCGTTCGGCACCCGTGAGATCACCTTCTCCACCGGCCGGCTGGCCCGGCAGGCCGCCGGTTCCGTCGTCGCCCAGCTCGGCGAGACGGTCGTCCTCTCCGCCACCACCGTCGGCAAGCAGCCGAAGGAGCAGTTCGACTTCTTCCCGCTGACCGTCGACGTGGAGGAGCGGATGTACGCTGCCGGGCGCATTCCCGGCTCGTTCTTCCGCCGCGAGGGTCGGCCCAGCGAGGAGGCCATCCTCACCTGCCGCCTGATCGACCGGCCGCTGCGCCCGTCGTTCGTCAAGGGCCTGCGCAACGAGGTGCAGGTCGTCGAGACCATCCTCGCGCTCGACCCGCAGCACCCGTACGACGTGGTGGCGATCAACGCCGCCTCGATGTCGACCAAGCTCTCCGGCCTGCCGTTCTCCGGCCCGATCGGGGCCACCCGGGTGGCCCACGTCGACGGCCAGTGGGTCGCCTTCCCGACCCACGAGGAGCTGGAGCGGGCCACCTTCGACATGGTCGTGGCCGGCCGTTCGCTGCCCGACGGCGACGTCGCGATCATGATGGTCGAGGCGGAGGCCACCGAGCACACCGTCAAGCTGGTCGCCGGCGGTGCCGCCGCGCCGACCGAGGAGGTCGTGGCCAGCGGTCTGGAGGCCGCCAAGCCGGCCATTCGCGAGCTGTGCCGGGCACAGAGCGAGCTGGCCGAGGTGGCCGCCAAGCCAGTCGCCGAGTTCCCGGTCTTCCTTGACTACCAGGATGACGCGTACGACGCGGTGGCCGGGTTCGCCCGCGCCGACGTCGCCGAGGCCCTGCAGATCGCCGGCAAGGCGGACCGCGAGGAGGCCCTGGACGCGGTGAAGGCCCGCGTGCTGGAGGAGGTCGGCCCGCGTTTCGAGGGCCGGGAGAAGGAGCTCAGCGCGGCCTTCCGTTCGCTGACCAAGTCCGAGGTACGCAGCCGGGTGCTGCGCGAGCAGGTCCGCATCGACGGTCGTGGTCCGCGTGACATCCGCACGCTGACCGCCGAGGTCGGCGTGCTGCCCCGGGTGCACGGCTCGGCGCTGTTCGAGCGCGGCGAGACCCAGATCCTCGGCGTCACCACGCTCAACATGCTGCGCATGGAGCAGGCCCTGGACACCCTCTCCCCGGAGAAGTCCAAGCGCTACATGCACAACTACAACTTCCCGCCGTACTCGACCGGTGAGACCGGCCGGGTCGGCTCGCCGAAGCGCCGCGAGATCGGGCACGGCGCGCTGGCCGAGCGGGCGCTGATTCCGGTGCTGCCCTCGCGGGAGGAATTCCCGTACGCCATCCGGCAGGTCTCCGAGGCGCTCAGCTCCAACGGCTCCACCTCGATGGGCTCGGTCTGCGCCTCGACGCTGGGCCTGCTCTCCGCCGGCGTGCCGCTGAAGGCGCCGGTGGCCGGCATCGCCATGGGCCTCATCTCCGACGAGGTCGACGGCAAGACCCAGTACGTGACGCTCACCGACATCCTCGGTGCCGAGGACGCGTTCGGCGACATGGACTTCAAGGTCGCCGGCACCCCCGACTTCGTCACCGCGTTGCAGCTCGACACCAAGCTCGACGGCATCCCGTCCGACGTGCTGGCCGCCGCGCTGCAGCAGGCCCACGAGGCCCGGCAGACCATCCTCGACGTGATGCAGCGGGCGATCGAGGCACCGGCCGAGATGTCCGACTACGCACCGCGGGTCACCACCGTGAAGATCCCGGTCGACAAGATCGGCATGGTGATCGGCCCGAAGGGCCAGACCATCAACGCCATCCAGGACGAGACCGGCGCCGAGATCTCCATCGAGGACGACGGCACCATCTACGTCGGCGCCACCAACGGCCCGTCGGCGCAGGCCGCCGTCGAGCGGATCAACGCGATCGCCAACCCGACCCTGCCCAAGGTCGGCGACCGCTTCCTCGGCACCGTGGTCAAGACCGCGCCGTTCGGCGCGTTCGTCTCGCTGCTGCCCGGCCGCGACGGCCTGCTGCACATCTCCAAGGTGGGCGACGGCAAGCGGGTCGAGAAGGTCGAGGACTTCCTCAACGTCGGCGACAGGGTCGAGGTCGAGATCGCCGACATCGACCAGCGCGGCAAGATCTACCTGGACAAGGTCCGCCCGGAGGGCGCCGAGGCGCCAGCTCCCGCCGCCGAGGCCAGCGGCGAGGCCGGCGGCGAGCGGCCGGCCGGCCGGGACCGGGGTGACCGGGCTCCACGGGACCGGGGCGACCGCGAGCGCGGTGGCGACCGGGGCGGCCGTGGCCCGGAGCGGGGCGAGGGCGGCGAGGACGGCGGCGACTCCCGCCCGCGGCGCCGCACCCGGCACAGCTGATCCCCGATCAGCCGTACTGATCCGCTGACCGGCCGGGCGACCACGTCGCCCGGCCGGTTTGCGCCCAACCACCCCTCGTCCAACTGGAAGCAGGTTCCCGTGAATCGGACCCGGCCGTCGTCCTTCCCGGCGGATCGACGGGGGGTGATGCTGCCCGGCGCGAGCCGGCACGCCACCGCGACCTCCAGGTCCGCCGGCGGCGCGAGCCGGGCGGTGACCAGGACGCTGAGCGACGACCCGCTGGGCGGTACGGTGCGCCGCACGGTGCTGCCCAGCGGGCTGCGCGTGCTGACCGAGGCGATCCCGGCGATGCGCAGCGTCTCGTTCGGCATCTGGGTGGCGGTCGGCTCGCGGGACGAGACCGGGACGCAGGCCGGCGCCGCGCACTTCCTGGAGCACCTGCTCTTCAAGGGCACCCACAAACGGGGCGCGATGGAGATCTCCTCGGCGATCGAGGCGGTCGGCGGGGAGACCAACGCCTTCACCACGAAGGAGTACACCTGCTACTACGCCCGGGTGCTGGACGAGGACCTGCCGCTGGCCATCGACGTGATGTGCGACCTGGTGGCCGACTCGACGCTGGAGCCGGCGGACGTGGAGACCGAGCGTGGTGTGATCCTCGAGGAGATCGCCATGTACGACGACGAGCCCGGCGACGAGGTGCACGACCTCTTCGCCCGGTCCGTCTACGGCAACCACCCGCTGGGTCGGCTGATCTCCGGCACCGTCGAGACGATCACCCCGATGACCCGCCGCCAGATCCAGAGCTTCTACCGACGCCGCTACGTGGCACCGCAGATCCTCATCGCCGCCGCCGGCAACCTCGACCACGCGACCGTGGTCCGGCTGGTCCGTCAGGCGATGCACGGCAGCCCGCTGGACACCGATCCCGCCGAGCCGGCGCCGTACCGGCCGGCCACCCCGGCGGTACGCACCCGGGCCGCCACCACGGTCGTCGAGCCGAAGGAGACCGAGCAGGCGCACGTTGTGCTCGGCTGCCCCGGCATCGACCGGCTCGACGAGCGCCGCTTCGCCCTGGGTGTGCTGAACAACGTCCTCGGCGGCGGCATGTCGAGCCGGCTGTTCCAGGAGATCCGCGAGCGCCGCGGCCTGGCCTACTCGGTCTACTCCTACGCAAGCCAGTACGCCGACAGCGGCCTTTTCGGCGTCTACGCCGGCTGCGCCCCGACCCGGATCGGCGAGGTGCTGGAGCTGACCCGTACCGAACTGGCGCGCACCGCCGAACACGGCATCACCGAGGCCGAACTCGCCCGGGGCAAGGGGATGAGCAAGGGCTCGTTCGTCCTCGGGCTGGAGGACACCGGCTCGCGGATGAGCCGGCTGGCCAAGGGCGAGCTGCTCCACGGCCACCTGATGCCGGTCGACGAACTGCTCGCCCGGGTCGACGCGGTCACCCTGGACGAGGTCAACACCCTCGCCGCCGACCTGCTGGCCCGGCCGATGTCGCTGGCCGTGGTCGGCCCGTTCGGCGAGTCCGACTTCACCGCCTGACCTCCGCCCGGTTGGGATAGGTTGTGGCGCGTGACTGACGAGCAGGAAAAGGGTGCGGCCGAGCCGATCCGGGTCGGCGTGCTGGGTGCCCGTGGACGGATGGGCGCCGAGGTGTGCAGGGCCGTCGACGCGGCCACCGACATGGAGTTGGCGGCGGCAGTCGACCAGGGCGATTCGTTGGATGAGCTGTCGGCGGCCGGCGCGCAGGTGGTCGTCGATTTCACCACCCCGGATGTCGTCATGGACAACCTGCGCTGGTGTGTCGACCAGGGCATCCACGTGGTGGTCGGCACCACCGGCTTCACTGAGCAGCGGCTGGAGCAGGTGCGTGGCTGGCTCGCCGACCGGCCCGGGCTGGGCATGGTGATCGCCCCGAACTTCGGCATCGGCGCGGTGCTGATGATGCAGTTCGCCGCCCGCGCCGCCCGGCATTTCGAGTCGGTCGAGATCGTCGAGCAGCACCACCCGCGCAAGCTCGACGCGCCCAGCGGCACCGCCACCCACACCGCCCGCCTGATCGCCGCCGCCCGCGCCGAGGCCGGCCTCGGCCCCGCCCCGGACGCCACGAAGGACGAGGTCGCCGGCGCCCGGGGCGCCGACATCGACGGGGTGCGCGTGCACGCGGTCCGGGCCACCGGGCTGGTCGCCCATCAGGAGGTGCTCTTCGGCACCACCGGCGAGACCCTGACCATCCGGCACGACTCGTACGACCGGGTCTCGTTCATGCCCGGCGTGCTGCTCGCGGTTCGCGCGGTGGGCGACCGTCCTGGCCTCACCGTCGGCCTGGACCCGCTGCTCGACTGAGCGGTCGCCGACCGGGGCCGGTCAGCCGGCCTCGGTCGGCTCGGTGGGGACCGCGACGTGCAGGCGCAGTTGGGGCACCAGCATGTCGTCGACGTCCAGCGCACGTCCCGCACCGTCGGGCTCCCAACCGGCGGCGGTGAGGAACTTGCGGGACGCCTGGTCGCCCTCGAACACCCAGGCCACCGCCTGCTCGAAGCCGGACTCCCGCCACAGGTCGACGCTGGCCGCGAGCAGCCGACTGCCGTGCCCACGCCGGCCCCACCGTGGCTCGACCAACAGATCCGTCACCGCCACCACGCCCGGGCCGAGGGCGTCGGCCGGCTCGTTCGGGGCCAGCGCCTCCGCGTCGGCCGGACCGGAGGCGGCGAAACCCACCAGATACGATTGCGCGGCCTGTTCGACGGCGACCAGCACCTGGTGCGTGTCGCCGGGCGGCTGGCGCACTGCGGCGTCCCAGCGCTGGGCGAGCCACCCCTCGTCGAGGTTGTCCAGCACGTGCCGGGGCAGCAGCCGCCGGTAGGCGGCCCGCCAGGTGGCGAGCTGGATGCGGGCGATCTCGGCGACGTCCTCCGGACGCGCCGGGCGGACAAACCCTGCAGCCATGAGACGACAGCCTACGCAGGGTGAGGGAGGCGACGTTGGCGCAGGGTGCCAGGCAGACCATTGGGCAGACCGTCACGGTGGTCGCGCTCGCCGTCGCGGTGGCCGCGTTCCTCTCCGTGGCGGCGGTCCGGCACGGCTTCTTCGACCTCCAGGTCTACCGGGGCGCGCTGGTGTGGTGGGCGCACGACGGTGGGGAGATCTACGACTACCTGCGGCCCGGCACCCAGTACGGCTTCACCTATCCGCCGTTCGCCGCGCTGGTGATGCTGCCGATGGCGTACCTGGCGTGGCATCCGGCGATCGTGGTGAGCGTGGCCGCCGGGGTGGCCACCAGCGCGGTGGTGATCTGGTGGCTGCTCGACCCGGTGTCGCGGCGGGCCGGCTGGCCCCGTTGGTTCGCCTTCGCGGTGGCGCTCTGCCTCGCCGCCGCGTTCGAGCCGATGCGCGAGACCATCAACTTCGGCCAGGTCAACACCCTGCTGCTGTTCCTGGTCGCGGTGGACCTGCTGCGGCTGCTGCCGGGCGGCAGCCGGTGGACCGGAATCGGCATCGGCCTGGCCACCGCGATCAAGCTGACTCCGGGCATCTTCATCGTGTACCTGCTGGTCACCGGGCGCGTTCGGGCGGCGGTCACCGCCGTCGGCACCGCGACCGGGGCGACCGTGCTCGCCGCCGGGCTCTTCCCGGACGCGTCCCGGGAGTTCTGGACCACCGCCCTGTGGAACACCGACCGGGTCGGTGAACTCGCCTTCATCTCCAACCAGTCGCTGCGCGGCGTGGTGGCCCGGCTCGACCCGACCAGCCCCAGCACGGTGGCCTGGCTGGCACTGGTCGCCGCGACGGCGGCGCTGTGGGTGTGGCGGTCCCGCGCCGCCGCGTCCGCCGGGGACTCCGCCGCCGGCCTGGCCCTGACCGGCACGGTGATGTGCCTGGTCAGCCCGGTCACCTGGGTGCACCACCTGGTCTGGCTGCTGCCGGGGTTGATCCTGCTGGTCGACCACGGCATGGCCGCGCCGCCGGGCAGCCGCCGGCGTCGGACCCTGCTGGTCGCCACCACCATCGCGTACGCCTTCCTGATCAGCCGCATCGTCTGGGCGTGGGAGGAGGACTTCAGCGGGGTCGACGGTTTCCTGTTCAGCAACACGTACGTCTGGATCAGTCTGGCGCTGCTGGCCTTCCTGCCGGTGCGACGGTCGATCCCGCCCGGCCGGCGGCCGGCTGCACCCGTCGAGCCATCGGGTGCAGCGCAACTCGACCAGGTCGGGCGACCGACCGACGATGTCGTACGGCTGACGTAGCCTGCCTCGCGATGGCCGTACCGGAATCGCTCTCGCTCGCCCAGGCCCGGCGGATCGCGCTGGCCGCCCAGGGCTTCGCCGACCCCGCGCCCGCCGGGGCGCCCACCCGCCGGCACCTGCGCCGGGTGCTCGACCGGGTCGGGCTGATCCAGATGGATTCGGTCAACGTGCTGCAACGCGCGCACTACCTTCCGCTCTACAGCCGGCTCGGGCCCTACCCGACCGCGCTGCTCGACTCGGCCGCCTACCGGCACCCACGGGACCTGGTCGAATACTGGGGCCACGAGGCGTCGCTGGTGCCGGTGGGCCTGCACCCGGCGCTGCGCTGGCGGATGGCCCGGGCGCACACCGACGCCTGGGGCGCGATGCGCCGCATCGTCCGCGAGCAACCCGAGCTGGTCGCCTGGGTCCGCGACGAGGTGGCCGCCCGAGGCCCGCTGACGGTGGCCGAGATCGAGCACGACGCGCCCCGACAGACCGGCAACTGGGGGTGGAACTGGTCGGCGGTGAAGCAGGCGCTGGAATATCTCTTCTGGGCCGGCGAGGTCTGCGCGGCGGAGCGCACCAACTCGTTCGCCCGCCGCTACGACCTGCCCGAGCGGGTGTTGCCGGCGGCGGTGCTCGACGCACCCACGCCGAGTGACGCCGACGCGTACCGCACCCTGGTCGGCGTCGCCGCGCGGTCGCTGGGGGTGGCCGCGGAGCCGGAGCTGCGCGACTACTTCCGGCTGCCGGTGGCCGGGGCCCGGCAGGCCATCGCCGAACTGGTCGAGGCGGGGGAGTTGCGGCCGGTGACGGTGGCGGGCTGGCGACAGCCGGCCTGGCTGCACGCGCAGGCCCGGCTGCCGCGCTGGGTCCGGGGCAACACGCTGGTCAGCCCGTTCGACCCGCTGGTCTGGGAACGCGGCCGCGCCGAGCGGCTGTTCGACCTCAGCTACCGGATCGAGATCTACGTCCCGGCCCCCAAACGGGTGTACGGCTACTACGTGCTGCCGTTCCGGCAGGGTGAGCGGTTCACCGCCCGGGTCGACCTGAAGGCCGACCGCAAGGCCGGGGTGCTGCTGGTGCCGGCCGCCTGGGTGGAGCCGGGCGTCGACCCGGGGGAGACCTCGTTGGCGCTCGCCGCCGAGCTGTATCGGCTGGCCGGCTGGCTCGGCCTGGACGCGGTGGCGCCGCCGGTCGCCGGTGACCTCGCGGCCCCGCTGGCCGCCGCGCTGACCGGGGTAGCCGGTGTACGGTGAGTTTCGTGACGAGCGTTGACCGACCGGCTGCCCAGCCGCACCCGCCGACCGAGGAGCCGACCGCCTCCCCGGCGGGTTACTCGGTGGCCGAGCCGGACCGGCTGACCCGGTTCGTGACGCGGATGCACGCTCGTACGCCGCGCTGGGTGGTGCCGCTGGCCGCGCTCGGCTGCGTCGCCGCCGGCATCGGCTACACGCTGCTCAGCGACCCCACCCGCTCGGCCCCGGACGCGTTGCCGTCCTGCCTGCTCAAGTTCACCACCGGGCTGGACTGCCCGGGCTGCGGCGGCACCCGCGCCCTCTGGTACGTGCTGCACGCCGACCTGCCCGCCGCTGCCCGGCACCACTTCCTCTTCGTCTTCGCGCTGCCCTTCCTGGCGTACTTCTTCGTCGTCTGGGCCGGCAGGCAGGCGTTCGGCTGGCGCCTGCCCGAGTTGCGGGTCAGCCCCAAGGTGATCGGCGGCTTCCTCGTCGCCTGGCTGGCCTTCTCAGTGGTCCGCAACCTCCCCTGGCCCCCGTTCACCGCCCTCTACGTCTAACACTCCAGCCGCCCTTCGTGATCCTGGCTGAAGTTCAGGGTTGAGGTGGTGGGTGTTGCGGCGGTTTTTGCCATTCGTTCGGGTCAAACCGACTTCGACATATTGCCTGACTACGCCCTGGTTGGCGCCGTAACCGCCGCCTAGGTGCGAAAGACGGAATCCCCAGCCGGCGGCGCGACTTCCACGACCTCGGACCGCGACGCATCGGCTGTTGACCTTGCATCCTGCCGTTGTTAACGTTAACAACGGCATCCACTTTCGAGTTTGGCGCCAATCAAGGAGTATCAATTGAGATTGCAACAGCAAAGGTCACGTCACAGGCTGAGTCGGAAGAGCAGAGGTGTCGCCGGCCTGGCACTGGGTGGGCTTCTCTCGGTCTCGTTCGTAGCGACGCCCTCGTACGCTGCCGAGGCGGAGCTCAACAAGGGTCTGGTGCACCACTTCGCCCTCAACGAGACCAGTGGGACGACCCTGGTCAACTCGGGTAGCGCGGGCTCGGCGGCGAACGCCACGCTCGTGAATCCGGAGAAGGCGACCTTGACCGGCGAAGGGGTCAGGTTCAACCCCGACTCCTACGCGAGCGCCCTCGACGGTGCGTACGTGGCACTGCCGAACGACCTCACCGCCGGCATGTCGAACTTCACCGTCGACTACGACGTGTGGATCGACCCGGCGAACGTCGGCGAGCACCAGATGTGGAGCCTCGGCCGGAAGTCCGGCTCGTGCGACGTCGACACCGGCGCCCAGGGCTCCATCTTCGCGTCGAACACCCAGCGGTTCCGCGTCGCGGTGGGTTCGACGAACCTCCAGCAGAACCGGGTCCGCATGCACGAGGGGGCGTGGACGCACGTCACCTACACCCAGTCGCTGAACGAGAACGGTACGAGCTGGACCGGCAGGCTCTACCTCGACGGCGTACTGCACGCCACGTCGGCGAACCTGACCACGCCGCCGTCGGTGAACGCCGCGGGGACCAACTGCAACTTCCTCGCTCGCTCCCAGAACTCGGGCCACTACTCGTTCCGCGGAACGCTCCGGGACTTCCGGGTCTACGACCGGGCAGTGAGCCTCGACGAGACACTCGCCCTGGCGGACAGGACCGTCTCCAACGGCGTTCGCGCCGACGCCGAGGCCATCGACCTCGGCCTGACCAGCGCGATCGTCCACGACATCGTCCTGCCCAAGGTGGGCTCCAAGGCGGGCTCGGCCATCACGTGGACGAGTTCGGACCCGTCGGTCGTCGAGGTCTACACCCCGCCGGCCCTCAACAGCGCACGCAAGGTCGCGGTGACCGGCAAGATCACCCGGCCCGCGAAGGGGCAGCCCGACGCGACAGCCACCCTCACGGCGACTCTCCGCAAGGGCGCCGAGGAGGTCGCCACCCGGGAGATCCCCATCGTGGTGAAGGCCGAGTTCGACGACGCGCAGGCGGTCGACCGTGACACGTACGACCTGAACCTGTACGCCACCGACGACGTGCGCGGGAACATCGACCTTTCGGCCACCGGCGAGTTCGGGTCCACGATCACCTGGAAGTCGACCACCGACCTCGTCAGCCCGACGGGTGAGGTGACCCGCCCGGCCTTCGGCCATCCGAACGTGGACGCCACCCTGACGGCGACCATCACCAAGGGATCGTCCTCCCAGACGAAGTCGTTCCCGGTGACCATCAAGGCCATGCCCCGTTCCGAGGAGTACGAGCGGTACTTCATGGGGTACTTCAAGGGCGAGGGAATCGCCGACGGCGAGCAGATCATGTTCGCGACGTCCAACGGAAACACCGCTCTGGACTGGACCGGCCTGACCGGAGGCTGGCCGTCGCTCATCTCTCAGCAGGGCGACCAGGGCCTGCGTGACCCGCACATCGTCCGTTCACCCGACGGCGACACGTTCTACATGATCGCCACCGACCTGAACTGGTACGACCAGGGCGGATACGCCATCAACGACACCCAGTACATCGAGGTGTTCGAGTCGAACGACCTCGTCAACTGGACTCCTCAGCGGCACGTGAAGGTCGCGCCCGACGACGCGGGCAACGCCTTCGCACCCGAGTCGCTGTGGGTCGAAGAAATCGGCGCGTACGCCGTGTTCTGGGCCCAGTCGCTGTGGGACAACCCGGTGAACCGCACCGGTCAGGGGAACGCGCAGATGTGGTACGCCACGACGCGCGACTTCCAGACGTTCTCCGCTCCCCAGGTCCAGCAGGACCCGGCCCCGCTGTCGCGGATCGACACGACCGCGATCAAGGTCGGCGACTACTACTACCGCGTGACCAAGAACGAGGCCGGCAACCGGGGCTCGGACATCTTCTCGGAGAAGCACACCGACTTCCTGGACAGCGACGTCAACAGCTGGCAGTTGCTCGCTCCGGCCCTGGGGCGCACGACGTGGGACCCCAACCAGGGCTACGAGGGGCCGGTCATCTTCCAGGCCAACCCTGGTGACACCGCCTGCCCCGGCCAGTTCTACCTCTGGGGTGACCGGTACACGAACGGTGGTGGGTACCAGGCCGCGTGCCACGAGGACATTGAGGCTCCGACCTGGAACACCAAGGCGCTCACGATGACCAACGCGGGCGTGACCCGTCCGCGTCACGGCACCGTGATCCCGATCACCGTCCGCGAGTGGAACGACATCCGCGAGATCCCGAACAGCGACGTCAAGACCACCACCAAGGTGGCTGTCGAGCCGTACGCGAGCGGGGCCCAGACGACCACGGCCACCGCCACGGTCGAGGCAGCTGACGGGTTCGAGACCGGCGGCCAGGTGCGGTTCAGCGTCGGCTCGTGGTCGAAGCTCGCCTACCTGAAGGACGGCGCGGCCACGGTCACGCTGCCGGCGGGTCTGGCTGCGGGTACCCGGACGGTCAAGGCCGAGTACCTCGGCTTCGACTACCTGGAGGCGTCGGAGGCTGCGGCGTCGTTCAAGGTGCCCTCCGGCCCGAACGCCGTCAAGGTCCACGCGAAGGCCGCGCCGGCGTCGGTTGTCCGTGGGGACACGTTCAAGCTGGACGTGACCGTTGGTCCCGCGGGCGGGCAGAAGAAGAAGGCTGCGACCCCGACCGGTGAGGTCACCGTCACCTTCGGTGGCACCGAGCATGTCGTGCAACTGGTGGACGGCAAGGCCGTCGTCACGCTGCAGACCGCCGATCTGCCTCGCGGGAACTACAAGGTCCACGTTGCCTACTCCGGCAACCCGACCTACCAGCCGCACGCCGCCAACTACCAGAATTTGACGGTGCGGTAGCCAGCAGGTGGCGGGTCGGCGAGCTCATCCTCGTCGGCCCGCCACCGCCTGCTGCAGTTCAGCTCGACAGGGACCGAATGAGTGGGGCATGGCCTCGGCCGGATTGCGCCTGTCGAGCGCGGCGTGACCGAGGTTGCAGAGGGGCGAGCCTGAATTGGGCCGGGAATGCAGTGACGTTAGAGTCGCGGCATGCCGGAGATGGTTCAGCCCAAGGTCCAGATGATCGCGTGGACCCAGTTCGACCCGCCGGAGGACGTGCCCTGGTCCACCGACGCGGACGGGGGCCAGGCGCTCGCGGAGTTCGCCGGACGGGCCTGCTACCAGAGCTGGAAGAAGCCGAATCCGGCCACCGCGACCAACGCCGGCTACCTGGCGCACATCCTGGAGGTCGGCCACCTCTCCGTGCTGGAGCACGGGTCGGTGAGCTTCTACTTCACCGGGGTGTCCCGATCGTTCACCCACGAGCTGATCCGGCACCGGCACTTCTCGTACTCCCAGCTGTCCCAGCGCTACGTGCCGGAGCGGGACGCGGCGATGGTCGAGCCGAAGGTGATCGCCGAGGACCCGGAGTTGCACAAACGGTTCGTCGAGGCGGCCGAGGCGAGCGTGCGGGCGTACAACGAACTGCTGGAGGGTCTCGAACGGCGCTTCGCCGACGAGCCCAACCCGACGCTGCGGCGCAAGCAGGCCCGCCAGGCGGCCCGCGCGGTGCTGCCGAACGCGACCGAGACCCGCATCGTGGTGACCGGCAACTACCGCGCCTGGCGGCACTTCATCGCCATGCGTGCCACCGAGCAAGCCGACGTGGAGATCCGCGAGCTGGCGGTGGAGTGCCTGCGGCAGTTGCAGCGGGTCGCGCCGAACGTCTTCGCCGATTTCGTCATCTCGGCCCTTGCCGATGGCACCGAGGTGGCGGCGAGCCCGCACGTCGCGGCATCCTGAGCGGGAGTGAGCCCCGCACGCCCAGGGGTCCTGAACCCTTCCCCGGCGGGCCCCCGCCGGCCGTCCGCTAGGTTGTCTTCATGACGCACGACCACCTTGACACCCCGGTCCGGGCCGTGTCCCGACCCTTCGGCCGGGTGCTCACGGCCATGGTGACCCCCTTCAGCCCCGACGGCGCGCTGGACCTCGACGGCGCCGCGCGGCTGGCGGAGCACCTCGTCACCGAGCAGGGCAACGACGCGCTGGTGGTCAACGGCACCACCGGGGAGTCGCCGACCACCACCGACGCGGAGAAGGAACGCCTGATCCGGACCGTGGTGGAGACCGTCGGCGACCGGGCCCGGGTGGTGGCCGGCGTCGGCACCAACGACACCCGGCACACCATCGAGCTGGCCGCCGCGGCGGAGAAGGCCGGCGCGCACGGGCTGCTGGTGGTCACCCCGTACTACAACAAGCCGCCCCAGGCGGGGCTGCTGCGGCACTTCACCGCCGTGGCCGACGCGACCGGGCTGCCGGTGATGCTCTACGACATCCCGCACCGTGCCGGTGTGCCGATCGAGACCGAGACGCTGGTCCGGCTCGCCGAGCATGGCCGCATCGTGGCGGTGAAGGACGCCAAGGGTGACCTGACGGCCACCAGTTGGGTGATCAGCCGCAGCGACCTGGCGTACTACAGCGGTGAGGATGCCCTCACGCTGCCCGCGCTGGCCGTCGGCGCGGTCGGCGTGGTCGGCACGTCGACCCACTTCAGCGGGGTGGACACCAAGCGGATGATCGAGGCGTACGACGTCGGTGACACCGCGACCGCGCTGGCCCTGCACAGCCGGCTGCTGCCGCTGTTCACCGGGATCTTCCGTACCCAGGGCACGATTCTGGTCAAGGCCGGCCTGGCGGCGCAGGGTCTGCCGGCCGGCCCGGTCCGGTCACCGCTGGTGGATGCCACCGAAGACCAGGTCGCCCAGCTGCGCGCCGACTGCGCGGCGGCGGGTCTGCCACTCCCCGAATGATCGAACGACACGACGGACGCCGAGTGACGGCGTCCCAGAATGAGGTGACAGCGTGACCGCGGCGCACAACGAGGAGGCTCCACTTCCCCCGCCGCTGCCGGAGGGCGGGCTGCGGATCATCCCGCTCGGCGGGCTTGGTGCCATCGGTCGGAACATGACCGTCTTCGAGTACGACGGAAAGCTGCTCGTCGTCGACTGCGGCGTGCTCTTTCCGGACGTGGAACAGCCCGGCGTCGACCTGATCCTGCCCGACTTCGGTCCGATCCTCGACCGGCTCGACGACATCCAGGCGATCGTGCTGACCCACGGCCACGAGGACCACATCGGCGCCGTGCCCTACCTGCTCGCCCACAAGACCGACATCCCGCTGGTCGGTTCGCAGTTCACCCTCGCGCTGGTCGAGGCGAAGCTGGCCGAGCGGCGGATCCAGCCGTACACGCTGACCGTGCGGGAGGGGGGCCGGGAACGGCTCGGTCCGTTCGAGTGCGAGTTCTTCGCCGTCAACCACTCGATCCCGGACGCGCTCGCGGTGGCCATCCGTACCCCGGCCGGGCTGGTGCTGCACACGGGCGACTTCAAGATGGATCAGCTGCCGCTGGACGGCCGGATCACCGACCTGGCCGGCTTCGCCCGGCTCGGCGCCGAGGGCGTGGACCTGCTGCTGTCGGACTCCACCAACGCGGAGATCCCCGGCTTCGTCACCCCGGAGCGGGAGATCGGCCCGGTCCTCGACTCGATCTTCGCCAAGGCGCGCGGGCGGATCATCGTGGCCTCCTTCGCCTCCCACGTGCACCGGGTGCAGCAGGTCTTCGACTCGGCCATGGAACACGGCCGCAAGGTCGCCCTGATCGGCCGGTCCATGGTGCGCAACATGGGCATCGCCCGCGACCTGGGGCTGCTGAACATCCCGCCCGGCCTGGTCGTCGGCCTGGACGAGGCGACCTCGATGCCGCCCGAGCAGATCGTGTTGATGTCCACCGGTTCGCAGGGCGAGCCGATGAGCGCCCTGGGCCGGATGGCCAGCGGCGACCACCGGCACATCACCATCGCCCCCGGCGACACCGTGGTGCTGGCCTCCTCGCTGGTGCCCGGCAACGAAACCTCGGTCTACCGCGTGATCAACCGGCTGGCCCGGGCCGGCGCCGTGGTGGTGCACAAGGACGTGGCCAAGGTGCACGTCTCCGGCCACGCCCCCGCAGGGGAGCTGCTCTACCTGCTCAACGTCGTGCGGCCCAGCAACCTGATGCCGGTGCACGGGGAATGGCGGCACCTGCGCGCGCACGCCCGCCTCGGCATCGAGTCCGGCGTGGCACCCGACCGGGTGGTGCTCTGCGAGGACGGCGACGTGGTCGACCTGGTGGAGGGGCGGGCCAGCCTGGTCGGCCACGTCAAGAGCCGGTACGTCTACGTCGACGGACTGGCCGTCGGTGACGTCAGCGAGTCGTTGCTCACCGAGCGGCGGATCCTCGGCGACGGTGGGTTCATCGCCGCAACCGTGGTGGTGGACTCGGTCACCGGCAAGGTGGTCGCCGGCCCGACGGTCTCCGCCAAGGGCTTCTCCGAGGACCAGGCGACGTTCAACGCGGTGATACCGCTGGTCACCGAGGCGTTGAACCGGGCGGCGACGGAGGGGATCACCGATCCGCACCAGCTCCAGCAGATCGTCCGGCGGACCGTGGGCCGGTGGGTCAACGACGTCTACCGTCGCCGTCCGATGATCGTGCCCACCGTCGTCGAGGTCTGAACCGAACGGACCTTCCGCCCGTACTCCGATCCGGCGGGCGTACCCCACGCCGGCCGGAAGGAGCGTGGCGGATGGACCGCAGACGATTGACAGCCATCGGTGTCGTGGTGGCGGCGGTGGGCGCGGCGGCGGCGGTGGCCCTGCCGTCGTTCGCCGGCGACGGTGGCGCGCCGAGCAACGCGCCGACCAGCCAGGCGGTGGAGGGAGCCGACCCGGAGATGGTCGAAGCGCTCCGCCGTGACCTGCGGCTGGATCAGTCGCAGGTCGCCGCCCGGCTCAAGACCGAACGCTGGGCGACCGGCGTGGTCGACCAGCTCCGGGCAGAACTCGGCACGGACTACGGCGGCAGCTGGCTCAGCGCCGACGGCAGCCAGCTCAACGTGGCGGTCGCCGACCCGGCGCAGGCGCGCCGGGTCCAGGCCGCCGGGGCGGTGCCGAAAGTGGTCGAGCGCGGAGTCGGGCAGCTCGACGCGCTCAAGACCCGGATGGACCGTACGGCCGCCCAGGCGCGGCAGGTCTCCGGCTGGTACGTCGACGTCGCCTCGAACAGCCTCGTGGTGCTCGCCGAGCCGGGCGCGGAGGCGGCCGGCTGGCGCTTCGTCGCGCGCGCCGGGGTGCCGCGGCAGGCGGTCCGGATGGCCACCGAGGAGCAGCCCCGGCTCTTCGCCGACGTCCGAGGCGGGGAAGCCTTTTTCGTCGGCAGCGGACGCTGCTCCGTCGGCTTCGCGGTGGTCGGTGGCTACGTCACCGCCGGGCACTGCGGCCGGGTCGGTGACCGCACCTCTGGCCCGGACGGGGAGTTGCAGGGAATCTTTCGGGCCTCGTCCTTCCCCGGCGACGACTGGGCCTTCGTCCGGGTCAACAACAACACCCGGGTGCTGCCGGAGGTGACTGACTTCCGGGGCGGCATCGCCCGGGTCGCCGGTTCGCGGGAAGTGCCGGCCGGCTCGTCGATCTGCCGCTCCGGCTCCACCACGGGAGTGCGTTGCGGCACCGTCCAGGCGCGCAATGCCACGGTGCGCTACCCGGATGGACTGGTCAGCGGGCTGGTCCGGACCAACGTCTGCGCCGAGCCCGGCGACTCGGGCGGATCGTGGATCTCGGGCAACCAGGCCCAGGGCGTCACCTCCGGCGGCTCGGGCGACTGCGTCCGCGGCGGGACCACGTTCTACCAGCCGGTCAACGAGATCCTTCAGCGCAACAACCTGACCCTGATCACCGCCCGGAACGCGTCGTAGCCGAGCGCGCCGGCGGGCCCGGGACGGGCCCGCCGGCGCCCGGGAACTCACGCCGACAGCGCGTTCAGGTCCCGGTAGGGCAGTGGGTCGCCGATGTGGCCGTACGACCCCTGCGTCAACGCCTCCGTCGCGGCGCGGTGGATCAGCCCGTACGCCGCCTGCGCGATGGACGAGCCGAGGCTCACCCGAGCCACCCCCAGCTCGGCGAGGACGGGGATCGGCGGCGAGCCCGGACCGGCGAGCACGTTGAGTGGCGCATCGATCCCGGCCACCAGCGCACCGACGATCGCGGGATCGACGACGCCCGGCACGAAGATCCCGTCCGCGCCCGCCGCCCGGTACGCCGCCGCCCGGCGCAGCGTCTCCGCCAGCCGGTCCGCCGGATCACCCACCTCCCGCAGGTAGGTGTCGACACGGGCGTTGACGAACAGTCGGACCCCGGCGGCGTCGGCGGCCTCCCGAGCCGCCCCGATGCGCGCGCACTGGTCGTCGACCGGCCGAAGTGGATCCGTTCCGGACACCAGCGCGTCCTCGATGTTGATGCCGACCGCGCCGGTGGCCAGCACGCCGCCGACGGTCAGGGCGACGCCGGCCGGGTCGGCCCCGAACCCGCTCTCGATGTCCGCGCTGACCGGAACGGTCACCACGGTGGCGATCCGACCGATCGCCGCGAGTGCCTCCTCCCGGCCCAGTTGGTCGCCATCCGGCCGGCCCAGGCTCCAGGCGACTCCGGCGCTGGTGGTGGCGACCGCCGCCGCACCGCAGCTCGCGACGATCCGGGCGCTGGCGGCGTCCCAGGCGTTGGGGAGCACGAGGGGGGTTCCGGGCCGGTGCAGGTCGTGGAAAAGCAGGGCATGGCGCTGCTGGTGCGTCGTCATGCCGGCAAGTCCACCAGCCCGGACCGGGCCTGTCTCGCGGATTTCGGACCTGATTCGGGGGCCGGCGGGCCGCGTCAGGGCAGGGCGGCCACCGCGTCGGCGTACGCCGAGCCGGTGCGCACGGCCGCCTCCAGCAGCACGTCCAGCTGGATCGGGGCCACCCCGTGCGACAGGTCGGTGCTGACGTTCCCGGCCAGCACCAGGTCGCCGCCCGCATCGTGCACGTATGCCGCCGGCAGCAGCCGGTCGTGGTTCCAGGAGTTGCAGAACGCGTACGCCTCGGCGCGCCGATCGGCGGGGAGCCGGCGGCTGGCGACGGTGCGGACGTGCAGGACCTCGCCCCGCTCGCCGGCGCGCCGCACCTGGATGAGCGCCTCACCCCAGCGGCCGATCACGGTGTCCGCGGCGTCCACCACGTACCGGTCACCGCGCCGGTCCAGGGCGGCGGTGATCAGCGCCAGGCTGAGCGGTACGGGCACGTCGTCCGGCAGATCGTCGGCCGTCCCCTCGTCGGTGGGCCCGACGTCCTCCGGTCCCTCGCACGGCAGCGGCACCGGGTCGGCGAGGGTCCGTTCCGCGAGTGCGCGCTCGGCCAGCCAGGACGCGATCCGCCCGGACTGGTGCCCGGTGCCGTTGCGCGCGTCGAAGCTGCCGGCCAGCGTGACGGCCAGGTCCAGCAGCACGACACCGAGGGTTTCGACGTCGAGGTCGGCCGCGGGTCGGGACGCGTACCCCGGGCGGTGCACCGTCTGCCCGCCGAGCCCCGCCGCCGCCGCGACCGAGCACACCAGCGACGCGGCGGCGGCGAATTCCATCGCACCCAGTTCGTCGTCGGCGTGGTCGAGCCTCGGCAGCTGCGTGGCGAGCAGCTCCAGCCCTCGGACGGGGTGCCCGGCGAGGGCGCAGAAGCGCAGGTGCGCCGCCAGGTACGGAAAAGCGGTCAGCTCCTGCCGATGCCGCCGGTACGCCCGGACGTGCGCCGCTGCGGCCCGTTCCGGCTCGCCGGCCCGCAGCCAGGGCAGCATCGCAGCGGCGAGGCCACGCTCGGGCTCCTCTGTGCAGTCGCTGCTCCCGACCTCGGCCAGCTCGTCCAGGGCGGCCCGCCAGTCGCCCCAGCCGGCGAGCAGGTCGGCCCGCCGTCCGGCGGCGCAGTCGGGGCACCCGTCGGCCGACTCCGGTCCGGCGGCCACCCAGCGTTCGTACCAGGACCGGGCGGCCGGTTCGTCGCCGAGGTGGTCGGCGATCCGGCAGCGCAGCTCGGCGACCGCCGCGACGCCACCGGCCTCGAGGTCGTCGAGCAGCGCCCGGGTCTGGTCCAGCCCGACGCGGGGACTGCCGAGCAGGGCCTCGACCGCGTACCGCTGGTAGCGCGACAGCTGATCACGGCCACCGGGCGGCAGCAGGTCGGGCCGGCGTTCGACGGCCGCCAGGCAGCGGCGGACCGGCTCGACCAGTCGCCACCGCTTACCGTGCAGCAGGTACGTCTCGATCAGCGCGAGCCGGGCGTCCAGCGCCGACCGATCATCGCCGGTGGCGTCGGCGCGGGCGGCGATGCGCTCCAGCTCGGCGGTGCGCACCTCGCCGTCCGGGGAGTCCCGGGCGTCGGCCAGCTCCTCGGCGAGCGCGCGGCCGTCCCGCTCGGGTCGCCGCCGGCCGCCCAGCCACCCCGGCCAGCCGAACTCGTCCAGCCCCCGGCCGCCGGGTTGCCCGGTCACGGCAGCACCCCGCCGGGCAGGCTGGCCACCTCGGCGGCCAACTGGCAGCCGGTGGTGATGCCGCAGTCGAGGAGCCGGCCGAGCTGGTGCGGGGTCACCCCGTGCTCCAGGTCGGCGATGACCTCGCCGCAGATCCGGGCCCGCCCGTCGTCCTCGACGTGGACGAACGCCTTGAGCCAGAGTCGGTCGTGGTTCCACGCGTTGCAGAAGGCGTGCAGCGCGGGCACGTACTCGATGGCGAACGTCGGTGCCGTCACCGTGCGGACCTGGAGCATCTCCCCGGCGCTGCCTGGACGCAAAAACCAGATCAGGCTGTCGGCCCAGCGGCCGACCAGGTCGCCGGCCGGGTCGGTTTCGACCGGGTGGCCCCGGCTGGCGAGCACGGTGGCGATCAGCTCACCGGTCAGCGGACGCAACGCGCCCGGGTACCCGGCCAGGGGATGGTCTGCACCGTCCGCGGTCGGCAACGCCATGGGCAGCCTTTCTGAGGCGGATATCACGACCGGCGGCGGATTCGCGCGACGACGCGCGGACACGACCCGGAAAGCAGCGATCTGTCGGGTACCGCCGTTACGGTGATGCTATGGCGGGCCGTACCTCTCAGGCGAGCCGGCGGCGCGGCGCGTCGCCGCGCGGCGGCACGAACAGTCGTGCCCGCCAGCCGGCGAAGAAGACCAGCCCGTCGGCGCGGCGCCGCACGACCGCGCGGCGGGGGCCGGGTCCGGTCGGGTGGGTCGGCCGCGCGCTCGGGGCACTGTGGATGGGCCTGGCGCACGGCGTGGGTTGGGCGGTGCGGGCCGTCGGCCGGCAGGCCGCCTCCGCTCGCGACCTCGACCCGGAGCACCGCCGCGACGGCGCCGGACTGCTGATGGTCGGCTTGTCCCTGCTCAGCGCCGGGGCGATCTGGTTCTCGGCGGCCGGGCCGGTCGGCGCCCGGCTGGCCGACACGGTCCGGCTCTTCCTCGGGGCGATCTCCATCGTGGTGCCGGTGCTGCTCGGCATCGGCGCCTGGCGGCTGATGCGCCAGCCCGGCGATCCCGAGCACCGTGGCCGTGGGCTGATCGGGTGGGGCTCCATGCTGGTCGCCACCGCCGCGATGCTGCACATCGGTCAGCAGCCGGCCGACCCGGGCGAGCGGGATTTCGCCGGCGGCCTGATCGGCGCCGGTGTGGGCAGCCTGCTGGAGCGGGCGGTCAGCGCCTGGGTCGCGGTGCCGCTGCTGATCCTACTGCTGGTGTTCGGGCTGCTCGTGGTCACCGCGACACCGATCAACAAGATCCCCGAGCGGCTCGGGCTGCTCGCCGGGAGCGTGCTCGGCCAGAGCGGCCAGGAGCCGGACGAGACCCCGGCCGCGCCACCCCGCCGGCGCCCGGCGAAGCGCGCGCCGCCGCCGGTCGACCCGGACGAGTTCGACGACCTGACCGGCGTGGACCTCCAGGAGACCATGGTCCTACCGCGCAAGGCGCCGTCCCGGGTGCCGGCGAGCCGCAAGCCGGCCGAGCCGCCGGAGCACTCGCCCGCGCCGACCCGGGCCGAACAGCTCGCGCTGACCGGGTTGGCCGGCGACTACACCCTGCCCCCGTCGAACATGCTCGGCAGCGGTGCCGCACCGAAGACCCGCAGCAAGGCCAACGACGAGGTGATCGCCGCGCTGACCGGCGTCTTCGATCAGTTCGACGTGGACGCGGCGGTGACCGGCTTCACCCGGGGCCCGACGGTGACCCGCTACGAGGTCGAGTTGGGCCACGGCGTCAAGGTCGAGCGGATCACCCAGCTCTCCCGCAACATCGCGTACGCGGTGAAGTCGCCGGACGTCCGTATCCTCAGCCCGATCCCGGGCAAGAGCGCGGTCGGCGTGGAGATCCCGAACACCGACCCGGAGAACGTGGCTCTCGGCGACGTGCTCCGCTCGCGCGCCGCCACCAGCGACCACCACCCGATGGTGGTGGCGCTCGGCAAGGACATCGAGGGCGGTTACGTGGTGGCCAACCTCGCGAAGATGCCTCACATTCTGATCGCCGGCGCTACCGGCGCCGGCAAATCCAGCTGCCTGAATAGTCTACTTATGTCCGTATTGACACGGGCGACGCCGGACGAGGTTCGGCTGCTGCTGGTCGACCCGAAGCGGGTCGAGCTGACCGGCTACGAGGGGATCCCGCACCTGGTCACCCCGATCGTGACCAACGCGAAGAAGGCGGCCGACTCGCTGGATTGGGTCGTCCGCGAGATGGACATGCGCTACGACGACCTCGCCGCCAACGGGGTCCGGCACATCGACGACTTCAACCGCAAGGTCCGCAACGGCGAGATCAAGGCCCCGCCGGGCAGCGAGCGGGAGCTGCGGCCGTACCCGTACCTGCTGGTGATCGTCGACGAGCTGGCCGACCTGATGATGGTCGCCCCGCGCGACGTGGAGGATTCCATCGTCCGGATCACCCAGCTCGCCCGGGCGGCCGGCATCCACCTGGTGCTGGCCACCCAACGCCCCTCGGTCGACGTGGTGACCGGGCTGATCAAGGCCAACGTGCCGTCCCGGCTGGCCTTCGCCACCTCCTCGCTGGCCGACTCCCGGGTCATCCTCGACCAGCCCGGCGCGGAGAAGCTGCTCGGTCGCGGCGACGGGCTGTTCCTGCCGATGGGCGCCTCGAAGCCGATCCGCATCCAGGGCGCCTGGGTCACCGAGCGTGAGATCAACGACGTCGTCAAGTTCTGCAAGGAACAGCGCGAGCCGGAGTTCCGCCCGGACGTGCTGACCGTGGCCCAGGAGGGCAAGAAGAAGATCGACGAGGACATCGGCGACGACCTCGACCTGCTGGTGCAGGCGGTCGAGCTGGTGGTCACCTCGCAGTTCGGCTCGACCTCGATGCTCCAGCGCAAGCTGCGGGTCGGCTTCGCCAAGGCGGGCCGGCTGATGGACCTGATGGAGACCCGGGGCGTGGTCGGTCCCTCCGAGGGCTCCAAGGCCCGCGACGTGCTGGTCAAGCCCGACGAGTTGGAGGAGCTCCTGGCCGGCCTGCGCGGGGACGAGCAGTGACGCTGCCGGAAGGCCGGCGGACGGATCCCCAGACACACCGCAGCGGCCCACACAAAGAGGGCGATGGCGGCGAAGACGAAGCCGAGGATCGTGCAGATGCGGGCGGCGTTGGTGCGGGGGCGGCTGCCGGCATGCTCAGCTGAAGACCTTGAGCCCGACCACCCCGGCGATCACCAGCAGCAGGCTGAGCAGCCGGAGCAGGTTGGCCGACTCGCCGAGCGCCACCATGCCGACCAGGGCGGTGCCGACCGCGCCGATGCCGACCCAGACCACGTACCCGGTGCCGACCGGGATCTCCCGCAGCGCGTACCCCAGGCCGATCATGCTGAGCACCAACGTGATCACGAACACCACCGCGGGGACCGGTCGGGTGAAGCCCGCGCTGCGATCCAGGGCGATCGCCCACGCGGTCTCCAGCAGTCCGGAGAGCACCAGTACGATCCAGGCCATCGAGTCACCTCTTCGCCGTCACCCGGGCCGTCGGACCCCGGGCGGAGTCGATTCCGCACGGGGCGTCTTGGCCTGACCGGGTACGCCCACGACTCGTCCGGGACGGCCACATCGGGCCGCCGGAGCCGACCGTAGCACCGGCGGGACGCTGCGGCGGGTGAGGCGGATCACCCGACTGGACCTCAACTTTGCTTCACCTTGCACGATGGGGCCATGACCGTGCTCATCTCCGACGCGGAGGTCGCCGCCGCACTGGACGCACCGGCCACGGTGGACGCGATGCGCGAGGCGTTGCTGGCCAGCTACCACGGCCGACTGGTGGCTCCGCCCCGCGCCGCCGTGCAGCTGGGCGGCGGCCGGATGACGCTCACCGCCGGGCATCTGGTCGGGCAGTGGTACGGATACCGGGCGTACGACACGTTCGGCCATCCCGAGACCGAACAGGTGGTGGTGCTGCACGATGGGCGTACCGGCGCGGTGCGGGCAATCGCCGTGGGGGAGGAGTTGGGCTCCCGGCGTACCGGCGGGCTGGGCGGGGTCGCGGTGGACGCGCTGGCCCGCCCGGACGCGGCCACGCTCGGTGTGATCGGCTCCGGCGGGCAGGCGTGGACCCAGGTCTGGGCCGCCGCCGCGGTACGTCCGCTGCGGGAGGTGACGGTCCACAGCCGCTCCGCGGCGCGACGGGAGGCGTTCGCCGCCCGGGTCCGGGCCGAGCTCGGCATTCCGGCCCGCGCGGTGGACACCGCCCGGGCGGCCGTGCGGGACCGGGACGTGGTGGTGCTGGCCACCACCAGCCCCACGCCGGTACTGGACGCCGCCGACCTGACCCCGGGCTGCCACGTCAACGCGGTCGGGTTCAAGCAGCGCGACCGCGCGGAGTTCGGCCCCGATCTGCTGGACCGCGCCGCCGTGCTGGTCAGCGATTCACCGGCGCAGTCCCGGTCGTACGTACCGCCGATGCTCGCCGCCGAGCCGCCGTACGCCGCACGGCTGGGCGATCTGGGCTCGGTGCTGGCCGGATCGGCGCCGGGCCGCACCGGCGCGGACCAGATCTCGGTCTTCTGCTCGGTCGGTCTCGCCGGCACCGAGGTGTTCCTGCTCGACCGCCTGGTCCGGATCCTTGCCCCCACCGTGTCCGGCTCATCCGGGTGACGCCCGCCGCCGGCCCGCCCCGCCGGATCGGGCGCGGCGGCCCGGTACCCTCGGATGGTGTCTGCCACCGCCCCTTCCGACCACTCCAGCTCGGCCCGTCTGGCGCCGCGCCGCGAGCTGGAGCAGTCGTCCGACCAATCCAGCTCGGCCCGTCTGGCGCCGCGCCGCGAGCTGGAGCAGTCGTCCGACCAATCCAGCTCTGCGCGGCCGGCGGAGTCGTCCGCCGGCGACGGCCGTCGGGTCGCCCTGCTGACCCTGGGCTGTGCCCGTAACGAGGTCGACTCGGAGGAGTTGGCCGCCCGTCTGCACGCCGATGGCTGGCAGGTGACGACCGACGGCGAGGGCGCCGACGTGGTGGTCGTCAACACCTGCGGCTTCGTGGAGAAGGCCAAGCAGGACTCCATCCAGACGCTGCTGGCCGCCGCCGACACCGGCGCGAAGGTGGTCGCCGCCGGCTGCATGGCCGAGCGGTACGGCCGGGAATTGGCCGACAGCCTCCCCGAGGCCCGGGCGGTGCTCAGCTTCGACGACTACCCGGAGATCTCCGCTCGGCTGGATGCGGTCGTCGCCGGCCGGGAGTTCGCCGCGCACACCCCCCGGGACCGACGCGAGTTGCTGCCGCTGACCCCGGTGGCCCGTCGGGACAGCGCGGTGTCGCTGCCCGGGCACGGCAGCGCCGCCGACGTCGACGAGCACACCCCGGCGCACCTGCGGCCGGTGCTGCGCCGCCGGCTGGAGAGCGGCCCCGTCGCCTCGCTCAAGCTGGCCAGCGGCTGCGACCGGCGCTGCGCTTTCTGCGCCATCCCCGCCTTCCGGGGCGCCTTCGTCTCCCGCACCCCGGACGAACTTCTCGCCGAGGCCGAGTGGCTGGCCAAGAGCGGTGTTCGTGAGCTGGTCCTGGTCAGTGAGAACTCGACCTCGTACGGCAAGGATCTGGGCGACCCGCGCGCGCTGGAGAAGCTGCTGCCGCAGCTCGCCGCGGTCGACGGCATCGTCCGGGTCCGGGTCAGCTATCTCCAGCCGGCCGAGACCCGGCCCGGCCTGGTCGAGGCGATCGCCACCACACCGGGGGTGGCGCCCTACTTCGACCTGTCGTTCCAGCACTCCAGCGAGGCGGTGCTGCGCCGGATGCGCCGTTTCGGCTCCACCGACCGCTTCCTGGAGCTGCTGGCGGGCGCGCGGGCGCTGGCACCGCTGGCCGGCGCGCGGAGCAACTTCATCGTCGGGTTCCCCGGCGAGACCCGGGCCGACGTCGACGAGTTGGTCCGTTTCCTCACTGAGGCCCAGCTCGACGCGATCGGGGTCTTCGACTACAGCGACGAGGACGGCACCGAGGCCGCCGGGCTGCCCGGCAAGGTCTCCGCCGCCACCATCAAGCGTCGGTACGACAAACTCAGCGCGCTCGCCGACGAGCTGTGCTCGCAGCGTGCCGAGGACCGGCTCGGTACGACGGTCGAGGTGCTGGTCGACTCGGTCGACGACGGGGTCGTCGAGGGGCGGGCCGCGCACCAGGCGCCGGAGGTGGACGGCTCGACCACGCTCGTGGCGCCGGACGCCGGCGGGGTCGACCTGGCCGCGTTGCGCCCGGGCGACCTGGTGCGGGCCACCGTGACCGGCACCGAGGGCGTCGACCTGGTCGCGGTCCCGGATGAGATGATCTCGGCGGCGCCCGGCGCGGCGCGGTGACGGCAGGCCCGGACGAGGCGGGGGAGCGGCGACGTGTGGTGCCCGACGGTGGGCCGATGACCGGGGCGGCGGAATCCACCCCGCTGCCGGTGGTGGCCCGGGTGCCGGTGGTCAACGCGGCGAACGCCCTGACCGCGCTGCGGCTGGCGCTGGTGCCGGTCTTCGTCGCCGCCGCGATCGTCTCGGGCATGACGCAGACCGGATGGCAGGTCATCGCCGCTCTGATCTTCGCCGTCGCCTCGCTGACGGACTTCGTCGACGGCTGGATCGCCCGCCGGTTCGGGCTCGTGACCGCGTTCGGCAAGGTGGCTGACCCGATCGCCGACAAGGCGCTCACCGGCGCCGCCCTGCTGGTGCTGTCGGCCTACGACCAACTGCCGTGGTGGGTGACGGTGGTCATCCTCGCCCGGGAACTGGGCATCACGGCCCTGCGGTTCTGGGTGATCCGGCGCGGGGTGATCGCCGCGAGCCGGGGCGGCAAGGTCAAGACCGCCCTCCAGATCCTGGCCATCGCCTGGTACCTGTGGCCGATGCCCGCCGCCCTGGCCACGGTCGGTCCGTGGATCATGGGAGCGGCGGTGGCCGTCACCGTGCTCACCGGCTTCGACTACCTCGCCCGGGCCCTACGGCTGCGCCGAACCACCAGCTGACCGGGCGTCGCGGCGAGTAGATCCCGCCCGGTCGGGAAGGATGCGACAAATGGGCATGAGAGAAGCCGAAGGAGCGATGGGCAGCGCGGCGGCCGGCGTGGTGCACCGTCTCGCCGAACGGCGGCAGACGGTCGCCACCGTCGAGTCGCTGACCGGCGGCCTGCTGGCCGCCACGATCGTCGAGATCGCCGGTGCGAGCGTCGCCTACCGGGGTGGGCTGGTGGTCTACGCCACCGAGTTGAAGGAGTGGCTGGCCGGCGTACCGGCGCAGCTGCTGGCCGAGCGCGGACCGGTCGACCCCGACGTGGCGGCGGCGCTCGCCGAGGGCGGGCGACGCCGCTGCGGGGCCGACTGGGCGCTGGCCACCACCGGGGTGGCCGGCCCGGAGCCCCAGGACGGCAAGCCGGTCGGGCTGGTGTACGTCGCGGTCGCCGGCCCGGACGGCACCGAGGTACGGGAACTCGACCTTGACGGTGGGCGCGACCGCATCCGGGCCGGCGCGGTGAGCGGCGCGCTGCGGCTGCTCGCCGAGCACATCCAGGTCCCGGACACCCCCGAAGCCAGTCGATCCTGACCCGCCCGCCACGCCCCTGCCGGAGGCGGAACCTAGGTTGGCGGGTCGGGGTGGGATGTCGTGGCGGCGCGTACCGGGTACGGTTGCGGGAAGGCTCCGACGACCGGGGCCGGTGCCGCCGCCAGGCCGCGAGGCCGGGCGAACTGTGTCCCCCAGGGGAGGTGCGATGGTCCTGCTACGCCGGGTGATCGGTGACGCACTGCGGGCGCGCCGGCAGGGGCAGCACCGCACGCTGCGCGAGGTATCTTCCGCCGCCAACGTCAGCCTGGGGTACCTGTCCGAGATCGAGCGCGGCCAGAAGGAAGCTTCCAGCGAACTGCTCGCCGCGATCTGCGACGCGCTGGGTGCCCGCCTGTCCGAGCTGCTGCGCGAGGTCAGCGACACCGTCGCGCTCGCCGAGCAGCTGCCGGGCGTACTCGTCCCGGTGCAGAACGAGCCGGCCGAGTCGACGCCGGTCGCCGCGACGCCGGTGGCCAGGTCCACCGGCCGGGGGGTGCGCCAGGTCAGCTCGGACGGCACCGTCGCCGTCTCCGTGCGCCAGGAATCTCCGCTCAAGGCCACCCTGCGCAGCACCCGGGTGCGCCCCGACCGGGACGTGGTCTGCGCCGCCTGACAGGGCCGATGGTCGTGGTGGCCCGCGCCGCGTAGGGTTGATCGTGCACGTCCCCTCCCGTCGGTACGGATGCTGTGCTGGCGGTCGGCTGGGACGATGTATCCACCATCGCCGGTGGCCGACCTGGCCCACCCGGTGTGGGACAGGCGCAGCGACGTTACTGAGGGGATATCGCGGAGATGGCGAACCCGTTCGTCAAGGGTTGGAAGTACCTGATGGCGCTCTTCGGCGCCCGGATCGACGAGCACGCCGACCCCAAGGTGCAGCTTCAGCAGGCCATCGACGAGGCGCACCGGCAGCACCAGACGCTTGTCCAGCAGGCCGCGGCGGTGATCGGCAACCAGCGTCAGCTGGAGATGAAGCTCTCCCGTCAGATGTCCGACGTCGAGCGGTTGCAGGCCAACGCTCGGCAGGCGCTGGTCCTCGCCGACCAGGCCCGGGCCAAGGGTGACGAGGCCGAGGCCGGCCGCTACGAGCAGTCCGCACAGACCCTGGCCACCCAACTGGTCTCCACCGAGCAGGCCGCGGAGGATCTGAAGACTCTGCACGACCAGGCGCTCGCCGCCGCCGGGCAGGCGCGCCGCGCGGTGGAGAACAACTCGATGATCCTCCAGCAGAAGCTCGCCGAGCGCGCCAAGCTGCTCAGCCAGCTGGAGCAGGCCAAGATGCAGGAGAGCGTGGCCGCCTCGCTGGAGTCCATGTCCGCGCTCACCGCGCCGGGCACCACCCCCAGCCTGGACGAGGTCCGCGACCGCATCGAACGCCGCTACGCCAACGCCATGGGCCGGGCCGAGCTGGCCAGCAACTCGGCCGAGGGCCGGATGCTGGAGATCCAGAAGGCGACCCTGGACACGGCGGGCTCGGCCCGGCTGGATCAGATCCGGGCCAGCATGGCCGGCGAGCAGCTCGGCGCCGGCACCGAACGCGGCGCCGCCAGCGGCCAGCCGGCAGCGGCGAGCAACGACCCGGCCGTGGCGCGGCTCGACGAGATCCGGGCCAGCATGAGCCGCAACCGCGGCACCGGCGACACCACCGCCGCCGGCTGAGCTCAACGGTCGAGGAGGCGACGGTGGCAGACGAGCGCACCCGCTACTTCCGCCGGTTGGGCAAGTTGCGACGCTCCGCCCGGCGGTGGAGCGTACTGGCCGGTGGGCTCGGTGGCGCGACGGCCATCCTGACCCCGTACGCCGGGATCGGGCTGGGTGACGCGGCCTGGGCCGCCGCTGCGGGCGCGACCACCGCGCTGGCCGCCTGGCGCTGGAGCGACCTGCGCGCGCTGGCCGCCCGACCCGCCCCGCCCGCCCTCGACCCGGTGCAGGCCGCCGCCCGTTCCCGCGCCCGCCTGGTCGCCGCCGTGCAACGCCTGCCCGCCGGTGCCGGCGTGGTGGCCGAGGTCCGCCGGGTTCGCTCCCGCAGCGCGCTGCGCGGCACCACCGCCGCCGGGCCGTGGGAGCGGCTGGACCGGGCCGCCTCGACCCTGGTCTCGATGGCGGGCCGGGTGACCGGCCTGGCCGAGCCGGCGGTGGCCGAGGCCGCAGCGGCCGAGCAGTCTCTGCGCGACCTGGCCAACCGCGTCGCCAGCGTGGAACGCGCGGTCGACCTCGCCCCGGCCGATGCCCGGCCGCCCCTGGCCGAGGCGCATCAGGCGCTCACCGGGCAGTTGGAGGACGGCGTGACCGCGTACGAGCGGCTGGTGGTGGCCGCCGCCGGTTACCTGGCCGAGGAGTACCGCCCGGAGACCGAGCATCCCGCCGCCGCCCGGCTGACGGAGGCCACCGACCTCCTGCACGGCTTCGCCTCGGCCCTGTCCGAACTCCGCGCCGGCAACCGCCCCGCCACCCCCTGACTGCCTCCCCTGCCCCTGTTGATCAAGAGGGGTCTTCAGGGCATTTCCGGGGCGGAGTGTGCTCAGTCCGGGGTGGTGACCGGGACCGGGCTGGTGAACGGGGAGCTGCCGACCAGGTTGAACGAGCGGATCCGGTAGTGGTAGGTGACGCCCCGGACCAGGCCGGTGTTGGTGAAGCCCCGGCCGGTGACCGTGAAGGTGGCCACCTCCCGGGTGAAGCGGGAATCCCGGGCCCGTTCCACGACGAACCCCGAACCCGGGCCGGTGGGCGTGCTCGCCGCCCAGCCCAACACGACCGTCGCGGTGTCGGGGCCCGGCGCGCTGGTGGCAACGCTCACCCCCGTCGGGATGCCCGGCGCCGGTGGGGTGGTCATCCGGGCCACCGTCGACCAGGGTGAGGCCGCACCGAGGTAGGTGGTGCGTATCCGGTAGTAGTACGTGGTGTCGGGGGCGAGCGCGGTGTCCAGGTGGTGGTCGCCGACGCCGATGGCGGTGGTGCCCGGCCCGCTGGTGAAGGTCGGGTTGGTGGCCCGCTGCACGTCGACGCCGGTGGCGAAGGAGCGGTTCGTCCAGCGCAGCGCGACCCGCAGTGGGGCGGCGGGCGCCAGGGTCGCGGTCAGCCCGGTCGGCGCGGCGAGCCGCACCGCCGCCGGAACGCTGTTCGACCAGGCGGAGCAGCTCGCCGCGTTTTCCGCCCGGATCCGGTAGTGGTACGTCACCCCGGGGATGACGCTGGCATCGGTGTGCCGGGTCGCCGTGGCCGCCACGGTGATCTCGGTCAGGCCGGTGCTGAAGGCCGCGTCGGTGGCCCTGTGCAGCCGGTGGCTGGTGGCGGCCGGAAGGCTGCCGTTGCCGGTCCACGTCAGGGCGATCGCCGGCAGCACCGTCGCCGAGCCGGGCGCGGGGGTGGCGGTCAGCCCGGTCGGTGCCCGGGGGGAGACGCGTACCACCAGGGGCCGGGTCATGCCCTGGTCGCGGTGCCCGCCGGCGGCGCTCGACCAGTGGTATTCCCAGCCCAGGTTGACCAGCTGGTTGACCACCGACGCGGGCTGACCGTCGAGCGGACTGATCCTGGCGGAGCCGGTGGGTGCGGCGGCCGGCCGGGTCGGGTCGAGCAGCCGTACGCTGTCGCTGATCTTGAACGGTAGGGGTGGCGCCTCCGGTCGGAGCGCCAGCACCACGTCCTCGCCCGGGTCGACCCGCACGATCTGCTTCCAGCCGAGTTCGCCGGGCTGCGGCGGTCGGATCCTGCCGTCGTCGCCGACCCGGCCGACCACCTGCACGTCGAGCCCCTCGAACCGCACCGGATGGCTCTGCCGGCCGGTCCCACGGACCCGCCAGAGCTGGCTGCCGTCGCCGGGCGCGCCGACCGGTACCGCCGGGTCGCCGACGCGCAGCAGTTCGGTGGCCGGATCGTTCGGGCCGAGCGGCAGCATCGCCTCGGCCAGCGGCCCGGCGTGCGGGTGCGTCACGCCGAGGCGGCCGGTGAACCGGCCGTGGTCGGGCTCGAAGACCTGCCCTACGGCCTTGACCGCCAGCGGCAGGGCCACCGGGGCGGCGGCGCCGGCCGGAATGAACTCCACCTCGGTGGCGTGCACCGACACCCGGACCGGACCGGTGGTGACGGTGCCGAAGCAGGGATCGTAGGCCGGTTGCGGCACGACCGGGGGACGTTGGCTGGTCGCGTACGCGCCGGGCAGCCGTTGCCGCAGCCGGTCGAGGTCGTACGCCGGTGCGGGACGGCCGGCCACCCGCAGCTGCAGCAGGGTCCGGGTGTTCGGGCCGTACCCGGGGCGGGTCGGGGGCGGGCCGCCCTCGGCCGTGTGGTCCGGCCCGCCGGTGTGCAGGTCGTAGCGGGGATCGAAGCAGGGCAGCGGGACGGGGCAGTCGTTGTACAGGATCAGCGTGCTGCCCGGCGCGACCGTGGCGAGGTCCACCAGCACGTCGGCCCGCTCGCCGGGGGCCAGCAGCAGCGCGTGGTGAGCCACGTTGAGCACGGTCGGATCGCGCCGGTCGTACCGGAATCCGATCGGCTGGTTGGGGACCACCTCGGGCGCCGGAAGCAGGCCGCACTCGTTGCCGATCCGGATCAGCGCGGGCCCGGCGGCGCGCGGATCCGGCACCCCGCCGGGCCGGCCGTCGGTGGGCCAGTCCGCCGGCCGGTCGGTGGCGGGTACGGCGTCGACCAGCGGCACCTCACCGGCGGCCGGGTCGGCCAGCACCCCGTCCGGCGTCCACATCGGCCCGTCCGAGCCGGCCAGGTACAGCTGGAGATTCAGCCAACGATCGGTGCAGGCGTTGAGGATCCGCCACCGGTACAGCCGGGGCTCGACCTCCAGATACGGGTACGCGACGCCGTTGACCAGCACGGTGTCTCCGTACGCTGCGGGCACCGCGCTCGGGTGCGGCACATCGGGGATCTCCGGCGGCTCGTCCGGGTCGGTGACCGGGTCGTGGCGTGGGTTGGGCACCGGCGCGGCGGGCGCGTCCGGTGCGGCCGGCACCGCGGTACGCGACCACGGGCCGTAGTCCCACCGGCCGGTCGGGTTGGTCCCGTCCGGCCGGTACGGGTGCTGCCGGGGCTGGTAGACGTGTGGGTGCCAGAGGCTGCCCCGAGCCCCCCAGCGGTCCCGGTCCCAGGTCGGGTCCTGGGTGGCGAGTTGGTCGTCGTCCGGTACGAAGGTCTTGTCCTCGAAGACCAGGGGAAGTTGCTCGGCGGGCAGCACCCCGTCGGCGATCAGTTCCTCCTGCGCCTCGTCGGTCAGCAGATAGAGCGCGACCTGCCCGGAGTAGCCGGTCAGCCGGGACAGCCCGACCGTGTTGTCGTGGAACCAGAGCAGTCGACCGCTCTGCTCGTTCGGGTAGTAGAGCGTGGTGGCGCCCCGACCCGGCTGGGCCATGTCGGGCACGTGGGCCAGTCCGGTGCCGGTCGGGTACGGGGTGATCTCGCCCGCCGGGGTGATCCACTGCCAGGGGTTGCCGGCGCTGGTCCAGCCGGTCGACGCGCCGCAGAGGTGCAGCACCGCCCGGTTCTGCGGGTACGGCGCCGGCCCGTCGAGCGGACCCGCCCCGGCACCGGGAACGGTCGGGTCGACCGGCAGGAAGAGGTCGCCGGCCGGCCCGGCGGGCAGTTGGTTGATGAACTTGATCCGCACCGGTCGCCCCCGACGGGCCAGCACGACCGGGCCGAGGTGCCAGGGCCGCGGCGGCGGGGCGACGGTGTTGTGTCCGTCGGCGTCGGTGCCCAGGTTGAGCTGTCGGTAGCCGCGCAGCCGGGTGGCCGGCAGGTCCCGGTGCAGGCGCTGGGCGTACTCCTGGAGGCCGATCTCGTAGTAGTCGCAGCCCGGATAGCTGATCGTGTCGGGCGTCGCCACCGGCAGGTGCGCGCCGGGCGGTGCGTCCTGCGGTGTGCCGAGGCCGGGCAGCGGGTCGACGAACTTGCGCAGTCCGGTGCCGGCCACCGGCTGACCGGCGTCATCGACCAGCGGCAGCGGACTGTACGCGTGGTTCGGCACCGGACCGAGGCACCGCGGCGCGGCCGCCGGATCCAGACTGGCGGCTGCCCGTGTCGGGTCTGGCGCTGGTGCGGTGCCGGTTTCGGTGCTGCCTGCGGCGCCGGAGCCGGTGCGCGCGGCGGGGACGGCCATGGACGGATCCTGCGGATCGGCGCTGCCGGCGCTGCCGGCATCGTCGGCGCGGACCATCCAGGTCGAGCGGAGTCTGCGAAAAACGGCCATGGCTCTCCCGGGGATCGGGCGCGGCGGCTGCCACTACGTCGGGGCAGGCCCGGGCGCGCGGTGTTGACGATCCGTGAGCACCCAATCGCAGCATGCGACCTGAAGGCCCGGTTAGGAAGTGCCCAATCGTGCCAATCTGCCGCTCTCCGGCGTGTCCCGCACGCCACCCCGGCGATGCCGGATCGCTCCGGTTCGCCCCACCTGCTGAGCTGACCCGGCCGGTGGTGGCGGGTCTCGTCAGGGGGCGGGCTGGCAGCGGGGGCACCAGTAGGTGACCCGCTCGCCCAACTCCTCTTTCCGGATGGCGGTGCCGCAGCGGCGGCAGGGCGCTGCCCGGCGTCCGTACACGTAGCTGGTCTGACCTCGGCGCAGCGAACGGGTGCTGCTCTGCGTCCACCGGCCGCGGTTGGCGGCGAGCAACCTCTGCATCAGGGCGACCAGGCCGGCGAGGTCGGGTACGTCGCGGACTCGCGTCCAGGGGTGGATCCCGTGCAGGTACAGCGCCTCGCACTTGTAGATATTGCCGACCCCGGCCAGGTTGCGCTGGTCCAGCAGCGCCACTGCGATGCTCTCGTCCGGGTGGGCGGCCAGCCGGCGTACCGCCTCGTCCGGGTCCCAGTCGGGGCCGAGCAGGTCGGGACCGAGGTGCCCGACGAGGCGGTCCTCCTCGGCGGTCGGCACCAGGGCCAGGTCGTGCAGGTGGTAGCCGACGGCGGTGGCGGCCGGTGCGCGCAGCACCGCCCGGATCAGGTGTGCCGGCCTGGCCGCCCAGCGTTCCCCGGGGGCGTACGTCCGCCAGGTGCCGTCCATGCGCAGGTGCGAGTGCAGCGTCCACCGGGCGGGGTCGGGGGCCTCCAGCCGCAGTAGCAGGTGCTTGCCCCGGCTGGCGCATCCGAGCACCGTCCAGCCGGTGAGGTCGGTGGTGGCCAGCCGGGGCACCCGGAAGTCGCTACCGGTCAGCCGGGCCCTGGCCAGCGCGCGCTCCAGCGCGCGGGCGGTGTTCCAGACGGTGTCGCCTTCGGGCACCTCGCCATTATCGCTCAGCCGTCAGGGCAGTTCCTCGGGGCGCGGCGAGCGGACCAGGTCCTGGTAACGGGGGTGGCAGGCGCCGTACACGGCGAAGTTGAGGCGGGCGAGGGAGAGGCTCAGGTCCCCGTTGGCGCCGCCGCGTACGACGTCGGCGTCGGCGTCACTCTGGCCGTCGTCGGTCCAGAAGCAGACGGGACAGGTGCCCCCACCGGTCCGGGACGCGCAGCAGGGGCAGACAGCGGGTACCCAGCGATCATCCACGCCGACAGCTTTCCATAGTGGACTTTTTAAGCGGATGGCCCGAAGGCCGGATCAGTAGTTGAGATCTCCTCGACCCGCAACAGCCTACCGGGGCGGGCGGCGAGCAGGTCGACGGCCCGGCCGCCGTTGACCGAGAGCGCGACCCGCTCGGCCGAATCGGCGTGCGCCACCAGCGTGCCCACCGGTGCGTCCCCGAAGGTGCGGCCGTGCACGGCCTCGATCGCGTCGCGGTTCCTGGCCGGACTCACCCGCACCCGCGCCGGCAGGGGCGCCAGGAGAGCGGCCGGGGCGGCCAGTTGGACGTTGCCGAAGTGGTCCACCGTCAGCACCTCGGCGGTGAACCCGCCCGGCCTCGGCTCGACGACCGGCTCGGGCAGCCGGACCAGCATCGCCGGGTCGACCGCCGGGCCGGCCCCGCCCAGCGGCGCGCCGGTAGCCAGCCAGGCCGCCACCGGCGCGAAGACGTCCCGGCCGTGGAAGGTGGCCGACACCCGAGGGGCCTGCCACCGCGGGTTGGTCAACTCCACCGCGGCGGTCACCCCGCCGAGGGCGTCGGCGGCGTCGAGCAGCAGGCCGTTGTCCGGGCCCACCAGGATGCCGTCGGGCGTGGCCAGCGCGATGCCCCGGCGGGTCGTGCCCACGCCTGGGTCGACCACCGCCACGTGCACCCCCGTCGGCAGGTGCGGCACCGTCTGTGCGAGCACCGCCGCGCCACGGCGTACGTCACCGGGGGGCACCAGGTGGGTCACGTCGAGCACCCGCACCGCCGGCGCGATCCGGGCGATCACCCCGTGGCAGGCCGCCACGAAACCGTCGGCGAGTCCGTAGTCGGTGGTCAGCGAGACGACTCCGGTCCGTACCTGTGCTCCGTTGCCCGTTTCGCTGGTCACCGTAGTGCCACCAGGATGCCCCGCCGTTCAGGGCGGGGAGGAATGGCGGCCCACTTCCTGTCAGCCATGATCGTCTCCTTTGGTAAGATGTGTCGTGTGAGGGCGGCGTACCGGTGTCGGGCTTACCCGACGCCTGAACAAGCGGCGGTGCTGTACCGCACGTTCGGGTGTGTGCGTGTCGTCTGGAATCGGACTCTCGCCGCCCGGCATCGCCGCTGGCACTCCGAATGCAAATCCACCTCCTACGCGGAGACGGACCGGGCGCTCACCGAGGCGAAGAAACTGCCGGAACTGGCGTTCCTCAACGACGTCAGCTCCGTGCCGTTGCAGCAGACGTTGCGGCACCAGCACACCGCCATGACCGCGTTCTTTCAGTAGCGGGCGAGGTATCCCCGCTATAAGTCGAGACACGGACGCCAGTCCGCCTCCTACACTCGGTCGGCGTTTCGCCTGCGCGACGGCAACCTGTCTCTGGGGAAAACTCCCGGCACGCTGCGGTTCGTGTGGTCCTGGCCCGACATCGACGTGACCACCCTCGACC
>NZ_BMNB01000007.1 GCF_014646235.1 Micromonospora sonchi | reverse complement strand
TCCCGGCGGGCCTCGACCGCCAACCGGGTCGCACGCTCACGCAACTCATCGGGGTACTTCTTCGGGGCAGGCATCGCTGGTGTTCCTCCCAGGTTTCGATGTCTCCATCAAACCCGGTGCGGGACAGCCAGCGTTGTCGGCGCCCTACAGAAGCAGTTCAACGACGGGCCGATCTCCCACCTCAAGGAACTCACGGCCGTGACCCGCCACGGTGAGATCATTCAGATCGTCCGGCGAGACTGAGAAGGCAGGCAACGCGTGGCTATCGAGTACCGATTGACGCTGGCGGGAGACATCCCGCTGGAGCAGGTGGCCGCACTCGCTGCCCCGGAAGGCGTCGAGGAGTCGACCCTGCCGGGCTACCCACGGCTGCTCAGCGCGGACCTCAAGCACACCTCCGGATACACGATCAGCGTCTACGGCGGCAGCAACGGCTACTTCGACGCCGAAGACGACGACGGCTCCCAATGGGAATGGGAACCCGACACGTACGTCAACCTCGTCTTCCACATGCCCAAAGATGACCCCTCAGGCAAGGCGACACCTGACATGGTCGCGGCCGTAGCCCGCGTGCTCACCGGCCGGTCCGAAGACGCCGCGCTGGTCCTGAACGGCAACTGGCTCCTACTCACCCGCACCGCCGGAACCCTGACCACGCACCAGCCCTCGTGGTGGGACAACTACGGCACCAGGGACCTCCTTCCATAGCTAGGCCCGTCCTGGAGTAGCTGTCTATCCCATCTGGGATCATGTCGGCCCCCTACTCGACCCCACGAGGGACCACGCCCCAGCCATCGCGAGCCAACCTGCCCTGGCGACCATCCCGCACTGCTCGGCGGTGGCGCTTACGCGATGTCGCGTCGCCTGTTTTTGATCTTGCTGGCGACGGCGTCGACGGCGCCGTGGTGGAGTTGTCCAGGCCCCGGCAGACGAGGGCTTTGAGGCTGATGCCCCAGCGGCATTCGAGTTCGAAGTCGAGCCGGGGTGGCAGTTCGTCGGCCAGGAGCGTGCTGGGGGCGAGGAACTCGGAGGCGAACGCGGTGGCCGCGCGTTGCAGGATCTGGCTGCCGGGCTCGGTGTCGTGATGCGGGAGTAGGTGTCCGAGTTCGTGTGCGGCTCCATCCGCGAGCAGGCCTTGTCGTTCTTGGCGGGGTTGAGGAAGACGAAGGGCCGATGGCCGTACCAGTGAGAGAAGTCGTCGACCCGTTCGAAGACCTCGGGTAGTTGCCGTCATTGCCGTCGGGTGGCAGGCGCCGCGAGCACTCGACGGTGGCGTCCCGACCTCCAATGTGGGACAAGGTCGGCAGTGCCTGCGGGTCAATGGCGGGCAGAAGAATCTCCGCGACGCCCATCGGTCCAAGAACCGAGCCGTCCGGGCTTTCGGGACCCGATCTTGCCCTGAAGATCTCGACAGCGACCGCGCGCTCGTCGGCCACCGGAATGGCGGGCTGGGAGGCCCGGGCCGCGTCATCGCCACCCTGCTCCCAAACTGCTCCCAATTTAAGGGGTAACAGCCAAGAAGCTCGTTACCGAATCTTACGGCAACGAGCTTCTGACCTGCATATATTCATGGTGGGCGATACTGGGATCGAACCAGTGACCTCTTCGGTGTGAACGAAGCGCTCTCCCGCTGAGCTAATCGCCCTCAGCGCGGATGACTCTACCCGATCGAGCGTCCGGATCGCGAACCCGGGGTCAGTGCGTCGCGAGGTAGTGCAGCACGCGGGCGATCACGTCGATGCCGAGGCTGTGCTTGATCGAGAACAGGGCCACGGCGCTGACGAAGACGATGCCGACCGAGCCGATCACGAACCTTACGGCGAGTGACTGTCTTTTCACCCAGTTGGCCCAGCCGTAGACGTGGCGGCGGGTGAAGCCGAGTAGCCGCTTGGCCCAGTGGAACTCCACCGCCCAGATGCCGAGGCCGGCGATCACGATCAGCCAGCCGGGGCCGGGTAGCGGGATGAGCACGATGCCGACGCAGACCACGATGGCGCCCAGCACCCCGATTATGATCTTGAGGGCGACCCGGCCGGTGGGATTGGCCCGGATCAGTGCGAGGGTGGTGGATATCCGCCGCCGCCAGCGCGCGTGGTCGCGCCGCTCGGACACGGCGACAGCAGTCTCCTCGCGTTCGGCACCGCCGTTCATCTCGACCAACCCATTGCCGTTCACCCCGACCGGACCCGTTCGTCTCGCCGAGGAGGACTCGCCCCGTCCGGCGGAGCCATTATTCCTGGCGTGACCAGGCCCGTTGCCACCCGTCCGACCGTCGCCGGAGGGGCCGCGTTCGACCACGGACCGACCACGCCGGTCACCCTGCTCCTTTGGCACCCCGTACCCCCGCTGTTCGGCTGCGCGGACCGCGACGTTCGACGGGCTCCGAGCCGCCAGGAGGTCCACTGAGGATCGCTTACCGACCAATTCCACCCCAGTGTGACGCGAGCCCGTCACTGCGACGGCCGACTGGACGTTACCGGAGTAAGTCGACGACTGAGCCACCCGATGCCGGGCGGGATCTACGCACTGGGCAGAACCGGAAATACTACATGAATTTTCACATTCACGCGGCCTTTCCGACCCCCTTCCCACCACTGGGTGAAGTCAGCGTATGGCGGAGCGTAGCCAGGAGTAGCGGCTGAGTATGGGAAAAGCGGGACACGCGCGTTCCGCAGCGGTGCCGGGGGGAGAACGTTCATGAGTGTCATCCGACCGACGACCGTAGAGGTCGAGACGTCACTAAGGCTCGTCGCACCTGACGCCACCGCCTTGCCGGTGCGCGCCAGTCTGCGCTACGACCCTGCTGACCCGTATGCGGTCCATGTCCTGTTCCATGCCGAGTCGGCCGGTGGCGAGGCGGTGAGTTGGTCCTTTGCCCGTGAGCTGCTGGTCACCGGGCTCGACGAGCCGGCCGGTATCGGCGACGTGCGGGTCTGGCCCTGGGCGACACCGCGCGGGGACTTCGTCGCCCTGGCGCTGTCGTCGCCCGACGGCAACGCCCTGTTCGAGGTGCCGCGCAGCGTGCTGGTGCGCTTCCTGCGGCGGACCTACGTCGTCGTCCCGCGCGGCCGGGAGGCCGAGCATCTGGACGTCGACACGGCGGTGAACCGGTTGCTGGCCGGGCGCTGACCGAGCCAACGGGCCGGGGCCACGCGGATCTGCCGAGTCCGCGCGGCCCCACCCCACACCTCGCCCACCCGCCCCACTCGCCTCGCCCCGCCCCACGCCACCCCCGCACGGCGATCATGCACTTTTGGTCGGCGATATACGGCTTACGTCGTATATGCGGGGACAGAAAGTGCAAGATCGCGGTGGAGGTGGGGGCGGGAGAGGCCGGGGGGTGGGAGAGGTGGGAGTTGGGGGTCAGCCGTGGGTGGTTAGGCCGCCGTCGACCGGGATCACCGCGCCGGTCAGGTAGGCGCCAGCGCGGGACGCCAGGTAGATCGCGGTGCCCGCCATGTCGTCCGGGCGACCGATCCGCCCCAGCGGTACCTGGGACTCGATACCCGCCCGAATTGTCGGGTCGTCCAGCGCGAACGCCATCATCTTGCTCTCGAACGGCCCGGGTGCGATCGCGTTGACCGTGATCCGCTCGTCGGCGAGTTGGTGGGCCAGGTTGCGGGTCATCATGTGCAGGGCCGCCTTGGTGGCCGAGTAGGCGTACACCTCCATGGCGGGGACCCGCAGGCCGTCGACGGAGCCGATGTTGATCACACGCGCCGGGTCGTCCGGGCCGGCGGCGGCGCGCAATGCGGGCAGCAGCGCGGTGGTCAGCCGGAATACGGCCTTGACGTTGATCGCCCACAGCTTGTCGAACGCGCTCTCCGGATAGTCCTCCAGCGGCGCGCCCCAGGTGGCGCCCGCGTTGTTGACCAGTACGTCGAGCTTGTCGACCCGGTCCTGGACGGCGGCGGCCAGGCCCCGCGCGCCCTCGTCGTGGCTGAGGTCGGCGGGGATGGCCTCGCAGCGCCCCTGGGCGGACAATTCCTTCGCCACCGCGGCGCAGGCCTCCGCTCTGCGGGACGAGATGATCACGTGGGCGCCGGCGGCGACGAAGCCACGGGCGATCATCAGCCCGATGCCCCGTGAGCCGCCGGTGACCAGGACGGTCCTGCCGTCGACCGAGAACAGTTCGTTCATGCCCATCCCCCTCGCGAGCCGGCCGGTTTCCCGCCGGGAGGGCCGCCGGCACGGACCGTTCGCGGGCCACGGCGACCAGATGACTACCGGGCGGTAACCTATCGGCCCTCCCCGACCACGACAACCCCGCCAGGCCCGCCAGGCCCGGGCAAAGACGACGCGAAACGGGCGGACGCGCGGGCGGGAGGAGATGCGTCCGGCCCGGTCGCGGGCTAACGTCGCAGCTGATGGTCCCTTCCGGTCATTTCGCCACGGCCCTGTCCGACGCTGTCTCCGGTTCCGTCGAGATCGACACGGTCACGCTGGGAAGTCTGGCGCCTGACCCTGGGTGGCGACGCCAGGTGCTGGTGGATCGAGAGCTGATCGTGCTCGCCACCGCCGGTCACGGCTATGCCGAGGTGGATTTCCGCGCCCTACCCTGCCGGCCCGGCACGTTGCTGCGGGTGCGGGCCGGGCAGGTGTTGCGCTGCACGCCGCCCCGGTTGAACGCCACGGTGATCCGCTGGCATCCCGAGGCGTTGTGCGGGTTGGATGTCAACGTCGAGAAGGTGCCGGCCTGGGCCCAGCTCGCCGGCGAGGACGAGGACGCCGTCATCAACGAGGTGAGCCAACTGACCGTGGACGCTCGCCGGCACCGGGACAGCCCGGCGGGCCGCAGCCTGCTCCGCCACCAACTGGCCGTGCTGCTGCTGCGACTGAGCATGCTGCCCTCCCGGGCACGCCACCCCGAGCGCCTGGAGGAGGCCACTTTCCACCGGTTCTGCCGGGAGGTGGAACTCAGCTACCAGCACACCCGCCGGGTCGAGGACTACGCCGATCGGCTGGGGTGCTCGGTGCGTACGCTCACCCGGGCCTGCCTGTCGGTGACCGGGCGCAGCGCCAAGCAGGTGCTGGACGAGCGGGTTGCGCTCCAGGCCGCCCGGTTGCTGGCGGCCACCGACGAGCCGATCGCCCGGATCGGCCGGCGGCTCGGGTTCACCGAGCCGACCAACTTCGGGCGGTTCTTCACCCGCGAGGTCGGCGTCAGTCCCGGTACCTTCCGGGCCACTCGCGAGGATCCCGGGCCGGGCCCGGTCGTGCGGCCCCGCCTGCCCGCCGAGGCCGCCGGGGCGTGAACGGCGGCCGGGATGAGCGACCGTGCCATCCCGGCGACGCCCTGGCCGGGGTCGGTTGGGCATCATGGCAGGGTGCAGATCTCCGCTCGTGGCGACTACGCGGTGCGGGCGGCGCTCAGCCTCGCCGCCGCGTACCCGGCATTGCTGTCCACCCAGACCATCTCCACCGAGCAGGACATGCCGCGCAAGTTTCTCGAAGCGGTGCTGGCAGACCTGCGCCGCGCCGGGCTCATCCGGGCCCAGCGGGGCGCCGAAGGCGGCTACGCGCTGGCGCGACCGCCGCAGGAGGTCACCATCGGCGCGGTGCTGCGCGCGGTGGAGGGGCCGCTGGCCGGCGTGCGGGGCCGACGCCCGGAGGAGACCGAGTACGAGGGAGTGGCGCAGCACCTGCCCGGCTTCTGGGTCGCGGTGCGCGCCTCGCTCCGTCGGGTCGTCGACGAGGTGAGCCTGGCGGACCTGGTCACCGGGCGGTTGCCGGCTCACGTCCGGCGGCTCACGACTCTGCCCGACGCCTGGGAGCCCCGCTGATGCCCACCCCGACCCTGCGCACCGACCGACTGCTGCTGGAGCCCTACCGACCGGCCGACCGGGACGACTTCGTCGCCCTGTTCACCGACGTCGAGGTGGGTCGGTTCATGGGTGACGGGCCGCTGTCCAACCCCGACGCCACCGCTCTGTTCGAGCGGGTGTTCAGCAAGGTCTACGCCGGTGACCTGTTCGACGTGTGGGCGGTACGCCTCAACGGCCGCTTCGTCGGGCACGCCGAGATCAAGCGGACCGACCAGGTCGACGGGTACGAGATCGTCTACGCGTTGGCCAAGCCGGCGTGGGGCGTGGGCCTCGGCACCGAACTGGCCCGCGAACTGGTCCGGTACGGCTTCGCGGCGCTCTGCCTGTCCCGGGTGTACGCCACGGTGGCCGAGCGGAACGCTGCGTCGCTGGCGCTGCTGTCCCGCATCGGCTTCCGCCCCGAACGCGACATCACCGAGCCGGACGGCAGCATCACCCGCGTACTCGCCGTCGACAAGATGCAAGCAAGGGCACCTTAGGAAGATCGGCCCGAACACCCCGACATACCGCAACCTGCGCCGCCAACCACTGCCGGGACAGCATCACCAGGACCTGGACCCCGACCTCGCCATTGCCGATCTCTTATCGACGCCTCGTGCTGCCGCCCCGGCCGGCGTCCACTGCGGACGGGGCCGGGTTTGGCGGATCGACGCCGGGGGCATCTTCGATCGCGCAGGGACCGCGATGAAGGGAGGCCCACGATGGGTCTGATGTTCCGCAAGCGCAAGAAGTACGGGCCGCTCATCCTGAACTTCACCGAGAACGGCTTCTCGTCCTGGAGCATCAAGATCGGCCGCTGGTCCTGGAACTCGCGGGCCAAGACGCACCGCGTCGACCTGCCCGGCCCGCTGTCCTGGAAGCAGGACAAGTCTCGGGCGTGAGGTCCCGAGGTCGAGCGGGGCGCCGGAGTTCAGTTCACCGGCGTCCCGCTCGGCGTCCGGGCCGATGCCCCCGCCCGGCGTCCTGACCCGTCCGGCCGGTTCGAAACGGCACGATCGAAAGGTCAGGCCAGCCGCCTGACCGGACAATTTCGACATGAACCCGAATACGGACCAACGGCGAGCGCTTCGCCGGGCCTGGTTGTCCTGCGTACTCCTCCTGCTGACCTACTTCGTCGTGCCGCTCGAGGCCGATCCCAACGCCGCGCGGATGGGCGTACGCATCGCCCTCACCCTGCTGATGGCAGCTGCCGTCGCCTGGCTGGTGACCGGTCAGGTACGCCGGCAGCTCGTCGCCGGCCGCAGCGGCGAAGCCCGTTCGCTGACGCACCTGGCCGTGATCCTGGTCGCCGGGCTGCTCGCCTTCGCCCTGGCTGACTACGTCGTCGCGCGGGCCGCGCCGGCGCAGTTCGCCGACCTGAAGACCCGCATCGACGCGCTCTACTTCGCGGTGACCACGCTGACCACAGTCGGGTACGGCGACGTGCACGCCCAGGGGCAACTCGCCCGGGTGCTGGTGACCGTGCAGATGGTGTTCAGCATCGGGGTGATCGCCACCGGCGTGTCGCTGGTGGTCAAGCAGCTGACGGGACGGCCGTGACCAGCACGTCACCGCCGAGCCGGCCCTGCTCCGGTGCGCGGCTGACCCGCCCCGCATCGAGCAGCGCGGTCAGCGCCCGCAACGCGTCCACGGCCCGGTACGCGGTGGCGGTGACCGCGTACCGGCGCAGCTCGGTAACCGTACCCGGGCCGTTGCAGGTCAGCTCGGTCAGCAGGGCACGAGCCAACGGCGCCGGGTCCACCTCCGGCGCGGGCGACAGCGGCATCCCGTACGGGTCGAGGAGCCGTTGCCCGGCCGCCCACAGTTCCTCTTTCACCGCCTCCAGGCTGCGGTCGGAGCCGGTGCCGAAGCCGACCCGCCGGCCGGTGTCGGCCAGCTCCACCTCGGTCGACAGCGGGAACCCGGCGTCGGCCAGCGCCGGCCGCAGGGCCACGCCGGCACCGGCGAGCAGCAGCGCCTCGGCGGGTCGCCCGGTCGTGGCGGCGGACAGGGCCACCGGGTCCACAGCGTCCTCCGCCGCGAGGTAGGAGAGCACCGGTGCCCCGGAAGCGCCGGCCGCCCGCAGCGCCACCGGTAGCCGGCTCGGCGGGCCGGGCATCAGGTGCACCGCGACCTCGGGTGGCAGCCCGGCCTCGAGCGCACCGAGCCGGGTGGGTAGGTCACCGGCGTCGTCGGTCAGCACCAGCACGGTGATTCGGCAGCCCCGCAGCCGGTCGGCGTACTCGCCCACCACCCGCAGCGCCTCCTCGGCCACAGTCCCGTCGTCCGCGCCGCACATCAGGGCGACGGTCCCCCGCCGTGCCCGCCCCAGAACCCCCGGCACCCACCCCCGCAGCCGCCGCCCGAACACTCCACCACCAAAACTCCCCATCCCGCCGTTCTACCCCACCCCCACCCCCACCCTCGCCCTCATCCGTTGATCATGAAGTTATTGCCACTGGAAAACGCTTTCCAGTGGCAATAACTTCATGATCAACCCGATGGAGGGCGGGGTGGGGGTGGGGGTGGGGGTGGGGCTGTCAGGCGGGGATGGAGATGCCGATGCCGCCGCGGGTGTCGGCGCCGTAGCGGCGGATCTCGGCGGACAGGTCGAGGCGACCGATCCGGGTACGGGCGGCGAGCGCGGCCTCGTCGAGCTGGCCGGCCGGCACCAGCCAGACCACCTCGAACTCCAGTCCGTCCGGGTCCCGCCCGTAAAGACTCTTCGTGGTGCCGTGGTCGGAGGTGCCGACCAGGGCGCCGGCCTCGGTCAGCCGCTGGGCCGTGGCGGCCAGTTCCTCCAGCGTGTCCACCTCCCAGGCCAGGTGGTAAAGGCCGACGGTGGACCGGCCGGCGGTCGACTGGCCGGCCCGCGCGCCGATCTCGAACAGGCCGAGGTCGTGGTCGTTGGTGGAGTCGGGCGCCTGGAGGAAAGCGGCGCCGCGGAAACCTTCCGGGGTCATCGGCACCCGGCGGAAGCCCAGCACGTCGCGGTAGAACGCGACGCTGCGGTCGAGATCGGTGACGTACAGGACTGCGTGGTTGAGGCGATGGATTCCCATGTCACCCACGGTAGCGCCTTTTTGTTGAACATTCAACTATTCGGGTATGATGATGGTCATGACCCGCTGGCTGAACCCGGACGAGCAACGCACCTGGCGAGCCTTCCTGGCCGCCTCCCGGACGTTGATGGAGACGCTCGACCGCGAGCTGCAACGCGACGCCGGAATGCCGCACGCCTACTACGAGATCCTGGTACGCCTCTCCGAGGCGCCCGAACGCCGACTGCGGATGAGCGAGCTGGCCGAGTTGACCGGCTCCTCCCGCAGCCGACTCTCGCACGCCGTGGCCCGGCTGGAGACGGCCGGCTGGGTGCGCCGCGAGGAGTGCCCGACCGACCGGCGCGGGCAACTCGCCCTGCTCACCGAGGAGGGCTTCGCCACCCTCGCCGCCGCCGCACCCGGCCACGTCGAGGGGGTACGCCGGCACCTGTTCGACGCGCTCAGCCCGGCCCAGGTCGACCAGTTGCGCCGGATCAGCGAGGCGCTGACCGATCACCTGAGCCGTCCCTGACCAGATCCGGACCGAACCACTCCGGCGCGGGTCTTGTACATATCGTCGTCGGATGAGCACGATGGGGCGTGCCCTCCGGCTTCGGTGAACTGACTGATCAGGCGCACGACCTGGTCTCCGCCGGCGACCTCGCCGGTGCCCAACGGCTGCTCGCCGACGCGCTGACCGGCGCCGATCCGCGCCCCGCCAACGCGACAGCTGAGCTTGCCGAGGCGGCCAGCCTGCATGCGCGGGTGCTGATCGCGCTCGGCGAGCCGCACTCGGCTCGGGCCTGGGCCGCCTACGCGTACGCCGCCGCCACCCAACTGCACGGCCGCTCCGACCCGCGTACGGTGGCCGTTGCCGCCACCTTGGCGGCGGTGCTGCACCGGGTGGGCAGCTGGTCCCGGGCGGCCCGGCTGTACCAGGAAGTGATCATCGAGCTGACCGCTTCGGACGGGCCGGAGTCGTTGCGGGTGCTCGCCGCGCACGCCGACCTGGCCACCGTGGAGTACGCCCGCGGCCAGTGCCAGGTGGCTCGCGAACGCCTCCAGGACGCCTGGGAGCTGCACCGCGAGGTCTACGGCGACGGGCACCCGAGCGGGATCAAGATGCTCGCCCGGCTCGGCGCGATGCAGCGCGACTGCGGACAGTTCGGCGAAGCGCACGACAGTCTCTCCCTGGCCCGCGAGTTGTGCCGTCAGCACCTGGCCCCGGACGATCCGCTGGCCACGCAGGTGGCGGCCCTGGCCCGGGCGGCGGCGAATTCGGACCATGTCTGTTCCGACACGCCGCCGGTCGGCGCGCACGGTTCGGCCGTGCCAGCCGCCCGTGTCCCGCCATCCGACGCCCAGTCCACACCGCACTGGCCCGATCCGGCGCTCTCGGACCCCACCATGACCGGCCCGGCCGGGCCATCCCCGAACACGACCCGCCCGGCCGAAGCGAACGCCACGGACCCCCACGAGACGAGCCCGGACCCGACCGGCCCGGCCGGGACGAGCGGGATGGGGTGGTCGGATGAGGACGCGAGCGAGTTCGCTGCGGAACAGCACCCCGTCGAGGGGTACCACCCCAGCCAGGGCCATCCGACGACGGGTCACTCGCCCGGCGTGGCCTCGCCGGTGCCCACTCCCCGGCAACCCGTGGACGGGCCCGCCGGGCCGCCGGAGGACTGGTGGGCCTCGCCACCGCCGCACCAGCCGGGCACCGCAGACATCGGCTGGCCCGCCGCCGACCAACCCGAGCTCGACCCGTACCCCGGTGAGCCCGGCCCGGATCCGTACCCCACCGGTGCGCCGTCGTACCCGGAACAGTCGACTGCGCTGCCGCCGAGGGTGGGCGATCTGACCGGCCTGACCCCGCAGGTGTCCGGGGTGTACCGGCTGCGTCGGGTCGCCGAGCCCGAGCCGGGACCACCGTCACGGCTGCTTCCGGTGCCGGTACGCCCGGTCCCGGTGCCGCCCCGACGACCGAACCGGCTGCTGTTCATCGTGGCGGCGGGCGTGATCGTGGTGCTGCTCGGCACCGCCGCGATCATCGCCGGAGTGTCGCGGGTCGACCGCCTCGGCAATTCCGCGCCCACCGCGAGCGGCGCGCCGACTCCGGTGGCCACCACCCCTGACTCGGCGCCCGCCTCGCCCGGCACCCCGCCCACCGGGCTCGCGCTGGAGGACAACCGTGACAGCGTGACGCTGAGTTGGAAGTACCCGGCCGGGAGCGAGGGGCCGGTGATCGTCTCGGGTGGCCGCAGCGGTCAGCCGCCGGCCCCCTTCGCCGATCTGCCCGCCGGCACCGAGAGCTTTGTCGTCTACAGCCTCGACCATCGACTCGATTACTGCTTCACGGTGGCGGTCGCCTGGTCGACCGAGACCGTCGCCCGCTCCGGTGAGGTCTGCACGAAGCGTCGCTGAGCACGGCCCGGCGGGAGCCGGCCGTGCTTGGTCGCGCCGATTGCCGCGCGGTATCTTTGGCAGTTCAGGCATAAAGAAGAAGAACGGCCGAAATGGGCCGCTCCTACCCCAAACTCTAATCATATGGGAGACGGATTGTCAAGGCACTCCGGCGGTTCGCCGTCCGACGACGAGATCGGCCGCGAGCAGGAGTACGTCTCGATGCTCTACCAGCGCCTGGACGACCTTCGCGAGCAGGCGTCCCGACGGCTGACCGAACAGCTGCGGACGACCGGCGGCACACTGCAGGACCGCTCCCAACGCGACAGCTCGGTGCGCATGTACGCCGACCAGGTCGAACAGTTCTCCGCGGTGGAGAACGGCCTGTGTTTCGGCCGGCTGGACACCGACGACGGCGAGCGCCGCTACATCGGCCGGATCGGCATCTTCGACACCGACGGTGACTACGACCCGCTGCTGATGGACTGGCGTGCCCCGGCCGCCCGCGCCTTCTACCTGGCCACCGCAGCCAACCCGCAGGGCGTCCGGCGACGCCGCCACCTGCGTACCCGGCAGCGCAAGGTGATCGCCGTCAACGACGAGGTGCTCGACCTGACCACCGCCTCCCCCACCGCCCACGAGGAACTCACCGGGGAGGCCTCGCTGCTGGCCGCGCTGAACGCCAGCCGCACCGGCCGGATGCGCGACATCGTCGAGACGATCCAGACCGAACAGGACCGGATCATCCGAGCCGACCTGCCCGGGGTGCTGGTGGTGCAGGGTGGCCCGGGTACCGGCAAGACCGCCGTGGCGCTGCACCGGGCGGCGTACCTGCTCTACACCCACCGCCGGGAGCTCTCCAGCCGCGGTGTGCTGCTGGTCGGCCCGAACGCCACCTTCCTGCGCTACATCTCGCAGGTGCTGCCCGCGCTGGCCGAGACCGGCGTGCTGCTGCGTACCCAGGCCGATCTTTTCCCCGGCGTCAACGCCCGGCGCGCGGAGCCGGCCACCACGGCCGCCGTCAAGGGACGCGCGGCGATGGTGGAGGTGCTCACCAACGCGGTACGCGACCGACAGCGGGTGCCCGACGAGCCGTTGGAGATCGAGCTGCCGCAGCGGGAGATCCTGCTCCTCGACCCGGCCACCGTGCACGCGGCCCGGGAGCGGGCCCGCCGCAGCGGTCGGCCGCACAACCTGGCCCGCGCCGTGTTCGACATCGAGATCATCCATGCGCTGGCCGCCCAGGTGGCGGAGCGGATCGGTGCCGATCCGCTGGGCGGGGAGAACCTGCTGGACGAGGCCGACCTCGCGGAGATCCGCCGCGAACTGCGCGAGGAGCCGGAGGTCCGGGCCGCGCTGGACGAACTGTGGCCGGTACTCACCCCGCAGCGCCTCCTCGCCGACCTGTTCGCCTCGACCGAGCGGATCGCCACCGCCGCGCCGATGTTGACCGCCGACGAGCGGGCCGCGTTACACCGCGAACCGGGCGGCTGGACCCCGGCGGACGTACCCCTGCTGGACGAGGCGGCGGAGCTGCTCGGTGAGGACGACCGGGCCGCCGCCGCCCGCCGGGAACGGATCCGCGCCCTGCAACGGGAGTACGCCGAGGGCGTCCTAGAGATCGCCCGGGGTTCCCGGTCGATCGACGTGGAGGACGAGGCCGACGGCGGCGAGATCCTCGGCGTGACCGACCTGCTCGACGCCGACCGGCTGCTGGAGCGGCAGGAGGAGGCGGACCGGCTGACCACCGCGCAACGCGCGGCGGCCGACCGCAGCTGGGCCTTCGGTCACGTGATCATCGACGAGGCGCAGGAGCTGTCGCCGATGGCGTGGCGGCTGCTGATGCGCCGCTGCCCGAGCCGTTCGATGACCATCGTCGGTGACGTGGCGCAGACCGGGGCGTTGGCGGGCACACCGTCATGGTCGGAGGCGTTGGCGCCGTACGTGGCGAGCCGGTGGCGGCTGGCCGAGCTGACCGTCAGCTACCGCACCCCCGCCGAGATCATGGCGGTGGCTGCGGGCGTACTGACCGAGATCGACCCGGCGTTGCGCCCGCCGCGCGCCGTACGCTCCAGTGGGTTCCCGCCCGCCGAGCGCACCGTGCCGGCGCAGCGGCTGGCCGCGGAGCTGGTGGAGGTCGCCACGGCGGAGGCGGCCGGGCTGGCCGACGGGCGGCTCGGCGTGATCGTGCCGGCTGGTCGGCTGGACGACCTCGGCGCCGCCCTGACCGCGGCGTTGCCTGAGGCTGCCGTCGGCGAGCAACCCGACCTGGAGAGCCGGGTGGTGCTGCTCACCGTCGCCGAGGCCAAGGGCCTGGAGTTCGACTCGGTCGTGCTGGTCGATCCCGACCGCATCGTCGCCGAATCCCCGCGCGGCCCCAGCGACCTCTACGTGGCCCTCACCCGCGCCACCCAACGCCTGACCACCCTCACCCCCACCCCCTGACCCCACCCCCTGACCCCACCCAACGTGCGTTGATCATGAGGTTAGCGGCGAAGTCGATCTCCCTGACTGCCGCTAACCTCATGATCAACCGAGGTCGGCGGGGGGAGAGCGGGGTGAGGGGGGTGAGCGGGTCAGTCGGCGAAGTTGCCGGTGTGGGTGGCGGGAGTGGACTGGTCGCTGGTGGCGCCACCCGAAGGGGTGCTCATCCCACCGGTGGTGGCGTCACCCGTGGTGGTCGGGGCCACCTTGCCCCGGTGCCGCTCGGGTTGGCGGGCCAACCGGCGGGCGCTGGCCGGCCCGGCCGTACCGCCGGTCGTGGTGATCGCGCCCTGCCCCCGGGTGGGGCCACCGTCACGCAGTACGGTGGGATCGATCGGCACGTGCGCCGGATCGTCCCGGTCGTCGCGCTGGATGGCGGCCTCCACATCGGTCGGTGGCACGGTCACCTCGTCCACCGCGCCCTCGCCGTAAACGCCGTCGGCGATCCGCTCCTCGGCCCGGCGGGCGGCTTCCTGTCGCATGTCGTCTTCACGCACGATCCATCACCTCGCAGAAGCGTCGGTCCGTTGTGCGTGCCCGGTGGCCAGCGGGACAAACCCGCACGGCCGGACCGTCGAGCACGGCGGAACCGGACATCCGCCGCCAACGACGCGGCGTACGGGTAGCAGCCACACAGGGACCCGTTCTCCGGATCCGTCGACCAATCGGGGGTTACTGCTTCCGAAGCGCCGGGTAGACGCGGGGTGCCCGCGCCGAGCACGCGAACCGTGCCGTGGCCGACACGCGGTGGCGGGGCGAGGGTTACGACTCATCACATCCTGAGGAGGACAGATGAGCACGCAGGCTGCATCCACCAGGCCGATGAACCGTCCGGCTCCGGACGTACAGCAGCGGCAGGCCATGCAGGAGACACCGACCCAGCCGATGCCGATGATGCACGACGGGCATCGGGAGCCGATGCAGGCGCCGGGTACGGAGACCAAGCAGGCCTTCCTGACCACGGAGTTCTGGATCTACGCGGCCGCCGTCACCCTCCTGGTGATCTCCGCCTTCTGGAAGGGTACGACCGCGAACGGCCTGAACATCAACAACCCGGGCCAGGCGTGGCTCTTCATCACCCTGCTGACCCTTGGTTACCTGGGTAGCCGTGGTTTGTCCAAGGCCGGCAGCGCGCGACGTTCCAGCCAGGAGCGCCGGCAGCGCGGACGCTGACCTAGCCCGCGCGTAACACGGTGGCCCTCCGGGTTCGTCCCGGAGGGCCACCGTGAGCGTTCCCGACGATCTAGAACTCCTCGAAACCCCCGAAGTCACCGCCCCCGAAGTCACCGCCGCCGAAGTCACCGCCGCCGAAGTCACCGCCGAAGTCACCGGCCGCCTCGGCGACCTCCTCCTCGCCGCCTTCGAACGCGTTGCTGATCATGTGGCCGGCGAGCATGCCGCCCGCAGCGCCGAGCGCCGCACCCGCCACCACACCACCGATGCCGGGACCACCCCGCCGCTGCGGCGGGCCGTACGCCTGCGGAGCGCCATAACCGTGCGGGGCACCATAACCGTGCGGGGCACCGTAACCCTGCGGAGCGCCGAACGCCTGGGCGCGCAGCGTGCTGAAGCGGTCGATCGTCTCACGCAGCCAGCCGTCGACCACCTGCGTCCAGTCGTGCTTGTCGGCCTCGGCGTGCCCGACCTGGTAGCGGCCGAAAACGTCCTGTCCGGGTACGAGGAAGCCACCCCGCTTGTCACACTCCAGCACCACGTCGACGCCGTGCGGGTTGGTCACGAAGGTCAACTCGACCTCGTTGATGACCTGCGCATACTGCGGCGCCGCGAAGAACTCGATCTCCTGGTAGAACGGCAGCGTCTGCTGCACGCCGCGGATCATGCCGCGCTCGAGGTCCGCCTTCTTGAACCGGAAACCGAGCTGGCCGAACGCCTCCAGGATCCGCTCCTGCACCGGCAGCGGGTGCACATTGATCTCGTCCAGGTCACCCTTGTCGACCGCGCGGGCGATCGCCAACTCGGTACGCAGCCCCATCGTCATGCCGTGCAGACGCTGCCCGTACACCGCGGTGACCGGGGTCTCCCACGGCACCGGAAGCTGGAACGGAATGGACAGCGCCTGCTTCGGGGCGAGCTGGAGCCGGCCGCCGACCACCTGCCGGTGGAACTCCATCACGCCGGCCTGCTCACCGACCTCGACCCGGGTGACCAGCCCGATGACGATCTGCTCGATGTCCGCCTGGGCTTCCCCGCCCACCAGGTGCACCTGGCCGTTGAGGGTCTCGCCAGGTCGGGTGTTCGGGTTGGCCAGGACGGTGTCCACACTCGGACCGCCCACGCCGAGCGCGCTCAACATCTTCTTAAAGACCATCGGTACTCCCGCGGGGTCTGGTGCCCGTACTCCCTATAGGAGCGGACGCTGACCGGCGCACGGTATCGGCCGCCGCTGTGAGGTCGCTGGGAACACGCCGACCGTCAGTGGCGGAAGTGTGCCCGGCCCGGCCGACGACGACGACCCGGCCACCACGTTCAGCAGGTAGGTATTCCGATCACCGCAACGTCCATGCCGAGCCGGTTCAGATGCCGGGCGGCGCGGTAGAGCATCGCCTGGGAGAAGGTGAACAGCGGATCACCCAATATGCTTGATCCGCCTACCGTTCTGGCCTGTGCAGCGCCGGCCGCTCAGCCTGAGGCGCTGCATCGGCCTCGTCGCGCAGCATGCCGCAACTCGTGGTCGGCGCACGAGATGCGGCAACTCGCGGCCTCAGCGGACCCGGACAGCCCGACATGCGGCAATCCGTGCCGCTCACCGGACGGGATGCCCCGGTATGCCGCAACTCGTGCCCACCCGATCGGCCCGAACACCCCGACATGCCGCATCCCGCGCTGCCCATCACCCGAGGCGCAGCATCACCAGCCCTGGACCCCAGGCCTCGCCTATTGCCGGTCTCCCTTACGCGGGCTAACTCACTGTCGTTCGACAAACTCTGGCGCGAGGTGCAGATGCTCCTCTCCTGATGAAGTCGAACTCGCCGTCCTTGACGCCACCGATGAAGGCCGTCCACTCCTCGAAGGTGTAGACGATCGTCGCAGCGTCGCGTGCCTTGCTGTGCCGGACAGCAACCCGTCCAGAACCATCGAGCACCGGCCCCGCCTCGACGCAGCTGCCTCCGTTACTGTTGCTCTTGGTGCTGATATGCCAGGCCACAGCCGGCAAATCTCGGTTCATGACAGATCCTCCGCGATCTTGGTGATCAGTCTTGCCGACTCGCGCGGGTCGAGAGCGGCCTCCCGAAGTCGATCGTACGCAAGCGCGTAGCGCTTTGACTTGGGCGATTCCATGAATCGGCGTCCTCCCAGCATCTCGGCGTAGGCGACCTCTGGGTAGGGCTTGGGCATGGCGAAAAGCACGAAGGAGCCATCCAAGCCAGCGTGCAGACCAACGGCGGATGGCAGGACACGAATATCCATGTTGGCGCTCAACAGCAGTTCCCCGAGGTGCTGGAGCTGATCACGCATCAGGGATGCACCGCCGACTGGACGACGCAGGACGCTCTCGTCAATGACCGCTGCGATACGCAGGCTCGGCTCTCGGTCAAGCACCCTCTGCCGGTCCAGCCGCAACTGCAACCACTTGCCGACCGAGTAGTCGGTCGCCTTGTCACCCTCCGCGTTGCGGATCACAGCCTCGGCGTAGTCCCGCGTCTGCATGAGCCCTGGCATGAGCATGGCGTCCCACGAACAAATCTGTTCCGCCCGACTCTCCAACCAGGGAAAGTCGATGAAGGATGCCTCGACCAGCTCGTCGTAGTCGTCGTCCCACCGATCCGTACGCCACGCATCCTCAGCAAGTTGGATGTAGCGGTTCCGCTCGCGACCGTCATGCTCGCCGTAAAGGTCGAGGAGGGACACCACGACCCCTCGGCGGAACGGCCACTCGGCGCGCTCCCACCGCGCGACAGAGGAGAAATCTCGTTCCAGAAACTCCGCCGCCTGCTTGAGGGTGAAACCGCGCTGCTCGCGTAGCTGCCGCATCTGCTGGCCCAGCCATTGGGCGCGGAGCGTCTGCACGAACGACTCATGTTTGACAGGCATGATCCCTCTTTCCTGCCCCATCTCTGACTGAGATCGGTTGGGGTTGGTTGCACCAATGCCGAGGCCACTGGAAATGTGGTCTTCGGGTGAGGGTGATCGCCGACCCCCGGGGACGCCCGGTGCAAGCACAGCAACCGCGGCTGGGCCAACAGCCGAGAAGGTGACGAGAGACGGCCTCGCGTGTGGCAGACGCATACCGGTTCTCGTCGGGTCTCAACATGGAACCGCTGTTCCGGCTCCGACCGACTTGATGAATACCTATCACGGCAGGGCAGGTCGTCGCGAGCCTGCCTGGCCGGAAATCTCCACCGTCCACCGTCCACCATCCACTGGCAGCCCGGTGGCCGTACTCGCCGAGTGAGGCTGCGGTCGTCGGGCGGGGGCGGACCTGCCCGGAACTCCCCTCCGCCGCAGGGCCGCCCCATTCACATTGGAGGAGCATCCGATGAGTCGCGGAAATGTCTACGGCAGGCGGCCGGAACGGCTGTTCCCGCGCGAGGTTCGGGACTGGCAGTTCTCCGTCGTCGGTTTCGGCCGCCGAGGCCTCGACGAGCAGGAGGTACGACAGTTCCTGCACCGGGTGGCGCGGGAACTGACCATCCTCTATCAGGACCTGGCCCGGCTGGACGACGAGAACATACGCCTCAAGCGGGCGCTGCGTGACTGGCAGGCCGCCCACGCGCAGCGGAGGACGCCATGAGCCAGCGGCATGTGATCCACCTGCCCGTGAACGTGCCGGAGTTGGCCGACGCACTTCGCTTCGCGTACACCCTGAGCCGGTCGCTGGCACTGATACCGGGTATCGAGGTGGCCGGCGCTAACGTCTCCTCGGAGGACGCGCAGCACGTACGCCATTGGGTGTTCTGCGACCGCTTCCTGCCCGACCGGCGTCGGTGCACCCGGCGGGCCGACCACGACGGCCCGTGCGATCCGGTCGGTCCCGGCTGACTCGCTACCTGCGCAGGTAGCCCTGAGCCGCAGCCGCCTGCGGCGAGGCCCAGGTGGTGACCAGGCACGGACAGGAAGTCGCAGTGTTCATCGATATCAACGATGTTCCGGGCCGCATGTCGAGAACCGGCTCGGTGGCTTCGACCTGCTGGTGAAGGCACCGACAATGGTGCGCAGCCGTGAGGGGGCCTCCGTCCCGGAAGCATCCCGGCGGCCGGGCCGGGAGGAACCGCTCAGCGGGCCAGATAGCCGCCGTCGACGGGAATGTAGGAGCCGGTGAGGAAGCTCGCCTGGTCGCTGCTGAGCCAGGCGACCGTGTCGCCGACCTCGCGTGGTTCGCCCATTCTCCCGAGGGCGTGCATTCCGGGCAACGTCTTGCGGATCTCCACCGGGATGTTGTTCTCCAGACCGGTGGCGATGTAGGCGGGACCGACGGAGAGGGCACGGATGCCCTGCTGCCCGTACTCCCAGGCGATGGTCTGCATGATGCCGATCACGCCGTGCTTCGCGGCGGCGTACGGCGCCATGCCGAAGAGACCGCGTTTGCCGGCGATGCTGGAGATCGTCACGATCACGCCGCCGCCGGCTCGGAGCATGGCCGGAATCTGGGCGCGTACGCCGTAGAAGACGCCGTCCAGGTCGACGTTGCGGACCTTCTCCCACTGATCGAGTGGCAGATCGGCGGTAGGAACGGCCGGCACGGTCACCCCGGCGTTGTTCGCCGCGATGTCCAACCGGCCGAAGCGTTCCTCGATGTACTTGATCACGGCGAAGTGCCGTTCGGGATCGGTTGTGTCGAGGTGCCTGCTGTCGGCGGTGCCACCGGACTCGGTGATCTCGGAAGCGACCGCGGCGGCCGCGTCGGAGTCGATGTCGGTGACCATGACACTGGCCCCGGCTTTGGCGTAGGCCTGCGCGATCGCCCGTCCGATACCTGCCCCACCGCCGGTGACGAGAGCGATCTTGCCGTTCAGCATGACATCCCCGATTCAGAGTTCCGCCGATGCAATCACCCTCGCACGGATCCCATTACCCATGAGGCAGAAGACCTCGATCGAGGACCTGCTGCGCGACCTCGCGCCGCAGGTCCTCGGCGTGCTCGCCCGCCGCTTCGGTGACTTCGCCACCGCCGAGGACGCCGTGCAGGAGGCCCTGCCGGGCCCGAGGACTGCCCCGGGGCCCGGTCGGCCCGTACCAGGTGCAGGCCGCCATCGCCGCGCTGACCTCCACGGCGTGGGCGTACCGACGCGCCGGTGGCCGGGCCCGTACGGACCCGGGCACCGGCCGATGGTGCGGCGGTGCGGGGGTCAGCTCGCGGTGCAGGTCACCGCAGGTGCCGAGTTGGTTCCGTTCCAGCTGCCGAGGAAGCCGAAGCTGGCGCTGGCGCCGGCCCCGAGTCGGCCGTTGTAGTCGGCGTTGCGCGCCGTCACCGTGGAGCCGCTGCTGGTCAGCGTGGCGTTCCAGGACTGCGTCACGGTCTGGCCGTTGGCGAAGGTCCAGCGCACCGTCCAGCCGTTGATGGCGGAACTGCCGGCGGTCACCCGGACATCACCCTGGAACCCACCCTGCCACTGGTTACTGATCGAGTACGTCGCGGAGCAGCCGGCGCCCGGCGGCGGGGTCGGCGTCGGAGTGCGGGTCGGAGGGGGCGTCGGCGTCGGGGTCGGAGTGCGGGTCGGGGTGGGCGTCGGCGTCGGGGTCGGAGTGCGGGTCGGGGTGGGCGTCGGCGTGGGGGTCGGAGGGGGCGTCAGGGTGGGGGTGGGACCCGGCCCGTAGACGGTGGATTCACGCGCGGTCTGCCGGATGCCGTTGGTGCCGTTGAACAGCCGCTGGCCCCAGCTGGTCAGCTGGTTCGGGTTGAAGTTGGTGACCATGTCGAGGTACTCGACGCCGCCGCTGTTGCCGCTCCACGACCAGCCCAGCCAGCCGATGCCGTTGGCCTGGGTGTACGACAGGATGGCGTCCTCGTCGGGGTCGCCGTCAGAGTGGTTGTGGCCGAACTCGCCGACCACGATCGGCAGTTGCCGGCTGCGGAAGCGCCCCAGGTAGTCGCTGATCTTGGCGGCGGTGTCGAAGACGCCGTACATGTGGATCGAGAAGACCGTGTTGCGGGCCGGATCGGCGTTGAACACCGTCGGTGCGTTGTCGCGCATGGTGAAGGCCCAGTCCTGGCCCCAGTTCGGGGCGTCCACCATGATGGTGTGCTGGATACCGCCGTTGCGCAGCCGCCGGATGGCGTTCGAGGTGTCGGTGGTCCAGGAGGAATAGTTCTGGTTGCCGTACGGCTCGTTGCCGATGTTGACGATCACGTACGCTTCCTGCCCGTTGAGCGCGCTGGCGATGCTGAGCCAGTAGTCGACCGCGCGGTCCAGGGTGATGGCCCCACCCTCTTCGCCGTAGCCGGTGGTGTCGTGCACCTCCAGTACGCAGATCAGCCGCTGGGCCTTGCACTGCTGGATCACGTTGGTCACGTCGGCGGCGCTGTTGCGGGTCCACCGGTCGCCGCTGGAGAGCACGACCCGCACGCTGTTCGCGCCGAGCGCCTTGATGTTGGCGAAGGAGCTGGTCTGGCTCGTGTACCAGGTGTGCGCGTGGTTGACGCCGCGCATGATGAACTCCTGGCCGTTCGCGTCGTAGAGCTTGCCGGCGCTGACCGTGAAGCCGGTGGCGGCCTGCGCCGACGGCCCGAAGGCGAACACGGCGGCGACGGTCGCCAGCAGGACGGCGCCGGCACCCGCGAATAGTCTTCTCATCGCTTTTCCTCGCAGCAGGGTCTCTCCCCCGCGCCCAGCGGGGGTTGCGGTGGTGGCTGGTGTGGCGGCTGCAGCCCGACAGCCGCTGTCCGGGGCCCGGCGAGGCAGGCATCAGCGTAGGCCGATGCAATACCGAAAAGCAACCGGTTCAGTACGGCTCGGCGGCGGGCGATGACCCGTGACGACCCATGAGAGCAACAGGGCGGGCATCCCCACCACAGATGCGCACCACGCCGATCTCTGAACCGGTTCAGGTCAGCGGTAGACAGCGGCCCGTAGGGCGTCAAGCGCCATCCAGGGTTGATCGAACCGGGGCGGGGTATCCGGAACGGGCCACCCGGTTCGGAAGGAGACACCATGGTCAGCATCGGCTACACCCTGTTGTGCGAGCAGGCCGGCCCGAAGCAGCTCGTCGACTACGCGGTACGCGCCGAGGCGGCCGGTTTCGACCAACTCGTCGTGTCCGACCACTACTACCCCTGGCTGGAGTCACAGGGGCACTCGCCGTACGCCTGGTCGGTGTTGGGCGCGGTCGCGCACGCCACCTCCCGGGCGGAGCTGATGTCCTTCGTGACCTGTCCGATCCGCCGCTACCACCCGACGGTGGTGGCACAGAAGGCGTCCACCATCGGCGTCCTCTCCGACGGCCGGTTCACCCTCGGTCTCGGCGCCGGAGAGAACCTCAACGAGCACGTGGTCGGCGCGTGGCCGCACGTGCAGCAGCGACACGAGATGTTCGAGGAGGCGCTGCAGATCATCCGGCCGCTGCTCAACGGGGAGACGTTGACCTTCTCCGGCAACCACTACGACGTGCCGGACGCGTACGTCTGGGACCGGCCCGACGTGCCGGTGCCGATGGCGGTGGCCGCCTCCGGCCGGCAGTCCGCCACGCTCGCCGCCGAGTACGCCGACGGCATGATCGCCACCGAGCCGCAGGCGCACCTGGTGGAGATGTACGAGGAGGCCGGCGGCGTCGGGCGTCCCCGGTACGGACAGGTGGCCATCTGCTACGGCCCCGACGAGGCGGAGTGCCGCAAGATCGCTCACGACCAGTTCCGCTGGTTCGGACTGGGCTGGAAGGTCAACACCGATCTGCCCGACACGGACGCGTTCGAGGCGGCCACCCAGAGCGTCCGCGAGGAGGACGTGGCGGCCGGGATCTCCTGCGGGCCCGACGTGGACAAGCACGTGGCCGCGTTCAAGAAGTTCGTCGACGTCGGGTTCACCCACGTGGCGCTGGTCCAGGTCGGCGGGGACAGCCAACCGATGTTCCTGGACTGGGCGCAGGAGCAGTTGCTGCCCCGGTTGCGCGAGCTGTGACCTGCCCGTCCCGGGCTGGCGGGGTCGCACCGCCGCGCCCTGCGGGTGCAGGAGCACTCCGACGAACTGACGAACAGGTGAGACGATGCGCATCGGCAACACGGAGATCCGTCCGGCCGGCGGCGGCCTCGGCTGCCTCCTGATGATCCTTTTCTCGATCGTCGCCTCGATCGTGCTGACCGTCCTGCTCAACCTGGTGCTGTGAGCGCCGCGCCAAGTCGGCGCAGTGCCGAGAAGCGGCGCTGATCAGACGCGGCGCTGATCAGGCACGGCGCTGATCAGGCACGGCACCGACCAGACGCGGCACCGACCCCGGTGGCCGCGTCCGCCGGGGCGAGAACCGGTCAGCGGCGCAGCCCGAGAGCGGTCAGCGCCTCGCGGGTGGCCTGGCGGGCCGGCTCCAGGACGCTGCGACGCAGCCAGCGGGCGGCCGGCGTGACGGTCGCGCGCCAGGTCGTGCGGACCGCCCGGCCCACCGGCACGACCGCGACCCGCCACAGCCATCGTCCCGCCAGCCACACCGGACGCAGAGTGAGCGCCCAGCACCACCACAGGATCCGGCCCGCCGCCCGCCACGCCCAGCCGAGCACGACGGCCGACCGGCGGGCCAGAGCGGACAGCCACCGGCTCAACGTGGCCAGGATCAGCCGGGCGGGCGGGGTGAGCACCCGGACCAGCCGGGCCAGCGGCACCCACAGCAGGTAGTACAGCGGTACCAGGATGAGGATCGACACCAGCCAGACCAGCCCGAGCCCGCACCACCGCGACAGCCGCGCCAGACTCCGACCGCACCATCGCAGCGGCGGCCACAGGGCGTTGCGCCACAGCCAGGCCACACCGTCGCCGAGCCAGCTCAACGGCAGCCAGACCAGCGCCCGCCACAGCCACGACGCCGCGCGGGCCGCCCAGAGCAGCGGAATCCAGACCAGGTGCCGCAGCAGCCAGCCGAGCGGACGCAGCAGCCAGCGGTCCACGAACCGAATCGTCGGGGCGAGCACCCACCGGTACAGCCCTCGGCCGGTCGCCGTCAGCAGTTCCCAGGCCAACCGCACCGGTAGCACCACCACCAGCGCGATGACCCGCACGACAACCGCCACTGGCGGCAATCCGCCCGATGCCGACCCGGTCGGTCGACCGTCGGGCACGGGATCACCAGCCGAAGATTCGATCACGGCCCGAACGTTAACCCCGCCCAACAATCCCCGCCCTCACCCGTTCCCGCCCCGGCCTCACCGACGCAGTTGACCAAGAGCTTTCGGTCATGCGAACACGCGTGTCATGACCAAAACCTCTTGATCAACTGCGCGGCGAACCGGCGGGGAACCGGCGGGGAACCGGCGGCGGGGGTCAAGGTGACGGGAGGTCGAAGTGGGCGAGGAGGGGGTAGTGGTCGGAGGCGTGGTCGGTGTCCGGGTCGCGGAGCACCTGGACGTCGGTGCGGCGGGCAGCCAGCGCGGGGGTGGCGAGCAGGTAGTCCAGGCGCATGTCGGAGAACTCCGTACCGCCGTGCCGGGTGGGTGCGGTGGGTCCACCGGTCGCCGCCAGGTCGACCAGACCGGTGGCGAGCAGGCGGGCCACCGCCCGGGTGTCCACGGTCCGGCCGTCCCGGTGCAGGTGTCGACGGCGGTACGCGGCGGGCAGCCGGGCGATCCGCTCGGCGTGGTCGGCGTACGGATCGAGGGTGTTCAGGTCGCCGGCGAGCAGCGCCAGGTTGTCGCGGGCCGGGCGCAGCGCGGCGGCCGCCCAGCCGGCCTCTACCAGCCGGCGGGTGCCCGAGTACGGGTCGAGGTGGGTGGTGAGCACGGTGAACGCTCCGGCGCCGGTGGCCACCACCACCCGCTGCGCGGCGTGGTGCCACGGGCGGCGCACCGGCGCGGCGGACAGCACCCGCCACGGCGGGCGGACCAGCACGGCCACCGGCTGCCCGAACCAGGAACGGGCACGGAACGGCCGCATCCCCAGCCGGGCGGCGAACGCCGACACGTCGAGATTCCGCAACTCCTGCAGGGCCAGCACGTCCGGCCGCTGGCCCGCGATCACCCGGGCGATCCGGTCACGGCGGTCCGGGCCGCCGGTGTCCCGGCCGCCGGTACGGATGTTCCAGGTCATCATCCGCAGCACGGGGCGGCTCACACGGGTCGGGCGGCCTCGGCCAGCTCGTCATCGAGGGCGCCGACGTCCTCGGACCCGATGGCCGGCCGGTTGCCCTGACGCAGGTCCTCGTTGGGGCGCACGACCCAGTACAGCAGTCCGACCCACAGGGTGGTGAGCAGGATCGCGCCCATGAAGTCGGTCGGGTGATGCATCCCCCGGTACATCCGCGAGACGGCCACCCCGACCGGCATCACCACCGCGAGCGCCACGAAGACCCACCGCCACCACCGGTCGGTGCGGGGGAAGACGATGACGGCGACGGCGAGCCACAGGCAGCACGTCGCGGCGATGTGACCGGAGGGGAACGACGAGGTCGGCATCGGGCCGTCCAGATTCTCCACGGGCGGACGCGGCCGGTCCACCGCCGCGGCGCTGGCCAGGAAGAGGGTCAGCTCGCCGAACATCACCAGCGCCACGAACAACACCGGCCGCCAGCGACGCCAGACTGCCAGCACCAGCGGGCAGAAGACCAGCGAGATTAGCAGGATGGCGTGGGTGTCGCCGGCCTTGCTCCACCACCAGCTCAGCTCGTCGAGCAGCGGGGTGCCCCGCTCGGCGAACCAGATCGGCACCACCTCGTCCCAGGTGGCGAGGAGGGTGTCCTGAGCGTAGTAGCTGACGAACATGCCGAAGCCGTAGAGCGCGCCGCAGACCAGCACCCAACCGACCACGATCTCGGCCACCGCGGCCCGGGGATGGGGCAGCAGCTCGCGCTCGTCCGGCGCGGGGGCCACCTCGTGCGCCGCCTCCGGCTCCAGCCCCTGCGTCAGCGGGGTCACGGGCCGGCCCCGCTCCAGCCGCCACAGCCGGAAGGCGTACGCGGTGACGCCGAGCCAGGCGCCACCGAGCAGCCAGGCGCCGATCACGTCGGAGAGGAAGTGCACGCCGAGCGCGACCCGGGTGAACCCGATCAGGAAGACGACGGTGCCGACCAGGACCATCGCCGGTCGGCGCCAGCGGGGCGCCAGCGCCGGCAGGAACACCAGCAGCAGCGCACCGTAGGCGACCATCGACCCGAGCGCGTGGCCGCTGGGAAAGCTCTGCCCGGCGTACGTGCCGATGGACACCTCCACCTCGGGCCGCAACCGGTCGACGAGGGTCTTGAGCGTCAGGTCGAGGATCAACGCACCCGCCCCGGTGACGAGCAGGAAGACGGCGAGCCGGCCCTGCCGGCGGATCAGGAAGCCGACCACGGCGACGGTGATCAGCCAGATGATCACGGGCCGGCCGCCCAGGTCGGTGATCGCGTTGAGCACGGTCACCAGCGGACCGATCGGGGAGATCTGCTCGTTGAGCCACCGCGCCAGGCCGTGGTCCACGTCGTACAGCGGGGACCACCGTACGCGCACCAGCACCAGCACCAGCCCGAAACCGACCCCGGCACCGAGCACGAGCGCCAGGCCGGCGAGCGTACGTTCGGTGAAGTGCCCGAGAGGTCGGCGCAGTACGTCCCTGACCGCGCCCACGAAAGGCCTCCTTCGCTTCTGGCGTGCCGCTGTACCCGGTCGATGTCTGCCGTACACCCGACGGTCGTCAGAGGGCGGTCATCTCGCCGGTGTCGAGCAGCTCGCCGCGTTGCACGTCCGGCTCCCACAGGTCCGGCTGCGCCGGTTCCTGCACGCCGATGCGGACCGCCTCCAACTGGGCCGCGAAGGCCAGGCCGCCGAAGAGCGCCATGCCGGTGAGGTTGGCCCACAGCAGCAGGGCCATCATTCCGGTCAGCGCCCCGTAGGTCTGCCCGAAGCCGTCGCTGAACCGGACGTAGGCGGCGAGCAGCAGGCTGGCCAGCCACCACAGGGCGGTGGCGATGCCGGCCCCGAAGAACAACCAGGACAGGCCGGGCTGGTGGCGTCGGGGGGCGTGGCGGAACAGCACCGCCACGGCGAGCACGGTCAGCCCGAGGCTGAGTGGCCAGCGGATCATGTCCCAGCCGGCGCTGGCCATCCCGCCCCAGGCGTAGTGCCGTGCCACCGAGTCACCCATCGGCCCGCCACCGACGAGGATGAGGAACCCGGCCAGCGCCGGCACGCCGGCGGTGACGGCGAGGACGGCCGCCCGCAGGTACTTGCGCAGTGCCGGGCGGTCCCGCTCCACGCCGTAGATCCGGTTGGCGCCCCGCTCGATCTGCGCCATCGTGCCGGTCAGCGCCACCAGCCCGGTGATCAGGCCGAGGGTGAGGGCGACCTCGCCGATGGTCTCGACCCGCTCGGAATGCTCGGCGTCGCCGAGCAGTTCGGCGACGACCTGTTCGCTCGCGCCGGGGGTCAGCGCGAGCACGGTGTCGGCGACCACCTCACCGCCCTCCGCGACCCCCAGCTCGGAGATCAGCCCGGTCAGTGCGATCAGGAACGGCACCACGGCGAGGCAGAGTTGGAAGGCGAAGGCCCGGGAATGGCTGAATCCGTCGCCGTAGCGGAACCGGGTGAAGGCGTCGCGCAGCAGGCGCCAGCCGCCCTCGCGGCGCAGCGTCCGCCAGGCGTGGTCGGCGCAGAGCTGCTCGTCGAACATCAGCCGGGTCTCCGGCACCAGCTTGGTGCTACTCACTGCTGCCCTCCTCGACCAGGCGCTCACCCCGCTCGGCGACGGCGGACGCGTCCTCGGTGAGGTCGGGCGTCCGCTCCGGCCGCGGTACGCACAGCCACAGTGCCCGACGGCGGATCCGCACCCGCAGCACGCGCCCGGGCTCGATCAGGTCGCCGTCCAGCTCGCGCGGCTGGGCCCGGTTGCTGGTTATCTCCACGCGACGGGCGCGGTACACCTCCATCCGTGGCACCCGGTCGCGCCGGCGTACCACCGCCCAGCCGAGCGAGAGCCAGTGGCGCAGCGTACGCGGGGTGAGCACGGCGACATCGAGGTAGCCGTCGTCGGGCTCGGCCTCGGTGAGCAGGACCACCCCGCCCTGGAGCCGGCCGACGTTGGCGACCAGCACCGAGCGGGCCCGGCGGCGCAGTGGCTGCTGGTCGTCCAGCCGGATCCACACCCGCATCGGCCGGTCGCGCAGGTGCCGGAGAGCACCCACGACGTACGCCGGCCAACCGATCCGCCGCTTGGTCGTCTCGCTGGTGGCGGCGAGCATCTGGGCGTCGAAGCCCATGCCGGCCATCACCGCGAAGTGCCGCCCGTCCACCTCGCCGACGTCGAGCAGTCGCCGCCCGCCCTCCACCGCCACCGCCAGCCCGGCGGCCAGTTCGTTCGACAGGCCCAGGTTGGCCGCGAGCAGGTTGCCGGTGCCCTGGGGCAGGACGGCGAGCGCCACCTCGGTGCCGGCCAGGGCGCTGACGCAGGCCATCACGGTGCCGTCGCCACCGCAGGCGAAGACCACGTCCACACCGACGGCCACGGCCTGCTCGGTCTGGCCGCGACCGGGATCCTCGACAGTGGTCTCGAACCACAGTGGCTCGGGCCAGCCGGCCGCGGCGAGTGTGTCGCGCACCGTGCGGCGCAACCCGTTCAGGTCGGCCACCTTGACCGGGTTGACCACCACCGCGCTGCGCAACGGCCGCGCCTGCCGTCCAGCTTCCACGGCGTCAGTGTGCGGCATGGTGCGGGCTTCGGCGACTCGGCGGCGGGTGGGCAGATTCACCCACCCGACACCGGCGGACGGTGTTTACGGCTCGCGGAGAAGAACCCGGGACGCGACCCGGTCAGCGCGGCGGCGCGGGACGCTACCGGCTCAGGCGGTGGCGCGCAGCGCGGCCTCCACCCGGCGCCGCACGTCGTCCAGGTCGACGCCGGCCTCGCTGAGCACCAGCGCGCCGAGGCCGGCGCCCTCGCGCAGCAGCCCGAGCAGGATGTGTTCGGTGCCGATGTGGTGGTGGCGCAGCCGCACCGCCTCGCGGGCAGGGACAACTCCAGCACCTTCTTCGCCCGGCCCGAGAAGGGGCCGCCGGAGTACCGGCGCCGCCCCCAGCGACGCCGTGGCGCCGGCACGGCCTCCCGCAGCGCGTCGGGGCCGAAGGATTCCTCGATCCGGGCCACGATGGCGGCCAGGTCGATGCCGATCTCACGGAGTGCGGCGGCGTCGGCCTCGGCGAGGCCCACCCCACCGCTCTCGGTGTGCCGGCGGATACGCGCCCGCAGGTTGTCGGCGGTCACGCCGGCATCGCGGAGCACCCGCACCGCGAGGCTGTCGCCGTCAGCGAGGATGCTGAGCAGCAGGTGCTCGGTGCCGACCGGGCGCTGACCCTCGGCCCGCGCCTCGTCACGCGCCCGCCGCACCACGGCACGGGCACGGTCGGTGAACCGTTCGAACATCATGCCTCCCAGGAGGATCCGACCGCCGGTCGCCCGGCGTGCTTCTTGTGGACCGCCTGCCGACTGACCTCGAGCGCGTCGGCGATCTCCTGCCAGGACCAGCCCTGTCGTCGGGCGTTGTCCACCTGGACCACCTCCAGCCGTTCGAGCAGCCGGCGCAGTGCGCGCACCGCGCGCAGGCCGACCCGGGGGTCGGTGCTGCCGGCCGCGGCCGCGAGTTCCGTTGCCTGACTCATAGTCGTCAACTTACATTGACAGGACGGCCACGTCAACCAAAGTTGACAGAAGGGGCACTCCCGCCAGGCATCTATGAAGAAGATGGCTTTTGCAAGTAATGATTTGTGTTAATGTACGGTCATGTCCTCGCCGCTCCTGGCCCCTGGTGCAGACCTCGACCCGACTTTTGCCGCCCTGGCGGATCCCGTCCGCCGCGCCCTGGTGACTCGTCTCGCCCGTGGTGACGCCACCGTCGGGGAGCTCGCCGAGCCGTTCGACCTCACCCCGCAGGCGATCTCCCACCACGTCGGCGTCCTACGCCGGTGTGGCCTGGTCGAGCAGCGACGCGAGGGCACCAGACGCCCCTGCCGACTGCGGGTCGATCAGTTGACGCTGCTCCGCACGTGGATCGATGACCAGCGCCGCGTCTGGAACGACCGACTCGACACCCTCGAACAGCACCTCGCCGACGACACCCAGCCGCCGAACCATTCGTCCGCGACCGACGGGACGCTTCGTTGACCGCCCGCGCCCGGCTTCGCGGCGCCGAACTGATCGCCGAGCGCCACCTCCTGGCGCAGCCCGAACGCGTCTGGACCGCCTTCACCTCGCCCACGGGCATCGCGGCGTTCTGGGGCGGTTCGCACGCCACCGTGCCGCCGGAATCCGTGGCCGTCGACCTGCGTCCCGGCGGAGAGTTCGCGCTCGACACCCGCGCACCTGACGGGGCGACCCGCCGGCTCCGGTTCGTCTACGTGCGCATCGCCGCGCCGCGCGAACTCGTCTTCGACGAGCCCGTCACCGGGCTGCGTACCACCATCACGCTCCAGCCCACCAACGACGGCACCCACCTCACCGTCCACCAGAGCCCGCTTCCCCCGCAACTCCGGACGGCCCAGGCCGCCAACGGGCTCGCCTCGATCCTCGACACCCTCGCCGCACACCTCACGCACTGACACTCACCTCAGAAGGAGTCACGCCATGACCCAGCCGAGCCAACGCGATCTGGTCGCGGAGTACTTCGCCGGATTTCGGACCAGTGACCACCCGAGGATCCTGACGACCCTCACCGACGACGTCGAGTGGGTCATCCACGGCCACCGGACCACTCGCGGCAAGGCAGAGTTCGACGGCGAGATCGAGAATCCGGCATTCACCGGCAGCCCGGAACTCGACGTCCAGCGCTGCCACGAAGACGGGCCCGTCGTCGTCACCACGGGCGAGGGCCGCGGCATCAGCGTCGACCACGGTCCGTTCCGCTTCGCTTTCAACGATCTGTTCACATTCCGCGACGGACTCATCGCCCGCGTTGATTCCTACGTGGTCCCGCTGCCCTGAGACCCATCGACGGGTGTGGCGGTCACGCCCTCGACGCACGACACAGGTGAGGGCCGGATCGGCAGCGCTGTCGCCGACCACAGCGTCACCGACGGGATTTTCTGCGGTGCGGCGATCACCCTCCAAAGCCATACCGTCACGGTTAGCCTCAGACGCAGGCCGGGCGCGACAGCCGCGGAGGTGATGCCGGATGGCCGCAGCCGCCAGGGACGCGCCGCTGCTCGTCGGCGTCGGCCCGGAGGACGCCCCGGCGGTGGTCCGGCTCGCGGCGCGGATGGCCGCCGGGTACGGCCGCGGGCTGCACCTGCTGCACTCCTTCAACTGGGCCGCGATGCAGGCGCCGGCGGTCTCCGGTTCGCGCGCCGACGCCGAGGAGTTGATCGCGCAGGCCACCGCCGCGGCGCGGGAGAGCGAACCGGGCGTCCCGGTCACCACCGAGATCGCCGAGGGCTCGGCGGTGGCGAACCTCGTCCGCCGGTCCGGGTCGGCCTTCCTGTTGGCCATCGGCGACGGTGGGATGGCCCACTGCGAGCGCTGCATCCCGGCCGACAGCCCCGCCGTGCAGGTGGCCGCCCGTGCCGACTGTCCGGTGCTGATCACGCGGCGGAAACCGCCACCGCGAGGTCCGGTGCTGGTCGGGCTGGACGGCTCGACGTCCTCGGAGATCGCTCTGACCTGGGCGTTCGCCTACGCCGCCCGGCTGGGAGCCCGGCTGCTCGCGGTCTGGGTGGTCGCTGGAGACGGCAAGGTCGAGGAGGCCGGCGACCGGCTGCGCCACCTGGTGGCCCGCTGCGGCGCCGGCCACCCGGACGTCGCCGTCGAGTGCCACGCCGTGCGCGGCGACCCGGGCGGGGTGCTGGTCGACCAGTCCCGCTCGGCGCAGCTGGCGATGGTCGCGGCCCGGGGCGACGAGCCGTGGCGCGGCATGCTCGGCGCGGTGAGCCAGTCGCTGCTGTACCACGCACCGGCACCGGTGATCGTGGTACGCGGCGTGTCCGGCCCGCCCGACGGGTCATGACACCCGACCGGACGGGACCAACGGCCCTGATCCACGCCCACCGATTTGGCGAGGCTGAGAACGGAAACCGCGCTGCGGATGCAGGATCGACCGACCCGCGAGAGGCTGACCAGGTATGGACACCGTGGTAGATGCGCCGAGCACCCTGACCGATGACGAGCTGCGCCGGCTGGACGCCTACTGGCGGGCCGCGAACTACCTCACCGTGGGACAGATCTACCTGCTGGACAATCCGCTGCTGCGCGAGCCGCTGACACCCGAGCACGTCAAGTCCCGCCTGCTCGGGCACTGGGGCACCTCCCCCGGCCTGAACCTGCTCTACGCCCACCTGAACCGGGTCATCGTCGCCCGCGACCTGTCCGCGATCTTCGTCACCGGCCCCGGTCACGGCGGCCCGGCCATCGTGGCGAACACCTGGCTGGAGGGCACCTGGAGCGAGCGCTACCACGGCATCGGTCGCGACGAGACGGGCATGGCCCGGCTGTTCCGCCAGTTCTCCTTCCCCGGCGGCATCCCCAGCCATGTGGCCGCGGAGGTGCCGGGTTCGATCCATGAGGGTGGCGAGCTGGGGTATGCCCTCAGCCACGCCTACGGCGCGGCCTTCGACAACCCGGACCTGCTGGTCGCCTGCGTCATCGGCGACGGGGAGGCGGAAACCGGGCCGCTGGCGGGCAGTTGGCTGTCCAACGTGTTCCTGAACCCGGCGCGCGACGGCGCCGTGCTGCCCATCCTGCACCTCAACGGTTACAAGATCGCAAATCCGACCGTGCTGGACCGGATCCCCGAGTCCGACCTGCTCGACCTCATGCGCGGCTACGGCTACCAGCCGTACGTGGTGGCCGGCGACGACCCGACCGCCGTGCACGAGTTGCTGGCGAGCACCCTCGACCGGTGCCTGGACGAGATCGCCGCGATCCAGCGCCGGGCCCGCTCCGGCGGCGCCGTCGAACGCCCCCGCTGGCCGATGATCGTGCTACGTACCCCGAAGGGGTGGACCGGCCCACACGAGGTCGACGGGAAGCGGGTCGAGGGGACGTACCACGCCCATCAGGTGCCGCTGTCCGAGGTGCGCCGCAATCCGGCGCACCTGGCCGAGCTGGAGCGTTGGCTGCGCAGCTACCGGCCGGAGGAGCTGTTCGACGCCACCGGCGCGCCGGTCGCCGAGCTGGTCGCGCTGCCGCCACGCGGTGACCGACGGATGAGCGCCAACCCGGTCACCAACGGCGGGCAGGTGCTGCGTGACCTGAGTCTGCCGGATTTCCGCGACTACGCCGTCGAGGTGCCCAGTCCCGGCGCGACGGTCGCCGGCGCCACCGGCGAGCTGGGCAGGTGGATCCGCGACGTGATCGCCGCCAACCCGCAGACCTTCCGGCTCTTCGGCCCGGACGAGGTCGCCTCGAACCGGCTCCAGGCCGCCTTCGAGGTCACCGACCGGGCCTGGCTGGCCGCCACGGTGCCCGACGACGACCACCTCTCCCCCGACGGGCGGGTGATGGAGGTGCTCTCCGAGCACCTGTGCCAGGGCTGGCTGGAGGGCTACCTGCTGACCGGCCGGCACGGCATCTTCACCAGCTACGAAGCGTTCATCCACATCGTCGACTCGATGGTCAACCAGCACGCCAAGTGGCTGAAGGTGACCCGTGGCATTCCCTGGCGGATGCCGGTGGCGTCGCTGAACTACCTGCTCTCCAGCCACGTCTGGCGGCAGGACCACAACGGTTTCTCGCACCAGGATCCGGGCTTCATCGACCACGTGATGAACAAGAAAGCCGAGGTCGTCCGGGTCTACCTGCCGCCGGACGCCAACACCCTGCTCTCCACCATGGACCACTGCCTGCGCAGCCGGCACTACATCAACGTGGTGGTGGCCGGCAAACAGTCCGCGCCGAACTGGCTGACCATGGACGAGGCCGTCCAGCACTGCCGGCGCGGGTTGGGCATCTGGGACTGGGCCAGCACCGACGACGGCAGCGAACCGGATGTCGTGCTCGCCTGCGCCGGGGACGTACCGACGCTGGAGACCCTGGCGGCGGCGGACCTGCTGCGCCGGCACCTGCCCGAGCTGAAGGTACGGGTGATCAACGTGGTGGACCTGATGCGGCTCCAGCCGCCCACCGAGCATCCGCACGGCCTGCCGGACTCGGAGTTCGACACCCTCTTCACCCGGGACAAGCCGGTCATCTTCGCGTACCACGGCTACCCGTGGCTGATCCACCGGCTCACCTACCGCCGCACCAACCACGACAACCTGCACGTACGCGGATACAAGGAGGAAGGCACCACCACCACGCCGTTCGACATGGTGATGCTCAACGACCTGGACCGCTTCCACCTCGTGATCGACGTGATCGACCGGGTGCCGGGGCTGGCCGCCCGCATGGCGCACCTGCGGCAGGAGATGACCGACGCCCGGCAGTCCTGCCGCGACTACACCCGCCGGCACGGCGAGGACGATCCCCGCGTGGCCGAGTGGCGCTGGATCCGCGAGACCGACCAGACCAACCCGTGAGGAGTGCCGTCATGAACGAGATCGTGGTCGGCTACGACGCCTCGCCGGACGCGGCGGCGGCGCTGAACTGGGCGCTGGATCAGGCCCGCCGGGACGGCCGGCCGGTCCGGCTCGCGTACGTCTTCGAATGGCTCACCGTGGCCGGCTGGATCGGTCCCGGGGTGACGCCCGGCATGTGGCCGGACGAGCGGGCCCGGCAGCAGGTCGAGGAGCTGGTCCGCAAGGCCGCGGCCGACGCCGCCGCCACCCACCCCGACCTGACGGTACGCGGCGAGGTGCTCGACGGTCCGCCCGCCCTGGTGCTGGAGGAGTGCTCGTCCGAGGCCGGCCTGCTGGTGCTGGGCGGCCGGGGGCACGGCGGCTTCGCCGGGCTGCTCGCCGGCTCGACCGCGGTCAGCGTCACCGCGCACGCGCACTGCCCGGTGGTGGTGGTCCGCCGCGACACGGCGGACCGCGCCGGGACCGGGCACGTGGCGGTCGGCGTGGACGGCTCGGAGCACTCGCTGCTCGCCCTCGGGTTCGCCGTCGAGCAGGCCGCCCTGCGTCGGGTGCCGCTGCACGTGGTGCGGGCCTGGCAGCCCCGCCGTGAGCAGTGGCACCTCGTCGGCGAGCAGGTCCGCGACGCGGCGCTGGCCGAGCAGCGCGCCGAACTGGACGAGCCGTTGCGCCGCTGGCAGGAGAGCTTCCCCGACGTCGAGGTGACCGTCGAGATCGCCGCCGCGGCCCCCGCCGGCCTGCTCATCGACGCCAGCCGCAACGCGCAGCTGATGGTGGTCGGCACCCGGGGCCGCGGTGGCCTGCGCGGCATGCTGCTCGGCTCGGTCAGCCAGCAGCTCATCCAGCACGCCCACTGCCCGGTCGCGGTGGTCCGCGAACGCTGACCGAGCCGGTGACCGGGGTGCCAGCCCGACCGGCGGACCGTCGCGCGCCGCGCGGCGGTCCGTCAGTCCGAGGGGCGGGGACCGCCGTGCAGCGCCCGCAGCGCGTTGAGGATCACCAGCACGTCGATCCCCTCCTGGAGGAACGCCCCGGCCACCGGCGGCAGTCGGCCGGCCGCCGCGAAACCCATCGCGATGACCGCCAGCCCCATCCCGACCGTGGCGCTCTGCACCGCGATCCGGCGGGCGTACCGGGCCACCTCGACCGCGTCGGCGAGCGGGTCCAGCCGGTCGACGGTGAGTACGGCGTCGGCGACGTCGGCCGAGGCGGTCGCCCCGGTGGCGCCCATGGCCACCCCCACGTGCGCCGCCGCCAGTGCCGGGGCGTCGTTCACCCCGTCACCGACCATGACGGTGACCGCCCGCCCCGCCTCGGCGCGTACCCGGGCGACCTTCTCCTGCGGCGTGCACCGGGCCAGCACGTCGTCCACGCCGACGGTGTCGGCCACCTGCCGGGCGGTGCCTTCCCGATCCCCGGTGACCATCACGATCCGGGTCAGCCCGGCCGCGCGCAGTCGCTGCACGGCCCGGGGCGCGTCGGGGCGTACCGGGTCGGTGAACAGGACGGCGCCGAGCGGAGCGTGTTCGTCGGCCACCCAGACCACCGAGTGCCCCGCCGCCTCGGCGCGGGACCGGGCCTGCTCGGCCCACCCGGGCAGGTCGCCGGTGAGCTGGCCGACCCGGACCGACCGTCCGTCGACCCGGCCGCGCACCCCCCGGCCGGGTTCCTCGACCACCTCCGTCGGCGTGCTCAGCCGCAGCCCCCGATCACCGGCGTGCCGCACCAGCGCCGCCGCCAGCACGTGTGGGGACAACTGCTCCGCCGAGGCGGCCAGCCGCAGCACCTCGTCGGGGTCGCCGCCGGGCGCGACGACGGTCTCGGTGACCCGGGGACGGCCGGCGGTGAGCGTGCCGGTCTTGTCGACCAGCAGGGTACGGGCCCGGCCCAGCACCTCCAGCGAACCCCCGTCGCGCACCAGCACGCCCCGACGGGCCACCCGGGACAGTCCGGAGACGATGGCGATCGGGGTGGCCAGCAGCAACGGGCACGGGGTCGCCACCACCAGCACCGCCACCGCCCGGACGAAATCCCCGGACAGCGCCCAGCCCAGGCCGGCCAGGACGAGGGTGAACGGGACGAAGGCCGCGGCGTACCGGTCGGCGAGCCGGACGGTCGGCGCCTTGCGGGCGGTCGCCTCCTCGGCCAGCCGGACGATTCCCGCGTAGGTGCTGCGCTCGGCGCTCTCGGTGGCCCGCAACCCGAACCCGGCACCGGCGTTGATCACGCCGCTGGCCACCGCCTCGCCCGCCGCCCGTTCGACCAGCCGGGACTCCCCGGTGACCACCGACTCGTCCAGGGTCGCCGGCGCCTCGGTGACACCGTCGACGGCGACCACGTCACCCGGGCCGACCAGCAGCCGGTCCCCCACCGCCACCCGGTCCACCGGTACCACCTCGACGCCGCCGTCGGCGGTGCGCCGCCGCGCGGTGCGCGGCGCCCGTTCGAGCAGGGCCCGCAGGTCCCGGGTCGCCCGGCCCTGCGCGTACGCCTCCAGGGTCCGGCCGGTCGCCAGCATCACCGCGATCACGGCCCCGGCCAGGTACTCCCCGACGCCGAGCGCGCCGGCCAGCGCCAGCACCGCGATCACGTCCACGCCGAACTTGCGCCGCCACAGGTCGCGCAGCACGCAGGCGGCGGCGGGCAGCAGCGCGATCAGCGTGACCACCGCCCACACCGCGTCGGCCGCGCCGGCTCGCCCGGACAGCCACAGCACCGCCCCGACCAGCACCAGCGCGGTCAGTCCGGTCAGCGGTGTCCACAACCCCCACCGGATGCGCCGCCGACCGGGCTGATCGCGCCGCCGCGCCGGCCGCTCCGGCAGGCACTCCCCGGACCGGTCGGGCTCGGGCCGTTCGGGTCGCGCCGGCGGGACCTCGGGCCCGCGCTCCCGCTCGCCGCGCCGCGGCCCGTCCGCCGCCGACTCCTCGCCCACCTGCGGATCGTCCCAACATCCGAGGCTCGGTGTCGGGCGCTCCGGCCAGATTCCGGGCCGGAGTGCCCGTCCGGGCGGGACCAGCGGACCGTGCGAACGGGCCGCCGATGGCACAGGATGGACCCGACCCGCCCCGCGGCCGGCGCGCGGTGCGGCACGATGTTACCGACGGAAAGGTCGTGACGATGAGCCAGCAGACGCCGACTAGCCACCGCCCGCTGACCACCGCCCTCGCGGAAGCCGCCGCGATGGCCGGCCACGCGCCGTCGGTGCACAACACCCAGCCGTGGCGCTGGCGGGTGCTGCCCGAGGCACTGGAGTTGCGGATGGTCCGCGACCGCCGGTTGGCGGCCACCGACCCGACCGGCGAGTTGGTGACGCTCAGCTGCGGCGCCGCGCTGCACCACGCCCGGTTGGCGCTGGCCGCCGAGGGTTGGACGGCGAGCGTGCACCGGATGCCCGACCCGGACGAGCCGGATCTGCTCGCCCGACTGACCGATCTGCAGCCCACCGGCGCCGAACCGGACGCGATGCGCATGGTGCAGTGCATGCGGGTGCGAAACACCGACCGGCGGCCGGTCAGCGACGAGGCCGTCGCCGAGGAGACACTGGCCGCGATCGCCACGGCCGCCGCCGCGGAGGGCGCCCGCCTGGAGATTCTCGACCGCGACCAGGTCCTGCAACTGGCCGCGGCCGCCTCGCACGCCGCGTCGGTCGAGGCGGAGGATCCCCAACTGCGCGAGGAACTGGCCTACTGGACCAGCCGCTCCGGCGGGGTCGGGCTCACCCCGGAGGTGCTGCCCGAGCAGGCGCCGCAGACCACCGTCCCGGGACGGGACTTCGGCCGCCCCGGCAGCCTGCCGGTCGGGCCCGGGCACGACCAGGCGGCGTCGTACGGGGTGCTGCACGGGGACGAGGACAGCCCGGTCGACTGGCTGCGCGCCGGCGAGGCGCTGTCGGCCGCCTGGCTGCTCGCCACCCGGTCGGGTGTCTCGGTGGTGCCGCTCAGCGGGGTGGTGGAGGTGCCGGGCACCCGGCAGATCCTGCGTCAGGTGCTCTCCGGGCTGGGCCAGCCGTACCTCGTCCTGCGTCTCGGGTTCGCGGACCCGGCCCACGCCGGTCCGCCGCACACCCCGCGGCTGCCGCGCGAGCAGGTGGTGGACACCTCGGCGGTCGACGGCACCGCCTGACCGGGCCGCGCGCCTCGGCCCCGCCCTGCCGCCCGGGCCGCGCGGCGTTCTCAGCCGGTGGCTTGCCGGATAGCATCGCGGGGTGACCGCTGCCCCGAATCCCCGGCAGGATCCGCCCTCGCTCGGGCTGAGCCCGCTGTCCCGGGTCCGTCTGGACGAGCTGCTCCAGGAGATGCTGGACCGGGTCGGCGAGGTGGTGACGAGCCGGGAACGGCTGCGCGCGCTGCTCGACGCGGTGGTCGGGATCGGCACCGACCTGGATCTGCGCAGCACCCTGCAACGGATCGTGCAGTCGGCCTGCGACCTGGCCGGTGCCCGGTACGGCGCGCTCGGCGTGATCGGCCCCGACCGGACGCTGCACGACTTCATCACCCACGGCATCTCCCCGGAACTGCACGCGAAGATCGGTGACCTGCCGCACGGCCGGGGCGTGCTCGGCCTGCTCATCGACGAACCGAAACCGCTGCGGATGCCGGACATCACCCAGCACCCACGCTCCTACGGGTTCCCGCCGCACCATCCGCCGATGCACACCTTCCTCGGGGTGCCGGTGCGCATCCGCGACCAGGTCTTCGGCAACCTCTACCTGGCCGAGAAGCAGGGCGGCGCCCAGTTCACCGACGACGACGAGGAGATCGTCGTGGCGCTCGCGGCGGCGGCCGGCGTGGCGATCGAGAACGCCCGGCTGTACGCGCTGGCGCACCGTCGGGAACGCTGGCTGGCCGCCACCGCCGAGATCACCTCCCTGCTGCTCGGCGAGGTACGCCGCACCGACGCGCTGACGTTGGTGGCCCGCCGCGCCCGGGAGGTCGCCGAGGCCGAGCTGGCCCTGGTGCTGCTCTACGACGACGAGGCCGACCACTACACCGTGGAGGTCGTCGACGGCGCGGGCACCCAGGCCCGCGCCCTGGTCGGCACGGTGCTGCCGGCCGCCGACACCAGCTTCGCCGGCCCGGTCGCGCAGGGGCGGCACGACTCGGTGGACGATCTGGCGCACGCGGCGCCGTGGCCGGCGGTGTTGCACACCGGGCCGGCGGTGATCTCTCCGCTGGCCACCGCCGACACGCTGCACGGCGTCCTGGTGATCGCGTACGGCACCGAGCACGGCGGCGCCACCGACGACGACGTGACGCTGCTGGGCAGCTTCGCCGGGCAGGCCGCGCTGGCCATGGAACGCGCCCGGGGCCAGGAGGAACGGGAGCAGTTGGTGGTCCTAGAGGACCGCGAGCGGATCGCCCGGGACCTGCACGACGTGGTCATCCAGCGGCTCTTCGCCACCGGCCTGCAGTTGCAGAGCGCGGTGCCGCTGGCGGCCCGGCCCGAGGTGGCCAAGCGGGTCAACGCCGCGGTCGACGACCTGGACGCCACCATCAAGGACATCCGCCGCACCATCTTCGAGCTGCGCAGCCCAGTGAGCGCGGCGCTGCGCACCGAGATCCGCGAGGCGGTGGAGGTGGCCGCGGAATCGCTGGGCTTCCGGCCCCGACTGGAGCTGACCGGCCCGATCGACAGCGCCGTCCCGGACGCGGTCCGCCCCGACCTCACCGCCGTGCTCCGCGAGGCCCTGTCCAACGCCGTACGCCACGCCAAGGCGTCGGCGGTGTCGGTGTCGGTGGCCGTGGAAGCCACCCGGGTCACCCTCCGCGTCACCGACGACGGGGTGGGCTGCGACCCGGCCGCCGCCCGGGGCGGGCTGGTGAACCTGCGCGAACGCGCCGAGCGCCACGACGGCATCTTCGAGGTACGCCGTGCCGAGCCGCGCGGCACCGAACTGCACTGGTCGATTCCCCTGCGCGACTGACCCGACCCGGGCCGGTGTCGGTCGCGGTTGCCCGGCCGCAGTTGATCAGCCCGTGGGCAGGTCCGCCGGCCGGGGTCAGCGGGTCTTGCCGAGCAGGCGGGTGGCCAGAACGGCCGCCTGGGTACGCCGTTCCAGGCCGAGCTTGGCCAACACGCTGGAGACGTAGTTCTTGACCGTCTTCTCGGCCAGGAACATCTTGCCGGCGATCTCCCGGTTGGTCAGCCCCTCGGCGACGTACTCCAGGATCCGCCGTTCCTGCTCGGTGAGCGACTGCAGCTCGCGGGGCTGCTCCACGCCACTGCGGATGCGCTCCAGCACCCGGGTGGTGATCGCCGGGTCGAGCAGCGACTGGCCGGCCGCGACCCGGCGTACCGCGTCGACCAGGTCGGTGCCGCGGATCTGCTTGAGCACGTACCCGGAGGCCCCGGCCATGATCGCGGCGAACAGCGCCTCGTCGTCCTCGTACGAGGTGAGGATCAGTCCCTTGATCGAGGAGTCCACCGCCCGGATGTCGCGGCAGACGTCGATGCCGTTGCCGTCTGGCAGCCGGGCGTCGAGGATCGCCACGTCGGGCCGCAGCGCCGGGATGCGGCGGGCCGCCTCCTGGGCCGAGCCGGAGTCACCCACCACCTCGATGTCCCCGCTGGCGTGCAGCAGGTCGGCAAGGCCACGACGCACGACCTCATGATCGTCAAGCAGAAATACCCGAATCACCCCCCCTTTCTACCCCCTCCCACCCACTCCCCACCCGGGCCAAAGGTCCCAACTCCCCACCCACCCACCCACCCACCCACCCCACCCACCCCACCCCGTCCCACCGTTGATCATGAGGTTAGCGGCAGTTTTGGAGATCAAGAACGCCGCTAACCTCATGATCAACGCGAGGGGGCGGGGTGGGGGCGGGGTGGGGGCGGGGTGGGGGCGGGGTGGGGGCGGGGTGGGGGCGGGGTGGGGTGGGGTGGGGGGTCCCGAGAGGTCGGGACATCCGGCCCTGCTGGGTGGGGGTGGTGGGGGCGCAGTGTGGGGGTGTACGGCGAGCGCGAGGGGGGCAGGACGATGGAGAGCGGTTACACCGTTGAGCAGCTGCGGGTTGCGGCGACCGATGCGGTCCGCGCGCCGTCCCTGCACAACATTCAGCCGTGGCGGTTCCGGCTGCGCGACGGCGGGATCGAGGTCCTCGTCGACGCGGCCCGCCGGTTGCCCGCGACCGACCCGAGCGGCTGGGGTGCCCGGGTCGCCTGCGGGGCGGCGCTGTTCAACCTGCGCCTGGCGCTGGCGGTGGCCGGTGCGCCGGCCACGGTCCGACTGCGCCCGTACCCGTCGCAACCGGATGTGGTGGCCCGGCTGACGCCGGATCTGCCGCGCCGACCCACCCCCGCCGAGCAGATCCTGTACGCGGCCATCCCCCGCCGGTTCAGCAACCGTGCCCCGTTCTGGCCCGATCCGGTGCCGGCGGACGCGCGCTGGCGGCTCGGCGAGGCGGCCCGCGCCGAGTTCTGCTGGCTGGAGCTGCTGATCGGGATCAGCGCGGTCAACGCGTTCGCCGAGATCGCACACGGCGCACACCGGGTCCTCGAACGCGATCCGGCCTACCGGGCGGAGCGGGAGGCATGGGTCCGCGCCGCGCACGCACCCGACGGCGTACCCGCCGCCGCCGGTGGCCCGCACGCCGAACCGCAGGACCTGCTTCCGTCGCGCAGCTTCGGCGGCCGGCCACGGTCGCCGGGGCGCGACTTCGAGCCGGAGCCGCTGGTCGCGGTGCTCGGCTCGGCCGGCAACACCGCCGTCGACCAGGTCGTCGCCGGCCAGGCGTTGCAACGGGTGCTGCTCACCGCCACCGACGCCGGCCTGTCGGCCTCGATGTTGTCCCAGCCGGTCGAGGTTCCCTCGGCGCGGGAACAGCTCCGGATGTCGCTGGGCCGCTTCGGCACGCCCCAGATGGTGCTGCGGATCGGGTACGGCCAACCCGGCCGGCCAACCCCCCGCCGTCGGCTGGACGAGGTGCTGGACCTGCCGGTACACCAGGGGTAGGCGTTTCCGGCGGGACCGGCCGGAGCCGACTAGCCCGCGCGGATCGCGGTGAGCAGCGCGGCCTCCCGCGTCGGGTCGAGGCCGATCGGCGCCCGGGCCGGCCGACCGGCCCGGGCCGGGACCTCGCCGACCCGGCGCAGCCACGACCATGTGTCCGCGACGGTGTCGGCCACCGGACGGCAGGTCAGCCCGTCGGCGTACGCGCGCTCGACGTCCATCTCCTGCATCCAGCGGTACTCGTGGCCCGGCGGGATCCAGATCGGCAGGTCGTTCCAGGGCGTCACGCCGGCGGCCAGGACCCGTTCCGGCTCGGCCCAGCGCAGCCGGGCGTCGGCGCCGGTGGCCGAGACACAGGCGGCGAGCAGCTCACCGATGGTGGTGTGCCCGGACCGGCTCACCACGTTGACCGCGCCGCTACACCCGGCGGCGCCGGCGTCCAGCAGGAAGGCCGCCAGGTCCCGCACGTCGACGTACTGCACCGGCAGGTCGGCCGGGCCCGGCGCGAGGACCTCGCCGCCTCGGGCGACGCGAGCCAGCCACCACGGCAGCCGGCCGATGTCCTCCCCCGGGCCGAGGATCAGCCCGGCCCGGGCGAGCAGCAGGCGCTCGCCGAACTCCGCGTGCAACGCGCGCTCGGCACCGGCCTTCAGCATCGGGTAGTCCCCGTCGGCGGCGTCCGGGTCCGCCCGCAGCACCGGGGCCTGCTCGGTCACCGCGATCGGCACCGGCGGCGCGTAGACGGCGCCGGTGGAGACGTAGACGTAACGGCCCACCCGGCCGGCCAGGGCCCGCGCCCCCGCCCGCGCGGCCCGGGGCGCGCCGTCCCAGGTGTCGACGACGACGTCCCATTTCCCGTCGGCCAGCGCGGCCAGCCCGGCGTGCGCCGTCCGGTCACCCACCAGTCGCCGTATGCCTGGTGGAGGCGTGCCGTGCCGTCCCCGGTTGAACATCGTGACGGACCAGCCACGGTGGACGGCCTCCGCGACCGTCGCCCCGCCCACGAATCCCGTTCCGCCCAGCATGAGAAGTCGCATGCGGATCACCCTGCCGCTCGCCGGCCGGCGCCGGGACACCTGTTCACCGTCGGCGGATCTGCCGTGGGCAGAACGGCCGCGCGGCCCGGCAACCGGTCTGGGTCGGCCGGCCAGGACGGGGTCGCCCACGCCGGCCGGACGCCTGATTGTCCGGCCGACGTGGGCTCGGTCGACGGTGCCGCGGGCACGGCGGGCTACCACCCGACCGGCTCCTTCAAGCGAAGGTTCGCACCAGCAATCGTGGGCTGCATCCGATACGGGAGTCAACAACTTCCGGAAAAGTATCGGTAGCCGGCTCGGGCCGGTCCGCTGCAGCTGCGCCTCAGGCGACCCGGGCAGCGCTGTCCCGGATGACCAGTTCGGTGGCCAACTCGACCCGAGGACTCTCCACCTTCTCCCCCTTGGCCAACCGCAGCACCGTACGCGCCGCCAACATCCCCATCTCCGCCAACGGCTGACGCACCGTGGTCAACGGCGGCGAACACCACCGCACCTCCGGCAGATCATCGAAACCCACCACACTGATGTCATCCGGCACCCGCAGACCCCGCTGCCGCACCGCCTCGTACACACCCAACGCCATCTGATCACTGGAAGCGAAAAACGCCGTCGGCGGATCCGCCAACCCCAACAACCGCACCCCACCGGCAAACCCGGCCTCGTGATAAAAGTCCCCCGGGCACACGAGTTCCTCGTCGAAGGTGAGCCCGGCGGCTTCCAGCGCCGCCCGATAGCCGTCCATCCGGGCCCGGCTGCACATCAGCTGCGCCGGCCCGGCAATGAACCCGATCCGCCGGTGCCCCAGACCGATCAGATATTCCGTCGCCCGCAGCCCGCCGGCCCAGTTGGTGGCGCCGATCGCCGGGGCGTCGCGCGCCGGCAGACCGTCGGCGTCGACGACCACCACCGGGATGTCGAGCTGGCGCAGCTCGGCCTGCAACGGCGGCTCGACCATGGAAGTCACGAAGATGACCCCGTCGGTGCCACGCCGGCGCATGCCCTCCAGCCACTGTTCGGCGGAGGAGGTCTGGCGGTGGATGGCGGAGACGACCGTGCCCACCCCCACGGCGTGCGCCACATCCTCCACACCCCGAATGATCTCCACCGCCCACGGGCTGTCCAGATCGTTGAAAACCAGATCCAACAACCCCGAACTCGCCCGCATACTCGCCGGACGACGCCGATAACCATGCCGCGTCAGCAACTCCTCCACCCGCGCACGAGTCTGCGGAGCCACATCCGAACGACCATTGATCACCCGAGACACCGTCGGCACCGACACCCCGGCCAGGTCGGCGATCACCGAGATGGTGACCTTGCGGGCTTCTCTGGCAGCCACGACACTCCCTAGCCAAGGTGACAGCCCGCGCGACGATCAGGGACGGCCGGGACGGGCTGCCGGCTGCCATCCCCACCCTAATACCGAGAATTTCACTCGCCTACCGGTAGTTGGTCGGTTCACACCTGAAGGATCCGTTTCGCGGAGCCGCCGCGCTGTCCCGGATGACCAGTTCGGTGGCCAACTCGACCCGAGGGCTCTCCACCTTCTCCCCCTTGGCCAACCGCAGCACCGTACGCGCCGCCAACATCCCCATCTCCGCCAACGGCTGACGCACCGTGGTCAACGGCGGCGAACACCACCGCACCTCCGGCAGATCATCGAAACCCACCACACTGATGTCATCCGGCACCCGCAGACCCCGCTGCCGCACCGCCTCGTACACACCCAACGCCATCTGATCACTGGAAGCGAAAATCGCCGTCGGCGGATCCGCCAACCCCAACAACCGCACCCCACCGGCAAACCCGGCCTCGTGATAAAAGTTGCCGGGCTGGATCAGCCGGTCGTCGATCGGGATGCCGGCTGTCTCCAACGCCGCCCGATAGCCGTCCATCCGCGCCCGGCTGCACATCAACTGCGGCAGGCCGGCAATGAACCCGATCCGCCGGTGCCCCAGACCGATCAGATATTCCGTCGCCCGCAGGCTGCCCGCCCAGTTGGTGGCTCCCACCATCGGCGCCTCCTGAGCGGGGACACCGGCCGGGTCCACGATCACCACGGGAATGTTGAGCCGACGCAGTTCGGCCTGCTGCGGCCCTTCGAGGGTGGAGGTCACGAAGATGACCCCCTCCGTCGAACGGGTGCGGATGTTGTCGAGCCACTGCTTGGCCGAGGAGGTACGACGGTGGATGGCGGAGACGACCGTGCCCACCCCCACGGCGTGCGCCACATCCTCCACACCCCGAATGATCTCCACCGCCCACGGGCTGTCCAGATCGTTGAAAACCAGATCCAACAACCCGGAACTCGCCCGCATGCTCGGCGGACGACGCCGATAACCATGCCGCGTCAGCAACTCCTCCACCCGCGCACGAGTCTGCGGAGCCACATCCGAACGACCATTGATCACCCGAGACACCGTCGGCACCGACACCCCGGCCAGGCGAGCGATCGCCGCGATGGTCACTGTGCGGTTGTCGTTGGCAGCCACCCGGCGCCTCCCTCTCACTCGTCCCGTGGCGCTGGCGGGCGGGGTGCCGGCGGCGTCCACCGGTCCCGCTCGTCGCTACTGGCTCCTTGCCACCGCGGTGATGTCCTTGACGATCTGGTCCGGCCGCTTGGAACCGGCGACCAACTGGGCGACGCTGTCGTTGATCTGACCGCCGACCGCCGGCGGGAACGCCTGGTCGAGGTAGAGCTGGAACCCGGTCGCGACGGCCAGGTGCGCCGCCACCACCTGGTTGTTCGGGTCCTTGATCTGGCCGACGGCGGCCAGGTTGGTCGGCAGCACGACACCGGTCTGGGCGGCCCGGCGCTGATTCTCCGCCCGCAACAGCGTCCGCAGGAAGTCCACCGTCCTGGGCGGTGCGCCCCGTCCCACCGCGAAGCCGTTGCCGCCGCCGAGCACGTCGGTGGCCTCGCCCTTGCCACCCTCGACGGCCGGGAAGGTGAAGAAGCCGAGCCGGCTGCCGATGCCGCGCTTGCTGGTCGACGACGACGCCTGGATCGAGGGGGCCCACTGGCCCATCAGCTCCATGGCGGCCTCGCCGTTGCCGATCGCCGCGGCCTGTCCGTCCGGGGCGCCGTACTCCGCGCGTCGGAAGCCCGGCTGGAACGGCTTCATCGCGACCAGTTCCAGGAACCGCTCACCGGCGGCCACGAAGTCCGGGGTGTCGAAGTTGCCGTCCAGTGCCGCACGCTGCAGCGGCCCCATGCCGCCGATCCGCATCGCGAGGTACGCCCAGTAGAAGTGCGCCGGCCACTTGTCCTTGCCGGCGAGCGCCATGGGCACGATGTTGGCGGACTTGAGCTTGTCGACCGCCTCCAGCAACTGGGCCCAGGTGGTCGGGGGCGAGGCGATGCCGGCATCGGCGAAGAGATCCCGGTTGTACCAGAAACCCACCATGCCCAGGTCGAACGGGACGGCGTAGAGCCGACCATCCACGGTGTACGGCTGCAGGGCGGCCGGCAGCAGCTGGCCGACCCACGGCGCCGCCTCATCGGTGATGTCCTTGACCAGGCCCGCGGTGACCTGCTCCCGCAGCAGGCCACCGCCCCAGGACTGGAACAGGTCCGGCGGCGAACCGGCCTTGCTGGCCTTGACCAGCGCCGCCTTGAACACCTCGTTCTCTCGCGGCTCGATGTTGATCGTGACGTGGTCGTGCCGGACCTCGTACACCCGCGCCATCTCGGCCCAGACCGGAAGCATGGGCTCGGTGTCCTGGATGTGCCACCACTTGATTGTCTGCGGGTCCTCGGAGCCGCTGGACTCCTCACTCGCACAGCCCCCTAGCAGGACAGCACCGGCGCCGAGACCGGCCAGCCCGAGCAGCGACCTACGGGAGATGTGCGCTGTCATGGATTGTCCCTTCGAGAGTGTATGAGTACGCGGATCGGTGCCGCGGATGGTGAGTGGCCAGGGCAGGCAGGCCGGAAGTTTCAGCTCAAGGCCGGTATTTTCGATGCGATGGCGGGCACGTTACGACGCGTTGACGTACGCGGTCAAGAGGGCTGTCGCAAGCGGACCACAGTCGATAGCGTGAGCGGATTCCGGGCACATCTGGTGGGGGACTTCCGGAAATCCACCGGTACCAAATCTTGAAGGAGTCGCACATGTCGACCGAGATCGCGGACCTGACCACCACCCGGTCCATCCGCAACCCCGTGCTCCCCGGTTTCCACCCGGACCCGTCCATCCTGCGTGTCGGCGACGACTACTACCTGGCCACCTCAACCTTCGAATGGTACCCGGGCGTACGGGTGCACCACTCCAGGGACCTCGTGCACTGGCGCACCCTGGGCGGCATCATCACCGAACGCCGCCTGCTCGACCTGCGCGGTTGCGGCGACTCCAACGGGATCTGGGCCCCCGACCTGAGCTGGCACGACGGGCTGTTCCACCTCGTCTACAGCGACGTGGCGAGCTTCGCCAGCGGCTACTGGGACGCACAGAACTTCCTCACCACCGCGCCGGCCATCACCGGCCCGTGGTCGGATCCGGTCCGGCTGCACTCGCACGGCTTCGACGCCGAACTCTTCCACGACGAGGACGGCACCACCTGGCTGCTGTCGATGAGCGCCGACTGGCGGCCCGGCCGCAACCGCTTCGGCGGCATCGAGATCCAGCAGTACGACCGGGTCCGCCAGCGGCTGGTCGGCGAGTCCCGGATCATCTTCACCGGCACCGACGTCGGCCTGACCGAGGCTCCGCACCTCTACCGTCGCGACGGCTGGTACTGGCTGGTCACCGCCGAGGGCGGCACCAGCTGGGAGCATCAGGTCACCGTGGCCCGCTCGCGCGAGCTGTTCGGGCCGTACGAGGTCGACCCGGCCGGGCCGCTGCTCACCTCGGTCGGCCGGCCGGACCTCGCCCTCCAGAAGGCCGGCCACGGCAGCCTGGTCCGCACCCAGGGCGGCGACTGGTACCTCGCCCACCTGGTCGGGCGCCCCTACACCCCGCTCGGTAACTGCGTCCTCGGACGGGAGACCGCGCTACAGAAGGTCGAGTGGCCGTCGGGCGCCTGGCCCAGCATCCCCGGCGGTATCCCGGCCGACGAGATTCCCGCACCGGACCTGCCGTCGCATCCCTGGCCCGACGAGCCGACCACCGACCACTTCGACGCGCCCGAGCTGGCCACCTGCTGGTCGACGCTGCGCCGGCCGGCCACCGACGACTGGATCGACCTGCGGTCCCGCCGGTCGCACCTGCGGATCTACGGGGGACAGTCGCCGGTGGGCAGGCAGACGCCGAGCCTGGTGGCGCGGCGGGTGGGAGCGGCGCACTGCGCGCTGGAGACGGTCGTCGAGTTCGAACCCGGCGACCATCGGCACCTGGCCGGGATCGCCGGCTACTACAACACCCAGAACTGGCACTATTTTTACCTGACCCGCGCCGACGACGGCCGGGTGGTGCTGGAGCTGCTCAGCTGCGACAGTGGCCGCCGTACGGCGTACCCGCAGCTCACGATCGACACCGACGGCGCCGGCCGGGTCGGGCTGCGGGTGACGTTCGACGGCCCGGTGCTGCGCTTCGGCTACGACCTGGGCGACGGCTGGCAGCAACTGCCCGTCGAACTGGACGCCACCATCCTCTCCGACGAGCACGCTGCCATGATCATCGACGGCGAACCGGCCGCCTGGGGCTTCACCGGCTCGCTGCTCGGGCTGTGGGTGCAGGACCTCGGCGGCGACGGTCGTTACGCCGACTTCGACCACGCCACCTATCTCGAACACTGACGCCGCCCCACCGCCCGGCCCCGGTCGCCTTCCGTCTGAGCGGCCACCGGGGTGCCGGGGGCACCGATAGTTCCGATATCAACGCGATCGCCGCCAACAGCGCGTATGGCGGTTTTCCGAAACTCTCCGTGGTTGACGTCAGGGATCGATGGCCCTAATGTTTCGGAGAAGTTATCGGATTCTATCCGGAACTATCGGCGCCGCTCACGAGCGATTGCCTGCCCCGCGCGGCGTCGATCCTCGCCTCCGACTCACCGGCACCTGATCCGAGCCCCGCCCTTCATGATCGATGTTTATCGATCAATATCCGGAAGGAAGGCAGATGAAGCTGAGAAGGTGGGTGTCCATCGCCACGGTCTCCCTCGCGACCATGGCGGCGTTGAACACCGTGCCGGCCACCGCCGGCAAGCCGTACGACCCGACCAAACAGACCCTGGGCGCGCTCGGCCTGCGCCACGGTCTCCAGATCGGCACCGCGGTCGACATCGCCGCCCTCAACGACGGCAGCAACCCGCAGTACCTTCGGATCACCGCCGCCGAGTTCACCTCGGTGACCGCCGAGAACGCGATGAAGTGGGAGAGCCTGGAGCCCACCCGCGGCAAATACAACTGGGGCCCGGCCGACCAACTCGTCGATTTCGCCAAGCGCAACAAACAGAGCGTGCGCGGCCACGTGCTGGTCTGGCACAACCAGCTGCCCGCGTGGTTGACCACCGGCGTCGCCGACGGCTCCATCAGCAAGCAGGAGCTGCGCGAGTTGCTGCGCAAGCACATCACCACCGTGGTGAGCCGCTACAAGGGCAAGGTCTGGCAGTGGGACGTGGTCAACGAGGCGGTCAGCGACCCCTGGGACAACCCCCCGACCCTGCACTACAAGGGCTTCTGGGCCCAGCACCTCGGGCCCGGCTATCTCGCCGACGCGTTCCGCTGGGCGCGCGCCGCCGACCCGAAGGCGCTGCTGTTCTACAACGACTACAACATCGAGGCGTTCGGCTCGGGCAACCCGGCCGACGACAAGACGCAGTTCGTCTACGACATGGTGCGGGGACTGCGCGCGCAGGGCGTCCCGATCGACGGCGTCGGCTCCCAGGGACACCTGGGCACCCAGTACGGCAACTACAACACCTTCCAGGTGATCGAGGCGCTGAAGAAGTTCACCGCGCTCGGTGTCGCCACCGCCTTCACCGAGGTCGACGTCCGTAGCCAGCTGACCGACGGCGTCCAGGCCGGCGACTCGGAGGAGATCAACCCCAGGTTGCAGGCCTCGGCGGCCAACTTCAGCGTGCTGATGAAGGCCTGCCTCGCCGTACGCAGCTGCCTGTCGTACACCGTCTGGGGTTTCAGCGACCGGCACTCCTGGGTGCCGGGCTGGTTCGACGACCCGCCGGAGGGCCTGGCCACCATCTACGACGAGAACTACCAGGCCAAGCTCGCGTACCACGAGATCAAGTCTGACCTGATGCTCGCTGGCCCGCCGTACGTCCTCCCCCGCATCACCCCCAAACCCCGCCGCTGACCGTGCAAGGAAGGGCCCCTTATTAACGCCTGCGGTAGAGAAAGGGCCCCCTCTTAACAGTCGGCATCGATGCGGTCCGGGTGGGGTGCCGTCCCGCCCCACCCGGATCCCGCAGGCAAGCCCACCGCCGCCAGCAGGCCCCGGGGTGACCGCCACCCCCGCCACGGAAGGTCTGACCGATGCACACCCTGCGAAGCCCGCAGCTCACCACCGCGTCCGGGCCGGGTGCGGCGGTACGCCCCGTCGAGGCCATCGGCACCGAGCGCGTCGTCTGCCTAACCTTCGACGACGGACCACACCCGGTGCACACCCCGCGCCTGCTCGACGTGCTGGCCGCCCACGACGTACGGGCGGTCTTCTTCCTCCAGGGCGACCAGGCCGCCGGCCACCACGACCTGGTCCGCCGGATCACCGCCGCCGGGCACGCGTTCGGCAATCACGGTATGCACCATGACGACATGAGCGGCTGGGCCGCCGGCCGGATCGCCTCGGATCTGTTGCAGACCACCGCCGTCATCCGCCAGGCCGTGCCGCACGCACAGGTCCCCTGGTTCCGGGCCCCGTACGGCGCGTGGGGGCAGACCCCGACGGTGGCGACCGCGCTGGGAATGCGGCCGATGGGCTGGCGGCTGGCGGTCACCGACTGGGAACCGCCCGGCACCGGTGAGCTGGTCCGTCGCCTCACCGAGGGGGTCTCCCCCGGCGCGGTGGTGCTGTTGCACGACGGCGGCGGCGACCGCAGCCAGACCGTCGACGCCGTCGACCGCGTCATTCCCGCCTTGCGGGCTCAGGGCTGGCGTTTCGCGCTGCCCGACGATTCCCGGTAGTCGGGGCCCCGGCCCCTGTGGTACGGCTCGTCCGCCAGGAGTGACCGCCGCCCCCGGACGCAGAGACCGCCACGGCCTGCCGCCCGACGGTCGCCAGGCAGTGGCGACCGTCGAGCAGGCACGTGCGAAACACCTTCGGGGCAGCGACCGCCGCCGTCACCCGGCGTCGCTGTGCCGGCGTCAGCCCTCGATGCCCTCGTGCGGCGGAACCGTCACCGTACGGGCGCCGGGAGTACCACCCAGGATGATCTGCCGGTACGAGTTGTTGTTGTTCAGGTTCGACTCCTGGAGCCGCTTGGCCGGGTTGGCCGCCACCTCGATGTAGTACGTGCCGTTGGGCAGGTCGGTGATGTCGAACGACTGGCCCGGCAGGTACTGGGCGTAGGTGTCACCGCTGCCGATGTCCAGAACCTGCCGCACCGCCACCGACGTCTGCCGGCCACAGGAGGTGCCCAGGTCGGTGTTGGTGGGCCGCCACTTGGCGTTCGGCAGGGTCAGGTCGACCGCGTCGGTGTTGGCCAGGCAGAACGCTTCCTTGCCGCTGCGCACCGCGACCGTCTTGTTCGCGTTCAACAGGCGATACTCGGCAAAGTCGGTGAAGTGCCAGTGGTTGTGCCCCGGGCGCGCGTCCCACTCCATCGTGCCGGACTGCGCGTACCCGACCTGAACGCCGTTGGCATCGTAGAAGTACTGGTACGCGTCCATCAGGTCGCTGTCGGTACGACGGAACCCGTCCACCACCAGCGGCGACGTCCCGGCGTTCCACACCGTGGCGTTGAAGGTCACCTGGTCGTTGCCGGTCTCCGCGTCCTGCTCGACACCGATCTGCCAGGCCGGCAGGGAACGCAGGTCCGGCCGCGGGCCCTGCGGAGCGGCCTTGGTCCGAGCGGCGGGCCGGGCACCCGGCTTGAGGCCGGGAGCGCTGTCGCTGACCGCCTCCGCGTGCACCGTGTGCTCGTCATCCCCCGGGGCACCGAGCACCCGCTGCTTCGAATCGGACGGGCGGTGCTCCGCGTCGGCGCGGCCCCAACCGTCATCGACCGTCCGGACCGTGACCGCCAGGGTCAGCGTGGCCGCCGAGTCCGGGATGTTCAGCAGCTTCCGGTACGGCGGATTGATGCTCACCGTGGCCGTGTACGACCCGTCCGCCACGTCCACCGGCCCGGACCACCAAGTGGTGGTCGCGGAGCTCCAACCGGCCTGGATGCCCCAGACCCCGCCGAGAGTGAACGGGTTCCACGCACAATCGGTGGGATAGGGCGTCGAGTCCGGCGCGTCGACCCGGGTCCGGGTGGAGCCCCAGTCGTTCGGGCAGAAGGTCTCGTTCCGCTCCACCACCGTACGCCCTGCCGCGTCGGTCAGTTTGAGGTGGGTGAATTCGAAGAAGCCGGTGAAGTCCTTGACCAGGCCGGCGGGCAGCAGCACCGCCCGCTGTTTGCCTCCCGCCGCCCGGACCAGCTGGAAGGCGTCGATCGGCTTGCTGTACGCGCTCCGCTTCACCCGGAACTCCAGCGGATCCTTGCCGGCGACCAGGTGGGTGCCCAGGTCGAGATAAACCTGCTCCCCTTCCCATCGGTCGACGGTGACCGAGGTGGTGGCCGCGACGAACCGCGCCTGAGCCTCCGGGGCGGGCGCGGGAGCCGCCGTGCCGGCCCCGGTGCCGAGCATCAGCGCGCCGACGGTCAGCACCGCGAAGGCGGGCAGCCGGCGGAGCTGTCGGTGTCCTACATCCATGAAGTCTCCTCTGAGGACGTCTGCGAAGCTGAGGGTGCCGGTTCGCCGTATCACCCTCGGTGCCGGATGCAACCGGATACCGTCTTCGCACCGTCTCCTCTGATGGATGTTTCTGGACCGGGGAGATTCAATCGTGGGGACAGAATCGACCATGCCGAGTGACGACGATCCGACGTACGCACCAAGACTGTTACGGCTGTTACCCGTCTTCTCCTGCACGCACAACGGGGTACGCCGGATGGTCGCGCCGCTGCCCGAGCGGGTGCTGTCCTACCTGGCGGTGGCGTACCCCACCTGGGTGTCCCGGGACGCGGTGATCGAGGCCTGCCAGCTCGACGGGACGGGCGATCCGCGGGCCCGGCTGCGGCAGGTCTGCTGGCTGCTGCGCTCGCGGCTCGGCTTCGATCCGATCGTCGGGGACCGCCAGCGGATCGGCATCTCACCCACCTGCCGGGTCGACCTACACGCGGCCCAGGAGTGGTGCCAGTTGCTGCTGGAACAGGGGTTCGCCAAGGCAGTCGTGCGAGCGGTGCCGAACTGGTTGGCGTCCGCTCTGAGCCATCCGCTGCTGGCCGACTGGAGCTGGGATGACGCCTGGCTGCAACCCGTGCAGGCGCGCTGGGACGTGCTGCGCCGGGAGACCCTGGACCAGCTCTCCGGCAGCCTGCTCGCCGCCGGCCATCACCAACAGGCGCTGATCTGCGCGCACGCCCTCATCCAGCAGGACCCGCTACGGGAGACTGCCTGGGAGGTCCTCATCGAGGCGCTGATTCACAGCGGCCAACGGGCCGAGGCACGCGCCCAGTTCGACCGACTGACCAGCATGCTCAGTGCCGAGCTCGGCGTGCATCCGAGCGACAGCGCCCACCGGTTGATCGCCGACCTGTACCGCTGACCATGCCAACCGCCCGCCAAGGGCTGGAACTCGTCGTCGATGAAGGTCGTACGCGACACCTGACCTTGGTGTCGGGCCGGAGGGTGTCGACCGCAGGTGGTGGGCGATACTGGGTTTGAACCAGTGACCTCTTCCGTGTCAAGGAAGCGCGCTCCCACTGCGCCAATCGCCCCTGGTGACCAGCCGGCACCGACGGGTGCGGGCGGATCGCGAGCGGACGACGGGATTCGAACCCGCGACCCTCACCTTGGCAAGGTGATGCGCTACCAGCTGCGCTACGTCCGCGTGCCCCCGATGTTTCCCGGGGACGGGCCCACTCTACCCGATGACAAGATCGCCTGACCGGTGACCCCACTCCGGGCGTGATTGCGCCGGTCACCGCCGGGGTACAGACACCCCTCGACAGCGCACCGCACCCCTGGGAAAAGGAGGCTGTCATGGGTATCGGCACCAGTGTTTTCCTGCTCGCGGTCGGCGCGATCCTCGCCTTCGCGGTCAACGCCAGCATCGGTGGTCTCGACCTGGACGTGGTCGGGTGGATCCTGATGGCTGCCGGTCTGCTCGGCCTGATCATGACCACCCTCGTCTGGGGACGCCGCCGCCAGGTGGTCGCCACCACCGAGGAGCCGGTGGAGTACCGCCGCGTCGAGGAGCGCCGGGACGTCGCCCCGCCGCTCTGATCGGCGGAACTGGCTGGTCGAATGACGAGCCAGCACCAGAGCATCCGCAAATACGTGAGAGCCCGTACCGGATCCGGTACGGGCTCTCACGACGTCTTTCCTGGTGGGCGATACTGGGTTTGAACCAGTGACCTCTTCCGTGTCAAGGAAGCGCGCTCCCACTGCGCCAATCGCCCTTGCTGTCGTACGAGGTGGGGACGGGATTTGAACCCGCGTACACGGCTTTGCAGGCCGTTGCCTCGCCTCTCGGCCACCCCACCGAGGTTGCCCCCGTCACGCGTGGCGGCAGCTCCGAGCGGACGACGGGATTCGAACCCGCGACCCTCACCTTGGCAAGGTGATGCGCTACCAGCTGCGCTACGTCCGCGTGCCCCCGATGTTTCCCGGGGGACGGATGAGAACTCTAGCCGAGCGACGGAAGGGTTGCCAAATCGGCTTCCATCCCGGCGCGTCCGAAACCACCCTCCGCTGATCTTCCTAGGAGACTGGATCAGTTGCTCCCGAGCCGCTCGCCGACCGAGCCCTCCCGCGAAGGGCTGAAACACCAGGTATGGGCCGGCCAGTGTCCGGCTTCCGACTCGGGCAAGCTAAATCAACCAGGCTTTGGTGACGGGCTGTATCCGGTTGGATGGGCTACGGTGACGGACGTGACGAGACGTGCGGCCGAGATCCGCCTGGATGCCCTGCTGCGCACCGCATGTGACGTGATCGTGCAGCGCGGGCTGGCCAACACCCGCACGGCGGACGTGGCGCAGGCCGCCGGCGTGAGCCAGGCGCTGGTCTTCTACCACTTTGCCACCAAGGAACGGCTGCTCGCCCAGGCGTTCGCCTACGCCGTCGAGCAGGACCTGGCCCGGCTGGACGCGGTGACCCGGTCCAACGCCCCGCCGCTGACCAAGCTCCGGCGCATCCTGCGGCTCTACACCCCGGCCGGGCGCCCCACGTCCTGGTCCATGTGGATCGACGGGTGGGCCGAGTCGTTGCGTACGCCTGAATTGGAGAAGGTCTCCCGCAAGCTGGATCTGCGCTGGCGGCAGGACCTCACCACGGTGATCACCGACGGGGTCCGCGAGGGTGTCTTCGAGTGCGCGGACCCTGCCGGTGCGGCCTGGCGCATCAACGCCGTCATGGACGGCCTGGCGGTGCAGCTGGCAGTGCACGAACGCGTCATCTCCCGCCGGCAGCTCGCCGAATGGGTGCGCCTGGTGACCGCCCGCGAACTGGCCCTGAACCCAGCCCAACTCGACTAACCCCGCCCCCACCCCGCGCCGCCCCACTCCGCGCCGATCTTGCACTTTTGGTCGCTGATATGAAGCCTTTCGCGGCTTATGTCCCGACCGAAAATGCAAGATCGACGAAAGCGGAGGGGTGAGGGGTCAGGGGTAGGGGGTGTTGCGGGGGACGGTGCGCCAGCGGGAGCGGGAGGGTTGGGCGGGTCGGCGTTCCCAGCGGGTCGCGACGTCCACCGCTTCCGGTTCGCGGGTCAGGTGCCGCAGGCGCAGCAGCAGGCCGACGCCGAGGAAGAGCAACAGCCCGCCGAGCAGGAAGGCGGCCTCGGTCAGGCCGATCCCGGTGCCGGTCTGCGAGACCTGGTTGCCCGCCGCACCCGCGGCCGGCGTCTCCCCCGCCCCGCCCGCGTACCCCGCGTCGTCGGCGAGGTCGCTCTCCTCGTCGGCCGGATCCACCGTCGGCTCCTCAGTCGGGTCCACCGTCGGTTCCTCGGTCGGCACCGAGGTCGGCGGCACCGTCGGCGGCGCGGCCGGCGGCGCGGTGGTGGGCCGCGCCACCCGGCCCCGGCCGACCACCACGCGCGTCGCGGTCTGCCGGGACAACAGTTGCAGGTTCCGGTCGTACGCCTCGGCGGCCAGGCTGACCCGGCCCTCGCCGACGTCCCCGGTGAACGCGATCCGGTACTGCGCGGTCACCGTACGTCCGGGGCAGAGCGTGCCCGGGTCGAGCTGCCGGTCGGTCAACCGGGCCACGTCACCGTCGATCCGGACCTCCGTCGGGAACGACCCGGTCTCCTCGATCCGGTCCACCCGCACCTGGTCCAGCCGCAGCCCCTGCACACCGAGCACCAGCGACCAGCGGACCTTGATGCAGTCGCCCTGGTCGGATCGCGACACCACGGCCGAAACCGTCGCCACCCGCCCACCGGCGGTGAACTGGTCCGGCAGGCCGCTGAGTTCGGTGGCGAACGCCGCGTGCGCCGGTGCGGCCAGGGCGACGTCCACTCCGGTGAGACACGCCAGCACCACTCCGATCCGTAGCGTGCAACGCCACAGCCTCTTCACGATCCGTCCTCCCGTTGGTTGCCTCCATTGGCAACGCTATGAGCGCCGGCAGCCACCCGGTAGACGGGCGTGTTCGCACGGACCGTCAAGCACGATGCCCGTTCTCACGTACGGTATTGAACCGGTCACCGCCGATTCGCGACACGCCGTCACGGGTCACCGGGCACAATCGGCCGGTGTCCGAACTCTCCACCGCCTTCGTCCGGCTGCACGCCCGGCTCACACCCGTCGCCTTCGTACCCGAGGTGCGGCTGCACCAGGCGGACGAGCCGATCGGCCTGTGGGAGCTGACCGAGGGCGAGTTCCGCAGCGACCAACCGCCGCCGTTCTGGGCCTTCGCCTGGGCCGGCGGCCAGGCTCTCGCCCGTTACGTCACCGACCATCCGCAGTTGGTCGCCGGACGCCGGGTGCTCGACCTGGCCGCCGGCTCCGGCCTGGTGGCCATCGCCGCCGCCCGGGTCGGCGCCGCCGCCGTGCGCGCGGTGGAGATCGACGAGCTGGCCGTCGCGGCGGTCGCGCTCAACGCCGAGGCCAACGGGGTACGCGTCGACGCCGAACTCGGCGACGTGCTCGACGGCGACGCGGGCGACGCCGACGTGGTCCTCGCCGGGGACGTGTTCTACAGCGAGGCGATGGCCAGCCGGGTGCTGCGTTTCCTGCTGCGCGCCGTGCGCTCCGGGGCTCGGGTGCTGGTCGGCGATCCGGGGCGGGCCTACCTGCCCCGGGACCGCTTCGACGAGCTGGCCGCCTACGACGTGCCGGTCAGCGAGGCGCTGGAGAGCGTACGGGTGAAGCGCACCACGGTGTGGCAGCTGCGCGCGGGCGGTGCGAAACCGGCCGGCTAGCGTGACGCGGTGCTGTTCCGCAGCTGGGAGCAGGCCCCGACAGCGACCAGAGGCACCGGGGCCGGTGGCGGCGTGGACCGGTGGCCCGGCGTGGCCCGCGTCGCCGATCACGTGGGCGTCGAACACCTGCTGGTGACCCGGCACGCGCTGGTCCGCCGGGTGCTCACCGAGGCCGAGACGTACCGGCCGGACAACGCCCTGGACGCGGTCACCCCGATGCCGGTGGCCGCGCTGCGGACCCTCGCCGCGCACCGGTTCCGGCTGCCTCCGACGCTGGCCAACAACGGTGGCGCGAGCCACCCGGGGATCCGGGCGCTGGTCGCCGACGCGCTGCACCCGACCCGGGTGGCCGCCCAGCGGGACTGGCTGGCCGCACTGGTCCGGCGCCGGGTGGCCGAGCTGGACGCCACCCTGACCACCGGCGCACCGGTGGACCTGCACGCCGGACTCGCCGCCGACCTGCCGCTGCTGGTCCTGGCCCGGCTGGTCGAGCTGCCCGACGCCCCGGTCGCGGCCGTGAAGGACTTCGCCCGCGCGGCCCTGGAGCTGTTCTGGGCACCGCTGGACACCGACCGGCAGCAGGCTCTCGCCGCCGAGGTGGGTCGTTTCCACCGGGTGCTGCGGGAGTTCGCGGCCACCGGCGGCGGCCTGGCCGCGTCCCTGCGCGCCGCCGGGCACCCGCCCGACGTGGTGGTCGGCGCGCTGTTCTTCCTGCTGGTCGCCGGCCAGGAAACCACCTCGCAGTTCCTCACCCTGCTGATGCATCGGCTCACCGGAGAGCCGGCGGTGCTCGCCGGGCTGCGCGACGGCTCGGTCGCGGTCGCCGACGTGGTGGAGGAGGGGCTGCGGCTGGAACCGCCGATCGTCACCTGGCGGCGGGTGGCCGCGGTGGACACCACGCTGGGCGGTACGGCGGTGCCGGCGGGCACCAGCATCGTGCTGTGGCTGGCCCGGGCCGGGCGGGACCCGGCAATGGTGGACTCGCCCGACGAGTTCCGGCCGGGGCAACGCGGGTCACGCCGACATCTGGCCTTCGGGGCGGGCGCGCACCGCTGCGTCGGCGACCAACTCGCCCGCATGGAGGCCGCGACGGTGGTGGCCGAGGCCGCTCCGCTGCTGGCCGGCGTGCGCGTGCTTCGCCCGCCCCGATACCCGGACAACCTCACCTTCCGGATGCCCGACGCCTTCCTCGTCGGCCGCTGAGCCGGCGGCCCCGACAGACCAACGGCCCGACAGGCCGACGGCCCCGACGGAGGGGGCGACGCCGACGGAGGAGGCGGGCCCTGACGAAGGTCAGTGCCGGGTGGTGCCTTTCGGGCACGGTGGGACCGGCCGCCACCGACATACCGTCCGAACATGATCACGTTACGTACGTTGACCAAGCGGTTCGGGAGCACCGCCGCGGTCGATGAGTTGACCGTCGACATCGCTCCCGGCCGGGTCACCGGCTTTCTCGGTCCCAACGGCGCCGGCAAGTCCACCACCATGCGGCTGATCCTGGGACTGGACCGGCCCACCGCAGGCCAGGCGCTGATCGGCGGACGGCCGTACCGCCGGCTGCGCCGACCGCTGCACGAGGTCGGCGCGCTGCTGGACGCGCGGGCCGTGCATCCCGCTCGCTCGGGCCGGGCCCACCTGTCCGCGATGGCCGCCAGCAACGGCATCTCCGAACGCCGGGTCGACGAGGTCCTCGCCACCGTCGGGCTGGACGAGCGGGCGGCGGCCAAACCCGCTCGCGCGTTCTCGCTCGGCATGGGGCAGCGGCTCGGCATCGCCGGCGCCCTGCTCGGCGACCCGCCGGTGCTGATGTTCGACGAGCCGGTCAACGGCCTCGACCCGGACGGGGTGCGCTGGATCCGGCAGCTGGCCCGATCCCTGGCCGCCGAGGGTCGGACGGTGCTGATCTCCAGCCACCTGATGAGCGAGATGCAGCAGACCGCGGACTGGCTGGTGGTGCTCGGCCGGGGCCGGCTGATCGCCGACGCGCCGACCGCCCAGGTGATCGCGGACAGCGGGGTCGCCGTGCGGGTCCGCAGCCCGCGACCGGAGGGGCTGGCCGCCGTCGCCGATCGGCTGACCGCCGCCGGGGCGGTGGTCGAGTCCGCCGGAACGGACGAGCTGACCGTCACCGGCACCACCGCCGAGCGCGTCGGCGAACTGGCGTACGAACTCAAAGTGCCCCTGCACGAACTGGCGTCGCACGAGGCGTCCCTGGAACGGGCCTTCATGGCCCTGACCGCCGACCGGGTCGAGTATGCGGCCCGACCGGCCCGCACGGGGGGTGCGTCGGCATGACCACGATCCGCGCGGAGTGGGCGAAACTCCGGTCGGTACGCAGCACCTGGTGGACGGTGGTCGCCGCGGTGGTGGTCATGGCCGCGACCGCCGCGCAGGTGGCGATCTACGTGGCCAACGGCAACACCAACGACGATCCGAGTGACGACGCCGGGGTGGTCCCGCTCGGCAGCGTCCTGATCGACTCGCTGGAGCTGGTCCAGTACGCCGTGCTCGCCCTCGGGCTACTGATGATCACGAGCGAGTTCACCACCGGCACCATTCGTACCACCCTGCAGTGCACGCCGTCGCGGGGCCGCGTACTGCTGGCCAAGGCGGCGGTGACCGCGACCGTGACCTTCGGTCTCGGGCTGCTGCTCGGCGCGGTCGGCGCGGCGGTCGCCGGGCCGGTACTGGGCGAGTGGGGTGCCGCACCGGCGGCCGGTACGCTCCGCGACGTCGTCGCGCTGGCCGGCTACCTGGCGTTGATCGGTGTCCTCGCGCTCGGGCTCGGCGCCGTCCTGCGCAGCGCGGTGCTCACCCTGACGGTGCTCCTCGCCGTGCTGATGATCGTGCCGCTGTCGTTGCGGGAGCCGGACATCACCGCGCTGAACCGGGTCGCCGACGTCTTCCCGGGCGAGGCCGGGCGGCACTTCCTGGCCGGCGACGGCCAGCCGTACCCACCGGCCGTCGGGCTGCTACTGCTCGCCGGTTGGGCCGCCGTGGCGCTGCTGGCCGGTCGAGCGGCGCTGCGCAGGCGCGACGCCTGAGGGCGGGCGGGGCTGGTCCTCCTCGAGCGGCTCGACCAGCCCCGCCTCGTACGCGAGAATCGCCGCCTGCACCCGGTTACGCACCTCGAGCCGGGTGAAGATGCTGGTCAGGTAGGTCTTCACGGTGCCCTCGACCAGGCACAACCGGCGGGCGATCTCGGCGTTGGACAGTCCCGCCCCGACCAGCGCCAGCACCTCCTGCTCGCGATTGGTCAGCCCGGCCAGCCGGTCCCGGGCCAGCGGCCGGCGCGCGACCCGGTCGCCGCCCAGCTCGATCACCCGGCGGGCCACCGCCGGCGAGAGGTACGCCCCGCCACCGGCGACCGCGTGCACCCCGGCGATCAGCTCGCGTGGATCGCCGGACTTGAGCAGGAAGCCGCTGGCTCCGTGGCCGAGCGCCCGGGCCACGTGGTCGTCCTCGCCGAACGTGGTCAGCATGACGGTGGCCGTCTGCGGCACCAGCCGGCGAATCTCGGCGGCGGCGGCGAGCCCGTCCAACCTCGGCATCCGGATGTCCAGCAGGGCCAGCCGGGGCCGGTGGGCGCGGACCAGTTCGACCGCAGCCCGGCCGTCGCCGGCCTCGGCGACGACCTCGATGCCCGGGTCGGTGGCCAGAATCGCCCGGACCCCGGCCCGGATCATCGCCTCGTCGTCGGCCAGCAGCACCCGGACCGGCTCGGATGGAGTGCTCATTCGTTGATCCGCTCCTTGCTGACCAGCCGCCCACCCGCGAAGCACAACCGCCAGGTCGGCTGGGTCAGCGGGAAGGTTCCCCCGTCGGTGTAGTACTCGCAGTCCGGCCGCGCCCCGGCGGGCCGGTCGACCTGCCGGGGCGGCAGGCCGACCAGGTCGCCCCGGGCAGCCCCCACCGGCAGTTCCTCGAAGGTGCTCCGGTCCAGCACCGCGCCGACGGTGGCGACCGGGTAGTAGATCAGCGACAGCGCCAGCGCGAGGCCGACCGGTGCGCCGAGCGCCACCAGCAGGCTGCGCCGGACCTGCCGGCGGGCCGCCGCGCCGACCGGGTGCGAGCCGGCAGCAGCGCCCGAGCCGGTCGAGCTGGTCAGCCCACCGGCCGGGGCCGCGCCGGCCAGGCCGGCCGCGCCGGACAGGCCGCCGGCCGGAGCCGCGTCGCGCCGGGCGGGCAGGTCAGCCGCATCGCGCAGGTTGGGCGGGGCGATCGCGGCGGGAGCGGTGGGGGCGGTGAGGGCCGGCACGGGTAGCCGGGCCCGGACGGCGAAGCCGCCCTCCGGGCGGAGGCCGGTGCTCAGCGAGCCACCGGCGAGCCGGACCCGTTCGGCCAGGGCGAGCAGGCCGGAGCCGGTGGTGGGCGGTCCCGGCAGCGGACCGGCCGGCGGCGGCTCGTTCACCACCTCGACCGCCACCCCGTCCGCCCGCCGGGCCAGGCTGACCGTCACCTCGGCCCCGGGCGCGTACCGGGCGGCGTTGGTCAGCGCCTCGCGGACCAACCCGTACGCGGCGTGCGCCGTCAACTCCGGCAGAGCCGGCGGTACGTCCGGCAGGTCCAGCCGCACCGCCATGCCGGCCTCCCGGGCGCCGGCGACCAGGTCGGCGATGCTTTCCCCGGCGGGGCGGGTGGTGACCGGGTCGGTCTCCTCGCGGAGCACCCCGATGATCCCGTGCAGCCGCTCGGTCGCCTCGGCGACGCTGGCCCGCAGTTCACCGGCGGCGGCGCGGTGCCGGGGATCGAGGCCGTCGGCGAGTTCCAGCGCGGCGGCGCGCAGGGCGATCAGGCTCAACGCGTGCCCGAGCGTGTCGTGCATCTCCTGCGCGATGCGGGCCCGCTCGCGCAACCGGATCCGGTCCGCCGCGCCCTGTCGCTCGTCCGCGCGCACCTGCGCGTAGCGGCGACCAGCATCGATCAGGGCGACCTGCTGTCGTCGGTACCGGCCGATCAGCCAGGGGAAGACCCCGGCGAAGAGCAGCACCGTGGCGAGCAGGAACCAGGTGGCCAGGCCGGTGCCGAGCAGCGCGAGGTTGACCACCGTGCCGCCGGTCGCGATCACCACGAACGCCACGGCCACCGGCGTCGTACGAGGGCTGCGGCGCCCGGCCAGGTAACTGAGCACCGGGACGGCGAAGACGAAGTTGCCGTCCAGCAGCGTGCCGAGCAGCACCAGGAGCAGGGCGGTCAGCGGCAGTCGCCGGCTGACCGCGACCGCGACGCTGATCAGGCAGAGGCCGACGAGCAGCGACGCCACGCTGTGGCGGGAGTGTGGCGGGACGGCCCCGGCGTACCCCAGTGGGGCCGCCAGCACCGCCCAGAGCAACAGGTCGCGTCGGCCCGCGAATCTCCCGCCCCGGCTCGGACGACTCCGCCAACTGCTCCACACGGCGGCCACGCTACCGACGCAGGGGCGGGTCGGGCACTGACGAAAGTCAGCTGATCTCGTCGGCCCAGGCGCGCCAGTCGTCGAGCACGCCGTACAGCGCCGGGGTCAGCCAGCCCGGCGCGGAGCGCCGGAACACCCCCGGGTCCATCGCCCCGGCGCCGGCCGGCAGGGCGCCGAGCAGGTTCGGCAGCAGGTCGCTCAGGTTGGCCCAGTGCACCAGCTCCGGTCCGGCCGGCCAGGCACCGATCACCACGCCGGCCGGCACCGCCCGCCGTTCGAGCGCCTCCAGGGTGAGCGCGGTGTGGTTGAGGGTGCCGAGTCCGGCGCGGGCCACCACCACCGCCGGGGCACCCAGCGACACCGCCAGGTCGGCCACCGTCCAGGGCTCCCCCGAGGGTCGCAGCCCCATCGGTACGAGCAGCCCGCCGGCCCCCTCGACCAGCACCAGGTCGTGCTTGTCGGCCTCTTCCCGGACGGCGTCGACGGCGTTGTACAGCTCCAACGGCGGCAACTCGGCCACCCGGGCCGCGGCCAGCGGGGCGAGTGGATCGGGGAAGCTGGCCAGGGTACGGCCGGTCATCGGGGCGGCCAGCCGGGTGACCGCCTCGACGTCGCCGGGCGCACCGGTGGCCGTACCGGTCTGGCCGGGTTTGACCACCGCGACCCGCAGCCCCGCCGCCTGCGCGGCGGCCGTGATCGCCGCGGTCACCACCGTCTTGCCGACCTCGGTGTCGGTCCCGGTGATCAGGACCGCTCCCCGCCACGGATCCGTCATGGGGCACATTCCACGATGACCTCCAGGGCACGTTCGAAGTCCGCCCGAGACACCCCCGCACCGATGGTCAGCCGCAGCCGCGAGCGGCTGTCCGGGGTGGAGGGCGGACGGAAGCAGCCGACCGCGACTCCCCGGTCCCGGCAGGCGGCGGCCCAGGCGGTGGCCGCCTCGGGGGTGGGCGCGGTCACCGAGACGACGGCGGCGTCGGGGACGGAAACGTCGAGCCCGGCGCCCCGCAGCCGGCCGGCCGCGAGGTCGGCCCGCTCGGCCAGCTCGGCGCGCAGGTCGTCGCCGGCCCGGACCAGTTCCACGGCGGCGTGCACCCCGGCGGCCACCGCCGGCGGCAGGGCGGTGTCGTAGATGAAGGTCCGGGCGGTCTCCACCAGGTGACGGACGTACCCGGCCGGGCCGGCCACCACGCCGCCCGCCCCGCCGAGCGCCTTGGACAGGGTGGCGGTGACCACCACGTCCGGCTCGCCGGCCAGCCCGGCGGCGGCCACCGCCCCGGCTCCGGCCGGGCCGGTCACGCCGAGCCCGTGCGCGTCGTCGACCAGCAACACCGCTCCGTGCTGCCGGGCGACGGCGTGCAACCGGGCCAGCGGGGCCAGGTCACCGTCGACCGAGAAGATCGACTCGGTGACCACCAGCCCCGGGCGACCGGGCGCGCCGGCCAGAGCCGCGGCGACCGCGTCGACGTCGGCGTGCGGGGTGACCACCGTCTCGACGCCGGAGACGCGGCACCCGTCGATCAGCGAGGCGTGGTTGTGCGCGTCGGAGATCAGCAGCGTGCGGGGCCGCACCAGCGCGCGGACCGCCCCGACGTTGGCCAGGTAGCCGGAGGAGAAGACCAGCGCCCGCTCGGTGCCGAGCCAGCCGGCGAGGGTGCCCTCCAGGTCATGATGGGCGTACGTGGAGCCACGCACCAGCCGCGACCCGGTCGCGCCCAGCCCGTACTCCGACAGGGCCTTCCCCGCGGCGGCGACCACCTCGGGATGCGTGGCCAGGCCCAGGTAGTCGTTGCCGGCCAGGTCGACCACGACGTCGTCGGCGCCGCGCGGGTGCAGCCGTCGGGTCAGCCCCGCCTTCGCGCGCAGTTCGGCACGGCGGTCCAGCGCCGTCAGCCAGTCCGCCACCCTCGCCTCCTGCCGTCGACCCGCTCTCGCGGGGCGAAGTTACCACCCGCCCGGCGGGCCCCGACGGATCCACTCCGGGCTTGACCTCAACCGCACTTCAGCTTGAACGCTCGGCGGATGGGAAATTGGATTCGCCGGGCTGCCGTGACAGTGACCCGTTGCCTCGACGTCGCCCTCTTGCTGGCCGCCGCCGACCCGTCACTGCCGCCGCCGACCCGAGCGCTGCTGGTCGACGAGTTGTCCGCGGACGTGGAGCCCGTTTCTCGCCCGCGGACAGCCTTGTAGGGTACGACCCATGCCAGAGATCCTCGATCAGGCCCGGACCCAGGTGCTGGAGAACGGCGTCGGCCTCGACCAGGCCGGCGTCCTTGCCGTGCTGAACCTGCCCGACGAGCACCTGACCGCCGCGCTGCAACTCGCCCACGAGGTGCGGATGCGCTGGTGCGGTCCGGAGGTCGAGGTCGAGGGCATCGTCTCGCTGAAGACCGGCGGCTGCCCGGAGGACTGCCACTTCTGCTCGCAGTCCGGCCTGTTCACCTCGCCGGTGCGGTCGGTCTGGCTGGACATCCCCTCGCTGGTCAAGGCGGCCAAGCAGACCGCCGAGACCGGGGCGACCGAGTTCTGCATCGTGGCCGCCGTGCGCGGCCCGGACGCCCGGCTGATGAAGCAGATGCGCGAGGGCGTCGCCGCGATCCGGGCCGAGGTCGACATCCAGGTCGCCGCCTCGCTCGGCATGCTCACCCAGGAGCAGGTCGACGAGCTGGTCGAGATGGGCGTGCACCGCTACAACCACAACCTGGAGACCTGCCGCTCCTACTTCCCGAACGTGGTCACCACGCACACCTGGGAGGAGCGCTGGGAGACCCTGCGGATGGTCCGGGAATCCGGCATGGAGGTCTGCTGCGGCGGCATCCTCGGCCTCGGCGAGACGGTGGAGCAGCGGGCCGAGTTCGCCGCGCAGCTGGCCGAGCTGGATCCGCACGAGGTGCCGCTGAACTTCCTCAACCCCCGCCCCGGCACGCCGCTCGGTGACCGCCCGGTGATCGACGGCAAGGACGCGCTGCGGGCCATCGCCGCGTTCCGGCTGGCCATGCCGCGCACCATCCTGCGGTACGCGGGCGGCCGGGAAATCACCCTGGGTGACCTCGGCACCCGCGACGGGCTGCTCGGCGGCATCAACGCGGTGATCGTCGGCAACTACCTGACCACCCTCGGCCGGCCGGCGACGGCGGACCTGAAGCTGCTCGACGACCTGAAGCTGCCGGTCAAGGCGCTCTCGGCGACGCTGTGACGCCGACCGGCGAGCGCCGGCCGAACCCCGTGGGCAGCCCGCGCACCGGGGCGACGCCCGGCGATGTCACCAGCCGGTCGGCCGTGGACGCGCCGTGGTGCGACCGGTGCGGGGAGGCCGCCGCGTCCGGGCCGCACGAGGGGTGCGCGGCGGCCCGGACGCTGGAGCCGCCCCGGTACTGCGCCCGGTGCCGCCGGAGGATGAAGGTGCAGGTGCTTCCGGTCGGCTGGTCGGCGGTCTGCGTCGAGCACGGCGAGTCGCGGGGCTGAGCACGCTGCCGCACGGACGGGCGATGACCCTGCGGCCGGCTCCGGTCAGACCGGCCACGGGGGATCAGCCATCGGCGGAGCGGAGCGGCGGCGACGGTGCCGCCGCCACAGCAGCGGGACGCCCACGACGACCGTGATCAGCAGGACCGGCGGCACCACCACCAGCAGGATGATCGGCCGGGCCGGGAACGGGCGCGGCTCGGTCGCCGGAGCGCCGAACGAACCGGCTTCCAGCAGGTCCCGGGCCACGTCCAGGGACCACACCTCGTCCGGCGGGTCGAGCAGGACCTCGGTGGTTCCGTCCGGCCGCAGCGCGATGAGTTGCACGCGCCCGCTCTCCCAGTAGCCGGTGTCGTTCCACCCGGTGCCTTCGGGCATGCCGTTGCCGGGCTCCGCCTCGTACCGCACTGCCACCAGGTCGATACCGAGCCGCCAGCCCAGCGCGCGCAGCGCCTGCCCCCGCACCGGGGCCAGGGTCGGCCCCCCGGCGTCCCGGCCGGTTGCCGCGTCCAGCCAGGTCACCGTCCAGGTGCGTGCCGCCAGGGCGGCCGAGTCGCAGCCGGACAAGCAACCTTCCAGGTCGGCGACGGCGATCCGGGAGCCGTCTGCGGTGAAGGCCCCGTTGCCGGCAAGCTTGCGCTGCGGTCCGAGGTCACGGGACCAGAGCATCCGGCCGTCGCGGTCGAGCAGGCTCAGTCGGTCTCCGACGGTCGCGGCGATCCGGGACCCGTCCGGCGAGAACGCGGCCAGCGAGGCGGTACGCAGGCTCCACCGGTCACCGAGGTCGTCGACGAGGATCCGGGTGGCACCGGTGGTCACCTCCAGCAGGGTCAGCCGGGAGGCGTCCCTACCCCACCCTGAGGCGTCGTAGCGAGTCGCCTCGGGGTCGTACTCCACGACAAGCAGCGACGCGCCGTCGCGGGACCAGGAGACCGGGGTGGCGCAGCAGTCGCTGTTCGACGGCCCGAGGTATGCGCGATCGCTGCCGTCGGTCAGGTCGGTGACGGTCAGCCAGTCGGTGCCGGGAACGTGCGCGACGTACCGGCCGTCCGGGGAGAGTTGAACGTCCTCCCCCGCCGTGCTCTCGGAACCGCCGTAGAGAAGCATCCGGTAGTCGCCGCCCCGACCGACCACGGCGATCTTTCCCTCGTGGTCCACGAAGTCGCTTCCCCGCAGCCCGAGCCCGCCGCCGCCGAAGAGCACCGATGCCGATCCGGGCGGGTCCTGCTCGACGGTCGCCTGCCACATCCAGGGCAGGCTGATCCGCTCCGGCACGCCCGCGCCGGTCGCCGCCGGAGGCATTCCGGCCCCCGATCCCCCGAGTATCGCGGGGACGCCGAGCGCGCAGATCAGGACGGCCACCAGACCCGCGACGCCGGTACGCCACGCCGCCCGCCACCGTTGACGCCGGCCGACCATCCACGGGTCACTTCCCAACCGAGTCGCCGGCATCCGCTCACCCAGCTCACGCAGCGCAGTACGCAGTTCCTCGCTCACCGTTCCTCCCCTGCCGCAGCACCGATGCCGACCAGTTCGGCCAACTCGGGGGCGTGGGTGCGCAGCCGCGCCAGCGCGTCGCGGGTCTGACTCTTCACCGTCGACACCGAGCAACCGAGCGCGGCGGCGGCTTCGGCCTCGGTGAGGTCCTCGAAGAACCGCAGCACGAGCACCGCCCGTTGCCGCGGGGCGAGCCGGGCCAACGCCGCCCGGACGACCAGTGCGCGGGCAACACCGGCGGTGCCGTCCGGCATCGCCTGCTCCGGCGGGTCCGCGCGAAGGTCGACGCCCCGCCAGCGGCGTCGCCACAGCGAGACGTGCTGGCTGTACATCGTCCGCCGCACGTACGGTTCCGGGTCGCCGGCCGCGCTGACCCGCTCCCAGTGCCGGGCGACGCGCACCAGTGTCAGCTGCACCAGATCCTCGGCCTGATGCTGGTCACCGGTCAGCAGCCATGCTGCCCGGGACAGTGCCGCGATCCGCCCGGCGACGTACGCCCGGAACGACTCTTCCCCGTCCACGCCCCACCTCCCGACCATCAACACGCCCGGCCCGGGTGTTTCGGGTGGGGAGACGATCACGGTAATCGCCGAGGGCGGGTGTACGGCCGGCGTGGACGGGGCAGGGCGCCTCGCCTGGTGGCGAGGCGCCCTGCCGAGAGGGTGCGACCGTCAGGCGACGGTGCAGGTGGAACCGTTGAGGGTGAAGCTGGTCGGCTTGGGGTTGCTGCCGCTGTGCGTACCGTTGAAGCCGATGCTGGTGGACGCACCCGGCGCCAGCGTGCCGTTGTAGGAGAGGCTCGTCGCGGTCACCGCCGTACCGGTCTGCTGGTAGGTGGCCGACCAGCCCTGGCCGACCCGTTGCCCGGCGTTCGGGAAGGTGAAGGCCAGCGCCCAGCCGTTGATCGCCGTCGTGCCGGTGTTGGTGATGGTGATGTTCGCGGTGAAGCCGGTGTCCCAGTCGTTGCTGCTCCAGGTTATCCGGCAGGACGAGGTCGGCAGTGGCGCCGAGGTGGTCACCGTCACCGTCGCCGACGGTGGGGAGGCGTTGCCGGCCGCGTCGATCGCGACCACGTAGAAGCGGTACGTCGTCTGCGGGTTCAGCCCGGTCAGCGCGTAGGTGGTGCCGGTGGCCGTGCCGACGAGGACTTCACCCAGTTCCAACCGGTAGATCCGGTATCCGGTCACGCCCACGTTGTCGGTCGACGGGGTCCAGGTCAGCGTCGCTCCGGTCGAGGTGATCGCCGAGACCGTCAACCCGGCCGGCGCGGTCGGCGGCACGGTGTCCCCGTCATCGGCGGCGGGGGTCGTCACGGTCAACGTCGGCGACGAGGCGGAGCTGTTTCCGGCCTTGTCCCGAGCCAGCACGCTGAACACGTACGTCCGGGCGGGTGTCAGGTCGGTGATCGTCAACGAGTTGGTGCTGCTGTTGCGGAGCAGGATCGCGTCGCTGCCGACGGTGCGGATGCTGACGCTGTAGCCGTCGACTCCACTGCCGGTGTCGGTGGACGGCGTCCAGGTCAGGCTCACCGATGTAGAGCTGACGGCGGTCGCCACCGGGGTACCGGGGACGGTCGGCGGGGTGGTGTCCGGGGTCGACGTGGGCTCGTTCCCCCACACCCGCGTGCCACCCACGTAGAGCGGCACGTTGCGGTTCGGCCCGGCGGTCGCCTGGTACGACGGGTCGTTGGCCGGATTCCAGGTGCCGCCCTCGGGCACGCCGACCTTGAACTGGACCTCCATCCGGTGCTGGGACTGGCCGGCGGGGGCGATGGTGTGCCCGGTGCAGTCGACCTCGACGTACCAGAGATCGCCGCTGACCTGGCGGGCGGTCGACGGGGACGGACAGCCCTGGGTGTAGCCCGGGGTGACCTGCACCGACCCGGCGCCGTCGGTGCGGAAGTAGTAGCGGAACCTGCCGTCGGTCAGCGCTCGCGCGGGGAAGGCCGACTTGTTGTAGATGATCGCCTTGATGCCGGTGGCCCGCGGCTCGTTCTGCATCACCGTGGTCTCCACGGTCAACTCGTCGATGTCGGGCCGCTCGGCGACCGGGAAGTTGGCCAGCGGGGTGCCGCCGTACTCCTGGGTCAGCCGGGCCAGCGCGGAGGTGAAGCCGGCGTTGTAGTCGGTGGCGACCTCGTTCATCACGTAGTCCGACCGGTTGTCGGTGTACGCGTCGTTCGGCGAGGACGGCCCACCGACCAGCGCGCCGTGCAGGGTGTGCCGGGTCTCGGTGGGCACGGTCATGCTGTCCCACCAGGAACCGTGCGCGGTGCGGTGGTGTGGGTTCTTCGGTGGGTTGGCGCCGAAGCCGACCACGTAGCTGGAGTTGCGCGGGTTGTCGCCGAGCGCGTAGTTGATCTGCCGGACGGCGAAGTCCTTGTACCGCGCCTTGCGGGTGACGTCGGTGGTCTTGTCGCTGTAGACCAGCGCGGCGAACGCGGTGTTGGCGGCGTAGCGCAGCGCACCCCACGAGTCGAGCACGGCCATTCCGCCGGGCGAGTAGCGGACCCGCTCACCGTTCACCCCGACCGTCCAGAAGTCCAACCACCGGTTGGCGTCGTCGACATACTTCTGCTTGCCGGTCAGGTTGGCCAGCAGCACGTACGCCCCGAACTGCTTGTTGTCCCAGGCCACGGTCCACTTGTAGGAGCGGGTGGTGGTCTGCGGCTCGGTGCCGAGCTTGTCGTACTCGCTCTCCGCCTTGGTCAGGTACGCGGCGTCGCCGGTGGCCCGGTACAGCCAGATCGCCCCCCACACCAGCTCGTCCTGGTAGCCGCTCCAGGAGCGGTAGAAGCTGGTCGCGTCGGTGATGCACTCGTGGTAGCTCTTGCGCACCGTGTCGGCGAAGGTGTAAAGCTGCCGGGCGTGGGTGAGCAGCTTGTCGGCGTAGGCGGCGTCGGTGGGCCGGAAGACCATGGACGACGCGGCCATCGCCGCCGCCGTCTCCCCCGCCAGGTCCGCGCCGCCGCAGCTCGCATCGATTTTGTACGCGGGCCGCGCCATCGGCATCACCTCGGCCGGTCCCCACCACTTGTGGTCGTCGTCGCCCTTGCCCACCTGTCCGTAGAGGACGTTCGGCGAGGGGTGCGCCCTGATGAAGTAGTCGTTGACGAAGCGCAGATTGTTCAGCAGGTGGGTGAGCTGGCCGGAGGCGGCGTAGCCGGACCGGTACTCGACCGCACCCCAGGCGAGCATGGTGGTGCTGAACGCCATCGGGAAGCCGAACTTGACGTGGTCACCGGCGTCGTACCACCCTCCGGTGAGGTCCAGCCCGACGCCGGCGCCGTCGCGCAGGGCCGAGTCTCCGCGCCACGAGACGCGGTTCCACTCCGGCAGTTTTCCGGACTGCTGCGCCTCGTAGAACAGCAGGGACTTCTGCAACGCCTCCGCGTAGTTGAAGGCCGGCGCGGCGGCAACCGCGGCTGCGCCGGTGGCCGGGGCGGCTGCGGTTCCGACCGTTGGTACGCCGATCGCGAGCGCGAGCCCGGTCAGCAGCGCCGTGCCGGTGGTCAGCAGGCGGCGCGACCAGTGGTCATCGCTGCGGGCGAAACGTGGCCAGGATCGTTCGGCGCCGACGCGGCGCGACCATCTGGTGTGCATTCGACTACTCCTGTCGATGCGGGGCGGGCAGCACCGGCCGGGCGCGTGGTGACGGGCACGGCGGGTTGGACGGCTGCCGGCGGTGGTGGCGAGGGGTTCCATCAGGACCGGGAGCGCTCCCATGGATAGCTGACAATGTAGTCCGACCGGCCACGACTTGGGAAGCACGACCTCGCACGGTGATCCACACAGTTTCGGGGAAGTTGCTGCCTCCGGGTCCGGCGGACACCGCAACTTCCCCGATGTTGCGACCTCCACCCAGACGAGACCACGACGATCACTCGCTGAGGGTTGTTCAGCAGTGACGGTAAGTAGGAAGGTGTACGGCAGGCATAGCGGACGATGTAGGTAGGGAGAGGGATGAACCGGGCTGTTCAGGTGGCGATGATGGAGGCGGGCCATACGGCCGACAGCCTCGCCGCAAAAATTGGTGTCGACCCGAAGACGGCCGCCCGCTGGATGAACCCGGGACTGGTGCCGCAGACCCGGCACCGCGCCCAGGTGGCCAAGCTCCTGGGCCGGGAGATGGAAGATCTCTGGCCGGGCGCGCTGCGGCGCCGGGAACCCGTGTGGTTTCTGCCCTGGACGCAGATCGAGCGGGAGGCCACCGGACTGCGGTGGTACGAATCGGCCGTGGTTCCAGGCCTGCTTCAGACCGAGGCGTACGCGCGGGCCGTGCTCGCCTGCGGGCCGCTGGTCGGCGACACCGAGCGGCACGTCGCGGTGCGACTGGAGCGGCAGGCAGCGGTCTTCGATCGGCCCCAGCCGCCGCTGGCGGTCTTCGTGATCGACGAGGTGGCGCTGCGTCGGGGCGCACCCGAGATCATGGGGTCGCAGCTCGACCACCTGGTCACGATGGCGCAGCGACCGAACCTCATGGTGCACGTGCTACCCCTGGCCGCCGGGCTGCACCCGGGCCAGGCCGGGCAGTTCGTGATCGCCACGATGTCGGAGGGCGACGACGTCGGCTACCTGGACGATCAGGCCGAGGGGCGGGTCACCAAGGAGGTCAGTCCACTCTGGGCGGTCTGGGATACCGTGAGATCGGTGGCGCTCCCGCGCGACCAGTCCATCGACTTCCTGAGGGAGCGAGCATGGCTGACCTGACCGGCGCCCAGTGGCGCAAGAGCACCCGGAGCAGCTCCAACGGCGGTGCCTGCGTCGAGGTCGCCGACAACCTGCCCGGTGTGGTCGGCGTACGGGACTCGAAGGACCCGACCGGCCCGGCGCTGGCCTTCGTCCCCGCCGCGTGGCGGACGTTCATCACCGGAATGCCCGAGCGGGCCTGACCCGATTTCGCCAGAACGGTGTCGATCAAGTCGACGGGCCGCCGACATGGCCGTGGCGGCCGCCGGTGTCACGGGTTGGCGCTGATCGAGGGGCTGCCCACCAGGTCGAGCCGGTCGCCGAGGATCACCGCGCTGGCCCGGACCAACTGGGCCAGCCGGTCCACCTCGGTGGAGTGGAACGCGGCCGGGGCGAGGGTCGCGCTGTGGTCACGGGACGCCACCAGGACCAGCCCGGCCCGACCGAACGGCACCACCGCGAAGTGGCCGCCGTCGGGCGTGGTCATCGACCGGGCGCGCAGCGGGGTCACCTCGGGCAGCCGCGGCGGTACGGGCGTACGCCAACTCGCGTGCCCCACCGTCGCCCCGCTGCCGCCGTTCGGGGAGGCCCAGTCGACCGGCACCACCGCCGCGACCGCCCACTCGGCGGCGAGCAGGCCCGGCACCGCGTCGACCAGGGTGGCCAGCCCGTCGGACGGGTTGGCGGCGACCTGGGCCAGCAACTCGGCGTCCTGGCCGGTGGCGGTGGGCGCGCCGATCGCCCGCCACACGCCGTCCACGCGTACCCCGGGGATCGCCGCCAGACCGGCCAGCAGGCGCTCCACCCGCGCGGCGCCCGACCACACCAAGGTGAAGTCGTCGACCGCCCGCCCGCCGAGGCGTTCCAGCACGACCACCTGCACGATGTCCGCGCCCGACACCCCGAGGGTGCGAGCCACCTGACCGAGCGTTCCCGGACGGTCCGGCAGGGTGACCCGAACGCGCAGCAACATCGCAAACCCTCCGCTCGGTGGGCCGGCGCAGGGCCGGCAGGCTGAGCACGAGCCTGCCAGTTGACCATTTCGTCACCGTTGCGGCGACATGTCCCCCGGGCTAAACCTCACCTTGCCCCGAGGCCCGTCGGCGCGGGTTAAGAGGGGGCCCCTGCTATACCGCAGGCGTTAAAAGGGGGCCCTTCCTTGCACCTCAGGCGGAGGCACGCTCGACGAACTGGGTGTCCAGGACGACGTGCGGTGCGGGGATCTCGTCGTCGCGGATGCGGGCGACCAGCAACCGTGCCATCTGCCGACCCATCTCCTCCACGGGCTGGAACACCGACGTCAGCGGCGGGTTCGCCTGCCGGGCGATCGGTTCGTCGCCGAAGCCGACCACGGCCACGTCCTCCGGCACCCGCCGGCCGGCCTCACGCAGCGTCCGCAGGGCGCCGAAGGCCATCAGGTCGGCCGCCACGAAGACGGCGTCCAGGTCAGGGCAGCGCTCCAACAGCTGCCGCATGGCCGTCGCCCCGCTCTCCTCGCTGAAGTCGCCGTACGCGATCAGGTCGGGGTTGACGCCGAACCCGGCGGTGCGGACCGCGTCCCGGTAGCCGGACAACCGGGCCAGACCAGCGCCCATGTCCTGCGGGCCGGCGATGGTGGCGATGCGCCGCCGCCCCCGGCCGGCCAGGTATTCCACGGCCTGCCGCGCCCCGCCGACGTTGTCCACGTCGACGAACGACGCGGGCTGCGCGTCGGGGTGCAGCATCCGTGCCGGCCGGCCGCCGAGCACGGTGGGCAGGCCGCGCTCTTCCAGCAGGGTGGGCAGCGGATCGTCGTCGTGCAGCGACAGCAGCAGTACGCCGTCGACGTGCTGATTGGTCAGGTGGTGCTCGACCCGCTCCCGCTCCAGCGGAGACTGCGCCATGGCCAACCAGAGCTGCAACGGCGTCTCCAGCAACGTCGAGCTGATCCCCCGCACGATGCCGGCGAAGAACGGCTCGGCGAAGAGCCGATCACCGGACTCGCTGACCACCAGGGCCACCGAGTCGGTCCGCTGGGTGACCAGCGCCCGCGCGGCCCGGTTCGGCACGTACCCCAGCTCGGCGATGGCCTGCTGTACGGCGGCGCGAGCCTCCGGGCTCACCTGCGGAGAGCCGTTGACCACGCGGGAGACCGTCCCGCGACCGACTCCGGCACGGGCAGCGACCGCGTCGAGGGTCGGGCGCCCGAGTGACCGGGTGCGCTGCGTTGTCATCGTCTGCTCCTCCGACGTCAGGCGGCCCCGGCATCTGGTTCAGCGTCGATGCCGGGCCGCCCGTTACTGGCTGGCCACTGCCCTATTGTGCGGCCAGACCGTTGCGTCGGATCACCTCGGCGTACCACCTGGCGCTGGACTTGGGGATGCGGGTCTGGCTGTCGTAGTCGACGTAGATCATGCCGAACCGCTTCGTATAGCCCCAGGCCCACTCGAAATTATCCAACAGCGACCAGGCGAAGTATCCCCGCAGGGGGACGCCCGCGCCGATCGCCTCGTGCGCGGCGCGCAGGTGCGCGTCGAAGTACGCCAGCCGATCGACGTCGTCGACCTTGCCGTCGATCACCGCGTCGACGAAGGCCGACCCGTTCTCGGTGACGTACAGCGGCAGGTCGGTGTACTCCTCGTGCACCCGGCGCAGCGTCTCCACCAGACCGGGGGCGTCGATCTCCCAGTTCATGTCGGTGACCGGCACACCCCGGGTGACGAACCGGACGTCCTCGCTGCCCGGCCAGCAGGACGGAGCCCGCCAGTAGGGCTCCGGCTTCGCGCCGGGCACCGGCGCGGCCACCACGTGGCGGCTGTAGTAGTTCACCCCGACCAGGTCCAGGGGCGTGGCGATGGTGGCCAGGTCGCCGTCCCGGACGTGGCCGAAGTCGGTCACCTTGGCCAGGTCGGCGACCAGGTCGCCGGGGTACTGCCCGCGCAGCAGCGGGTCGAGGAAGAACCGGTTCGCCAGCCCGTCGATGCGGCGGGCGGCGTCCCTGTCGTCGGGCGAGTCGGTGGCCGGGGTGACCGGGTACAGGTTGACGGTCACCCCGAGCTGCGCCTCCGGCCGGGCCGCGCGCAGCGCCTGCACGGCGAGCCCGTGCCCGAGCATCAGGTGGTGCCCGGCGCGGACCGCGTCCGCCCCGTCGGAGCGGCCGGGGGCGTGCACGCCGGAGCCGTAGCCGAGGAAGGCCGAGCACCACGGCTCGTTCAGCGTGGTCCAGTACTTCACCCGGTCGCCCAGCGCGTCCACCATCAGCTGGCTGTAGTCGGCGAACCGGGCGGCGGTGTCCCGGGCCGGCCAGCCGCCGGCGTCCTCCAACTCCTGGGGCAGGTCCCAGTGGTAGAGGGTGAGCCAGGGCTCGATGCCGTTGGCCAGCAGTTCGTCGACCAGCCGCCGGTAGAAGTCGAGCCCCTCGGCGTTGGCCGGACCCGACCCGCCCGGCTGCACCCGGGGCCAGGAGACCGAGAAGCGGTACGACTTCAACCCCAGCTCGGCCATCAGCCGCACGTCGTCGGAGAGCCGGTGGTAGTGGTCGCAGGCGACGTCGCCGGTGTGCCCGGCGACCGTCCGGCCCTCGGTGCGGCTGAAGGTGTCCCAGATCGACGGCGTACGCCCACCCTCGGCCGCCGCGCCCTCGATCTGGTAGGCGGCGGTCGCCGCCCCCCAGAGGAAGCCGGGCGGGAAGGTCAGTGGCGCACGTTCGTCGAGGACGCCGACGGCGGGCGGGGTGGCGGGGTTGCTCACGACTTGACTGCACCTTCCATGATGCCGCCGATGATCTGGCGGCCGAACAGAATGAAGACCAGCACCAGTGGCAGGGTGCCGATCGCGGTGGCGGCGAAGACCTGGGAGTAGTCCGTGTAGTAGGCGTACGAGAGGAAGGAGAGCGAGACCTGGAGAGTCGGGTTCTCCGGGCTGAGGATCGCGTACGGCCAGAGGAACGAGTTCCAGTTCTCCATGAAGGTCAGCAGACCGAGCACGCCCGCGGCCGGGCGCAGCGCCGGCAGCACGATGTTCCAGTAGATCCGGAAGGTGCTGGCCCCGTCGACCCGGCCCGCTTCGATCAGCTCGTCGGAGATCGCCTGGCTGGCGTACTGCCGCATCATGAACACGCCGAAGCCGGTGACCAGGAACGGCACGGTGACGGCGTACAGGGTGTCGGACCAGTTCAGATCCTGCATCATGCCCCAGAGCGGGATGAGGCCCAATTGGGTCGGGATCATCATGGTGACGATGATCGCCAGCAGCAGGACGTTGCGGCCCCGGAAGCGCAGCTTGGCGAAGGCGAAGCCGGCGAGCGAGCCGGTGAGCACCACCGACACGGTGACCACCGACGAGACGATGATCGAGTTGATCATGCCGGTGACGAAGTTGGCCGCGTCGTTGTCGAGCACCCGGCCGAAGTTGTCACCGAATGCTCCGCCCGGGGTCATCGGCGGTGGCACGTCGTTGATCGAGTCCAGGCTGCGGGTGCCGATCACCACCATGTAGTAGAAGGGGTAGATCGACAGCAGGGCCGCCAGGACGAGCGCGACGTAGGTCAAAGGGCTGGTGCGCCACAGGCGCTGGGAAGCCGAGACCACTTGATCTCTCCTCACTTGGCCGAGCGGCGGACGAGTATGAAGTTGATCAGCGACACCAGTACGATGATCATGAAGATCGCCCAGGCGACCGCGGCTCCGTAGCCTGCGGTGCTCAGGTTGTAAATGCCCTTTTCGTACATGTACATGGCCAGCGTCTGGAACTCCCGCTGGTTACCACCGATGATGCTGCCGTTGGCGAAGAGCAGCGGCTCGGTGAAGAGCTGCATGCCGCCGATCGTGGAGAGGATGACCACGAAGAGGAAGGTGGGCTTGAGCATGGGCAGGGTGATCTGCCAGAACTGCCGCCAAGGACCGGCCCCGTCGATGGCCGCGGCCTCGTACAGGTCCTTGGGGATGGCCTGCATGCCGGCGAGCAGGATCAACGTGTTGTAGCCGATCCACCGCCAGTTGACCATGGTGGCGATCGCCGTCCAGGAACTCCACGACTGCGCGCGCCAGTCGATCTGATCAACCCCGACGAAGCTGAGCAGCCAGTTGAACAGGCCGAAGTCGCGCTGGAACAGCATGCCGAAGACGATCGCGACCGCGGCGACCGAGACCACGTTCGGGACGAAGATGGCCATCCGGAAGAAGGTCTTGGCCCGCAGCATGGTGCGGTTGAGCAGGTTCGCCAGGAAGAGCGCCAGCAGCAACTGCGGGATGGTCGCCAGCGCGAAGATGCCGAACGTGTTGACCAGCGCGTTCCAGAAGTAGTCGTCGGAGAGCAGCTGGGTGTAGTTGTCGAGCCCGATGAACGTTTTATCGCCGATCATGTCCCAGTCGTGCAGCGACATCCAGGCGGTGCGCAGCATCGGGTACAGCCCGAACACGCCGAAGATCAGGAAGAACGGCGCGATGTAGAGGTACGGCGAGTACTTGAGATCCAGGCGGTTGAGCAGGCTCCCCCGGCGGCGACGGGCCGCTACGTCGGGAGGCGGTGTTGCTGGCGACGGCGGGGCCGTCGTGGCCGACAGGCTCATGACGTTTCCTTTCCCGGCGAGGTCCGGGGGCGTCCTCGCGCAGGGTGGTACGCGGAGGGGGACCGACCGGTGGCGTCCGGGAAACTCCCCGGACGCCACCGGTATCAGGAATCACTCAGAAGGCGCCCTGAGTCTGTGCGTCCTTCGTGAACTGCTCCCAGGCCTTGTCCTTGCTGGCCTGCCCGTTCTCGAACGCCCGCATGGCCGGCTCGAACGCGTTCTCCTTGACCGCCTGGTGCTTCGGGCCAAAGTGGATCGGCTTGATGTTGGCGACGCTCTCACCGAAGATCTTGCCGGTCGGCGCGTTGCTGAAGTACTCGTTGGTGTAGCTGAGGAAGGCCTCATTCTTCAGCGCCTCCAGGTTGGTGGGCAGCGGGCCCTTGAGCTTGAAGGCCTCCACCTGGCTGGTGGCGTTGGTCAGGAACTCGGCGAGCTTCGCCGCCTCCTTCGGGTACTTGCTCTGCTCCGGCACGGCCAGCCAGGAGCCACCCCAGTTGCCCGAGCCACCCGGCACGGACGCCACGTCCCACTTGCCCTTGTTGGCCTCGCCGGAGTTGTCCGCGACGATGCCGAGCATCCAGGACGGGCAGAAGGTGGCCGCGAAGGTGCCCTGCTTGAAGCCGCCGGACCACTCCGGCGACCAGGTGGACGCCTTGGCGGAGATGTCCACCATCGAGGTGGCGGTCTCCCAGGCGGCCTTCACCGCGGGGCTGCTGTCCGCGATGACGTTGTTCTCCTGGTCGTAGAACAGGTCGGTGCCCTGCTGGAAGAGCACGCCGTTGGAGACGGCGGTGATCGAGTCGATGAACCCCTTGCCGGTGGCCTGCTTGTACTTCTGGCCGGTCTGGTGGAAGCCGTTCCAGTCCGGCCAGAGCGCCGACACCTGGTCCCGCTCGGTGGGCAGGCCGGCCGCCTGGAACAGGTCCTTGCGGTAGCAGACGGCGAGGCTGCCGACGTCGGTCGGCAGACCGATCAACCGGCCGTCCGGCGCCTTGCCCAGCTCCCACTTCCAGGGCAGGTACTCCGTGGAGTGGTCGGCGACCAGCGGGGTCAGGTCGGCCCAGTTGCGCGGGTTGGCCTTGAACTCGTTGAGGATGCCCTCCTCCAGGGCGGTCACGTCGGCCGCACCCTTGCCGGTGGCCAGGTAGCGGACCAGCTTGGGCCGGTACTCACCGAGCTGGGCGGTCTTGCGCAGCTCGACCTTGATGCCGGTCTGCTGCTCGTACTGCTTGACGAGCTCGTCGTAGCCCATCTCGCCGAAGGTGTCGACGACCAGCTTGGCGGGCTTCTCGCCCTCGGCCGGCTTGTCGTCGTCCTTGCCACAGGCCGCGAGACCGCCGGCGGCGAGGACCGCCGCCAGGGCGGTCGCCGCCATGCGGGTACGCCGCGTGGTGAGGCTCATCCTGACTCCTCTTTCGATGGTGAGGCTGATTCATATGTGTGGTGGGGGCGCCGCAAAGCGCCTGCCGGCACCGGCTCGGTCAAGCCAGCGGCGACGCCCAAGGCTGGACTGTGATCCACGCCTCTTGGGAACGCTCCCATGAGATTGCCGGGAGGTGTCAGGGGTGTCAATAGGCCGATGGGAGCGATCCCAGATCGTTACCACTAAATGGGTTTAGGCGGTGAATCGGGTCATCCGGGTGGGCCCGTCGGGCAGGGTGCTCAGCAGAGTCGACGCAGCAGCGTGGCGACCCGGCCGGCGTCGAAGGCCGCCGGATCGAAGCCGGCACCCACCCAGTCCCGCAACACCGCGTGCTCGGGGTGCAGCGGGTCGGCCAGCGCGGCGAGGAGCAGCAGATGACCCTGCGGCCCGCCGATGTCCTCCGGCGGCCCGGCCCGCTCGCCGTCCAGACAGGTCGGATAGCGCTCGTCCGCCTCGGCCGCGAAGACGTCCTCGACCAGCAGGTCGTGCTCCCACCAGTCGCCGAAGTCGTACGTGTAGTGGAACCTGCTCCCCTTGCCGAGCACCGCGTCCAGCCGGACGTTCAACTCGTCGTGCACGGTCAACTCGCCGTCGGGATCGGGCTCGCCGTACTGCATGCCGTCGATCTCGAACGCGTGCAGGTGGCAGTCACGCCACCCCATGGCGTGCTGCACCACCCGGTGCAGACGATCCAGGGTGTACCCGCCGGGCACGAGCACCCGGCGCCAGATCGTGGGGCGGACTCCCGCCAGTGACACCCTCAGCTGGAAGATCTGACGCGGCATGCTGTCCCATCCTCCCTCGGCATAGGCTGCGAGCATGATCTGCCGAGCGTGCCGGACGCGGCGGCACGACGACTGCCCGGGCCGGAACTGGTGCGACTGCCAGCACCGTACCCCCCGACCCACCCCCGTCGTCACCGGTCCGGCGAGCGAATGAGCACCGAGGCTCCGATTTTCGCGCTCTGGCCTGACCCGTCACCCGCGCCGATCGACGACGAGACCCTCATCGCGCGCTACCGCCGCGCCGACACCCCGCACCTGCGGATGAACTTCGTGACCAGCGTCGACGGCGCGGTCAGCCTGGACGGTCTCTCCGCCGGCCTGTCCGGTGGGCCGGACAAGCGGGTCTTCGGGCTGCTGCGGATGCTCTGCGACGCGCTGCTGGTGGCGGCGGGCACGCTACGCCAGGAGGGCTACCGGGCGGTCCGCCTGGACCAGCGGCGCCGGGCCTGGCGGCGTGCACACGGCTTGACCGAGTACCCCACGCTCGTGGTGGTCTCCGGCAGCCTGCGCCTCGATCCCGCCCAGGCGGCCTTCGCCGACGCGCCGGTACGCCCCGTGGTGCTCACCCGCCACGGTCCGCCGGCCCCGCCCGGGCTGACCGCGGTGGCCGATGTGGTGCGCTGCGGCGCCGACCGCGTCGACCTCGCCGCGGGTCTGGCCGAGCTGCGCCGGCGCGGGCTCGACCAGGTGCTCTGCGAGGGTGGCCCGCGCCTGTTCGGCGCGCTCACCGCCGACGACCTGGTGGACGAGGTCTGCCTCTCGGTCGCCCCACTGCTCGCCGGGCCCGGCGCCGGCCGGATCACCGCCGGCGAACCGGCCCCGGTACGCGGGCTGCCGCTGCGGCACGTCCTGCTCGCCGACGACGGCACTCTGCTGCTGCGGTACGCCCGGGGGTGACCGTCGACCGGAACGGCCTTGTGCGCGCAGGTCAGGCCATACCGTTGACCGGAATCGGCAGCTGCCGAAAGGCGGGGCGTTGGCACACGAGGTGGTCGAGTTACGGGTGCACGGGGTCTCCGGCACCTCCGCCGAGGAGTTGCTCGACCACCCGGTCGTGATCCGGGTCGCCGGTGACGACAACGCCGGCTTCTACCGACCCCGACCCGGATTCGGGACCAGCGACCGGCCGGACGGGTTCGCGGTGGAGGCGTACCGCTGGGGGGCGCTGACCGCGGGCGCCGCCGCCCGGACCCTGTCCCTGCTGTTCCTGCTGCCCTTCATGCTGGTCAACCTCGCCGACTGGGCCAGGCCGGCGACCGGCGGGACCGGTCGGCCGGTCGGCGCGCTGTGCCGGCTGCTGGCCGCCACCCTGACCGCCGCGTTCGTCCTGTCCGTCGCGGGGTTGACCGTCGACCTCGTCGGCTGGCAGTGCGTCTCCTACCGCCCCTGCCTGCGGGGGCGCGGCTACCTGAGCTGGCTGGCCGTGTTCCCTCTCGGGCCGCGACTGGCGCTGCTCGCGCTGGTGCCGATCGCCGCGCTGCGGCTGCTCTGGTGGCTCGGGAAACGCTCCGCCCGGATGTTCGAGGCGTTCTCGACGGCGGGCGGGCAGGACCGCACCAGCGGCGGGGAGGACCGGATCGACCTTCCCGGCTTCTGGAACGACGCGCTCGTGGTGCAGCGGCTGCGCGCCATCCATCTCGCGATCGGCCTCGGCATGCTCGCCGCGCTGCTGCTCGGCGCGCAGATCCACCTCCGTCCCACGGCGGTCGCGTACGTCCTCTACGTCCTGGCCTGGCTCCTGCTGGTGGCTGGCGTCGTCCTGCTCTGCCTACCCGCCCGGATCCCGTCCGAGGGGCCGGGCCGCGGGCCGGTCGACATGCGGGGCATCCGGACCCTGCGGTGGGCGGCCGGCGGGCTCACCGTGCTGACCCTGGTCTACACGGCGGTGCCGCTCGAACCGGAACCGCCGCACGGGGGATTCCCGGGTTACGGGGGCTCGCTCACCGCGCTGGTCGCGGTCCAGGCCGGCCTGCTGGTCGCCCTCGTCGTCACCACGATGCGCCAGCGGCACCACGGCGACTCGTCGTGGCTGAGCGGACTGGCCACCCCGGTGCTCGCCGCCGCGGCGGTCGCCGCCGGGTACGGCTTCTCCGCCGCTCTGGTCTACCGGGTCGCCGACTTCCTGGACCGGGGCGACATCCCGAACCGGTTCCGGCCGACCCCACCCGGCGCGCCACCACTGGAGCCGCCCGTGACCTACCGCTGGGCGGTCCTGGCCGGGCTGACGACGGTGCTGGTGGTCGCCGCGACGATGCTCTGGCGGATCGCCGCGACCCGGCGTCGCCGCCGCCGGTTGGCCGACGAGATCGTCCGGCACGACTTTCCGGACCCGCCGCCGGAGGCGCTGACCCGGCGGACCGACGTCCGGGAGACCGTCGCCAGGTCCGCGCTCGCCGAGCAGGTGGGACCGGTCTTCGTCACGTTCCTGGTGGTGTCGTTGCTCGGCACCGCGGCGGTCGCGCTGGATCTGTTCGGCATCGGGCCGACGTGGCTGAGCGAACAGTCAGCCCATATCGACGGCTTCGTGACCAGGGACCTCCCGCTGCTGACCGACGTCGGGATCTACGTCATCGGGCTGGTCGCGCTCGGAATCCTCGTGATCGCCCTCTTCTCCTACCGCTCGGAGGAAACCCGGCGCACGGTCGCGGTGATCTGGGACCTGGGCACTTTCTGGCCGCGTACCGTGCATCCGTTCGCGCCGCCCTGCTACGCCGAGCGGGCGGTGCCGGAACTGGTTAAGCGGATCATGACGCTCACCAGCCGGGGCAGCGTGATCCTCTCCGGTCATTCCCACGGCTCCGTGCTCGCCGCCGCCGCCCTGCTCCAGTTGCCGGCGGAGGTGCTGCCCCGGGTGGCGCTGCTGACCCACGGCAGCCCGCTGCACCGGCTCTACGCGCAGCTCTGCCCAGCCTATTTCGGTGACCGGGTGCTCACCGAGGTCGGCGACCGGATCGGCTGGCGGTGGGTGAACCTGTGGCGGGACACCGACCCGATCGGCGGCCCGGTCTTCTCCGCGCACCGGCCCGGCCAGCCACCCCGGGTGCGGGGGCCGGCCGGCACGGTCGACCGGCGGATGCGCGACCCGCGCGCGGTCACCGTGCCGCCGGACGACACCGTCCCGCCGCCGATCGAGCGGCACTGGCCGTACCACACCGACCCGACGTACGAGGCGGCCGTGCGGGAGTTGGCCGGGCGGCTCGATCCGGACCTGCGCTCCCCGAGCCGCCGCTGAGCCACCACCCGCCGTGGATGGTGTCGTCGCGGTACGCGGTCGTCGCGACACCGCGACGTGGTCTCCGCCGCGTCGCGTGGCGGCCTGTCGTACTCCTCCGGCAGGATGCAGGGCGCGTGTGCCCATCGCGACGACCGACCGAGGAGGAGCCGCCCGATGACTGACCAGGGGTTCGACGGCCCGGGCGAGGGGGTCGGTCGGGTGCTCGGCACCGCCGACGCCACGCCGCTGCAGTTCTGGACGGCGGTCGCCCCCGGCAACTACCTCCAGCTCGACGACGTCGTGGTGACCCGGCGTGAGCTTCCCGACCGGGAACCGGTGACGATCGCCGGGGTGGTCACCCAGGTCCGGGCGCGGCACGAGGGCGCCCAGTTCGACTCCGACGTGTTCGCCATCGCCGACGGCACGCTCCCGGCTCAGGTGCAGGAAGCCGCCGAGATCACCACCACCCGGGTGGATCCGGAGTTCTACGTGCCGCCGCAGCCCGGCGCGGTGGTGCACCGGGCCGAGGGCGACGCCCGCGCCCGGGCGCTGCACTTCGACCGGATGGAACGGCGGGTCCCGATGGGGACCGGCCGCGACGGGGTGCCGGTCTACCTCAACGCCGACTTCCTCGACGGCACCCGGGGCGCCCACGTGTCGATCTCCGGCATTTCCGGGGTGGCCACCAAGACCAGCTTCGCCACCTTTCTGCTCTACTCGGTGTTTCGCTCCGGGCAGCTCGGCGGTGACGCGGTCAACGCCAAGGCGCTGATCTTCAACGTCAAGGGTGAGGATCTCCTCTTCCTCGACCATCCGAATGCCCGGCTGGACGACCCCACCCGGGCCGCGTACGCACGGCTCGGCCTGGTCGCCGACGCCTTCGGTGACGTGCGGGTGTACGCCCCGCCCCGGGTCGGCGACTCCTCCGGCACCCCCGACGTGAGCAGCCGGCTCACCGGCGTGGACAGCTTCTACTGGACGCTGTCCGAGTTCTGCGCCGACCGTCTCCTGCCGTACGTCTTCGCCGACGCCGACGACGAGCGCCAGCAGTACACGATGGTGGTGCATTCGGTCGCCGCCCACCTGGCCCGCTACGCCCAGCCCGCCGACGGCGGGGTGAGCATCGACGGGGTGCGCCTGGGCAGTTACGGCGACCTGGTCGACCACGTCGTCGAGCAGCTCAGCGACGACGAGACCCGGGGCGACTGGGCCGGCAGCGCGGTCGGCCTGGGCACCGTCAACGCCTTCGCCCGCCGGCTGATCGGCAGCAAGAAGGACCTGTCCCGGCTGATCCGCGGCGACCTGGCCACCCGCCGCCCGCACTCGATCAACACCGCCGAGTCGGCCCAGGTCACCGTGGTCGACCTGCACAACCTGCCCGACCGGGCGCAGCGTTTCGTGGTCGGCGTGACGCTCAAGAGCGAGTTCGAGCGCAAGGAGAAGGCCGGCACCGCCAAACCGCTGCTCTTCGTGGTGCTCGACGAGCTGAACAAGTACGCCCCCCGGGAGGGCTCCTCCCCGATCAAGGAGGTGCTGCTCGACATCGCCGAGCGGGGCCGCTCGCTCGGCGTGATCCTGATCGGCGCGCAGCAGACCGCCAGCGAGGTGGAACGGCGCATCGTCACCAACTCGGCGATCCGGGTGGTGGGCCGGCTCGACCCGGCCGAGGCGTCCCGCCCCGAATATGGTTTCCTCCCCCCGGCGCAGCGGCAGCGGGCGCTGCTGGCCAAACCGGGCACCATGTTCGTCAACCAGCCCGACATTCCCGTCCCGCTCTGCCTGGAGTTCCCGTTCCCGGCCTGGGCGACCCGGGTCTCCGAGGCGGGCACGGCGCCGTCGCAGACCCTGCGTTCGATCACCCAGTCCGCCGATCCGTTCGCGGTGGTCGGGTCCGGCGGCGGCGCCGACGACGACATCCCGTTCTAGAGCAGGGGATTCGGCATGGTGAGCGCGAGGAGTGCAGCGCAGCGGAGCCCCGCAGCCGCGAACGAAAGGTCCGGCCCGGTGAGCGCGAGGAGTGCAGCGCAGCGGAGCCCCGCAGCCGCGAACGAAAGGTCGGCACAGTGAAGATCCTGCACACCTCGGACTGGCACATCGGCAAGGTCCTCAAGGGGCAGTCCCGGGCCGAGGAGCACAAGCAGGTGTTGGCCGGCGTCATCGAGATCGCCCGGCGGGAGCAGCCGGACCTGGTCATCGTCGCCGGTGACCTCTACGACACCGCCGCGCCGACCGCCGAGGCAACCCGGCTGGTCACCCGGGCGCTGACCGCGTTGCGCCGCACCGGCGCCGACGTGGTGGCCATCGGCGGCAACCACGACAACGGGCCGGCGCTGGACGCGCTGCGGCCGTGGGCCGAGGCCGCCGGCATCACCCTGCGCGGCGGGGTACGCGAGGATCCGGCCGAGCACGTCATCGACGGCAGCACCGCCGACGGGGAGCGCTGGCGGCTGGTCGCGCTGCCGTTCCTGTCCCAGCGGTACGCGGTCCGCGCGGTGGAGATGTACGAGCTGACCGCCGCCGAGAGCACCCAGACCTACGCCGACCACCTGGGCCGCATCCTGGCCCGGCTCACCGAGGGCTTCGACGAGCCCGACCGGGTGCACCTGGTGACCACTCACCTGACCGTGGTCGGCGCGGCCACCGGCGGCGGAGAGCGGGACGCGCACACCATCATGGGCTACGCGGTGCCCGCCTCGGTCTTCCCCGGCACCGCCCACTACGTCGCGCTGGGGCACCTGCACCGCGCCCAGCGGGTCGAGGGGCCCTGCCCGATCCGCTACAGCGGGGCCCCGCTCGCGGTGGACTTCGGCGAGCAGGAGAACGTCCCGTCGGTGACCCTGGTCGAGGTCGGCGCGACCACGGCGGCGCGGGTCCGGGAGGAGCCGGTGACCGCGGCCACTCCGCTGCGCACGGTGCGCGGCACGCTGGCCCAGCTCGCCGAGATCACCCCGCCGGAGGGCTGGCTGCGGGTGTACGTCCGCGAGCAGCCCCGGGCCGGGCTGCGTGAGGAGGTACAGGAACTGCTGCCCCGCGCGCTGGAGATCCGCATCGACCCGGAGCTGGTGCCGGCACCCGGCAGCGGCACCCGGGTCGCCCAGCGCTCCGGCCGCTCACCCCGGCAACTCTTCGCCGACTACCTGGACAGCCGCGGCCACGCCGACGACGGCGTCCAGGAACTCTTCGACGAGCTGATCGAGGAGGTCGATCACTGATGCGGCCGATGCGGCTGGACCTGGCCGGCTTCACCGTCTTCCGCGACGAGACCACCATCGACTTCACCGACGCGGATTTCTTCGCCCTGGTCGGGCCGACCGGGTCCGGCAAGTCGACGGTGCTCGATGCGATCTGCTTCGCCCTCTACGGCACGGTGCCCCGCTGGGGTGGCACGCGCGGGCTGGGCAACGCCCTGGCGCCGTCGGCGACCGAGGCGCGGGTCCGGCTGGTCTTCGAATCCGCCGGTGCCCGCTACGTCGCCACCCGGGTGGTTCGCCGGGACAGCCGGGGAAACGTCAAGACCGCGGGCGCCGGGTTGCAGCTGATGCCGGAGGGCTTCGACGTCACCAAGCTGGACACCGGGCTCAGCCCGGAGGATCTGGGTGAGGTGGTCGCCGGCACCCCCGCCGAGATGGACACCGCGGTGCTGGCGGCGGTCGGCCTGCCGTACGAGCAGTTCACCAGCTGTGTGGTGCTGCCGCAGGGGCAGTTCGCCGACTTCCTGCACGCCCGGCCCGCGACCCGGCAGCAGATCCTGGTCAACCTGCTCGGGCTCGGCGTCTACGAGGAGGTGCAGAAGCAGGCCACCGTCCGGGCCGGGCAGGCCGAGGCGAAGCTGGAGGCGGTCGACCAGTTGCTCGCTGGTCTGACCGACACCGACGACGCCACGCTGGAGCGGGCCACCGCCCGCCTCGACCGGATGCGGGCGCTGACCGGGGCGGTGACCGCCGCCGTACCGGAGCTGGACGCCGCGCGGGCATCGGCGCGGGAGGTGACGGCGGCGCTGGCGGCGCTCGACGCCGAACTGGCGGTGCTGGGTGCGGTCCGGACGCCGGACGGGGTGACCGAGGTGGCTGCGGCGGTGACCTCCGCCCGGGCGGAGGCCGACGCGGCGGCGAGCGCGGTGTCGCTGGCCGAGGAGCGCGAGGAGAAACTGCGCGGGGAGCTGGCCGCCGCCGACGACGAGAGCACGCTGCGGCTGCTGCTGCGGGCGTACGCCGACCGGGAGCAACTGGCCGGCCAGGCGGAACAGGTGCAGGCCGTGGTGGCGGCGGCCGGTGCCGAGCACGAGGTGGCGGTGGGCGCGCTGACGCAGGCGCGGGCGGCGGCCGAGCGGGCCGAGGCGGAGTTGACGGCCGCCTTCCAGGCCCACGAGGAGGCGAAGACCGCCGACCAGGCGGCGGCGCTGCGGGCGCACCTGACCGACGGGGACCCCTGCCCGGTGTGCGAGCAGCCGGTGCCCCGGGTGCCGGCGATGCCGGCCGGTTCGGCGGTGGCTCGCGCGGTGGCCGCCGGCAAGGCGGCCCGGGCAGCGAGCGAGGCGGCCAACCGGCTGGTGGCCGAGCGCGACGCCGCCGCGCGGGACCTGGACCGGGTGCTGCTGCGCGCCCGCGCCGAGTACGACGGGCTCCAGGCCCGGCTGTCCGAGCTGGATGACCGGCTGGCCGGTGCGGCCGGTGTCGAGACGCTGCGGGAGCGGCTGACCGAGCACGCCCGGCTGCGGCAGGCGCTGGACGAGGCGGCCGGGGCGGTGCGCGCCGGCCGGGACGCCGCACGGCGGGCCCGAAGCACGGTGGACGCCGCGCAGGAGCGGCTGCGCGGGGCGTGGCGACACTTCGACGGCACCCGCGACGGGCTGGCCCGGTTCGGCCCGCCGGCGGCCGACCGGGACGACCTCGCCGGCGCGTGGACCGCGCTGGTCGAATGGGCGCAGACGGAGGCGGAGCGCCGCCGGTCGGAGCGGGCCGGGCTGGCGTCGGCGGTCGCCGGGGCGGAGGCCGAGGCCACCGCGGTGGCCGGCCGGATCACCGGTCTCTTCGCCGAGGCCGAGCTGCCGGCCCCCGACGATCCGGTCCGGGCCGCGACGGTCGCGCACGAGCGGGCCGAGCACGACCGGCGCCGGCTGGTCGAACGCCGCGAGCAGGCCGCCGAGCTGCGCCAGCAGCGGGCCGAGCACGAACGCCAGGCCCGGGTGGCGCGCGCCCTGGCCGGGCACCTGCGGGCCAACAACTTCGAACGCTGGCTGCTGGCCGAGGCGCTGGACCTGCTGGTCGACGGGGCGTCGGGGATCCTGCGGGAGCTCTCCGGCGGCCAGTACGACCTGGTCCACGACAAGGGCGAGTTCTTCGTCGTCGACCACCACGACGCCGGCCTGCGCCGGGGGGTGCGGACCCTCTCCGGCGGCGAGACCTTCCAGGCGTCGCTGGCCCTGGCGCTGGCGCTGTCCGAGCAGTTGGCCGGGATGTCCACCACCGCCGCCAGCCTGGAGTCGATCGTGCTGGACGAGGGCTTCGGCACCCTCGACGCGGCCACCCTGGACACGGTCGCCGCCACCCTGGAAAACCTGGCCGCCCGGGGCGACCGGATGGTCGGCGTGGTCACCCACGTGCCGGCGCTGGCCGAGCGCATCCCGGTGCGCTTCGAGGTGCGCAAGGACGCCCGGTCGGCGCGCGTCGAACGGACCGGCCGGTGAGCGCGAGGAGTGCAGCGCAGCGGAGCCCCGCAGTCGCGAACGAAAGGCCGGGCCCATGAACAGGTTCTTCGTCGACGCCTGGGATCCGGCCTACGGCGCGTCGTTCGAGGCGTCGGCCGGTGGCCCGGCCGCGCCGAGCAGCGCCCAGGTGGAGGCGGACCACGAGCTGCCCACGGTGGACTGGCGAGCCATCGGCCCCCGCCCCGGCGTCCGGGCCCCCGATGTGGTGCTGCTGGTCGACGGGGTACGCCGGATCGACGCCAGCGTCTGGACGGCCGAGGAGGACGGCACCTCCTTCCCCGGCCTGGCCGCCTCGTACGCCGCCGGGGTGGTGCGTTGCGACCTGGAACGCGGTGCCGCGCAGTTGGCCGGCGCCAGGGTCGGCCGGGGGCTCTTCACCGCCAGCCCGTCGGCCACCGACGTGGTCGCCGGCAACGTCCGCTATCCGGTGCACCGGGTCAGCGGCACCGGTGAGCTGGCCAAACTGCCGGCCGCGGTGCAGGGGCCGCTGACCGCCCTGGAGGTGGAGGTCTCCGGCGCCGCCCGGACCGACGACGATCTGCTGGTGGTGGATGGTCCGCTGCGCAACCGGCGACAGTTGCCGCGCACCCTCGGTTACATCAAGACCCAGCACAGTCAGTACCTCGACGCCCGGCTCACCACGGTGGTCACCGGTCTGGCACCGGGTCACCGCTCACCGGTGTTCCGTCTCGGCACCGCCTGGGGCGGCTGGTCGTGGTATTTGCGGTTGCCGGTCGCCCAGGGCGCGCCCTGGGCGGGCATCGTCCGGATGGAGTGCTCGGCCGAGTTGGAGATCGCCGAGGCGGTCCGGCTGGCGGACCTGTCGCTGGTCACCCTGCCCCGGTTCGCTTCCACCCCGTACAAGGACCCGCGGGCCCCGCAGAACCTGGTCCCGATCGCCGGGCTGGAACGCCTGCTGCGCTCCCGGCTGGGCGACGCCCGACTGCTGCACCGTGCGTTGACCGCCGCCGCGCGTACGGCCGCGGGACGGGCCCGGCGCTGATGGGCCGTCGACGCGACACCGACCGGATCACCGCACGGGTCGACAGCGGGCTCGCCGAGCTGACGTCCGACCCGGACCGGCCCGGCTCGTGGACGCTGTCGCTGGACGGTGCGCCGCAGTCGCACGTGGACCTGACCGACCCGACCCACCTGGAGTTCGAGTACGTCCGCCGGCTGGCCGCGGCACTCGACCTGATCGCGCCCGCCGGTGCACCGCTGCGGGTGCTGCACCTGGGCGGCGGCGCGCTGACCCTGCCCCGGTACGTCGCCGCCACCCGCCCCGGCTCGACCCAGCGGGTGGTCGAGGTGGACGGTGCGCTGGTCGAGCTGGTCCGGCGGCTGCTGCCCTGGCCGACCGATCCGCGACTGAAGGTACGGGTGGGCGATGCCCGGGCGGTGCTCGCCGCCACCCGGGAGGCCAGCTACGACGTGCTGGTCGCCGACGTGTTCGCCGGTGCCCGGACCCCGGCCAGGCTGACCTCGGTGGAGTACGCCGCCGAGGCGGCCCGGGTGCTGCGCCCGGCCGGCTGGTATCTGGCCAATCTCGCCGACGGTCCACCGCTGCGCTACGCCCGCGGCCAGGTCGCCACCGTCCGCACGGTGTTGCCCCGGGCCTGCCTGGTCGCCGACGCCGGGGTGCTGCGGGGGCGCCGCTACGGCAACCTGGTCCTGGTCGCCGGCCGTCAGGAGCCACCCGTGGCGGAGCTGACCCGCCGGGCCGCCGGAGACTGGTTCCCGGGTCGGGTGCTCGCCGACGCGGAGCTCGACCGCTTCGCCGGGGGCGCCACTGTGGTGCGCGACGAGGTCGCCACCGACTCCCCGCCGCCACCGCCGGGGATTTTCTCCGTCCGGCGTTGATCCGTTCGGCGGATCCATGCGTATCACCCGGCGACCATGCCCGTGGGGGGACGGCTTCTGTCCAGCGACATCGGAGGTCTGCATGCATGCACTGGCGGCCGGTTGGCACGGCGACCGGGTGCGGGTGGACTGGATGTCCGCCCGGTCCCAGTCGCGGCCGACCACGTCCACCCGTGGGGTCGACTCCCACGCCGCGGCTCGCCAGAATAGCCCGGTGACGCCGCGACCCGCCCCTGGCCGCCACCAGGCTACGACCTCTGAAGCCGCCCACTCCGATCAGTTGATCCGTACGCTCTACGCCGAACACGCCGGGCCGCTGCTGATGTTCGTGATGCGGCTGACCGGCGGCGACCGGCAGCGGGCCGAGGACATCGTCCAGGAGACGCTGCTCCGGGCCTGGCGCAACGCCCACCGGCTGGGCACGCAGGGGCAGGGGTCGCTGCGGCCGTGGCTGGTGACGGTGGCCCGCCGCATCGCCATCGACGAGCACCGCAGCGAGCAGGCCCGGCCGGCCGAGACGTACGACCGGGATCTGACCGCGTTCGCCGAGTCGGACAGCACCGACCGGGTGCTGCGCTCGATGACGGTGGCGGACGCGCTGCGGACGTTGAGCCAGGCGCACCGGGAGATCCTGGTGGCGACGTACTTTCGGGGAAGGACGGTGCCGGAGGCGGCCGAGGAACTCGGGCTGCCGCTGGGCACCGCGAAGTCACGGGTCTACTACGCGCTGCGCGCGCTGCGCACAGCTCTGCAGGAAAGGGGGGTGACGGAATGAGCCGGGTGGACCACATGGACGTCGCCGCGTACGCGCTCGGCGTGCTGGACGAGCAGGACATGGAGCGGTTCGAGGAGCACCTCGCCTCCTGCTGGGCGTGCGCCGCCGAGCTGGAGACGATGGTGCCGGTGGTGGGGCTGCTCTCCGACATCGACGCGGAGTCGATGACGGCGCTGGAGCAGACCCAGTCGAATCCGGTCCTGCTCGACCGCACGCTGGTGGCGATGCGTACGCACCGACGGAGGGCCCGGTTCCGGCAGGTCCTCGCGACCGCGGCCGCGGTGGTCGTCTTCGGCGGGCTGACCGGCGTCGGATTCGCCAACCTGAGCGCGGAGAGCACCGCACCGCCGCAGGGATCCGGGCAGGGCTCCAACGCCTCTCTGGAGCCGCCGAGCACCCGTTCGGGCAACCCGGGCGGACCCGGGGTGGGCGGCAACGAGCAGGAGGGCGAGCAGGTCGACGTCACCGACCCGACCACCGGGGTGCAGGGGACGTTCTTCCTGGACTCGAAGGACTTCGGCACCCTGGCCGCCTTCACCCTCAGCCGGCTGCCCGGCCCACGCGAGTGCCGCCTCGTGGTGGTGCGCAAGGACTCCGGCACCGAGGTCATCTCCAGCTGGTCGGTGCCGCCGGGCGGGTACGGCACCAACAGCAACCCGACGGCCCTCACCCTGCACGCCACCACCTCGTCCAAGCTGGAGGACGTGAAGCACTTCCGGGTGGAGCAGGTCGACGCGAAGGGAACGGCCAGCCCGCTGCTGACGGTGCCCGCGCCCTGACCCAGGGGACCAGAAGGCCCGCTTCCTTTGTGGAGGCGGGCCTTTGCGATACCTGATCGATGTCGGCCTACACGAAGCGGGACGGGGTTCGGTTCAACGGGTTCGATGTGAAATTAGCCACCGTTCGCGGTTCAACCTTGACATCCCCTCGCCACGTACTTCCCGGTGACTGTCAAGCATGAGGAGGGCACGTGGCAAAGATCAAGCGGACCGTCGTCGTCGCGAGCGCCATGGTCGCGCTCACGGCCTGCGCTCCCGCGGGCTACGAGGGAGCGAACGCCGGAGCGGCCGAGCCGATCGCCGTCGCCGCGGCCGAGCCCACTGTGAGCGTGGACCCCGAGGCCAGCGCGGAGCCGGGCGCCTCGGCGTCACCCGGCGCGGAGGCCGAGATCGACGCTCCCCTGCCCGACGGCGTCGAACTGACCGTGCGCCTGACCGGCAAGAAGTTCGACCGGATGGGCAGCGCGGTCATCAACCAGGACGGCTACATCCTCTACCGCTTCGACCGCGACACCAACGACCCGCCGTCGTCGAACTGCGTCGACGAGTGCGCCGAGGTCTGGCCGCCGGCGCTGACCGACGGCAACCCGAAGATCAAGGGCCTCATCTCCGACGACGCGGTGGGCACCATCACCCGCGAGGACGGCACCCGCCAGATCACCCTCGACGGCTGGCCGCTCTACACCTACATCGGTGACAAGAAGCCGGGCCAGTGGAAGGGCCAGGGCGTCGGCGGCACCTGGTTCGTGATCAACCCCGACGGCAGCAAGAACCTGAGCTGCCTCCCCAAGGGCACCCCCAAGGCCGTCACTCCCCCGTCGAAGTCCAAGTCCGACAGCTCCGACTCCGACTACTCGTACTGACCCAAGCCCTGCCCCGACCCAAGCCCCGTTGATCATGAGGTTAGCGGCAGTTGAGGAGATCAACTTCGCCGTTAACCTCATGATCAACGAAGCAATCGGGTGTGGGGGTGGGGTGGGTGGGGGTGGGGTGGGGTGGGGTGGCAGAGTGGGCCGGTGACCTCGACCGAGCCGGCTGCCAGCCGGAGGCTGCGCCCGCCGGAGCACTATCGGCTGGTCGCCTCGGTGCGCCCGCTCACCTTCAGCCCGTACGATCCCTGCGCCCGGATCGTGGCCGGCACCCTCTGGTGGGCCACCCGCACCCCGGCGGGCCCGGCCACCCTCGCCCTGCGGCCGGCCGGCGGCGAGCTGGTCGCCGAGGGGTACGGCCCGGGCGGCGGCTGGGTGGTGGACCGGGCGGACGCGATCGCCGGGCTCCGGGACGACCTGGCCGGCTTCGCCGAGCTGGCCGCCGGTCACCCGGTGATGGCCGAGCTGGCCAACCGGCACCGGGGCCTGCGGATGCCGGCGACCGGGCTGGTCTTCAACCGGGTGCTGCGGGCGGTCCTCGAACAGAAGGTCACCGGCACGGAGGCCTACCGGGGGTACGCAGCGATGGTCCGCCACTTCGGGCAGCCGGCACCAGGGCCGATGCGGCTGCTGCTGTTACCGGAGCCGGCAGCGGTGGCCGCCGCCGGTTACTGGGTGTTCCACCCGTTCGGCGTCGAGCAGCGCCGGGCCGACACGCTGCGTCGGGCCGCCACGGTCGCCGACCGGCTGGAACGCTGCGCCGACTCCACCGAGGCCACCAGGCGGCTGACCGCGATCACCGGCATCGGCCCGTGGACCGCCGCCGAAGTGGTCCGCGTCGCGTACGGCGACCCGGACGCGGTCAGCGTCGGCGACTACCACGTACCCAACACGGTGGCCTGGGCGCTGGCCGGGGAGCCGCGCGCCGACGACGCCCGGATGCTGGAGCTGCTGGAACCGTTCCGGGGACACCGGGGCCGGGTCTGCCGGCTGTTGGAGGCCGCCGGCATCCAGGCACCGAAGTTCGGCCCCCGCGCCCCCATCCGCTCCTTCGCCCACTTCTGACCCCGCCCGCGTCCCGGGCGCCTGCGGCCGCAGGCCGCGCTTTCCGGACCGCCACGCTTTCCGGACCGCCGCGCTTCTCGGACCGCCGCCCTTGTGGGCCGCCGCGCTGCCAGGCCGCCGCGGTGTCAGGCGGCCTCGCGCAGGTCGGCCAGGCTGAGCGGGGTACGCCGGCCCAACAGCTCCGCCAGCTCGGTCACCGAGCCCACCTCACCGAGCACGTTCTTGCCGCCGCCGAAGCGGCGGGGATAGCGGTGGACCAGCCGGTAGACGTACCGGCCCCGGATCAGCTCGACGCTGACCCGCCACCGCCCGCAACACCCGCACACCCACTCCCGCACCCCGCGAAAGTAGCTCTGACCTGCGGCTTTACGATCCACCCAAGGCGTACGCGAGGGATCTTCGCCGGACACGCCGCCTACCGGGGGCCAGTGATCTGCCTCACCGCTGTCGGTGCCGTCTGGTTGACTGTCGCCGTGGAGCTGCCGATCAATCCGCCCGTGGAGCCGATGCTGGCCCGCAGCGTCGCGTCGATCCCCACCGGGCCGGGAATGACCTACGAGCCCAAGTGGGACGGTTTCCGCTGCATCGTCTTCCGCGACGGTGACGAGGTGGAGCTGGCCAGCCGGGGCGGCAAGATGATGACCCGCTACTTCCCCGAGGTGGTCGAACAGGCGCGCCAACAGCTGCCGACGCGCTGCGCGGTCGACGGCGAGCTGATCGTGATCCGCCGCGACGGGCCGGACGGTCAGCCCCGGCTCGACTTCGAGTTGCTGGCCCAGCGCATCCACCCAGCGGCGTCCCGGGTGAAGCTGCTCGCCGAGACCACCCCGGCCGACTTCGTCGCCTTCGACCTGCTCGCCCTCGACGACGAGAGCCTGCTCGACGCGCCCTACCCGACCCGCCGCGCCCGGCTGGAGCAGGCCCTGGCCGGGGTGCGCCCACCGGTGCACGTCACCCAGGTCACCACCGACGCCGACACCGCACGCCGCTGGTTCGAGGTGTTCGAGGGCGCCGGGCTGGACGGGCTCATCGCCAAGCCCGCCGACCTGGCGTACGAGCCGGGCAAGCGGCTCATGTTCAAGGTCAAGCACGCCCGCACCGCCGACGCGGTGGTGGCCGGGTTCCGCTGGCACAAGTCCGGCCCGGTGGTCGGCTCGCTGCTGCTCGGGCTCCACGACGACGCCGGGGTGCTGCACCACGTCGGGGTGAGCGCCTCGTTCACCATGGCCCGGCGGGCGGAGCTGCTGGAGGAGCTGGCCCCCTACCGGGACGCCGGGGCGGAGCACCCGTGGGTGCACGGCGACCACGAGCGCGGCCAGCGCATCCCCGGCGGGGTCAGCCGGTGGACCGGCACCAAGAATCTGGAGTGGGAGCCGGTCCGCCCGGAGCTGGTGGTGGAGGTGGCGTACGACGCGATGGAGGGCGACCGGTTCCGGCACACCGCGCGATTCGTCCGCTGGCGGCCCGACCGCGACCCCCGCTCCTGCCGCTACGACCAGCTCGACCGGCCGGTCCGGTTCGACGTGGACCAGGTCCTGCGCGGCGATCCGGCGGTCCCGGTCGGGCCCGCACCCGACCCCGCGTAGCCTGACGGTCGACCCGATCACGGAGGCTCGCTCGTGACCCGTACCACCGACCGGATCCGCCGTTTCCGGCTCACCCTGGCCGGCCTGGTCGCCGCTGCGGTGGTCGCCGCCGGTTGCACGCTGCCGGCGTTCGCGCCGCGCGCCGACGTCGAGGGCGAGGCCGCGCCCCCGGGGACGGCACCCACCTGGCAGTCCTGCCCGGAGGTGCCCAAGGAGCTGGTCGGGCGCGGTGCGCCCGGGATGCGCTACGAGTGCGCCCGCATCCAGGTGCCCCGTGACTGGGCCGGCGGCAGCGGCGCCACGGCCGGTCCCGGCGCCGGCGAGACCTTCGAGATCGCCCTGATCCGGATCCGCTCCGACAAGCAGCGCGACCGCATCGGCTCGCTGCTGGTCAACCCGGGCGGGCCGGGCGGGTCGGGGGTGGACACCGCCGTCTACCTCACCTTCGGTGAGCAGTTCGGCGGCCTGCCCGACACCGTCCTGCAGCGGTTCGACATCGTCGGCTTCGACCCGCGCGGGGTGACCCGCTCCAGCCCGGTGGAGTGCATTCCGGACGCCGACCTCGACGCCGCCTTCGGCTTCGATCCTGATCCGGCCAGCCAGGAGTCGTTCGACGATTTCGTCGCGCTCAACAAGCGGATCGGTCAGGGCTGCGGCGACAGGTACGGCGACCAACTGCCGCTCTACGGCACCGAGCAGGCCGCCCGGGACATGGACGCCATCCGCGCGGCGGTCGGCGACGAGAAGATGACGTACCTCGGCTACTCCTACGGCACCCTGCTCGGCGCGACGTACGCCCAACTGTTTCCGCAACGGGTGCGGGCGCTGGTGCTCGACGGCGCGGTCAACCCCCGGCAGGGCCTGATCGAGGGCTCGGAGAGCCAGGCCAGAGGCTTCGAGCGGGCCTTCGACAACTTCACCCGCTGGTGCGCGGCCAACACCGACCGCTGCCCGATCGCGCCGGACGCCCGCGCCGCGGTGACCTCGGCCCTCGACAAGGCGAAGGTCTCCCCGGTCCGCTCCGCCGACGGCCGGGAGGCCACCGCCGGCTGGGTCTTCTACGCGATCATCTCCTCGCTGTACACCGAAACCGGCTGGCAGCAGCTCGCCCGCGCGATCAACCGCCTGGAGGAGGGCAACCCCGACGAGGTGTTCCGCCTCGCCGACGCCTACGCCGACCGCGACGAGGACGGCCACTACAGCAACCTCTTCGACGCCAACATGGCGGTCAACTGCGCCGACGAGGAGAAACGGCCCAGCCTGGAGCGGATCCGCCAGTTGCAGTCGCAGTGGCGCGGGAAGTACCCGCTCTTCGGGCCGGCGCTGGCGGTCGGCCTGATCTCCTGCACCGAGTGGCCCGGCGGCAGCGACCCCTACCCCACCGGCCGCGCCGACGGCGCCCCGCCGATCCTGGTCGTCGGCACCACCGGCGATCCGGCCACCCCGTACGAGCAGACCCCGGCCCTGGCCGAGATGCTCGGCGTCGGCCGGGTGCTCACCTGGGAGGGCGAAGGCCACACCGCGTACCCCCAGACGGCCTGCATCACCGAGGCCGTCAACGCGTACCTCATCGACCTCACCGTCCCCGCCGAGGGGAAACGCTGCCCGGCACGCTAGCGGCCCCAATTCTCGGCATCGGCCAAGTGCTCACCCTGGAAGGCGAAGGCCACCGCCCTCCTCGGGTGCCGCGTCAGCCACCGACTTCTCGGTCAGCCAGAACTCCTCACCGCAGAAGCACTCCGCTGGATCCAGCGTGTGCTGCTGCGCGTGTTCCAATGCGCCGAAATACGTCTCTTCCAGCCGACGTCCCCTCTCTCCGTCACTGCGCCGGACTTCCGCCCAAAGCTGAGTCAGAACGTCCAGGTGCTTCGCGGCGAGATCCTCGAACAGCAGCAGTAATGACGGATACCGTTCCAGGTCAAGACGATGCAGATCGACCATATACATGTCTAAACCAGAGTCGATTGCGGCTCTCGACTCGGTAAACAATCGTTCACCGACCGCGTCGTTCCGAACCCGCCACGCCCGGCACTCCTGGATCGCCTGGAGCACGTAGTAAACCGGCTCGCGGTCCACACACATGTCCAGCCGGAGCACTTGAATCAGAATCTTCGCTATAAATGGCGAGATCTCACTGAGTATGCCCTGGTTCGCCGCAGCACAATACAGGTTGTCCGCTGCCTCCCGTCGGGATTCGGCCGAGACTCCGCCCACCAGGTCGATGACTAGGCGAGGCACCTCCTCAGCGGCGATGGAGTCGCGGTCCAGCTCCGACCAGGGAACCTGATCCAGCATGTCCGCCAGCACCCGCTCGCCACTCATCGACGCCTCCCCACGTCAGGCCGGCAGGATGCCTGGGAGGGAATGCGCCCTGAAGCCCTTCGCTCGCTCTCGGTGATCGGCGGATCGCGATCACGGTTGAGCGTTCACTGCATGGAATCACTCGATCTTTATGATCAAATTCCCACCAGTAGAACCGACTAGCAATTTTCGGCCACTCAGCACGAACCGGACTTCAACAATTTCCGCAGCGTCGTTGAAGCGGGGGACCGCCTGGCCAACTTCAAGGCTCAGGTCGGAAAGTTCGGCAATCACAATCCTAACCCTCTCTTCGGGCGGCCAGAGATATTCCGGCACAACGACGTCGGACCTGAGTTCAATTGCGAGACTCCAATCGGTCCAAACCGTAAGCGTTAAGGACCGACCGTCAGAGAAAACCAGCTGGACAGCTTCAAGTAAACCATCACCGTCACATATTCGGGCAACCTCAAATATCTCACAACCTTGCACGTCAAGCGCGTCCGCGCCCTCAGCTATTAACGCCATTCAAGCACCTTCGACCTTTATCCACACCGACAAGGTATTTGAGTAGCCCCATTGAACCAACCGTTACCGCTTGCGCCTGGGAACATGGTCACGAAGCTTCCATCACCGCGCGTCACAAGAAGATCTTCGTCTTTCCGGTAGAACCAGTAATCGGTCCCCCCGCCGGTCGCCGGATTCCAAGGACCACGCCGTACCTCATCATGGCTGGATCGCACTTCAGCGATGCGATTGCGGAACCACTCTCTCGCCGACGCATTACCCGGGTTGAGGCGATAGTCCTTGGAGTGCTTTCCCCACTTCTTTCCGATGTTGACCCCACTCAGCTCAGGCCCACACGGACCCGTGTTGTGGACCAGGACCGGAGTGTTGCCGGCTAGCACATAGTACGTGTGGATGTCGGCGACCGTGAGGTTGTAGGCCGAGCCGCGCTGGATGGTGCTCCAGTCGAGCCCGACGATGGTGAGCGTTCCACCGGATGCGGTGTACAGAAGGTCGCCAGGATCGAGGGCTTGGCTCTCCTGCCATTGCTGGTCTGTTTCATTCCAGAATGGGTGGTCTTCGGTGGTGGTGAGTTTTCCGCCGTCAACTTTGAGGTCGACCATCTGGTCTTCGTGGACCCACAGGTGGGTTACGCGGCGGGGGCCCTCTTCACCGGTTTCGGGGTCGGTGGCCAGCACCATGTCCCCAACTTCGACGTCCTCGATTGGTTTCGTGCTGCCATCGGCCATGAGAACTTCGGTGCCGGAGGCGAAGCTGCGTTCGCCGTCTGCGCCGTCACCACATCGGCTAGCCCGGCGTGCGATCGTTTGCCTCTTCTCCTCTGAGAAGAGTTCGTAGCCGACTTCTACTAATGCGCCGACAAAAGTCACGGCTCCACAGCCGGCAATGATGGCACATGTGGCCGCTTCCAGGGCCCCTTGAATCATCGCTTCTTTGAACGTTTGTGGCTTTGCAGGCCTGGACAACCTGTATTTAGGGGCGGGCCTGCTTCTTTCGGCAGCTGCTTGGCAGGCGTACGGGCTGCCTTGGGCGCAATGGTTCGACTGTCTCGTCTTTGAAGATGCGCCGCTACCGACAGGACCGTGTGATGCTCCTCCCGCGCCTGGCCCGTTGAAGTGCGGATCGACGCCTCTCTGAAAGTCAGTCCAGATCAGCCCACTGGGATCGCTGTACGTGATTGGGTTGTTGTTGGCGTACGCGTATCCGTTCCACTGCTGGGGGTCGGCGAGATCCTGAAGAGGATCAACCGAGATGAACCCGCCGATGCTGGAGTCGTAGAATCGGGCGCCCAGCAGCGTCAGACCAGTCGGGTCCTCCGTGCCGCCGACAAACCCGCGTTGCCCGGACGGCCACACCAGGCCATCGGAACTTCTCAGGTTGCCGTAAGGATCGGCGTATTTGATGGTGTCGACGCGGGTAACCGAGTTGACCGCCCACCGTGCTGAGCCCTGATGGTCGGAGCTGAGCCAGATGACGTCACCCACCCCGGTGGCCAACGACGCACTGCGAGACGCGATCACACTTCCCGCATGCGTGTAGTAGCGAGTGGCCGACTTGTTCTGACCGGAGACGGTCAGCTCCTGCCCCGCCACGAAAACCGTCGCATCGCCGTTCGGATCGATTCGGGCGATCCGATTGCCGTCGACGTCGTAGAGCATCCGGGTCGTGCCGTCCGGCCCACTGATCTCGGTCAGCTTGCCCTGCGCGTTCCAATCCAGGGTTTCGGTGACCCCACCGACCTGGCGGGAGGTGAGGTTGCCGGTGGCGTCCCAGCCGTAGTGATCGACCCGCTGCCCTGTGGTCACCGTCCGCACCGCGTGCGGCTGGCCACCCGTCGAGGCGTACTGGTAGGTCGACGTCACGCCGGTGCGCCGGTCGGTCACCGACTGCCGGGAGCCGGCTTTGTCGAAGGCGTACGACTTCCAGTACGGCGACACCCCACCGACGTCACTGGCCTGCGGTGAGCTGGCACAGACGTTCGTGCTCTGCGTCCACGCCTGAGTCAGCCGCTGCAACTGGTCGTACTGGAAACACTGAGCATCGCTGGCACCGGGCCGCGGGTTATCGTCGTTGTCCAACGGCCGGTTCGCCATCGACAGCACGTTGCCGGCCGGGTCGTACCGGTAGGTCAACGCGGCGACGTTCGTGATGCTCGCGTCGCGGTCGAAGTAGAACTCGGACAGTCGCCGGGTCACATCGTCGTAGACGTACGTCTGGTACGCCTGCGGCCGCTTGTCGACCCCCAGCGTGCGTTGCAGCAGCTCGCCGTAGGGCGAATAGGTGGCGGCGTCGACGTAGACGTTCTCCGTCCCGGAGGCCGAACTTCCGCCGACCAGGCGCGTGACGTTGCCCAGGTCGTCGTAGTGGTGGTTGAGCATTTCACGCTCAAGACCACCCATTCCCGGCACGCTGATCCGTTCCGGCGAACCGTCGACCTTGAAGGTGAAGGTGGAGACGTAGGTCCCGGCAACGCCGGCCAGGCCGGGCATGGCCGGAACCACCGACTCTTCGTCGCGCACCTGATAGGCGTCGTTGTAGTCGAAGATCTCGCGGGTGAAGTGGTAGCCGTCGACGACGGTCAACTGCTTGGTCAGGTGTCCCTTTTTAACTGTGTCGTAGGTCCACTGGCCGACCAGTTGGCCGTTGGTCAGTCGCTTTTTACGCCGCCCCAGTGGGTCGTACTCAGTGGAGATGACCTCGCCTCGGGCATCCGTGGTGGAGCTGACCTGATCGTCGTTGTCGTACGTCAGGCTGGTCTCGCCCTTGTCCGGGTCAATCGTGCGTACCACTCGTCCGCGCAGGTCGTACTCGTATCGCCAGATTTTTCCGGTCGGTCCGGTCGCAGTCGCGAGGCTGCCTCGCGGGGCGTACGCGTAACGGGTGACGTCGTATCCACTGGTGAGGGCACGGCCGTGGAACTGCCGCAACTCGGTCGTCCGATCATGGACGTCGCTGATGGTGGCCGTGGTGGTGCCGCCGAGCGGCGGGGTGACCGCCACCTGCCAGCCGTCCGGGGCGCCGCCGTAGCTGGTGATCGTGGCCCAGCGTTGGCTGTTGCCCGACCAGAGCGCTTCGCTGATCACCCGACCGGCGGCGTCGTGGCTGTACACCGTCCGTGCCCGGTCCGCGCCAGGGTTCAGCTCCAGCAGCGTGCTGCCGGGAGCGCCGGTGACGGAAACCGGCCCGGCCTGGTATGCCTTCAACCCTCGGTCGTTGTATCCGATCGAGGAGACCAGGCGCTGGCCGCCGACGGCATCCTTCTGCGTCTGCACGGGCCGGTAAAGCGAGTCGAGGAGCCCGACCTCGGTGAGGTAGTTGCCGTTGGGGCCGAGCCGCCTGGTGGTGACGGTCAGCGGCCCATCGGCCCGCACCAGGTAGCTGAACTCGACGTTCGGCGTTGCGGTCGCCTTGGCGCGGCCCGGCAGCCACACCTTCGTCAGTCGGCCCAGCGGGTCATGGGCAAGATCGGTGCGCTTGTTGTTGGCGTCCACCACGGAAGTCGGCTCGGCCCACGCCGGCTGCTGGGTGGTGGTCACCTTGTGATCGAGCGGATTGGTGGTGACCGTCTGGGTGACCGGGCCGGGACCTTCCGGCGTGTAGTCGGTCTTGGTCACCCCGCCACGGGCGTCGGTGGCGGTTTTGATCCGGCCGAGTTCGTCGTAGGTGCTGCGGGCGACGGTGGCGTAGACCGGGCCGCCGCTCCAGGTGTCGAGGGTTTTCTCGCGGGTCACCAGTCCCTTGCTCGGCGTGGATCCGTGGGTGTTGGAGCCATCGTGGTAGGTCCGAACATCGGAGATGACGTCGGCCGGGCGGGACACTGTGGCAGTGCACGCCTTGGCGACGGTCTCCACCCGGGACACCGCCTCCCGGATCCAGTCGGTCTGGTTCTTGGCGTACGTGGTGCGGGTGCAGGTCTCGTCGCCCGTGATGTCGGTGTCGCCCAGGTCGGAGACCGACTCGGGCAGGCCGTCGTCGTTGTTGTAGGTGGTCCGGGTCTCGGTACGCGCCCACTTGCTCGCTGCCAGCAGCTTGCGGGTCTTCTGCACGGACGGCCCGCTGAAGTACGCCCGGTCGGTGCCCCCGTCGTGGCTACGTGCGGCGGTCTCGCGGGTCCAGTACTGCGTGGTGGACGCCTCGACCACGGACGAGCCGTCGAGAGTTGCCTCCTCCAGCGTCATACCGGCAAGCGCCCGATGGTCGGTGAACGTGTTGCCCTCGGAATCGGCGACCTGCACGGTACGCCGGCCGCCGCCGGGCAACGGTTGGTCGTGCAGGCCACGGTAGAACCGCTTGCGGGTGGTCAGCGGTACGCCCCGACCGGGCTCGCCGACCTTCGTCACCACCTGCGAGTAGCCGCGCCACTGCCCGTACGTGCGGTGCTTCTTCTTAATGAACTCGCTGTCGTCGTAGCCCCACAGCGTCGACGTGCCGCCGCCGGTGGTGGAGTACTCGTACTGGATGGTAACCGCCGGCTGGTCGGCGGTGCGCTCGATCTCGGAAATCTCGGTCACCACGTACTTGTGGAACCAGTCCAGCTTCGGCTCGAAGTAGCCGTCGGGCGTCCAGTAGACCGGGTAACAGCGCCGGGAGTTGTTCTGCGGCGACGCCGGCAGGTCGTTGTGGTCGCAGTCGGGCTCGGAGTAGGTGACGTGGATGTCGGCGCCGGACTCGGTACGGATGGTCTGGATCCGCCACCGGGAGAAAAGCGGTGCCCCGGCCAGGACGTTGGCGCGGTTGGCCAGCTCCACCCCGGTGAACCGCACCGGTGGGTCGGTGACGGTGCCGCCGACGTGCCCGGCGTGCACGATCTCCTTCAACCACAGCGACGCCGAGCCGGCCACCTTCGGTGCCTTGAACTCGTGGGTCAGGCTCCACGACTCGACGTCGGAATCGGCGGAGAAGGAGCTACCTCTGCGCACTTGAGTGGTGATCTTCGTGAGCCGTTTGGTGGTGAAGAAGACCGGCGCCAGTTTGTCGGTGCAGGGTGTGGCATCGCAGTACTTGTCCCACGGCACGTCCGGCCAGTTCGCCTTGACCGGCTTACCGTCCTTGTGGCACTCGGCCGCCAGGCACCGGTCGGCGACGGTGAAGACCACGCGGCCGGTGGCGGCGACGCTCGGATGATCGGCGTGCAGCCCGTACTCGATCCGCATCAGGTAGCCGCCCCGGTCGAACGACTGCCGGTTGTCCTTGTCGTCCGCCGCGCCGTAGTACCCGGTCTCGTTCTGATAGTAGAAGCGGACGATGTTGCCGTGCACGTCCACGATTTTGTCCAGCAGCCACCGCCAGGCCTGCTTGCAGGACGAGTCCTTGAAGGCCGTGGCCCGGCACTTCTCGTCCGGGTGGTTACCGAAGACAGGAACGGTCCAGCGGGAGTTGGCCGAGGCCGCCTCGCTGGCGAAGAAGTAGCGGGTGCCGTCCGCCGTGGTGATCGTCCACCGTTCGGTCGTGGCGTTGCCCGGCGTAGCCGCGCTGCCCTCCAACCGGATCCGCCAGTTGCTGTCGTTCTGGACCCGCCAGACGCCGCTGGTGTCGTCCCTGATCAGGGAAGCGTTGCTGCCGTTGAGCGAAACGGTGACGTTGTGGGAGTCGCCCTTCCAGCACTGGTCGTAGGTCTTCTTGTCCTTGTTGTTCGGCTCCTTGCCGCCGTCTGCGTCCCGGTCGTCCGTGCAGGTGACGTAGGACCGCTCGATGAATCCTGGGGCATACTCCCAGCCGTCGCCGATCCACGACGCCTGGTTGTTGGCACCGGCCATCCGCCCGTCGACGAGCTGCGACGAGTAGTTCAGTGACACCTCGGGCAGCGGACCCTCCGCCGGCGGCAGGCGCAGCGGATTCGAGTAGGAGAACGCGCCGGAGCTGTCCCCCGCCGTCCAGGAGCCCGACGCCTTCAGGTCGGTGGCCTTGTAGTCGCCCTCTTCCGAGGACTCGTCGGCCACCATGGCAAACACCATCGGCACCGCTCCGGAGAGCGTGACCTCGGTCGACAGCGTCCTGGTGACCGGGTCGTTGGTCGCCTCGACCGGCTCGATCTCCTGACACTCAGAGCGCTGCGGCGTCGTCGCCGCACAGGCCGGCAGCCGCTTGATGGTCAGCCGCTCGCCCCACCCCGCGCCGTAGAGTTCGCGGATTCCGGCGTAGTCGAAGGCCGTTTCGACCGTCCCGGCAGCACCTTCGACGACCAGGACCGGGCCGCTGACCCCGAGCTGGCGGGAGTGCTGCTCGTCCAGGAGCTGCACCCGAGCCTGGTCAGGTGCGCTTTGACCGGCGACAGCCGAGGCCGTCACGGGTAGACCACCGGCCGTGCCCCGCACCGTCCGCCCGGAGTGCCGGTCGCCGTTCAGCCGCCGATCCGGCCGCGCGTCGGCGATCGCGAAGGTCACTCGGCCCGCCGCCGGCCACGTCGCGTGCTTCGGCCCGGTCCACCTGCCACCGTCCTCCGGTAGCGGCGTCTGTTCGACCGTTGCCGGGCGGGCCCTTTCCGGCTTGGCCGCCTTGACCGGCCGGTCGCCGGAGGGCACCTCGGCCGCCTGAGCCGGTTGCGCCACCGCGAAGGTGGACGCCAGCAGCACCGCGACGGTGCCCAGGGTGATGATTCGTCGTGGCCGAGAGATAGCGGTGCGTGACTGCGACATGGCACCTTCCTGACGCGGAGGAGAGGGTGAGGAAAAGTCAGGTGGGTCGGCGACGGGGGCGACGTGTGGTCGCCCCCGTCGCTGGGTCAGAGGCCGGCGAGTTCGGCGATCCGATCCGGATCGACGGTGGAGGTCCAGATCCGGACGTCGTCGACGACGCCGCCGAGCCACGAATCCCGCGTTCCGTTCGTCGACCCGTTGCAGCCGATCAGGGTCGGGCCGCTGGCCGACCACGGGGAGGACGGGCCGGTGGTCTCGTCCTCCAGCACCCCGTCGACGTAGAGCTGCACCTTGCCGGAGGCCACGTTGAAGACGCCGGCGAGGTGGGTCCACTTGCCGAGTTCCGGTGCCTGCTGAGATTCGGCGTTGTGCCAGGTGACGTTTCCAGCAGTGGCCGACGGCAGACCGAAGTGCCACCGGTTCACATCAGAGCGGTAGCCGAGATAGAAGCCGGGACTGCCGCTGGCTGCCTGCGTCACGACCGCGTGGTCTCCGGCCGTCTGGTCCAACAGCACCCAGGTGGTGACCGTGAACGAGGCGTCGGTACGGACCGCTGGGCCAGCCGTTTCGGCGCAGGAGTTCGCGGAGAGTTCCAGGCCGAGGGCACCGTCACGGCCGAAGCCCCGGTCGCGCACCCAGTTGTACGGGCCGGTGATGGTCAGATCACGGCCGTTGCCGGATCGGTCGGTCAGGTACGTCGGCGCTTCGCTGGCCGGGCCGTCCAGCGGCCACCTTCCCTCCAGCTGCACCCCCGGGTTACCGCCATGCACGGTGGCCACCTCCGTGGCGCTCAGCACACCTCGCCACGCGCGGACACCGGAGACCGCCCCGTGGACTCGGTCAACGTGCGCGCCGGTCCATTTCGCGCATCCGACCGTCATGGGGCCGTCGGCGTTCCAGTTCGTCCCGGTGCGCTCCCGAGAGGAGGCGAGAACTCCGTTGACGTACAGGCTCATCTGGCGCGTGGTGGCGTCGTAGACGGCGGCCAGGTGGGTCCAACGGCCGACGTCCCCCGTGATCGGGGTCGTCGAGGTGGTCACCGGTCCTCCCCCGATCTCGCTGTCGGAGGCCAGCATCATCAGCGCCCAGTAGGGGGTGCCGTCCAGGTACCGCGTACCGAGGTAGAAGCCGCTGACGCGTACGCCGTCCTGTCCCAGAACCGTCCGGTTGCCCGTACCCGCCGTGGTCAGCTTGACCCACGCCGCCACGGTGAACGACTCATCCGTATGCACCACCGGACCGCCCGTGGTCACGCACTGCGTGCCGTCCAACTCGATCGCGGATTCCACCCGCCCGTACTGGTCGTCGACCCAGGATTCGGTTTCCGGCAGCACCAGGTCGGTGGCTCGGCCCGTGGACTCGCCACCGCCGCCGCGCAGCTGCCAGTTTCCGACCTCACCGGCGGGAAGCTCGGTGGCTGCGCGGGCGATCTGCGCGTCGGAGAGCAGGCCCTGCCAGACGCCGACGTGGTCGATCGAGCCGTGCATGTGGTGCCATTCATCGGTCAGGCTCGCGGCGCAGCCGACCGTGAACCTGGCCTGCGCGTCCCAGGGCACGAACGGGATGGCTCCCTCCGCGGCGAGCTGACCATCGACGTAGAGCCGCATCACTCGCGCTACGGGGTCCACAGTGGCTGCGATGTGCTGCCAGACATTCAGCGGCACAGACGTGGTCGTCTGGATGAAGGCCCAGGTCGGTGCCGCTACGTCGCCGCTGGGCATCGCCAACTCCCAGCGGTCGTTGGCAGCGTGGTACTGCAGGTAGAAGGCGGGGCGAGCGGTGCCGGCCTGCGTGGCCAGGGCACGGTTGGCGGACTTGTCGGTCAGCTTCACCCACCCGGTGACCGTGTATTCAGCATCGGTGCGGATCACCGGTTCGGCCTCCGCGCAGCCCGTGCCGTCGTAGGTCAACGCGGCGTTGGCGGTCCCCTTACGGTCGGGCCCGTAGTTGACGGCGCTGCCCAGCGTCAGGTCGTGCCCCTGGCCGGTGTCGTCGACGGCATCACCGTCGAACCGCCACGCAGCCTGGGCCTGCACCTCCGTGATACGACCGGTGAAGAAGTTGTACGCGGTACGCGCCGAATAGTTGCCAGCGTTGTCCTGCGCCCACACGTAGACGACCGTCCGGCCCGCTTCCGGGGTGAACGTGATCGTGGTCGTGCCAGTGGATGCCTTGAAGCTCTGCTGGGCGTCCACACCGATGCCGTACGCGAACTGCTTGACGCCGGAGCGCGCGTCCGACGAGGTGAAGGAGAGCGTCACCGGCTGCCCAACCACCGGCGTGCCGGAGGTGCGGGTGACCACCGGCGCGGTCGGCGGGGTGTGGTCGAGCCGGAAGTAGCAGGAAGCGGTCCAGGGGGTGTTCTCTGCCTCCACCCCGTCGGTGCCGCGTACCCGCCAGTTGTAGTTGCCCTCGGCAAGGGTGGGAGTCGTCCAGCCTCGCTCTGCACCGGAGTTCGTCCAGGCCGAAGTGTGGTCGGCGGGACTGGTCGGGCCATTGAGGTCGAACCGGATCCGCACGGTGCCGTCGCCGTCGTTTGCCTTGCCGTACAACGTGGGTGTGCGGTTGGTGATCCACGGTCCGGGCGACGTCTTCGCGCAGTTTCCGCCCGGGGCCGTTCGGATCGCGACCGGCGAGGTGGGCTTGTGCTGGTAGGTGGCGATCAGCCGGACACGATCCGGATCGAACTTCGCCCACCGGCCGCCGCTCTCGGTTCCCATCCGCAACCCGAAAGTGATCGACGTGGAGTCGTTGTTCGCGTGGCGTTGGACATGGTGGCCGACCTGGGAGCCGTTGAACGTCAGCCAGTCGGGCTTATGACCACATCCTGAGTTGGCCTTGCCGAGCCTGGTCTGCAACGCCCCGTCGTGCAGCCACTTGTTCTTCATCCCGTTCCAGGTGGGAGTGTTGCTCGCGATCGAGTTGGTCTGCCAGATGCCGATCGACTCGCCAGCGCAGTCGGCGGCGTGCACGAGCCAGGCGTCCACGCTGGTCGTTCCCGTGATCCGTTTGCCGGCGAGCACCTTGGTGTCGAAGTAGAAGTGCGACCGCCAGATGTCGCCGTGGCTGTCGTAGTTCGACCCCACCCGGGCGACCTCTCGTGGCCACGACGTGCCCGAGGTCCACTGGGTGTCCGGCCGGGAGTCGTTCACCGGAGCCCAGCGGGCCCACTTCTTGTCGTACGTCGGATCGATGAAGACCGGGAAGTGCCCATCATCGAGCACCTCGGGCGCGGCGCTGACGGTCAGCAGGCCCACGCCGACCTGAACGTCGACCTCGGCGATCCGGGCCGAGTCCGCCGGCCCTCGTGCCGTCGACCGGCCGGAGCCAGGATCGGCCGGCGCGTCGGCGGCGAGGAACCCGGTGCGCGCGCCGCTGGCCGGGGGCGCCGAGTCCCAGGCCTTGGCTGGTGGGGCCGCAGCCAGCAGGCCCTCGGGCCCTGCGATCGTCACCGCACCGTCCACTACCGATACGTCTGCCGAGCCGCCGACGATGTAGCGCGTCTCACGGACCAGCGGATTCTCCGCCGCTGCGGCGCTCTTGACGACGAGCAGGTGAGAGAAACCGCCGCGCTCCGCACGGACCACCAGGTCAACATCCGGGTAGACGCTCGGATACGTGATCGTGTCACCGGCGATCACGCCCTGGGGAAGGGCGCTCGGCCAGCCGAGCGAGAAGCTGGCGCCGGCGCCAGTCATGGTGGCGAAGGCGCCGGCCCCGCCTGTGGAGAAGACCACGTCGGCCGTTGACGCGACCGGGCGGACAAGTCCGTCAGCGCCCACCACCAGCGTCGTGTCGATCTCGCGCCAGGACCCATCGCGCTCGGTCCACCTCGGCTCGGCCCAAGACTCGAAGGCGAAGTCGCCCGATGGCTGAGCGAAGACCTTCGTCGTCTCCGATGCCGCCGCCAGAACCTCAACGTCGGTGTCACAGGACACCGCCAGCGCGAGGGCCGCCCGCTCGGACTCCACTCCTCGTTCCGCAGCCCCGGCGGCACAGGGCTCCACTGGTTGTGCGGCGGCACGATCAGCTGACCACACCACCTGAAGAGAGGCCGCCAGCACAACACAGGCCACAATGGACGGTAGTCGGACAGACCAAGCCGACGACACAGCCGCACCCCCCGCAAAGCAGCGTGATCAACGAACAGCGTGATCATCAATGTTCGGCACAGAGTACAGATAGGCCAACCTCGACGCCAGAGCGAGAAGATTGGACTACTCTCCGTAAAATCGGCTTGCAGCGGACCACCCGGGCGGTCCGTACCGGCAGGCGGGGGTGCAGCAAGCCCTCGACCTCTGGCTTGGCGATCAAGAGCATGGTTGATCGCGGCTCATGGCCCGACCGACTCCTGATCACGCCGAGTTGTGGCCGCTGTCGCAAGGCGAGATCGCGCCCACCACGGACAACTTACCGGGCTGCGCGTTTCCGACCCCGGGGAGCCGCCGAGCCCCAATCCACCCGTGTGCGAGTTTCGGGATGCATGTCTGGTTTACGGGCCGTTATCCCGTGGGCCGGGCCACTCCGGCGGCGGAATGATGGCCGGGGCCGGGTCGTTGTACATGGCTGACCGCAGGCGCTTCCCCGCGCCACGGCACCCCCCGGAACCCGGAACCCCTGGAATGTGGGGCCGACCCGGATCGTTACACCCCCCGGACGTCCGAGCACCCCCCGCCGGGCGTTCCCTTTCTCCCCCCGCAGCACCGCGAGCCCCGGTATGGGTTGATCCGTGCTGCGTACCCCCGAACGGAAGGTGTGACCCATCATGCGTACCACCATCCTGCGTAAGACCGCCCTGACCATCGCCGCTGCCGCCGCCACCGCCGGTGGCATCGCCGCCCCCGCCATCACCGCCCACGCCGCCCCGGCCACCACCACCGCCCAGGTGCAGGCCGACCGCAAGACCGGCGGCGAGCGCCAGCTCCCCGTGCGCTACCAGGCCCAGGAGACCTTTTACTACTGCGGCCCCGCCGCCGCCAGCAACGCCCTCAGCGTCCAGGGCAAGCACATCGACCAGCACGAGATGGCCAAGCGCATGGGCACCACCGAGAACGGCACCGACTCCATCAACGACATCACGCCCATCCTGAACAAGGAAACCGGCAAGGACGTCTACAAGTCCGTGGAGATCCGCGACGCCAAGGCCGCCACCAAGCAGGCCGACAAACTGCGCGACGACATCGTCCGCACCGTCGACGACGGCCGCGCCGTGGTCGCCAACATCGCCGGCACCGCCACCGACACCAACGGCACCCCCCACAGCTTCGCCGGCGGACACTACATCAGCGTCACCGGCTACCAGAACAACGGCGACACCGTCACCATCGCCGACTCCGCCAACCCCAACCAGGCCACCTACCAGATGAACACCGACACCCTCGCCAACTGGATCGCCACCCGCGGCTACTCCGCCACCAGCTGACGACCCTGACAACGAAGGGCCGACCCCGAACCGGGGTCGGCCCTTCGTCATCTTCGCCCCCTGCAGGCCTGCGAACCGACGACAGTTTCGGGGAAACTGCTGCCTCAACTCCGCACGAGGCAGCAGTTTCCCCGAAGTTGCCCGCCAGACCAATCGGGGAGTACGCCGTCGGCGCTGCGGTTGGGCAGCCACACCATGCGAGCATGGCTCTGCCGTACATCGGTCCGTGCCGGTATGAAATTCTCGCGGGATGAGCGACGTGATCTTCCGTGAGGCAGTCCGGGCCGACCTGCCCGCCGTGCTCGACCTGCTCGCCGACGACGTGCTGGGGCGTACCCGTGACGTCAGCGAGGTCGACGCCACCTACGAGGAGGCGTTCGCGGACATCACGGCCGACCCGCGCAACCAACTCGTGGTCGCCGAGGCTGGCGGCGAGCTGTTGGGCTGTATGCAGCTGACCTACATCCCCGGGCTCGGGCGGCACGGCACCGAGCGGCAGCTGGTCGAGTCGGTCCGGGTTCGCTCGGATCACCGGGGTCGCGGCCTGGGCCGCCTGATGATGACCTGGGCGATCGACCAGGCGCGGCTGCGCGGCTGTGGTCTGGTGCAGCTCACCACCGACAAGACCCGCCACGACGCGCACCGCTTCTATCTCGGTCTCGGCTTCGTCGCCAGCCACGAGGGCATGAAGCTCAATCTCTGACCCGCTCGGCGTCGCGGGCTCCGACCAGCCGAGGTCGTCCGACCTCGCAGTCCAGGATGCTGGCCCAGAAGGTGGTCAGCACCGAAAGGCTCGAACCGTGGGTCAGGGCCCGGGACGAGTTGCGGATCAGCCAGAAATGGCCGTCGGGAAGAACGATCGCCCAGCCGATCGGCCCGTCGTCCTCCGTCGCGAGCACCAACAGATCCGGCTGGCGGTCGACCGCTATCTCCGGCAGCTCCGACACCTCGACCGGCCGCCACTCCTCCTCGCCACTCACCGGTGGCTCCCCTGGTTGCACCGCCGCGCCGGCTGCTCGACATGCCGCTGTCCCGCCCGCGCCGTCAGCAGTCTTCGCTGCCGAGCCTGGCCCGTGGCCACGTCCCCGACGGATCGATTCGCCCGGCCGGCCGCGCCCCGATCGGCACACTCCCTGCCGGCACCGGCGGGTCTCACCACCACGTCGATCGCTTCATTCCTGCGCTGGAACCACTTCCACCGAGCCACCCAGACCTCCAATGATCACTGGTCGACACCCGTCTACCAACCACCATCGGTCCGCAGATTCGCTGAATGCAACATCTCATCAAGAAAACGCCGCGCGCATACTTGAAACGCATCATCCCGCAGTTCAATCTGATCGAGTCGAGACACGTCGCCACATCGAACTGAGACGAGCCGAGATGAGCGAAGTTGGATCTTCAGTGCCCCGTCGGCAATTAGGCAGGCTGCTGCGGCAGTCCAGAGAAGAAGCGGGCATCAACCTGGAAGCCGCAGCCCAGACGCTTGAATGGTCGCGTGCCAAGATGTACCGACTGGAGAGCGGGCAGACCACGCTCCGCACCCACGACGTGGCGCTCATGTGCCAGCACTACGGCACCTCAGCGGAACTGACCGAGGTCATGGTCAGCCTGGCCCGCGAAGGCAAGAGCCGCGGCTGGTGGCACGCTTACGGAGAGGCCATCCCGGCCTGGTTCGAGCTGTACGTCGGGCTGGAGGCGGCGGCCCGGCACATACGCTACTACGAGCCGTCGCTGATCCCCGGGTTGCTCCAGACGGCTGATTACGCGTCAGCCATTTTCAGTGCGAAGCCTGGGCGAAGCCAGGACGAGGTGGCACAGAAGGTCGCGCTCCGATTGGAGCGCCAGAAGCTGCTCACCCGCCGCAGCCCGAAGGCCCCCATCTTCGAGGCCATCGTCGACGAGGCGGTGATCCGTCGCCCTCTTCCCGACCTGGACGCTTGGCGCAGCCAACTTGCGCACCTGGTGAACGCTGCGCAGCGACCGAACGTATCCGTCCGGATCCTGCCGCTGAATAGCGGGCCACGCCTGGTTTCGGTTGCCGGCTCGTTCATCATGCTGGATTTTCCAGCTGTGGGCACGCGGCCTCCAGAGCCTTCGACCGTCTACAGCGAGTCGCTGACCGGCAGCCTCTATCTGGACAAGCCGGCAGAGGTAGAGGCCTACGTTGACGCCTGGTCCACCCTTCTGGACCTTTCGCTCGACGTGCGCGAGTCTGAAGATCTGATCGGGACGGTTATCAAGGAGACGTTCAATGAATGACCTGACCAATGCCCGGTGGCGCAAGAGCAGTCGTAGCGCGGAGGGAGCTTGCGTCGAGGTAGCTGACAACATCGGTGGCGTCGTGGGGGTGCGGGACAGCAAGGATGCCGCCGGGCCGGCGTTGCTGTTCGACGCCGCCCAGTGGCGATCCTTCGTGACCGCCGTGAAGGCTGGCGCCCCGAGCTGACTCTCAGCGCGGAGTTCCCTTGCCCACCGTGGAGCGGCCTGCTTCGATCACCGGCATGGACGTCCTCCTTGCCGTACTCCTCGTGCTCGTGATCGGTCTCCTGTTCGCGCAGACACCGAGCCGGCGAGAGTCGGCCCGCACCGCGTACCGGCTGGCCGCACTGGAGCGCCGCCTGGCGCTGGTGATGCAGCATCTGGGAGTTCCTGATCCCGACCCGCTGCCGGTCGAGGTTCAGGAGCACCTGGCCCGGGGCGACAAGATCCAGGCAATCGCGGCGTACCGGAAGGCCACCGGTGTTGGCCTGGCCGAAGCCAAGGAGGCGGTGGAGGCGGCGGTTCGTCGAGGCCTTCACGTGTGACCGCCTGTGGACGGAAACTTGCCCGCCCTCTGGCCCCCACCCCCGCCTCCGCGATCTTGCACTTTTCGTCGCCGCTATGCGTCGTTGAGACCACTATGTCCCGACGGAAAGTGCAAGATCGGCGACAGCGGGGGGCGTCTGTCGTACGGGGCGTAGTGAGTCGGGTGGGTCAGCGGGGGCGGTCGCGGTCCTTGGAGGGTTGGACCCGCTTCGGTTCGCCGGGCATTTTCGGGTGGTCGGGCGGGTAGGGCAGGTCGCCCTCGCCGGCGGCGGCGTCCCGCTCGGCCCACTCCAGCAGCGGGGTGATGTCCCACCCGGTGTCGTCGACGCCGGCGTGCGGGTCGCCCCGCTGGGCCAGTCGCTCGGGCACGGTACGCAGGTCGAAGTCGTCCGGGTCGACGTCGGGCAGCTCGGCCCAGTCGACCGGGGTGGAGACGGTGGCCCGGGCGGTGGCCCGCAGCGAGTACGCGCAGGCGATGGTGCGATCCCGGGCCATCTGGTTGTAGTCGACGAAGACCCGCTCGCCGCGCTCCTCCTTCCACCAGGCGGTGGTGACCAGGTCGGGGCGGCGGCGACCCAGCTCCCGGGCCAGCGCGATGGTGGCCCGGCGCACCTCGACGAACGTCCAGCGCGGCTGGATGCGCAGGTAGACGTGCACGCCTCGGCCGCCGGAGGTCTTCGGCCAGCCGGTCACCCCCAGCTCGTCGAGGATCGCGCGCAGCTCGGTGGCGGCCCTCGCCGCGTGGGCGAAGTCGGTGCCGGGCTGCGGATCGAGGTCGATCCGCAGCTCGTCCGGTTGGTCGACGTGGGTGGCGCGCACCGGCCACGGGTGGAACACAATCGTGCCCATCTGCGCCGCCCAGGCCACGTGGGCCAGGTCCGCCGGGCAGAGTTCCGCGGCCTTGCGCCCGCTGGGGAAACTGATCTCGGCGGTACGCACCCAGGGCGGCACGCCCCGGCTCGGCACCCGCTTCTGGAAGAACATCTCCCCCTCGACGCCGTCGGGGAAGCGCTGGAGGGTCGTCGGCCGGTCGCGCAGGGCGCGCATGATGCCGTCACCGACACTCAGGTAGTAGTGGAAGACGTCGGCCTTGGTGAAGCCGCGCTTCGGGAAGATCACCCGGTCCGGGCTCGACAGCCGTACGGTGTGCCCGGCCACCTCGATCTCCTCGGCCGGGGCCTTGGTTGCGCCCATTGCGCGACCATATGCGATGGGTCCGACGTTCGACGTACCGTTGAGAGGTGAGTCTTCCCGACAGTGAACTGCCCCGCACCGAGGACGAGTGGCGGGTCCGGCTCAGCCCCGAGGAGTTCCGGGTGCTGCGTGAGCACGGCACCGAGCCGGCGTGGACCGGCGAGTACGTGGACACCAGGACCCCCGGCATGTACCGCTGCCGGGCCTGCGGTGTCGAGCTCTATCCGAGCGACACCAAGTTCGACTCGCACTGCGGGTGGCCGAGTTTCGACGACGCCATCCCGGGTGCGATCAAGGAGGTCGAGGACAACAGTCTCGGCATGCGGCGCACCGAGATCCGCTGCGCCCGCTGCGACAGCCACCTCGGGCACGTCTTCCACGGCGAGGGCTTCACCCCGAAGGACACCCGGCACTGCGTGAACTCCCTCTCCATCCGCCTGGACCCCAGCACCGCCTGACCCCCACCCCTCGTTGATCATGAGGTTAGCGGCACCTTGAAGATCAACCACTGCCGCTAACCTCATGATCAACGCTGGGCATTCATGGGCAGGCGGGGATCAGAGCAGGAGCCAGAGCGCGGGTACGTTTGGGGGCTCCCAGCCGGCGAGGGCGGTGTGCGCCTGCCGGCAGCGGTACGTACGCCCACCGTAGGTGACCTGGTCACCGACGGCGTACGCGCGACCCGCGGTCCAGGTGCCGCCGGCCGGCGGGGTGCTGGTCGGGCCGGCCGTCGGGGTGGGCGACGGCGCCGGCGGGGTGGTCGGGCTCGGGCTGGGCGGCGGGGTGCCGCCCCCGCCGCCGATCTGGAGGTCGACGCAGGAGTAGAAGGCGTTGGCGGTGTCGGCGATGTTCCACACCGCCAGCACCTTCTGTCGGCCGGAGTAGCCGGAGAGGTTGACGGTGTGCGAGACGGTGGCGCCGGGCTGACGCCCGCCGCCGGAGAAGACCGCCACCCGGTTGTTGCCGATGAAGTACTCCCAGTCGCGGGTGGCGTGCTGGGCGGTGTTGACCCAGGTGAAGGTGACCGTGGAGCCGACCGAGGTGGCGGGCCAGCCGCGGTTGTCGTCGTTGAGGACGGCGAAGTGCGCGATGTTGGCGTGGCAGTTGCGCAGCCCCTTGGGGCCTTCGACGCTCTGCGGTTCCCATCGGATCTGCCCGCAGTCGGGGACCCGGTTCTGGGCGCAGAGCGCCTGCCGGCTGGGCGGCGACGAGACGTAGCCGTGGGCCTGGGCCGGGGTGGCGACGGCCAGGGTGGCGACCATGGCGCCCGTCGCGACCAGTGGGAGGGTGATTCTTCGGCGCATGACGGCAGCTCCTTAGCGGCGTGTTGCCTGGTGAGGTGCCACCAACATAATTTAAACCTTGTTAACAGTAAAGACGCCTGTCGATAGATTTCTCCCCCTCACAGCACCAGCAGGCCACCCTGCTCGTCCACCTGGTCGGCGGACTCGTCGTCGAACCACAGCCCGCCAGTGGCCAGGTAGCGGAAGCGGTGCGGGCCGGGGCCGAGGCGTACGGTCACCGTCCGGGTGCCGTCCCGGCGGGCCACCAGCACGTGCTGACCGGGCTGCCACCCGTTGAAGGAGCCGACGACGCTGACCGTGCCGGGCGGGGTGTCCCGCGGGAGACAGAAGGTGATCCGGGTCTGGGTGCCGAAGAGTCGGTTTCTCTTGATCATCATCGTCCTCCCGGTTCGCGATCTCTACGGACCGGCGGCCGGGCCGCCGCCACCGGCCAGGTCATCCGGTACAACGGCCGACGCGCCGGTGCGACACGCCGCCCCACCCGGGTGACCTGGACCGTTTCCACCCGGCATCGGTGCCAGCGGGTCGCACGCTGGGCGGGACACCGACTGCGAGGGGATGGCACCGTGGCGACGTGCGAGGTCTGCGGAAACGACTACTGGATGGCCTTCGAGGTACGCACCGTCAGCGGCGACGTGCACACCTTCGACTGCTTCGAGTGCGCCGTGCACAAGTTGGCGCCGATCTGCGAACACTGTCAGATCAGGATCGTCGGGCACGGCGTTGAGGTGTCCGGCCGCTTCTTCTGCTGCGGACACTGCGCGCGGGCCGTGGAGGCCGAGCAGGGCGCCGAGATCCGCGACGCCGTCGGCGCCCGCCCGAGCTGACGGCCTAACCTGGCGGGATGCCGAGCCCGGAACTACGGGTCGCCGCCTTCGCCGACCTGGACACCCGCACCTTCCACGACCTGCTGCGACTACGCGTCGACACCTTCGTGGTAGAGCAGGAGTGCGCGTACCCGGAACTCGACGGACGGGACATCGAACCCGGCACCCGGCACCTCTGGCTGGCGCTCGACGGCGGGCCCGTGGCGTACCTGCGGATCCTGGCCGACCCCGGCGGCGTGGCCAGGATCGGGCGGGTGGTGGTGGCGCCGGCGGTCCGCGGCGGCGGGCACGCCGGGCGGTTGATGGCCGCGGCGCTGGCCGAGATCGGCGACCGGCCGTGCGTCCTGGACGCCCAGTCACACCTGGTGGACTTCTACGCGCGGCACGGCTTCACGGTCAGCGGCCCGGAGTACGTCGAGGACGGCATCCCGCACACTCCGATGCACCGCCACTCCTGAGCGATCGGTCAGTGGTCGACCCGTCCGGGTGCCGACCGCGATCGGGTACGACCTGCCGGAAAACGTTTTCCTCATTGACGAATGGCGATTGCTTGTGCCATTCTTCCGGCAGAGCCAGCACGATTGGGGCCACGCACACCGGCGCGGGAGGGGGCAACTCCCGGGCGTCTGGGCGATGTCGATCCGACGACTTCCCCCTGGGGGCTCCATGTCCAAGATACTCAGATCATCGCGCGCGCTGGGTCTGCTGGCCGTCGCGGCCATCGCCACGCTGCTCAGCACCGCGCTGGCCGTTCCCGCGTCGGCACACGGTTCCGTGGCCAACCCCGTCTCCCGCAACTACGGCTGCTGGCAGCGCTGGGGCGGTGACTTCCAGAACCCTCGGATGGCCACCGAGGACCCGATGTGCTGGCAGGCGTGGCAGACCGACACGAACGCCATGTGGAACTGGAACGGCCTATTCCGCGAGGGTGTGGCCGGCAACCACCAGGCCGCCATCCCGAACGGCCAGCTCTGCTCCGGCGGGCGCACCGAGAACGGGCGCTACCGGGCGATGGACGCGGTCGGCGCGTGGCGGACCACCTCGGTCGCCAACAACTTCCGGCTCAAGTTCTACGACCAGGCCAGTCACGGTGCCGACTACATCCGGGTGTACGCCACCCGGCAGGGCTACGACGCACTGACCACGCCGCTGGCCTGGTCACACCTGGAACTGGTTGGTCAGATCGGCAACACGCCGGCCTCGCAGTGGCGGCCGGAGACCGGCGGGGTGTCCGTCGAGGTCCCGGTGAACGCCCCGAATCGCACCGGCCGGCACGTCATCTTCACCATCTGGCAGGCCAGCCACTCCGACCAGTCGTACTACATCTGCAGCGACGTGCAGTTCGGCGGGGGCTCCACGCCGCCGAGCAGCCCGCCGCCGAGCAGTCCGCCGCCGACCACCTCGCCGACCCCCACTCCCCCGCCGACCACCGCCCCGCCGACCACCGCCCCGCCCACGACCGCTCCGCCGGCGACGGGCGCGTGCTCGGCGATGTACCGGGTCACCAACACCTGGTCCGGCGGCTTCCAGGCCGAGGTGCAGGTGACGGCGGGCAACGCGCCCATCCGCGGCTGGCGGGTGACCTGGACGTACGCCAACGGCCAACAGGTCAGCCAGGTCTGGAACGCCACGGTCAGTTCCAGCGGCTCCACGGTGACCGCCACCAACGTCAGCTACAACGGCAGCCTCGGTGCCGGAGCCAGTACCACCTTCGGGCTCCTGGCCTCGAGCGGCAGCACCAACAACACGCCGACGCTGACCTGCACGGCGACCGCCTGACCCCGGTCGGGGGCGCGCCTTCTCCCTCCGGCGCGGCCCCGACCGGCTTCCTTACATCAAGTTGGAGATGATGTCGGCGATGGGGCGGCGGCGACCGGTGTAGAAGGGGACTTCCTCGCGTACGTGCAGCCGGGCCCGCGAGCCGCGCAGGTCACGCATCAGGTCCACGATCCGGTGCAGCTCGTCGGCCTCGAAGGCGAGCATCCACTCGTAGTCGCCGAGCGCGAACGAGGCGACCGTGTTGGCGCGTACGTCCGGGTAGCCCCGGGCCATCTTGCCGTGCTCGGAGAGCATCTCCCGCCGCTCGGCGTCGGGCAGCACGTACCAGTCGTACGAGCGGACGAACGGGTAGACGCAGAGGTACGCGCGGGCCTCCTCGCCGGCGAGGAACGCCGGGATGTGGCTCTTGTTGAACTCGGCCGGCCGGTGCAGCGCCATCTGCGACCACACCGGGGTGAGCGCCCGACCCAGGGCCGTGCGGCGGAACCGCAGGTAGGCGTCCTGGAGGTCGTCGCTGGACGAGGAGTGCCACCAGATCATCAGGTCCGCGTCGGCGCGCAGGCCGGCCACGTCGTACGTGCCGCGGACCACCACGTCCTTGGCGGCCAGTTCCTCGATCAGCGACTCGACCTCGCCGGTGATGTTGTCGCGCAGCGACGGCAGCGGCGAGTTGACCCGGAACACCGACCACATGGTGTAGCGGATGCTGGCGTTGAGTTCCCGCAGCCGGGCCGCGTTGCTCGTCTCGGTCATCTGCCCGATCCTTCCAGTGCTGTGATGATCTCCTCGGCCGCCGTCTCGCCGGAGCGGACGCAGACCGGGATGCCGACCCCGTCGTAGCCGGCGCCGGCCACGGTCAGCGTCGGATGCGCCGCCCGCAGCACCTCCCGCGCGTCGGCCACCCGGTCGAGATGGCCCGGGGAATACTGCGGCAGCGCGCCGCCCCACCGCTGCACGTGCCCGTCGACCGGGGCCGGCAGCGGCCCGCCGAGCACCGCCGACAGTTCCCGGTGCACGGTGGCGGCGAGGTCGGTGTCGGGGCGCTGGAGCTGGGCCTCGTCGCCGTACCGGCCGACCGAGGCGCGCACCAGGGCCAACCCGTCCGGTCGGCGCAGATGCCCCCACTTGGTGGTGAAGAAGGTGGACGCCTTGATCAGCAGCCCTTCGGTGGCGGGCACCAGGAAACCGGAGAGTTCCGGCAGCGCCGGCTCGGGCAGCGCGAGGGTGACCAGCGCGACGCTGGCATAGTCCAGCCGGCCGATGCCCGCCGCGGCCCCGGGGGCGACGTCGGCGAGCAGCCGGGCCGCCGGCCGGGCCGGCACGGCCAGCACCACCGCGTCGACGTCGACGTGCTCGGGGTCGCGGGTCGGGCCGACGGTCAGCCGCCAGCCGGGCCCGGTCGGGGTGAGTTCGCGTACCGCCGCGTGCCGGCGGATGGTCGCCCCGCTGGCGGTCGCGGCCGCGTCGACCAGGGTGCTCAGCCCGCCGGCCAGGGTGCCGAAGACCGGCTCGCCGGGGGCGCGTGGCGTGGCGGCCTGCGCCGCGCGGACCGCGCCGAGCAGCGTGTGCTCCACCCGGGCCGCTCGGGCCAGGGCCGGCATGGTGGTGGCCAGGGAGAGGTCGTCGGCGCGGCCGGCGTACACCCCGCCGAGCATCGGGTCGACCAGCCGGTCGACCACTTCGTCGCCGAACCGGGAGCGGACCAGCGCGCCGACCGAGACGTCGTCGGTGGGGCCGAGCAGCGGCCGGCCCTCGTCGCGGTCGGCCGCCGCGTCCGGCCGGGCCACCGTCGCCACCTTGTCCAGATCCCCGGGTACGCCCACCAGCGTCCCGCCCGGGATCGGGCGCAGCCCGCCGTCGACCGCGAGGGCCGCCTGCCCGACGGTGGGGTGCACGATCCGCCCGGCCAGCCCGAGCCGGCGGACCAGGGCCACGGCTGCGGACTCCCCGCCGGCCGGGTCACGCATCAGGAACAACTCGGCGCCGAACTCCACCGCAGCGCCGGCCAGCTCACCGGTGCGCAGCTTGCCGCCGAGCGCGCCGGACTGCTCGTACACGGTGATCTCGGTGCCGGCGGGGGTGCGGTCGCGCAACCGGACCGCGGCGGCGAGCCCGGCGATGCCGCCACCGACCACCGCCACCCGCCACCGCGTCGTCATGGCGGTCAGTCCCGGTCGGCGGGCCGGGCGGAGAGCTCGTGCACCAGTGCGACCACCCGGGTCAACATCTCCGGGTCGGTCTCCGGCAGCACGCCGTGGCCGAGGTTGAACACGTGCCCGGGTGCGGCCCGTCCCTCGTCGAGGATCCGGCGTACCTCGGCCTCCACCACCGGCCACGGGGCCAGCAGCAGGCACGGGTCGAGGTTGCCCTGTACGGCCTGCTCCGGCCCGATCCGGCGGGTTGCGACGTCCAGCGGCGTACGCCAGTCCACGCCGACCACCTCGGCCCCGGCCTCGCTCATCGCGCCGAGCAGCTCGGCGGTGCCCACCCCGAAGTGGATCCGGGGCACACCCGCGTCGGCGAGCCCGGCCAGCACGGCCGCCGAGTGAGGCAGCACGAACCGGCGGTAGTCGGCCTCGGAGAGCGCGCCGGCCCAGGAGTCGAAGAGCTGCACCGCGGAGACCCCGGCCTCGATCTGCACCCGCAGGAACGCCAGGGCCATCTCGGCCAGCCGGCCGGCCAGGGCGTGCCACAGTTCGGGCTCGCCGTACATCAGCGCCTTGGTCTTCGCGTGGGTCCGCGACGGACCGCCCTCGATCAGGTAGCTGGCCAGGGTGAAGGGAGCCCCGGCGAAGCCGATCAGCGGGGTGTCGCCCAGCTCCCTGACCAGCATCCGGACCGCCTCGTCCACGTACGGCACGTCGTCGCGGCCGATCGGCCGGATGCGCTGCACGTCGGCGGCGGTGCGCACCGGTTCGGCCACCACCGGCCCGGTTCCGGGCACGATGTCCAGGTCGACTCCGGCGGCCGCGACCGGCACCACGATGTCGCTGAACAGGATCGCCGCGTCCACCCCGTGCCGGCGGACCGGCTGGAGGGTGATCTCGGTGACCAGGTCCGGCCGGCGGCAGGACTCCAGCATCGCCACGTTGGCCCGGATCTCGCGGTACTCCGGTAGTGATCGTCCGGCCTGGCGCATGAACCAGACCGGGGTGTGCGGGACGGGCCGACGCCGACACGCCCGCACGAAGGGCGAGTCGGCAGGCCCGCCGGGGCGGGTTGCGTCGTCTCGGGCGGTGCCCGTGCTGTCGGTGGTCATCGCGGCCATCGTGCCACGCGCCCCACCCCGTCCCCACGCCTACCGCCCTCTTTGTGACGTGCACACGATCATCGGCGAGTGGATCGTCGGCGTGCCGTCCCGGCCGGAGCGCGGACGGCGGCATAGGCTGCGGGCATGGCCGCCCCGATCGCGCTTCCGGACACCTTTGCCCGCGCGGTCGCCGGTCTGCGGTCGGCGGCGCCCCGGCCGGAGATCCTCCTGGAGGAGGTCGCCGCGCCTCAGCGGCTGGCGCCGTACGCCTTCGCGCTCTCCGCGTCGGTGCTGCGCGACGGTGACGAGGTGGCCACCGGGCGGTTGATCCTGCTGCACGACCCGGCCGGCCACGAGACCTGGCAGGGCACCCTGCGGCTGGTCACCTACGTGACCGCCGAGCTGGAGGTCGACCTCGCCGCCGATCCGCTGCTGCCCGGGGTGGGCTGGACCTGGCTCACCGACGCCCTCGACGCCCAGGGCGCGGGGCACCGGGCCATCGGGGGGACGATCACCCAGACCATGTCGACCCGGTTCGGGGAGCTGGCGGGGCCGCCCGCGGCGAGTGACATCGAGATCCGCGCCTCGTGGACCCCGACCGGCGTCGACCTCACCCCGCACCTGCACGCCTGGTGCACCCTGCTCGCCTCCACGGCCGGGCTGCCTCCGCCGGGCGTCACCGCCCTGCCGGAACGCCGCACCGCCATCACCGGCTGACGGCCGACACGCGACGGGGGCGGGTGCGCGCCGCGCGATCCGGTCGCGCACTAGGGTTGTCAGGTGACCGACGAACCACCCCTGCGCCGTCGGGCCGCCGCAAGCCGTACGGGGCACGACACGCACCACCCGCCGTCGGCGCGGTCGGAGCCGTCGGACGCGGGGACCGAACCCACCGGCAGCGAGTCCGTGCCGCTGACCGCGCCCCGTGAGGGCACCCCTGAACCGATCGCCCTGCCCGAGCAGCTCGCCGAGATGGTGGCGCGATTCGCGGCCGGCACCGGGCCGGTGGCCCTGGACGCCGAGCGCGCCTCGGGCTACCGCTACAGCCAGCGGGCGTACCTCGTGCAGCTGCGCCGCGGCGGCGCCGGCACCGCCCTGATCGATCCGCTGCCCCTGCCCGACCTGAAGGCCCTCGACGCGGCGATCGCCGAGGCGGAATGGGTCCTGCACGCGGCGAACCAGGATCTCCCCTGCCTGGCCGAGTTGGGGCTGCGCCCGCGCCGGCTGTTCGACACCGAGCTGGCCGCCCGGCTCGCCGGCTTCGAACGGGTGGGCCTGGCCGCGCTCACCGAGCAGCTGCTCGGGTTCAGCCTGGAGAAACACCACTCCGCGGCGGACTGGTCCAGCCGGCCGCTGCCGCAGTCCTGGCTGACCTACGCCGCGCTGGACGTGGAGCTGCTGACCGACCTGCGCGACGCGCTCGACGCGGAGCTGACCCGGCAGGGCAAGTCGGAGTGGGCGGCTGAGGAGTTCGCCGCGCTGGTGCGCACCGGGGCCCAGCCGCCCCGGGTACGCGCCGAGCCGTGGCGGCGCACCTCCGGCATCCACCGGGTACGCGGGGCGCGGGCGCAGGCTCGGGTCCGCTCGTTGTGGTACGCCCGCGACCAGATCGCCGCCCGCCGCGACTCGGCACCGGGTCGGGTGCTGCCCGACTCGGCCATCGTCGCGGCGGCCGAGCTGGACCCGAAGGACGAGAAGGCGCTGCTCACCCTCCCCGGCTTCGGTGGCCGGTCGGTGCGCCGGCTGGCCCGCACCTGGTTGACCGCGCTGGAGGACGCCCGACAGCTGCCGGAGGACGCGCTGCCGGTGACGCCGGCCGTGGAGGGCCCGCCCCCACCGCACCGGTGGGCCGAGCGGGACCCGGCTGCCGCCGCGCGCCTGGCACGCTGCCGCGAGGTGGTGGTGCGCACCGCCGGCGAACACCACCTGCCGCCGGAGAACCTGATCACCCCCGACACCATCCGCCGCATCGCCTGGCAGCCCCCCGAGGAGATCACCGAGACGACGGTCGCGGAGGCCCTCCGTACCCACCACGCCCGCGAATGGCAGATCCGCCTCCTCCTCCCCGCCCTGGCCGAAGCCCTGCTTCCCCCCACCCTCCCCACTCCCCCCACCCCCGCCTGACCGGGGTTGATCATGAAGTTGTTGCCCCGACACGCCGGGCGGAGTGGCAACAACTTCATGATCAACGAGGTAGGTGTGGGCTGGGCCACAGGGGGAGGCCCGGGCGGGGATTGTTACTGACGGGTAGCATCCGGGGAAACGCCAGTGCTGGCGACCTTCATTCGGTCCGTAGCGCCGCCTGGCGGCGCGAAGGCCGAATTATGGTCGAATAGGAGGCTCACAGTGCCCCGTGAAGTTCGAGATGTCGTCTTCGTCGACGGCGTCCGCACCCCGTTCGGCAAGGCGGGTGGCATGTACGCCAACACCCGCGCGGACGACCTGGTGATCCGCTGCATCCGCGAACTGCTGCGCCGCAACCCGCAGCTGCCGCCGGAGCGGGTCGAGGAGGTCGCCATCGCCGCCACCACCCAGATCGGTGACCAGGGCCTGACCATCGGCCGCACCGCAGCCCTGCTGGCGGGCCTGCCCAAGACCGTTCCCGGCTTCGCCATCGACCGGATGTGCGCCGGGGCGATGACCGCGGTGACCACCGTCGCCAGCGCCATCGCCGTGGGCGCGTACGACGTGGCGATCGCCGGCGGCGTCGAGCACATGGGCCGCCACCCGATGGGCGAGGGCGTCGACCCCAACCCGCGCATCATCGCGGAGAAGCTGGTCGACCCGTCCGCGCTGGTCATGGGCGCCACCGCGGAGAACCTGCACGACCGGGTCCCGCACATCACCAAGGAGCGCACCGACGCGTTCGCGCTCGCCTCGCAGCAGAAGACCGCGAAGGCGTACGCCAACGGCAAGCTCCAGGACGACCTGGTGCCGATGGCGATCCGCGACCCGGAGACCGGCTGGGGTCTGGCCACGGTGGACGAGGCGCCCCGGGACACCTCGATGGAGAAGCTCGCCACCCTCAAGACCCCGTTCCGCCCACACGGAAGGGTCACTGCGGGCAACGCCGCCGGCCTGAACGACGGCGCCACCGCCAGCCTGCTGGTGGCCGAGGAGGTCGCCCGCGAGCTGGGGCTGCCGGTCGCCATGCGGCTGGTGTCGTACGGCTTCGTCGGCGTCGAGCCCGAGGTGATGGGCATCGGCCCGATCCCGTCGACCGAGAAGGCGCTGCGCATCGCCGGCCTGAGCATCGACGACATCGGCCTGTTCGAGCTGAACGAGGCCTTCGCGGTGCAGGTGCTCGCCTTCCTCGACCACTTCGGCATCGCCGACGACGATCCACGGGTCAACCCGTGGGGTGGCGCGATCGCCATCGGTCACCCGCTCGCCTCCTCGGGTGTACGGCTGATGACCCAGCTCGCCCGGCAGTTCGCCGAGCACCCCGAGGTCCGCTACGGCCTCACCGCCATGTGCATCGGCATCGGCATGGGCGGCACGGTCATCTGGGAGAACCCCAACTGGGAGGGTGGCAAGTGAGCGCGAGGAGTGAGCTTGCGAGCCCCGCAGTCGCGAACGAAGGAGGCACAGTGAGCGCGCTCGCGGCACCGAACGAGGTGATCACCAAGGCGCTGCTGCGCCAGGTCAACGTGCCGGGGCTGGACCGCCCGGCCGCCCTGATCACCCTGGACAACGGATTCGACCACAAGAAGCCGAACACTTTCGGCCCGGCCGGGCTGACCAGCCTGGACGAGGCGATCACCGCCGCCCTGGCGGCAGAGCCGGCGTTCATCGCGGTCACCGGCAAGCCGTACATCTTCTGCGTCGGCGCGGACATCACCGCCCTGCCGCTGCTCGCGGACCGCGCGCAGGCCCTGGAGATCGGCCGGCTCGGGCACCGCGTCTTCGCCCGGCTGAAGGACAGCGAGATCCCGACCTTCGCCTTCGTCAACGGCGCGGCGATGGGCGGCGGTCTGGAGCTGGCCCTGCACTGCCACTACCGGACGCTGTCGGCCGGCGCGGCGGCCCTCGCGCTGCCCGAGGTCTTCCTCGGCCTGATCCCCGGCTGGGGCGGCACCCAGCTGCTGCCGAACCTGATCGGCATCCCGGCCGCCACCCAGGTGATCCTCCAGAACCCGCTGATGCAGAACAAGATGCTCAAGCCGAAGCAGGCGGCCGAGCTGGGCATCGCCGACGTGCTGCTGGAGCCGGCCGACTTCCTGGAGCGGTCGCTGGAATGGGCCGCCGGGGTGGTCCGTGGCGAGGTCGCCGTGACCCGGCCCGAGGTGGACAAGGACATGTGGGCGGGCGTGCTCTACTTCGCCCGACAGACCCTCGACCAGCGGCTGCACGGCGCGGTCCCGTCCGCGTACAAGGCGCTGGACCTGCTGGAGACGGCGAAGGACGCCGACTTCGCCACCGGCACCGCCGCCGAGGAGGAGGCCCTGGCCGACCTGGTCTTCTCCGAAGAACTACGCAGCGGCCTGTACGCCTTCGACCTGGTGCAGCGGCGGGCCAAGCGGCCGGCCGGCGCGCCCGACAAGGGACTGGCCCGCTCGGTCACCAAGGTCGGCATCGTCGGTGCCGGCCTGATGGCCAGCCAGCTCGCTCTGCTCTTCGCCCGCCGCCTCCAGGTACCGGTCGTCCTGACCGACCTGGACCAGGCCCGGGTCGACAAGGGCGTGGCGTACGTGCACGCCCAGATCGAGAAGCAGGTCAGCCGGGGCCGGATGGACAAGGGCACGGCGGCCAAGCTGTACGGCCTGGTCTCCGGCTCGGTCGACAAGTCGGTGTTTGCTGACTGTGACTTCGTGATCGAGGCGGTCTTCGAGGACCTGGCCGTCAAGAAGCAGGTCTGGGCCGAGCTGGAGAAGATCGTCAAGCCGGAGGCGGTGCTCGCCACCAACACGTCCTCGCTGTCGGTGACCGCGATGGCCGAGGAGCTGACGCACCCCGAGCGGGTGGTCGGCTTCCACTTCTTCAACCCGGTCGCGGTGCTTCCGCTACTGGAGATCGTCCGCGGCGAGCGCACCGACGACGCCACCCTGGCCACCGCCTTCGCCGTCGGCAGGCAGCTGAAGAAGTCCTGCGTGCTGGTCTCCGACGCGCCCGCGTTCGTGGTGAACCGGCTGCTGACCCGGTTCCTCGGCACGGTCTTCGCCGCCGTGGACGCCGGCACCCCGCTGGAGGTCGCCGACCGGGCGTTGGACCCGCTGGGTCTGCCGATGCGTCCGCTCGCGCTGCTCCAACTGGTCGGCCCGGCCGTGGCGTACCACGTGGGCGGCACCCTGCACGCCGCCTTCCCGGACCGGTTCGGCGTCAGCGAGAACCTCAAGCGCATCGCCGACTCCGGCCAGCCGATCGTGGTCGACGACGAGATCAACGCCGAGGTGGCGAAGCTGCTGGTGGTCGGCGACCAGCCGCTCACCGAGGAGCAGGTACGCACCAACGCGCTGGACGCGCTGGCGCAGGAGATCCGGCTGATGCTCGACGAAGGTGTCGTCGCCGAGGCGCAGGACATCGACCTGTGCATGATCCTCGGCGCCGGCTGGCCGTTCCACCTGGGCGGCGTCACGCCGTACCTGGACCGGACCGGCGCCAGCGAGCGGGTCACCGGCCAGCGCTTCCTGCCCCGGGGAGTGGCCAGCCTGGCCGGCTGAGCCACCAGGTGGCCCCGGGGGCCCAGTCGCAGACGCGGCTGGGCCCCCGGGCACGTCAGGCCGGGTTCGGTCCGGCCGCCGCCTTCTCGGCGGCGCTGCGCAGTACGCAGAACTCGTTGCCCTCCGGGTCGGCGAGCACCACCCAACCGGAGCCGTCCGGTCGGACGTGGTCGGCGACGTGGCGGGCACCGAGACCGAGCAGCCGCTGCACCTCCTCGTCGCGGGTCCGGTCGGTGGGCTCCAGGTCCAGGTGCAGGCGATTCTTCACCGTCTTGCCCTCGGGCACCGCCAGGAAGAGCACCTCCGGCCCACCCGGGGGCAGCAGCATGGCCTCCGGATCGCCCGGAAAGTCGTCCGGCTGGCGGGGGCACTCGAACACCTGGGCCCAGAAGCCGGCCAAGGCGTACGTGTCGTGACAGTCGATACCGATGTTGTGGATCCGTGCGCTCATTGTCGTCCCTCTTGGCAGTCAGAACTGACGTGCTGGGTCCGCTGATCTGCGGGACCCGCTGAAAGGCGCCCCGCGTGGGTGAGCGGTCAGCCGGCGAGGCGGGGCGCGGACAGCATCACAGTGAACATCGACGCACCCCCCTCCTGGATCGGGCTGACACCGGATCTTCGCACTGATGCGTCCTGGGGGGCAACCCGGACAGCGGGGCGTGCCTTGGCTCGTTAGGATCACCGCTTTCGTCGACAGCAGGAGCTGACTCCATGTCCCAACCCCAGGACGAGCACCAGAACCCGCCGAACGCCGGGCCGTACCCACCGTAGTCGTCGGCCGGGCCCGTGCCGCAGCAGCCGGGCGCCGCACCCGCCGGCTTCCCGCCCCCGCCCGGTGCCGTGCCGCCCGGCGACGCTTACCCGCCGCCCGGCGGCGCCTTCCCGCCGCCGAAGAAGAAGTCCAACGTCGGGAAGATCGTGCTGATCGTCCTCGCGGTGCTGCTGCTCCTCTGCGTCGGCGGCGCCACGGCCATCTGGTTCGCGGTCAAGGACACGGTCAACGAGACGATCGACGCGACCCGGACCCGGGTGGTCGCGCCGGACACCCTGGCCGGCCGGTCAAAAACCACCGATCCGGACTTGCAACGCGCCTCCGACAAACTGGTCCAGGATCTCACGTCCAGCGTGGAGAACGAGACGGGCGCGGTTGGGGGATTCTACGGCGACCCCGAGGCGCAGGACCTCGTCATGATCGTGGCGGCCTCCGGCGTGATGGTCGACCCGAAAAAGGAACTGGACGATGCGATCCAGGGAATCAGCGGCGAACTGTCCGTCACCAACATGGCGGCGGTAGAGCCGGGTCCGCTCGGCGGCAACGCCAGTTGCGGTGACGGCAAGGTGGAGGATGTGCCGATGGGCGTCTGCGCCTGGGCGGACCGCGGCAGCGTCGGCCTCGTGGTGACGTACTTCTCCTCCCGCGCCGAGGCCGAGGCCGAGTTCGTCACCATTCGCAGCCAGATCGAGCAACGAGACTGAGCCGACGATCCGCGACCGGGCCCGACACCGGCGCAGCCGACGTCACCGAACCGCGGGCGACGTCCCGGCAGCCCAGCTGAGCGGGACCGGACCGCCGGTCCCGCTCAGATGTCGAGGATCAGGGCCCGGTGGTCGGAGACCTCCGGGTCGATCATGATCTCGAAGCGCTGCACGGCGGCGACGTCGGAGACGAGCAGGTAGCTCGCGTGTCGTACCGGCTTAGGGTAGCGGGACGTCCGGGTGTCGGCCGCGCCGACCAGGTCGGTCAGCCCCGCCTCGGCCAGCACGTCGAAGGTCTCGCTGTCGGGCAGCAGGTTGAAGTCCCCGCAGACCACCACCAGGTCGCGGGGACCGCGGATCCGACGCACGAGGTGCGCGAGTCGCTCGGCCTGGCCACGCCGGGCCGGGGTGTCGGCCTTGCCGGCCGGGTCGCGCAACCCGTGCACCTGCACCACCCACACCGACCGGCCGGCGGCGCGGTCGACGGTGCACACGGCGAGCGCGACGCGCGGCCGGACCGGGATCGTCCACTCGTCGTGGTCGACGAACTCGCCGTGCACGAAGGCGGAGTCGACCCCGACGACCGGCAGTTGCTCGGCCACGAAGGTCGCCAGGCCGAAGTCCTGCCGATGGCGGCCGCCCGTGTCGTCGTACACCGGGCCGGAGTCGCTGGCGAGGAAGATTCCCTGATGGCGCGGCAGCGCGGCGCGGACGTCGTCGAACAGGTCCGCGCGCTGCGGCAGCTTGCGTTCACCGTCGGAGAAGCGGGTCCACCCAGTCAGGCCGGCGGTGCGCGTCACCTCCTGAAGGCAGAGGACGTGCGCCCCGGCGCCGGGCAGCCACTCGACGAGTTCGTCGAAGAGCATGCCACCCCAGGCGTTCACACTCGTGATCCGCATCCACACCCCTCTGGTTCGTGCCTATCCGATCGAAACCTGCTCCGCCGCCGGCAGGGTCACCGTCACCTCCAGTCCGCCGCCGGGCTGCGCCACGGCCGTCACCGCACCGCCGTGCGCGTCGCACACCGCCCGGACGATGGACAGGCCGAGCCCCGACCCGCGCGCCCCGGTCCGTTCCCGACCGCCCCGCCGGAACGGCTCGAACAGCCCTGGTACCTCGGCCGGATCCACCTCGAAGCCGGTGTTGCCCACCACCAGCCAGGAGCGTTGCCCGTCCGATCCGGTCCGCACCCAGAGCCGGCCGTGCAGGTGGTTGTAGCGGATCGCGTTCTCGATCAGGTTGCCGGCCAGCCGGTCCAGCAGCCCGGGATCGCCGACCACCGGCGCCGGTTCCAGCGAGGTCCGCACGTCCAGCTTGATCCGGTCCACCTCGCGGCGGACCGCCGACAGCGCGTTGGCGGTGCCGGCCGCCAGGTCACATTCGGTACGCCGGCCGAGCCGGCGGCCCTTCTGCGCCTCGCTGCGCGCCAGCACCAGCAGCGCGTCCACCAGCCCGTTGGCCCGCTCGGAAGCGTCCCGGACCACCGTCGCCATCCGGCGGTACTCGGCCGCATCCGCCTCGTCGTCGCTGAGCGTCACATCGATTTCGGTACGCATCACCGCCAGCGGCGTACGCAGCTCGTGCGAGGCGTTGGCGACGAACCGTTTCTGCGTCTCGAACGCGGCGGCTATCCGGTCCAGCATCGCGTCGAAGGTGTCCGCCAGCTCGGCCACCTCGTCGTCCGCCCCGGTGTAGCTGATGCGCTGGTCCAGCGTGGTCTCGCCGAGCCGACGCGCGGTCGCGGTGACCTGCTGCAGGGGCCGCAGCGCCCGGCCGGCGACCGCGTACGCGCCGACCACGCCGACCGCACCGATCGCCAACAGCACGGCCAGCCCCTTGGCGAGCAGTTCCCCGGAGGCAGCAGCGACCATCCGCTGCTGCCAGACAGCCGCGTCCAACGACGTCCCGTCGGCCAGCAGCACCGTCGTGCCCGGCAGCAGTTCGTCGGTGGGCCGCAACGCGTCGCGCACCAGCAGCCAGGCCAGCAGCATCAGGAGCACGCCCGCGCCGACCAGCAGGACGCCGTTGAGCAGGGTCAGCCGCAGCCGCAGGGTGGGTCGCAGGCTGGGCCGCCGCAGCCGCAGGCCGGGCCGGGACCGCAGCCGCCGCAACACGTGGGTCACGCCGACACCTCGGCGGTCCGGTAGCCGGCTCCCACCACGGTCTCTATCAACGGAGGGTCGCCGAGCTTGCGACGCAGGGTCATCACGGTGACCCGGACGATGGTGGTGAACGGATCGGTGTTGGCGTCCCAGACCCGCTCCAACAGCTCCTCGCTGGACACCACGGCGCCGCGCGCCTTGAGCAGCTCGCAGAGCACGCCGAACTCCTTGTTGGTCAGCTCCACCGGCGTCCCGCCCCGGGTGGCGATGCGCCGGGCCGGGTCCACGACCAGGTCGGCCAGCTCCAGCACCGGCGGGGCCGCCGGGGTGGCCCGCCGGCCCAGCGCCTGCACCCGGGCGACCAACTCGTCGAAGGCGAACGGCTTGGGCAGATAGTCGTCGGCACCGAGCTGCAGGCCCTCCACCCGGTCGGCGACCGTACCGCTGGCGGTGAGCATCAGCACCCGGGTCAACGCGCCGGAGACGGCCAGCTCCGCGCAGATCTGGTCGCCGTGCATCCCGGGCAGGTCGCGGTCGAGCACCACCACGTCGTAGCGGGTGACGAAGGCCATCTCGTGACCGCTGTCGCCGTCGTAGGCGATGTCCACCGCCATTCCGCGCTTGCGCAAACCGCGCCCGATCGCGTCGGCGAGGTTGCGTTCGTCCTCGACCACCAGTACCCGCATGTCCAGTTCCTTCCGCCCGCGACCACCGCCAACCTAGCGCCGCCGGCCAAGCCGCCAACCGGCCCGGGGCCGGCCAAGCCGCCTACCGGCCCGGGGCCGGGCGGTGACCTGTGGTCAGTCGGGCAGCCGCCAGACCCCGATGTCACCATCCTGGCGGCGGCAGGCAATCAGTCCGTACCGGTGCTGGCAGTCGCCGGTGGCGCCGAACAGCACGTCGACGATCCGAGGTCGCGCCTCGGCCGGATCGAGCCGGGCCACCACCAGCCCGACGTCGGGCCGCTGCTGCACCCCGAGCAGTTGTTGGTCGTAGCCGTAGTGGACGACCAGGTGCCAGGTGCCGTAGTCGGTCGACACCTGCCCGGTCCCCGGGTCGATCGCGACGATCTTCCCGGCATCGCCGGCACCGCTGTCGACCGCCAGGACCCGGGTATCGCTGGCCAGCATGACGTCGACGTCCTCGGGGCTGCCCCACCGCACGGCTCCGGTCTCCGGATCGAGCAACTGCCCACCACCCCGGTTGACCCGGGCGCAGAGCAGTGCGCCGCACCGGTTGACGTAGTCGGCCAGCGGCACGACGGACTGCCACCGTCGGGTGAGTCCGTCCAGGTCGTACGCGGTGACGGTCCGCGAGTTGCGGACCACCAGCAGCAGGTCACCGACCACCGACGTCTGCTGATAGCCGGCCAGGTCGTCGGCTGCGGGCAGACGGTGCCGGGCCTTCCCGCTCTCCGGGTCCAGCACCTCGATGTCGCCGGCCACTGTTGACACAATGATCGCGTCGATCAGGCCGGCGCGCTCGTGGTGGTCCACCCAGACCCCCGGCAGCGATCTCGACCACAGCTCGCGACCGCTGGCCAGCTCGACCGCCCGCAGCACGAGCGGCTCCTCCACCGGCCACGTGCGCAGCAGTACGCGGCCCGACGCGTCGAGCGTGGCGATACCGGGCACCCGCCAGCGTTCCTGCCCGGTGCGAGGGTCGAGCAGCACGGTCTCGGTGGGGGTCGAAGCGGTCGCGGTGAACCGCCGGAGGGTGGAGACCAGCACGGCGTCGGCGGAGACCGGCTGCACCGCAACGACCTGCCTGGCCGTCGGCACCGGCACCCGCCACAGCGGGGTGAGCCGTTGCGGCCTGACGGTGGCCTGTTCCGGCCACCGGTAGGCGGTCAGTTCCTGGCTGCCGTCGGTCACCCCGGGCAGCGGTGTGACGGCGAAGATCTGGCCCTGCGCGATGAACACGTCGGAACCGAGGCCGGCCGGCACGGTCGCGTGCACCCGGGCGGGCGGCGGCGCGGCACCGGCCAGGGTCAGCAGCGTGGCCAAGGCCACCAGCGCGGCCGGCAGCCACCGGTTGCCGGCCGGGCGTCGGCGGCGCGGCGGTGGCGGACCGGTCGGCTCGGTCAGCTCACCGAGGTCGATCAACGTCACGCTCTTCCCTCCCACCGCGCATCCGGCACGCGCCCGCGTCCCACCGACCACACCACCGACAACCTAACGCCGGTGGCCAAGGTGCCGTACCGCCGACGGGCCGGTGTCGCCGGTTGCCCGCCAACGCCGCCGGGCGGCTGGGTCGGGCTGCGGCACCAATGCCTGGGCACGGCCGTCCGGCGTGCCACTGCCGGTCGTGCCCGGCGCAGCGTCCACCCGGTGAGCTGCGGTCAGTCACGCAGCTGCCACACCCCGAAGTCGCCGTCCTGGCGGCGGCAGGCGATCAGGTCCTCCCGGTATGTGCAGTTGCCAGTGGCACCGGGCAGCATGTCGATGCGCCGCGGCTGCGCATGCGCCGGGTCGAGCCGAGCCAGCACCACGCCGACGTTGGGGATGGGCCGCGTCCCGAGCACGTACGAGGCGTGATCGACCTCGTGGACCAGGTCCCAGGTGCCGTCATCGGCCGCGATCCGCCCCGTCCCCGCATCGACGGTCGCCACCTGCAGCCCGCGGCTGATCCGGTAATCGGCCACCAGGGCACGTCGGTCGCCGGCGCGCAGGATGTCGAGGTCGTCGAGGAAGCTCCACCGGATGGCTCCGGTCGCCGGGTCCAGCATGTGTGCGTCACCGTCGATGTCGCGCGCACAGAGCAAAGCGCCGCACGGGGCGATCCATTCGACCGGCGAGCCAGCCGTCTGCCAGCGTCGGACCAGTCCATCGATGTCGTAGGCGACCACGCCCGTCACGTTGCGGGCCAGAATCAGGTCACCGATCACCCACGCGTGCTGGTAACCGCGCGACACGTCGCCGATGGCCAGGATGGTGTCCCGCAGCGCGCCGGTCTCCGGGTCCAGCACCTCGACGGCACCGGCCGCCCCGGAGAGCACGATGGCGTCGACAACCCCTTCTCGCTTGTGATAGCTGGCCCAGCTCGCCTTCGACGGCACCGACCACAGTTCGCGACCACTGGCCAACTCGACCACGGCAAGCGTTATCAGCCCCCGCCCGTCGGACCGTTCCAGGATCACCCGGCCCGACGCGTCGAGCATCGCGGCTCCGGGTTTCCGCCAGCGGAGCTGCCCGGTCCGGCTGTCCAGCAGCAGGGTCTCGACCTCGCTTTCCGCCCCGACAAGGGAGAGCACCAGCCCGGAGCCGTCCACGCGGTCGGCCGTGTCGACCCGGTAGTCGGGCGCCACGGGCATCCGCCACAGTGGGGTGAGCCGCTGCGGCGACCCGGTGGCACGTTCCGGCCTCCGGTAGGCGAGCAGTTCCTGGCTACCGTCGGTGACCTCGCGTACCGGCACGACGGTGAGGATCTGGTCTCCGGTGAGGTGCACCTGGGCGGCCAGCGAGGACGGCAGGATCGCGTGCATCCGGGGGGCTGGCGGCGCGGCACCGGCCAGGATCAGCAACGCGACCAGCGCCACCAGCGCGGCCCACAGCCAGCGGCTGCCGGACGGGCCCCGCCGTCGCGGCCGCTCCGGGTCGGTCGGCCCGGTCCGCTCACCGAGGTCGATCAACGTCACAGTCGTCCTCCCCCGCCGCGCACCCGGTACGCGCCCTCATGGCCGTCGGGTGCCCCGGCACCCCGCCTGTACGATGGCCCGTCGTGGCTGTGCCGGTGGTAGACCCCTCGCTGAACCCCGTCTCCGAGACCGTCGAGGCGCAACCGCCGACACGACGCCCCCGACGTTGGCCGGCGCGCAGCGACGTACTGGCCATCGGAGCGTACGTGCTGCTCGGTGTCCTCGTCTGCCTCAACTACTGGGTGGACGTGAACAACCGCGTGTCGTCGCATCTGCCCACCGACCACAGTTGGTTCGAGTGGCTGTTCTCGCACGGTGCGTACTCGGTGCTGCACCTGGAGAATCCGCTGTTCAGCATGCGGCAGAACGCCCCCGACGGGGTGAACATGATGGCCAACACCTCGCTGCTCGGGGTGACCCTGCCGCTGGCCCCGCTCACCTGGCTGCTCGGCCCCCAGGTGGTGTACGCGCTCTACCTGGGCGGCGCAATGGCGGCCACCGCCGGCACCTCGTACTGGATGCTCTCCCGGCACCTGGTCCGCTCCCGGGCCGCCGCCTTCGTCGGTGGCGCGTTCCTCGGCTTCGCCCCCGGCATCGTGCACCACGCCAACGGCCAGCCGAACTTCGTCTCGAACTTCCTCCTCCCGCTGATCGTGGTGCGGGTGTTCCGGCTGACCGAACCGGGCCGGTGGCGCCGCAACGGGCTGGTGCTGGGCCTGCTGGTGGCGTACCAGATCTTCATCAACGAGGAGATGCTGCTGCTCACGGCGCTGGCCTGCCTGGTCGTCGTGATCGCGTACGCGATCATGCGACCGCGCGCGGCGTGGCAGCGCGCCGGCACGTTCGGCGCGGGACTCGGCGTCGGTGGCGGACTCGCCCTGCTGCTCGCCGCCTACCCGATCTGGTACCAGTTCAACGGCCCGCAGTCCTACCGTGGCCTGCAGGGCGGGGTGTTCCACAGCTGGGGCGAGGACCTCGCCGCCTTCGTCGCCTTTCCCCGCGACACCATCGCCGGCGACGAGGCGGTGGAGGCGACCATCGGGCTGACCGAGCAGAACACCTGGTTCGGCTGGCCGCTGATGCTGCTCTCCGTGGTGGCCCTGGCGCTGCTGGTCCGCCGCTCGCTGATCGCCCGGATCCTCGCCGTGCTGACGGTGGTCTTCTCGGTCGCCTCGCTCGGCCCGGAGATCCGGTTCAACGGGGAGCTGACCGGGACCGCCGGCCCGTGGTCGTACATCCCGGCGGATCTGCCGCTGGTCGAGATGATGATGCCGACCCGGCTGACCCTGGTGACCACCGCCGCGCTCGGCGTCCTGCTCGCACTGGCCTGGGACGCGGTGGCCGGCAACCGCCGCTCGCCGATCCCGGCACCGCGCGCCGGGGAGCCAGCGGCGGACGCGGCGCCACGCGCCGGAAAGCCGGTGGCCACCGTCGGGCACCGTCCCCGCTGGCAGCGCGGGATCGGGTACGCCGCGATCACGCTCGCCGTGCTGCCGCTGCTCCCCACCCCGCTGCCGGCCGAGCCGGTCGACCCGCCGCCGGCCTTCATCACCACCGGCGCCTGGCGGGCCTACGTGCCGGACGGCCGCGCGCTGGTGCCGGTGCCCATCCCCAGCAACGTGCACGGCCTGTCCACACTGCGCTGGAGCGCGCTCACCCAGCACGAGTTCCCGATCCCGGCCGGCTACTTCATCGGCCCCAACCAGGACGGCGCAGGCGTCTTCGGCGCACCGAACCGGCCCACCAGCACCCTCATCTACCGCACGATGGACGCCGGCGAGCTGCCCGACCTGACCGACGAGGACCGCCGGCAGGCAGTGGAGGACCTGCGCTTCTGGCGGGCCTCGGTGGTGGTGCTCGGCGCCCACCCGAAGGAAGCGGTGCTGCGCGACCTGATGACCGCCCTGCTCGGCGAGCCGCAGCGCGTCGACGACGTCTGGCTCTGGAACGTCCGCGACCGGGCGTAAGGGTGTAAGGAAGGGCCCCTTCTTAACGCCTCCGGTAGAGAAAGGGCCCCCTATTAACATCCAGCGGGCGCCGGCCGCGAGAGCGGGCGCCGCCCGTGGCGAGGATTGTGGTGAGCGTCGCGGATGGACGGCGGTGTGGACATGAACGACGGCGGACCGTTGGAGTCGTTGGACAGGTGGGTGCGGCGGGGGCCCGGCCGGTTCCTGCTGCTGGTGATCGCGCTGACGGTCGCGGGGACGGCCGTGATCCTGGCCGCCGGGCTCGTCGCGTCCGGCATCGACTCCCACGATCCGCGGTTCATCAGCGGTGACCCGCCGGACTGGGCGAGCGCCCTCGGTATCCTCCTCTTCGGCACTGGGCTGGCCACGACGACCGGTGGCTTCCTGTGGCTGGGGCACAGCGGCCACTACCGGCGCAACGCCCGCTCCCGGCTGTGGGCGAAGGGTTGGTCCCGCCGGCGGGCACTGGTCCGGCAGGTACGCGGCACCGCGCTGCGCCGGGACGAGGATCGGCCGTTGTTGCCCCTGGTCGCGGAGCATCTGATCGACCAACCGGCGTTCGCGCTGCCGCTGGGCGGCATGGCCATGCTGCAGGTCGCGCAGGCGTTCCTCCGGTGGGCCCCCGGCTTCGTCATCCTCGCCGTGGTCTTCGTCGGTGTGCTCGGGGTCGTGACCGTCACGGCCCTGCGGAACGCGCGCTCAGCGAGAGCGTTCCTCGCCGAACACGCGGCCGGCGAGGCCTGACACCGGTAACCGCGGACGAACAGCTGACGACGCAACCACAGACGAAGAGCTGAGGGCGCAGCCGCGGACGAAGAGCTGACGGCCCGGCTCGTCGGTGGCGTACGGCTCAGCAGCCACGCGCCACCGGCCGCCGCTCAGCTCCTCGGGTCGGTCAGCGGCCGTACGTCCCACACCCAGACGTCCAGTTCGAGCCGGGCCGGACCGACCAGTTGCTCGACGGTCTGCCGCAGCGGCTCGGAGTGCGGCTGCCGGACCGGCAGCACCAGAACGGCCGCCTTCCAGTGCCGCAGCTCGTCGAGGGAGCGGCGCCGCTGGCGGTCGTCCAGTTCCGGCGTCCGCCCGGTCGACGCGACCTCCTCGAGGAGTTTCCCGATGCCGCTCGGTCGGCCACCGAAGCGGCCCGGGTCACCGGTGTTGCCGTTGCGCGGGGCGAGGAAGTAGCCGCCGGGCATCTTGAAGTCGAGGTTGGTGGCGGCGGCCCAGCGCATGCCGTGGGTGTTGCCCATGCTCGGCACCGGAACCGGCACCAGCGTCTGTTCCGGCCCGACGTAGGCACGCCAACGATCCGAGGTGATGAACTCGGGTACCGGCGGCCGGGAGGTCATCGGCAACGGCATGGGTGCGATCGGCAGCAGGGCCAGCACCAGGCCGGCGGCGGTCAGCGTACGCACGACGCGCCGGTCCAGGTCCAACGTGCGGCTGCGTTCGATGGCCAGCGCCAGCAGGATCGCCACCACCACGCTGGTAATCATGCCGAACCGGGTCGGCACCACCGCGTCGAGCAGCGGCAACCGGACCAGCCATTCCCAGGGGCCGATCATCAGCTCCCGATCCCACCAGGTGATGCGCTCGCCGAGGGAGAGGACGGTGTAGAAGGCGGCGGTCGCCGCGAGCGCCCGGACCAGCATCTCCCGGCGGAGCCAGAGCACGATCCCGACCGCGATCAGCGCCAGGCTCCAGCCGAAGAAGGCGTTCTCCTCGGAGTAGTTCGGGGCGAGGTCGACGTTCGCCCGCTGGTTGCCGCCGATGGTCGGGGAGCCCGGGGCGAGGTAGGCGGCGATGTCGTTGCCGTAGTCCCGCACGGCGTCGCTGAGGCCGTGGTAGGCCATCGGCCCGGCGAACTGGATGTACAGCGGGTACGCCAGCAGCGCGCCGGCGACCACCGCGCAGGTCGCCAGCGCCTTGGCCAGCGGACGCCAGGCCGCCGACCAGAGCCCGGGACGCTGCGCCACCATCGCGATCAGGAAGATCCCGCAGCCCATCGCGGTGAAGAGGAGGATCTCCTCGTTGATGAACGCCTGCGCGGTGACCAGCAGGGCGAGCAGCGCGCCATCCCGGTACGGCCGGGTGGACCGGGTGATCACCATCACCCGCCAGACGATGAACGGCAGCAGGAACTGGCTGATGATGTTCGGGTGCCAACTGGCGTGCGACAGCATCGCCGGCGAGAACCCGCAGAGCCATCCCCCCACCACGGCGGCGAGCCGGTTGCTCACCACGTGCCGGGACAGCACGTGGTACCAGGCCCACGCGGTGCCGGCGAGGCCGAGCGTCACCAGCACCACGAAGGTGACGGCGGGTCCGAACAGGAGGGTCACCGGCACCATCGGGATGCCCAGCGCCAGGATGGCCGTGTTGGCCATCAGGTTGACCCCGTCCGGGTAGTTGAACTGTTCGGTGAAGAACGGGAACTCGCCGTGCAGCACCACCCGTACCGAGTGGGCGAGGAAGAACTGCACCTGGGCCGGGTCGCTGGTGTAGAGCGAGGCCACCCGGCCGGCCGGGTCCACCCAGATCTGGCTGGTCACCCAGACCGCGACGAGCAGGAACCCGCCGAAGACCGCCAGGTCCACCCGGCGGCGCGTCCACCGGAAGCGGCGCCATCGGGCCGCCAGTCTGCCGGCCGCCGCACTCCGACCCGGGTGGACGGTGGGAGCGGTCGCGGAGCCGCCGGCCGCCGGAGCGCCGATAACCGGAGCGCCCGTGACGGCAGCGCCGGCGGCAGAAGCGGAGTGCAGCGTACGCTCGGAGTGCCGCACACTCTCACTGACGGTGACCGGTTCGGTCGGCGAGCCCACGACGACGTCGGATTCTGGCGATGCTGCGGCGCGGGTCTCAGCAGGCGTCACAGTCGGCGGAGTCTACCCGAGTAGGGATATTGCTCCCAAGTCGACCCGGCATCGGCTGCGGCCGTCGTGCGGTCGGCGTGCGGTGGGCGCCACGCAGCGTGAGGCGACGCGGAGGACCGCCGGGACGTCTCGTACTATTGCCCTCCGATACACGACGACCGAGTCGATCGGGGGCGTAACAGGTGGCTTCATTCCGCTGGCGCGGCGTGACGGCCATCAGCCTGTCAGCCCTGCTGGCCGCCGTTACCGCGTGCGGGCCCGTGGCCGAGCGCCGGCCACAGGACCTGCGGATCGGGTACGACAGCATGGACGGTTCGTTGACCGTCTGGCCCCCACGGGGTTCACTGATCGAGGACGCGACGGTGACGGCCGCCGTCACCAGAGCGGTACGCGACTGGCGCTCGCCTGTGGACGACCGGGTCCACGTGCCCTCGTCCGGCATTCTCTTCTCCGGCGAGGTCGGCGGCGTCCCACTGGCCCTCGTCGCCGCCCAGGTGCCCGGCCAGGCCGCCTCCTGGCTGCTCCAGCTCACCGCCGACGGCGACCGGTACGCGGTCACCCACGCCACCGAGTACACCGATCCGGGCTACCTCGTCTACTCCGACGTGCTGCCGGTGCAGATCGCCGACGGGCGGCGCTACCTCACCTCGGAGCGGGTCCGCCGGCTCCTCGGCCCGGACGGCAGCGCGCTGTCCGGCACCGACGGCCTCACCGATCCGGTCGACGTGCCGGCGTGCCGGGCGGTGACGGTGACGGCCGCGCTGCGGTCCACCGAGTCGCTGCCCCGGGGCCGGGCCGCCGACCGACTGCTCGACCTCGGCACCGGCACCGCGGACCCCCGGTACCCGCTGGTTCGCGACGAGAGCGGCTCCGGCAGGCGGGCCCTGTCGGGTCTGGACACCTGCCAGCTGGCCCGTGCGGACGGCCCGTTCGGCAGCGTCACGCGACGCGTCGCGGATCGGAACGCCCCGCAGTTGGTGCCGGCGTCCTGGCCGAAGTCGAAACTGGCCATCCGCACTCTCGGCGAGGTGGCGCTCGACGGTGGCGAGCCGGCCGAGTTGGAGCAGCTGACCTGGGAGACCGCCGAGGGCGCGATGAGCGCCGTCGTCTACCGATCAGCTGGCGACGGCCCGGTGGTGTTCTCCCCCGCCGACCGGACGAACGCGTTGCAGGTCTACGAACTTCCGGTGCCGGACCAGCCACTGGTCGTGTTGAGCTGGCGCTCCACCAAGGACACCACGCTGTCGGCGCCGCCGAACACGACCCGCCTGGTCGACCGCCCCGGCCTGGTCGTGGTCCCCCGACCCGACCGCAGCGAGACCTTCAGCCTCGCCGCCGAGGACAAAACCCACTACCGCTCCGCCGGCTCCCCCCGCCGCTGACCCGTTACTCCCCCGCTGCGCCGCTCCCCCTCCCTCCCCACCTCCCCGCTGCCCCACCTCCCCGCTGCGCCGATCTTGCACTTTTCGTCGCCGCAAAAGGGGCATCTGCCGCGTAACGGCGACCGAAAGTGCAAGATCGGCGCGGGAAAGCAGGTGGGGGGTGGGTGGGGGGTTAGTTGGGGGAGGGGGTGCTCAGGGGAAGGGGGTCGACGGGGTGGGTGTCGAGGCGGGAGATCCAGCCGGTGACGTCGCGGGCGACGTCCTGGGCGGTCAGACCGAGGTCGGCCAGGATCTGGGCGCGGGAGCCGTGCGGGTGCCAGTCGGCCGGTACGCCCAGGTCGCGTAGGGGCACCCGGACACCGACGTCCCGCATGGCCTGGGCCAACGCGTCGCCGACGCCGCCGGCCCGGACGCCGTCCTCGACGGTGACCACGAGCCGGTGCTCGGCGGCCATCTCGACCAGCTCGGCCGGGATCGGGCGGACCCAGCGCGGGTCGACCACGGTGACCCCGTAGCCCTGTTCGGCGACCCGGGCGGCGACGTCCATGCCCAGTTGGCCGAAGGCGCCGACGGCGACCAGCAGCACGTCGGTACGGGTCGACTCGGCCAGCACGTCCACCGGACCGACCCGGCGCACGGCGGGCAGGTCGGCGGCGACCGCTCCGGTCGGGAAGCGGACCACGGTGGGGCCGTCGTCGACGGCGACCGCCTCACGCAGCTCCTCGCGCAGCGTGGCGGCGTCGCGGGGCGCGGCGATCCGCAGACCGGGCACCACCCCGAAGACCGACATGTCCCAGATGCCGTAGTGGCTCGGCCCGTCGGGGCCGGTGATGCCGGCGCGGTCCAGCACGAAGGTGACCGGCAGCTTGTGCATCGCCACGTCCAGCAGGACCTGGTCGAAGGCCCGGTTGAGGAAGGTCGCGTAGACCGCCACCACCGGGTGCAGCCCACCGAGCGCCAGCCCGGCCGCCGAGGTGGCGGCGTGCTGCTCGGCGATGCCCACGTCGTAGGTGCGCTCCGGGTATTTGCGGGCCATCTTCGCGATGCCGGTCGGCTCGGCCATCGCGGCGGTGATGCCCACCACGTCGGGCCGCTCGTCGGCGATCGCGACCAACTCGTCGGCGAAGACGTGGGTCCACTTCACCGCCGGCGCGGCGACCAACTGGCCCGTCTTCACGTCGAACGCACCCGGGCCGTGGAAGCAGTCCGCCTCGTCCTCCTCGGCCGGGCGGTAGCCGTATCCCTTGCGGGTGACCGCGTGCACGATCACCGGACCGCCGAAGTGCTTCGCCGCCCGCAGCGCCGCCTCGACCGCGGCGACGTCGTGCCCGTCGACCGGGCCGACGTACTTGATGCCGAGGTCCTCGAACATGGCCTGCGGCGCGACCGCGTCCTTGATGCCCTTCTTGACCGCGTGCAGCACCTCGTACATCGGCTTGCCGACCAGCGGGGTCGAGCCGAGCGCGTCCTTGACGGTGTCGAGGACCTTCTCGTAGCCCGGGTTCAGCCGCAGGGTCGAGAGGTGGTCGGCGAGTCCGCCGATGGTCGGCGAGTACGACCGACCGTTGTCGTTGACGACGATGACGAGCGGGTTGCCGGCGGTGGCGATGTTGTTCAGCGCCTCCCAGCACATCCCGCCGGTCAGCGCCCCGTCGCCGACCACGGCCACCACGCTGCGCGACTCCCCGCGCAGCGCGTACGCCTTGGCCAGCCCGTCGGCGTACGACAGGGCGGTGGAGGCGTGCGAGTTCTCGATGATGTCGTGTTCGCTCTCGGCCTGGCTGGGGTAGCCGGAGAGCCCGCCGCGCTGGCGCAGCTGGTCGAAGCCGGCCTGCCGACCGGTGATGATCTTGTGGACGTACGACTGGTGGCCGGTGTCGAAGAGCAGCCGGTCACGAGGGGAGTCGAACACCCGGTGCAGGGCCAGGGTGAGCTCCACCACGCCCAGGTTGGGGCCGATGTGCCCGCCGGTGCGCGACACCTTGGCGATCAGGAAGTCACGGATCTCGGCGGCGAGGATGTTCAGGTCGGTGCCCGACATCCGCTTGACGTCCTGGGGACCGTGCACCGCGGCCAGCAGCCGGCCCTGGTTGGCCGTATCCTCATCAACACTCATGACCGCAGAGTCTATCGGCCCTCGCCCGCACCGCAGCCGGTGCAAGGAAGGGCCCCTTCTTAACGCCTGCGGTAGAGGAAGGGCCCCCTTTTAACACTCACCACCCGGCAACAGCAGCCCGACCAGTTCCACGTGCCGGGTCATCGGAAACAGGTCGTACCCGCGCAGCGCCGCCAGCCGCCAGCCGAGATCACCGAAGACCCGCAGGTCGCGGGCGAACGCGGCGGGGTCGCAGGCCACGTACGCCACGGCCCGGGGCGCGGCCGCGACCACGTCGCGCACCACCCGCGCGCCGGCCCCCGATCGCGGAGGGTCGAGCACCACCACGTCCACCGGGCCGGTGATCCGGCGGCGGGCCAGGGCCTTCTCCACCCGGGACGCCACCACCTCGACCTGGGGCAGATCGCCCAGATTGTCCCGGGCCGCCGCGATCCCGTCGCCGGCCGCCTCGACGAGGGTCACCCGCCCGCCGGGACCGACCCGGTCGGCCAGCGCCGCCGCGAACAGCCCGGCCCCGCCGTAGAGGTCCCACACCGTCTCCCCCACTCGCGGCCCGGTCAGCTCCAGCACCGCGTCGACCAGGGTGTCCGCGGCGGCCGGGTGCACCTGCCAGAACGACGAGACGGGCAGCCGCCACTGCCGGCCCGCGGCCCGCTCCCGGACCCGCTGCGGGCCCTGCACCAGGTCGGTACGCCCCGCCGCGACGGCGAGCACCGCCACGTCGCCCCCGGTGGAGGCGACGGTCTCCACCGCTTCGGCGTCCGGCCAGTTGGCCCCGGTCGAGGTGAGCACCGGCAGTTCCTGGATGGCCGGGTGAGCGATCAGGCAACGGTCGATCGGCACCACCTCGTGCGAGCGGTGCTTGAGCAAGCCGGCCCGGCCCGCCGCATCCACCGCGTACCGGACCCGGGAACGCCAGCCGAGTTGGCCGCCCGGCAACGCCTCGACCCGTACGTCCAGCGCGTCGCACGCGGTCTCGTCGAGGCCGCCGAGGCGGATGAGCTGCTCCCGCACGGCGGCCGCCTTCCAACGCAGCTGGGCCTCCGGGGCGACGTGCTGCAGGTCGCAACCGCCGCAGCGGCCCGGCCGGGCGTACGGGCAGGGCGGGGTGACCCGCTCGGGCGCGGCCTCCAGCACGGCCACCGCGTCGGCCCGGACGAAGCCCCGGTGCACCTCGGTGACCTCGGCCAGCACCCGCTCGCCGGGCAGCGCGTGCCGGACGAAGACCACCTGGCCGTTCACCCGGGCCACGCAGTGCCCGCCGGGGGCGACCGCCGCCACGGTCAACTCGACCCGTTCGGCCTCCTCCAGGCCCACCATCCCGCCGCGCTCGGCGCTCACCGCGGCTCACCGCCTTCCTGTTGTTGTTGATCGACGACGCTGCTCGCCGGCGGGGCGCTCGGCGGCAGCGTGCTGCGCGGCGAGACCCGGGGTCCCCGGGCCGGTCCGCGGCCCAGGGTGGCGTCCATCCGGTCGAGGTCCTTGCCGGCGGTGGAGGCCAGCTGCCAGGGCACGCTGGTCACCATCACGCCCGGCTCGAACAGCAGTCGCCCCTTCAGCCGCAACGCGCTCTGGTTGTGCAGCAGGTGCTCCCACCAGCGCCCGACGACGTACTCCGGGATGAAGACCGTGACCACGTCGCGCGGCGAGTCGCGGCGGACGCCGGCCACGTAGTTCAGGATCGGACGGGTGATCTCCCGGTACGGCGAGTCGATCACGGTCAGCGGAATCGGCACGTCCCGCCGTTCCCAGTCGGTCTGCAACTGCCGGGTGTCGGTGTCGTCCACGTTGACCGTGACCGCGGTGAGCGTGTCCGGCCGGGTGGCCCGGGCGTACGCCACGGCTCGCAGGGTCGGCTGGTGCAGCTTGCTGACCAGCACGATGGCGTGGTTGCGGGCGGGCAGCACCGGCCGGCCGTCGTCCGGGGCCAGCTCGACGGCGACCCGGTCGTAGTGCCGGCGGATGGCCAGCATCAGCAGGTAGATCACGCCCATCGCGACGATGGCGATCCAGGCGCCGAGCAGGAACTTGGTGACCAGCACGATGATCAACACCGCGCCGGTCATCGCCATGCCGAAGGCGTTGATGGCCCGGGACCGCAGCATCCGCCGGCGTCCCTGCGGGTCCCGCTCGGTGCGCAGCAGCCGGTTCCAGTGCCGGATCATGCCGCCCTGGGAGAGGGTGAACGAGACGAAGACACCCACGATGTAGAGCTGGATGAGCCTGGTCACCTCGGCCTGGAAGCCGACGATCAGCACGATCGCGAAAGCGGCCAGGAAGAGGATGCCGTTGGAGAAGGCCAGCCGGTCGCCCCGGGTGTGCAGCTGCCGGGGCAGGTAGCGGTCCTGGGCGAGGATCGAGCCGAGCACCGGGAAACCGGTGAAGGCCGTGTTGGCGGCCACGAAGAGGATCGTGGCGGTCACCCCGACGACCAGGAACAGCAGCACCGAGCCGGAGCCGAAGATCGTCTCGCCGAGCTGGGCGGTGACGGTCTTCTGCACGTACCCCTGAGGGCCGGAGAGGATCTGCATCCGCGGGTTCTCGACGAACTGCAACCCGGTGAGCCGGGCCAGCCAGACGATGCCGACCAGCATGGTCACCGCGACCAGGCCGAGCATCAGCAGCGTGGTGGCGGCGTTACGGCTCTTCGGCGCCTTGAACGCCGGCACGCCGTTGGAGATCGCCTCCACGCCGGTGAGGGCGGCGCAGCCGGAGGAGAAGCTGCGCAACAGCAGGAACGCCATGGCCCAACCGGTGGTGTCGTGCCACTCGGCCGCGATCACCAGGTCGGCGCTGGGGGCGCGCAGATCCTCGCCGAGCACGACGATCCGGACCAGCCCGGTGAGGATCATGCCGATGACGACGATCATGAAGCCGTACGTGGGGATGGCGAACGCGATGCCGGAGTCCTTCAGGCCGCGCAGGTTGACCGTGGTCAGCAGGGCCACGGCGACGACCGCGATGAGCACCTTGTGGTCGGCCACGAAGGGGATCACCGAGCCGAGGTTCGCCACCCCGGAGGAGACCGACACGGCGACCGTCAGCACATAGTCGACCAGCAGCGCGCTGGCCACCCCGACACCGAAGCGGGGGCCCAGGTTGACCGTGGCCACCTCGTAGTCGCCACCGCCGGAGGGGTAGGCGTGCACGTTCTGCCGGTAGCTGGCCACCACGGTCAGCATCACCACGACGACCGCGAGGGCGATCCACGGCGAGAAGACGAAGGCCGAGGCGCCCGCGAGGGAGAGCATCAGCAGGATCTCGTCCGGTGCGTACGCCACGCTGGACAGCGCGTCCGAGGCGAAGACCGGCAGGGCGATGCGCTTCGACAGGAGGGTGTGCTTGAGCCGGTCGGACCGGAACGGTCGACCGACGAGCAGCCGCTTCAGCAGGGAAGTGGATCGGGCCACAACCGGCAAGCGTACGGCCAGCGCCGGCCGCCGGGAGGGGTGGTCGTCCGCCGGCGGACGGACCCACCCGGTAGCGTCGGCGCAACCTATGCGAAGTCCTCAACCTCGTCCACGAAGTCCCCGTCCGCGCTCCGGACGTGGCAGGCTCGCAGACGACGAGGCGACGGGCAGCCTGGGAGGCAGCGTGCATGTCGTGATCATGGGGTGTGGCCGGGTCGGCTCCACCCTGGCGCACAACCTGGAGGCCCGGGGGCACTCGGTGGCGGTCATCGACCAGGAGACCGACGCCTTCCGCCGGCTGGGCCCGGACTTCGCCGGGATCACGGTGACCGGTGCCGGTTTCGACCGTGACGTGCTCCGACAGGCCGGCATCGAGCGGGCGGACGCCTTCGCCGCCGTTTCCAGCGGTGACAACTCCAACATCATCTCCGCCCGGCTGGCCCGCGAGACGTTCGGCGTGTCCCGGGTGGCCGCCCGCATCTACGACCAGCGCCGGGCGCAGGTCTATGAGCGGCTGGGCATCCCCACCGTGGCCACCGTCCGGTGGTCCGCCGACCGGATGCTGCGGCACCTGCTGCCCGAGGGCAACGTCGAGATCTTCCGCGACCCGACCAGCACCGTCTCCATCATCGAGGTACCGGTGCACAAGGACTGGATCGGCCAACCGGTGCGGGCCCTGGAGCAGGCGGCCGGAGCCCGGGTGGCGTACCTGATCCGCTTCGGCATCGGCACGCTGCCCACCGCCTCCGCCGTGGTGCAGGAGGGCGACCAGGTCTTCATGCTGGTCACCGACGACATGACGGACGCGGTGACCGCGGTGGTGGCGGCGGCGCCGGAAGGGGGGCACTGATCGTGCGGGTCGCCATCGCCGGCGCAGGCAACGTGGGTCGGTCCATCGCCCAGGAGTTGATCGTGAACGGCCATCAGGTGCTGCTGATCGAGCGGCAGCCGCGGATGCTGCGACCCGACCGGGTGCCGGAGGCCCGCTGGATTCTGGCCGACGCCTGCGAGCTGACCAGCCTCGAGGAGGCCGAACTCGCCGACTGCGACGTGGTGGTCGCGGCCACCGGCGACGACAAGGTGAACCTTGTGGTGTCGCTGCTGGCCAAGACCGAGTTCGCGGTGCCCAGGGTGGTCGCCCGGGTCAACCGGGCCGAGAACGAATGGCTGTTCACCGAGCAGTGGGGCGTCGACGTGGCGGTCAGCAAGCCACGGGTGATGGCTGCGCTGGTCGAGGAGGCGGTGACGGTTGGCGACCTGGTCCGCCTGATGACGTTCCGGCAGAGCGAGGCGAACCTCGTGGGGATCACGTTGCCGCCGAGCGCGCCGTACGTCGGCCAGCCACTGCACTCGGTGCCGCTGCCCCGGGACACCGCGCTGGTGGCGATCCTGCGCGGCAAGCGGGTGCTGGTCCCCACCCCGGACGACCCGATCGAGACCGGCGACGAGCTGATCTTCGTCTGCACGACCGAGATGGAGGAGGCCGTACGGGCGGTGGTGCTCGGCCCGGACAGCGTGGAACGTACCCGCGAGTCGCGGTGACGGCCCGGCCGGTCAGCCGCCGGGCAGCGGCGTCGGCTGCGCGCCCGGATGCGACTGCCGGGTGACCCGGCGCACGGTCCACACCGTGATCAACAGCAGCAGGACGTACGGCGGGTAGCCCAGCACCAGCCGTGCCACGCCGAGCGCCGTGTCCTGCTCGGCGATGTACAGCCCGGCCTGCACACCGACCTTGGCCAGCCAGACCACCCCCCACAGCACGGTCAACCCGGTGAAGGTCCGGACCAGCTTCGGGTCGTCGCGCCACTCGGCACTGCCCTTGGCCACCAGCACCGACCAGAGCCAGCCGACCAGCGGCTGCCGGATCGCCGCCGAGATCAGCAACACCACCCCGTAGCCGATGCCGTAGATGATGCCGGGAAGGTAGAAGTCGCGTGCCTCGCCGGTACGCCAGGCGATGGCGGCGCCGATGGCGATGCCGAACAGCCCGTTGACGGCGTGCCGCACCGGCCGGCGCTGAGCCAGCCGCAGCGCGCCGATCAGCACCGCCACGGTCACCGACGCGATCACCGCGGGCCGCAGTTCGCCGACGATGTTGGCGATCACGAAGACCACCACCGGGACGCTCGACTCGAACAGCCCTCGCCAACCGCCGAGCTGGTCGGCCATCTGTTCGGCGACGGTGGGCAGCCGATCCTCCTCCGCCGACCCCGTCTCCGGCTGGGTGGCCGGGGGCTGTTCTGTGGTCATCGCCGGCCTTCCATCCGCCTCGCCCGCAGCTTCACTTCGACGGCTCCAAGTCGTAGTACGGGTTGTAGATCACTTTGCGGTCGTCCCGCACCGCGACCCGACCCCGGGCGGTCAGGTGCCGCCCCGGTTCGATGCCAATGATGTGCCGCCGCCCCAGCCAGACCAGCGTCAGCACATCGCTGCCGTCGTAGAGGTCCGCCTCCAGCGCCGGCTGATTGAGCCGCGGCGTGTAGACGACGGTACGCAGCCGGCCGGTGACCGAGACCATCTGCCCGCGCCCGCACTGCCGCACCGGCACCGCTCCGCACCGGGCACTCTCCCGCTGCAGCTGCTGGGCCTCGATCTCGGCCTCGCTCGCGGTGATCCGGCGTAACATCCGGCGCAGCGAACCCCGCCCCTCGTCGGCGGTCATGACCTCCGCGTCACCCTCTCCACACCGGCCGGCTGGCGCCGGGGCCCGGCGGTGCCGGGACGGCTTCCCGCCAGCGTACGCCGACCGGGGCCGTCCCGGTGGTCCGGCAGTCGGCGGGATCACCGCGATCAGCGGCCACCAGGGGTCGACGGGGCGTTCGCGTCCGCCTGGTCGCCCAGCTGATCCGCCTCACGCGGCAGCCGCAGCGGCAGCGGCTCACGCACCGGCTTGGCCTCCATCCCCCGGTCGACGACCAGCCCGTCCAGACACCGGGCCAGCGGGCCGGCCGCAGCCGGGGTGGTGGCCGCCTCACCCTGGTACACCGCGCGGACCATCCAGCGAGGCCCGTCGACGCCGACGAACCGCAGGTCGGTCGGGCCGTCCTCGCCCCGCACCCGGGCGTGCAGCTCGGTGCCGTACTCGCCGGCGACCTCCTCGGCGGCGGCACCGTCGTTGAACAGCGACTGGCGGATCTCCTCGCGCACCTCGTCCCAGATTCCCTCGCTACGCGGGGCGGCGAAGACACCGACCTGCAGGGCGCTTCGTCCGTGCACCAGGACGACCTGCTGGATCACACCCTGCGGGTCGGCCTGCACCCGCACCTCGACGTCGGGCACCGCGGGGATCTGCAGGCTGCCCAGGTCGAGTCGCTGCACGCCCTCGGGTGCCTCGGTGACGTCGTACGGCCCGCGCGCCGGCGCCGCCGGCGACGCCTCGGCGCCCTCCGCGGTCTCGGGCATCTCGGCGGCCCGCTCGTCGCGGGCGTGTCGTCCCGCGGCCCGCTTTCGGGAGAAGATCACTGCGTCCACCCTCCGCTGTTCGCACCCACGGTGCCATCTCGTCCGTCCGTGCCACCCGTCCCCGGCGGCGGCACCAGGCCGTCGTGCCCACCGGTGGAGCCGTGGCCGCCGGTCCCGCGTCCGGACGCGGGCAACTCGTCCACCGGCCGGAACGCGGCCCGCGCCACTCGCTGCACAACGAGTTGCGCGATCCGGTCGCCCCGGGAGATCTTCACCGGCGTGGCCCGATCATGATTGATCAGGTTGACCAGGATCTCACCCCGATAGCCGGCGTCGACCGTACCGGGCGCGTTGAGCACCGTCACGCCGAGTCTGGCCGCGAGCCCCGATCGGGGGTGGACCAGGCCCACGTACCCCTCGGGCAGCGCGATCGCCACGCCGGTCGGCACCAGCGCCCGGCCACCGGGCGGCAGCTCGACGTCGGCCGCCGCCACCAGGTCGGCGCCGGCGTCACCGGGATGGGCGTACGCCGGCAGCGGCAGCTCGGGGTCGAGCCGCCGGACCGGCACGGACACCAGGTCGGTCACGGGTTTCCCTCTTTCGTCCGTTCCGCTGGGGGTGACCCTGCCATCCTGCCCGGTACCCGGGTCAGCCCGCGCCGTACCCTGGCACGAGTGAGCCAGTCACCGTCTGCTTCCCCCACCACAGCATCCGGGGCCTACGCCGAGCGGCTCCGCCTGCCCTGGTGGTTGTGGCTCGCAGGGCTGGCCACCGCCGCCCTGGTCGCCGCCGAGGTGTGGATGGGCGGAATCGGCGTACGCGCCTGGTTGCCGTTCGCGGTGCTGCTGCCGGCCGCGATCGGCGCGCTGGTGTGGCTGGGCCGGATCCGGGTCGCGGTCAGCGACGGCGAGTTGCGGGTCGACGACGCCCGGCTGCCGGTCCGGTTCGTCGCCGACGCCATCCCGTTGGACGCCGACGGACGGCGTGAGGTGCTCGGCGTCGGGGCGGATCCGCTGGCCTTCGTGGTCCAGCGGCCGTGGATCTCCGGCGCGGTCCAGGTGGTTCTCGACGATCCGGCCGATCCCACCCCGTTCTGGGTCGTCAGCTCGCGGCGCCCGGTCGAACTGGCGGAGGCGATCCTGGCCGCCCGGCAGGCCACGAACTGATCCCGGCGTAGGGGCAGCGCAGCCCTTTCGCCGAGGCGGCTCTCGCCGCCATCCCGTCTCCTGCTCCGGCAGCACCGGTACGCCAGCCGGCGGTTTGCGTCTCAGCGCGCGCCGGGCAGCGCCGGTGGAGCACCCGGCAGGCCGCGCCGCTGCCGACGCAGATCGGCGCGGAGCTGGTCGGCCAGCGTTCGGGTCGCCCGCCGGTTCAGGTAGCTGGCCACCGCGGCACCGGTGAGGAACGGGCCCAGCGTGGTCATGTTCCGGCCGAAGCGCTTCAGCAGGGTTTCCCGCAGCTCGCGCCGGGCGGCCGTGCCCAGCACAGCGCCGACGCCCACGCCGGGCATCATCGGGTTGACCCCACGTTGGTTGGCCCAGGCCTGCACCAGGGCCACCGTCCGCTGGGCACCCCCGGCAGGCAGCGGGGCCCGGTAGACCTCGTGCAGTTCTCCGGTCAGCTTCAGCTCGATCGCCACCACGGCCACCGTCTCGGCCGCGAGCAGGACCGGCGCGGACAACAAGCTCGGCGCGACCGTCCACTGCACGGCGGAGGCACCGCCACCGGCCGCGCCGACTCCCGCGGTCGCCCGGGCCGCGTTGCGCACCAGCCGGTCGGCCAGTGCCTCGCCGTCCAGATCGGGAAAGTGCCGGCGCAGGGTGGCCAGGTCACGGACCGGCACGTGGGGGGCGATCTCGGCGACCGCCTCGACCATCCAGCGCAGCGCCGTCCACGGTTTGAACAGATCGCGGACCCCGCGGGCCCGGGCCTGGTCGACGAGCCGACCGAGCAGCTGGCGGCGGGTGGCCGGCTCGATCCCGTCGGCGGTCAGCGCCGCGATCGTCGCACCCAACTGGTCCGCACCACGCTCGCCATCGTCCACGGCACCACCACGTTCGCTCATGCCGCACCGAGCCGATGATTCGCTCGCTCACGCCCGCTCATGCCGGCACTCCGCTGCGCTCCGTGCCGCCATGAGGCACCACCGCACCGAGCCGATGATTCGCTCGCTCACGCTCGCTCATGTCCCGACCTCTCGGCTGGACGACCGCCGGCACGGCGGCCTGCCTTACGAGTGAATCAGGTCGGCCCCCGCGGCGCTCGCCGAGCCGGGCAGCGGCGGCTCCACCCGGGAGCCGCCGCATGTGCCGGTGTTGTCGATCCGTCGGTCAGACGCACTCGCGGCAGATCAACTCGCCGTTGCGCTCGACGGCCAGCTGGCTGCGATGGTGCACCAGGAAGCAGCGAGCGCAGCGGAACTCGTCCTGCTGCATCGGCAGTACCTTGACCGTCAGTTCCTCGTCGGCCAGATCAGCTCCGGGCAACTCGAAGCTCTCAGCCACTTCGGCCTCGTCGACATCCACGGCGCCCGACTGCGAGTCGACACGCCGGGCCTTGAGCTCTTCCAGGCTGTCCTCGCCGAGGTCGACCTCGTCGCGGCGCGGGGCGTCGTAGTCGGTGGCCATCGGTTTCACTCTCCCATTTCGATGTTGTCGCTTCCGGTTGTAACGCCGGACGACGCTGTTTCGGTTCCGCAGGCCGGCCACCGCTAGTGTCGGCCACCTGACCCGATGACCGCTCGGATCAGGTCGCCGGAGGATCTTCCCCGGCGAGCGCGGAACCCTACCCCCCCTCTGGGCGAGGCATGTATACCGCCCTCGTGGCTGAGATGTACGCCCCTGGACGGGAAGTTGTTCCCAATGTGACTCAGGCGACACGAAGATAGGGGTAGTACTACCCGGTTATCGGATGGCGCGCCGGCATGTCGGACTGTTTCCACGCGACGGTCGGACAACCGCTAACCTCAGCGGCGTACCCGACGGCCGGCGGGACGCCTCACCGTCGACGGCCGCCGCCACCCACCACTTCGGGGAGCGCACTGATGAGCTTTGCGCGAGTGCGAGCACTCGTTGCCGTCGGCCTGCTGGCGGTACTCGCCCTGGTCTTCGTGGTCGTCGCCCTGGTTCGGGACACCCAGAGCAACGCCGGCATCGCGGAAGGCTGCCCCGACGACTGGCCGCGCGCCAACGTCACGCTGCCCGAGCGCAAGGACGTCAAAATCAAGGTGCTGAACGGCACGGATCGCCCCGGCCTGGCCGCCGTGATCGGCGACGACTTTCGCAACCGCGACTTCCAGGTGGTGTCGCACGCCAACTCGAAGAAGAAGATCGACGCGGTGGCGGTGCTGCGCTACGGCCCGCAGGGGGTCGGGTCGGCGCACCTGCTGCAGGCGTACTTCCTGGGCCGCGCGAAGCTCGAGTACAACCCCGGCTACGACGACGCGGGCGTCGTCCGGGTGGTGCTCGGCAACCAATTCCAGCAGTTGGCCACCACCACCGAGGTCAACCAGTCCCTCGGTGACCTCGGTGCCCCCGTCGCCCCGCCAGGTTCCTGCCCGGTGGTGAACGAGAAGTGATCGGGCTGAGCGGTCCGCCTTGGCCGGCGGCGGGACGGATCGTCCGGCCGAACGGGTCGATCTGACCGGGCGAACGGTCGCGGCGATGATCGGCCGGTCGGGTCAGGGCCCCCCGGCGGCGTCCAACCGGGCCAGGTGGTCGTGCAGGGGGTCGAACAGTGCCGGCGGGGCGGCGACAACCATGTCCGGCCCGGGCGCCAGGCCCTTGAGCCCGCCGATCCGCAGCCCGGCCTCGGCGGCCACCAGCGCGCCGGCCGCCTGGTCCCACGCTGCCAGGCCCTTCTCGTAGTAGGCGTCGGCCCGCCCCTCGGCGACCAGGCAGAGGTCGACGGCGGCGGCACCGAGCCGACGGATGTCCCGCACGTGCGCGATCAACTCCGCCACCACCCGGGCCTGGTGGGCCCGACGTCGCGGGTCGTAGCCGAACCCGGTGACCACCAGCGCCTGGGCGAGGTCGGATTCGGTGGAGCAGCGCAGCCGCTGACCAGCCCGCCAGGCGCCGCCGCCGACGGTCGCGGTCCACTCCTCGCCGGTGTGGATGTTGCGGACCACACCCGCCACCACCTCGCCGTCCACCTCCGCGGCGATCGACACCGCGCAGTGCGCAAGCCCGTACAGGTAGTTGACCGTGCCGTCGATGGGATCGACGATCCACCGCACCCGCGCCGGCGGCTGCGTGCCGCGCTCCGCCATGCCGTACTCCTCGCCCAGCACGGCGTCGGCCGGCCGCAGCCGGCGCAAGGCCTTGGTGATCTGGCGCTCCACCGCCCGGTCAGCCGCGGTCACCACATCGGTGGCGGTGCTCTTGGTAGCCGCGACCGAGACACCCTCGACCCGCATCCGGTACGCGGTGGCCGCCGCGTCCCGCGCCACCTCGATCGCGATCTCCAGTAGTTCCGACGACGGGGGCGCCGAGTGGTCCATCATCCGTCCCTTCCCACGCGGCCGGGTTTCCGCGTTCCACGCGGGTATCATCCTTACAAAGTCCACAGGAACACCGATTCGGCGGTCTCGACCACCGATCAGCCGTGCGGCGCGGGTCGATCGCCGCAGACGGCGTTACAATTCAGCCCTGCCCACGCGCCCCGGGCGGCCAGGCCACCGGCCGACCGGGGACACGAGGTCCTTAATCACATCGCCCGGCACGGTGTCCCGCGCTGCGCCGGACGATCCGGCCGTGCTCGCTCTTCGCCTCCGGAAGGTCATTCGTGACAGAACCCCGCCAGACCGGCGCCGACGTTCGCTCGCTCACCGACACCCTGATCGCCCACGCCCAGAGCGCCGGCGGTCAGCTCACGTCGGCCCAGCTCGCGCGCACCGTCGAGTCCGCCGAGGTGACTCCGGCCCAGGCCAAGAAGATCCTGCGAGCGCTCTCCGAGGCCGGGGTGACCGTGGTGGTCGACGGCTCGGCCAGCACCCGCCGCCGGGTCGCCGCCGCCCGCTCCGCGACCCCGGCGTCGCGGGCCACCACCGCCAAGACCACCAAGAAGGCCGCGCCCGCTCCGAAGCAGGCGCCCGCGGCCGAGGAGACCTCGACCGCCCCGGCGCCGCGGAAGGCCACCTCGCGCAAGGCCGCCGGCACCACCGCCGAGGTGGCCGCCAAGGCCGCCGGGCCGGCCAAGAAGACCACCCGGGCCACCAAGGCGACGGTGGCCGCCGCGGCGAGTGCGACCAAGCCCGCCGGCAAGGCCGCCAAGGGTGAGGGCACTGCCGAGGGCGAGGTGGACCCGGAGGAGCTCGCCGCCGAGATCGAGGACGTGGTGGTCGAGGAGCCGGCCGAGCTGACCCAGGCCGCCGAGGCCGACGCCGCGAGCTCCGCCACCGACAACGACTTCGAGTGGGACGACGAGGAGTCCGAGGCGCTCAAGCAGGCGCGCCGGGACGCCGAACTGACCGCCTCGGCGGACTCGGTCCGGGCGTACCTCAAGCAGATCGGCAAGGTCCCGCTGCTCAACGCCGAGCAGGAGGTGGAGCTGGCCAAGCGGATCGAGGCCGGGCTCTACGCCGCCGAGCGGCTGCGCGCGGCCGACGAGGGCGAGGAGAAGCTCGTCCGCGAGATGCAGCGCGACCTGCTCTGGATCTCGCGCGACGGTGAGCGGGCCAAGAACCACCTGCTGGAGGCCAACCTCCGGCTGGTCGTCTCGCTCGCGAAGCGGTACACCGGCCGCGGCATGGCCTTCCTCGACCTCATCCAGGAAGGCAACCTCGGCCTCATCCGCGCCGTCGAGAAATTCGACTACACCAAGGGCTACAAGTTCTCCACCTACGCCACCTGGTGGATCCGCCAGGCCATCACCCGCGCCATGGCCGACCAGGCCCGCACCATCCGCATCCCGGTACACATGGTCGAGGTGATCAACAAGCTGGGCCGGATCCAGCGCGAACTGCTTCAGGACCTGGGCCGCGAGCCCACCCCGGAGGAGTTGGCCAAGGAGATGGACATCACACCGGAGAAGGTGCTGGAGATCCAGCAGTACGCCCGGGAACCCATCTCGCTCGACCAGACCATCGGCGACGAGGGCGACAGCCAACTCGGCGACTTCATCGAGGACTCGGAAGCCGTCGTGGCGGTCGACGCGGTCTCGTTCTCGCTGTTGCAGGACCAGCTTCAGCAGGTGCTCCAGACCCTGTCCGAGCGTGAGGCGGGCGTGGTACGCCTGCGGTTCGGCCTGACCGACGGCCAGCCGCGTACCCTCGACGAGATCGGCCAGGTCTACGGCGTGACCCGCGAACGGATCCGGCAGATCGAGTCCAAGACCATGTCCAAACTCCGGCACCCGTCGCGCTCCCAGGTGCTGCGGGACTACCTCGATTGATCAGCATCCGTCAACAGATCGTGTCGTTTTGATCACCTGACGGCAACGCCGGATGGTGATCAGGCGGTTGCCCGAATGTGATCATTGACGTGACACCCTGGGTGCACGGCACACTGTCCGTGCCAGGTGTGACCTCGGTCCCCCGAGGGCACACAGGGAAGGCGAGGCCCGCCAAGGGTGTTGCACGATAGGTGACCAAGACCGAAGAGAGTGTTCATCGGTGACGACCAGAGGAGGAAGGCGATGACCCCGACCCTCACGCCGCCGCCCGAGACGGTGAGCCCCCCGGCCGCCGATGAACGGTGCGACCGCTGCAATGCCGCCGGCAAGCTCCGGATCACCCTCGCGGGTGGTAGTGAGCTCGTGTTCTGCGGACACCACGCGAACAAGTACGCCGAAGATCTCGTGAAGATCACTGTGCGGTACGCGACGGACCCGGAATTCACCTGGCGCGGCGCCGACCTGATGGCCAACTGAGACCCATCAGCCGGAACATAACCCGACCGGAGGCATCCCAACGGATGCCTCCGGTCGTCTTTCCCACCCACCCGAGCCACCCCGAGCCACCCGACCCACCCCGAGCCGTTGATCATGAGGTTATTGCCGAGAAAAGCGCTTGCCCATGGCATTAACTTCATGATCAACGCCGGTGGGACCGCGGTAGGACCGCGGCGGGACCGCGGTAGGACCGCGGCGGGACCGCGGTGGGACCGCGGTGGGACCGCGGTGGGTGGGGGCGGGACGGGGTGAGTCAGAGGGTTTGGACGGTGGCTATGCGCTCTTCCAGTTGCTCGATGGTGGCCTGGGCGCTGGGGGGGCCACCGCAGAGGCGACGCAGCTCCGCGTGGATCTTGCCGTGCGGCTGGCCGGTGCGATGGTGCTGGGCGGCCACCAGGGCGTTGAGTTGACGGCGTAGCGCCACTCGGCGCTGAGCGGCGCTCATCGGTGCCGGTGCGGCCGCCGCCGGAGACGGCTCGGACTGTCGCTCGGCGGCCCGGCGCCGCTGGGCGGCCAACTGCTCGGCCTGCCGCTTGGACAGCAGCGCCGCCACCTGCTCGGAGGTGAGCAGCCCCGGCAGGCCCAGGTACTCCTCCTCCTCGGGCGTACCCGCCTGAGCCGCCGTGCCGAAGGATGCACCGTCGAAGATCACCTGATCCAGCTCGGCGGTGGCGGACAGCGCGGCGAAACGCTTCTCCAACTCGCCGCTGGCCTGGTCGTCGCGCTGGGCCCGCTCCAGCAGGTCGTCGTCGAAGCCCTCCCGGTCGGACGGCTTGCCCAGCACGTGGTCCCGCTCGGTCTCCATCTCGCTGGCCAGCCCGAGCAGGTGCGGCACGCTGGGCAGGAAGACCGACGCGGTCTCCCCGGGTCGCCGGGCCCGGACGAACCGCCCGATCGCCTGCGCGAAGTACAGCGGGGTGCTGGCACTGGTCGCGTAGACACCGACGGCCAGCCGCGGGATGTCGACGCCCTCGGACACCATCCGCACCGCAACCAGCCAGCGTTGCTCAGATGCCGCGAACGTCGCGATCCGGGCCGAGGCGCCCACGTCGTCGGAGAGCACCACGGCGGCCTTCTCCCCGGCGACCTGCTCGATGAGCTTGGCGTACGAGCGGGCCGTCTGCTGGTCGGTGGCGATGACCAGGCCACCCGCGTCGGGCATGCCGGCCTCACGCAGCACCGTCAGCCGGGCGTCGGCGGCCCGGAGCACCTGCGGCATCCAGTCGCCCGCCGGGTCCAGGGCGGTACGCCAGGCCTGCGCGACCAGATCCTGCGTCATCGGCTCGCCCAGCCGGGCCGCCAGCTCCTCCCCGGCGTTGGTACGCCACCGGGTCTCCCCCGAGTACGCCAGGAACAGCACCGGCCGCACAACCCCGTCACGCAGGGCGTCGGCGTACCCGTACACCGAGTCGGCCCGGGACCGGAGCAGGCCGTCCCCGCCGCGCTCATAGTTGACGAACGGGATGGGATTGTCGTCGGAGCGGAACGGGGTACCGGTCAGCATCAGCCGGCGTACCGCGGGCTCGAAGGCCGCCTTGACCCCGTCGCCCCAGGTACGCGAGTCGCCGGCGTGGTGGATCTCATCCAGGATGACCAGGGTCCGTCGGGTCATGGTGCGCCGCCGGTGCACCTGTGGCGCCATCCCGACCTGGGCGTAGGTGACCACGGCGCCGTGGAAGTCGGCCGAGGAGTGCAGGTCGGCGTTGCGGAACGCCGCGTCGAGTTGGATGCCGACCCGGGCCGCCGCTTCCGCCCACTGGTTCTTCAGGTGCTCGGTGGGCGCGACCACGGTGACCGCCTCGATGGTGCCGTCGGCGAGCAGCTCGGCGGCGATCCGCAGGGCGAAGGTGGTCTTGCCGGCGCCAGGCGTGGCGACCGCGGTGAAGTCCTCGCTACGCCGGCGCAGGTACTCCACCATCGCCTTGCGCTGCCAGGCCCGTAGAGGTGGAAACGTCTCGAGCGCCGGCGTCCGGGCTGCCACGGGGTTGGCTCCTCTCCGACCGCACGATGTCCCGACCGCGAGCAGCGGGGCCGGGCCGAGGGGCATGCCAGCCGCCGCCCACGAAAACGCCTCCGCGCATCGGTAGCGGCGAAGGCCGCCTCAGCATAACCAGCGGCGGCTGGCGCCCCCACTCGACGCCACACCGGGTCGGTCCGTGCTGTTCACCACTGGGCCGGCTCACCGCCGGTCCGGCGCGGGCACCGCACTCCGCCCGGACCGATCGCGGATCAGGTCACTCCGGTGGCGGCCCGGGGGCGCCGGTGCCCGGCGGCCGCAGCGGCGGCACCGGCGCCGACCAGCGCCGGCGCAGGGCCACCAGGCGTACGCCGAAGACCAGCATCGCCGCAGCGGTGAGCGGGATCGGCCCGGCGTGCCCGAGGCCGTTCAGCAGCACCACCAGGATCGCGCCGGCGAGCGCCGCGACAGCGTAGATCTCCCGCCGCAGCACCACCGGGATCTCGCCGGTCAGCAGGTCCCGACCGAGCCCGCCACCGATCGCGGTGATCATGCCGATCAGGCCGGCACCGACCGGCGGCACCTGGGCGTCGAGAGCCTTGAGAGTGCCGGTGACGGTGAACAGGCCGAGCCCGGCCGCGTCCAGCACCAGCACGGTGGCGCGCAGCCGGGCGAACTGCGGGTGCAGCCAGAAGATCGCCGCTGCGATCACCGCGGCGGTGGCCGCGTACCGCCAGTCGGCGAAGGCCAGCGGCGGAACCTCGCCGATCACGAGATCCCGGACGATCCCGCCGCCGAGAGCGGCGACGAAGCCGACGAAGACGACACCGAACAGGTCGAGCCGTTTGGCCACCGCCGCGGAGGCACCCGAGGCGGCGAAGACCGCAACGCCGGCCAGGTCGGCCAGGAGCAGGGCGGTGGAGGTGGTCACCGCCGCAGGCTACGCGCCCGGCGCGGACTCACTCGGCGTACGAGTCGTAGATCTCCTTGCACTTGGGGCAGACCGGCGAACCCGGCTTGGGTGACTTGGTCACCGGGAAGATCTCCCCGCAGAGCGCCACGACGAAGGTGCCCATGACGGCACTTTCGGCGATTTTTTCCTTCCGGACGTAGTGGAACATCTCCGGACCGGTGTCGGCGTCCTTCAACTCCGGACGTTCGAGAACCTCTGTACTCACGTCTGCACCTCCGACCGACAAGTCTGGCAGGTCACCGGGACCCCGGTCCACCTGAGGGGCCCGAGACGGCACGCTACGGTGGGCCATTGTGACCGACTTTCCCCTTCGCCTCGGCGCCGAGGTGGCCCGGGCGCTGCGTGAGCGCCGTCCCGTGGTCGCCCTGGAGAGCACCATCGTCTCGCACGGCCTGCCCCGGCCGGACAATCTCCGGGTGGCCCGGCAGATCGAACAGGCCGTCCGGGACGCGGGCGCGGTGCCGGCCACCATCGGCATGGTCGGCGGTGATCTCGTGGTGGGCCTCGACGACAGCCAGCTGACCCGGCTGGCCACCGCCGACGGGGTGACCAAACTTTCCGTACGCGATCTCGCGGTGGCCGCCGCGACCGGCGCGGACGGCGCCACGACCGTGGCCGCGACCAGCGCCGTGGCCGCCGCCGCGGGGATCGGTGTCTTCGCCACCGGCGGCCTGGGCGGGGTGCACCGCGAGGCCGTGCAGACCTTCGACGAGTCGGCCGACCTGACCACCCTGGCCCGGACGCCGATCGCGGTGGTCTGCGCGGGGGTCAAGTCGATCCTCGACGTGGGGGCGACCCTGGAACGTCTGGAGACCCTGGGCGTGGCCGTGGTGGGCTACCGCACCCGCCGGTTCCCGGGCTTCTTCATCACCGACGGCGGCTTCGACCTGGACTGGTCGGTCGACTCGCCGGAGCAGGTCGCCGAGGTGCTGGCCGCCCGCGAGCGGCACGGCGTGCACCACGGTGGTCTGATCGTCGCCAACCCGCTGCCCGTCGACGAACAGCTCGACCCACAACTGCACGACCGTACGCTCGCCGAAGGGTTGGCCCGGCTGGAGCGCGACGCGGTGAGCGGCAAGGCCGTGACGCCGTACCTGCTGGCCCACTTCCACTCCGCCACCGAGGGCGCGAGCCTGACGGTCAACGTACGGATCATCCTGCGCAACGCGGACCTCGCCGCCCGGATCGCGGTCGCCGCCGCCACCCGACGGGCCGACACGCCGACGTGAGCGGGCGGGGCCGGGTCGTGGTCGTCGGTGACGTGATCACCGACGTGGTGGCGGTGCTGGACGGGCCGCCGGCGACCGGCTCGGACACCCCGGCGACGATCCGCTTCACCGGGGGCGGGCAGGCTGCCAACACCGCCTGCTGGCTCGCCGCCCAGGAGGTGCCGGTGACCCTGGTCGGCGCGGTCGGCGACGACCCCGCTGGCCGGGAGCGGGTGGCGGAGCTGACCGCCGGCGGGGTCGACTGCGCGGTGGACCGGATCGTCGGCTGCGCCACCGGCACGGTGATCGTGCTGGCCGTCGGCGACGAACGCACCATGCTCACCGAGCGTGGCGCCAACCTGCGGCTGCGTCCGGAGCACGTCGACGCCGCGCTGGACGGCACGCCGGAGGCGGCGCACCTGCACCTGTCCGGATACACCCTGCTGGACGCCGGCTCCCGCCCGGCCGGCCTGCGCGCGTTGGCCGCGGCCCACGAGCGCGGCCTCACCACCAGCGTCGACGCTGCCTCGGCGGCACCGCTGCGGGCGGTCGGCGCGGCGGTCTTCCTCTCCTGGGTACGCGAGGTCGACCTGCTGCTGGTGAACACGGACGAGGCGGCCGTGCTTGCCGGCGGGCTCGACCCGGCGGCTCAGGGCCGGGCGCTGGTAGCTTCGGCGCGGCGGGTCGTGATCAAGCAGGGTGCTGCCGGCGCGACCTGGGTCGACCGGGACGGCACGGTCGCCGTGGCAGCGGCCCACCGCGTGGCGGCGGTCGACGTGACCGGGGCGGGAGATGCCTTCGCCGCCGGACTACTGGCCGCCTGGCTCTCCGGGGCCGGGCCGGAGGCGGCCCTGGGCCGGGGCGCCGACCTGGGCGCCGATGCCGTCTCCCGACTCGGTGCCCGCCCGCGCTGAAGTAACCCGGCCGGCCGGATCGTGTGCCACCGGGCTGTCCGGTCAGGTGCCGTCAGTGACGGGTCAGGGCTCGGCGTCAATGACCTTGTGTGGTCGTTCCTCGGCGGTGACACTCAGCGACGGAACGTCCTTCGCCACGCCGGACCGCAACCGGGTGGCCAGCCGGTGCCGCTCCTTCGGCGGCCGGTCGTTGGCCAGCAGCACCGCGAGCCACGGGACGATCACCATGCCCAACGCGACCAGCGGGAGCCAGATCCAGAGCAGCGGTGCCTTCGCGCCGACCAGGATCGCGCCGACGATCACGCAGGCCACCCGGACGGCCATCATCAAGACGTACCGCCGCTGCCGGCTGGTCAACTGGTCGTCCTGGCTGCGCGAAGCATCGGTGATGAGAATCGGCTGGTACGCCTGGCGCTTCACCGTGTGCCTCCTCAGGGGTCCTTCCCATCCTGTCATCAGGAGCGGGCGAACGGCGAGAATCCTCGACGGCGGGCTGGGTGTTACGTGCGTGGCACGTTCGCCCGGCGGGCAGCAGGTCCAGCTCCCGCGGCCTTCGCCGCCGCCTTCATCTGCTGTTTGTACTCGCGAACCAGGCGCAGCGACTCGGCGTCGGTGACGTCGGCGACGGACCGGTAGGCGTCCGGGTCGCCGTAGTCGCCAGCCGCCTCCCGCCACCCCTGCGGCCGCACATCGAACCGCTTGCCGAGCAGAGCGAGGAAGATCTGCGCCTTCTGCCGGCCGAATCCGGGCAGGGCGGCGATCCGGGCGAGCAGCTCGCGGCCGTCGGCCGGGTCGGACCAGAGCCGGGCGGCGTCGCCGTCGTAGCGCTCCACCAGCGCCCGGCACACCTCCTGGACCCGGGCGGCCATCGCCTTGGGGAAGCGGTGCAGCGCCGGCGGCTGGGCGAAGAGCGCCACCAGGGCCTCCGGGTCGTACTCGGCGAGTTCCCGGGCGTCCAGGCCGTGACCGAGCCGCTGGGTCAGCACGTACGGCGAGGAGAACGCCTTCTCCATGGTGACCTGCTGGTCGAGAACCATCCCGGTCAGCAGGGCCAGTGGGCTGCGGAGCAGCAGCTGGTTGGCCTCCGGGTCGATGGGCAGCACGAGCGTCATGTCCCCCATCCTGCCCTTTGATCGCGGGGCCGACGTGATCCAGCACCCATCCCGATTCCGAGTGAGGTTAGGCTGTGCTAACTTCGCCCCGTCGGTCGTCCTGACCGGAAGAAGGGAATCACCCCGTGCACCTGCACCGCCGCACCACCACCGTGCTGCTCGCCGCCAGCGTGCTCACCCTCGGCCTGGCCGCCTGCGGATCCGGCGGGACGGACAGCACCGACCCGGGCAAACCGGACGACAAGCAGATCACCATCTACAGCGGCCGTAACGAGCAGCTGGTCAAGCCGTTGCTGGAGAAGTTCACCGAGCAGACCGGCATCACCGTGCGGCCGCGCTACGCCAGCACGGCGCAGCTCGCCGCGCAACTGGTCGAGGAGGGCGAGAAGTCCCCGGCCGACGTGTTCTTCGCCCAGGACGCCGGCGCGCTCGGCGCCGTCGCCAAGCGCGGCATGTTCAGCACGCTGCCCGAGGCGACCACGGCGAAGGTGCCGCAGACCTACCGCGCCGGCACCGGTCAGTGGGTCGGCGTGAGCGCCCGGGCCCGGGTACTCGCCTACAACCCCGATCTGGTTCCGGCCGACCAGCTGCCGAAGTCGGTCTTCGACCTGACCGGCCCGCAGTGGAAGGGCAAGGTCGCCCTCGCCCCGACCAACGCCTCGTTCCAGGCGTTCGTCACCGCGATCCGGGTGCAGCACGGCGACGCCAGGGCCGAGGAGTTCCTGGCCGGGCTCAAGGCCAACGACCCGCAGATCCGCGAGGGCAACGTCAAGATCGTCGAGGACGTGAACAGCGGCATCGTCCCGGTCGGCCTGGTCAACCACTACTACCTGGGCGAGGTCGCCAAGGAGCAGGGCACCACCCCGGACGGGCTCAAGGTCAAGTTGCACTTCTTCCCCGGCGGCGACACCGGCGCCCTGGTGAACGTGGCCGGCGTGGGCGTGCTCAATCGCTCTGCCAGCGACCCGGACGTACAGAAGTTCGTGGACTTCCTGCTCGGCACCGAGGCACAGACGTACTTCGCTGAGCAGACCTTCGAGTACCCGGTGGTCACCGACGTGCACGGCCCGGCGTACGTGCCGCCACTGGCCGAGCTGGCGGTGCCGGAGGTCGACCTGAACGACCTGGACACCCTGGACGCCACGGTGACCATGATCAAGAATTCGGGGCTCGTTCCCTGACCGCCACGCCGACCATCGCAGGGCCGACCCGGACCGGGCCGGCCCGGTCCGGCGTACCCGGACGGTTGCGGCGACTGGCACCCCGGCCGGCGCTGCTCGCGGCCTCCACCGCCGCGGTGGCGGTCGCCCTGACCCCGCTGGCCTACCTCGCGGTACGCACCGGCGAGGCGGGTGGGGACCGGATCCTCGCGGAGCTGTGGACCGAGCGGGTGGGGCTGCTCGCCCTGCGCAGCCTCGGGCTGGCGGCGGTGGTCACCACGGCCTGCGTGCTGCTCGGCGTCGGCACCGCGTTCCTGGTCATCCGCACCGACCTACCCGGCCGTCGGGCCTTCGCCGTGCTGGCGGCGCTGCCGCTGGCCGTACCCACCTACATCGCCGCCTTCGCCTGGGTCTCCGCGATGCCCCGGCTGGAGGGTTTCTGGCCGGCGGCGCTGGTGCTCACCCTCTGCTCCTACCCGTACGTACTCCTGCCGGTGGCGGCCGCGCTGCGTGGCGCGGACCCGGCCCAGGAGGAGGTCTCCCGGTCGCTCGGGCGCAGCGGCTGGCAGACCTTCACCGCGGTGACGCTGCGGCAGATCCGCCCGGCCACCGCCGCCGGGGCCCTGCTGGTCGCCCTCTACGTGCTGTCCGACTTCGGTGCGGTGTCCATCCTGCGTGCCGACACCTTCACCCGGGCCATCTTCGTCGCCTTCGACCTGGGCTTCGACCGCACCGGAGCACTGGTGCTCTCCAGCGTGCTGGTCGTGCTCACCGTGCTGTTGCTGACCGGCGAGACCGCCACCCGCCGGCGCGGGGCCCGGTACGCCCGCCTCGGCGGCGCCCGCCGTGCGGTGTCCCGGCTGTCTCTCGGGCCGGCCCGTTGGCCCGCCATGGTGGCACTGGTCGGGGTCGCCGGGCTCGCGCTCGGTGTGCCGGCGGTCAGCCTGGGCCGACGGCTCGCCGCCGGGGTGTCCCGCCCGGGGGCGTTGCCGGAGGTGCTCGCCGCGGCCGGGAACTCGCTGACCGTCTCGCTCGCCGGAGCCGCGCTGACCATGCTGCTGGCGCTGCCCCTGGGCCTGCTCGCGGCCCGCGCACCGGGCCCGCTGACCACCGTGCTGGACCGGCTGGCGTACCTGGCCCACGCCCTGCCCGGCGTGGTGATCGGTCTCTCGCTGATCTTCTTCGGCATCAACGTGGCGTACCCGCTCTACCAGACGCGGTGGTTGCTGGCGCTGGCGTACGCCACGCTGTTCCTGCCGCTGGCGGTCGGTGCGGTGGCGGGCGCCGCCGCCCAGTCCCCCACCGGGCTGGAGGAGGTGGCCCGCTCGCTCGGCCGCGGGCCGTGGACGGTGCTGCGGACGGTGACCCTGCCGCTGACCCTGCCCGGCATCGGTGCGGGCGCCGCGCTGGTCTTCCTGACCGGCATGAAGGAGCTTCCCGCCACCCTGCTGCTGCGACCCACCGGGACGGACACCTTGGCCACCGAGCTGTGGACCAGCACGGCCGTCGGTGCGTACGCCGCGGCGGCACCCTACGCCGCGCTGCTGGTGGCGATCTCGGCACTACCCACCTGGCTGCTGGTCGCCCGCAGCGGCCTGCTAGACAAGGAAGACGGAGGGCCGTCATGAACGAGCGCCAGCGAGCGAATCATCAATTCAGTGCCTCGGTGCCTCATGACGGCACGCAGCGAAGCGGAGTGCGGTCATGAGCAACGTGGTGCTCAGTGGTGTGGTCAAGCGGTACGGGCGCGTCACCGCCCTGGCCGGCGCCGACCTCAGCGTGCCGTCCGGCCAGCTGACCGCCGTGCTCGGCCCGTCCGGATGCGGCAAGACCACGCTGCTGCGCTGCCTGGCCGGCTTCGAGCGGCTGGACGCCGGTGAGATCCGCATCGACGGCACGCGCGTGGCGGGCGGCGGCAGGCACCTGCCGGCGCACCGGCGCAGCATCGCGGTGGTGCCGCAGGAGGGCGCGCTCTTCCCGCACCTGAGCGTGGCGGACAACGTCGGCTACGGCCTCGACCGGGCCACCCGGCGCTCGGACCGGGTGGAGGAGGTGCTGGCGCTGGTCGGGCTCGCCGGATACGGCGGCCGGATGCCGCATCAGCTCTCCGGCGGGCAGCAGCAGCGGGTGGCGGTGGCCCGCGCGCTGGCACCCCGACCGTCGGTGGTGCTGCTGGACGAACCGTTCAGCGCCCTCGACGCGGGCCTGCGGGCCGGGCTGCGGCACGACGTCCGCCAGGCGCTGCGCGCCGACGGCGCGACCGGCGTGCTGGTCACCCACGACCAGGGCGAGGCGTTGTCGGTGGCCGACCAGGTGGTGGTGCTGCGCGACGGGCGCGTGATCCAGGCCGGCTCGCCGACCACGGTCTACCGCGAGCCGGCCGACCCGTGGGTGGCCGGGTTCGTCGGCGACGCGGTGCTGCTGCCGGCGGTCGTCGAGCACGGATCGGCGCGGACCGCTCTCGGCGTCGTCCCGGTCGCCGGTGCGGTGACGGACGGCCCGGTCACCGTGCTGGTCCGGCCCGAGCAGGTACGCTTCGCCACCGGTCCGGGCGCGATCAGCGCGACCGTCCTGCGGCACGACTTCCACGGCCACGACGCGCTGGTCGGGCTCCGGTTGGCCGACGGCACCCGGATCACCGCCCGGATCCTCGACGGCGACGTCGCCGTGTCCCTGGGTGGCGAGGTGACGGTGCACGTGGACGGCGCGGCGCGGGTCTTCCCTTGCGCGGAGCGGCCCGGCGGACAGGTCGAGCCGTCCACCGGGCCGGTTCACGTCGGGATCAGTTGACCACGAACAGCAGCCGGTTCGGCGAGCCGGTGCCGGGGCTGGTCACCACACCGGTGGTGGCGTTGCTGGTCAGGTAGCTGCTGACCTGCGACGGCGACCAGGACGGGTTGGCACCAAGCACGAGGGCGGCGGCGCCGGCCACGTGCGGCGAGGCCATCGAGGTGCCGCTGATCGTGTTGGTGGCCGTGTTGCTGGTGTGCCAGGTCGCCGTGATGCTCGACCCGGGCGCGAACAGGTCCAGGCAGGTGCCGTAGTTGGAGAAGGACGAACGGGCGTCGGTGTTGGTGGTCGAGCCGACGGTCAGCGCGGCCGGGGTGCGGGCCGGGGACGAGTTGCAGGCGTTGGCGTTGGAGTTACCCGCGGCCACCGCGTAGGTGATGCCCGAGTTGATGGAGTTCGCCACCGCGTTGTCGAGGGTGGTGCTGAGGCCGCCGCCCAGGCTCATGTTCGCCACCGCGGGCTTGACGGCGTTGGCGGTCACCCAGTTCACGCCGTTGATCACACCGGCGGTGGTGCCGCTGCCGGAGCAGTTGAGCACCTTCACCGCCACCAGGCGTACCTGCTTGGCCACCCCGTAGGTGTTGCCGCCGACGGTGCCGGCGACGTGGGTGCCGTGGCCGTTGCAGTCGGTGTTGTTGCTGTCGACCGTGTTGGTGCCCCAGGTGGCTCGGCCACCGAAGTCGTTGTGGGTGGTCCGGATGCCGGTGTCGATGATGTACGCCCGCACGTTCGAGGCGGTGTTCGGGTAGGTGAAGCTGTTGCTCAGCGGCCGGTTGCGCTGGTCGATGCGGTCCAGGCCCCACGTCGGGTTGCTCTGGGTCGCCTGCACCGTGAGCACCTGGTCCTGCTCGACGTATGCGACGGCAGAGTCGGCGGCGAGCCGGCGGGCCTGCGACTCGGTCATCTTGGCGGCGAAGCCGGTCAGCGCGGCGCTGTACACGTCGGCGACGCTGCCGCCGTACCGCTTGGCCAGCGCGCCGGCCCGGGTCGGCACGGAGGTACGGGCGGCGAAGGTGCCGGCGGCACCGACCGCGTCGGCGCGAAGCACGACGAGGTAGCTGCCGCTGACCGCGTTCGACGCACCGGCGCCCCGGATCTCGCCGGTGGGCGCGGCCAGCGCCGGCGTGGTGCTGGCCGCCGAGATGGCCGCCGCGGTAGTGACGACGGCGAGCGCCCGGATGAGGCGCCGTCGCGCGGTGAACCCTGATGGCATCTGCTGCCTCCCTTACCGATGCGACCCGCCGGGCTCTTGGCCGGCGGGTCACACCATCGACTGAGTTGGAGGAGATGCTAGCCTTTGATCGATGGATACAACAACGATGGTTGTCGATAGTTTGTGAATGTCACGGGTGGCCCCGCCGCGACCGGCGCCACCAGGCAGGATTGCGGCGTGGACGGACACGACATGCTGCTCTCCCCGGCCGGGGTCGAAGCCCTACGGACCGCGCTGGTCAGGGCGAACTTCACCGCGAACGGCATCGCCGCCCGGCTCGGCTCACAGGCCACCGGCGGGGTCGCCCGCAACGACTTCCGGGCCGCCCTGCGCGCCACCACCGAACGCGACCGACTCGCCACCCTGATCCGGGTGTTCATCTGCGAGCAGACCGAGCCGGAGGAGGCCGTGGCCGCCGCGCTGGCACCGCTGTCCCTCGCCGACGCGCTCTCCGCGGGACTGGTCGAGCGACACGGCGACGGGCTACGGATGGGCCTGGACCTGGAACCGTACGGCGACGACTGGTGGGTGCTCGCGGACGTGCCGGCGAGCGCCCGCCCCGGCCGGCCGCTGCACGCCGAGCACGTGCTGGGCATCGGCGGGGCGACCCAGACGATGATCGGCGCCGCCGTCCGCCAACCGGTGGAGAGCGCGCTCGACCTGGGCACCGGATCGGGCGTACAGGCGCTGCACCTGAGCACCCACGCCCGGCAGGTCACCGCCACCGACGTCTCGCGGCGCGCGTTGCGTTTCGCCGCCACCACCGCCGCGCTCAACGGCCAGGACTGGGAGCTGCTGCACGGCGACCTGGTGGCACCGGTCGCCGGCCGCCGTTTCGACCTGGTGGTGAGCAATCCGCCCTTCGTGGTCGGGCCGGGAACCACCACGCACGTCTACCGTGACTCCGGCCGGGTCGGCGACGCGATCGGCGCCGAACTGGCCGCCGCCGCACCGGCGCTGCTCACCGAGGGCGGCACCATGCAGTACCTGGCCAACTGGGTCCACGTCACCGGTGAGGACTGGGGCGAACGGGTGGCCGGCTGGTTCGCCGGCACCGGGCTGGACGCCTGGGTGATCCAGCGCGAGGTCGCCGACCCGATGGCGTACGTCAATCTGTGGCTGACGGACGTCGGCGAGGCGGCCGATCCGAAGCGGATGGCCGACTGGCTGGACTGGTTCGACGCGCACAAGGTGGAGGCGATCGGCTTCGGCATCGTCTCGCTGCGCCGCGGCGGCCATGACGATCCGGTGCTGCGGGTGGAGGATCTGCGTCAGCGGGTGCAGGCGCCGATGGGCGACCGGATCGCCGCCTGGTTCGACCGGCAGGACTGGCTGCGCGCACGGGGCACCGACGGCTTGTTGGACGCGCGGTACCGTGCCGCCGACGGGCTCCGACTGCACCAGGAGGCGACCATGGGCGAGGACGGGTGGGGGGTGGACCGCCAGGTTCTCACCATGCCGCACGGGCTGCGCTGGAGCGAGGAGGTCGACCCGCTGGTGCTGGCGCTGGTGGGCGGGGCCGACGGCCGGCTGCCGCTGCGCGACCAGCTCGCGTTGCTCGCCGTCGCGCACGACGTGACCGTCGACGAGCTGGCCGAGGCGGCCGGGCCGATCGTGGCCCACCTGGTCGAGCGCGGCCTCATCGAGCCGGTGGCGCCCTGATGCGCACGGTGGTGGCCTGATGCGGGCCGTGGTGCAGACCGTGGGCCGGGCCAGCGTCACGGTCGACGGCGAGGTGGTCGGTGCGATCACCGACGGGCTGTTGGTGTTTCTCGGGGTGACCCACAGCGACACGGTCGAGACCGCCCGGACGATGGCCCGCAAGGTGCACGAGCTACGGATCCTGGACGACGAGCGGTCCGCAGCGGAGGTCGGGGCCCCGATTCTGCTGGTCAGCCAGTTCACCCTCTACGGCGACGCCCGCAAGGGGCGCCGCCCGAGCTGGACCATGGCGGCCCCCGCCGAGGTGGCCGAACCGCTGATCGAGGCGGTGGTCGCGGCACTACGCCAGCGCGGCGCAAAGGTCGAGACCGGCCGCTTCCGCGCCCACATGCTGGTCGAGAGCGTCAACGTCGGCCCCCGCACCCTGCTTCTCGATCTCTGACCGCACGCCGCCGCCTTGACAGGGTTGATCATGGAGTTGCCGCCGAGGCAACAACTCCATGATCAACCTCGGATGGGGGTCAGCCGAACAGGCCACGGCGGCGGAGGGACTGGCGCAGCCAGCCGTCGAGCTGGGCGGCCCAGTCGACCTGGTCGACCGTCGCGTGGTCGACGGTGAACCGGCCGAAGACGTCCCGGCCCTCGGTGAACAGACCACCGCGCTTGTCCAACTCCAGCACCACCTCCATCTGCCGAGGGTCGGCGACGAAGGTGACCTCCAGCTGTTTCATCGCGCCGGCGTACTGCGGGGCCGGGTAGAACTCGATCTCCTGGTAGAACGGCAGCGTCTGATGCACGCCGTAGATGTGTCCCCGCTCCACATCGGCCCGGGCGAACCGGAAACCGAGCCGCAGCAACGCCTCCAGCAGGCGTTCCTGGGCAGGTAACGGATGGACTGCGACCGCGTCCAGGTCGCCCTTGTCGACCGCGCGGGCCACCTCCAACTCCGTACGCAGTCCCATCGTCATCCCGTGCAGGTGCTGCCCGTACAGCTCGGTGACCGGGGTTTCCCAGGGCACGTCGAAGTGGAACGGGATGTCGTACCGCTGCCCCACCTCCAGCCGGAACGGCCCGGTCACCCGCTGCCGGTGAAACTCCTGGTTGGCCGTGTACTCGTTGTCGCCGCTCTCCACCTCAACCCTGGTGAGCAGGCCGAGCGCCACGTACGAGACGTCCACTGCGTGGTCGCCGCCGGTCACCGCGATGGTGCCCGTCAACTGCCCGCCGGGACGGCAGTGCGGGTTCGCCAGCACCGTCTCCACGGACGGGCCGCCGACCCCCATCGCCTGCATGAGCCGCTTGAAGACCACGATCGCCTCCGTCGCTTGATGATCATCGCGCCCTGGTGTGGACGCAGCCACGCCGCCTTCCGGCCGGCCGGTGGCACGGTAACCGGCGCCGACAAGCCCGTCCGGCCAAACGGCCGAACCGGCCGGGCCCGAGGAAATTTCGGTGTCGGGTCCCCGATCGCCTCACTCCCGTTTTACGCCCCACCCGCCAAGCTGTTCGTCACCGGCAGAACTCCGCCGGAGCGACACGGCACGGACGTGGAACGGGGAGACAAAAGATGGCCCTGCAGATGACGGAGCACCGCACGCGCGCCGGCAACGAAGTCGAGCCCGGCCTCGACACCCTCACCGACCTGGACGCCACCGACGAGCGTGGCGTCTCCACCGACCTGGTCCGGGCGTACCTCAACGGGATCGGGCGGCGGAAGCTGCTGACCGCGGCAGAGGAGGTCGACCTCGCGAAGCGCATCGAGGCCGGCCTGTTCGCCGAGGAAAAGCTCGCCACCTGCACTCCGGTCTCCGCCGAGCTGCGCGCCGACCTGGAACTGATCGCGCAGGAGGGCCGGGCGGCCAAGGACCATCTGCTGGAGGCCAACCTCCGGCTGGTGGTGAGCATCGCGAAGCGGTACACCGGCCGCGGCATGGCCTTCCTCGACCTCATCCAGGAAGGCAACCTCGGCCTCATCCGCGCCGTCGAGAAATTCGACTACACCAAGGGCTACAAGTTCTCCACCTACGCCACCTGGTGGATCCGCCAGGCCATCACCCGCGCCATGGCCGACCAGGCCCGCACCATCCGCATCCCGGTACACATGGTCGAGCAGGTCAACCGCATGGTCCGGGCCCGCCGCGAACTGGCGGTGTCGCTGGGCCGCGAGCCCATGCTCGCCGAGATCGCCCGCGCGCTCGACGTACCGGAGTTCCAGGTTATCGAACTGATTTCGTACGACCGGGAGCCGGTCAGCCTGGACCAGGCCGTCGGCGAGGACGGCGAGAGCGCCCTCGGTGACTTCGTCGCCGCCGTCGACCCGGCCGCCCAGCCGGGTGACCTGGCCGCTCAGGGCGAACTGCGCAACGAGGTGAGCATCGTGCTGGCCACCCTGTCCCAGCGCGAGCAGGCGGTCATCCGGCTGCGGTTCGGGCTCGACGACGGCCGGCAGCGCACCCTGGACGAGGTCGGCCGCGAGTTCGGCCTGTCCCGCGAGCGGATCCGACAGATCGAGAAGGTGACGCTGCTCAAGCTACGGGCCCCGGAGCGGGCGCAGCGGCTGGAGGCGTACGCCTGCTGAACTGACCCGGCGTGGTGTCGGCCCCGGCGTTCGCCGGGCCCGACACCGTATGCGCGGCGTGACGCGGGATGGGTCAACCCCGACCTCGGGGCGTGTACGGGGGCACATTGTGGTTGATCCGGAAGAGGTTGTCCGGATCCCAGGTGGCCTTGATCTCGGTGAGCCGCCGGTAGTCACCGTCGCCGTAGCCGGTCCGCAGTTGGGACGTCGTGACGCGCGGGCCGGAGAGGAAGGCGGGCGTGATGCCACCGGTGCTCCAGGGAAGCATGGCCCGGTGCAGGTGGTCCTGTGCCGAGGCGGCCTCGTCACCGGTGAGCGGGTGGAGCCGGCTGCCGGTGTAGAGGATGAACTCGCCGTCCCGGCGGCCGATCACCGCACGGCTGCTCGCCGAGGGACCGAAGGCTCCGCCGAGGTGGCGCAGTTCGACAAGGTAGTCGTCGTCCCCGGCAACGCCCGCGTGGTCGAGGAGCCGGTCGACGGCCACCGCGTCGAGCCGGCCGAGCAGGGTGTTGCGGGCCTCGAAGGTGACCGGCCCCGGTGGCTCCCCGTGGATGCTGGCGAGTTGGCTGGCCGGCAGTTCGTCGACCGTGTCCATGACTGCGGGAGCGGCGGCACGCAATGGATGAAGCAGCCGGTTGGCGGTGCCGGGATCGCCCAGGTAGGCGATCCGGACGTGCGCGATCCGGCGGCCGCGCAACGGCTCGGGCACGCCGTTGAGGTCGGGCATCCGCATCAGCAGGACCGAGGAGGACATCTCCTCGGGAACCGTGGCGCTCCACTCGACGTAGGTTCGGAGCGCGGGCGCGATGGCATCGCCGGTGAACCAGAGGCCGCCCCCGACCAGGGTCGCCAGCGGTATCACCTCGGTGGTCAACGCGGTGACGACACCGAAGTTTCCGCGGCAACCGAGCATGGCCCAGAACAGCTCGGGTTCGGACTCGACGGTGACGGTGCGCTGCTGCCCGTCGGCGGTGACCACCTCCAGGGAACGGACCCGGTCGGCTGCGTAGCCGAACCGCCGGCCCAGCAGCGGGATGCCACCGCCGAGGTGGTAGCCGACGACCCCGACGTCGGGTGAGGACCCTCCGAGCGGGACGAGCCCGTGTGGAACGAGGGCGGCCAGGATGTCCCTGGACACCACCCCGGCACCGACGGTGACCGTACGATCGCCGGGGTGAACCTCGATGTGCCGCATCCGGCGGGTACTGATCAGGACACCGTCGGCGGGCACGCTGGGTCCGTGACCGGTGGCCTGCACGCCGACCGACTGCCCGATCTCGGTGGCGTACCGGACGGCGGCGACGACGTCGGTGGCGTGCCGTGCGCCGACCACGAGCGTGGGTCGGTGGGTGATCAACCGGTTGTACCCGGCCAGCTCCGAGGCATAGCCGGCATGGCCGGGGGTGAACACCGGGCCCCGGGTCTTGAGCTGGGTGCTGACGTCCATGCGCCTCTCCTCTGTGGGATCGAGCATCCGCCTGATTTCCTCGACATTCAACGTCCAGATATTTGCTGACAGTGGTGCCGGTGGGCTCGGTGGGCACTCAGCGCTCGTGCAACTCGGCGAACCGGTCGCGAGTCGCATCCGGCGTGGCGGGGAAGCTTCGCTCGACGTCGGCCTTGAGGTCGGCCAGCGTCCGGCTCGCGAGCTCCTGCCGCCAGGCCAGGTCGGCTCGGCGCATGGCCCCGGAAACGAGGCACACCTCGCGATAGTCCACGTCCGGGCGACCACCGGGCCCCGCGCGCAGGATCTGCTCGCACCGGAACAGCGGGTCCGGCCCCTCGATGGCGACCACGACATCCAGCAGCGAAATGTCGGCCGGCTGGCGGGCCAACGAGAAGCCGCCGCGCCGACCGGGCGTGGAGGCCAGGATCCCGGCGCGCACAAGGCTCTGCAGCTGCTTGTTCAGGTACGCCGGCGGCAGTTGATAGAACTCCGCCAGCCGCGACGTCGACACGCCGCGCTCCGCGCCCAGCCAGGTGAGGTTCAGACAGGTGTGGATCGCCCACTCGACACCCTGACTCAGACGCATATCCGGATGTTACATGTCCAGGTTAATGTCTGGCAAAGTCAGCCGGGCCGCCCGAGGTCCGGGCATGGCCGACGACATCGGGAGGAAACGATGAACTGGACGCTGGAGGTAGTGGTCGTACCGGTCTCCGATTTGGACCGAGCCAAGGCCTTCTACGCCGACCAGCTCGGCTTCGTCGTCGACCACGACATGGTGATCAACCACGAGGTGCGGATCGTGCAGTTGACCCCGCCCGGCTCCGGCTGCTCGATCGTGATCGGCAAGGGCGCGGTGCCGCACATGCCGCCAGGTTCGTTGAAGGGGCTCCAACTCGTCGTGCCGGACCTGCACAAGGCCCGCGCCGAACTCCTCGACCGGGGCGTCGAGGTGAGCGACATCCAGGTGCTCGGAAAGAATCCCCGCCCGGTGCCGGACCCACTGGACAACGTCGGCTTCGTCTTCTTCGAGGACCCGGACGGCAACGCCTGGGCGGTGCAGCAGATCTCCACCCGTCCCTGAGCCGGCTGGCGACGGCCGCTGTTAAAAGGGGGCCCCTCCTCTACACCAGGCGTTAATAGGGGTCCCTTCCTTTCACAGCCGGCGAGGGCCGGTGTCGGGGCGGGGGGTGGCGGAGCCGATCAGGACGGTGGCGTGCAGCACCGACAGGCCGTCCGGTCGGGCGAGCACCGGGTTCAGCGTCAGGGTGCGGACCCGGGGCTGTTCGTCGGCGAGCCGGCCAACCCGCAACAGCAGGTCGGCCAGGGCGGCCCGGTCCACCGGAGCCGCGCCGCGGTGACCGCGCAGCAGTGGCGCCGCCCGGGGTGCGTCGACCAGTTCGGCGGCGTCGCGGTCGGTCAGCGGCACCGCCCGCCAGGCCTGGTCGCCCAGCAACTCGGTGGCGACCCCACCGAGACCGAAACCGACCACCGGGCCGAACGCCGGATCCTCCACCAGCTCCACCACGCAGGCCACCCCGGGCGCCACCATCGGCTGCACCAGGACGTCCGCGCCGAACGCCACCGCCAACTCCGCGTACGTGCGACGCACGGCGGCGGCGTCGGGCAGATCGAGGCGGACCGCTCCGAGGTCGAACCGGTGCCGCAGCCCAGCGGCGGCGGCCTTGAGCGCCACCGGGAAGCCGAACCGGGTCGCCGCCTCGACGGCCTCCTCGGCCGAGTCCACCGTCGCCGAGGCGACCACATCGATGCCGTACGCGCCGAGCAGCGCCGCCGGATCGACCCCGTCCCTGCGCAGCGCCGCCGACGCCGCCGCGCGCCGGATGCCGGGCAGTTCGGGCAGCACCCCGGACGGTCGGCGCAGCCAGTCGGCGTACGCGGTGACCCGGGCGAGCGCCCGCACCGCCTCCTCCACGCTCGGGTAGGACGGCATGCCCGCCGGTGCCCGGCCGACCAGGAAGGTCGCCACCGCCGGCTTGGCGGCGGTCAGCGCGCTGGGCAGGGCAGCGGTGAAGTCCCCCTCGGCGCCGGTGAACTGGCCGGGCAGCGGCGGCGCGAACAGGGCCACCAGCACGTCGACGGTCTCGGCGGCAGCGGCCTCGGCCAGCGCCTCGGCGAACTCGGCCGCACTGGCCCGGGGCCCGACGTCACGGGGATAGCCCACGGCGACGGTCAGGCCCTGGGCCGCGCAGGCGGTCGCCGCCAGCCCGGTCAACGCCGAGGAGTTGCCGACGATGCCCACCCGGTTCCCGGCGGGCAGCGGCTGGTTGGCCAGCAGCACGCCGACGTCCAGCAGCTCGGCGACGGTGTCCACCCGGATCACCCCGGACTGGGCGAACAGCGCGCTCACCGCCGTGGCGTCCGGGCCGACGGAGTCGCCGACCCCGGGCGGCCGGGCCGGCGAGGCCAGCGCCACCACCGGCTTGTCCCGGCCGATGTGCCGGGCCAGCCGGGCGAACTTGCGCGGGTTGCCGAACGTCTCCAGGTACAACATGATCACGTCGGTCGCCGGGTCGCCCTGCCAGTACTGCAACAGATCGTTGCCGGAGACGTCGGCCCGGTTGCCGGCCGAGACGAAGCTGGACAGGCCGAGCCCTCGGCGGTCGGCCTCGGCCAGCAGCGCCACGCCGAAGGCACCGGACTGGCTGAAGATGCCGACCCGGCCGGGCCCCGGCAACCGTGGGGCGAGGGTGGCGTTGAGGCGTACCTCCGGGTCGGTGTTCGCCACCCCCAGGCAGTTCGGGCCGATCACCCGCATGCCCGCCGCGTGGGCGGCCCGGACCAGCGCCCGCTGCGCGGCGGCGCCCTCGACGCCCGCCTCGGCGAAGCCGGCGGAGATGACGACCAGGCCGTGCACCCCGGCCGCGGCGGCGTCGGCGACCACCTCAGGGGTCGACCCCGGTGGCACGGCGACCACCGCCAGGTCGACCGGCAGCCCCGCGTCGGCCGCAGACGGGTACGCCGGTAGCCCCGCCACCCGGGTGGCGGTGGGATGCACCGGCACCACCGCGCCGGTGAACCCGCCGTCGCGCAGGTGCCCCAGCACCGCCGCACCGACACCCTGGCCGGTGGCGCTGGCGCCGTAGACGGCGACGCCACGCGGCGCGAGCAGCCGGGCGACGGAGCGGGCCTCGGTGCGCTGCTCCCGCCCGCGCTGCACGGTCAGGGTGGTCTCGGTGGGGGCGATCGGGAAGGTCAGGTGCACCACACCGTCGGCGAACTCACGCTGAAGCTGGTACCCGAAATCGGCGAAGACCCGCAGCATCTGACCGTTGGCCGGCAGCACCTCGGCGACGAAGTTGACGATCCCGACCCGCCGGGCGGCGTCGGCGAGGTGCTCCAGCAGCACCGAAGCGATACCCCGCCCCTGGTAGGCGTCCTCGACCACGAAGGCCACCTCGGCGTCCGGCGAGGCCGGGCCGAGCCGCTCGTACCGGCCGACGGCGACGATCCGGTCGCCGGCCAGCACCACGAACGCCTCCCGGTCACGGTGGTCGACGTTGACGAAGCGCTGCAGGTCCCGCTCGGGGATGCGCGGGTACGGCGAGAAGTAGCGCAGGTAGCGGGTGCGCTCGGAGAATCGCGAGTGCATGGCCACGATCGCCGGCCCGTCCGAGGGGCGGATGGGCCGCAACTGGACGGTGCTGCCGTCGCTGAGCAGCACGTCCACGGCTGGTTCGGCTGTGGTCACCTCGGACGGCCCTCCCCCGGCCGGCTCAGTCGCGCGGATCGTGCGGGTCGAGGCCGAGCAGCGGGAAGACCGCCTTGCGGGTCGCGGCGATCGCCCGGTCCACCGGACTGGGCTCACCGGTGGGCTGCCACGGTTCGTACCCCGGGTCGATGTCGTCGGTCATCCGCAGCGGCACGTCGGAGCCGGGTCGGCGACTGGCGGCCAGCTCCCGCCAGGCCTGCGGGGTCAGCGTGGCCGGCTCCAGCGGCGCCCCGGTAGCCACCGCCAGCAGGTGCGTCCAGGCTCGGGGCACCACCTCCACCAGCGCGTACCCGCCGCCGCCGGTGGCCACCCAGCGTCCGTCGCACAGTTCGTCGGCGAGCGCCCGCAGCGCCAGGTAGGTCGCGCGTTGCCCGTCGACGGAGAGGTGCAGGTCGGCGAGGGGGTCGACGCGGTGGGCGTCCGCACCGCACTGGGCGAACAGCAGCTGCGGGCGGAACGCGCGCAGCACCGACGGGACGATCGCGTGAAAGGCGCGCTGCCAGCCGGCGTCCTCCACCCCGGGCGGCAGCGCGATGTTGACCGCGGTTCCCGCGGCGCCCGGCCCGCCGGTCTCGTCCGGGAAGCCGGTGCCGGGGAAGAGCGCGAGCGGGGTCTCGTGCAGGCTGACGGTCAGCACCCTGGGGTCGTCCCAGAAGATCTGCTGCACCCCGTCGCCGTGATGCACGTCGACATCGACGTACGCGATCCGCTCCGCGCCGAGGTCGAGCAGCCGGGCGATGGCCACCGCCGGGTCGTTGTAGACGCAGAACCCGGCCGCCCGCGCCGGCATGGCGTGATGCAGGCCGCCGGCCACGTTCACGGCACGGCGTGCCGCACCACGCCACACCGCCTCGGCGGCAGCCACGGTCGCCCCGGCGACCAGCGCGCTGGACTCGTGCATCCCGTCGAAGACCGGATTGTCCGGGGTGCCCAGGCCGAAACCGGCGAAGAGCGGGTCACGCGGCGCGATCCGGACCGCGTCGAGGTAGCGCGGATCGTGCACCCGGGCCAGCAGCGCGTCATCGGCCGGCACGGGCTCGACCAGCCGTACGCCGGGTCGTCGCAGGATGCCGAGTTCGCGGGCGAGCGCGATGGTCAGCTCCACCCGCACCGGATCGAGCGGGTGGTCGCCGAGGTCGTAGGCGAGCAGCGACTCGTCCCACACCACCACCGTGTCGTCGGACATCTGCCCATGGTCGCACGAGGCCGGCTGGTCAGCCGCCTGGTGTCGAGCCGGTGGCCACCGGCCGGTCCGGATCGGCGACCCAGTTGCTCCAGGAGCCGACGTAGAGCGCGGCGTCGGGGCGGCCGGCGAGATGCAACGCCAGCACAGCTTGCGCGGCGGCCACCCCGGAACCGCAGTACGCCCCGACCGGCGCGCCGGCGATCACCCCGGTGACGACGAACCGGTCGCGCAGCGCCTCGGCGGCCGGGAAGCGGCCGTCGGAGACGTACTCGGCCGCCGGGAGGTTCACCGCACCGGGAACGTGGCCGGCGACGGGGTCGACCGGCTCGTGTTCGCCCCGGTAGCGCGGTGCGGCGCGGACGTCGAGCAGCACGCCGTCGCCGGCGGCCAGTTCGGCGGCGGCCGGGGCGTCGAGCACCGGCAGGGCGCCCGGCCGGACGAGGACGTCGCCCTCGGCCGGGGTCGGCGCGTCGGTGCTGGTGGGCAGGCCGGCGGACAGCCAGGCCGGCAGGCCGCCGTGCAGCAGCCGTACCGGCCGGTGCCCCGCCCAGCGCAGCGTCCACCAGGCGCGGGCCGCGGACATGCCGTCGCCGCCGTCGTACACCACCACGGGGTGACCGGCGCGCACCCCGGCGGCCCGCAGCGCCGCCTGCAACGCGGCCGGGTCGGGCAGGGGGTGCCGGCCCGCCGGGCCGGGCGGGCCGCACAACGCGGTGTCCAGATCGACGAAGACCGCGCCGGGCAGGTGCGCCGCCGTGTAGTCGTCGCGGCCGGGCGGCCCGACCAGCCGCCAACGCACGTCGAGCAGGGTGGGCGGGTCGACCGCGTCGAGTTCGGCGGCGAGCCGCCCGGCCTCGATCAGAAGCTCCTCGGCACCGGACATGACGCCCAGTCAACACCATCCGTGACCGGGCGCTTCGGCAGAGCTGATCCGAGGTGCGGCACGGTACCATCGATCACTGGAGGGCCGCTGACACCATGAAGTCTCACGACCTGGTCGACACCATTGTGTGTGGAGCCACCTCCGGAAAGAGGTGGTAACCATGGCCAAACATGATCTTGTTGACACCACTGAGATGTACCTGCGGACGATCCTCGAACTCGAGGAGGAGGGGGTGCCACCGCTGCGCGCGCGAATCGCCGAACGGTTGCGCCAGAGCGGCCCCACCGTCAGCCAGACCGTCGCCCGGATGGAACGCGACGGCCTCCTCACCGTCGAGGGTGACCGGCAGCTCACCCTCACCCCACTCGGCCGCAGCACCGCCGTCTCGGTGATGCGCAAGCACCGGCTCGCCGAACTGCTCCTGGTCAACGTGATCGGGATGCCCTACGAGGAGGCCCACGAGGAGGCCTGCCGCTGGGAGCACGTGATGAGCGACGCGGTCGAGAAGCGGGTCTACGACCTGCTCAACCGGCCGACCCGGTCGCCGTACGGCAACCCCATCCCCGGCCTCGAGGAGCTGGGCTCGCCCGGGCACCCCGAGCCGGAGCCCGCCGAGAGCGAGCGCAACCTGGCCTTCCCCGGCCTGACCGGCAAGGTGATCGTCCGGCGGATCTGCGAGAGCGTGCAGAGCGACGCGGAGGTGCTGCGACAGCTGCACGCCGCCGGCGTCGACCCGGGCGCCACGGTGACGGTGTCGCAGGAACGCGACGTGGTGTCCGTCGACCGTTCCGGCGAGAGCATCCGGCTGCCCCGCGAGGTCGCCTCCCGGGTCTTCGTCGCCGCCGCCTGACCGGGCCCGCCGTCCCGCCCCCGGCCCAGCCCGGCGTCCGCCGCTTGGCCGGGCCACACTTGATCGACTCCGTTTCGCCGCAATGGCGTGATCAACTCAAGTCCGATACCGCCATGCCGGCGAAACGGAGTTGATCACGCCTGGCCCCCGGCGGGCCGCCGGGCCACCGGCACCGGTCACCGCGCATACGGGCAGTGCCGGCAACCCCGACCGCAGCAGGTGCCGCGATCGGCGAGAAACCCGGCGGTGAGCACGAACAGGCCGGTGGCCGGGTCCAGGTAGCCGGCGGCCCCGGCGGACAGGGCGTCGGCGTGTGCGGCCAGGATCCGCTCCCGGTCCGGATGCTCGGGCGACAGCCGGGACGGATGCGGCTCGGTCAGGGGCCGCGCCGCCAGGGGCCGTCGCTCTCCGCTCACCCCGGGCAGTCTAGGCAGGAGAAACTCCTCCCGACCCGGCCACCCCCGCCCTGCCGCTGCCCTCCACCCGCCAACCCCGCCGAGTCGAGCAGACGGACGTACGCGCCCGCCGATTTTGCACTTTTGGTCGCCGAAATGACCCCTTCACGGCATTTGACCCGGCAGAAAGTGCATGATCGATGCGGTGAGCGGAGGGCGGGGCGTGCCGGCCCGGCGGAACGAACGAGCCCCGGGCGGGTGATCCGCCCGGGGCTCGTCGCGTACCTCGCCTGTCAGCTGCAGCCGCTGGTGGAACCGCAGCCCTCGCAGACGTAGCAGCTACCGGCCGGGCGCATCTTCGTACCGCAGGTGAAGCAGAGCGGCGCGTCAGCGGCCTTGCCGATCACGGCCTCCAGCAGCTCGGTGCTGGAACCGACGGGCGGCGCCGGCTTGACGGCCGCGACGTCGGCGAGTTCCTGCGCCGGCTGAGCCACCGGGCCGGCCTTCGACTCCTCCGGCCTGGTCTCCACCGGCGCCGACGCGGCCATCGCGGTCAGGTCCGTGCCGTTCATCTCGGCCTCGGCCTCCGCCTGAAGCTGGGCGGCCCGCTCCTTCGCGGTGAAGATGCCCAGCTCCGCGCGGCGCTCGTACGGCAGGAAGTCCAGGGCCAGGCGACGGAAGATGTAGTCCATCACCGAGGCGGCCATCCGCACGTCCGGGTCGTCGGTCATACCGGCCGGCTCGAAGCGCATGTTGGTGAACTTGCTGACGTACGTCTCCAGCGGCACGCCGTACTGCAGGCCGATGGAGATGGCCACCGAGAAGGCGTCCATCACCCCGGCCAGCGTCGAGCCCTGCTTGGACATCTTGAGGAAGACCTCGCCGAGACCGTCGTCGGGGTACGACGAGGCGGTGAGGTAGCCCTCCGCGCCACCGACCGAGAAGGAGATGGTCTCCGACGGGCGCTTCTTCGGCAGCCGCTTGCGCACCGGGCGGTACTCGACGACCTTCTCCACCACCGGCTCGACGGCGGTAACGGTCGTCGCCGGCTCGGTGACCTTCTTCTTCGCCGCCGACAGCGGCTGGCCGACCTTGCAGTTGTCCCGGTAGATGGCCAGTGCCTTGAGCCCGAGCTTCCAGCCCTCGAAGTAGATCTTCTCGACGTCCTCGACGGTCGCCTGCTCCGGCATGTTCACCGTCTTGGAGATGGCCCCGGAGATGAACGGCTGGACCGCCGCCATCATCCGCACATGGCCCATCGGCGCGATGGAACGCTCGCCCATGGCGCAGTCGAAGACCGGGTAGTGCTCCGGCTTCAGGCCGGGGCCGTCCACCACGTGGCCGTGGTCGGCGATGTGCTCGACGATCGCCTCGACCTGCTCCTCCGGGTAGCCGAGGCTACGCAGGGCGCGCGGCACGGTCTGGTTGACGATCTGCATCGAGCCGCCGCCGACCAGCTTCTTGAACTTGACCAGCGCCAGGTCCGGCTCGACACCGGTGGTGTCGCAATCCATCATCAGGCCGATGGTGTTGTGGCTGACGAAGCCGCCCGCGACGTAGGTGACGTTCTCCGGCACCGACAGGTCGTACGTCGGCTGGATGCCGCCGTCCTCGTTCGCCTCGACCGTCTCGAACAGATAGCCGAGCGCCTGCCCGAGCCGGTCGTCGCCGGTCTCGGCGAAGAGCCGCATGGCCACCGCCCGGGACACGCCCCCGGTCTTGCGCAGCGACTGGGTGACCGTGTCGCGCAGCTCGTGCCCGGCCGGTACCAGGAGGTCCCACATCGCGGCGGGCAGGTGGATCCGATCCCGGTTGCCGGCCTGCTTCGGCTCGACCACCAGCAGGCGGTTCTTACGGTCACTCATGAAGCCGACAATCTCGTCGAACGCGACTGCGTGCTCCATGTTGCGCAGCCGGATCTGCCACATGTCAGAGCCCATGCCGCTGGTCGTCCGCCGAGTGGTCGTGGCCATCCCGAGCGTGAGCAGCAGCGTACGCACCTCGGCAGCGAAGGACTCGGCCGACGTCGAGATCGACGGCACCCCGCCGGTCACGCTGCCGTCAGCCTCGAAGAGACCGCGCAGGAACGCCGCGTACACGACGGCGTCGTTGGTTTCCAGCAGCGCCGATGGCACCCGCGGCAGCCAGCCCTTGCCGCTGTGGTCGGCGTGTGGCAGTTTCTTCGCGAAACCGGCCGCCTGCCACCACCGGGCCAGCCGCACCGACTGGAGCGTCACCTCCTGGTACCCGACCTGCGCTGTGACGACCGGTTCCAGGCCGAAGAGCCCCTTGCCCAGCACCCGGAGCCGCTCGACGACGTCCAGGTCGGTGTCCGCCACACAGAAGCGGACGCCCTTGGCGTGCAGGCTCCCGTCGCCCATGAAGTAGCCGACCAGCTCGGCCAGATCCGCGTCGACGTGGTCCGGCACGTACAGCCGGCGGTCACCGGCGTAGTACGCCTGGTCGAGCACCGGCAGCGGCACCCGCCGCGGCTCGCCGACCAGCGTGCCGAGCTGGATCGGAACCAGGTCACCCGGGGTGACGTCCGCCATCCGCTTCCAAACCCACTCGCCGGTCTCCGGGTCGACGACCTTGATCCGGTGGGCGAGGGTGCCCTGGATCGAGTAACCGCCGCCGGTGACCACCCGCCGGGTCGGCTCCTCGCCGTTGACGAAGAACTTCGTCGCCCGGCGGGCGCCCTCGTCGGTGGAGACCTGCATGTCCAGGTCCTGCCAACGGTCGCCGTACACGTCGCCGATCTCGCCCAGCCGCATCAGGCCCCGGTCGGTGGTGACCAGCGTGTCCGGAGTCAGGCAGCCGGTGGGCGCGAGGACGCTGGCCTGCGCGTTACGCCAACCGAATTTGTCACCGACCTTGTTGCCCTGGGTCCACTGCTTGGTGGCCTCCCGCTGGATGGCGGTCGCCACGGTGCCGGACGGCTTGATCTCGTCGTTCGCGGCGGCGTGCTTGCGCATCACCCGCTTGTGCGGCTCAGCGTTGCGGGCGTAACCGTCGTACGCGCCGACGACGCCGGCCAGCTCAGCCGAGCGGCGGTACGCGGTGCCGGTCATCAGCGAGGTGATCGCGGCAGCGACCGAGCGGCCCTGCTCCGAGTCGTACGGCAGGCCGGAGGCCATCAGCAGCGCGCCGAGGTTGGCGTACCCGATGCCGAGCTGCCGGTACGCCCGGGTGGTCTCGCCGATCTTCTCGGTCGGGAAGTCGGCGAAGCAGATCGAGATGTCCATCGCGGTGATGACGAACTCGACCGACTTGACGAACTTCTCCACCTCGAAGCCGCCGTCAGCGCGGAGGAACTTCATCAGGTTGAGCGAGGCCAGGTTGCACGAGGAGTTGTCCAGGTGCAGGTACTCCGAGCACGGGTTCGACGCGGTGATCCGGCCGGTTTCCGGGCAGGTGTGCCAGTCGTTGATGGTGTCGTCGTACTGCAGGCCGGGGTCGGCACACTCCCAGGCGGCCTGGGAGATCGTGCGGAACAGCTTCTGCGCGTCGATGGTCTCGATGGTCTGCCCGTCGAGGCGGCCGCGCAGGTCGAAGGTGCCGCCCTTCTCGACCGCGGTCATGAACTCGTCGGAGACCCGCACCGAGTTGTTGGCGTTCTGGTACTGCACGCTGACGATGTCGGACCCGCCCAGGTCCATGTCGAAGCCGGCGTCCCGCAGCGCGCGGATCTTGTCCTCCTCGCGCGCCTTGGTGACCACGAACTCCTCGATGTCCGGGTGGTCGACGTCGAGAATGACCATCTTGGCCGCCCGCCGGGTGGCACCGCCGGACTTGATGGTGCCGGCGCTCGCGTCCGCGCCGCGCATGAAGCTGACCGGGCCGGAGGCGGTGCCGCCGGAGGAAAGCAGCTCTCTGGACGAGCGGATCCGGGAAAGGTTCACCCCGGAGCCGGAGCCGCCCTTGAAGATCAGCCCCTCCTCCTTGTACCAGTCCAGGATGGAGTCCATCGAGTCGTCGACGGCGAGGATGAAACACGCGCTGACCTGCTGGGGCGAGGGCGTGCCGACGTTGAACCAGACGGGCGAGTTGAAGCTGAACACCTGGTGCAGCAGCATCCAGGTCAGCTCGTGGGCGAAGACCTCGGCGTCGGCCGGGGAGGCGAAGTAGCCGTACTCCTCACCGGCGGTGCGGTAGGTGGTGACCACCCGGTCGATCAGCTGCCGCAGCGACCACTCCCGCTCCGGGGTCCCCACCGCGCCCCGGAAGTACTTGGTCGTCACGATGTTGGCCGCGTTGACGCTCCACGACTCGGGGAACTCCACGCCGCGCTGCTCGAAGTTGATCGAGCCGTCCCGCCAGTTGGTCATCACGACGTCGCGGCGTTCCCAGGCGACCTCGTCGTAGGGGTGCATCCCCTCCGTGGTCCAGACCCGCTCGACCTTGAGGCCCGCGCTCGCCTTGCTCCGTGACCTGCTTGTTGTCACACCATCCCCCGGCATCTCATCCGCCCCCTCGTCCACGCGGGCTCGCCGCGCGATCCGACTGTCACTGCTGCTGAAAAAATTCACTGCTCGCCGGTGGTACCGGCCCCGGCGCCCTCCCGGGCGCGCGCTGCGGCCCGCAGCGTCTCGATCTCCCGCTCGAAGTCGGCGAGCGAGTCGAACGACCGGTAGACGCTGGCGAAGCGCAGGTAGGCGACCTCGTCCAGGTCCCGGAGCGGACCCAGGATGGCCAGCCCCACCTCGTGGCTGGGGATCTCGGCGGCCCCCTTGGCCCGGATGGTCTCCTCGACCCGCTGCGCCAGCAGCGCGATCGAGTCCTCGTCGACCGGCCGGCCCTGGCACGCCTTACGCACCCCGCCGATGATCTTCGTACGGCTGAACGGCTCGGTCACCCCGCTGCGCTTGACCACCGCCAGCACCGCCTCCTCGACGGTGGTGAACCGTTTGCCGCACTCCGTGCAGGAGCGTCGCCGACGGATCAGCTGGCCGTCGTCGGCCTCCCGCGAGTCGACCACGCGGGAGTCGGCGTGCCGGCAGTACGGACACCGCATCGCCCGACCTCCTCGATCGACACGGGTACGCCCCGCCCGCCTCCGGGCACGCGTCAGCACGACGGATTCATCCTTGCAGGATGGCCGCCGGCTCGCCGATACCAGGAGTGCGGTCGGTAGTCGAACCCAACCTGTAGGCGACTTACGCCCTTGTGACTACTACATCTAGGGGTCGACCGTATGCCGCTGGCGATCCGCGGTCAAGTTGGCCGGCGTGTCCGGCGCGTCACCCGAACAGCCCACCGGCAACCCGCTCACGACGCAACCCGAGGGCCCAACGCGACGCGGTGACACCGGTTACCGTCCGACCGGCCAGGATCGCCGGCAATCCGGACGGGCTCGAACACCCGTTCGATCGGACGTACCATTTATCAGAACAGACGTACGACTGTCACGGTTTTCCGGCTCGACACGCGGAGCCAGGTCGTACAGACGTTTGAAAATGACCGATCTCACCTATACGGTCATGAACAGCCGGAGGTGACCATGGTCGACCCGCCGGTCGCAGCACTCTCGCACGCACCACGAGCCGCCGAGGCACCAACGCCGACCAGGGAGGACGGACGTGACCGAGGACCGGGCCACCCGGCCACAGGGCCCGCAACAGAGCACCGAGGCAGGCCCTCCGGCCGCCCGTCGCCGCAGCGTCTCCCGCGCTCGGGCCGGACAGCCCGCCCTGCGTCCGGTGACGCCGATGGCCAGCACCTTCGCCGACCCGACGACGGTCGACCTGACCGCCCGGCAGCGGCGCATCCTCGACTTCATCCGCACCTGGGTGGAGCGGCACGGTTACCCACCGAGCGTGCGCGAGATCGGTGAGGCGGTGGGGTTGGTCTCCCCGTCCAGCGTCGCCTACCAGCTCAAGGAGCTGGAGAAGAAGGGCTTTCTACGGCGCGACCCGAACCGGCCGCGCGCGGTGGACGTCCGCTCACCCAGCGACGTGGACGACGAGCTGACCCGCTCGCAGCGTCCCACGCCGGCGTACGTGCCGATGCTCGGCCGGATCGCCGCCGGTGGGCCGATCCTCGCCGAGCAGTCGATGGAGGATGTCTTCCCCCTGCCCCGGGAGCTCGTCGGCGAGGGCGAGGTCTTCATGCTCCAGGTCAAGGGCGACTCGATGCTCGACGCGGCCATCTGCGACGGCGACTGGGTGGTGGTCCGGCAGCAGCCGACCGCCGACTCCGGCGAGATCGTCGCCGCCATGCTCGACGGCGAGGCGACCGTGAAGACCTACCGCCGGCGCGACGGCCATGTCTGGCTGATGCCGCAGAATCCGGCCTTCGACCCCATCCCGGGCGACGACGCCACCATCATGGGCCGAGTGGTGGCCGTGCTGCGCCGCATCTGAGCGTCCCGGGCGACCGGCGCCGGCCGGAAAGGTCAGTACCGGTCGCCCCGATGGCCGTAGTTGCCGTGTGGCTGGCCGTACGGCTCGGAGTCGTCCTCGCGGTAGCGACCCGGGCGTCGACCCCGCTGGTCGGGCTCGGCCGGTCCACCCCGCCGAGGCGGCTCGGCACGACCACCACGAGGCGGCTCCGTGCGGCCGCCGCGAGGCGGCTCGGCACGCCCACCGCGAGGCGGCTCCGCACGCCCGCCACCGGACCCGCCTCCGCCGTAGACGCCACCGCCGTGCCCACCGCCACCGGCCGGCCGGCCGGCACCGGGCCGCCCGCCGTAGCCGGGAGCGCCCTCCGCGGGCCGCCCACCGCCGCCGTAGACGCCACTTCCCTGGGCCGGGCGGGCGGAGACAGCACCACCGGAGCCGTTCCGGCCGCCGTAGACCGGCCCCGACCGGGATGCGGACCGCTCGCCGTCCGGCGAGCCGCCGTAGACGTTCCCGGCCGGCGCGCCTGCGTACGTTCCGCCCCGCGGTCGATCCGGCGACGGTCCGGACCCGCCGTCCTTGTCCGTCGGGCCCGGACCGTCGCGGTCACGGTCGCGGTCCTTGCCGGGCGGCACCGGCCGCTTGCGGGCCCGCAGGATGCCGAAGATGCCCGCGCCGACCAGGAGCGCCCCGAGCACCCCCACGGCGGCGATCAGGTACGTGATGTCGTCCAGGGTCAACCCGTCGATGAAGGACCGGGCGGCGGACTTCTTCGCCGCGTCCGGATCCTCGGTCAGGTTCTTCGGCCCCTCGGTGGACGGGGTGTAGCTGAGGATGTCGACCGGATCCTGGTCGTCCAGGTGGCCCGCGTCGGAGACGGTCAGGAAGGTCTTGCCGTCGGTCGAGTAGGCGATCGCCTCGCCGAACGGGTCGGCCAGCGCGGTGACCCGCGGCGTGGTGGTGGTCAGCGCCGCCACGATGTCGCCGTTGGCGACGTCGTACTCGAAGGCGTCGGCGTACGTGCGCAGCACCACCCGGGAGCCGTCCGGCGACCGGGCGGCGCCGGTGATCGCGACGCGACCGAAGGTGCTGAGCGGGTTCTCGGTGTCCGTCTTCGGCACCTCGAACTCGCCGAGCCTCTTCATTGGCACCGGTTCGGTGTCACCGCTCTTCAACGGTCCGTCCGGGGTGAAGATCTCCGCCTTGCCGGCGGTGACCTTCGTGATGATCAACGGCAGGTTGTCGTCGCCGATCAGCAGCGCCTCGGCGTCGCGGGGCTTACCGTCCGGGTACGACAGCCGGTGCAGCTTCGGCTGCTTGCTGCCGTTGGCCGGCATGCTCCAGACCGCTACCCGCTCACGGCGTTGCCGGCTGGTGGCGTTGTCGCCGGTGTCGGCGATCCACAGCGTCTTGCGGTCCGGCGAGAGGGCGAGGTCCTCGGTGTCGGACGGTCCACCGCCGGAATAGGGGACCCCTTTGATGACCTCGCAGTCCTTGCTGAGGTAGAAGACCTGCTTGCGGTCGGCCTGCTCGCTGCTGTCGTTGATGACGATGTAGCCGTTCTTGGTCACCACCAGGCCGGACAGCTCACGCAGCCGCGGATCGTCGACGCTGCACTGCTTCTTCGGGGCCGCCATCAGCGGCGCCCCCAAACCCGCCAACGGCGCCCCCGCACCAGCCAACGGCACCCCCGGAGCAGCCAGCGAAACCGCGGAAAACGTCGGCGGCGGTGCCGCCACGGCCGCGCCGGCCAATGCCACGGTGCCCCCGAGCAGGCCGAGGGCGACCGTGACGGAGGAAACAGTGCGGTGCATGAAGAAAGTGTCGCATGCCACCGGTCTCCGCTGTGTGACGCGGATGAGCGGTCACGACGCGGTACGAAGCGCCTCCACCGCGTTGCCGAACGGAGCCAGCTCGGCCGCGAGCGCCTCGTTGACCCGGACGTGCAGCATGGTGCCTTCCGGCAGATGGGCCGTGCTGAGCACCTCGCCCTGCCGGTGCAGGCGGGCCACCAGGTCGCCCCGGTCGTACGGCAGCACGACCCGCACCTCGACGGCCGGGCGGGGCAGCCGCCGCTCGATCGCCTCGTGCAGCTCGTCGATGCCGCGCCCGCTGTGGGCGGAGACGAACACCGCGTCGGGCCAGAGCCGCTTGAGGTGAAGCAGGGTCTCCTCGTCGGCCGCGTCGGTCTTGTTGACCACCAGCAGCTCGGGCAGCCGGTCGGCGCCCACCTCGCCCAGCACTTCCCGCACGGCCCGGACCTGCTCCTGCGGATCCGGGTGGGCACCGTCGACCACGTGCACGACCAGGTCGGCCTCGGCGACCTCCTCCAGCGTCGAGCGGAACGCCTCGACGATCTGGTGCGGCAGGTGCCGGACGAAACCGACGGTGTCGGAGAGGGTGTAGATGCGCCCGTCGGCGGTGCTGGCCCGGCGGGTGGTCGGGTCGAGCGTGGCGAACAGCGCGTCCTCCACCAGCACGCCCGCCCCGGTGAGCCGGTTGAGCAGACTGGACTTGCCGGCGTTGGTGTAGCCGGCGATGGCCACTGCGGGCACCGCGTTGCGGGTCCGCCGGGCCCGCTTGGTCTCGCGTACCGTCCGCATGGCCTTGAGCTCCCGGCGCAGCCGGGAGATCCGGTGGCGGATGCGCCGCCGGTCGGTCTCCAGCTTGGTCTCACCGGGGCCACGCACGCCGACGCCACCGCCGGCGCCGCCACCACGGCCCGACCCACCGGTCTGCCGGGACAGCGTCTCGCCCCAGCCCCGCAGCCGGGGCAGGAGGTATTCGAGCTGGGCCAGCTCGACCTGCGCCCGGCCCTCCTTGCTCTTGGCGTGCTGGGCGAAGATGTCGAGGATCAGCGCGGTGCGGTCGACCACCTTGACCTTGGTGCGCTGCTCCAGGTTGCGCAGCTGCGACGGGGACAGCTCACCGTCGCAGATCACCGTGTCCGCACCGGCGGAAAGCACCACGGAGCCGAGGTCGTCGACCTTGCCGCGACCGATGTAGGTGGCCGGGTCGGGCCGGTTGCGCCGTTGGATCAGCCCTTCGAGCACCTGCGAGCCGGCGGTCTCCGCCAGTGCCGCCAACTCGGTGAGGGAATTCTCCGCGTCGGTCTGGGTGCCTTCGGTCCAGACGCCGACCAGGACCACCCGCTCCAGCCGGAGTTGGCGGTACTCGACCTCGGTGACGTCGGTCAGCTCGGTGGAGAGGCCGGGGACCCGTCGCAACGCCTGCCGCTCGGAGAGCTCGTACTCGCCGGTGGTGGGGTCGAGCTCGTCGTCTGGGAAAGGAACGTAGGTCTCCTGGTCTCGCAAGCGTCTCTCCTGTCCGTTCTGTGCATGTACCGAGCAATCCTGACACGTGTCAACGCCGTCCGCACCCGCTATATGCCCAGCGCGCAAAAGGGCAAAAGCGGGGGGTGGGTGCTGACCGCGCAGGTCGGGCGAGTAGAAATGCGGACGAGCCGTTCAGTGCCGACGGAGGGATCTGCGTGGCCACCACTCGACTGCCCAGTGCCGGATTCTCGATCACGATCCGCATCGCCGTGCCCGCCGACGCCTCGTCGATCGGCCGGCTCACCACCTCGGTGGGCGAGGCTGGCGCGGTCGTCACCGCGCTGGACGTGGTCGATTCCGACCCGAACTGCGTGATCGTCGACCTGACCTGCGACACCGCCGACTCCGGCCACGCCGGCCAGGTGGTGGACGCGCTGCGGGTGCTGGACGGCGTGGACGTGCGCAAGGTCTCCGACCGCACCTTCCTGCTGCACCTCGGCGGCAAGATCGAGGTGAACTCCAAGGTCGGGCTGCGCACCCGCGACGAACTCTCCCGCGCGTACACCCCGGGGGTGGCCCGGGTCTGCCAGGCGATCGCCGACAACCCGGCCGACGCCCGCCGGCTGACCATCAAGCGCAACACCGTCGCCGTGGTCAGTGACGGCTCGGCCGTGCTGGGGCTGGGCAACCTCGGCCCCGCGGCGTCGCTGCCGGTGATGGAGGGCAAGGCGGCGCTGTTCAAGCGCTTCGGTGGGGTGGACGCCTGGCCGGTGGTGCTCGACACCCAGGACACCGACGAGATCGTCGCCATCGTCAAGGCGATCGCGCCCGCGTACGGCGGGATCAACCTGGAGGACATCGCCGCGCCGCGGTGCTTCGAGGTCGAGGCACGGCTGCGCGAGGCGCTGGACATCCCGGTCTTCCACGACGACCAGCACGGCACCGCGATCTGCGTGCTGGCCGCGCTGACCAACGCGCTGCGCGTCGTGGGCAAGCATCTCGCGGACGTGCGGGTCGTGGTCTCCGGCGCTGGCGCGGCGGGCACCGCGATCATGAAGCTGCTGCTGCGCCAGGGCGTCGGGGACATCATCGCGTACGACCGCCAGGGCGCCCTGCACCGCGGCCAGACCGGCCTCAACCCGGCCTGGCAGTGGCTGGCCGAGCACACCAACCGGGACGGCTACTCGGGCGACCTGCCCGGTGCGCTGGCAGGTGCGGACGTCTTCATCGGGGTGAGCGCACCGAACCTGCTCACCGGTGCGGACATCGCCACGATGGCGAAGGATGCGATCGTCTTCGCGCTGGCCAACCCGGACCCGGAGGTCGACCCGCGGGAGGCGCGCAAGCACGCCGCCGTTGTCGCCACCGGCCGTTCCGACCAACCGAACCAGATCAACAACGTGCTCGCCTTCCCGGGCGTGTTCCGCGGCATGCTCGACGCGCACGCCGAGGAGTTCACCGAGGAGATGGCGCTCGCCGCCGCCCAGGCCATCGCCGACGTGGTCGGCGTGGAGAAGATCAACCCGACCGTCATCGTGCCCAGCGTGTTCGACTCCCGGGTCGCCCCTGCGGTCGCCGCGGCCGTCCGCGCCGCCGCCCAGAACCCGACCCGCACTCCCGCACCCGCCGCCGACCCCGGCCCCGCCGACCTCCCCGAGATCGCCGCCAACGCCTCCGCCACCCCCTGACCCCTGCTCTCTCCCTCCCCCCTCCCCCTCTCCCCCGCCGTCGCCCCTCCGCGTCGATCATGCACTTTCCGTCGGGACAAAAGTCCATCAACAGGGGCATTCCGGCGACCAAGAGTGCAAGATCGACGGGGAAGGGTGGGAAGAGTGGGGCGGCGAGGGGCGAGCGGGGGGTGGTTCAGGGGAAGGTGAGGGTGCCGGTGGCGACGAGGAGGGCGGGGCCGGAGAGCCAGCAGGAGTCGTCGGTCACGGTCGCGGTGAGACGCCCGCCGGGGACGTCCACGGCCACCGTGCCGGTTCGGCGGCCGGCGTCGTGCAGCGCGACGGCGGCGACCGCGCAGGCGCCCGTGCCGCAGGACAGGGTCTCGGCGGAGCCGCGCTCGTAGACCCGCATCCGCACGTGTGCGTCGACGCCGTCGACCGCCTCGCCGGGCGCGGTGAACTCGACGTTCACCCCGGCGGGGAAGAGCGCCGGGTCGAACCCGGGTGCCCGGGTGAGGTCCAGCCCGGCCAGTTCCAGCCCGGCGGGCAGTGGGCAGACCAGGTGCGGATTGCCGACGTCCACCGCCGTGCCGGGCAGGGTCAGCCCGTCCACGGCGGCCGCCGAGGTCGCGTACAGCCGGGGGCGGCGCAGCTCGACGGCGATGGTCTCGCCGTCGACCCGCGCGCGCACGACGCCGGCCCGGGTGGCCACCGGCAGCACGCCGGCGGCGGTCGGCGCGGCCAACCCGGTCTCCAGGAGGTACCGCACGAAGACCCGGGCACCGTTGCCGCACATCTCGGCGAAGGAGCCGTCGGAGTTCCAGTAGTCCATGAACCACTCCGCCTCGTCGGCCAGAGCGGCACCATCAGGATGCCGGCCCGCCCGGACCGCCCGCAGCACGCCGTCGCCGCCGATCCCCCGTCGCCGGTCGCAAATCGCCGCCACCAGATCGGACGTCAGCTCGAGCGTGCCGTCCGGGTCGGGCAGGATCACGAAGTCGTTGCCGGTGCCGTGTCCCTTGGTGAACTCCACGCCCCCATCATCGCGCAGCGTCACCGAGGATCCGCAGGGCGGCCTCGACCAGCCCCGGGTCGGCCGAGTCCAGCCAGTGCACCCTCGGGTCGCGCCGGAACCAGGAGCGTTGGCGACGGACGAACCGGCGGGTGGCCCGGATCGTCTCGTCGCGCGCCTCGGTCTCGGTCAGCTCGCCGGCGAGGAGACGCAGCACCTGTTGGTAGCCGAGCGCCCGGCTGGCCGTACGGCCGTCGGCCAGGCCGCGTCCGACCAGCTCGCGGGTCTCGTCCACCAACCCGTCGGCCCACATCCGGTCCACCCGCGCCGCGATCCGCTCGTCGAGCCGGGCGGTCTCCAGGTCGACCCCGATCTGCACCGCCGGGTAGTACGGCGTGGGCTGCGGCAGCGCGGTGGTGAAGGGTTGCCCGGTCAGCTCGATCACCTCCAGTGCCCGGACGATCCGCCGGCCGTTGCCGGGCAGGATCCCGTCCGCCGCCGCCGGGTCGGCCTCCCGCAGCCGCGCGTGCAGCGGCGCCGGGCCGACCGTCGCCAGCTCGTCCTCCAGGCGGCGGCGCAGCGCCGGGTCGGTGCCGGGGAACTCGAACTGCTCCAGCACCGCCCGCACGTACAGCCCGGACCCGCCGACCAGCAGCGGCACCCGGCCCCGGGCCAGGATGTCGTCGACCGTCGCCCGCGCCAACCGCTGGTACTGCGCGACGCTGGCCGGCTCGGTCACCTCCCAAATGTCCAGCAGGTGGTGCGGCACGTCCTCCCGCTCGGCCACGGTCAGTTTGGCCGTGCCGACGTCCAGGCCCCGGTAGAGCTGCATCGAGTCGGCGTTGACCACCTCGCCGCCGAGCGCGTGGGCCAGCGCGATGCTGAGCGCGGACTTGCCCGCGGCCGTCGGTCCGACCACGGCGACCACGGTCCCCGGGGCGATCATCGCCGCTCCCAGCTCGCCACGAAGTAGGCCACCCCGTACGGCGCGGCGTGGTATCGCAGCTCGCCACGCCAGTCGCCGCCCGCGGCCCGGACCGCCCCGGCGAGCACCTGCCAGGGCGCCCGCCCGGCCACCTTGAGCTGCGCCGACAGGTCGGGGTCCAGGCCGAGCAGGGCCTCGCCGTCCGCGTCGGCCAGGGCTCGCGCGACCCGCTCGTCGTACGCCGTGGCGCGCGGGTCGGCGTAGCCGGGCGCCTTCTCTCCCCGGCAGGCCGACCCGTCCCCCATCACCAGCAGTGCCCACGGCTGGTCGGTTCCGAGGCGGGCGCCCCGGGCGGCGCAGGCCTCGACGGGCTCGTCGACGTCGACCGTCCGCATCCGCCAGCTGATGCCGCCGGTCCCGGCGACCGGCCGCCGGCCCAGCAGCCAGGCGCCGACGAGCAGGCTGAGCGGGAGCCGGTCGGTGCCGACCCGGTCGTGGGGCGGACCGCCGAGGCGCACCTCCAGCGGCACTCCCCAGGGCGCGAAGCTGCCTCGGAACGGGGAGTCCAGATCGGCGCTACGGTCGTCGGCGCCGAGCACCACGACGCTCCGCGCGCCCGAGTCGAGCAGCCGGGCGACGGCGGCGTCACAGGCGGCACGGAGATCGTCCAGTTCCGAGGCGGCCGCGCCGGCCACCTCGGGGACGAGCAGTGGCGGGTGGGGGCAGACGGCGGCAGCGACCAGTGGCACCAGCCAACGGTATCGGCCCACCGGCACCGGTCGCCGGGGTGGACTGCCGACAGCGGTCCGGCAAGGTCGAATTGATCCGGGTATCGGCGGTTGCGTCCCGGCACCCGCCGGAGCGGCCGCGGGACCGGTCAAGGGCTTCGACACCGGCCCTAGGACACCGTATGGTCACGGTCGGCGATAGGCGCTCGACGCGGACCGGGGCGGACCTGTGACAATGCCCGGAGAAACTTGGCTGCGCCGTGGCGGGGCCCGGGAGGCTGCCTCCTGGGCACCGGGAGAACGAGGATGGGCACATGAGCGACTGGACTGCCTTCGGACGGGTGGACGCGGACGGCACCGTTTACGTCAAGACCGCCGAGGGCGAGCGGGTGGTCGGATCCTGGCAGGCGGGAGCACCAGAGGAGGGGTTGGCCCATTTCGCCCGCCGCTTCGCCGACCTGGTGACCGAGGTGGATCTGACCGAAGCGCGGCTCAACTCGGGCGCGGCGGACGCCAACCAGTCGCTGAGCACCATCCGGCGGCTGCGCACCTCGCTCGCCGAGGCGCACGTGGTCGGCGACCTCGACGCACTGGCCGCCCGGCTGGACCGGCTCGTCCTCGTGGCGGAGGAGAAGGCCGGTGAGGCCAGGGCCGCCAAGGAGGCCGCCCGCAGCGAGGCCCTCGCGCGCAAGACGGCCCTGGTGGAGGAGGCGGAGAAGCTGGCCGCCGAGTCGACCGGCTGGAAGACCGCCGGTGACCGGCTGAAGGAGATCCTCGACGAGTGGAAGACCATCCGGGGGGTCGACAAGAAGACCGACGGCGAGCTGTGGAAGCGCTTCGCCGCCGCCCGGGACGGCTTCACCCGCCGCCGGGGCGCGCACTTCGCCTCGCTGGACTCGCAGCGCAAGCAGGCGCAGACGGTCAAGGAGGAGCTGGTCGCCGAGGCCGAGAAGATCTCGGACTCCACGGACTGGGCGAGCACGGCCAACCAGCTGAAGGACCTGATGACCCAGTGGAAGGCCGCACCGCGCGCCTCGAAGGAGGCCGAGCAGCGGCTGTGGGAACGGTTCCGCGCCGCGCAGGATGCCTTCTTCACCCGACGCAGTGAGGTGTTCTCCGCTCGGGACAACGAGCAGCGCGCCAACCTGGAGCGCAAGCAGGCGTTGCTCGCCGAGGCCGAGGCTCTCGACGTCGACAGCGACCCGAAGGGCGCCCAGGCCAGGCTGCGGGAGATCCAGGCGCAGTGGCACGAGGCCGGCCGGGTGCCGCGCGAGGCGGCCGCCGGGTTGGATCGACGGCTGCGCGCCGTGGACGAGAAGGTCCGCGAGGTGATGGACTCGGCGTGGCGCCGCACCACCCGCGAGGACAATCCGCTGCTGGCCCAGATGCGGGCCCAGGTCGCGGAGGCCGAGGAGCGGCTGACCCGGGCCCAGGCCGCCGGCGACGCCCGGCGGATCAAGGAGGCCGAGCAGGCCCTCGCCTCGAAGCGCCAGTTCCTTCAGCTCGCCGAGCAGGCCGGCTGAGCCGTACGACCGCCAAGGCCCCTGGTCCCGTGTGGGACCGGGGGCCTTTGTCGATGCGACCGGCGATGTGAACGTACGACATTTACATCGACCGATATCTGTGGTTGCCTGGGGAAAACGCTTACCCACCTTCGACCACGAGGAGAATGACCGTGCTCGCAATCGTCAAGCGTCGTCCGGCGCGGCGGCTCGCGGCGCTGGCCGCGGCGGCGGTCGCGCTGCCGGCGGCGGCGGTCGTGGCGACCGTCGCCCCCGCCGCCGCAGCCACCGTCGACACCGGCGCCTACTACGTGTTCGTCAACCGCAACAGCGGCAAGGCGATGGACCTGTGGAACTGGTCCACCGCCGACGGCGGCGAGATCCGCCAGTTCACCCGCGGTGACGGCAACAACCAGCAGTTCCAGTTCGTCGACGTGGGCAACGGCTACTACCAGCTGCGCAACCGGCACTCCGGCAAGGTCGTCACGGTGCCGAACTCGAACGACGGGGTGCAGGTCACCCAGATCACGGCGAGCAGCGACACCAAGCAGCACTGGGCGCTGCGCGACTCCGCCAACGGCGACGTCCGGTTCATCAACCGGCACAGCGGCAAGGCGCTCGACCTGTGGGAATGGTCCACCGCCGACGGCGGGATGGTCTCGCAGTACGCCGATCTCGACGGCGCCAACCAGCGCTGGCAGATGATCAAGTTGGGCGGCGGCAGCACTCCCCCACCCAACCCGGCCCCGCAGACCGGCCTGGTCGGCTGGGCCACTCAGAACGGCGGCACCAGCGGCGGCGGCAACGCCGGCACCACCACGGTCACCAGCGCCTCGGCCCTGACCAGCGCGCTCAACTCCACCAGCGCGGCGGTGATCCGGGTCTCCGGCACCATCAACTGCTCCGGGATGCTGCGCGTCCGGTCGAACAAGACCATCCTCGGCAACGCGGGTGCGACCATCGTCGGCTGCGGCTTCACCATCAACGGTGACCGCAACGTGATCATCCGTAACCTGACCTTCCGGAACTGGGGCGACGACGCGATCAACGTGGAGCAGTCCGCCACCAACATCTGGATCGACCACAACACCTTCAGCAACGGCTACGACGGCGCGGTGGACATCAAGCGCGGCTCGGACTTCATCACCGTGTCGTGGAACCGGGTCTTCAGCCACGACAAGACGATGCTGCTCGGACACAGCGACGACAACGGCAGCCAGGACGTCGGACGGCTGCGGGTGAGCTACCACCACAACTGGTTCGACGGCAGCAACCAGCGCAACCCGCGGGTCCGCTTCGGCAACCCGGTGCACGTGTACAACAACTACTACGGCAACGTGCGCGGCTACGGCGTGGCCTCCACCATGAACGCCGGCGTGCTGGTCGAGGGGAACTACTTCGAGAACACCCCCGACCCGTTCCACCGTGGTGAGGGCGACTCCGGCCCGGGTTCGCTGGTGGCCCGCAACAACCACTTCGTCAACTCGGGCAGCGGGCAGACCGGCGGCAGCGTGGCCGGCATCCCGTACGCGTACACCCTGGACAGCGCGAGCAGCGTGAAGTCGATCGTGACGGGCGGCGCGGGCGCCGGCCGGATCTCGGTCTGACCGCGCGGTCAGGGCCTGTGTCGAGGTCCTCGGTCGAGCCGAGGCGGAGTCCAGGCGGCGTCCGGCCAGGCGTGGCGCGAGCCCGCCGCAGGCCGGCCCGGGACTTCGACGCAGGGCCCAGGGCTGCGTGACGCAGCCGCATTCGGGTTCGGTTCTGCGCACCGGTGAGTGGCGTGGGTCAGGGTTGTCGGGTCAGGCCGACGATGGTGGCCAGTCGCGCGACGCCGGCCGCTGCCGGCCCGCCTTGGATGACCTGGGCGAGGAGAGTACGGGCGACAGGTCGGCTGCGGACTTCGGCGGGCGCAATCCTGTCGGAGTCGAGCAGAGCTTGGCCGGCTCGGATGGAGTCGCCGGTGTCGAGGTAGGCGTGGGCGGCGTCGATGAGATGGGCGGCGCGGTGTTCGGGCGGTAGTCGTCGCCAGCCGTCGCTTCGGATGGCGTGTTCGTGTCGGTGGATGGCCTCGATCGTGTCGCCGAGGTGGTGGGCCGCGAGGAAGCGAGCCGACTGGACGGCGGCGGGCCCGAAGCCGATGTGGTGCGGGTCGGTGTCGCGGGTGTGTCGGTCGGCGAGGGCAGCGGCATGGTCGAGCAGGTCGTGGGCGTTGCGGCAGTCGCCACTGCCGGCGGCGGCGAGGCTGGCCTGGAGAAACAGAGTTCCGCGTACGGTGTCGTCGTCTGCGGTGTCCGCCGCGCTGAGGGCGGCGGTGAGCGCGAGATGGTGGTGGCCGAGGGCGCGTAGGGCCTGCCCGACAGCGGTGGTGGCGGTGGCGGTGAGGGTGGGGCCGCCAGCGGCGGTGGTGACGGCCCGGTCGGCGGCGAGCCAGGCGAGGTCGGCATGGTCGAGTTTGACCAGCACGGCGGCGGCGATCCGGTACGTGGAAACCAGCAGGCTCCGGGTGCCGTGGGTGGTGTCGAGCAGGGCGGGTAGGGCGTCGAGCAGGTGCGGATAGCGGGCGTGCTGGTAGGCCATCCAGGCGTACGCAACCTGCCGGCGCGCCTGGTCCGCCGTGACGGTGCGCTGTGATCGAGCGTCGTAGCGGGCGAGGGCGGCACGCACCCCGTCGACGCCGTCGAGGCTGGGTGCGGTGGGTGGCGGCTGGCGGGGACCCAGGAGAAGTTCCGGGTCGAGGCGCAGCACGTCGGCGATCTCCCGGATGACGGAGTAGCGGTCGAGTTTGCGTACGCCGCGCTCGATTTTGTCGACCCAGCTTTTCGACTTGCCGAGCCGGTCGGCGAACGCCTGCTGGCTCATGCCCCGGCGGGCCCGCAACTCGGCGACCCGCCGGCCGATGGGCACGGAGTTGTGGTCGCGCCGGTGTGGGCGGTTCATCGGTCCCCCTGCACCGGCGGCGCGGCGTGGGTGGACTCCCCGCAGCGCGGACACCACCGCGACTTCACCCGAAACGCAAACAGCCCGGCCAGGAAACCCGGTACCAACCCGCCGAGTACGACCGACACGACCACGAAGGCCACGATTCTCCTCATATCGTGAGTGGACCGAGGGCAGGGCGTTGCCGCGCCCATGACCCTCGGTCCTCGCGACAAAGACCGCGATATATGCAAAAGGTTGCCGGTGTGTCACGGACGGTTGCACCGCTGGCGTGTGACTATCAGGGGACGTCTACGAAAGGTCCCCGGTCATGGCGCGGAACGATGGACTCAGGAGAGCGATGGTGGCAGCTGGCCTGACCGCAGCTGACCTCGCACAACGGTGCGATGTGGACGCAAAGACCGTAGAGCGGTGGGTCAGTCGAGGACGGGTGCCGCATCCCCGCTCAAGGGTGCGTGCGGCCGAGGTACTGGGCGAAGATGTAGGGATGCTGTGGCCTGAGATCATCCGACGCGCTGCAAAGGTAGGGGCTGATCGGGAACTGGTCGGCATGTACCCTCACCGCGCCGACCTTCCCCGAGCGGTCTTTCGTGAGGCGATCGGGCGTGCTGGCACTCGGCTGTGGTTTGGTGGGTACACCAGCTACTTCGTGTGGCTGGAAGTGCCCGACGCCGCCGCAACCCTCGAAGCGAAGGTCAACGCCGGGGCCGACCTGCGGTTCCTTCTCGGCGACCCGGACAGCCGAGTCACGGCCGAGCGAGATCGGCTGGAAGCGACTCCGCTCACGTTGGCGACTCGTATCGCGATGACCCAGGCAGAGATCGGCAAAGTCGACGCCGTGATTCCGGTCCGGCTGTCTGATCGCCATATCGCCATGTCCGTGTGGGTCTTCGACGACGAAGCCATCGTTGCCACGCACATCGGTGCGGGGCTCGGGCAGGACTCTGTGACGCTGCACCTGCGGCGTGCGCAGGACGGCGGAGTATTCGACCGGTACGTGGAGCACTTCGAGTCGCTGTGGGCCGATGGCAGGCCCACTGAACCACAGGACTGAGCCAGCCCAGCACGCTGCGGCTGCCCACCATCCTGTCTGAGGCGTCCCTGCGGACCGATGTCGGCGGTCGGAGCCGTCACTTGGCGCGGCTGTCGGCGGCGGACGACAATCTGAGGATGCTGGCCAGATCGCCGGCCGAGTCGATGAAGTTCATCAAGGAGCTGAGCGAGCATGGAGCGTAACGTCTGGCGCACGTCGAGCCGTTCCGGCAGCAACGGCCAGTGCGTCGAGGTCCGCGACCGAGGCGCCGAAATTGACGTACGCGACTCCAAGGCCCCCACCGCCGGAACCCTGAGCTTCGACCCTGCGGCCTGGGGCACCTTCGTCAACGGCATCAAGACGGACGGCGCCCGCGCCTGAGCTGCGGCCATGCATGCCGTGTTCGCCGATCTCCACCACCTGAGCGTCGACGGCGTTTCAGCCCTGGCCGGGTCCCGGATCAGGTCGCTGAGCGATTACTCGTTCTTGGCGTACTTGTTCGAGCATGGCAGTGTCGGATGCGAGGTCCGGGTGGCCCGCTTGGCGGTCGAGGTCGACGACGAGTTCGAGCTCGCCGATCGCCTTGTCGAGATCTCCCTCACCGCGATGGATCATTGCGATGTTGTATCGGGTGACTGCTTCGCCGGCGCGGTCGCCGACCTCCCGCCGGATGGGTAGGGCCTGCCGGTAGTAAGTAAGGGCCTGCTGCCGATCCCCAAGCCCGCCGTACACGAGGCCGATGTTGTTCAGGGTGACTGCTTCGCCGGCCCGGTCACCGACCTCCCGCCGGATGGGTAGGGCCTGCCGGTAGTAAGTAAGGGCCTGCTGCCGATCCCCAAGCCCGCCGTACACGAGGCCGATGTTGTTGAGAGTGGCGGCTTCGCCGGCCCGGTCACCGACCTCCCCCCGGATGGGTAGGGCCTGCCGGTAGTAAGTAAGGGCCTGCTGCCGATCCCCAAGCCCGCCGTACACGAGGCCGATGTTGTTGAGAGTGGCGGCTTCGCCGGCCCGGTCACCGACCTCCCGCGCGATGGGTAGGGCCTGCCGGTAGTAGGTGAGGGCCTGCTGCCGATCCCCAAGCCTGTCGTACACGTGGCCGATGTTGTTGAGGGTGGCGGCTTCGTTGCCGTGGTCGTCGACCTCGCGGTACAGGCGCAGGGCCTGTTCGTAGCTTTCCAAAGCGAGCCGGGGCCGGCCGGTGGCGGATTGGGCCCACCCCAGGTCATAGAAGGCGCTGGCGTCCGGGCCGAGAGTCAGGGTCGCAGTCGCGAGGGCCTCGACATCCGCGAACCGCGACGTGCGCAGCCACACCCTCGCCACCCCGCGGCCGACGTGCCGGGCGATCACCGGCTCCCGGCCCGCCACCGCCAGCCGATGCACCTCCACCCACTGGGTGAGGGTGGTCATGACGCGGGTCCGGGCGTGGCGGGGTCGGTGATCCAGAGTTGGTAGAGGGATCGGGCGGCGGCGGCGCAGGCTTGGGTGTGCTCGTCGTCGGTGAGTAGGGGGCGGATGAGGGGGCGCAGGACGTTGGAGACGTAGTAGCGGGGTTGGCGGGTTTCCGGGTCGGTGCCGTGTTCCATCAGGCCGAGTTGGACGGCGCGTTCGACGTGGACGGTGGCGTCGGGGTGGTCGTGGACGGCGCGGACGGTGTCGGCGGGGACGGGGAGTTCGATGACGTTGACCTTGGCGAGCATCTTCTGCAACTCGGCGGGTTGGGAGCCGAGGAGGTTCTTCGCGAGGATGGTTTCCCGGCGGAATCGGTCGGCTTCGGCCTCGATGGCGGTGATGAGGCCGTCGATGTCGAGGTCGGGGGCGGCGACGATCAGGTCGAGCCAGTCGAGCAGGCGGGGGTTGCCAGCCGCGGCCTCGACGGCGCGTTCGCGGATGTCGGGGTCGACCGGGGAGTCGGGGCGCAGGTTAGGCAGGTTCGCGAGTTTCTTGGCCTGCTCGATGTCGGTGAGAGTTTCCAGTGACTCGACGACGATGCCGGCGCCGACCGGTGGAGGGAAGCGGTAGCGGCTTGTGATGATGACCCGACTGGGGCTGCCGGTGTCGCGGATGGCCTTCAGCAGGGCCGGGAGGATGTCGGCCATCTCCGGGGCCAGCACGTGCCCGCCGTCGCGTTCGTCGAGGTTGCCGTCCTCGAAGTCGTCGAACACGAACAGGCAGGGAGTCTGACCGAGCGGTCCGTCGACGTGCAGCAGGTGACGTAGGCGGACGGGCAGGGGGGCATCGTTGTTGTCGAGCAGCTTGGTCGCTTCGATCTGCTGCTCCATGCCGGGGAAGTCGACCTTGGTGGTGAGTTCCCGGAACTTGGGCAGGTCAACGCGGCCATACCAGACGGCACGCTGGTGGGTGGGCATGCGTTCCAGCATCCGGGAGGCGAGGCTGCTCTTGCCAAGACCACCCATACCGGCCAGGACCAGTGCCTCCGCCGCACCGTCGCCACCGAGCGGTTGTTTGAGGGTACGCAGGCAGCGCTGGATGACCCGCCGCCGTCCGACGAACGCGGCGCGGGAGGCGACTCGGGACAGTTGGGTCTGCGGGTCCAGGAACTCCTGGTCGGCGGGGCGGATCTGGATCCGGGCACGCCACTTGGTGAGCAGCGGCGTGACCATGGGGGCGAGCGGGGATCTGTCGGCGTAGACGCGCAGCAGATGCCAGTTGCCGCGCTTGTTCGCGTACAGGTGCTGGCGCGCCTCGACCACGGCCCGGTCGAGGGCCTCCCCGGCGGCCAGCGACTGGTAGAGCTTGGCGGCGAACTCGGTCGCGGAGACGTCACCGACCGGCAGCGCCCACCCCAGCACAGTCGGGGCTCCGGCGCGGACCAGGCTTTCACTCATAGACGGGAACGCACCGGAGTCAGGGGAGTTCGCGGTCAGGCAGCCGGAGACAAAGACCAAGCGGGGCCAGCGACCGCCCATCGCCTGGGCGATCTGGTCAGCGGTGGCGTAGGCGCGCCCACCGAACTCGTTTTCCACCAGGAAGACGGGTTGACCGTCCGCGCCGACGGTGGCGTGGCCGCTCAAGTGCAGGACGTCGAAGTGTCCCACGCCGTAGTCGAGACTGACGAAGCGAAGCCCTTCCAGGGTGCCGCTCTCCTCCACGACCAATTCGGTTCCGGTTCGGGTCGTGGCCTCCAGGATGGCTGCCTCCTCCGCCTCGTAGCCGAGCACCGGCTCGACACCCTCCGGAGAGGTGGCCATGAACAGCACCCGCAACGGCCGGTTCTCGGGCTCGACCGGCCCCTTGAGCGCCGCGTTGGTGCCGACGGACCGCACCGGTAGCAGCGGTGCACTGGTGGAGACGGTCAGATGCGAGTCGCCTGCGGCGAGCAGTTCCCAGGGCAGGTGCCGCAGCCGTTTCTCGGCGGTGATGCGCAGCGTGGTGCCGGCAGGGCGGTCCAGCACCTGGGTCAGCCACCGCTCATCGCCATCGAGAAAGGCAGCCAGCTTCGCACCGAGATCACGTAGCTGCGGCGCGTCGAACACCTTCTGCGCCACCGCGTGCTGGCTGTAATCGCGTTCCACCACCTCGATCAGCCGGTCGATAGCCGCCTTGTCCAAACCGCGGGTCTTCGGCGGACCCCCATCGGTCGACAGGCGCAGCTCGGAGAAGTCGGAGGTCTGCTCGAAGACCTCCAACTCGTACCCGCTCATCTCACCCACGCTGGTCCCCGTCCTCGGCTTGCCGCGACTCGACCTGCTGGAAAGCGATCTTCAGCTCGCCACTGCTGGCGTTGGACAGCTCGACCCGGGTGCCGTCGCTGAGCAGGACCGTGACGGCAACCCCGTCCGGACGGCGGGAATGCCACCAGTCCCAGATCGTCTTGGCCGCACCAACCCCGCCGAACACCAGCCCGATGACCGCGATCACCAGCTCTGCGGAACGCCGCACCTCAACCGGGGACACCTCATCGCCAGGCCCGGCGTTCGCGGCAAGAACGGCGCGTAGTTCCGCAGCCGAACGCGCGGCGTTCGGCCCTGACACCTCAAGTACGGCAGTTCCCACCGGCTATCCCTTCTTTGTTTGCTCAAGCTCAATGAGGAACGCCTGCATCTCGTCCAGCGCTGGATGGTTCGTCTCCTCGGCTAGCTCTACCGCTCGGCGCTGGACCCCGATGGCATCGTCCACTCGCGCCATCCGCAGTAGCAGGACGGCCATGCTGAAGCTGACCATGGCCTCGGATCCGCGATCACCGACCGTGCGGAAGACCTCAAGAACTTCAACGAACGCATTCTCCGCCCCAGCATGATCACCCTCCTGAAACCGGATTAAACCGATGTTGTTGAGGGTGGTGGCTTCGCCGGCGCGGTCGCCGACCTCCCGCCGGATGGGTAGGGCCTGCCGGTAGTAGGTAAGCGCCTGCCGCCGATCCCCGAGCCCGTCGTACGCCAGGCCGATGTTGTTGAGGGTGACGGCTTCGCCAGTGCGATAACCGACCTCCCGCATGATGGGCAGGGCCTGCCGGTAGTAGGCGAGGGCCTGCTGCCGATCCCCAAGCCCGTCGTACACGCGCCCGATGTTGTTGAGGGCGGCGGCTTCGCCGGCACGGTCACCGACCTCCCGCGCGATGGGCAGGGCCTGCCGGTAGTAGGTCAGGGCCTGCTGCCGATCCCCGAGCCCGTCGTACATGGCGCCGATGCTGGTGAGGGTGGCGGCTTCGTTGCCGTGGTCGTCGGCCTCGCGGTGCAGATGCAGCGCCTGCTCGTAGCTTTTGAGGGCTGGCCGGGGTCGCCCGGTGGCGGCTTGGGCCCACCCCAGGTCATAGAAGGCGCCAGCGTCCGGGCCGAGGGTCAGGGTCGCAGTCGCGAGAGCCTCGACATCCGCGAACCGAGACGTGCGCAGCCACACCCTCGCCACCCTGTGCCCGACGTGTCGGGCGATTACCGGCTCCCGGCCCGCCACCGCCAGCCGATGCACCTCCACCCACTGCGCAACCGTGGCCGCCGGTCTAACGTGAGTCAATTAATCCTCCATACCGGCCAGCACGATACGGCCGACACCGATCCGGCAGACCGCAACGACCAAGATCTGACAGCAAGAACCGCACCAGCACCGTCGATTTAGGACGGTGACGGTGCGGTCAATGCCTTGGCGGGTTCGACCACAGCAGCTGCCGGCGGGTCTGGGCGAAAATGACCGCCGGGCTGCGGGCGCTCAAGCCTGAAGAAGGGCCCGACTCGGCTCAGTGCGTGACGGCGCAGCCGCTGGTCGGCGCGGGCGACGCGGCCGGGGCGCCGACCGTGGGCAGCCCGAGCAACACCCCGGGGGTACGCGGCGACCGCCCGGCCTCGGCCGCGTCGCCGGCCCGGGTGCGGCGGTGCGACAGCGGCTCACCGTCGGCGTTGAGGTGGTGCGGGGCGGCGTAGGTAATCGTGGTGTGCACGATGTCGCCGGGACGGATCGACCCGGCGTACGAGCCGGCGTCGAAGTGCACCAGGCGGCCGTCGCGGGCCCGGCCGGACATCCGGCCGGTGCGCTCGTCCTTGCGGCCCTCGCCGACGGCGACCAGCACCTCGACGGTCTCGCCCACCAGCTTCTTGTTCTCCGCCCAGGTGATCTCCTCGACGCAGGTGATCAGCCGCTCGTACCGCTCCTGCACGACCTGCTTGGGCAACTGGCCGTCCATGGTCGCGGCCGGCGTGCCGGGGCGCTTCGAATACTGGAAGGTGAAGGCGGAGGAGAACCGGGCCGCCCGGACCACGTCCAGGGTGCGCTCGAAGTCCGCCTCGGTCTCGCCGGGAAAGCCGACGATGATGTCGGTGGTGATCGCCGCGTCCGGCATCGCCGCGCGGACCTTCTCGATGATGCCCAGATAGCGCTCCGACCGGTACGACCGGCGCATCGCCCGCAGCACGTCGTCGGAGCCCGACTGCAACGGCATGTGCAGCGAGTGGCAGACGTTCGGTGTCTCGGCCATCGCCGCGATCACGTCGTCGGTGAAGTCCTTCGGATGCGGGCTGGTGAACCGCACCCGCTCCAGCCCGTCGATCTCCCCGCAGGCGCGCAGCAGCTTCCCGAACGCGTACCGGTCGCCGAACTCCACACCGTAGGAGTTGACGTTCTGCCCGAGCAGGGTCACCTCCAGCACACCCTCGTCGACCAGCGCCCGTACTTCGCTGAGGATGTCGCCGGGGCGGCGATCCTTCTCCTTGCCGCGCAGCGCGGGCACGATGCAGAAGGTGCACGTGTTGTTGCAGCCGACCGAGATCGACACCCAGCCGGCGTACGTCGACTCGCGGCGCGTCGGCAGCGTGGAGGGGAAGACGTCGAGGGACTCGAGGATCTCCACCTCGGCGGCGGTGTTGTGCCGGGCACGCTCCAACAGCACCGGCAGCGAGCCGATGTTGTGGGTGCCGAAGACCACGTCGACCCAGGGCGCCTTGCGGACGATGTCGCCCCGGTCCTTCTGGGCCAGGCAACCACCGACCGCGATCTGCATCCCCGGGTGCCGGTCCTTGACCGGACGCAGTTGACCGAGGTTGCCGTACAGTCGGTTGTCGGCGTTCTCCCGGACCGCGCAGGTGTTGAACACCATCACGTCCGGGGTGTCGTCGGCCTGGCCCGCGCGGACGTAGCCGGCCTGTTCCAACAGGCCGGAGATGCGCTCGGAGTCGTGCACGTTCATCTGGCAGCCGTAGGTGCGCACCTGGTACGTGCGCGGGCCGCTCGCCGCTGCGGTAGTCATGACGTGCACAGCGTATCCGCACCAGCGGGAACCGACGGAACGAGGAGGAGCCATGTGCCGGAGCATCAAGACGCTGCGTGAGCCGTACACCCCGGCGGTCACCGACGCCGACGTGCAGGCCGCCGCGTTGCAGTACGTCCGGAAGATCTCCGGATTCCGGGCGCCGGCCGCGCACAACGCCGCCGCGTTCGACGCCGCGGTGGCCGCGGTCGCCGCCGCCACCCGCACCCTCCTCGACGACCTGGTCGTCCGCAGCCGATGAGGTGTCAGGCGGCGGCGAGGGCGGGGTTCACCGAGTCGGGAACCCAGCGGGAGCGGTGGCAACGCGACCAGCCGCGGCAGCGCGGGTCGGCCTCGGTGCACAGGCGTCGGTTGCTCAGCACCTCGCCGTCGTCGGTCTCCCGTACGTCGAAGTGCACCGGCCGGATGCTGCCGTCGGGAGCGACCAGCAGGTGCCGGGTGGCGTCGAGGGTGTCGTCGCGCAGCACGCAGTTGCGCCCGAGCAGCCGGGCCAGCGCCGCGACGCTGGGCAGCTCGGGCAGGGTCTCGGGCACGCCGTAGCAGTCCACGACCGTGGCGAACTCGCCCGGGGCCTGCCACACGTCGCAGACCACCGCGTACGCCGGCAGCCGGGCCGGGTCGGCGACGGCCAGTGGCATCACCACCCGGCCGAGCGCGTCGGCGAGCGCCGGATAGACCTCCACCGGCCGTACGCCGTCGATTCTCCAGCTCCACAGCTCGGTCATGCCGCCTCCTCGCTGTGCTCGTCCACCGGCCTCCAGATCGGGCCTTACCGACGATGGTGGTAGGCATTTGCCCCTAGCCGGGGGCAAGTTACCGGTCTGTGACCATTCTGGGCAAAATTTCCGCGAGCCTCATCGCTCCGGGCAACGGGAAGGTGACAGTTTATCGGGTATGGTGCCCGCGGTCGGTTCTCAGCGCAGCACGACCAGGTGCTCGCCCCGGGGCAGCAACTCACCGACGACCGGCGCGCCGGGCACCTCACCGGCGACCAGCAGGCCGCCGGAGGTCTGCGCGTCGGCGAGCAACAGCCGGTCGATCTCTGCGACCGCGCCGAAGTCGGTCCACGGGGTCACCCATTCCAGGTTGCGCCGGGAACCGCCGCTGACGTACCCGTCGCGGGCGGCCTCCCGGGCACCGCCGAGGTACGGCACCCGGGCGGCGTCGATCGCCACGGTGAGCCGACTGGCTCGGGCCAGCTTCGAGGCGTGACCGAGCAGGCCGAACCCGGTCACGTCGGTGCCGCAACGCACCCCGGCCGCCACGGCGGCGCGAGCCGCCTCCCGGTTCAGCGTGGTCATCGACGCGACCGCCTCGGGGAAGCTCTCGCCGGTGTTCTTGTGCCGGCTGTTGAGCACACCGACGCCGAGCGGCTTGGTCAACGACAGCGGCAACCCGGCCCGCCCGGCATCGAGGGTGATCAACTCCTGCGGCCGGACCAGCCCGGTCACCGCCAGGCCGTACTTCGGACCGTCGTCGTCGACGCTGTGCCCGCCGGCCAGGTGGCAGCCCGCGGCGCGGGCCACGTCCCGGCCGCCGCGCAGCACCTCGCGGGCCAACTCCAGCGGCAGCGTCTCGCGGGGCCAGCAGAGCAGGTTGAGCGCGACCAACGGGTTGCCGCCCATCGCGTACACGTCGGACAGCGCGTTGGTCGCGGCGATCCGCCCCCAGTCGTACGCGTCGTCGACCACCGGGGTGAAAAAGTCCGCTGTGGTCACCACGCCGGTGCGCGCGTCGAGCCGGACCACCGCGGCGTCGTCGCCGTGATCGAGCCCGACCAGCAGGTCGGCGGTGTCGGTGGCCGGGTCCAGGCCGAAGAGCATCGTCTCCAACTCGCCCGGTGGAATCTTGCAGGCGCATCCGCCACCGCGGGCGTACCGGGTCAGCCGCACGACTTCGTCCATCCCCACATGATCTTCGTCGCCGGGCGCGGGCGCCACCCCGTAGTGGGCAATTCCGGGCGCGGGCGCCACCCGTAGTGGGCAATTCCGGGCGCGGAGGCACCGATCAGAAACGGTGTTACCGCCTCGTGACCATCTGAGTTGCGTGCCGCCACTTCACCCCGCCTACAGTGACCGCTACCGGGGGCCGACCGGCCCCCCGCCAGGCAACGAGGGGGACGACGTGGCGACGGGCGAACCGCTCATCGTGCTGGACTCGGTCAACAAGTGGTACGGGCCGCTGCACGTGCTGGACGACGTCTCACTCTCCGTGGACCGCGGCGAGGTGGTTGTGGTGATCGGCCCGTCCGGCTCCGGCAAGTCGACCCTGTGCCGCACGATCAACCGGCTGGAGCCGATCAACTCCGGCACCATCACCTTCGACGGGCAGGAACTGCCGGCCGAGGGCCGGGCCCTGGCAAAGCTGCGCAGCGAGGTCGGCATGGTCTTCCAGTCGTTCAACCTCTTCGCGCACAAGACGATCCTGGAGAACGTCACCCTAGGCCCGATCAAGGTACGCGGGGAGAAGCCGGCCGCCGCCCGCGAGCGCGGCCTCGCCCTGCTCGACCGGGTCGGCATCGCCAACCAGGCCGACAAGTTCCCCGCCCAGCTCTCCGGCGGCCAGCAGCAACGCGTCGCGATCGCCCGCGCCCTGGCCATGCAGCCCAAGGCGATGCTCTTCGACGAGCCCACCAGCGCCCTGGACCCGGAGATGGTCGGCGAGGTGCTGGATGTGATGACCTCGCTGGCCCGCGAGGGCATGACGATGGTCGTGGTCACCCACGAGATGGGCTTCGCCCGGCACGCCGCCAACCGGGTCATCTTCATGGCCGACGGCAAGCTCGTCGAGGACGCGGCTCCCACGGATTTCTTCGCCAATCCGCGCAGCGAGCGGGCCCGGGACTTCCTTTCGAAGATTCTCACGCACTAGGCGTTCCGTAGCGGAGCGGGCCGTGACCCGGCCCGGCTCCAGTTCCAGAAGGAGAACAAGTATGCGAATGAAGCGCATGGCGGCGATTGCCGCCGCTGCCGGCCTCGCGATCACCATGGCCGCCTGTGGCGGGGACAGCGACGAGGGTGGTTCCGGCGCCGGCGGCATCGTGGGCAAGGCCGAGAGCCAGAAGAAGCTGGTCATCGGGGTCAAGGCCGACCAGCCGGGCCTGGGCCTGCAGACCGGCAGCAAGTACGAGGGCTTCGACGTCGAGATCGCGAAGATCATCGCGAAGGGTCTCGGCGTCGAGGAGGGCAACATCGAGTGGAAGACCACCGTGTCCTCCAACCGTGAGCCCTTCATCGAGCAGGGCACCGTCGACCTGGTGATTGCCACCTACACCATCAGCGACGAGCGCAAGCAGAAGGTCGGCTTCGCTGGCCCGTACTACATGGCCGGCCAGGACCTGCTGGTCAAGGCGGACTCGACGCTCACCGGGCCGGACCAACTGGCCGGCAAGACGGTCTGCTCGGCGACCGGCTCGACCCCGGCCAAGCGGATCACCGAGAAGTACCCGGACGCCAAGCTGGAGCAGTTCGACGCGTACTCGAAGTGCCTGCCGCTGCTGGAGAACGGCCAGGTCGACGCGGTGACCACCGACGACATCATCCTCGCCGGCTACGCCGCGCAGGACCAGTACGCCGGCAAGTTCAAGGTCGTCGGCAGCCCCTTCTCCGAGGAGCCGTACGGCATCGGCCTGAAGAAGGACGACAAGGCCGGCTGCGAGAAGGTCAACGAAATCCTCAAGGCCGCCGCCGGTGACGGCACCTACAAGGCCGCCTGGGACGCCACCCTGGGCAAGAGCGGCACCGCCGCGCCCGAGCTGGACACCACCAAGCTGACCCACTGCGGCGCTGTCTGACCGTGACCGGAGCCGGCATCCCAGTGGGGTGCCGGCTCCGGCCTGTCAGCGGCCGCCATGACGTGCCTCGGGAGCCGAAGCATGCACGTATTCACCGATCCGAAGAACTTCGACGCGTACCTGTCGGGTTTCCTCTGGATCCTCAAACTGACCGGCGCGTCTGCAGTCTTCGCGCTGCTCCTCGGCGTACTGCTGGCCGGGATGCGGGTCTCCCCCGTACCCGTGCTGCGCGGCTTCGGCGCGGCCTGGGTGAACATCTTCCGCAACACCCCGCTCACCCTGGTCATCTTCTTCTGCTATTTCGGGCTGTACTCCACTCTCGGGCTGAGTCTGTCGCAGGAACTCGACCTCAACCGCTACTGGCTCGGCGTGATCGGCCTGTCGGTCTACACCGCCGCGTTCGTCTGCGAGGCGGTCCGCTCGGGCATCAACACCGTGCCGACCGGGCAGGCCGAGGCGGCCCGGGCGATCGGGTTGTCCTTCGCGCAGACCCTGCGGATCGTGGTGCTGCCGCAGGCCGCGCGTTCGGTGATCGCGCCCTTCGGCAGTGTCCTGATCGCGCTCTGCAAGAACGCCACCATCGTCGGCACCATCGGGTTGATGGAGTCCTCCAACGTCATGAAGGACCTGATCAACAGCAACGGTGACGCGGTCATCCCGATCTTCCTGGTCATCGCCGGCACCTTCGCCGCGCTCCTGATCCCCACCGGCTACCTCTTCGGCTGGCTGGCCAACCGTCTGGCGGTGAAGCGCTGATGAGCACCACCAGCGTCCTCTACGACCACCCGGGGCCGCGGGCCCGGGTCCGCAACACGGTGCTCAGCGTCGTCTTCGGCGTCGCGCTGCTCGGGCTGCTCTACTGGATCTACACCAAGTTCGACCAGGCCAACCAGTGGGAGCCCCGGCTGTGGGAGCCCTTCACCCGGTCGACCACCTGGACGCAGTTCATCCTGCCGGGCCTGTGGGCCACCCTCAAGGCGGCGGTCGTCGGCATGCTGCTCTCGCTCGCCTTCGGCATCGTCTTCGCCGTCGGCCGCATCTCCGACCACCGGTGGATCAGTGTGCCGGCCGGCGCGGTGGTGGAGTTCTTCCGAGCCGTGCCGCTGCTTCTGATGATCTTCTTCGTCTTCTACGGCCTGCCGTACGTCATCAAGCAGCCGGTGACCGCCTTCTGGGCCGTGGTGATCGGCCTGACCCTCTACAACGGGTCGGTGCTGGCCGAGGCGTTCCGAGCCGGCATCCGGTCCCTGCCCGCCGGACAGTCCGAGGCGGCGTACGCGATCGGCATGCGCAAGACCCGGGTCATGCAGCTGATCCTGATCCCGCAGGCGGCCCGGGCCATGCTGCCGATCATCGTCAGCCAGCTGGTGGTGCTGCTCAAGGACACCGCGCTCGGCTACATCGTGGCCTACCCGGAGCTGCTCCAACGCGGCGTCAACGACCTCGCCGCCAACTACGGCAACATCATCGCCGCGGCGATGGTGATCGCGGTCATCTACATCGTCATCAACTCCATGCTGACCTGGTTCGCCGGTTGGCTGGACCGGCGCAGCCGCGTCCGGGCCTTCCGGGTACCGAAGCAGACCGCCCCGGCCAACGCGCCCGACTCCACCCCGGAGGGCGGTGTCACCGTCTCCGAACCGCAGGGCTGAACTGGCCCACCGGAAGCGGCGCCGGCCAGATTGGCTGGCGCCGCTTCGCGTCCTACCGCCGCCTTCAGCGTGTGACCGCCCCGGTTACGGCGCGGAGTACGCGGTGCCCGGCGTGCGCGGCGCGGAGCACGGGTGCGTGCGCCCGCGCACCCGGCGACGGTACGCGCCGTCGGCCGTTAAGAAGGGGCCCTTCCTATGCACGAGGCGTTAAAAAGGGGCCCCTCCTTACACCTCAGCGGGCGATCTCGGTGACGCGGGACTCGCGGACCACCGTCACCCGGATCTGGCCGGGATAGGTCAGTTCCTCCTCGATCTGCTTGGCCACGTCCCGGGCCAGCACCGCCGCACCGATGTCGTCCACGTCGTCGGGCTTGACCATCACCCGGATCTCCCGGCCCGCCTGCATGGCGAAGACCTTCTCCACCCCGAGCTTGCCGGCCGCGATCTCCTCGATCCGCTCCAGCCGCTTGACGTACGCCTCCAGACTCTCCCGCCGCGCCCCCGGCCGGCCCCCGGAACAGGCGTCGGAGGCCTGGGTCAGCACGGCCTCCACCGTCTGCGGCGGCACCTCGTTGTGATGCGCCTCGATGGCGTGCACCACGTCCTCGCTCTCGCCGTACTTGCGGGCCACCTCGGCACCGACGATGGCGTGGCTGCCCTCCACCTCGTGGGTCAACGCCTTGCCGATGTCGTGCAGGAACGCCGACCGCTTGATCAACGGCACGTCCAGGCGCAGCTCGGCGGCCATGATGCCGGCGATGTGCGCCGTCTCCAGCAGATGCTTGAGCACGTTCTGCCCGTACGACGTGCGGTAACGCAGCCGGCCGAGCAGCGTGACCAGCTCCGGGTGGATCTCGGTGATGCCGACCTCCACCAGAGCGTCCTCGGCGGCCCGCCGGCACAGCTGGTCCACCTCCTGCCGGGCCAACTCGTGCACCTCCTCGATCCGGTGCGGGTGGATCCGACCGTCGAGCACCAGCTTCTCCAGCGTCAACCGGCCCACCTCCCGGCGCACCGGGTCGAAGCAGGACAGCAACACCGCCTCGGGAGTGTCGTCGATGATCAGGTTGACTCCGGTGACCGACTCGAAGGCCCGGATGTTGCGGCCCTCCCGGCCGATGATCCGCCCCTTCATCTCGTCTCCCGGCAGGTGCAGCACACTGACCACGCTCTCCGCGGTCTGCTCGCTGGCAACCCGCTGGATCGCGTCGACCACGATGTGCCGGGCCCGCTGCTCGGCGGTGGACCGGGCATCCGCCTCGATGTCCCGCACCAGCAGCGCCGCCTCCCGCTTCGCCTGGGTCTCGATCACCTCCACCAACTCGCCCCGCGCGGCGTCAGCGGTCAACCCGGCGACCCGCTCCAACTCGCGCCGCCGCTGGTTCTCCGCCTCGGTCAGCTCCTCGTCGCGGACCGCCAGCGCGGCCTCCCGCGCGGCGAGGGCGGCGCTCGCCGCCGTCAGCTGGCGCTCCCGCTCCGCGAGTCGCTCCACCTCCTCGGTGTGCAGCCGCTCCCGCTCATCCATCCGGGCCGCCCGCCGCTCCACCTCGGCGGCCTGCTCGCGGGTGGTCGCGGCGAGCACCGCCACCTCCCGCTCACCGCTGCGCCGGGCCGTGGTCCGCAACTGCTCGGCGTCCGCCTCGGCCTGCTTGTGCGCGCGCTCCAGCACCGTGTCCGCCTCGGCGCGGGCGACGTCGAGCATGCGACGCGCCTCCGCCCGAGCCGCCTTCGCCTCGGCCCTGGCCGCAGCCGCCTCCGCGCGGGCCGCCGCCGCCGCGGACTTCGCCACGTCGATCGTGCTGTTCGCCTCGTCGGCGGCGGTACGCAACGCGGCCAGGGACTGCTCCTGGCGGTCCTTCTCGGCGATGTAGGCAGGATCCTCCGGCGCCGGGCGCGCCTGCAACCCGCGCACCATCCGCATCCCGAGCACCACGGCGCCGAGCACCACCAGGGTGAGCACCAGCACGGCGATCAGCAGTACGACCTCGAAGGCGCTCATGCCGCCGCTCCCGTCGCTGGCGGCTGCTCGCCGTCGTCGGTGTTACCGGCCTCCGCCGGGCCGGCAGCCGCCTTCCCGCTCATGCCGGCACTCCGCATCGCCCGCTGGTCACCGGCACGCCGAACCGCTCGCTGGCTACCGGCGCTCCCCGCCGCTCCGCGCCGCCATCAGACAGCGACCAATGGCTCGTTCGCCCACACCCGCTCATGCCGGCCACCCCGCGGATCCGTGTCGCCTCGCCATGGCGCGCCTCCCCTGAACGTCGCGCCGCAGGAACCTGCCGGTAGGCACACTCCTACGACTCTGGACGCCCGACCGGAGCGCCTGGCCATGGGGACAGCTTTCTCCGCCGGCGGTCTCCCGAGTGGAGCGCCGACGGGCCGGCTGAAGGTGTCCTGCCGGCACCGGACCGGCCTGTCCGGAGCTGGCGTCAGGCCGATGGAGCTGGCCAAAGTGATGCTGTCTTGTTACGCGTTCTATGTTGTGCGCTTAGCCTGCGCTTGGTCGGGCAATGTGAGCCTTTATGGCGAGGCTAGGTCTCCGACGGGCTCCGGTCAAGAAGTCATGATCAAACCACCCGGACGGAGAGAAGTTGAGTCGTCACACACCGCCAACGAAGAGTCGGACGCCCAGGGACAAACAAGGCGGCTACGCGGGCCGAAGCTCTCCCACGCGACCCGCGCCGACGCGCGAGTCTCAGCGGAGACCCTCCTCCTCGGCGTCGGCCAGCGCGTCGGCGTCGATCTGCTCGGCGAACTCGGCCGCCTCGGCGCTCTGCTCCGCCAGCGCCTCCTTCACCGCCCGAATGGCCACCCCCGGCGGATAGCCCTTGCGGGCCAGCATGCCGACCAGCCGCCGGAACACCGCGTCCGGCTCACCCCGGGCGGTACGCAGCTTCCGCCGAACCAGGGCCAGCGCGGTCTCCGCCTCGGTGGTCTCGTCCAACTCGCCGAGCGCCTCGCTGGCGGTGTCGCCGTCCACTCCGCGCTGGCGCAACTCGTTGGCCAGCGCGCGGCGGGCCAGCCCTCGGCCGGCGTGCCGGCTGGTCACCCAGGCCCGGGCGAACGCGGCGTCGTCGATGATCCCGACCTCGTCGTACCGGTCGAGAACCTCGCTCGCGGTCTCCTCGGAGATGCCCCGCCGGGCCAGCGCGGCAGCCAACTCGGCCCGGGTACGTGGGCGGACCGAAAGCTGCCGCAGGCAGATCTCCCGGGCCACCTCACCCTCGTCACGCGGGGCCGGCCCCGCGCCCCCGTCCTCGCCCGGGTCGGTCTCGCTCGCCGAGGAGCGGCGACGGGGACGCGGCGTGCTGTCGCCCGCACGGGACGGACTGGCATCCCAGCCCCGCCCCGTGCGGGCACGTCGTCCAGCCACGGGTCAGATCAGAAGTCGACCGGCGGCAACTCTGGCCCACCGGCGGCGTCGCCCGCGCCGACCCCGACGCCGAGCTTCTCCAGGATCTTCTTCTCGATCTCGGCGGCCACGTCCGGGTTTTCCCGGAGGAACTCGCGGGCCTTCTCCTTGCCCTGGCCGAGCTGGTCACCCTCGTAGGTGTACCAGGCACCGGACTTGCGGATGATCGACTGCTCGACGCCGACGTCGATCAGCGAGCCCTCGCGGGAGATGCCCTTGCCGTACATGATGTCGAACTCGGCCTGCTTGAACGGTGAGGCCACCTTGTTCTTCACGACCTTGACCCGAGTGCGGTTACCGACCACATCGGTGCCGTCCTTCAGGCTCTCGATGCGCCGCACATCGAGCCGGACCGAAGCGTAGAACTTCAACGCCCGCCCACCCGTGGTCGTCTCAGGGCTGTTGTGCACCATGACCCCGTCCACGAAGTAGTTGTGGTTGCCCTCCACCTCAATGTCGAATCGGTTCATCGAACGGGTTTTCGGCTTGACCCGCACGTCGATAATCCGGGCCGGCACCGGCGTGATCTCTGCTGGGACGAACTGCGGCTCGACGGAGCATTGGCCTTGGAAACGCGGCAGCAACTTGGACGCCATCGCAGCCGGCACATACGGAGCGATCAGCGCCTGAAACCTCGCCGATGATTCCGTCGTGAACATGATCGAAGCCGTCTGCCGGGTGCCACGAGACACCAGCTTCACGTCCATGCCGTACACGTCACGCAGATGCTCGACCAGACGGTTGCGGCTGCCCTCCGCCATCGCCTCGACGCAGATCTCAATCCGGCCGGAGCCGCCTGCCGTACGCTTCTGCAGGCCCTTGGACCGGAGCGTGAAGCACCCGTCGTCCATGTACCACACGGCGAGAGCCAGAGGGGTCAGCGCCTTGAGATAATCCCAGCTGAGGTGCTTCTTGCCATCGCCCAGGTAAACCGCGCGGCGCAGCTCGTCCAACTCGGGCAGTGGGGTGAAGTCGACGAAGGCCGCGCCCCGTGTGTCGGTACGCCGCGAGTGGCCGATGTTGCCGAGCAGCGACACCTTCCAGTCGAGGTAGTCGACCTGCTGTGCGCCGTGGCCGAGGCGGAAGCGGACACCGGATCGGTCCCGGCGGTTCGGCGAAAGGGCGCCATCGCCCATCAACGAACCGAGCACGACCTGCCACTGCTGCTCACTGAGACGTCGTGACTCGGCAAGCATCACCCGGTCACCAGCGATCAACTCGCCCGCCTCCCGCCAGCCACCAGGCGTACGGATCAGGTGGTTGGCGGTGGCGGCGAACTGGGCTCGACCATTCCCGCCCGACTTGGCGACGGTGAACTGAAGGAACTGCTCCGCCGGGCCGTTGTTGAACCAATTGGTGATCCGCTTCGGCTCCACCCGGTCAGTGTCCGGGTTGTAGGAGAGAACCTCGACATCCATCCGCTGGTTGACGATCTTGCCGATTTTCTCCTGCGTGCCGTCAGCCAGGGTGACCCTGGTCGAGTACGACATGCATCCGAACATCACACCGATTTTTTCTCGCAACTGGTTGATGAAGATCGCGGTGGTGCCGGTGTTGTTGAGCACACCGGTGATCTTCCGCAGCGCCTGGCTCATCAGCCGGGCCTGAAGACCCACGTGGCTGTCGCCCATCTCGCCCTCGATCTCGGCGCGCGGCACCAGGGCGGCGACCGAGTCGATCACGATGATGTCCAGCGCGCCGGAGCGGACCAGCATGTCCGCGATCTCCAACGCCTGCTCGCCGGTGTCGGGCTGGGAGACCAGCAGGGCGTCGGTGTCGACGCCGAGGGCCCGGGCGTACTCCGGGTCGAGCGCGTGCTCGGCGTCGATGAAGGCGGCGATGCCGCCGTTGCGCTGGGCGTTGGCCACGGCGTGCAGGGCGACCGTAGTTTTCCCGCTGCTCTCCGGGCCGTATACCTCCACCACCCGGCCGCGGGGCAGGCCGCCCACGCCGAGCGCGACGTCGAGCGCGATGGAGCCGGTGGGGATCACCGCGGTCTGCACGACCGGCCGTTCCCCCAGGCGCATCACCGAGCCCTTGCCGAACTGTTTGTCGATCTGAGCGAGAGCAAGGTCGAGCGCCTTCTCCCGGTCAGGTCCTGCTGCCATCGTTGCCACCCCTGCCTTCGCCGGCGTCTTTCCTGAGCTTCGCGTCACGCGGAACACGCTAGGCGCTGGGTCCGACAGAAAACCAGCCGGCCGGCCGTGGCCTGTGGACGAGCACCCCGCTGTGGACAATAGCCGAACAGGTGTACGAGTCGGCAAGAGACACGCGGAAGTAGCGAATCGGCTGCTCAGCGTAGCCGGGTGGGGACCCGGTCGGGGTAGGCGGCGACCACCGCTCGCCACACCACGTGCGTCTCCTCACCGGCCGCGAGGGCCTGCTCGATGGTCCGCCCGTCGAGCTGTGACAGCACCTGGTCGCTGGCGATGCTGGCCGCGTACCCCGGCCCGAACGCCTCCTCCAGTCGCGTCCAGAAGTCGGTCAGCCGCACGTGATCAGTCCTCCTCGCCCGCCGCGCCCACCGGTCGCAACGCTAGCGCCAGCAGGGGCATCACCGCGATCGCGGCGAGCAGGGTCAGCACCGGATAGCCGGACAGCTGCACGACAAACCCGCTGAGCGCGCCGGCCAGCGCCCCGGCGCACCCCATGACCAGGTCGGAGAGGCCCTGCGCCTGGGGTCGCACCGCGTCGGGTACCGACTCCGACAGCAGGGTGGAGCCGGCCACCATGGTCGCCGACCAGCCCAGCCCGAGCAGCACCAGCCCGACGGTGAGGCGGGGGGTGTGGTGCCCGGCGGTGCCGGCGACCGCGCAGGCGGCGAGCAGGGTGCCGATGCCGCCGAGGATGACCGGGCGGCGGCCGAGTCGGTCGGTGAGCCAGCCGATCACGGGCGCCAGCGCGTACATGCCGGCGATGTGCAGGCTCAGCACCAGCCCGACGACCGGCAGCACCTTCTCGACCGGGTGGTACTCCCGCAGGTGCACGGGGGTCATCGCCATCACCGCCACCATCGCCAGATGCCCCACTGCCACGGTGGCGATGCCGAGCCGGGCGGCCGGTCGGGCGCGTACCACCGACCAGGCGGCGCGCATGCCGGCGCCGCGCCGGGCGGGCGGAGCCGGCACCGTGAGCGGCTCGGCCGCCGTCGGAGCGTCGGCGGGCGGGATCGGGGCCGCGAGCCGGCGCGCGGTGAGCAGCGGGTCGGGCCGCAGGCACAGTTGGAGTACGCCGGCGGCGAGCACGAAGGCGACGGCGCTGAACGCGAATGGGCCGGAGAGTGCCGGCAGTCCCCAACCGCGGGTGGTGTGGTCGGCGAGGGCGGCGAAGTTCGGGGCGGCCACCGCGCCGATGGTGGTGGCCCAGACGATCAGGGACAGTTGTCGGGCCCGGCGGTTCGGTTCGGCGAGGTCGACCGCCGCGTAGCGGGCCTGGAGGTTGGCGGTGGAGCCGCCGCCGAAGAGCAGCATGCCGGCGAAGAGCAGCGGGACCGATCGGGTCGCCGCGGCCAGCACGATCAGCATGGCGCCCAAGGTGCCCACGCCGTACGCGAAGGCCAGGCCGGGTCGGCGGCCGTGGCCGATGGTGATGTGGGTGACCGGCACGGCGAGCAGCGCACCGCCGACCACGGCGGCGCTCTGTGCCAGGCCGGCCACTGCGGTGCCGGCGATCTCGGCGGCGAGCAGCGCCCCGACGGCGATGCCGATGGTCACTCCGATGCCGCCGACGATCTGGGTGGTGAAGAGCAGGCGCAGGGTACGCCGCTGGATGCGTGCGGCGTCGGGGTGCGCCGGTGCGGGGGTCGTCAGGTCGGTCGCCAACGGGCATGCTCCTTGGTGCGGGGTGACTCATCCTCTCGCTTCCGGCCGGTGTCCGCGGCCCGGTTTTTCGTCACAGCCCGAGGCCGCGTCCGATGATCTCCTTCATGATCTCGGTGGTGCCGCCGTAGATGGTCTGCACCCGGCCGTCGAGCCAGGCCTTGGCCACCGGGTGTTCCAGCATGAAGCCGTAGCCGCCGTGCAGTTGCACGCAGCGGTCGGCGACCCGGTTCTGCAGTTCGGTGGTCCACCATTTGGCCTTGGCGGCGTCGGTCACCGACAACCGGCCGGCGTTGAACTCGGTGATGCAGTGGTTGAGGAAGGTCCGCGCGATGGTGACCTCGGTGTCCAGTTCGGCCAGGAGGAACCGGTTGTGCTGGAATGTGCCGATCGGCCGGCCGAACGCCTCCCGGGTGCGCGCGTGTTCGAGGGTGAGCGTGAGCAGTTTCTCGGTGGCGGCGACCGCGGCGACGGCGATGCTCAGCCGTTCCCGGGGCAGGTTGGCCATCAGGTGGTAGAAGCCGTGGTTCTCGGTGCCGATGAGGTTCTTCGCCGGTACCCGGCAGTCGTCGAAGAAGAGTTCGGCGGTGTCGTTGGCTTTCAGTCCGACCTTGGCCAGCCGCTGGCCTCGGGTGAAGCCGGGGGTGCCGGTCTCGACCGCGATCAGGCTGACCCCGTGCGCGCCCCGGTCGGCGGTGCGTGCGACCACGATGACGAGGTCGGCGAGTTCGCCGTTGGTGATGAATGTTTTCTGCCCGTTGAGCAGGTAGCTGTCACCGTCGCGGACGGCGTTGGTGCGGATGCCGGCCAGGTCGGAGCCGGCGCCCGGTTCGCTCATCGCGATGGCGGTGACCAGGTCGCCGGAGCAGAATCCGGGCAGCCAGCGGGTGCGCTGCTCGTCGGTGGTCAGTTCGGTGAGGTATGGCGCGACCACGTCGTTGTGCAGGCCGAAGCCGAGCCCGGAGCAGCCGGCGGTCACGATTTCCTCGACCAGGACGGCGTTGTACCGGAAGTCCTGTTGCCCGCCTCCGCCGTACGTCTCGTCGACGTCGATGCCGAGCAGTCCGGCGGCGCCGGCGGCACGCCACACGTCGCGGTCGACGATGCCGTCGGTCTCCCAGCGGTCGTGGTGCGGCACGGCCTCGCGGGTGAGGAACCGGCGGCACAGGTCGCGGAACGCGTCGTGGTCCGGTTCGTACAGGTGCTGCTGCATGGCGGCAAGTGTGGCACCGGGCACCCGGGCCGGCCCAGCGGCGTCCGTCGGTCGCCGCCGGGCCGCGTGGACGGTGGCTGTCAGCGGCTGAGGGCGCGGGCGACGATGGTGAGGTCGGCGACCAGCCCGTCGTACGCGATGTCCTGGTTGTCGGCGCGGAGCACGGCGGACGGGTGGATGGTGGCCAGCAGTTGGGCCGGTGGCGCGTCGGCGGTGCGTCCGGTGCTGTCCACCGGCACCCGCTGGAAGTCCTCGGGGTGTTGCGCGGCGGCCGGCCAGGGCAGCAGTTCCCCGCGTTGGCGGGTGACCCGGAACGCCGGGCCGAGCAGGGCTTTCGCGGCGGTCGCCCCGAGCACCACGACGACCTCCGGGTGCAGCTGGGCGAACTCGGCGACCAGCCAGGGTCGGCAGGCGGTGATGTGCACCCGGTCCGGGGTCTGGTGGATGCGTCGTTTTCCGCGCAGTTCGAAGCGGAAGTGCTTCACCGCGTTGGTGAGGTAGATGTGTCCCGGGTCCAGTCCCGCGTCGTCGACCGCCTTGCGCAGCAGCCGGCCGGCGGGTCCGACGAAGGGCAGCCCTTTCTGGTCCTCCATGTCGCCGGGCTGTTCGCCGACGAAGACCACCCGGGCGGTGGCGTCGCCTCGGCCGAAGACGGTCTGTGAGGCGGCGCGGTACAGCTCGCAGCCCTGGCAGCCGGTGGCGGCGGCACGCAGGTCGTCGAGGGTGTCGGCCTGCGGCGGGATGAACCGCTGGGCGCCGGGCGCGGTCTCGGTCATGCCACTGTTCTACCCGTCCCATCCCCGCCCTCGCCCCAAGCCCCGCCGATCTTGCACTTACGGTCGCCGATATACGGAGTATGCCCCGATTCATCCCGACCAAAAGTGCAAGATCGACGAGGCGGGGGTGGGGACGAGGCGGGGACGAGGCGGGGGTCAGGCGGTGAGGGTGGGGGGTGGGGTGGGATGGGCGGCGCGGGTGAGGGCATCGGCCAGGGCGGGCAGTTCCGGCTCGTCCAGGGGGCTGATGGTGATCCGCAGGCCGGGTCCGGCGGCGGTGCGGTACAGCGCTCCGGGGGCGACCAGCCAGCCGGCGTCGCGCAGCACGGTCGCGGCGACGGTCTCGTCGGTGACCGGCACCCAGACGTTGATCCCGCTCCGACCGTGTGCGGCCAGGCCGCGTTCGGTCAGGGCGTCGACCAGCGCGTTCCGCCGCCGTTCGTAGCTGTCCGCCGCCCGGTCGATCAGCGCGGTCACCGCCGGGTCGCGCCAGAGGGAGAGCACCAGTCGTTGCAGCACGGTGGAGACCCAGCCGGCGCCGACCCGGGAGCGGCCGGCCACCCGGGCCACCGTGGTTTCGTCGCCGGCCAGTACGGCCAGGCGCAGGTCGGGCCCGTAGGGCTTGCTGACCGAGCGGATCAGGGCCCAGTGGGTGGTCGCGCCGGCGAGCGGGTGCAGGGGTACGCGGGCCAGTTCGGCGGCGTGGTCGTCCTCGATGAGCAGCAGGTCGGCGTACCCGGCGAGCAGGGTACGCAGCGCGGCGGCCCGGTCTGCGGAGAGCGCGGCGCCGGTGGGGTTCTGAGCGCGGCTGGTCACGATCAGCGCTCGGGCTCCGGCGGCGAGCGCGGCGGCCACTCCGGCGACCAGTGGGCCGTCGTCGTCGACCGGTACGCCGATCGGCCGTAGGCCGAGTGCGGCGATGAGGTCGAGTTGGTTGGCCCAGCCCGGATCCTCGACCGCGACCGCGTCCCCGGGGCGCAGGTGGGCGCCGAGCAGCCGCTCGATGCCGTCCAGCGCGCCGCCGGCGAGCGCCAGTTCGGCGGCGGGCACGCCGTCGGCGACGAGCCGGTCGCGGGCGGCCTCGGCGAATTCGGGCAGCGTTCCGGCGTCGGAGTAGCTGATCGCCGCGCTGGCGGTGTCGGCGAGCGCGGCCAGGTGCGGGCCGAGTGGTGGGAGCAGTCGTGGATCGGGTTCGCCCTGGGACAGGTCGCGCAGGCCGGGGGCGGGTGGCGGGCGCAGGGCCGCGCGGCGGGCGGCGACCGGGGGACGTGGGCGTACCCGGGTACCGTGCCGGCCGGCGGTGACGATGAGTCCGCGTTGGCGCAGCTCGGCGTAGGCGCGGGAGACGGTGGCCGGGCTGACGGCCAGGTCGGCGGCGAGCGCGCGCACCGGCGGCAACGGGTCGCCGGGGGCGAGGGCGGCGCGGCGGATGCCGGACTCGATGCTGACCGAAATCTCGGCGGCTGTCGCACCGGTCACCTGATATCGTGCTGACACAAACAGGAGATTGTACTAGAACAAAGGTGGAGCATGTACGCGCAGACCGCCCGCACCACCGCCAGCCGCTCGCGCGACCGGATGAGCTACGACCGGGACGCCGCGCACGCCGTGCTCGACGAGGCGTACCACTGCGCGCTCGGGTTCACCGTGGACGGTGAACCACGCGTACTGCCCACCCTGCACGTGCGCATCGGCGACACGCTCTACCTGCACGGCTCCACCGGCAGCCGGCCACTGCTGGCCGCCCGGGGTGACGGGTTGCCGATCTGCGTGTCGGTCACCCTGCTCGACGGGCTGGTGTACGCCCGCTCGCACTTCCACCACAGCGCCAACTACCGGTCGGTGGTCGCGCACGGCACCGCCCACCTGGTCACCGACCCGGGTGAACGGGCCGAGGTCTTCACCGCCCTGGTGGAGAAGGTCGGCGCCGGCCGCGCGGCGGAGAGCCGCCCACCGAGCCGGCGGGAACTGGCCGAGACCGCCCTGCTGGCACTGCCGCTGCACGAGGTGTCGGTCCGCGCCCGCACCGGCGGCGTCCGCGACGAACCCGCCGACCTGGCGCTGCCGCACTGGGCGGGGGTGGTCCCGCTACGGCTGACCGCCGGGCCGCCGGAGCCCGACGCCGGGGTCACCGCACCGGTGCCGGGGTACCTGCGGCCGGCCCGCACGCCGTGGCACGAGCCGGTGGTGCTGCGCGGCGCGCACGTGCTGCTGGAACCGCTGGACCTCACGCACGCCGACGCCCTCCACGCGGCCACCGCCGACCCGGAGGTCTGGCGGTACCTGTCCGCGCCCCCGCCGGCCGACGCCGTGGCGATGCGGGGCATCCTCGCCGCGGCGCTGGCCGCGCAGCACCGCGGCGAGCGGGTCGCCTGGGCGCAACGCTGCGCGACGACCGGTGCGATCGTCGGCAGCACCTCCTATTACGAGATCGACCCCGAGCGACGGTCGGTGGCGCTCGGGCACACCTTCCTCGGCCGGCCGTGGTGGGGTACCGGCCTCAACACCGAGGCCAAGCTGCTGCTGCTCGGCCGGGCCTTCGGCGAGCTCGGCGCGGTGCGGGTGGTCTGGCACACCGACATCCGCAACGAACGCTCGCAGCGGGCCATCGAGCGGCTCGGCGCGACCCGGGAGGGGGTGCTGCGGATGCACCTGCTGCGCCCCGACGGCTCGTGGCGGGACACCGTGCAGTATTCGATGACCGTTGACGAGTGGCCGAAGGCACAGATCAGGCTCCGGGAAAGGCTTCGCGCGCCGGCGCCGGCGGCCGGATGATGTCGGGCGTGCTGGGGATCACCGACATCTGGACGTACGTGCTGGGCACCGTGGCCATCGTGCTGCTGCCCGGACCCAATTCGCTGTTCGTCCTCTCCACCGCCGCCCGCCGGGGCGTGCGCACCGGTTACCGGGCCGCGGGTGGGGTGTTCGTCGGCGACGGGGTGCTCATGTTCCTCTCCGCCGCCGGGGTGGCGTCGCTGCTCAGGGCGTACCCTCCGGCCTTCCTGGTGATCAAGTACGCGGGCGCCGCGTACCTGGGCTATGTGGGGTTGACCATGCTGCGCGGGGCCTGGCGGCGCTGGCGCGACCGCAACGACCCGGCCACGCCGCGGTTGATCGACGCCGCGGAGCCGGCGGCGATACGCAGCCCGTTCCGCAAGGCCCTCATGATCAGCCTGTTGAACCCGAAGGCGATCCTGTTCTTCGTCTCGTTCTTCATCCAGTTCGTCGACCCGACCTACCCGTGGCCGGCGCTGTCCTTCCTGCTGCTCGGCCTGATCGCGCAGGTGGCCAGCGCGCTCTACCTGACCGCGCTGATCTTCGCGGGCACGTCCCTGGCCGCCCAGTTCGGCCGGCGCCGCCGGCTCGCCGCCGGCGCCACCTCCGCCGTCGGCGCGCTCTTCATCGGCTTCGGTCTCAAGCTCGCCCAGGGGTGAGGAATCAGGTGCCGTCGCCGCCACCGCCGCCACTGCCGCCCGCCGCGCCGTCGGGGCCGAAACCGGGCTGGAGCTCGTCGGGCGGGCGGCTGACGTGGGCCGACTCGGTGATGGTGGCCGACCAGTCGGCGTGGGCCGCCGCGGCGGCGTGCCGGTTGATCGTCTCGCGCAGCCAGCCGTCCACGGTCGCCACCCAGTCCCGCTGGTCGGCACCGGCGTGCCAGACCCGGAACCGGCTGATGCTGGTGTGGGTGATCCCGGCCAGCGCCAACCGGCGGTCGCACCAGAGGATCACCTCGAGACCCGCGGAGTTGGCCACGAAGATCACTTCCAGTTCGGTGATCGGCCCGGCGTAGAGCGGCCCGACCCAGAAACCCCAGCGTTGGTGCAGCGGCAGGGTCTGCTCCACCCCGGGCAGCCGACCGTCGACCAGACCGGCCTGACGCACGCTGAAGCCGAGGGTGGCCAGGGCGGCCAGCACGTACTGCTGGGTGGGCAGCGGATGCACGAAGATCGGCACCATGGCGCCCTGGTCCAGCGCGGGCTCGATGGCCACCTCCGTCCGCAGCCCCATGCGCAGGCTCAGCAGCGGTACGCCGCCGAACGTCGTCAGCGGCGTTTCCCAGGGCAGCGAGAAGTGGAACGCAATCGAGCGGGCCCGGCCGGCGCGCAGCACCAGGGCATCGGCCACCTGTGCCTGGTGGAACTGCACCAGCCGGCGGGGCGCCTCCGGATCGTCCGGCTCGACCTGGCTGACCAGGCCGAGCCGGACGTGGTAGACCGGCACGTCGACGGAACCGGCCACGAGGGTCACCCGCCCGGGCAGCCGCAGACCGGGACGGGTGCTGGGGTTGGTCACGGCGGTGTGCACCGTCAGGCCTGTACCGCCCGACTCCGGTGACACCCCCGTCAACCGCACCCGCGTCGCTCCTACCTCAGGCGGCGCACCGCGCGCGGAACCGTGTCGGTCTCGTCGTCGAACTCCCCGATGACCTCCTCCAGCAGGTCCTCCAGCGCGACGAAACCGACCGGGCGGGTCGGGCCGCCGCCGTTGCGCACCAGCGCGAGCTGGGACTGGCGGGCGCGCATCACGGCCACCGCCTCGGTCACGGTGGCCGTGCCGGGCAGCGTGATCGCCTCGTTCATCAGGTCCACCGCCCGGGCGTCGGGACGGGTGGCGGTGGCCCGCACCGCCTCCCGTACGTGCACCAGGCCGCAGACGTCACCGGCGGCGTCCAGCACCGCCAGCCGCGAGCGGCCGCTGTCCCGGCTGATCTGCTCGATCCGGTCGGCCGGTTCGTTCCGCCGCACCGTCACCATCCGGTCGAACGGCTCCATCACCTGGGCGACCGTGGTCTGCTGCAACGCCAACATGCTGGTCAGCATCTCGTGCTGGGCGGCGCCGAGCAGCCCGTGCTCGCGGGACTGCTCCAGCAGCATCCGCAACTCGTCCGGGCCGTGCACCTGGGCGAGCTGGTTCTGCGGCTTCACCTTTGCCAGTCGCAGAAGCACGTTGGCCACCGCGTTGAGGACCGACAGCACCGGCCGGGACACCCGGGCGAAGGCCCGGAAGGGCAGGGCCAGCAGCAACGCGGAGCGCTCCGGGTGGGTGATCGCCCAGGACTTCGGCGCCATCTCGCCGACCACCAGGTGCAGGAAGGTGACCAGGCTCAGCGCGAAGATCAGCGCGATCACGTGGCTGGCGCCGTGCGGCAGGCCGACCGCGTGCAGCAGTGGGCTGAGCAGGCGTTCGATCGCCGGTTCGGCCAGGGCGCCGAGGCCGAGCGTGCACAGCGTGATGCCGAGTTGCGCGCCGGCGAGCATCAGCGACAGCTCGCGTGCGCCGTCCAGCGCGGCACGGGCCGCCCGCCCGCCGCCGGTCGCCGCCTGCTCCAGGCGGTATCGCTTGCTCGCCACCAGGGCGAACTCGGCGGCGACGAAGAACCCGTTGAGCGCCAACAGGACCACCGAGGTGATCAGCGCGAGCCCGGTGCTCATGCCGTCACCTCTTCCCGCCCGCCGGTCACCTCGAGGCGTACCGAGTCGGCCACGTGCCGGTCGACCGCGAGCACCTCGACGAGCGCGCGCGGCGGGACGTCGCCGTTGTCACCGTCGGCCGGCAGGCTGATCTCCAGCCGGTCACCGACCTCGGGCACCCGGCCCAGCTCCCGCATGACCAGCCCGGAGAGGGTGTCGTACTCGGGGTGTTCGGGCAGCTCGATGCCGGTGCTGTCGGCGACCTCGTCGATCCGCCACCGGGCCGGCACCACCCAGGAGCCGTCCTCCTGCCGCGCCGGGGCGCGCTCCGGCGGGTCGTCCTCGTCGCGGATCGGGCCGACCAGTTCCTCGGCGATGTCCTCCAGCGTGATCACGCCGGCGAAACCGCCGTACTCGTCGACCACGCAGGCGAGCTGCCGGTGCCCGGATCGGAGTCGGTCCAGCACCGTGGGCAGCGGCAGCGTCTCGGGCACCAGCAGCGGTGGTACGGCCACCGCGCTGACCGGCATGGTGGCGCGCTCGGCCGGGGGCACCCCGAGCACGTCGGCGATGCCGATCACGCCGACCAGGTCGTCGACGCCTTCGGCACCCCGTACGGGGAAGCGGGAGCGGCCGGTGTCGAGCAGTTCGACCACCCGGCTGATCGGCTCGTCCGCCCGGACGGTGTGCACGTCCACCCGCGGCACCATGGCCTCGCCGGCGGTCAGCTGGCGGAAGTCCAGCCCTCGGTCCAGCAGTTCGGACATCTCGGCGTCGAGGTGCCCCTCCAGCCGGGACTCGGCGATGATCTGCTCCAGGTCCTCTGGGGTGGCGCCGCTGGGCAGTTCCTCGATCGGCTCGATGCCGACGCGACGCAGCAGCCGCACCGCGGCCCGGTCGAACAGCTTGATCGCCGGGCCGGCGACCGCCAGGTAGATGATGGTGGACCGGGCCAGCGCCCGGGCGACCTGCTCGGGGCGGGCGATGGCCAGGTTCTTCGGAGCCAGCTCGCCCACCACCATCTGCACGACGGTGGCGATGACCAGGGCCAGCGCGATCGACAGCGGCAGGCTGACGGCGGTGGAGACGCCGGCGACGCCGAGCAGCTCGGCCAGGCCGCCACCGAGGTAGGGCTCCGCGAAGTAGCCGACGAGCAGGGCGGTGACGGTGATACCGAGCTGCGCGCCGGAGAGCATGAACGACAGCCGTCCGGTCACCTCCAGCGCGCGGGCGGCAGCCTGGTCGCCCTCGGCGGCGAGCTGCTTCAGTTTGCCCCGGTCCACGGCGACATAGCCGAACTCCTGCGCGACGAAGTACCCCGTCGCGACCGTCAAAACGATGATCAGAGAAAGACCAACGAGGATCAACACGGGAGTTTCAGGGCTCCCGGGGTCGTCGGGTCGTACGCATGCCGGGGCTTACCCGGCTGGCTACTGCTGCCCTCCTGGGCAGAAGAGTCGATCATCCCGCCATTCTACCGGCGGGCCAGCAGGAAGGGGATGGTGTGGGGCGACGGGCCTCCCTTCCCACCAGGGCGGATCAGGGCTCGGCCAACTCGTCGACGTCGAGCAGACGCCGGTCCACCCGTCCGCTGCGGTACGCGGCCCGGCCGACCATCTGCGCGGCGACCGGGGCGGTGGCCAACTGGAAGATCCCGACCAGGGCGATCATGCCGAGATCGGAGAGAGTACGCAGCCGCAGGGACAACCCGAGCAGCAGGAGCAGTACGCCCAGCACCTGTGGCTTGGTGGCCGCGTGCATCCGGCTCAGCGTGTCCGGGAAGCGCAGTACCCCAATCGCGGCGGCCAGGCTCAGCAGCGCGCCGGCCACCAGGCTGACGGCCCCCAGCCAGTCCGCGACGGCAATCGGCGACAGCGCCCAGTCGACGGCGACCGGCTGTCCGGGGGCGAGCGGCCCGGTGCCGGCCGGCGGCGTCACCGCTTCTCCGGGGCGGCGAAACGGACCAGCGACACCGCGCCGACGAAGCCGAGCAGGGCGAGCACCACCAGCACCGGCAGCGTGGTGGCGTGCCGGTTGATCGCCGCCTCGGCACCGACCGCGCCGATCATGGTGGCCAGCAGCATGTCCGCGGCGACCACCCGGTCCACCAGCGCTGGACCTCGGTAGAGCCGCACGAGGGCGAGCAGGGCGGTCAGCGACAGCAGCCCGGCGATGACCACGGTGAGCAGATGGTTCACGGCAACTCCTTGTCGACGGGTACGGAGCGCACCTGGCGCAGCTCGGCCGCCGAGCCGACCGCGGCGATGATCCGCCGCTCCAGGAGGCGGATCTCCTTCCGGGCGGTGGCGATGTCGGCGGGGGCGCGTACGTCGAGCACGTGCACGTAGAGCACCCCGCCATTCCGGTCCACGTCCACGATCAACGTGCCGGGCACCAACGACACCGCTTCGGCGGTGAGGGTCAGGTTGAGGTCGGTGGGCACGAGCAGCCGTACCGCGATGATGGCCGAGCGGGGCGTGTAGCCCGGTTGCATTCCGATCCGGGCCACGTGCAAGCTCGCCCAGACCAGTTCGACGACGAACCGTCCGGCGAACATCAGCAGGCCGCGCAGTCGCAGCCGACCGTCGAAGGTCACCGCGGGAAGCGGGAAGAACACCAGCACCGCCGCGGCGGCCAGCAGCCCGCCCAGCAGATTCCCCCAGCTGATGTCGCCCCACAAGAGCAACCAGATCAGCACCAGCCCGCCGACCGCGATCCACTGCTCGCGCCACCGGCGTACCCGGGCCCGCAGGCCCTGCCCCGGGCCGGTCACGGCCGCCCGCCCGGCAGCACGGCGTGGATGTAGGGGGTGCGCTCGTGCAGGTCGACCGCCGCGCCCGTGGTCACGTCGAACAGCGGACCCGCCACGACGGTAAGGCCCACCCCGAGCGCGACCAGCGCCACGGTGGCGCCGACCATCAACGTGGGCAGCGGGACGGTCGACGCGACGGCCGGACCGGGTGCCCGCCAGAAGGCGATGCTCCACACCCGGCTGGCCACGTAGAGGGTGAGCAGGCTGGTCAGCGTGCCGAGGGCGACCAGGATCCAGGGCAGTGGACCGCCGGCCGCCACACCGGCCTGGAGCAGTCCGAGCTTGCCGAGGAAGCCGGAGAACGGTGGGATGCCGGCGAGGTTCATCGCCGAGACGAAGAAGAGCACCCCGAGCAGCGGTTTGATCCGGGCGAGGCCGCCCAGCTGGCGCAGGTCGGTGCTGCCGGTCTTCTCCTCGACCAGGCCGGTGACCAGGAACAGGGCGGTCTGGATGGTGATGTGGTGGACCACGTAGAAGATGGCCCCGACCAGCCCGGCGACCGTGCTGAGTCCGATCCCGAAGATCATGTAACCGATGTGGCTGACCAGGGTGAACGAGAGCAGTCGCTTCAGGTCCGACTGGGCCACCGCGCCGAGGATGCCGACCAGCATGGTCAGTCCGGCCACCACCAGCAGCAGCGCGGCGGCGCGCGGTCCGGGGAAGAGCAGGGTCTGGGTACGGATGATCGCGTACACCCCGACCTTGGTGAGCAGGCCGGCGAAGACGGCGGTCACCGGGGCGGGCGCGGTCGGGTAGCTGTCGGGCAGCCAGGCCGACAGCGGGAAGACCGCCGCCTTGATGCCGAAGGCCACCAGCAGCATCAGTTGCAGACTCAGCCGTAACCCGTCGGGCAGCGCGTCCAGCCGGTGGGCGAGGTGGGCGAGGTTGAGCGTGCCGGTGGCCGCGTAGACCAGGCCCACCGAGATCAGAAAGATCATCGAGGCGAGGATGTTGACCACCACGTACGTCGAGCCGGTGCGGATGCGCAGCGGGGTGCCGTTCAGGGTGATCAGGACGAAGCTCGCGGCGAGCAGCATCTCGAAGCCGACGAAGAGGTTGAACAGGTCACCGGCGAGGAACGCGTTGGTCACACCGGCGGTCAGCACCAGGTAGGTCGGGTGGAAGATGGCCACCGGAGTGTTCTCGCTGGCATCCGACTGCCCCTGGCCGATCGAGTACAGCAGCACGCAGAGGGTCACCGCCGAGGAGACCACCAGCATCAGCGCCGCCAGTTGGTCGGCGACCAGGACGATGCCGACCGGCGCGGGCCAGCCGCCGATCTCGATCACCAGCGGCCCGTGCCGGTACGTCCGCACCAGCAGCACCGCCGCCACCGCCAGGGTGGCGGCCAGGCAGGCCACGCTGACCACCCGTTGGGGCCGGTCCCGCGTCGCCAGCAGCAGGGTCAGCGCCGCGCCCAGCAGCGGCAGCAGCACCGGCAGGGCCACGAGGGCGTTCATTCCGGCCCCTCCCCCCGGTGGGGCCGGCGGGGTGCCGGGGCGTCGACCTGCTCGGAGTCGGAATCGGCGCGTTCGTCGCTGAGGTCGGCGGTGGAGACCTCCTTTGCCGCGGCGCGGCGCACGATCTGCTGGTCCTCCAGGTCGTCGGGCACGTCGTCGTCGCCGGTCAGATACCAGCTGCGATAGCTGATCGCCAGCAGGAAGGCGGTGAACCCAAAGGTGATCACGATGGCGGTGAGCACCATGGCCTGCGGCAGCGCGTCGCTCATCGCCCCCGTCCCGGGGACCCCGACCACCGGCGCGCGACCGGACCGACCACCAAAGATGATCAGCAGGTTGACCCCGTTGCCGGCCATGACGATGCCGAGCAGCACGCGGATCAGGCTGCGCTCCAGCAGCAGGGTCACCCCGCAGCCGACGAGCACGCCGATCGCGACGAAGGACACCAGATTGGCGCCGGAGGCACTCACCGGGCCTCCCCTCGCGGGTCGGATCCGCCGCCGGCCTGGTAGCTCGCCTCGATGTGCCGGTCCACCTCGGCGCCGAGGCTGCGCAGCACGTCCAGCGCCAGGCCGATCACCACCAGGTACACGCCGATGTCGAAGAAGAGCGAGGTGACCAGATAGAAGTTCCCGATCAGTGGCAGCCAGAGATCGATCTTCGCGCTGCCCAGCACGACCCCGCCGATCAGCAGCGAGAGCACCCCGCTGCCGGCCGCGACCGCGAGCCCGAGGCCGAGCACGGTGCCGGCGCCGATCGGCGCGGCCTCGGCCAGTTCCTGACGGCCACCGGCGAGGTAGCGCATGGTCAGCGCCAGGCTGGCCACCAGACCGCCGGCGAAGCCGCCGCCGGGCGCGTTGTGCCCGGAGAAGAGCAGGTAGAAGGAGAAGAGCACGGCGATGTGGAAGATCAGCCGGGTGATCACCTCGAGCACGAGCGAGCGCTGTCGCTCGCTCAGGGTGGTGCCGCCGCGCAGCCAGACCGGCCGGCCGGCGAAGGTCTCCTGCTGGCCCGCGCCCAGCCGACGGGGGCGAGGTCCGATCCGGGAGCCCAGGAAGATCAGGCTGGCCACCCCGGTGGCGGCCGCCACCAGCACCGTCAACTCCCCCAACGTGTCCCAGGCCCGGATGTCGACCAGGGTCACGTTGACCACGTTGCGGCCGTGCCCCTGCTCGACGGCCAGTTGGGGAAACTGCTCGGAGATGGAGGGCTCGCGCCGGCCGGTGGTGGCGGCCACCGCGAGCCCGGCGACCGTCGCACCCACCGTCACGCCGATCGCCCGCCGCGCCCAGCGGGCACGACGCAGCGGTCGCACCGAGAACCGTTCCGGCAGGCGACGCAGCACCAGCACGAAGATCGCGATGGTCATGGTCTCCACCAGGAACTGGGTCAGCGCCAGATCGGGGGCGCCATACAGCACGAAGAGCATCGCGGTGCCGTATCCGGTCACGCCGACCAGCAGCATCGCGGTCAGCCGGCGGGAGGCGCCCACGGCGAGCAGGGCGGCGACGCTGATCACCAGCAGCACCACCGGCTGCGCCGGGTTGGCCCACAGCGCGAGTGGCTGCTCCCAGGGCCGCAGCAGCAGCAACGTGCCGCCCGGGACGGCGACCAGCACGATCAGGATCAGGCCGAGGTACTGCGGCAGCGCACCTCGCTGGGTGACGCTGGTGATGTCCACCGCGGCCCGGTCGAAGCGGTGGCTGATCCACTCGTAGCCCTGCAGGCCGGCGACCGGCGAGCGCAGCCGGGCCAGCGCCGGCGCCAGCGGGCCGCGCAACGCGAACAGCACCACCCCGCCCGCCACGGCCAGCGCGGACAGGCCCAGCGCCAGGTTGAGGCCGGGCCACAGAGCCAGGTGTCCGTGGGTCGGGCCGAGGAGTTCGGCGTACGGGCGCAGCAGCCGCTCCAGCCCGCCCGCCGCCGGGCCCGCGACCAGCCCGGCCACTGCCAACAGCGCCGGCGGCACCAGCATCGGCGCGGCGACCCGGCCCAGTTCGGTGGGGGCCACCGCGCGGCGGGTGGCGAACGCGCCCCAGTAGAACCGGATGCTGTACGCGACGGTGAGCGCGGTGCCGGCGACCAGCACCGCCAGGGCCAGCGGCCGGTCGGTGAAGGCGGCGAAGATGGCCTCCTTGGCAACGAAGCCGACCAGCGGTGGCAGGCCCGCCATCGACGCGGCGGCGAGCAGCGCCACCCCGGCCAGGACCGGAGCGGTGCGCCACAGCCCGGACAGCTCACGCAGGTCCCGGGTGCCGGCGCCGTGATCGATCACGCCGACGACCAGGAAGAGCGCCGCCTTGAACAGGGCGTGGGCGAGCAGCATCGCGACACCGGCCAGGGCGGCGTCGGCGGTGCCCGTCCCGACCACCGCCGTCAGCAGGCCCAGCTGACTGAGCGTGCCGTACGCCAGCAGCAGCTTCAGATCGGTCTGCCGGAGCGCGGCCCAGCCACCCACCATCATGGTGGCCAGCCCGGCGACCAGGACGACCGGCCGCCACGGGCCGACCAGGGCGAGCACCGGGGCGAGCAGGCCGAGCAGATAGACGCCGGCCTTCACCATCGCCGCCGCGTGCAGGTACGCGCTCACCGGCGTCGGCGCCGCCATCGCCACCGGCAACCACGAGGTGAACGGCAGCACCGCCGACTTGGACAGCGCCCCGAGCAGGATCAGCAGCACGGCGACAACCAGGTACGCCCCACCCGGCAACGGGCGCCCGACCAGCTCCGACCAGCGGTAGGTGCCGGCGTGGTGACCGAGCATGATGAACCCGACCAGCATGGCCAGGCCGCCGGACGTGGTCACGATCAACGCCTGGGCGGCCGCCAAGCGGCTGGACCGCCGCTCGGTGCTGTGCCCGATCAGCAGGTACGAGAAGACCGTGGTGAGTTCCCAGCAGACGTAGAGCAGCAGCAGGTCGTCGGCGAAGACGAGCCCGAGCATGGCACCGGCGAAGGCCACCATCACCCCGGCGTACCGGGCGGTGCCGACCGCCTCGGGTGGGAAGTACCGCCCGCTGTAGAGCAGCACCAGGGCGCCGACTCCGCCGATCAGCAGCGTCATCAGCCAGGACAGCGTGGTCATCCGCAGGTCCACGTTCAGACCCAGCCGGGGGATCCAGCCGTACGTCTCCACCACCGCGCCCCCGTCGACGACGGCCGGTGTGCGGGCCAGCGCCCAGCCGAACGCCGTGGCCGGCACCAGCGCCAGCGGGAAACAGGCGCGCGGTCCCCACCGACGCACCAGCAGCGGCGCCACGAGGGCCGCCCCGAGGTGCAGGATCAGCAGTACGAGCACGCGCGCTCCCGATCGAGGTGGGCAGGGGGCGCCCCTCGGCGGGTGCACGGCGCCTAGAAGCGATCAGACGCTAGTCGGCGCGCGCTATGGGTTGTTTTCCCGAAAATGACCCACTTTAGCGCTGATCGGGGCGAAACGGCGCGAGCCGCACGCCCTGCACCATCAGAACCGGGGGGCGTGGTCGCCTCGGCCCTCGACCGTGAGGTCGGGCCGGCCGATCCGGAGCGCGGCCCGGTCGACGAGCCGCTGGGCGGCGGTCAGCGAGCGCACCGACAGCAGTCGGCCCCGGCTCTCCCGACGCAGCACGAAGTAGTGCACGGCGACGCGCACCTGCGCACGGTCGGCGGCGCTGGCGCGGGCCGTGGAACGGACCAGCTCACGCAGACAGCCGGCGAGTCGTTCGGCAAGTTCGAGGTCGGGGCCGTGCAGCCCGGCGCGGAGGGCGACGAGTCGGCTGTCGACCTTGCGAATGAGGACGTCGCTGCCGGGCTCAGAGCTGCGCTCCTCGACGACCATCCGACCTCCCCCAGCACGCACCGCATCGCGAGCGAAGTTACTTTATGTTGTGACTCCACAGCAAGCAGTTAAGTAAGACTTAACGGAATCAACGGTCAACTCCGCTGCAATGCCTTGACCGAGTATCCCGCCGGGGGATGGCGGGGCGATGTCGGTGGGCGGGGGCAGGATGGAGTCGTGGCGAATTCCCTCGAAGCATCGCCGGGCGAGGAGGTGCTTTCCCGGTTCGGCGCGGCCACCCGGGAGTGGTTCGGCGCCGCCTTCGCCGCGCCGACGGCGGCACAGGTCGGCGCCTGGGCGGCGGTCGCCGCCGGCCACCACGCCCTCGTCGTGGCGCCGACCGGCTCCGGCAAGACCCTCGCCGCCTTCCTCTGGTCACTGGACCGGCTGGCTCGCGAGCCCGCCCCGACCGACCCCCGGCACCGCTGCCGGGTGCTCTACGTCAGTCCACTCAAGGCGCTCGCGGTCGACGTCGAGCGAAATCTGCGCGCCCCGCTCGCCGGCATCCGGCAGGCCGCCACCCGGCTCGCGCTCACCCCACCGGACATCACCGTCGGCATGCGCACCGGCGACACCCCCGCCGACGAGCGGCGAGCCTTCGCCCGCACCCCGCCGGACATCCTCATCACCACCCCGGAGTCGCTGTTCCTGCTGCTCACCTCAGCCGCGCGGGATTCACTGCGCGGCATCGAGACGGTGATCCTCGACGAGGTGCACGCGGTGGCCGGCACCAAACGCGGCGCCCACCTCGCGGTCTCCCTGGAGCGGCTGGACGAGCTGCTGCCCGCCCCGGCCCAGCGGATCGGGCTCTCCGCGACGGTCCGGCCGATCGACGAATGCGCCCGGTTCCTCGCCGGCACCCGACCGGTCGACGTGGTCGCGCCGGTGAGCGCCAAGACGATCGAGGTGAGCGTCCAGGTCCCGGTGGAGGACATGACCCGCCTCGACGAGCACGCGGCGCCCGAGGACGACCTCGCCGGCCCACGGTCGGCGTCGATCTGGCCGGCGGTGGAGGAACGGGTCTTCGCGCTGGTCCGGGCACACCGGTCGACCATCGTCTTTACCAACTCCCGCCGCAGCGCCGAGCGGCTCTGCGCCCGGTTGAACGAGCTGGCCGCCGAGGAGATCGCCGGGGCACCGGCCGCGGCCGGTCACGCCGGCCGGACCCCGGCGGAGATGATGGCCCAGGCGGGGGCGGTGGCCGGCGCCCCACCGGTGCTCGCCCGCGCGCACCACGGCAGCGTCTCGCGGGAGGAACGCCGACACATCGAGGAGTCGCTCAAGGCGGGTCAGCTGCCCGCCGTGGTCGCCACCTCCAGCCTCGAGCTCGGCATCGACATGGGCGCGGTCGACCTGGTGGTGCAGATCGAGGCCCCGCCGAGCGTGGCCGCCGGCCTGCAACGCGTGGGCCGAGCCGGGCACCAGGTCGGTGCGGTCTCCCGTGGGGTGGTGTTGCCGAAGCATCGCGGTGATCTGCTCTCCTGTGCGGTGGTCGCCGAGCGGATGAGCGACGCCGCGATCGAGGAGCTGCATCATCCCCGCAACCCGCTGGACGTGCTGGCCCAGCAGATCGTCGCGATGGTCGCCCTGGACCAGTGGCGGGTCGGCGACCTGGCCACGATGATCCGCCGCGCCGCGCCCTTCGCCGAGCTGCCCGACTCGGCCCTGCACGCGGTGCTGGACATGCTCTCCGGGCGCTACCCGTCGACCGCCTTCGCCGAACTACGCCCACGCCTGGTCTGGGATCGCACCACCGACGTGTTGACCGGTCGGCCGGGCGCGCAGCGTCTCGCGGTCACCAGTGGCGGCACCATCCCGGATCGGGGCCTGTTCGGCGTGTTCCTGGCCGGCGCGGAACGCGCCGCCCGCGTCGGCGAGCTGGACGAGGAAATGGTCTACGAGTCCCGGGTCGGCGACGTGTTCCTGCTCGGCTCCTCGTCCTGGCGGATCGAGGAGATCACCCCGGACCGGGTGCTGGTCTCCCCCGCCCCCGGTCAGGCGGCCAAGATGCCGTTCTGGAAGGGCGACCAGCCCGGCCGGCCGGTGGAGCTGGGCCGGGCGATCGGGGCCCGGGTCCGTGGCCTGCTGCGGCAGGGCGACGAGGAGGCACTGGCCGGGTTGCGTACCGCCGGGTTGGACGACTGGGCCGCCGGCAACCTGCTGGCGTACCTGCGCGAGCAGCAGGCCGCCACCCGCGCGTTGCCGGACGACCGGACGGTGGTGGTCGAGCGGTTCCGCGACGAGCTGGGCGACTGGCGGCTGGCCGTGCACAGCGTTCTCGGCGCCCGGGTGAACGCACCCTGGGCCCTGGCGATCGGCCGACGGCTCGCCGAACGCTACGGCGTGGACGCCCAGGTGATGCCCGCCGACGACGGCATCGTCGTACGCCTGCCGGACACCGCCGACAGCCCGCCCGGCGCCGACGTGGTGGCCTTCGACCCCGAGGAGATCGCCCAACTGGTCGAGGAGTCGGTCGGCACCTCGGCGCTGTTCGCCGCCCGGTTCCGGGAGTGCGCCGCGCGGGCGTTGCTGCTGCCCCGCCGCGACCCGCGCCGCCGTCAGCCGCTGTGGCAGCAGCGGCAGCGCGCCGCCCAACTGCTCGACGTCGCCCGCGAGTACGCCGATTTCCCGGTCACCCTGGAGGCGGCCCGGGAGTGCCTCCAGGACGTCTTCGACCTGCCCGCCCTGACCCAGATGATGCGTGACCTGGCTGGTCGCCGGGTGCGACTGGTCGAGGTGGAGACGTCTCGGCCGTCGCCGTTCGCCCGGTCGCTGCTCTTCGGTTACGTCGGCGCCTTCCTCTACGAGGGCGACGCCCCGCTCGCCGAGCGTCGGGCCGCGGCGCTGGCGCTGGATTCGGCCCTGCTCGGTGAGTTGCTCGGCCGGGTCGACCTGCGCGAGCTGCTCGACCCGGTGGTGCTCGCCGAGACCGAGCGACAACTGCGCTGGCTGACCCCGCAGCGCCGGCCCCGGGACGCGGAGGACGTGGTCGAGCTGCTGCGCCAGCTCGGCGACCTGAGCACCGACGAGTTGGCCGAGCGGGCAGTGCCGGTCGACTGGCTGACCGACCTGGCCGCCGCCCGGCGGGTGGTACGCGTACGCATCGCCGGGCAGGAGCGCTGGGTGGTCGTGGAAGACGCCGGGCGGCTGCAGGACGCCCTCGGCGTGGCCCTGCCGGTGGGGATCGCCGAGGCGTACCTCGAACCGGTCGCCGACCCGCTCGGCGATCTCGTCGCCCGGTACGCCCGCACCCACGCCCCGTTCACCACGGCCGGCTGCGCCGCACGGTTCGGGCTGGGTGTCTTCGTGGTGGAGCAGGCGCTGCGCCGGCTGGCCGCCACCGGACGGGTGGTTTCCGGCGAGTTCACCCCGGACACGGTCGGCACCCAGTGGTGCGACGCGGAGGTGCTGCGCCTGCTGCGCCGGCGGTCCCTCGCGGCGCTGCGCCGGGAGATCGAGCCGGTGCCGCCCCGGGCGCTGGCCACCTTCCTGCCCCGCTGGCAGCAGGTGGGCTCCGCGGCCCGTGGCGTGGAGGCGGTGGCCGCGACGGTGGAGCAGTTGCAGGGCGTCGCCGTCCCCGCGTCGGCGCTGGAGCGGCTGGTGCTGCCGGCTCGGGTCCCCGACTACTCCCCCGCCCTGCTGGACGAGTTGTGCGCCAGCGGCGAGGTGCTCTGGGCCGGGGCGGGCGCGATCTCCGGCGGGGACGGCTGGGTCAGCCTGGCGTACGCCGACACCGCGCCGCTGCTGCTTCCGCCGCCGGACGAGGCCCTCGCCCGTACACCCCTGCACGACGCCGTGCTGGACGCCCTCGGCGACGGGCAGGCGTTGTTCTTCCGGCCGCTGGCCGACCGGGTCGGCGCCACCGACGACACCGCACTGACCGCCGTCGTCTGGGACCTCGTCTGGGCCGGATATCTCACCAACGACACCCTGGCACCGCTGCGGGCGGTGCTGGGCGGCGGTGGAGCGCACCGGTCCCGGCCGGCCGCCGCGCGCAGCCGTTACCGGCGGCCCGGGCGGGTGGCCCTGCCCAGCCGGGGTGGTCCGCCGAGCGTGGCGGGTCGCTGGTCCCGGCTGCCGGAGCGGGACCTCGACCCGACCCGGCGCGCGGCAGCCCTGGCCGACGTGCTGCTGGAGCGGCACGGGGTGCTCACCCGGGGCGCGGTCATGGCCGAGCAGGTGTCCGGCGGGTTCGCCGCGGTCTATCCGGTGCTGTCCGCGCTGGAGGAACGCGGCGCCGCCCGACGTGGCTACTTCGTCGACGGGCTGGGCGCGGCGCAGTTCGCGGTGCCCGGCGCGGTGGACCGGATCCGGGCGCTGGCCGAGCCGCTGGACGGCGGGCGGGTTCGCGGTGGCCCGGCGGTGGTGCTGGCGGCCACCGACCCGGCCAACCCGTACGGCGCGGCACTGCCCTGGCCCGAACGGGTGGTCGATTCCGGGAACCCGACAACGCCGCCCGGCACCGGTCACCGGGCCGGCCGCAAGGCCGGCGCGCTGGTCGTGCTGGTCGCCGGCGATCTGGTGCTCTACGTCGAACGCGGCGGGCGGACGATCCTCTCCTTCAGCGACGACGTCGACGCCCTGACCACGGCCGGTAAGGCCCTGGCCGACACCGTCGGATCCGGGGCGTTGGGCCCGCTCTCCGTCGAACGCGCCGACGGCGCACCGGTCCGTTCGTCCCCCCTGCACGACGCCCTCACCGCCGCCGGCTTCCGCCCCACCCCCCGCGGCCTCCGCCTCCGCACCTGAGACCTTCGAGTTGATCAAGAAGGTCTCGTCACAGAGACGCCGCTTCCAGGAACTTGTTGATCACGCGAGGCAGGGAGGGGTCGGTCACGGGAGGGTGGTCAGGGCTTTTTCGTAGTGGGAGTGGTTGGGGGGTGGGGCCTGGGGGTAGTTGAGGATCACCGTGCGGCTGCGGTAGGCGGCCCTGCCCCAGCGGTCGGCCAACTCGGCGGCGCTGATCTCGTCGGGGAAGACGTACACCGCGACCTGGTCGGTGACGACCAACTCCGAACAGCCCAGCCCCAACCCGTCGGGTCCGCAGTCGACCGACCGGTCCCGGAGGTTGGTCGCCTTGAGCCCGGCGGCCCGGAAGGCCGCGACGACCTCCCGCGCGCCGGGTGCACCGGGCGGACGGGGCGGCAGTTGCACCGGGGGAGGGTCGGGCGGTCGCCAACGGGTGGTGCCGCCGGTGTCGACGCTGGCCGACGGCTCGGTGGTCCGGGCCCGGATGGACGGTGCGCCGGAGGGCGTGGTCGCATCGGCGGGCGGCACGGCGGGACCCGTCATCGTGGTCGACGGGGCGGGGCCGACGGCGGACGCGCCGACGCTCGGGGTCGCCGGTGCGACAGCGGCCGACGGGGTGGCCGGTGCAACGACCGCCGGCGGCCGGGCCGGCTCACCGGCGCAGGCGCCGACCACGGCCAGGGTCGTGAGCAGGACGACGGCGGACGGGATTCGACACCTCACCCCTGGCAGTCTGCTCGCCCGACCAGGTCGCCGAAAGCAGCCGAGCCGTCACGGGCGCTGTCGCGTATCCGCCTTCCGTCCACCCGGGTCGTAGCATGCGATGCTTTGACTTCCTCTCCCGCCTAAAGGCGGGGGGTTCCCACCCTCGCGGATGGGAGTTCCTGGTTCATCGCAGACCGCACGGAAGGAGAGCCTTCGTGTCTGACGTCCGCTCCGCAGGCGTTTTTCGTCTCCACCAGCCCGGCGGCGACGGCGATGTTCTTGGCGGCGTTGATGTCCCGATCATGTCGGGTGCCGCAGGTCGGACACGACCAACGCCG
>NZ_BMNB01000006.1 GCF_014646235.1 Micromonospora sonchi | reverse complement strand
CGACTGGTTGACCTGCTTGTTGCAGTCGTACAACTGCACCCGCGTGCCGTTCGAACGCGAAGCATTCGGCACGTCGATGCACCGACCCGACTGCGTACCGACAATCTCGCTGGCCGAACCGGGCGGGCCGGTGGGTGAAACGGTGGGGGTGGGCGCCGGCGTGGTGGGCGTGGGCCCCGGCGTGGTGGGCGTGGGAGTCGGCGCGGGGCCGGCGCTGTTCAGCGCGTCCAGGGTGGCGTTGTACGCCTGCTTCTTGTTGCCGCCGTTGTCGAAGAGCAGCGGGGTGCCACTGGAGCGCCACGAGTCGGAGTCACGGATGCCCCACACCGTGATGCCGTTGCAGCGGGGCACGGCGAGGCAGTCGTTGACCACGTTGCGGTAGGTGTTGGCCTGGGTGGTGCCGGAGCCCTCGATGTCCAACTCGGTGATCTGCACGTCGACCCCGAGGGCGGCGAAGCTGGACAGCGTGGTGCGGTAGTTGCTGTTGTACGGCGAGTTGGCGTTGAAGTGCGACTGGAACCCGACGCAGTCGATCGGCACGCCACGCTGCTTGAAGTCGCGCACCATGTTGTAGACGCCCTGGGTCTTGGCCCAGGTCCAGTTGTCGGTGTTGTAGTCGTTGTAGCAGAGCTTGGCGCCCGGATCGGCGGTACGGGCGGCACGGAACGCGGCCTCGATCCAGTCGTTGCCGGTGCGCTGCAGGTTCGAGTCGCGCCGGCCACCGCTGTTGCCGTCGGCGAACGCCTCGTTCACCACGTCCCACGAATGGATCTTGCCGCGGTAGTAGGTGGCCACCCGGGTGACGTGGTTGAGCATCGCGTTGCGCAGCGTGGTGCCGGACATGTTCTGCATCCAGCCGGGCTGCTGCGAGTGCCAGGCCAGCGTGTGGCCGCGCACCTTCCAACCCCGATTGAGGGCGTGGTTGACGATCCGATCCGCGTTGGTGAAGGTGAAGTTGTTCTGCTGCGGTTCGGTCGCGTCGATCTTCATCTCGTTCTCGGGAGTGACGCTGTTGAACTCGCGGTTCAGGATCGTCGTGTACGCGTTGTCGCTGAGCTTGTTCGCCGCCACGGCGGCACCGAAGTACCGGCCGGACTGGGCCGCGGCCGCACCGAGGGTGGACTCGGCGGCCTGGGCGAGACTCGGCAGCAACGACACGACGAGGGCCGCAACTATCGCGGCAGTTCCGGAGACGGAGAGCGTTCGAAGTCGACGCCCGGAGGGACGGGTCCGGGGGATCATGCTGGTCCTCCACTTGTGGGATGGGAAAACCTCTGTCGCTGTTCGGTTGGGAAGCCCCGCTCGGATGGCGGCGGCCCGGTTGAGTCCGCCGACCCGGCGGGACTCATGTCAGGCGTCCACCCCGGAGCGAGTCGGTCCTGGCCACCTGACCAGCAGGTGGAGGGTTGCGATGAGTGGCCCGGTCGCCCGCCGGGAAGTGGTTGGGGGCGTGGGCTTCCAGGGGGTGGACGTGGTCACCTGGTAGGTGGCTGGGCCTGATGGTCGCGTGAGGCGCCTCCAGGGGCAGGAAGACATGTGAACGATCACATCTATCGATGGATCTCAGGCTGGCAGAAAATTCCAGGGTTTTCAACCGGTAGTTTCAGGCGTCGATCGGTAGTTTTTCGGTCGGCGTAACAGCTGTCCGCCCGTCAACCCCTCGTCCCGGGTCCCGAAGACTGGCTGCCCAAGGTTCCGGCCAGCGTCGCCAGTAGGCGCTCAAGCGCTGCTCGTTCGTCGTCGGTGAGACCACGAAGGATGGTCGCCTCGTTAGTCAGATGCTCCTCGATGAGCCGATCGATCAACGCGACCCCGGCGGGGGTCAACCCCACCACTCTGCCGCGCGCGTCGGCTTCGAACACCGAGCGCGACACGAGCCCTCGGGCGATCAGCCGATCCACACGCTTGGTCACCGCTCCGGTGGTGACCAGCATCCGCTGGCTCAACTGCCCGGCGGTGAGCGTGTACGGCTCACCCTCCCGGCGCAGGGCCGCGAGCACGTCGAACTCGCCGTTGCCCAGACCCGCTGCGGCAAATGGCGGCCTCAGGGCCGCATCGAGCACGTCGGCCAGCTGCTGGATCCGACCGATGATCAGCAGCGGGCTGGGGTCGAGGTCTGGCCGCTCACGGCGCCACTGACCAACGATTTCGGCGACGCGGTCTCCATCCACGATTGCATCGTATCTTCCATGGAAGGTAAATTCTCTTCCATGGAAGATATCCTGCTGTCTCCGGTGGTCACCGCCTACGTGGACCCGTCCTGCCCGTTTGCTTGGATCACCGCGCGATGGCTGACCGAGGTGGCCCGGATGCGTCCGATCATTCTGCGGTTCGAGGTGATGAGCCTCGCGGTGATCAACGAGCATCGCGATCTGGAGCCCTGGTACCGCGAGTTCAACGACCGGGCGTGGGGGCCGGCGCGAGTGTGCGTGGCGGCAGCCGCCCAGCACGGTCCCGCAGCCCTGGCACGTCTGTACCCGGCACTCGGGCGCCGGATCCACGACGAAGGCGACAAGAACTTCGATCGCATCGTGCCTGCGGCGCTGGCCGAGGCGGGCCTTCCCGCCGACCTGGCCGACGCCGCTCACCGCAGCGACCTCGACCCGCAGATGCGCGCGAGCACCTCCCGTGCCCAGCAACTCGTCGGCGAGGATCTCGGCACTCCGACGGTGACGGTCGACGATGTGGCCTTCTTCGGCCCCGTGCTGACCTCGATCCCCCGAGGGGACGAGGCCGTACGCGTCTTCGACGGTGTTCGCCTGCTCGCCGCCTGCCGAGCTTTCTCCGAACTCAAACGTGCCCGGGCCGATGATCTCAGTTTCGCGTAGTCCCCTCCTGGTGCTCGGGCGCAACGCCCCCAACCGTGCCCTGCCGGTGCGTAGAACGCGCAGCCCCGGGTACCCAGCGCGCATGGCGCGGTACACGAAGCCTGAGCTGCGGGAACAGCTCAAGGAAGAGATCAAGGCGTCCGACCGGGGCGGCAGGCCGGGACAGTGGTCGGCGCGCAAGTCTCAGCTGCTCACGAAGGAGTACCAGAAGCGCGGCGGCGGCTACGAGGGCCCGAAGGACGAGCGCCAGAAGTCCCTGCAACGCTGGGGCGACCAGAAGTGGCAGAACAGGCGGGGCACCACCCGGGCGCGACACGACGGCGAGACCGATCGGTACCTCCCCGAGCAGGCATGGCACCAGCTCTCCGCCGAGCAGCAACGCGCGACCGACGCCAAGAAGCGCAAGGAGTCGAAGTCCGGCCGGCAGTACGTCGCCAACACCGGGCCGGCCAGGCGCGCACGAAAAGCCGCAGCGGTGCCGCTCACGGAGCTGCCGGTCGCCGAGGCGGCCCGACACGTCCGCGACCTCGACCCTGATCAACTGAGGGCGACGCTACGCGCGGAACGCGCCGGAAAGGGCCGGAAGACGCTCATCCAACGACTGCAGTCAGCACTCGACCGCTGCTGACCGAGCCAGCAGGTGGGCCGACGACGCAATGTCGCCGGCCCACCATGCTTACTGGCTACCGAACCCGCAGCTGCTGGTGTACTGCCGCGGTGGGAGCGTAGGTCGGGTCACCGGAGTAGGCGACGTGGACCGGGTAGTTCCCTGCCGACAGTCCGGTGGTCGGCAGTTTGATGACGGACTCGCCGTCGATCAGCGGAACCACCTGCGTGGTGCCGCCGAAGCTGACGGCGATCTCACCGGTCACCGTCGGCGCCTTCTTGTGCTGGTTCTGCGCCCGCACGTCGACGTTCAGGGTGAACGTGCCGCCCCGGACGATCGACGCAGGCGCGGCGTTCGCCTTGACCTTGGTCCTCGCCGTGCCCGGGGTGGCCAGGGTGACCTCGGCGGAGCCGGACTTGGTCGGGTCGACCACCGACGTCGCCACGATGGTGAGCGACGACGCGGTCTCGTCAGCGGCCACCGAGAGCAGACCAGATGCGGAGATGGTTGTTTCCGCCGAGGCCGCTCCCTCGACCGACCACGTCACCGCCGGGCTCACACCCTCGTTGGTCGTCACCTGAGCGCTGAACTGCTTCACCCAGTTCCAGCCGCGCGTCAGGTTCTCAGTCGTGGGCGTCACCGACACGGAGTCGACGCCCGTCCAGAGGTGGTCCCGGGCGAAGATCGTGAACAGCTGGCTCGCCGTCATCCCGTCGTGCGCGCCGGGGACCTGGGTCGTCGCGGCGGCGTACCCACGTGCCCGGAAGTTGTCCGCGATGGCGTTCTGGGCGTTGAGGTTGCCCTCGAAGACACCGTTGCCGAGGAACACGAAGAGGTCGTCATCCCCGACCGCGGCCGCGACGTTGTCGTAGTCCTGTGTGGTGAGCGACGGGTTACCGGAGAAGTGCCCATAGAACGCGAAGGTGGTCGGGTAGCCCCTGATGACGTGGGCACCCGTCATTCCGCCGTACGAGAACCCGGCGTAGGCGCGTCCCTCACGCTTCGTCGAGACGTTGTAGTTCTCTTCGATGAGGGGAAGGATCGTCTGGACCAGGTTGTTGGCGGCGTTGGTCTGGTTGTACGAGGCGAAGCCGAGGCTGGTGCCCGTGAAGTGGTTCCCCATGGTGACCACCACCGTCGGCTCGATCTCGCCCTTCGCCGTCATGTTGTCCAGGATGTTCGGCACATTCGCCGGGACCATGAAGTCGGTCTCGTCGCCGAAGATGCCGTGGGCGAGGTACGCGACCTTGTACGGCTCCGCGCGGTTGGGATCGTAGTTGGCCGGCAGGTAGACGCCGAGGTGGTGGCCGCTGTCGCCCAGGATCGTGGTGTAGGGGACGTACGTGACGCTGCCCCGCTGCGCGGGGTCCGCGGTCGGCAGCTCGTATTCCGCGCGTTCCTTCAGCACCGGGTCGTTCTGCTTCTCGGCGTACGGCACGTACACGGCATCGAGGACGTCGTTGTTCCTGACGCGGAACGAGGACTCGCCCGGGGGCCGAGGGTGTGTCGAGGCAGGATCCCAGATGCGTTTGTTCACCCAACCCTGAGTCGGATCCCAGACGCGGTACCAGTAGCTGAGGCTTCCTGCGTGCAGCGGGATCGAGACCGACCAGTAGCCCTTCGAGTCCTTGGTCATGTCCCTGAGGAACTCGGTACCTCCAGCGTGGTACCGGCCCGTCTGCCAGTCTTCCGGCTGATACCGCGTGTTGCCGGTTTTGACGTCGAGCAGAGTCAGGTCCCCGGCCAGGCGGACCTGTGTGGCGTCGGGATTGCGGTAGACGAACTTGCCGGTGTATCCGGTAGGTGAGCTGGGATCCGCCGTGACGGTCGCGCCTTCCACAACCGCGGGCTCGGCTGCGACGGCAGCCGGCGCGGAGACGATGGCGCCTGCACCGAGTGACATGATCGCGAACATCGATATCGCACGCCTGAGCCTGCGCCTTTCGATCGCTGTCCTCATATGAACAAACTCCTCTGTGGTCTCGGGAGCGCCGCGAGGCCAGGATCTGATTCGGCTCACTGCCGGAGGATGCAGGCGTCCTCGCATGAAGAGCCTCCTCCTGGGCCACCTGGGCATTGCCCGTTGTGATGACCCGCTCCGGCACTCTATGGACCTAGCACTGCGCTAAATCGTATTAGCAAGGCCAGTGTGGCTGGGTGCGCCTCCCGGCGTCAAGGGCGTCCAGAGCTACTTCTTGTCGGGGTTACTCCTGGTCACGACATCGATGAGGTCGCGCCCGCCGCCTGAGTCAGACGTCCAAGTAGCAGCGCAACCCGTCGACGTCGGTTCGGGTCAGGCGCCCCTGAGCGACCAGCAGGTCGAGATGGGCCGCGGTCTCGGAGACCGCGAGCATCCGGTTGAACACGTCAAGATCAGTTAGCTTCAGTGCCCGCCTCGTCCAGCGCAGTTGCGAGGCAACCTGGTGCGCCGAATGCGCTCCGCGCACCACAGCGGCCTCCGTCTCGTCGAGCCGCGCGCCGTGGTGCGCGATGAGCTCGTCGACGCGCGCGTGCACACTCGGGGTCACCGGCCCGTGCGCCGGAAGCAGCCGCGCGTCCGGCCGCTGCCGCACCAGCGCGAGCGACCCGAGGAAGTCGCCGAGCGGATTCGCCGACAGCACGGGCTCGAACCCGATCGACGGCGTGATGGCGGGCAGCACGTGATCGCCGGCAAACAGCAGGTGTGACTCGGTGTCGTGGAAGACGACGTGGCCGCGCGTGTGGCCCGGCGTCTCGACGGCGTGCAGGGTACGGTCGCCGTGCACGATCTCATCCCCGTCGTGGAGCCAGTCGTCGGGTAGCTCGAAGTCCTTCGTCAGCTCACTGTCCGTGGCGATCGTCGACAGCCTGTCTGCCAGGTCGCCCGCGCCGAGCAACCGCAAGCGATGCAGCTGATCAGCCATCGGGTCCTGATCCGGCGCGATGGTCAGCTCAAGATTCCGGCGCTCGCCCGCGCCGAGGCTCACCTGCATGCCGAATTCGCGGCGCAGGTGCACGGCCTGCGCGTAGTGGTCCCGATGCACGTGCGTCACGAGGAACCGGCGTACGTCCTTGACTGAGAAGTCCAACTTCTCCAGCGCCGTGTCGAGCGCCGCCCGCGCCTCGGCGATCGCCCAACCCGAGTCGATGAGGACCAGGTCGTCGCCGTGGCGCAGAACGTACACGTTCACGGCCCGCAGGCCGTCGTTCGGCAATGGCAGCGGCACGCGGTAGACCCCGGGGGCGACCTCGAACGCGCCGGGTGCGGTCCAGTCGTCGGAGCTGCCGTTGTCCAAGGCCATGGCTCGACCATAGTTCCGCCCCTTGCCAACTCGGGCAGCGGTGATTGGTGGCCTCCCTCACGCCGACGCCCCCAAGCGCTCGACACGTCGGCCTCAGCCGACGCGATGAGTCAATTTTCAGACGACGTCAGCGCGTTGACACAGAGTCGCGCCAGTGAAACGATCCGTATCGTTACGGCTCCCGACCAGCGGCACGTTGCAATTGGATACGCGCGCGACGTGAGCTCGGAAGAATTGCGCCACGAAGCGTCCTCAAATGCGGTGGACGACGGCTGACGTCCAGCAGGATGCATCGAAACCAGAAAGGCTCTTGCGGACTGTCAGTCGAAGTTCGCGTCCGGTACTGCCAGAGCGATCAGGCGCGGAGGGCGAAGACATGCACAGCTATCTGCTTGAGTTCAACTTGAGGCAGCGCGGCGACGAAGCGCAGGAGTACCTCGCGGACGCGGTGCGCACGTGGCCGAAGCTGTGGGAGGACATCCCCGGAGTGACCGGGACCCTGTTGCTGTCCAGCGCTCTCGCCCTCGGCGGCGAATTCGAGTACCTGTGGCGGGTGGACATTGCAAAGTTGTCCACCCTGTCCCGGATCGACGACGTGATGAAGTCGGGTGAGAATGGCTGGCGCAAGACTCGGGCGGAATGGTTCAAGGCCCGCACGGTCGCGCGAGCGCACATAGCCGACCACGTCGGCGGGCTTGAAACATACTGTCAACGTCAGGAAGGAAAATCGGGGGCGATTCACTTCGTCTTCCACTCCCGGCCGGAGGAGTCGGGCCGCTCGGCAGATCGCCTGAAGGCGGTGCGGTCGGTGCCCGGTGTTGTTGCGACTCAGGCACTCCGCACAGTGGCGGGATCAACCGAATCAGCCGAGCAGACCTGGCTGCGGTTGGACAGCTTGGACAGCCTTGACAACGTGGCCGAGGTCGATCGCGTGCTGGGCTCCGGCCGACTGTTCGGTGAGATTCGTGAGGTTGACGGGTCCCTCTTTGCCGGAGCGTGACGAGGCATCGAGCATGGCGGACTCGGCATCGGCAGGCCGGTACTCCGTCGTCGAGCGGGTTGCGGCGTTGCGTACGGTCGATTACTCGCAGTTGGCGGCCCGACGGGTCGTGGTCGTCGGATGCGGAGCTCTCGGTTCAGCCGTCGCAATGCATCTGGTCCGCGGCGGGGTGGGCAACGTCCGTGTCATCGACCGCGACGTGGTGGAAATGCGCAACCTTTCCCATCAGGTTCTCTACACCGAACAGGACGCAGCTCTGGGGCGGCTCAAGGCAGAGGCGGCGGCAACTCACCTACGCGGTCTGAATACCGGGTGTGTCGTCGACGGTGTCGTGGCTGACTACGCGCCCGGCAACGCTGTGCAGTTGACGGCGGGTGCCGACCTCCTTGTCGACGGCGCGGACAATCTTGAGACGAAGCTGCTGCTCAACGATGTCGCGGTCGCAACGGCAACTCCTCTGGTCTACGCAGGCTGTGCAGGGACCGAGGGCTCGGTGTTGGCGGTCCTGCCCGGTGTCACGCACTGCCTGCGGTGTCTGTGGCCGACGCCGGGTGCAGCCGCGGCCCGGATGACCTGTGAGACTCGCGGACTGCTGCCGGCAACCGCGGCGACGGTGGCCGCGCTCCAGTCCACGGAGGCGTTGAAGCTCCTGCTCGGCCTGGGACGTGACTCGCTCTGTGGCCTCCTGCGGATCGATGTCTGGGATGGCGTGCTGCGCCGTGTTCCGCTACCCACGTTTTCCGCCGGCCCCCGGCCCTGTCCGGCTTGCGGAGATCGTGACTTCGGCTATCTGCGCGGCGATCACCGCACGACAGCGCGGGAACTCTGCGGTGACGACACGGTGTTGCTGTCCGGGCCGGCCGGTGCGACAGATCTGGGGCGCCTGCAGCAGCGGCACCGGGCGAACACGTCGCTGCGGGCCCGACCCGAGTGCGTGCAGATCGAAATCGATGGCTGCCGCATCGTCGCGTTCTCCAGCGGCCGGACACTGATCTACGGAGCAGGCGGGTTGAACCGGGCCAAAGCGCTCTACGCCCGACACGTCATCGGATGATCGGTGGCCGGCGGCTCGGCTCCCGGCCGCCGTCGGGCTGACCGCCCGCGCTCACCGGTAGCTGCGTGCGCGGGCCGACTCCCGTCGGAGCGGTGCTCTACGTGGAGCGCGACCCGCGGATCACGCTCCGGATCCAGGACCGGTGGAAGGTCAGGTCGGTGGAAATCATCTGCACCCCGCAGTAGACCCCGTCTCGCCAGTCCACCCCGACCCGGCTGGTGCCGGCCACCACCGACCAGGTTCGGCCGATCCGGTACAGCCCCGGACCTCCACTGTCACCGAAACACGCTCCGCCAGGGGCCCCGCCGATGCAGATCTCGTCAACGGTGATGCCCCCGACGGCACACTCCTCGGGCGGCACCACCCAGCGGTCCAGTTGCTGCAACGTGGCGGCGAACGAACCGGCGAACACCGGCTCGGTGGACCCCCAGCCGACCTCCCGCACGGTGGATCCGATCGCGGGCGACCGGCCGAGGATCGGGTAGCGCGGCAGCCACACCGGGGCGGCCAGGCGGAGCACGGCGACGTCCGCCCCGAGGCCGTCGCCCGTGTGCCAGTCCCATGCCGGGTGTGGCACGACCTTGGTCACCGCCACGATCCGCCCCCCGGACGCGTGCTTGGCTGAGCCGGCACGGATCCGCAGCGTCGCGGGATCGATCGGCTCTGTCTCCCAGTCGGTGACGCAGTGCGCGGCGGTGACGACGTATCGCGGGTGGACGAGCACCGCCGCGCAGTGATGGCCGAAGGTGCCGTCCCGGTCGAGCTGGAGCGAGGTGACCGGCGGGTAGGGCTGCGTCGCGTCCACTCCCCCAATGATCAGCGGGACCACCGCGTCCGGCTCACTCGCATTCGCTGGCGGCACGGCCCCGACGGCCAGGCTGAGCAGCACTCCGACCGCGCCGACAGTCAGTCGACGCACCTTTCCACTCATCGATTCCCCCGTGAGTAGATCGATAATTGTCGCTGGCGACCTTACCGGAGCCTTGAGGTTGATCGACAGTGTTGTCAGCGCGATTGCGGTCATGTGGGCGACGATCGCCATGCATAGGATTGGTCCGCCAGGACGCACGGCGATCGATGGCGACGGTGGGGCGGCTCCGGCGGTGAGGACGCGAGGACGCGAGGGCGCCCGCACGGTCTCCATCTCCCGGCGCTGCTTGACGGTCTCCAGACGCGGCGAGAGGCGGGACATGGCTCAGCTCGACGGCGGCACCGACTACTTCAGCGACCCACTCGGCGGCCTGGCCGATCAGCAGTGGGACGAGATGGCCGGCAATCGGTTCTACTCGTCGGCGTTCTGGCTACGGCTGTGTGCGCTGGAGGGCGGCGGCACCTCCGGCGGCGTCCACGTGACGCTGCCGGACGGCGGGCGGGCGGCCGTGCCGGTGATCGCGGTCGGTGCCGATCCCCATCCCAACTGTCGGTGGGGCACGATTCTCGCCGCCCACGATCTGCCGAGCCCACCGCAGCACGGCATCTACGTCGGCCAGCGCCGTGGCTACCTGGCCAATCTGTTGACCTCGCCGGGCACAGATCCGGTGCGTGCCGCCGGGCGGATCATCGAGGAGCTCCGGTCCGCGCCGCCGCCGGTACCGCCCGCGATGGCGTCCGCGCAGGTCGCCGTACACCTGACCACACCGGACGTACTCGCCTTCCGGGCGGCGGGGGTGCAGGCCGAGCCCGTCCTACTGGCTGCTGATGCCTGGATCGGCATTCCGCCCGGCGGGTGGGAGGAGTGGCTGGAGTCGCTCGGCTCCCGGCACCGGATCCGCCGGATCCGCAGCGAGGTCCGGAAGTTCGAACAGGCCGGTTACCGGGTCGAGCGCCGAACCCTCGGCGAGGCCTGGGCCGACGTGGCCCGGCTGGCGATCCACACCGAGCGGCGCTACGGCCGGGCGGGTGATCCCGCTATCTACTATGACGGCTTTCGTAAGCAGGGCGAGCTGGCCGGGTCGCGGGCCGAGGTCCTGCTCTGCGCCTACGACGACGGCCCACCGGTCGGCTGCTGTCTCTACTACCGCGACGGCGACACCATCTATCTGCGGGCGGTGGGCTTCGACTACGAGCGGCTCCGTGGGGCGGCCGAGTACTTCAACCTGACCTACTACCTGCCCGCTCGGCTGCCCGGCGTGCGGTGGCTGCACGCCGGCATCGCCACCCCGGACGGTAAGGCGCTGCGCGGTGCCGAGCTGCGACCGCTGTGGCTGCTGGATCTCTCCTCGACCAGCGTGTTCGACGATCACCGCGACGAGGTCCGGGCCCACAACGCGGCCCTCCGCGCCGACCTCGCCGGGCGGTCGCCGGCGGTCGCGGCAGCCCTGCGCACCGAGGGGTGGGAGGCCTTCTGCTGATCTCGAAGCCGGCTCGCCGCCGGTTCGGCATTCCGCAAAAGATGACGAGGAAGGTGAGGCGCGATGACCAGCCGGCACCTGTTCACGATCCACGCCCTGCTGCACGACGCGGCCAGGTCGTTCGGCGGCGATGTCGCGGTGAGCGACGGCAAGCGGACGCTGTCCTTCACCGAGCTTCGGGACGCCGCGCTCGCCACCGCGGCTGTCCTGGCGGGCCACGGCGTCGGCCGGGGCGACCGGGTGGGCGTCTGCATGGCGAAGTCGGTCGACCAGGTCGTGGCGATCCTCGCCGTACTGATCGCCGACGCGGTGATCGTGCCGATCCTGCCGACGCTCAAGGGCGACAACATCCGGCACATCGTCGGAGACTCCGGCATGCGGACCGCGATCACGGACCACGTACGCGCCGACGAGTTGCGTACCTCGGTTCCCGCGCTCCCGCTGCTGCTCGCCCGGGACATCTGCGTCGACCCGGGTGACCCGGCGGAACCGGCGGATGGTGCGGTGCCGCAGCGCGCCATCGGCGACGACCTGGCCGGGATCATCTACTCGTCCGGCTCCACCGGCCGGCCCAAGGGCATCATGGTGACGCATCGCAACCTCTGCGACGGTGCCCGGATCACCGCCCGGTACCTCGGCACCCGCCGGGACGACCGGATCGGCAGCGTGCTGTCCCTGAACTTCGACTACGGGCTGAACCAGCTCTGGCAGGCGCTGCACACCGGCGCCCAGCTCCACCTGCACGAGCTGGTGTTCCCCGCCGACCTGTTCCGCTTCCTGGCCGCCGAGCGCATCACCGTCCTGCCCGTCATGCCGGTCATCGTCACCCGGATGTTCGACCCGCGGCTGCTGCGCGAACGGCCGGCCGGGGCTCTCTCCGCCATTCGGTGTGTCTCGTCGTCCGGTGGCGCAGTCTCCCACCGCATGATCGAGAACCTCACCCGGGCCTTCCCCGCGGCGGGGATCTTCCTCATGTACGGGCTGACGGAGGCGTTCCGCTCGACCTGTCTGGAGCCGGACCAACTGGCCCGCCGTCCCACCTCGATCGGCCGGGCGATCCCGGACGTGGAGATCCTCGTCCTCGACGAGCAGGGCCGCGAGGTCGGCCCGAACGAGCCCGGCGAGCTGGTTCACCGGGGCGGCTGCATCGCAAAGGGGTACTGGGGCGCGCCAGAGGAGACCGCGAAGCGGTTCCGGACGTTGCCCGCGTACCCAGGCGAGACGGTGGTGTTCAGCGGCGACATGGTGACCCGGGACGAGGAGGGCTACCTCTATTTCGTGGGCCGACGCGACGCCATGATCAAGACGTCGGGATTCCGGGTCAGCCCGACCGAGGTCGAGGATGTGGCCGCTCGTTTCCCGGGTATCGACGCGTGCGTGGCGGTCGGCGTGCCCAACGTCGACATCGGCGAGGACATCGCCCTGGTCTACACCCTCGGCGCGCCGGTCGACGCGGCGGAACTCCGGCGCTTCCTCAGCAGCGAACTGCCAACGCACATGGTGCCGCACCACCTGGTGCCCCGTTCGTCCCTGCCGGCCACCGGCAACCAGGGCAAGATTGACCGGCAACGGGTACGGGACTCGCTGCTGGGAGCCGCCTCCGCCACCGACGACGGCCACCGGTGACCCGCCGTCGTCGATCGCGGCCCGTCCGTCGCGAGCCGGGTCAGGCCGGCCGCGTCCGGATGACGAAGCTCCGGCGGGCCAGGTCGAGCGCGTCGTCGAGCTCGGTCGGAGCGCCGGCCGCGAGAAGGACGTAGGCACGCCGCTGCTGTGACGACACCACCGGCGCCAGGGCATCGCCGACCCGCGCCAACACGCCGGCCCGCTCCACCGCCGGGTGGGCCCGCACCACGTCCAGCCCCTCGATGCTGGTGATGATGCCGGGCTCCGCGAGGGGGAAGTGCGCCGCGGCGTACGCCACCCGCTGCGGCGGCCGCTCCGGCAACGGCATCGACATCGCCAGCCGGACGACCATCTCGAACCAGTCGATGCCGTACGTGAGGCTGAGCAGGTCCATCAGATAGTCACCCGGCATCCGGACGGCCACCTCCATCAGGGTGGGCCCGGAGTCGGCCAGCCGGAACTCCAGATGCACGATGCCGCTGCCCATGCCGAGTGCGGCCAGGACGGACCGGCCGAAATCGTCGACGGCCGCGGTCGTCGCGGCGTCGACCGACGCGGCCGTACGATGATTGGTCTCGACGAAGTGCGGGGGGCCGGTCGTCGCCTTGGCCGTGATGCTGGAGAACCAGACGTCGCCCTCGTGGACCAGCGCCTCCCAGCTGTACTCCGGCCCCTCGATCGCCCGCTCCACCAGTAGCGGCGTCTCACCGGCGCGGCGGCGCACCGCGTCGGCCCACTCGCGCTCGCCCGCCACCAGTTCGACGCCGACGCTGCCCGCCGAGGACAACGACTTCAACACCACCGGGAACCGGGCAGCCGCCCATTCCCGCGCGTCGTCGAGGTCGGCGGCGATGAGGTACTCGGGCTGGCGGATGCCGGCGGCCGCGAAGCGTCCCCGTTGCAGCGCCTTGTTACGCGACAGCACCGCCGCGCCCAACGACGGGCCGGGCACCGCGAAGGTCTCCGCCACCAGCGCCGCCGCCAGCACCTGTGGCTCGGTGAAGGCGACGACTCCGTCCGGCTTGCGTGCCGCGGCCGCGGCGGCGGCCGCCGCGGCCCAGGCCTCGTCGCTGTCACCACTGGTCACCGTGTGGTGGTCGGGCTGGTCGGGCTGGTCGGGCAGCGCGGCCAGCGCGGCGGCCGTCTCCACCACGTGCACACGAACCCCCAGCCGACGCGCCGCGGCCAGGTAGGGCCGGCCCATGAGGCCGACCCCGACCAGAAGCAACTCTCGCACCTTTCCTCCTTCGTCCAGTGCCGGTGGTGCCCGTCGGTCACACCGGCAGCGACGGTTCCGCCGCCGGTGGACGGCGGAACCGCACGACGACCGGGACGAGCGCCCCGGCGACGGCGAGCACCACGGCGAGACCCAGCCAGCCGAGCGTCCCGGCGGGCATCACGACCGAGGTGAGCAACGCCGGGCCCACGATCATCGTGCCGGTGGAGCCCAGGCTGTAGATGGAGAGGTGATAGCCGCGGCTGGCGTCGGGCGCGTACCCGTAGGACACTCCCCAGGCGCCGACGGACTGGTAGATCTCGCCCACCGTCAGCGCCACGGTCGCCGTCAGGAGGAGGGTCGCCGCCACGGCGGGCGCGGTAGACCCGGTCAGCGAGACCAGGCCGCAGCACACGGCCAGGATGAACCCGGCGCGCAACTGCCGCGAGGCGGCGGGGCGCAGGCCGTCGACGCCCCGGCTCAGTCGCATCTGCAGCGAGATGGCCAGGACCGTGTTGAGCACGACGACCGCGCCCACCAACTCCACCGGAGCCTTCGTTTCGGTCGTGATCCAGAGTGGCAGGCCGACGCTGAGGATCACGGCGTGCAGGTAGAGCACGCCGTTGAGGCAGGCGAGCACGAGATATCGGAGGCTGGGTCGGTTGCGGGGCTCGGCGTGTTCCTGTTCCGGATCGTTCGGCGGCGGCTCGGCTACCGCCAGCCGGCCACGCAGCCGCAGCAGGAGAGCGCCGGAGGCGAGGAAGGAGACGGCGTCGAGAATGACCAGCGCCCGGTAGACGTTGCCGCCGCCCAGCGCGATGGCGATCGTGGCGGAGGCCGCGCCGAACACGAAACCGATGTTGCGGACGAGCATCACGGCCGCCATGGTGCGTACCCGTGCCGGCGGGGCGACCAGGGAGCCGAGCAGGCTCTGGACGACGGGGCCGGCGGCCCACTCGCCGGCGCCGGCGAGGCAGCACACCACGAGGAACCAGGGCAGGTCGTCCACGAACGGGTACGCGAAGAACCAGGCCGCCCGCCAGATCTGGAGGGTCACCAGGACCGGCAGGGCGCCGAACCGGTCCGAGAGCCGACCGACGGGCACCGTGCACAGGAAGCCAGTGACGGCTGCCAGGGACAGGCCCAGGCCGACCTGCGCCGCGGTGAGCCCGATGTCCCGGGTGAAGAACAGCGCCGACCCGGTGAGGAACATCCCGGTGCCCACGGAGTCGATGAAGGACACGCTCAGCATGTGCCGGACGGGTGTCTCCTCCGGCAGCCAACCGATGGCGAGGCGGACAACCCGACTCCGTACCCCGGCCGGAGCTGCCGGTCGGTCGTCGGTCCGCAGGGTGCCGTCGGTCGCCACGGCACCGGCTGCATCGTGGGACGGGTCGGGACCAGGGGTCTCGGACGACCCGTCGTCGGCCATACGCAGGGTCCTCTCCGAATGAGTCGGACGGATAGGCCTTCGGCGATGTTCCTATCACAGCTTGTCACGTCACGGTCGCCGCACCGGCACCGAGGGTCACCGCCCACGCGCCGGGCGCGTCAGTCACCGATTGACAGCAACCACTGTTAGGCTCCGCTGGTGAGCACGGCTTCGGCACTCCGCGCCAACTCCGGCTACCTCCTGGTGCTCGGTGCCACGATGGCATTGCGCGAACGCGCGATCGTCGCGGCCGTCCGGAGCTTTCCCGGGCCGATCGTCACGATCGCGCCGACCGCGACCACCCGGGCCGGCAAGTTCTTCGATCACGTGATTCGTGGCGTCAGCAGCGATCCGGCGGCAGCGCTGGAGGCGGTGCGCGGCTTCGAGAAGGAGAGCGGCTGCGTTCCGGCCGCCGTGGTGCCGTTCATCGACGGCGTGCTCGTCGCCGGTCTGGCCCTCGCCGAGCACTACGGCGTGCCGTACCTGAGCCGGGACGCGGTCGTCACCTCTTCGATCAACAAGAACCTGATGAAGGACCGCCTCCTGGCCGCCGGCCTCGCGACGCCACGGTATCGCCAGGTCGAAAGCGTGGACGCGGTCCACGAGGCGATCGCGGAATTCGGCCTGCCGTGCGTCATCAAGCCATCCGCTTTCGGCGGCAGCCTCGGGGTCCGCCTGATCCGGGCGGCGACCGACGCGCCCGAGGCGTACGAGTACGTCCGGACGATCATCGAACAGACCGCAGCGACCTTCACCGTCAAGAACCGGTCGATCCAGGTGGAGGAGTTCTGCGCGCTCACCGACGAGGTCTCGGTCGAGGTGCTCAACCACCGCGACCGCCGAGTCGTGCTCGCCGTCGTCGACAAGTCGCTGGGGCCCGAGCCCTACTTCGCCGAGATCGGGCACCGGGTGCCGAGCCGCTACTCCGACCGCCCCGACGTACGCGAGTTGGCGCTCGCCTCGTGCGCGGCGATCGGCCTCGACCGTGGCCTCGCCCACGTCGAGATTCGGTTGGCGCCCGGCCGCGATCCGCAGATCATCGAGGTGGGGGCCCGCACCGCCGGCGACGGCATCCTCGACCTCGTCGAACGCGCGCTCGGGATCTCCCCTTACGAGCTCCACGTCCGCTCCTACCTGGACCAGCTCGACGAGCTGGCGCTGCCCGGGCCGGCCACCGGGGTCGCGGCCATCGCCACGCTCAAGGCCCCTCCCGGGCGGATAACGCGCATCGCTACGCCGGCCGTGGCGCATCCGGCGGTGTCGAGTTACGAGGTCTTCGCCATGCCCGGGCAGGTCTCCGCCGCCATCTCGGCGAACTACCTGACCCGGGAGGGGTACGTCGAGTGCTTCTGGCCGGACGCCACTCCGGAATCGGTGCCCTCCCGCGCCCACCTGGACATCGCCGACCAGCTGGCCACCCAGATCTTCGAGGTGGTCGGGGAGCCCGCCGCCGGCTGAGGGGTCAGCTCGGCACCGGGCTGCGGGCCGGCACGTCCTGGATGCCGTACGCCCACAGCAGGTAGTCGTGGTCGACGGTCACGGCACGTGACACCTCCGAACCGCCGTCGGCCGCGTCCACCACACGGCGGATCTGCGTTGTGGAGGCACCGGACCGGGCGCCACCGGTGACGACGACGCTCGCCGCCCGCCTGAGATCTGTCCCGTGCGGGCCGTCCGGCGCCGCCAGCCGGCGCAGGGCCAGGAAGAGACAGCACAGGAAGCCCACCGGCGGCGCGAGCGCCGACACGCGCCCCTCGCACAGGTCGTGGTAGAGAGCGCGGGACCGCTCCGGCGCCACCGCACGGACCAGGTCGAAGAGGTCCGGATCGGTGGCGAGCCGGCCCAGCAGGGCGGGCCGGGAGGCGACGACACCCAGGTCGGTGAAGACCTGCCGGACGACCGAGCTGTCGGGTGCGAGGCGTACGGCCCGGCCGCGGCGCAGCTCCGTGCAGACGAAGGCGTCGGTGGTGGCACCCCCCACGTCGAGAAGGACGAACGGTGCGGCCACGCCGGAGAGGAGACGACGCCGGCTCATCCGTTGCGCGGCCAGGCCGACGACCGCCGGGGTGGGCCAGATGGGGGCCTCGGCAACGTCGGCCAGCGCGCCCAGGCCTTTGCGTCCGACGAGATCGCTCGTGTAGAGGTCACGAATCAGGTCGGTGAGCCCGCCGGGAGACGGCCGAAGATGACGGTCGAGGACGTTGGTGGTCCGGTGGTGCGGTGGGAGCAGGGCGGCGACCTCGGGAGCGTCCGCCCCGGCCCAGACGAGGATCTCGTGCGGATGATCCGTGAGACGCGCCCCGGCCAGCGCCGCACGCAGCCGGTGATGGTCCGCGCCGTCGACTCCACCGGTCAGAATCAGCACGTCCACCGGGGGCGCGGGCGCGCCGGAAGGGCTGGTGAGCAGGCGTTCGTACCGAACGCTGCCGCCCGCCGCCACCGCCGCCCGGGCCGCCGCGGCCACACTGTGTCGCCCGGAGAGTCCGAGTACGCCGACGGGCACCCCTCCGTTGGCCGAGCTGCACACCCGCACGGCCCTCACCCCGCTCGACCGCCCCGCCAGGAGTTCGCTGACCTGGTCGCCGGGGCTGACGCCGGGGAGTCGAGCGATCCGCCGCACCGCCGAGAAGCGGTCGGCCCGCCACCTGGTGCACACCTTCACCACGGTGCTGCCCACGTCGACGAGCAGGGTGCCTGCGGAGGTCACGCGAGGATCCGCACGTCGCGCAGCAGGCGTTCCCAGAGCAGGCTCCCATCGTCGGGGCGCGCGCCCAGCAGCTCGCGCTCGCGTCGAAGCTGGGCCGTGGTCAGCGGCACGGCGCCGGGTGACAGGATCCGGATCCTCCGCCCGGGACCACGATCGGTGACGAGCCGCCCGGCGTTCTGTTGGTGCGGGGCGAACGGCACGTCGATGACCCCCGAGACGACGCACCGGTGAACCGCCGCGAGCAGGGAACCGGTGGGCTGGTTGAGCACGTGGTCCATCACCTCGCGGACCTCGCCGTCGATCAGGTCGTCCTCCTCCTCGATGGCCTCGCTCGACAGGGGGGCCGCGTCGGGGAACATGTCGAGCACGTAGCGGACGGCGCGTACGGCGGCGGCGTTGCTCTCGATCCGGGGGATGCCGATCGCTTCCTCCGGCGTCTTGACCACCACCTTGTCGGCACCGACGAGCCGGCTCAGCGCGGCCGACACGGCGATCAGCTGCCAGGCCAGGGACGGTTCGGTGGGGAAGGCACCCATCCACTGGTGGTACACCAGGCCGACTCGCACGTCCGGGTGGCCGGCGTGGGCCAGGAGCCGGGCGGCCTGCCGGCGCAGCACCCGAGCGACGGCGACGTCCTGTTCGAAGCTGCCGGTCTGGCCGTAGCTGACCGCGAACGACCGGACGCCCTGTTCGGCGGCGAGCAGCAACTCGCAGAGCTGAACGACGACGGTCGTCACCGGCGGCACCAGGGTCGCCGTCAGGGGGCCGAACGACTCCCGGTGAATCGGGGCGTCCGCGGGCCCGACCAGGGCGCAGAGGCGGTCCACGTACTGCCAGTGCACGAGTGCCCGGTCGACGGGGTAGCTCTTGGCGTAGGGCAGCGTGTAGCACAGGCCGCCGCCTTCGATCTCGGTGATGCCAGCGGCCAGCGCCACCTCGGCGAGCAGGCGGGCGTCGGGGGTGCCGTGCCGCAGGCTCACCGGGACGTCGACGCCCTCGTACAGTTCCCGCGTGCGGGCGAAGCCGTGACTGACGAGCGGATACCCGTTGAGCAGGTCGTGCCCCTCGGCGTGGCCGGCTTCGAGCAGCTTGGCGGCGGTGGCGTAGTCGTTGTGACGGGTGTGGCTGTCGATCGTCAGCGGGATGAAGTCGGCGCCCGCCCGGTGCAGCGCCAGGGTCAGTGCTCGCTGCTGTTCCCAGCCGGGAAGACCGCCCCGGGGCTGGATGTACGGTCGCTCCCGCTGTCGCCGGTAGGCCACCGACGCGAAGCGGCCACGCGGCAGCGAGTGCAGATATCGGCGGGCGGTCGACAGGTCGAGCTCGGTGGAGCCGCTGGCGCGGATGACCTGCGCCCGCTCGTCATCGAGGTCGCCGAGGCAGCGGTCGTCAGCACCGAACATCGCTGAGATCCCGCTTCAGCGCGTCGAACATGGGCCGGAAGTTTGGCGGCTGGTGGAACACCCGGTGGAAGCCGTAGCCGGTGAAGAGGCGCTCCACGTCGGCGGAGGATCGGTCCCCCATCACGAGGTTTCCGCCGGCGTACAGCAGGACGTCGGCGAGCCCGACGGCGGCGAAGTGGGCACCGAAGCCCGCGCAGGCACCCTCGCCCTCGCCGTTGATCGAAGCGACCAGCACGGCGCGCGCGCCGGTCTCCCACGCCGCGTCGGCGAAGTCCACGATGTCGATGCTGGTGCCGAGGTTGTACGGACGGAAGCCCTCCTCAGCCAGACCGATGGTCAGGATGCGGTTGGCCACGACATGGATGTCGTGGCCGACCACGCCGATCACGACGCCCGGCCCGCACGCGTCGTCTGCGATGTCCGGGCCGGCCACCGGCCCCGGTGGCGCGTCCACTACTCGGAGGCGGGTCTGGCGACGAGCGTCGGCATCCCGAGCAGCGCCACACCACCCGGGTTCGCCACCTTCTGTCCCGGCTTGTCGAAGTGCCGGAAGCAGGAGAAGGTCTGGTCCTCGTGCTTGCTCTGCACGAACGCCTTGAGCTTCGGGCTCTCCTCGTACATGGTCAGCATGTCGGTCTCGAAGACGTTGCCGATCACGTCCGGATTGCCCAGCTCGCAGATCATGACATCGCCGTTGGAGTGCAGGTGCAGCTGGGCCTTGCCCTCGATGCAGCTGGCGTAGATCACTCCCGGGTCGCGGAAGAGCGGCTGCAGCCGCTTCCACCCGGCACTGCCCGGCCGGAGGTAGGCGGACAGGCAGCTGAAGAAGAGGGTGGTGCGGGGGTCCCGGTGCTCGATGAGATCGGCGATCGCGGTGCAGATCCGGTCGGAGTCGAGGGTGTTCTCGTACCCCTGGTGGACGCTCGGGATCTCCATCTGGATCTCGTGCTTCCGGACGCCCAGGTCCGCCGCGAAGCGGTGCACCTGGGCCATCCGCGACTCGGTCTCGTCGAACAGGATCGTCTCGACCACGGTGTCGATCGAGGGCGAGGCGACAGCCCTGCTGATCGCCGTGACGATCTTGGAGAACATCTTCTCGGTGACCCGGTAGAACGCGGAGTGGCTGGCCGCGTCGGTGTGGTTGAGCGAGAAGTGCAGGACGCTCAGCCCGGCGGCCTCGAGGCGCTCGAACTTCTCCTCGTCGAGCACGGTGCCGTTGGAGTTGATCTGCGTCTCGATGCCCTTGCTCGTGCAGTATTGGACGATGCCCTCGCAGATGTCGAACTCGAGCAGCACCTCGCCGCCCGACAGCTTGACGCGCTGGAGATCAGGCAGTGTGTCGATGACATTGGCGACGTCCTCGACCGACAGGATCTTCCGCTCCAGCAGATCGTACGCACCGCAATAGTCGCAGCGGAAGTTGCAGCGCGAGGTCACACCGATTTCGATTGCCCGCAGGGAACCTGCGCCGACGCGGCTCATTTCCAGAGACTTGAAGGTCATTTCCGCTCCCCCTGCAGCGACATGTCCGCGACGGCTGGCCCGCCGCGACCGAACGATTGCGCATCGGTGCGAATGAGTCGGGATGAACGGAACGCCAACGTCCCCAGTCAACCTTGACGGATATTAACTCTGATCACTTTAAGGGGCAAGTTCCTGTCGGGATCCCGTCGACAACAACCACCGATATTATGGGAAACAGCAGATCACGATCCCGCGACGAAGACATCACCGATGTGTCCAAATTCAGCGGGATCCGGCGGTAGGTCGATGATGACATCGGTGATGCCGATATCCAGGCACGACCGCAACCAGTCGGAAACCTGCGCCACCGAGCCGACCAGTTTCGGCGCGTCGATACCTCGCATCGGCGCGCCGTACCACAGCCGCTCGTCGTGGATCTCCCGCGCCTCGGCGAGTGCGTAGCTGGCGGTGTGCTCGCTGGAGACCACCTGCGACATGAACATCCTGCCGGCCACCTCCTGGCGCCGGTCCGGCGCGTACATCCGCGCGGTGGCCGCCCAGGCCTGCTCCTCGGTCTCCCGCACCACCGCGCCGACGAGCATGGCCACCCGGTCGACGCCCTGCTCCGCCCGTACCCGGGCGACGTCCTCGGCGAGGGTGGCCCGCGGCCGGGCCATCATCAGGACACAGTCGGCCGGCACCACCCCCGGGGTCGACGACGAGGGCGTCACCAGCAGCGGGGCGCACTCGCCGGCCGCGTACCGCAGGCGGTCGAGCTCTGCCCGCAACTCCCCGGTGAACTCCGCGAGACGACGCCGGGCGGCGACCTTGTCGGTGTCCGCGGCGCGCGACGTCCGGGTCGCCCCCGCCACGATGTTGACGTGGGTCGGTCGCCCGAAGCGGTACTCCAGGTCGGCCACCCGCCGGGCGACCGACTCCGCCGCCTCTTGGTGCGGCCGGACCGCCACGACCGGCTGAAGCGTCGGCGAGCAGGCCAGCAGGTCGTAGGCGACCAGCCAGGGGTCCATCGCGGCCGGGAAGTCGTAGACGAAGGCACCGACCACACCGACGCGCTCGGCCGCCCGCGCGTACGCGACCAGCCGGTCCAGGTACGACCGCGTGGACAGCTTCTGCCCGAGGCCGAAGCTCTCGGAGTGCGGTGGGACGATGAAGCTCAGCGACGTCGGCCTGTCACCCACTCGGCCTCACCTCCCGCGCCCGGGCCGAGTGTGCCGGACGGGGCTGCCCCCGACAAGGCAGGTGTCCGACATGCGGCACGCACTCCGCGTCGTTGCTGATCGACGCCAATCAGCGTTACCGTCCATACCGAAGCGCCGTGATCCCGTCCGGTCCATCCACTGCGAACGGCTCACCGACCGAGGTGCCAGCATGCTCACCGACTTGCGGAACTTCTCGATGACTGCGTTCCCGGCGCGCCGGCTGCGGGTCGGTTCGTCCACGCTGACCGCCCGGGAGCAGCCGCCGCACGAGGTGCACGTCGACGCGTACGAGCTGGGCGACCGGTGCGTCAGCGCGGCCGATTTCCACGCCTTCCTCCGAGCCCGCCCCGACGACGCCAACCACCTGGACATCGACTGCATCGACCCGTGCTTCATCGTGCACCGTGCCGACGGTTTCGCGCTCCGCCCCGGCTGCGCCGACTTCCCGATGATCCAGATCAGCTACTGGGCGGCGGCGGCCTACTGCAACTGGCTGTCCCAGCTTGAGGGACGGCGCGTCGTGTACGACCTTCGGTCCCGCGAGGCCGACCTCGACGCGGAGGGTTACCGGCTGCCCACCGAGGCGGAGTGGGAGGCCGCCTGCCGGAACGGCCACCCGGCCGAGCTGGTGACACCGGGCGACACCGTCAACACCGCGGACGCCGGTCCGGCCTGCCGGCGGCTGCGGGCGGGCGAAACCCTGGCGGGCAACTTCCTACCGGGACAGCCGGCACCGGTGCCGGTGGCGGGCCTGCCCGCCGACGCCGTCGGCCTGTACGGGATGCTCGGCAACGTCCGGGAGTGGTGCCACGACTATTACGGCCCGTACGGCCCCGAGTTCCGGCGCAACCCGGCCGGGGCGAGGAAGGGATCGTTCCGCGTAGTGCGGGGCGGGTCGTTCGTCGACCCCGCGACGGACGTCGGCCCGGCGAGCCGGATGGCCGCGTACGAGGACACGAAGTGCGAGGTCTACGGCTTCCGGGTGGCGCGATCGCGATGACCGTCGACGAGTCGAGCACCGCCGCCGCCACACCGGCCTTCATCGACGTGCCACCGGCTTTTCCGGCGCCGCCCGGCGGGGTCGACCCCACCGCGGGCTTCCGCCTGGCCGTCACCCCCACGACCGTCCGGCAGTACTGGCACTACCTCGTCGACCAGGGGCTGGACCGGGTTCCCGCGCCGCTTCTGCACGGCCCGCCGTCGGCGGCCGGCACCGGCTTGCGGGCGACACCGGCCGGCACCATCGAGATCGATCCTGACCTGGGCGACCTGCCGGCCACCTGGGTCACCTGGCACGGAGCCACCGCCTACTGCGGGTGGCTGGCGGCCCGACTCGGCGCACCGTGCCGAATGCCCAGCGCCGCCGAATGGCGATACGCCGCAGGTGGGCCGGCGGGCTTCCGTTGGGCGCTCGGCAACGACTTCGACCGACCGGTGTACGCGCCGGCCGCGACCGGCCCGCGACCCGTCGGTCGCACCCCGGCCAACGGCTTCGGCCTGCACGACATGACCGGCAACGTCTTCGAGTGGTGCCAGGATCCGTTGACCGCGTCCGGCGGTGCGGACGCGGACGGCCTCGGCTCCCGCGTGATCAAGGGCGGCGCCTACACCGTCCGGAACCCGGAAAGCTTCGACAACGCCACAATCTTCACCGCCGACGAGCTGAGCGCCGTGCCGTACATCGGCTTCCGGGTGCTCAGCCTGCCCGCGCCGGAGCGGGAATCGTGACCGGCAGGTGGCCGCTCGCCAGCGTCCACGCCTCGACCACCTGATCGCCGTCGACCACCACCTCGACCGCCGGCGGGCGCGAGAGGAACGCCGAGAGCGCGGCGGTCGTCGCGTACGCGCCCACGTTCTCCACGCAGAGCAGATCGCCCACCCGTGGCTCGGCGACGGTCGAGTTGACAGCGAGCCGGTCGAGCGGCGTACACAGCGGCCCCACGACATCCACGGTGACCGACGCCCCGTCCGGATTCGAGAGGTTGCGCAGCCGGGTGCTCGGCCGCAGCACCCGACCGATCCCGGACATCCCGCCGAGCACGTTGACCCCCGCGTCGACCACGACGACCGTCGCGCCGGCCCGGTGCTTGACGTCCCGCACGGTGGTGAGCAGTCGGCCGGCCGCCGCGACCAGACCCCGCCCGGACTCGAACCAGATCTCGGCACCGGCCGCCGCGAGCGGGGCCAGGACCTGGGGCAGCCCGGCCATCAGCGGCGTCAGGTCCGGACCCTCGCCCGGTGCCGCGTAGGGCCACGGAAAGCCGCCGCCGACGTCGACGACGCCGGGTCGCACGCCGGACTCCGCCGTGATCCGCTGGACCACGTCGACGACGTGCCCGAAGGCGGCGAGCAGGTCATCGGGCCCGGGCAGTTGGGAGCCGAGGTAGCAGTGGAAGCCGAACACCTCGATGCCCGTGCCGGGTCGCCGGCAGAACTCGATCGCCTCCTCCTCCAGGAATCCGAACTGCCGCCCGTCCGCCATGGACAGCCCGGCCGCCGGCCGGCTCGGCGGCTGGACGCGGACCATGATCCGCAGGGGATCGGCCGGGCTGAGCCGCACGGCCTCGCGGACCCGGGCCGCCTCCACGGCCGACTCGCAGGACAGGATGGCGCCGGCTGTCACCGCGGCCCGCAGCTCGGCCGAGGACTTGCCGGGACCGGTGTAGAGGACCGGGCCGGACGGGCCCCCGGTGCCCAACGCCACGGCGAGTTCACCGAGGGAGGAGACCTCGCTGCCGCAGCCCGCGCTCTGGAGCGCGCCGACGACCGGCGGAAGCGGGTTCGCCTTGAGCGAGTAGAGCAGGACCGCGTCCCACGGAAGCACCCGTCGCAGATCCTCGACGCGTCGGCGCAGCACGGCCAGATCGTGGACGAGCAGCGGGGTCGACAGCTCGGCGGCGAGGTGCCGCAAAGTTGACTCGGACGAATGGTTGATCGACGGTCGCGGGTCTTCCAGAGGCTCGCTCACGTGCGTTACTGTAGCCGCGAGTTCCTTCAGCCGGGACAGCAGAGATCAGGCAGCGTGGCCCATTTTTCCCGGCCGGTGACCGATAGGAAACGGGGGCTCATGAGCGACGGGCAGGCGACAGCGACAGCGATTCACGGCAGATTGCGCGCGGTGGTCGTCAATCATCTGCGCAAGGTTCCCGACGATGTGGACTGGACCACGGTGCCGTTGCCCGATCTGGGGCTCGACTCACTGTCGGCGATTGATCTGGTGATCGATATCGAGGAGACATTCGGCGCGCAGTTTCCCGCCGATCTTCTCGTCCGTGAGACATTTGCTACTTTCGCTTCACTCGAAGCGGTCGTCACGACGATGGTGCAGCCGGCATAGCGGGAATCCGCGCAGCACGGAGAGGGGAGCCGAGGCGTGACCGGGTTGACCGAGCAGCGGCGCCGACGCCTGCCGGGGCCGACCGGGCCGGCTCATCTACGGTACGCCCGCGGCCTGCTGGGTCGTCCCTACGACGCCCTGCTCGACCTGCACCGCCGCTACGGGCCGGTGTGCGCGTTCGGCTTCGGGTCACAGCGTTACGTGATGCTCTTCGGCGCCGAGGCCAACCAGCTGCTGCTGACCGACAACCCGGCCCGCCCACGGTTCCTCTCCCGGGACGTGCTCAGCCTGTTGATCCCGGTGGTCGGCGCGCGAGCGATGGTGGTGAGCGACGGGGAGGATCACCGGCGGCGGCGGGCCCTGGTGCGGCCCGCCTTCGTCCGGCGCCGGATCGAGGGCTACGTCCCGGTCATGGTCGACGAGATCCATCGCATGATCGAGGGTTGGCCGGTCGGTGGCACGGTCAACGCCTTCGCGGCCGTCCGCTCGTGCATCCGGCGGATCGCGATCCGGTCGCTCTTCGGCGACCGGCTTCAGGCCCACACCGACCAGATCGGCCGGGAGCTGGAGACGGCGCTGAAGTACATCAACCGCTCGCCGTTCCTCCGCTTCGACCACGACCTGCCCGGCACCGCCTACCGCCGTGCGATGGCCGCCCGGGGTCGGGTCGACGAACTCGTCCGGGCGGAGATCGCCAAGCGACGCGCCGAGCCGGATGACCGGGGCGACGTCCTCGACGCGCTGCTCGCCGCCTGCGCCGACGACGGGGACCAGCTCGCCGACCTGGAGGTCCGCGACCAGGTGATCAGCCTGATCGCCTCCGGATACGACTCGAGCAGCTCGGCCGCCGGCTGGGCGGTCTACGCCCTGCTCAGCAACCCCGAGGTGTACGACCGGATCCGTGCCGAGGTGGCCCGGGTCGCCGGGGACCGGCCCTTGACCGCAGGGCTGCTCGGTGAGCTGACCTACGTCGGCTGGTCGGTGTCGGAGATCCTGCGGCTCTACACTCCTGGCGTACTGACCGGCCGCAGCGCGATCGAGGACATCGAGTTCGCCGGGGAGCTGATCCCCGCCGGCAGCAAGGTTCTCTACTCCCAGTACGTGACCCACCGCCTGCCCCGGCACTGGGCGGATCCGCTGACCTTTCGTCCCGAAAGATGGGACAGCGCGGCAGCCGACTACCGGGAGCCGGCCCCGTTCAGCTTCGTTCCCTTCGGCGGCGGCTACCGCAAGTGCATCGGCTGGGCGTTCGCCGAACTGGAGTTGCGGGCGCTGATCGCGGAGCTCGCCCGTCGCACCGAGTTGTCCCTCGTCGGGCCGCCGGTCCAGCCCACCGGGGTGGCCACCATGTGGCCCCGGGGCGGTGTACCGGTGACGGTACGGAGCGTACGAGCCCGCCCCACCGGCTGACCCCACCAACCACCTGTCGGCAACCGCACCGCGTGCGCGCCGCTGGCGCTTTGCCCGCTCGGCGAAGCGACCGGCTGGCTACAATCCGAAAGATCGGCAGACGTCGCGACGAAGCGGCATTCGGGGGCCTTGCCCGATCCGGTCCCTCCCGTCCGGTCCGCGGCGGCGCCAGCCGCCGGTGCGGTCCGACCCCGCCAGCCGAGGGTCTTCGACTAGCTGAGGTGTCGTATGAGTCAGTCGTCCATCCGTGACAACGTTGCCCCGGCCCTGAAGGAGCTGATGGCGCAGCGGGTCCTGGTGCTGGATGGCGCCTGGGGCACGATGCTCCAGGATGCCGGGCTCACCGCCGCCGACTATCGGGGCGACCTGCTGGTCGACCACCCGCGGGACGTGACCGGCGATCCCGACCTGCTGAGCCTGACCCGGCCGGACATGGTCCTGGAGGGGCACCGCCGGTACCTGGCGGCGGGGGCCGACATCACCAGCACCAACACGTTCACCGCAACCCGCATCAGCCAGGCGGACTACGGCCTGGAGGAGTACGTCCACGAGATGAACCTGCGCGCCGCGCAGTTGGCCCGGCAGGCGGCGGACGAGGTGGGCGGGCGGTTCGTGGCCGGCTCGGTGGGGCCGATGAACGTGACCCTGTCGCTGTCGCCGCGGGTCGACGACCCAGCCTACCGGGCGGTGACCTTCGAGCAGGTCAAGAACGCGTACGCGGAGCAGATCGCTGCACTCGCCGAGGGCGGTGTCGATCTGCTGCTGATCGAGACCATCTTCGACACCCTGAACGCGAAGGCCGCACTCGCCGCCGCCCGCGAGGTGGCGCCGCAACTGCCCCTGTGGATCTCGGTCACCATCGTCGACCTGAGCGGCCGGACGCTGTCGGGCCAGACCGTGGAGGCGTTCTGGCGGTCGATCGAGCGCGCCGAGCCGCTGGTCGTGGGCGTCAACTGTTCGCTGGGCGCGGCGGAGATGCGGCCGCACGTGGCGGAGTTGGCCCGGCTCGCCGGCACGTACGTCGCCTGCCACCCCAACGCCGGCCTGCCGAACGCCTTCGGCGGCTACGACCAGACGCCGGAGCAGACGGCCGGGCTGCTCGGCGAGTTCGCCCGATCCGGCATGGTCAACATCGTCGGCGGCTGCTGTGGTACCTCCCCGACGCACATCTCGGCGGTCGCGGGCGCCGTCGCGGGGCTCCCACCCCGCAAGCCGCCGGCGCACCCGCCGGCCACCCGGTTCAGCGGGCTGGAGCCCTTCGCCATCGGTCCGGACACCGGGTTCGTGATGATCGGCGAGCGGACGAACGTCACCGGGTCGGCGCGCTTCCGGCGCCTCATCGAGGCCGACGACTTCCAGGGCGCGGTGGGCGTGGCGCTGGATCAGGTACGCGGCGGGGCGAACCTGCTCGACGTCAACATGGACGCCGATCTGCTCGACAGCGAACAGGCGATGACCACCTTCCTCAACCTGATCGCCACCGAGCCGGAGGTGGCCCGGATTCCGGTGATGATCGACAGCTCCCGGTGGAGCGTGCTGGCCGCCGGCCTGACCTGCGTGCAGGGCAAGGCGGTGGTCAACTCGATCAGCCTCAAGGAGGGCGTCGAGACGTTCCTGGAACAGGCCCGGTACATCCGCGACCACGGCGCCGGTGTGGTGGTGATGGCTTTTGACGAGCGGGGCCAGGCCGACACGACCGAGCGGAAGGTGGAGATCTGCGCGCGGGCGTACGACCTGCTGGTGACCGAGGCGGGGTTCGCGCCGGAGGACATCATCTTCGACCCGAACGTGCTGGCCGTCGCCACCGGCATCCCTGAGCACAACGGGTACGCGAAGGCGTTCCTCGACGCACTTCCGCTGATCAAGCAGCGCTGTCCGGGTGCCCGGACCAGCGGCGGCATCTCCAACCTGTCCTTCGCGTTCCGGGGCAACGAGGTGGTCCGCGAAGCGATGCACTCGGCGTTTCTGTTCCACGCCGTACGGGCCGGGCTCGACATGGGCATCGTCAACGCCGGTCAACTGGCCGTCTACGAGAACATCCCGACCGACCTGCTCACCCTGGTCGAGGACGTGCTGTTCGACCGTCGTCCCGACGCCACCGACCGGCTGGTGTCCTTCGCCGCGGCGGTCAGCGGCCCCGGCGCCCGCCGCGAGGTGGACCTGTCCTGGCGGGACGCCCCGGTGGCCGACCGGTTGGAGCACGCGCTGGTGCACGGCATCGTCGAGTTCGTCGAGGCCGACACCGAGGAGGCACTCGGGCAGTTGGGCCGGCCCCTCGACGTCATCGAGGGCCCGCTGATGGACGGCATGCGCACCGTCGGCGACCTGTTCGGATCGGGCCGGATGTTCCTGCCGCAGGTGGTCAAGAGCGCCCGGGTGATGAAGCGCGCCGTCGCCTTCCTCGAGCCGCATCTGGAGAAGGAACGGCAGGAGGCCGAGCGGGCGGGGCGGGTCTCCCGCGGTCGAAGCCGGGGCAGGATCGTCGTCGCCACCGTGAAGGGGGACGTGCACGACATCGGCAAGAACATCGTCGGCGTCGTGCTCGGCTGCAACAACTACGACGTGATCGACCTCGGGGTCATGGTGCCCGGCGCGAAGATCCTGGACACGGCGGTGGCGGAGGGCGCCGACGCGGTCGGCCTGTCCGGGTTGATCACCCCGTCGCTGGACGAGATGGTCACCGTCGCCACCGAGATGCAGCGCCGTGGCATGAAGCTGCCGCTGCTGATCGGCGGTGCCACCACTTCCCGGCAGCACACCGCGGTCCGGATCGCCCCGGCCTACGACGCGACGACGGTGCACGTGCTCGACGCGTCCCGGGTCGTCGGGGTGGTGTCGGAACTGCTCGACCCGGTCCGCGCCGAACAGTTCGCGTCGACCACCCAGGCCGAACAGGAGCGACTCCGCGAGCAGCACACCGCCCGCCGCCAGCCACTGCTCACCCTGGCCCAGGCCCGCGAGAACCCGGAGCGGGTGCCCTTCGACGACCTGCCCGTACCCACGTTCACGGGCATCCGCACCGTGACGCCGGAGCTGGCCACCCTGCGCGCGATGATCGACTGGCAGTTCCTCTTCCTGGCCTGGGAACTGAAGGGCAAGTTCCCGGCGATCCTGGAGCAGCCGGTGGCGCGGGAACTCTACGACGACGCCAACACCCTGCTCGACGAGATCTGCGCCGAGGGTGCGCTCGAGGCGCGGGGCGGGTACGGCTTCTGGCCGGCCCACGCGGAAGGCGACGACATCGTCCTGGACGACCCGGCGGTACGCCTGCCGATGCTGCGCCAGCAGACCGTCAAGCCGGAGGGGCGGGCCAACCGCTGCCTGGCCGACTACATCGCGCCCGGCGGGGACCACCTCGGTGGCTTCGCGGTGGCGATCCACGGCGCCGAGGAGCTGGCCACCCGCTACGAGAAGGCCAACGACGACTACCGGGCCATCATGGTCAAGGCGATCGCCGACCGGCTCGCCGAGGCGTTCGCCGAGCACATCCACCTCCAGGCCCGGCGCGACTGGTTCGAACCCGACGCCGACCCGCTCATCGAGGATCTGCACGCCGAGCGGTTCCGCGGGATCCGGCCGGCGCTCGGCTACCCGGCCAGCCCGGACCACAGCGAGAAGCGGGACCTGTTCCGGCTCCTGGGCGCCGACGCCCTCGGCATCGGCCTGACCGACGCCTGCGCGATGACTCCGGCGGCCAGCGTCAGTGGGCTCATCTTCGCCCACCCGTCGTCGCGGTACTTCACGGTCGGCCGGATCGGCCTCGACCAGGTCGACGACTACGCGGCCCGCCGCGGTGTGGACCGCGGCGAGGTCGAACGCTGGCTGCGGCCCAACCTGGCGTACGACCCGGAGTGAACCACGGCCGCCGCCGTCTGTTTCGGCAGTGAGACCGACGGCTGTCGGAAACACGACCAGGGCGGGTCGGCCGTTGTCGGATGATCCGCTGTGGACACCTGTCGCGGGGTGTCCGACCCTAGACTGAGCATTCAGCCGCATGGATCAATGCCAGGTCGACCGTCCCTCCAGCCTGAGAGGAAGCGTCGTGTCCGACGACAGGCTCGACTCGTTTCCGCACGTCCGCGCACTGTTCGAAAAGGAGATCGCCGACGACATCGAGACCGGTGTCCAGTTGTCGATCTCGCACGAGGGACGCCACCACGACATCGCCGTCGGTGAGAACGGTCTCGGTGCACCGATCACCCCCGACACGCCGGTGCCCTGGACGTGTTCGTCGAAGCCGCTCGGCGCGCTGGCGTTCGCCCGTGCCTGGGAGAGCGGCCGTCTCGACCTCGATGACCGGGTCGCCGAGCACCTGCCCGAGTACGGCGAGGGCGGCAAGGACACCGTTCGGGTGCGGGACCTGCTGACCCACACCACCGGTGTGCCGGATCCCCTCCTCGCCCTGGACACGGACGGCCAGGAGATGCCGGACTGGGATCAGGCGCAGGCGCTGGTCTGGATGGTCGTCTGCGCCACCGAGACTCAGCAGCGGCCGGGCACGTCGATGAGCTACAACCCGATCACGAACTGGTTCGTTCTGGACCGGCTGCTCACCACCCTCGACGGGACCGACCCGGGCGACAGCTACCGGTCCATGTCCTCGCTGCTGGGCATCTCGGCGACGCTCGGGCTCGACCGGGACGGCGACGCGGCGCTGCCGGTCGCGCCGATCGCGCCGCCCGAGGAGGAGGTGGGGCTGGCGAAGATGGTCATGGCAGCCCAACTGCCGCTGCCGGGGACCGGTGTCTGGGGCAGCATGCGCGACCTGCGGGCGGTCGGCGAGGCGCTGCTCACCGGTCGCGCCGCCGACGGCACCGAGGTTGCCCGGCGGGCGACCATCGAGGCGCTGACCGCGACGCACTGGCCCGGCACGGTACGCAGCGTCCTGTCGGACACCGACTTCGCGTACGGCCTGGGGTTCATGACCCTGCCCCACCTGCTGGGTCGAGCCTGCTCGTTCCGCGCCTACGGCCACGCGGGCGGCAACACCTCCAGCCTGGTGGTGGATCCGGACGCCAAGGTGGTCATGGCGATGTACTGGAACGGCCGGCTGGCTGACGTACCGACCGTCACCCGCCGGCACGCCCTCGTCGACGCCGTCTACACCGACCTGGGGATCATCCAGGAGGCAGCTCGTTGATGCACGCCACCGGGTGCCCGGCGGTGCGTTCGACCAGGGCCGGTGGTTCCTCCGCGCAGGCGTCGAGCGCCTGCCAGCAGCGGGTCCGGAAGCGGCAGCCGCTCGGCGGGTTCACCGGGCTGGGCGGGTCACCGAGCAGCAGGATCTGCTCGCGCCGGTGGTGCGGGTCGGGCACCGGTGCCGCCGAGAGCAACGCCTGGGTGTACGGGTGCGCCGGCCGCTCGAAGATTTCCGCCACGGTCCCGGTTTCCACCACGTTGCCCAGGTACATCACGGCGACCCGGTGCGAGATGTGCCGCACCACGGACAGGTCGTGGGCGATGAACACGTAGGCGAGGCCGAGGTCCCGCTGCAACCGGCGGAGCAGGTTGATCACCTGCGCCTGCACCGACACGTCGAGCGCCGACACCGGTTCGTCGCAGACCACGATCTCCGGTTGGAGCGCCAGCGCGCGGGCGATGCCGATGCGCTGCCGCTGGCCGCCGGAGAACTGGTGCGGGTACCGGTCGACGTGCTCGGGGTTGAGACCGACGGTCTCCAGCAGTTCCTGGACCCGGCGGCGGCGCCGGTCGGCGGTGCCCAGCTCACCGTGCACGGTGAAGGGCTCGGCGATGATCTGCCCGACGGTCATCCTCGGGTCGAGCGAGGAGTACGGGTCCTGGAAGACGACCTGGATGCGCCGGCGCAGGTCGCGTAGCTTCCGGCCGCGCAGCCCGGCGATGTCGGTCCCCCGGTAGCGGATCTGCCCGCCGGAGGGTTGTTCCAGCCGGGTGAGCAGCTTGGCGAGGGTGGACTTGCCGCAGCCGGACTCGCCGACGACGCCGAGCGTCTCACCGGCGCGGAGCTGGAACGAGACGCCGTCGACCGCCTTGACCACCCCCGCCGACCGGCGGATCAGGTTGCCCCGCCGGATCGGGAAGTGCTTGGTCAGATCCTCGACCTCCAGCAGCACCTCGCCGGTCATGACGTGCTGTTCGCCCTCGCTGGCCGGGGCGCGCGGCGGCGTGCGGGGAGTCATATCGTCACGGCCTTTCGGGGATCGGCGTGGTGGTGGCGGGCTCCGGCAGAGGCTCGCCGCCCGGGGTGAGCCGCAGGCACGCGGCCCGGTGCCCAACGGTCAGCGGGACCAGTTCCGGCACCACGGTCGAGCAGTCCGGCACACGGACCGTGCAGCGCGGGGCGAACGCGCAGCCCGCCGGCAGGGCGGTCATCGTCGGCGGTGAGCCGGGAATCGCCCACAGTTCCTCGTCGGCGGGCCGGTCGATGCGGGGCACCGAGTCCAGCAGCCCCCGGGTGTAGGGCATCGCGGGGTGGTCGAACACCTCGGCGGCGGTCCCTACCTCGACCAGCCGGCCGGCGTACATCACCGCGATCCGGTCGGCGACCTCGGCCACGATGCCCAGGTCGTGCGTGATCATCAGGATCGCCGCGCCGGTCCGTTCCCGCACCGCGCGCAGCGCGGCGAGCACCTGGGCCTGCACGGTCACGTCCAGGGCGGTGGTGGGCTCGTCGGCGATGATGAGGTCGGGGTCGTTGGCGATCGCCATCGCGATCACCACCCGCTGGCGCATCCCGCCGGAGAACTGGTGCGGGTAGTCGCCGAGCCGGTTGCGGGCGTCCGGGATGCCCACCGTGTCCAGCAGTTCCACGGCCCGTTCCCGGGCTTCCGCCCGGGAACAGCCCCGGTGGACGCGGACCGCCTCGGCGACCTGGTCGCCGATGGTGTGCACCGGGCTCAGCGAGGACATCGGGTCCTGGAAGACCATGGCGATGCGGCTACCGCGCAGCCGCCGGAACCGGGGCTCGGCGAGCCCGACGAGTTCCTGGCCGGCGAAGCGGATCGAACCGCTGACGGTGGCGGTGGGTGGAAGCAGCCCCATCATCGCCGCGGCGCTGACCGATTTGCCGGAGCCGGACTCGCCGACCAGGCCGACCACCTCGCCCCGACGCAGGTCCAGGTCGAGGTGGCGGACCGCCGGCACGTCGCCGCCGTCGGCGGCGAACACCACCCGCAGGTCGCGGACCGACAGCAACACGTCGTCGGGTACGGCGTCGGCGCGGGCCGCGGGCTGGGCCAGGTAGCGGCGGCGGCGCGGCCCCTTGGTCTGGGTCGGGTCGAGGGCGTCGCGCAGTCCGTCGCCGATGAAGTTGATGGACAGCGCGATGAGCAGGATGACCAGGCCCGGGAAGTAGAACAGCCAGGGCCGGGTGGCGACCGCGGACTGGGCGTTGGCCACCAGCAGGCCGAGCGAGGTGTCCGGCGGCTGCACCCCGAACCCGATGAACGAGAGCGCGGTCTCGGCGAGGATCGCGGTGGCGACCAGGATGGTCACCGAGACGATGATCGGGCCGGCCACGTTGGGCAGGATGTGCCGCGCCATGATCCGCAGGTCGGAGGAGCCCAACGCGCGGGCGGCCGAGATGAACTCCCGTTCCCGCAGCCCGAGCACGACGCCCCGGACCACCCGGGCGACGCTGGTCCACATCAGCGCGGCGAGCACGACCGCGATGAGGACCCAGCCGCCACCGCTGCCGGCGAAGTTGTGCCCGAGCACGGCGGCGACCGCGATCGTCGGCACGGTGAGGAACAGGTCCACCAGCCGCATCAGCAGCGCGTCGACGGTGCCCCGGTAGTAGCCGGCGACGATGCCGATCACGGTGCCGACCACCGCCGCGCCGAGCGCCACGGTGAGCGCGATGAGCAGCGACTGCTGGGTGCCCCGCATCACCTGGGCGAGCAGGTCGTGGCCGAGCGAGTCGGTGCCGAGCGGGTGGATCGCCGACGGCGGCTGCGAGTTGTCGGGGGTGATCTCGTCGTGGCCGTACCGCCACAGCAACGGGCCGACGAACGCGAAGAGCGCGACGAGAACGAGCACCACCAGCGCGGCGGCGGCGAGCCGGTGCCGGCGGAACCGGGCGAGGACGGCGCGCCACTGCCCGGGCGTGGCGGCGGTGGCGGGCACCGGTGGCGGGTCAGCGGACACGGCGGATCCTCGGATCGAGAGCGGCGTACAGGATGTCGGCGAAGAGGTTGAACAGGACCACCGCGACCGCCGCGACGAGCAGCCACGCCATCACCGCGTTCACATCCCGCCCGTTGATGGACTCCAGCAGGTAGTCGCCCATACCCCGCCACTGGAAGACGGTCTCGGTGACCACCGCTCCGGCGAACACGGCGGTGAAGTCCAACGCGATGACCGTCACCAGCGGGGTGAGCGCGGTACGCAGGGCGTACTTGCGCAGCACCGTGCGCCGCCGCAGCCCCTTGGCGGTGGCCAGCTTGACGTAGTCGCTGCCGAGCACGTCGAGCATCGACGAGCGCTGGAACCGGCTCCACGCCGCGAAGTTGATCAGCACCAGGGTGATGGTCGGCAGGATCATGTGGCCGGCGAGGTCGGCGATCCGGCCGCCCAGGGTGGGCGGCGGGATCACCGAACTGTCGCCGACGGTGTAGATCAGCGTCTGGCCGGCGAGCGCGTTCAGCTCGATGCCGCCCTGCTTGAGCAGCACCGCGAGCCAGAACGACGGCATCGCCAGGAACAGGAAGCCGGTCGAGGTGAACAGGTAGTCGAGCCAGGAGTACTGGCGGACCGCGCTGACGACCCCGACCAGGATCGCCAGCACGGCCGCGATCAGCATCGCGATGAGGACGAACCGCATCGTGATGCCCAGGCGCGAGCCGAGCTCCATGCCGATGTCGGCGTTGCGGTCCACCGACGGACCGAGGTCACCCTGGATGACCCCGGTCAGCCAGTTCCAGTACCGCTGTAGCACGGGCTGGTCCAGCCCGAGCCGTGCCTCCTCGGCGGCGATCGTGTGCGGCGGTACCGGCGGTTGTCGCTCCCGCAGTTCGGTCAGCGGATCACCGGACTTGGCGACGGCCAGGAATATCAGGAACGTCGACACCAACAGCACCGGGATGGCGACGAGCAACCGCCGCAGGGCGAAGCCCACGATCTCCATGAGGAACCTTCCCGCGCCGCTGCCGGTTAGCTTTCGCCGCCGGTGATCTTCCGGAGCCGACCCCAGTGCCAGAACGGGATCCGGAAGTCGACCTGGTCGGCCCAGCCGTAGAACTCGTTGCTGCGCAGCAGGTAGATGCAGTACCAGAAGAGCGGGATCACGTTGACGTCCCGGGCCCACACCTCCTGCAACCGCCGGTAGTGCGCGATCCGCTCGGCCTGGTCGGTGGTCGACCGGGCGGCGACGTAGCAGGCGTCGGCGTCGGGGTTGGCCAGCGCGAGGTGGTTACGCTGCCCGCCGCCCTGCAGCCGGCTGGCGGTGATGTCCGGGTCGGGCATCATGTTGCCGCCGCTGATGGTCAGGTCGAAGTCGCCCTCCCGACCGATCTGCTGCGCCCAGGTCTCCGAGTCCAGGCCTGCGAACTCGACGTGCACGCCGATCGCGGCGAGGTCCTCCGCGATGCTGCGGGCCAGCCCGCCGTGACCGTCGAAGGTGGCCATGTAGAACATGCGCAGCGACAGCCGGCGCCCGTCCGCCCCGCGCGGGTAGCCGGCCTCGTCGAGCAGCTTCTCGGCCGCGGCCGCGTCGTGGCCGGGGGCGGTGACGTCGCGGGCCACGGCGTAGCTGCTGCCTGGGAAGAAGTTCGCCCACGGCTCCGACCAGCCGGGCTCCGCGAAGCGCTCCAGGCGGCTGCGGTCCACCGCCTGGGCGATCGCCAGCCGCAGCCGACGATCGGCCCACCGCTCCTGCCGGTAGTTGAAGCTCAGCAACGCCACGCCGGGGCCGCGCTCGCGGTACACCGTGGCGTGGGCGGAGCCCTCGGCCAGCGGCAGCCGCTTCATGGTCAGCACGTCCTGCGGGGCGAAGTGCGCCCGGCCGTCGGCGATCATCCGTACGCACTCGTCGAGGTCGGGTTCCACCACGATGGTGACCCGGTCCACGCCAGCCGGTGGCCCCCAGTACCCGTCCCAGGCCTCCAGCACGATCCGCCCGCCGGGCTCCATCTCGACGAACCGGAACGGTCCCGAGCCGACCGGCTGCTGGTTGTGCGGGTTGGTCGCCCAGTCGGTGCCCTCGTACAGGTGCTTGGGCAGGACGTGGGTGGCGGCGAAGTTTCCGAGCTGGGTGAGGAAGGCCGCGTTGGGCTCCGCCAGGTGGTACTCGACCAGGTGGTCGTCGAGCACCTTGATGTCGACGATGCCGTGCAGGAACGACGCGGCGTGGTAGCCGTTGGCCAGCGCGGTGAGGTGGGTGTAGGCCACGTCGTGGGCGGTCACCGGCTGGCCGTCGTGCCAGCGGGCGTGGCGGTTGAGGGTGAACCGCCAGCGTCGGGCACCGTCCAGGCACTCCCAGTGCTCCGCGAGATCCGGGTAGGACGCGGCCCCGCCGACCTCGGTGACGACCAGGCGGCTGAAGATGTTGTTGGCGACGAAGTAGCCGGCGCCCCCGACGACGTTGCGGTACGACTCGTTGATCTCGGTCGTGCCCTCGGGTACGACGACGATGTACTCGTCCAAGACCTCTCCTCGGTGTGGTGGGTGCCCGGGGATGCCCGGGCCGGTGGGAAAGTCAGCGCCCGGGTTGTCCGGGCGACTGGCGGTAGGTCAGTTCACGGGCCGGATCCGGCCCCAGTGCCAGAACGGCACCCGGAAGCCGACCTGGTCCGGCCAGCCAAAGAAACTGTCGCTGCGCAGGTAGTAGGCCGCGTACCAGAACAGCGGCACCCAGTCGACGTTGCGGGCCCAGACCCGTTGCAGCTCCCGGTAGTGCTCGCCGCGCTCGTTGCGGTCCGTGGTGGCCCGGGCGGCCGCGTAGCAGGCGTCCGCCTCCGGGTCGGAGAGCCGGGCATGGTTGCGCCCGCCACCGGTCTCGAACCGACTGGCGGTGATCTCCGGGTCGGGGATCATGTTGCCGCCGCTGATGGTCAGGTCGAAGTCGGCGTCCCGGCCGACCTGCCGCGCCCAGGTCGGCGAGTCCAGGCCGACCACATCGACCTCCAGCCCGACGGCCCGCAGGTCCTCCGCGACCGCGGCGGCGATCCCGGCGTGCCCGGTGAAGGTCTTCATGTACGCCAGTCGCAGTGCCGGCAGACGACCGGCCGAGGTGATGCCGGCCGCGTCCAGCAGCCGGACCGCCTCCGCCGGATCGTGCGCCGGCGCGGTGGCGTCCTCGGCGAACGCCCAGTCCACGCTGCGCGGCAGGTAATGGGCGTACGGCTCGGACCAGCCGGGATCGGCGAGCGGGACCAGCCGGCGACGGTCCACGGCGTGCGCGACCGCGGCACGGGCCCGCCGGTCGCGCCACCGGTCCTGGGTGTGGTTGAAGCTGAGCACGGCGACGCCGGGCCCGCGCTTGCGCCACACCGAGGCGGTCGTGCTCCCCTCGGCCAGGTGCAGCCGGGGGAAGGTGAGCACGTCCTGGACCAGGTAGTGGGCCCGCCCGTCGGCGACCTTGCGGACCGCCTCGTCCAGGTCGGGTTCGATGTCGAGGATGACCCGGTCGATCTGGGGGCGGGGGCCCCAGTACCCGTCCCACGCCTCCAGGACCACCCGCTCGCCGGGCACGTGCTCGACGAACCGGAACGGTCCCGAGCCGACCGGCTGCTGGTTGTACGGGTTGGTCGCCCAGTCGGTGCCCTCGTACAGATGCTTGGGCAGGATGTGGGCGAACACCAGGTTGCCCAGCTGGGCGAGGAACCCGGCGTTGGGTCGCCGCAGCACGTACCGCAGCTCGTGCGGGCCGAGGACCTCGATGTCCTGCACATCGTGCAGGAACGACGCGGCGTGGTAGCCGTGCGCCAGCGCGGTCAGGTGGGTGTACGCGACGTCCTCGGCGGTGACCGGTTCCCCGTCGTGCCAGCGGGCGTTCCGGTTGAGCTGGAACCGCAGGGTCCGGGCGTCGGGCGCCATCTCCCAGTGCTCGGCGAGATCCGGGTAGGCCGCCGGGGAACCGGTGTCGAAGACGACCAGCCGGCTGTAGATGTTGTTCGCCACGAAGTAGCCGGCCGAGCCAACGAAGTTGCGGTAGACCTCGTTGAATTCAACGGCCGGGGCCGGGACCTCCACGATGAAGTCCCGGCCGGGCCGGTGGTCAGCCGTCACTCTTGATGCCCCACTGCTCGGTGTTGTAGCTGGTGCCGAAGCGGGTCGGGTTGGCGCGCACGTTGCCGAAGTCGCTGCGGTACGCGATCAGGGTCGGCGTCTGGTAGATCGGCAGCGTCACCGCCTGCTCGCTGATCCGGGCGTCGACCTTGTTCAGCAGGTCGATCACCTGCTGCGGGTCCAGGGTGCGGGCGGCCTCGCTGACCCAGCCGTCGATCTCCTGGTCCTGGTAGCCGGTGTGGGTGCCCTTCGAGCCGAACACCGACTGGGCGGTGGCGGTCGGGATCACGTCCAGGTTGGTGCCGAAGACGATCAGGTCGAAGTCACCGGTGTTGACCGTGGTGCCGAGGCTGTCGGTCTCCTGGAGCTGGAGCGTGATGCCGAGCTGCTTGAGCTGGTTCTGGATCAGCACCGAGGTGTCCAGCCGGACCTGGTTGCCCTTGCTGTAGCGCATCCGCAGCGGCGGCACCGCCTTGCCCTTGGGGTCGGTGAGCTTGCCGTCACCGATCACGTAGCCGGCGTCGGTGAGGACCTTCTTGGCCGCCTCGATGTTGCCGTCGCCGAGGCCCGCCGAGGTCACGTTGTCGACGTACGCGTCGACGCCCTCCAGCTTCTGACCGGGCATGAAGTTGCGGTTGCCGAGCGCCTTGGTGCCGGCCGCGAACTGGCCGATGGTCTTGTCGATGATCGCCTGTCGGTCGACCGCGGTGAAGATGGCCCGGCGCAGGGCGACGTCGGCCAGGGCCGGGTGCGCGGTGTTGATGTCCAGGTGCTCGTAGACCAGCCCCGAGGCCAGCGAGGTGGTGACGTTGCTGATGCCCTTGAGCTGCTCGACGAGGTCGAGGGTGGGACGGGGCACCACGACCTGGATCTCGTTGTTGGCCATCGCGGTGACGGCCTGCCGCTCGTCGGTGAGGATCCGGAAGACGAGCTGGTCGAGGTGCGGGCCCTCGCCGTACCACTTGGGGTTCTTCTTCATGGTGACCGACTGGTTCGGCACGTACTGGTCGATCAGGTACGGCCCGCCGGACCAGGTCGGCACGGTGGTGCTGAAGTAGTCGTTGAACGACGTGGCCAGGTCGCCCTGCTGGGCGGCGATGTGCGCCGGGAGCAGGTGCGGGAACATCAGCCGCCACGGCTGGTAGGTGTTCTTGAACTCGACGGTGACGGTCTTGCCGTTGTCGCTGCCGGTGACCGAGGCGACCTGGTCGTACCCGGCCTGGGTGGCCGGCTCGCAGGTCGCGCACTGCTGCGGGTCCTGGACCTGCCAGGTGTACTTGAAGTCGTCGGCGGTGATCGGCGTGCCGTCCGACCAGGTGGCCTCCGGACGGATCCGGTACTCGACGGTCTGCGGCGAGTCCTTGACGACCTTGGCCTCGGTGAGCAGCGCGTCGTTCTTGGCCATGGTGAAGTCCGGCAGGGAGATCATCGCGTGCGGGAGCACGGGGTTGAGGATCTGCCGGTAGCCGAAGACGTCGCCGGTGGCGTGCAGGATGTTCCAGTTCTTGACGTCGACCTCGATCGAGTAGGCGAGCGTTCCGCCGTCGCCGACCTTGGCCTGGTTGGCGTCGACCTGCCCGGCCTGGACGCCGGAACCGACGTCCTCGCCCCCCGTCCCGCCGGTGCAGGCGGCGAGAAGGGACAGCAGGGCGAGCGCGGCTGTCGCCGCCCGAAGACGGCGGTGAGGGTTTCGGTATGACACGGGGGGCCTCTCGGTACGTGGACGTGCGTGGTGCTGCGCGGGGGCTGGCATCAGACGGATGATGCGCTGGTGGCGCGTGTTCCACGTCGGCCAGCCGAGGTCACCCCGTGGTGCACGGCACGACCGATCGGTCGCCGACAGCCAGGGTGGCTTTCCACACTGCGGATATTAGTATCCACATCGCGCTCGTCAAGTGTTCGTTCGGTGGAACTCCCGTCGGCCGGGCGGGCACTCCGGCGACAGCAGCCGAATCCGCTCGGGTGGCGGCAGCGCCGGACCCCTCGTACGGCATACGATGTGCGCCGCGCGGCATTGGCGTGTGCGAGACCGGAGCGGTACAGGAACGAGGGGATATGGCGCGCGGGAGCGATGGCGAGGGCGGCGGCGTCCAGTCCGTCAAGCGGGCGTTGCAGATCATGAACGTCATCGCCGACACCGGAGCGCCGTGTGGGCTGTCCGAACTGGCGGGCGCCACCGGACTGCCGATCGCCACCATCCACCGGCTGCTCCGGACCCTGATCGGCGCCGGCATCCTGCGTCAGGAGCCGGACCGGCGGTACGCGCTCGGCAGCGCGCTCGTTCACCTCGGCGACCAGGCCCTGGCGATGATCGCCCCGCTGGTCCGACCGCACCTGACGGCGCTGGTGGACGCCCTCGGCGAGACCGCCAACGCGGCCCGCCTCGAAGGAACGCAGATCGTCTATCTGGCCCAGGTTCCCTCCCGGCACCAGATGCGGATGTTCACCGAGGTCGGCCGCCGGGTGGAGGCGTACCGGACGGCGGTCGGCAAGGCGATGCTCGCCCAGCTCGACGACCAGATGATCGCCGAGGTCTACGCCAACACCGAGTTCGTCGCCACCACGCCGACCACCATCACCTGCCTGGACGACCTGCTGCGGCAGCTGCAGTCGGTACGCCGGGACGGCTACGCGATAGACGACGGGGAGCAGGAGATCGGGGTGCGCTGCGTGGCGGTGGCGGTGCCCGGACCGCCCAGCACGCTGGCACTGTCGGTCTCCGGGCCGACCGCCCGGATCAACGACGGCCTGGTCGCCAGGGCCGTGCCGCTGCTGCAGCAGTCGTCCTCGGCGATCGCGGCGGCCAACCGGGCCACCTACCCCGGGCTGCCGGCACCCCGGGCGGCCCGCTAGCCACACCGGAACGGCCGGCACACCCGGCCGGCCGGCACACCGCCGACCGGCCGCGACACCTGCACACGGGCCGCAACGCCGGCCGCCGGGCAGACCCGCGCGACCGGCGTTGCGACGATCGATTCAGCTGGCGAGCAACCGGTACGCCGGCAGGGTCAGGAAGTCGACGTAGGTCGCCCCGAGCGCGACCTCCTCGAACACCTCGCGGGCCGCCTCGTACCGGCTGGCGGCGAACCGCTCCGCGCCCAGCTCGGTCCGGAGCGCGTCGATCTCCTCGGCGATCAGGCCCCGGACCCGCTCCGCCGTGACCACCTCACCGCTGTCCAGCGCCGTGCCGGTCTGCACCCACTGCCAGACCTGGGAACGGGAGATCTCCGCCGTGGCCGCGTCCTCCATCAGGTTGAAGATCGCCACCGCGCCGGTACCGCGCAGCCACGCCTCGATGTAGCGCAGCCCGACCGCGATGTTGTTACGCAGCCCCGCCGCGGTCACCGAGCCCGGCGTGGCCGCGATGTCAAGCAGGTCCTCGGCGGTGACCTTGACATCGTCCCGCTGCCGCTCGACCTGGTTCGGCCGGTCCCCCAGAACCGCGTCGAACACCTCCCGGCAGACCGGCACCAGGTCCGGGTGCGCGACCCAGGAGCCGTCGAAGCCGTCGCCGGCCTCGCGTTCCTTGTCCGCCCGCACCTTGGCCAGGGCCGCCGCGGTGATCTCCGGCTCCCGCCGGTTCGGGATGAAGGCCGCCATCCCGCCCATCGCCACCGCGCCCCGCCGGTGGCAGGTCGCGACCAGCAGGTCGGTGTACGACCGCATCATCGGGGCCGTCATCGTCACCGAGTTGCGTTCGGGCAGCACGAACCCGGATCCGGCGTCACGGAAGGTCTTGATGATGCTGAACAGGTAGTCCCAGCGACCGGCGTTCAGTCCCGAGGCGTGCTCGCGCAGCTCGTAGAGGATCTCGTCCATCTCGAACGCGGCGGTGATGGTCTCGATGAGCACGGTGGCGCGGATCGTGCCGGTCGGGATGCCCAGCGCCTCCTGCGCGTGGCGGAACACGTCGTTCCAGAGCCGCGCCTCCCGGTGCCCCTCCAGCTTGGGCAGGTAGAAGTACGGCCCGCTGCCGGCGGCGAGCAGCCGTCGCGCGTTGTGGAAGAAGTAGAGGCCGAAGTCGACCAGGCCAGCGACGGCCGGCGCCCCGTCCACCAACAGGTGCTGTTCGTCGAGGTGCCAGCCGCGCGGCCGGACCACGATCGCCGGCAATGGCCCGTCGCCGAGCTGGTAGCGCTTGCCCTCCGGGCTGGTGAAGTCGATCCGGCGCTCGATGGCGTCGGTCAGGTTGAGCTGGCCGGCGACGACGTTCGTCCAGGTCGGGGCGGTGGCGTCCTCGAAGTCGGCGAGCCACACCTTGGCCCCGGAGTTCAGCGCGTTGATCGTCATCTTCCGGTCGGTGGGACCGGTGATCTCCACTCGCCGGTCACGCAGGTCGGCCGGGGCGGGTGCCACCTGCCAGGTGCCCGCTCGGACATCGGCCGTCTCCGGCAGGAAGTCCAGCCGCCCGGTCCGGGCGATCTCGGTACGCCGCCGCACCCGCTCGGTGAGCAGCCGGTCCCGGTCGCCGTGGAAACGGCGGTGCAGGTCGGCGACGAACGCGAGCGCGTCGGGGGTGAGCACGTCCTCGCTGCCCACAACGGCCGGTCCAACGATCGTCACCGAGGCGTCTGTGGCCACGCCCGACCTCCAGTCTTTCGTATGGTGAATAATGAATTCCGCATGGCGGAATACGGGGGGTACCATACCACCAGCCGAGGCCTTCTGGAACGACGTGCGACAGCACGAGAACGACCTGCCGAAGCCGGCCCCGGCCGGACCTCCTGAGTGCCGATCCCGGCCGGACCTGCGAAAAGCCGGGCCTGTCGAAGAAGACAGGCCCGGCCAAAGATTCGCTCTGGACGGTCAGCCGCCGAGCGTGGCCAGCTCCGAGACGACCACGTTGGTCAGGGCTCGACCGTCCCGGCGGACCTGGCGCAGATACCACTTCTGGATCGGCGCGTGCGTGGTCTTCGCGAACTGCCACGGCCCGCGCGGGCTGGTGAGTTGCCCGAGTCCGCCGATCGCGGTGTTGATCGCATCCGGGCTCGGGTTGGTGCCGGCCGCGGCGATCGCCCGGTCCAGCACGGCCGCCGCGTCGTACGACGCCATCACCACCGAGGTGGGCACCCGGCCCGGGTACGCCGCGTTCCAGGCGGCGACGAACTCCCGGTTGGCCGCGTTGTCGAGGTCGGGCGAGTAGTTCAGACCGTTGTAGATGCCCTCCGCCGCATCGCCCTGCTCGGGCAGGCTCGCCGGCTCCGTCACGAAGCCGGCCGCGTAGAGCGGCAGGTGGGACACCTTCGACTTGGCGTACTGCTTGACGAAGGTGATGGCGTTCTGCGCGTCGAAGAAGCAGTAGATCGCGGCCGCGCCGGACTCGGCGATCTCGTCCAGGTACGGTCCGAAGTCCTCGGTGACCGGGAACGGGCTGAAGACGGGCTTGCCGGTCGGGTTGGCCAGCCGGCCACCGAGCTCGGTGAAGGTCTCCGCAAAACCGCGCAGCTCATCCCGGCCGCTCTGGAAGTCCGGCCCGATGGCGTAGACCGAGCCCCGCTTGACCTGCTGCTTGACGAAGGGCGCCATGGCCACACCCGGCTCGACGGAGATCAGGTTGGTGTGCCAGACGTACGCGACGTCGGTCAGCGCCGGGCGCCCCAGCCCGCCGACGATCGGCACCTTGTGCTTGTTGGTGAGCGGATGGATGGCGGCGACACTGCCGCCGTTGATCATGCCGGTGACCGCTGAGACCTTGTCCTGCTCCAACAGTTTCGTGGCGGACTCGACGGCGACCTTGGGGTCGTAACCCTCGTCGCCGACGACCAGCTCGGCTGGGTGGCCGCCGAGCCGCCCGCCGCGCATGTCCAGGTAGAGCTGGAACCCGTCGCGCAGCTCCGAACCGGGCGCCTGGAGGGAGCCCTCCAGGACGGTGAGCATTCCGATCCGGATGGTCTGCGCCTCCGACTCCGACCCGTCGTCGCAGCCGGCGACACCGAACGCCAGAACGCCGGTCAGGAAAGCGGCGACCAGACGCCGCGCGGCGGGGACGGCGGCTCGGGCCGGGCGGGCGGCGGTCACAGCATCCCCAGCAGCTGGGAGCGCACCGCCGGGGTGAGCGCCTCACCCATCCGGTTCGCCAGGTCGGTCATCTCGTACGAGACCTGACCGACGTCGCAGGCGGGTGAGGCCAGCACGAGCAGGGACGCCCCGTCGCTGAACGCCATGCAGAACATGAAGCCCCCCTCCATCTGAGTCACGTTGGAGATCACCGAGCCGGCCTCGAAGAACCGGGCGGCCCCGACGAGCAGGGCGATGAGTCCGCTTCCGGTGGCGGCGAGCTGGTCCGCCCGGTCCCGGGGCAGGCCGTGGTTGTGCGCCAGGACCAGCCCGTCGGTCGAGATGGCGAGGGCGTGGCTGACCTCGGGGGTACGGCCGACAAAATTCTGCAGCAGCCAGCTCAGGTCGTTCGGGCTCGTCACGGCGTCGCTCCAGGTGAGGGGGGAGTGAGGGGGTTGGGATTCGGCGTCAGGAGGCGGCGGGGGCCCGGCGCCCGGCGACACCCTTGGCATAGGCCGACATCGCCGCCGCCACGGCGGACGGGTCGAGCTTGCGCGGCGCGTCGGCAGCCGGTTTCCGGGCGTCGGGGATCAGGTGCGGCTGCGGTACGCGACGCGGCAACCCGACCTGGGTGGACGACGGTGGGGCCTGGGTCGGCAGTGCCATCGTGGCGGCTGCCCACTTCTCGCCGGCATCGACCGGCCAGGTGATCGCCACCGAGTCGCCGTCCAACGCGGTCTTGAACCAGCCGTTCACCGCGCGTTGGTCCGACGACGCCGCGGCGGTCCCGGCCGTCGGCTGGAACAGCGGGGCGGGTGTGGCGCGCGCCGGAGGGGGGCTGGCGGGTGCCACAGCCTGCCCGGCACCGGCCGGCCGGGACACGACGGGAAGCAGTGCGGTGTCGGACATGGCCTGACCGACGCCGGCCCCGGCGGGAACCCGCGCGGTGCCGGGCATGGCCTGACCGACGCCGGCCACGGGGGTGCCGGCACGGGGGGCGGTGGGCGTGACCGGTTGCACGCCAACAGCGGACGATCGCGCCGGGCCCACCGGGACATCCACCGGCTCCGGGCGCTGGACCGGTCGGCGTACGACGATCACCGCGGGCATCGCGATCTCGGCCACCGTGCCGCGCGTCGGTCCGGGGCGTAGCTCGACCCCGACACCGTGCCGGGCGGCGAGCCGGGCGACCACGGTGAGGCCCATCGCCCGCACTCCCGACACGTCGACCGACGCCGGGTTGGCGAGCGCCGCGTTGAGCTGGTCGCACCGCTGGGTGGAGAGCCCGACGCCCTGGTCCACCACCTGCACGATGGCCCGGTCGGAGAGCGCGTGCCCGGTGACCAGCACCTCGCTCTCCGGTGGGGAGTACCCGGTCGCGTTGTCCAACAGCTCGGCGAGCAGGTGCACGGTCTCGTCCACCGCGGGGCCGGCGATGCACAGCTCCCGGTCGACGCTGCCGATCCGAACCCGGGTGTAGTGCTCGATCTGGGAGAGCGCGGCCTGGATCACGTGGTCCAGCGGGACCGGTTCCTGGCGTACCCGGGAGATACCGGAACCGCCGAGCACCAGCAGGCTCTGGTTGATCCGGGCCATCCGGGTGGCGAGGTGGTCCAGCTGGTACAGCTGCTGGAGCCGCTCCGGGTCGGCCTCGTCGCGCTCCACCAGGTCGACCTGGGCGAGCATCGCGTCGACCAGTCGCTGCTCGCGGCGGGACAGGTGCACGAAGATCTCGGAGATGTTGGCCCGCATCACCGCCTGCTCGCCGGCGATCCGGACCGCCTCCCGGTGCAGCGCCCGGGTCGCGGTCGCCACCTCGGCGATCTCGTCGTTACCGGTGATCTGGAACTCCGACACCGAGTGGTCGGCCACCTCGTTCGGCCGCACGGTGCCGGGCGGGGCCGCGTTGAGCTCACGGACCACGGCGGGCAGCCGGTCGTACGCCACCTTGGTCACCGTGTTGCGCAGGGACCGCAGGCGGCGGGTGATCCGCCGGGCCACCACAGCGGTGAGTACGGCGGTGATCACCAGCACGACGAGAATGCCGACGCTCTGCAACAGCGCGTCGCGGAGGAGTTCTCCGCGCTCGGCCGCCACCCGGTCGGCCACCGCGCGGTCCACCTCGCCCTGGATCTGGAACATCCGGCTGATCCAGCCGTCGGTGGCCTCGACCCAGGCGTTCGCGTCGGCCGTCAGTCGGTCGCCGGGCAGTGTCCGGCCCACCTGGTCCTGAAGCCGCTGCGCGGCGACCACCTGCTGGTCGGTGCCGATCTGCTCCCAGTTCGCCACCCACCTGGGCTCGGCGAGGGACAGGAACGCGTTGCTGGCCTCGGCGAAGCGGGCCTGCGCGCCGACGATCTCCTGCTGCCCGGCCGGGGTCAGCTCGCCGCCGGCGAGGCTACGCAGCACGATGACCTGGAGCTGGCCGATCGCCTCACCCGCCTCCGACACCGCGACCCCGGCCCGGACGTCGTCGGCGATTCGGGTCGAGGTGTCGGTGGCCACGGACGCGCGGAAGGCGAGCAGGTCGGCGACGAGGATGCGGTAGCTGAAGGCGACCGCGGAGAGCGTGGCGCGTGGGCTGGAGCGCACCTGCTCGCGCAGGGTGCTCAGCGCGGTCAGCCCGGCGTCGACCCGTTGCAGGGCGGGAATGTTGGCCGTCACCTCCGCACGCCCCCGCCGGAACTCGGCGATCTCCGTGTCCGTCCGCGCCACCTGCTCGTCGAAGCGGGCGCTGGCTGCCTGGCTCCGGGTGGTCAGCTCGACCGCGGCGATCACCCGCTCGGCCTGAAGCGCACGGGCCAGCGCGCCCGCCTGCGTGGAGAGCCTGACCAGGTCGTGCACGGTGTCCGCGGTCATCACCTGGCGGACCGTCCCCTGCAGGGCCAGGCCGGCGAAGGCGATGACAGCGACCAATGGCACCGCAACCAGTAGTCGCAGCAGGCGAACGATGCTGCCACGGGCGAGCCACCCCCGGCGCGCTTCGGCGTGTGTGCGCACTGCACCTGCCGCTACCGCACGTATCACTGGCTTACTCCGCCCCCTTGCATCATCGATGTTGATCGCGGCAGGACCCGACACGCGTGTCGGGTACATGGTGGAGTGTGGGCGACACGCCCACGTCGAAGCGCATTCCTACCATGACCATGAGGCCCCGCAGGATCATGATCCCCCTTCCGGAAGGTGATTAACGGGTCGGAGGATACTTGAGTGCACGATCGCGACGTCCGCGACGCCGATTGTCATACATTAATATCCGGACAGGCGATGCCCGGACCCGCCCCTTCCCGTCCGACGTGAACGTCGCTCCCCCCACACCGCCGGATCCCGGCCGCGTCGATATCTTTGGCGCGAAAGCACCCCGGAGAGGGTGCCTCCGTACCAACATCTGCATGTGGCCGAGGGGGCGATGAGATGCACGGGGGGCACGGAGGCCATGGGCATGGAGGGCGTGACAAGCATGCGGGGCACGATCCGGAGGCGTTCCGCCGCAAGTTCTGGCTGAGTCTGGCCCTGACCCTGCCGATCGTGGTCACCAGCCACATGGTGATGGGCTGGTTCGGCTACCGGCTGGAGTTTCCCGGGATCGACCTCGTCGGTCCGGTGCTGGGCACGGTGGTTTTCGGGTACGGCGGGTGGCCGTTCCTCCAGGGCGCGGCGCGCGAGGTCCGGGATCGCGCGCCGGGCATGATGCTGCTGATCGCGATGGCGATCAGCGTGGCCTACGTGGCGTCGCTGGCCACCGCGCTCGGCGCGTTCGACCTGGACTTCTGGTGGGAACTGGCCGCCCTGGTCACGATCATGCTGCTCGGGCACTGGCAGGAGATGAAGGCGATCGGACAGGCCCAGAGCGCCCTGTCGGCGTTGGCCGCGCTCCTGCCCGACGACGCGGAACGGCTGGACCCGGAGGGCCAGCCCGGGCGGGTCCCGGTGGCCGACTTGCACGTCGGTGACCTGGTCCTGGTGCGCCCGGGTGGGCGGGTGCCGGCGGACGGGCGGATCGTCGACGGCCAGGCCGAACTGGACGAGTCGATGATCACGGGCGAGTCGAGACCGATGTCCCGGTCGACCGGCGATCGGGTGGTGGCCGGTACGGTGGCCACGGACGCGGCGCTCCGGGTCCGGATCGACGCGGTGGGCGAGGACACCGCACTGGCCGGCATTGCCCGGTTGGTGACGCAGGCGCAGCGGTCCAGCGGTCGCGCGCAGCTGTTGGCCGACCGGTTCGCGGCCTGGTTGTTCTACATCGCCACCGGCACCGCGGTGGTCACGCTCGTCGTGTGGACGGTGCTCGGCAACCTGGGCGGGGCGGTCGTCCGCACCGTGACCGTGCTGGTCATCGCCTGCCCGCACGCGCTCGGCCTGGCCATCCCGCTGGTGATCGCCCTCTCCACGGCGGTGGCCGCGAAGGACGGCATCCTGGTCAAGGACCGGCTGGCACTGGAGCGGATGCGCACCGTGGACACCGTGCTGTTCGACAAGACCGGCACCCTGACCCGGGGCGAGCACGTCGTCACCGGCGTCGCCGCCACCGGCAGCGGCAGCGAGGCGGAGGTGCTCGCCGTCGCCGCTGCGGTGGAGGCCGACAGCGAACACCCACTGGCTCGGGCAATCGTCGCCGTCGCCGCCGAGCGGGGTCTGCGGCAGACCGCGACGGGCTTCCAGGCGCTGCCCGGTCGTGGGGTACGCGCCGAGGTCGACGGGACCGGCTACGCGGTCGGCGGCCCGGCGCTGCTGCGGGAGTTCGACGCCACCGTCCCCGACGACCTCGCCGGCCAACGGGACGACTGGTCCCGACGGGGCGCCGCAGTGCTGTACCTGCTGCGCCCGGACGACGGCCGGGCCGACGTGCTCGGTGCGCTCGCACTTGAGGACGAGGTACGACCGGAGGCCCGCCAGGCCATCGCCGACCTGCGGAAGCAGGGCGTACGCAAGATCGTCATGATCACCGGGGACGCGCGACCGGTCGCCGAGGCGGTCGCCGCCGATCTGGGGTTCCGACCCGGCGAGGACGAGGTCCTCGCCGAGGTGCTGCCGGCGGACAAGGACGACGCGGTGGCGGACCTGCAACGCCGGGGACTGCGGGTGGCGATGGTGGGTGACGGGGTCAACGACGCTCCCGCCCTGGCCCGCGCGAACGTCGGCATCGCGATCGGCGCGGGCACCGACGTGGCCATCGAGTCCGCCGGAGTGGTGCTCGCCTCCTCCGACCCGCGCGGCGTCACCGGGGTGATCCGGCTGTCCCGGGCCGCGTACCGGAAGATGATCCAGAACCTGACCTGGGCCGCCGGCTACAACGTGGTCGCCCTGCCGCTCGCCGCCGGTGTCCTGGCCTGGGCCGGGGTGACGCTGAGCCCGGCCGTCGCCGCGGTGCTGATGTCGGCCTCCACCATCGTCGTCGCGCTCAACGCCCAGTTGCTGCGCCGGGTCCAGCTGCGCCCACCGGGCTGAGGATCTTCGCGGGCGGACGCTATGCGGCGGGATAGGCGCGGGTCTCGGCGGCCTTGACCGCGGCCCAGACCGGTTGCCCGGGAGCCAGCCGCAGCTGGGCAGCGGCGGCCGGGGTGACGTCGGCGGCCACCTCGATCGGGCCGGTGAGCTGGATCCGCAGGTTGTCGCCGTGCCGTTGCACCCCGGTGATGGTGGCCGGCCAGGTGTTGCGGGGACTGCCGTCGGGCTGCCCCGGGTGCAGGGCCACGGCCGAGGGCGGGAAGGCCACGAAGACCTCGCCGTCGTGCCGGTCACCGGTGGTGAGCCCGAAGCCGTCGGTGAGCCGGATCCGCTGCCCGCTCGCCCGGCCCCGGTAGAGGTTGAGCCCGACCAGCCGGGCCACGTAGTCGGTGCGGGGTTGGGCGGTGATGGTGGCGGCGGTGCCCGCCTGGACCACGAGACCGTCCTCGATGATGACGAGCCGGTCGGCGAGCACCAGGGCGTCGAGCGGGTCGTGGGTGACCAGCAGGGTGGCACCGGGATGAGCGGTGAGGTGCTGGTGCAGTTGGGCCCGGGTGTCCAGGCGGGTACGCGCGTCGAGGGCGGCCAGCGGCTCGTCGAGCAGCAGCAGCGCCGGCTCGACAGCGAGAGCGCGGGCCAGGGCGACCCGCTGGGCCTGCCCGCCGGAGAGCTGCCGGGGCTTGCGGCGGGCATGCTCGGTCAGCCCCATCCGGCCGAGCCAGTCGGCCGCCCGCTGCCGGGCCTGCTGCCGGTCGAGGCCGCGTCGACGCGGACCGAAGGCCACGTTGTCCAGCGCGCTGAGGTGCGGAAAGAGGAGGTACTCCTGGAACACCACGCCGATCGGGCGGTGCTCGGTGGGGGTCCACGTCCGGCGGCCGGGGTGGTCCAGCTCGCGCCCGGCCAGGGTGAGGTGCCCGGCCGAGAGCGGAAGCAGGCCGGCCAGCGCACGCAGGGCGGTGGTCTTGCCGGCACCGTTGGGCCCGAGCAGCGCGACGACCTCGCCCGGACCGATGGTCAGCGGCAGGTCGAGCAGGAAGCCGCCCCGGTCCACCACCAGGTGGGCGTCGAGCAGCGGCCCGGCGGCGGTCATCGGCCGGTCCAGCGGTCGCGGAGGCTGGCGAGGATCACCACGGAGACGGTGAGCAGAATGAGGCTGAGCACGATCGCGGCCTCCAGGTCGGTCTCCAGGGCGAGGTAGACGGCCACCGGCATGGTCTGCGTACGGCCGGGGTAGTTGCCGGCGAAAGTGATGGTGGCACCGAACTCGCCGAGCGCGCGGGCCCAGCAGAGCACGGCTCCGGCGGCCACCCCGGGTGCCACGAGCGGCAGCGTGACGTGGGTGAAGGTGGTCCACCGGCCGGCACCGAGGGTGGCCGCGGCCTCCTCGTAGCGGGTGTCGGCGCCCCGCAGCGCCCCCTCCACGGCGATGATCAGGAACGGCATGGCGACGAACGCCTCGGCGAGCACCACCGCGGTGGTGGTGAACGGCAGGGTGATGCCGAACGTCGCGTCGAGCCAGGAGCCGACCAGCCCGCGACGACCGAAGACCAGCAGCAGGGCCACGCCGCCGACCACCGGCGGCAGCACGAGCGGCACGGTGACCAGGGCGCGTACCACCCGGCGGCCGGGGAACCGGACGCGGGCCAGCAACCAGGCCAGGGGTACGCCGAGGGCCAGGCAGAGCAGGGTGGCCAGGGTGGCGGTCTGCATCGACAGCCGCAGCGCGGTGAGCACGGCCGGTTCGGTGAGCCGCTGCGGCAGCGTGCTCCACGGAGCCCGGGCGAGCAGTCCTACCAGCGGCAGCACGAGGAAGAGCAGCCCGAGCGCGGCGGGCAGCAGCAGCGCCATCGGCGTCCGGCCAATGCGTCGGGTGGCGTGTCGGGTGGGAGTCGGTGGCGCGAGCGTGCCGGGCCGCGCCACCTCGTTGTCGAGGCGGGACACCGGCTACGGCGCCTGGAACCCGGCCGCGGTGAGCACGCCGCGGCCGGCGTCGGAGCGGACGTACTCGACGAACGCCCGGGCGGTGGGCCGGTTGGCCGTGTCCTTCAGCACGACGATCGGGTACTCGTTGATCGCCTCGGCCGACTCGGGGAACTCGATCCCGTCGACGTCTTCGGCGGCGGCCCGGACATCGGTGCGGTAGACCAGCGCGGCGTCGACCTCGCCCAGCCGTACCTTGGCCAGCGCCGCCTTGACGTCCCGCTCGAGGGTGACCGGGGTGAGCGCCACACCGGCGGCGTCCAGCGCCCTGCACGCCACCGCCCCGCACGGCACCTGTTCGGCGCAGAGCGCGACCTTCGCGCCGAGCCTGGTCAGATCGTGCAGGCCGGTCACCGCGTCCGGATTCCCCTCGGGTACGGCGATGACGAGCTGGTTGCGGGCGAAGGTGACCGGGTCGCCGTCGCCGTTGCCCGCCTCGATCACGGCGGCCATGTTGGCCGGGGCGGCCGAAGCGAACACGTCCGCTGGTGCGCCCTCGTTGATCTGGTTGGCCAGGGCGGAGCTGCCGGCGAAGGTGAGGATCACCCGCACGCCCGGGTGCGCCGTCTCGAAGTCCTGACCGATCCGGGTGAACGACTCGGTCAGCGACGCGGCGGCGAGCACGGTGAGCTGTCCGTCGATGCGGCCGGCAGCGGCGGGCCGGCCGGTCGAGTCGTCGCCGCACCCGCTCAGGCCCAGCACCGCGAGCGCGGTGACCGCGGCCAGGGCGGTGCGCAGCCGTACCCCGCTCATCAGTTGGTCCTCCCCGTGCCCGCGCCCGTCGCGGCTCGCAGCGAGCCGCCCCCGAGCAGCTCCGCCGCCGCCCACCCTACGCCCCACCCCCACCCTCCCCGCCCCGTCGATCTTGCACTTTCGGTCGCCCTTGTGCACCTTTTGTTCGGCTTCGCGGGGACAGAAAGTGCAAGATCGCGGAGGGTGGCCGTGCGGGGGAGTGACTCGGGTTACCGGGGTGGGGGGAACTTTCGGGCGGGTTGGGGCGACCATCTTCACGACATCGGTTTTCCAGAGGTAGTACGTGTCCACCGGGGTCGGGCAGCAACTGTTCGACTGACGAGGAGAATGGATCCCATGCTTCGCCACCTCCGCCGCCCGTTCGCCACCGGACTCGCCGCCGCGCTGGCCGCGGCGGCCCTGCTGATCGCACCCGCCTCCCCCGCGTACGCGCACAACGTTCTGCGCAAGGCGACCCCCACCCAGGACGCCGAACTCGACACCGCACCGACCAAGGTCACGCTGGAGTTCATGGAGAGGCTGAACCCCAAGTTCACCACCATCACGCTCAGCGACGCCGACAAGCAGCCGGTGGCCACCAGCGAGCCGGACGTCTCCGGCACCAAGAGCACGATCACCATCGACGCACCGCTGGCCAACGGCGTCTACACGGTCGCGTACCGGGTGGTCTCCCTCGACGGGCACCCGGTGCAGGGGTCGTACAAGTTCACCGTCGCCGACCCCACCGCCACCGCCGAGCCCTCCCCGAGCGCCGAGCCGAGCGAGTCGGCGGAGACGACGCCCGCGACCCCGACCGCCGCGCCGACCTCCGCCGCTGCCGCCAGCCCCTCCGCCGATGACTCGTCCGGTGGCTCCGGCCTGCTGATCGGGCTGCTCGCCGGCGGCCTGGCGCTGGTCGCCCTGGTGGTCGGAGCGGTGCTGTTCCGGCGCCGGCGCGGCAGCGCGAGCCCAGGCGCTCGGTGATCAACCGGGCGGGGCGGGGTACGGGGTGGGCACCCGGTCGGCCTCCGCGTAGCCGGCGGCCTGGATGGTGAACAGCTCGGCGTAACGGCCGCCGGCGGTCATCAGCTCGTCATGGGTGCCCGCCTCGACCAGCCGCCCGTGGTGCAGGACGAAGATCCGGTCCGCGTGCCGGACGTTGGCCAGCCGGTGGGTGATGAGGATGGTGGTCACCCGGCCCTGCCGGTCACGGATGGCCTGGAACAGCGCGTTCTCCGCACGCGGGTCGAGTGCGGAGGACGGCTCGTCCATCACCAGCAGTTCGGCGTCGCGGAGGAACCCGCGGGCGGCGGTGATCCGTTGCCACTGCCCACCGGAGAGGTCCTGACCGTTGGCGAAGGTGCGATCCAGCAGCGTCTCGTAGCCGTACGGCAGCTCGCGGATCGTGTCGTGGGCGACCGCGCGGGCGGCGGCGGCCTCGATCCGGTCCTGCCGGGCCTCGGCGTCGATGTCGCCGATGGCGATGTTCGTGGCCGCCGTAAACGGCCACTTGTGGTACTCCTGGGTGACCACCGCGATCCGGGCGCCCAGCCCGTCGCGGTCCCACTCCGACAGCGGCACGCCGTTCCACCGGATGACCCCCTCGCTGGGCGTACGCAAGGTGGCGATCATCGCGGCGAGGCTGCTCTTGCCCGACCCGTTCTCCCCGACAAAGGCCACCGTCTGCCCCGCCTCGATGGTCAGCGTCACGCGATCCACCGCCGGGCTGTCCCGCTCGGGGTAGCACAGGCTCACCCCGTCGACAGTCAGTACGCGCAGCGGGTCCGGCGTGCCCGCGCCCGACTGGCTGGGCAGGTAGGCGGCGGCGCGGGTCATGAACCCGGTGTAGTCACGGAAGTGCTGCCCCTCGGTGTAGACGCGGTCGACCTGGAAGGTGACGGTGGAGAGCGAGCGCTGCGCCGCCTGCACCGCGATCACGCAGGTCGCGGCGGCGGCGAGCGGGATCTGTCCGTCGACCAGCAGCACGCCGAGCAGGACGTACACCACGCCGGTCGCCACTCCCCCGATCGTCGCGCCCAGCGTGGTGGTCGTGGTGACCCGGCGGGCCAGCAGGAGCTGGATGTCGGTCTCCACCCCCATCACCCGGTCGTACTGGTCGAGCAGGAATCGGCGCAGCCCGTACGAACGCAGCTCCGGGGCGGAGTCGCGTTCGGCCATCAGCCGGTGCAGCAGCCACTGCCGGCGCCGCCGTACCGAACCGGCGATGTAGGTCTGGTACCGCAGGTGTCCCGCCCGCAGCGACGCCCACGCGTTCGGCACCGTCGCCACCAGCAGCGCCAGCAGCAACATCGGGTGGATCAGCACCACGGCGACCGCCACCCCGATCACCCCGACCAGCCCGGCGAGCAGGTTCATCGACGCCTGCACCAGGTCGATGACGGAGTCGGTGCCCCGGGATGCGCGTTCCATGTCGTCGGCGAAGGCATCCGCGTCGAACGCCTCCAACCGCACCGCCGTGGTCACCTCGAACAGGCCCCGCTCGACCTCGCGACTCACCCTCGGCGTCAGCCCGTTGAGCGCGTACCCGGTGGCGATGCCCATCCCGGCGCGGATCGCGGTCGCGCCAGCCAGCACCACGAGCGCCGGCAGGGCCGCGACCACCTTGTCCCCGGTCGGCCCACCCGCGAACAGTTCCACCAGCACCCGCTGGGTGGCCAGCAGCCCGAACGTGGCCATCACACCGGCACCGACCGTGGCGACGGCCACCACCGAGGTACGCAGCCGGTCCGCCCGCCAGCTGATCCCCAGAGCCGCCCAGACCAGCCGGGGCAGCTCGGCGAAGACGGCGAAGAGTCCCGCCTCCGCCCGGGCCCGCACGCCCGTCTCCCACCACGTCGCCCGCAGCTCCGGTAGCACGGATTCGGCAGCCGTCGGCCCGGCTTGCCGCGGTCGGACACGCCACCGGGTCGGTACAGCCGCCATGGTCACCTCCACGCGATCGAACAGTTACCTATGGTCACTGCCGACCCGGGCATCGGTCCACCCCTGTCGGCGTGCCGAATCGCCTGGCCAGGTCGACTTGGTGGAACCGGCGCGCCGGGTGCGGACCGCAGGTGAGTTCGGCGGCGCTATACCGTGCACTGGTAGGAGGTGGACCTGTGCGGCCTGAGCGACCGCCGACCGACCCGGATGTCGACCTCGGCGTTGCGCGCCAGCGCGCCGAACTCCGGGAGGGCCGCGCCAGCCTGCTCGCCGCGATCGCCGTCGGCGGCATGGTCGGCGCGGTGGGCCGGCACGGGCTCGCCGTGGCCTTCCCACCCACGCCCGGCGGCTTTCCCTGGGCCACCTTCGCCGCCAACGTCTCGGGCTGCCTGCTCATCGGCGTGCTCATGGTCCTGATCACCGAGGTCTGCCACGCACCACGACTGGTCCGGCCCTTCTTCGGCGTCGGCGTCCTCGGCGGATACACCACCTTCTCCACCTACGCGGTCGAGGTGCAGCAGGCGGTGGCCGCCGGCGCGGCGCGGACCGCGCTGCTGTACCTCGCCGGCACCCTCGTCGCCGCGCTCACCGCGGTTCGGACCGGGATGACGCTGACCCGCTTGGTGACGGATCGCGCGGCCACCAGCGGATCGCCGCCGAGCAGCACCGGTTCGCGTCGGGGCGTCGGATGACGGTGATCCTCGTGGCGCTCGGTGCCGCACTCGGCGCCCCGCTGCGCTATCTGGTCGACCGGGCCGTGCAGGCCCGGCACGGCTCCGCGTTTCCCTGGGGCACCTTTGCCGTCAACGTCGCGGGCTCGCTCATGCTCGGCGTCCTCATCGGTGGCGCGGCTTCGCACGCGGTGCCCGGGTCCCTGGTCGCCCTGCTCGGCACCGGCCTGTGCGGGGCGTTGACCACCTACTCGACCTTCGGTTACGAAACCGTCCGGCTCTTCGAGGACGGCGCCCGCCGCTACGCGCTGATCAACGCCGGCGTCAGCGTCGGCGCTGGGCTGGGCGCCGCGTTCGCCGGTGTCGCGCTGGCCCACGCCATCTGGGGTTGAGCAGCGGGTTTGCCAGCTCCGGCGGCGGGTAGACGCGCGGCCCGCGTCGCCCGGCCGCGCGGAGAACCGGCTGGGCGTCCTCCGCTGGAGCTGTGCTGACCTGGTAAGGAGGCCCGGTGCGGGGTGAGTTGGACCCCGGCTGCGTACTGTGCACCGGCGGGTTGCCGGCGTCCTGGGTGCTGTCGTACACCGACGGCGACCCGGCGGGCGAGGGCACCCGGGAGACGATGCTGACGCTGGGCAACGGATACCTCGCGGCCCGCGGGGCCGCCCCCGAGGCGGTGGCCGACGGCGTCCACTACCCCGGCACCTACCTCGCCGGATTCCACAACCGCCAACCCGGGCCCGATGGCGGCGAGGAGAGCATCGTCAACCTGCCGAACTGGCTGCCGTTGACCTTCCGCCCCGCCGCCGGCCAGTGGTACGCCCCGGAGCACGGCCGGCTCCTGCACGAACACCGGGCACTGGACCTGCGGTGCGGGCTGTACCTACGCGAACTCCTGGTGCTCGACCCGGCGGGACGGCGTACCCGGATCCGGCAGCGGCGTCTGGTCTCGATGGCCGCACCGCACCTCGCCGCATTGGAGACCACCCTCGTCGCGGAAAACTGGTCGGGCCCGTTGGAGATCCGTTCCGGCATCGACGGCGGCGTGCGGAACACGAACAGCCCCGCCGAGGCCGCCACGTCCCGCCGGCACCTGACCGGGATCGGTTCCGGCGTCGACGGTCCCGACGTCATCTGGTTGACGGCCACGACCACTGGGGCGGGACACCGGGTGGCGGCAGCCGCCCGGGCGACACTCACCGGCGGAGAGGGGGCCAGCCGCCGCCGGGCGGGCGGCACGGAGGACGTCGCCCAGGTCGTCACACTCGACGCGAACACCGGAGAGCAACTGGTGGTGGAGAAGACCGCCGCGGTCTTCTCGTCCCGGGACGCCGCGGTCGACGAACCGCTCGCCGCGGCCCGGGACGAGGTCCGCCGGGCCGGTTCGTTCACCCGGCTGCTCGCCGAGCACACCGCCGCGTGGCGGGACCTCTGGACGCGGTTCCGGCTGGACGTCGGTGAGTCGCATCCGTGGCAGCTGCCGATCCGCGTACACACCTTCCACCTGCTGCAGACCCTCTCGCCGTACGCGGCCGAACTCGACGCCGGAGTACCGGCGCGCGGGTTGCACGGGGAGGGCTACCACGGGCACATCTTCTGGGACGAACTCTTCGTCTACCCGTACCTCAATCTGCGGTTTCCCGAGTTGACCCGGGCCCTGCTGGAGTATCGGCACCGGCGGCTGACCGCCGCGCGACGGCAGGCGGCCGACACGGGCGGGGACGGAGCGCTCTTCCCCTGGCAGAGCGGCACCAGCGGGCGGGACGAGAGCCCGCGATGCTCGGTGAACCCGGTCAACGGCGAGTGGATGCCCGACCACACCGGTCGGCAGCCGCACGCCAACCTCGCCATCGCGTACTCCGTGTGGCGCTACTGGGAGACCACCGCTGACCTGTCCTTCCTCGCCGAGTCCGGGCTCGAGCTGCTGGTCGCCACGGCCCGCTACTGGGCGGCGGCGGCCAGCTACGACCCGGCCGACGACCGGTACGACATCCGTGGCGTGACCGGGCCCGACGAGTACCACGACGGCTATCCGGGGCGGCCCGGCCAGGGGCTGGACAACTGCGCGTACGTCAACGTCATGGTCGCCTGGGTGCTCGGCCGGGCCGAGGAGGCGTACGCCGTCGTCGGCCGGCATCCCGGCGCCGTGTCGTGGCGGACGATCGCCGTCGACGACGCGGAGCGTGCACGCTGGGCACACATCGCCCGGCGGCTGCGGCTGGCCTTCCTCCCGGGCGGGATACCCGCGCAGTTCGAGGGCTACCGGGACCTCGCCGAGCTGGACTGGGACCGGTACCGGCGGCGCTACGGCGACCTGCGCCTGCTCGGCCCGCTGCTGCAGACCGAGGGCGACGACCCGAACCGGTACAAGATTTCCAAGCAGGCCGACGTGCTGATGCTGCTGTACCTCTTCAGCGCCGAGGAACTGACCGCACTGGTACGCCAGCTCGGCTACGCCTTCGACCCGGCGAGCATCCCGGCCATCGTCGACTACTACCTGTCCCGCACCACCCACGGCTCCACGCTCAGCCGGGTGGCCCACGCGTGGGTACTGGCCCGGACGGATCGCCGCCGATCCTGGGAGATGCTGCTCGCCGCGCTCGGCACCGACCTGACCGACCCGGCGCACAGCAGCACCCGGGAGGGCATCCACCTCGGGGCGACCGCGGGCACCCTGGACATCCTCCAGCGCTGCTACACCGGGTTGGAGGTACGCGGTGACGTGCTGCGGCTCAACCCGTTGCTCCCCGACTGCCTCGACCACCTCGACTGCGTGATCCGGTACCGGAACCGGCTGATCGGGCTGCGGATCGACCACCACACCGTACGCTTCACCACACCGCCGGGGGCGGACCCACCGATCACCGTGCTGGTCCACGAGCGACCGGTCGAGCTGGCGGCCGGCACCACCGTCGCCGTCGGGCTGCATCGGATGCCGGCCGGGACGGTGCCGTGACGACGAACCGGACGCGGAGCGAGGGCCGCCCGGATCTGGACCCCCAGGCACCGCTGCCCGATCTGTTCCGTCGGCTGGACGCCACCGAGCACGGCCTGACCACCGAACAGGCCCGCCAACGGCGCACCGAGTACGGGCGCAACGAGCTGCGCCGGCAGCGTCGCCGCAGCTGGTGGCGGGAACTCGGGCGACAGCTCGTCCACCCGCTCGCCCTGCTGCTCTGGGTGGCCGCGATCCTCGCCTGGGTGGCCGGCACGGCCGTGCTCGGCGCGGCGATCCTGGCGGTCATCGCGCTGAACGCGGCCTTCGCCGCGGTGCAGGAGCGGCAGGCGGAGCGGGCCGTCGAGGCGCTGACCCGGTACCTGCCCCAGCAGGCGCGGGCGCTGCGCGACGGGCAGTGGCGCCAGGTGCCGGCCGCCGAGCTGGTCCCCGGCGACATCATCGCGGTCGGCGAGGGTGATCGGGTCAGCGCCGACGCGCGGCTGGTCGACGGCGGTGTCGGGGTGGACCTGTCCGCCCTGACCGGCGAGTCCCAGCCGGCCTACCGCAGCGCCGACGCGGCCGGCCGGGCCGGCAGCCTGACCGAGGCGGGCAACCTGGTCTTCAGCGGCACCTCCTGCGTGGCCGACGAGGCACGCGGGCTGGTCTACGCGACCGGCATGCGTACCGAGCTGGGCCGGATCGCCGCCCTGTCCCAGCGGGTGGGGCGGGAGGAGAGCCCGCTCGAACGGCAGGTCCGCCGGGTGGCGTGGCTGATCGCGGCCGTGGCGGTCGGCGCCGGGGTGATCTTCTTCCCGATCGGGGTGTTCGCCGCCGGCATGCCGATCTCCGACGCCTTCACCTTCGCGATCGGGCTGCTGGTGGCGAACGTGCCCGAGGGGCTGCTGCCCACCATCACGCTGGCGCTGGCGGTCGGCGTACGCGGTCTCGCCCGACTGGGCGCGGTGATCAAGCGGCTCAGTGCGGTGGAGACGCTCGGTTCCACCACCGTCATCTGCACCGACAAGACCGGCACCATCACCAAGAACCGGATGCGGGTCAGCGCCGTACGCGCCGGAGACCAACTGCTGGACCCGCTGCCCGACCCGCCTCCCCCGCCCGGCCCCGCGCTGTGCGCCCTGGCCGTGTCGGCGGTCGCCTGCAACAACGCCGAGCTGCGGCCGGACGCGGACGTCGGCGACCCGACCGAGACCGCGTTGCTCCGCTTCGCCGCGAAGCTCGGACCGCCGCCCGGCGGCCAGCGGCAGGCGCAGTTCCACTTCGATCCGCGGCTGCGGCTGATGTCCACCGTGGACTCGTCCGGCACGGAGCTGTGGCTGCACACCAAGGGAGCGCCGGAGGAGGTGCTGCGCCGGTCCACCCGGATCATCGATGCCGGCGGCGTCGAGCGGCCGCTCGACGAGGCCACCCGGGCCGACCTCGCCGACGCGGTGACCGGGCAGGCCCGGCAGGGGCGCCGGGTCCTCGCCCTGGCCCGCCGCCGGTTGACCGGGCCGACCGGGGAACGGGCGCAGGCCGAACGGGAGCTGACCTTCCTCGGGTTCGTCGCCATGGTGGATCCGCCCCGGGCGGCGGTGCCGGACGCGGTGGCCCGCTGCCACACCGCCGGTATCCGGATCATCATGGTCACCGGCGACCACGGGCTGACCGCGACCGCCATCGCCCGTCAGGTCGGCATCACCCGGGGCGAGCCGAGGGTGCTGACCGGGGCGGACCTCGACGGCATGACCCCGCAGGCGCTGCGGGACCTGCTGGCCGCAAACCCCGAGGTGATCTTCGCCCGGGTGTCGCCGGAGGCCAAGCTGCACATCGCCGAGGCGCTGCAGGCCGACGGGCAGATCGTCGCCATGACCGGCGACGGGGTCAACGACGCACCGGCCCTGCGGCAGGCCGACATCGGCGTGGCGATGGGGCGGGCCGGGACGGACGTGACCCGGGAGGCGGCGACCATGGTGCTCACGGACGACAACTTCGCCACCATCGTGGCCGCGGTCGGCGCCGGCCGGCGGGTCTACGCCAACGTCCGCAAGTTCATCCTGTACATCCTCGCCCACACCACTCCCGAGGTCGTCCCGTTCCTGATCTTCGCGCTCTCCGCCGGGGCGGTGCCGCTGCCGCTGACCGTGCTCCAGATCCTCGCCATCGACCTGGGTACGGAGACCGTGCCCGCGCTGGCGCTGGGCCGCGAACCGGCCGAGCCGGGGTTGATGGAGCGGCCGCCCCGGCGGCGTACCGACCGGGTGATCGACCGGCGGATGCTGCTGCGCGCCTGGGCGTTCCTCGGGCTCATCTCCGCGGTGCTGGTGATGGCGGGCTTCTTCGCCGTCCTGCTCTCTGGCGGCTGGACCCCGGGCGCGCCGACCGGGCCGGGCAGCCCGCTGCACGAGACCTACCTCCAGGCCACCACGATGACCTTCCTCGGCATCGTGGCCTGCCAGGTCGGCACCGCCTTCGCGGCGCGTACCGAACGCGCCCCCTTGCGGGCGGTGGGCGTGTTCACCAACCGTCCGCTGTTGTGGGGCATCGCCTTCGAACTCGCCGTCGCCGCGGCCATCGTCACCGTGCCACCGCTGCCGGACCTCTTCGCTACCCGGCCACCGCCGGTGCCGGCACTCGCGCTGCTGCTGGTCTTTCCGATCATCGTGTGGGGCAGCGACGAACTGCGCCGCAAGCTGACCGGCTCCTGACCAGGGCCGGTGCCACCCGGCAGGACATCCGGCGGGAACCACTCCGGCCCGGGGAGCGACTACCGGTACATGGGGTGTGAGCAGTGGCGGGAGATTCTGTCGGCGCAGTTGGACGGTGAGGCGACGCCGGACGAGCAGCACACGGTCGCGGGGCACCTGGAGACCTGCGCCGGCTGCCGGATCTGGCTGGACGCGGCGGCGACGGTGAACCGGCGGGTGCGTACCCAGGTGGTGACCGACCTGCCGGACCTCAGCGAGAGGATCCTCGCCGCCGCGCCGCGGCGGCGGCGGTGGTGGCGCATGCCGCTCGCCCAGCGGCTCACCACGTTCACCGGCCTGCGCGCCGCGCTCGGCCTGCTCGGCGCGGTCCAACTGGTCCTCGGGCTGGCTCAGATCGGGCGCGTCGACGTGGCCGGGCACCTGCACGTCAGCGGCCAGCACCTGTGGCACGAGTCCGCCGCCTGGAACGTCGCGGTCGGCGCCGGGTTCCTCTTCGTCGCGTTGCGTCGTACCTCGCCGTCGGAACTGCTGCCGATGCTCAGCGCCTTCGTGGTGACCCTCGTGCTGCTGTCGGTCAACGATTTCGTCGCCTCGCAGGTCGCGGTGGAACGACTGGTCAGCCACGGCTTCCTCGTGGTCGGTTTTCTGATCATCGTGCTGCTGGCCCGCAACTCGCGGCGGCCCGGTGAGCCGAGCGACCGGCAGCAGCCCGAGGAGTCCCGCTGGCGGCTACAGCCCGACGAGCTCGACGAGCCGGCTCCCCTGCGTCTGGTGCCGCCCTACTCGACCCGCAACGCCCAGACCCGCCACGGCAACGCCCAGACCCGCCACGGCAACGTCCAGACCCGCCACGGCAACGCCCAGACCCGCCACGGCAACACCCAGACCCGTCACGGCGACCAACGTCGGCGGGCCGCCTGACGGCGTCGCCGGGTCAGCCGGCCGCGTCGGGCCGGTCGCCCCGATGGTCGGTGGTCGCGGTCCGCATGGCCGCGACCAGGTCGTCGCGGGCCCGGGCGACCCGCGACCGGATGGTGCCGACCGGCACGTCGCAGACCTGCGCGGCCTCGGCGTACGACAGGCCGAGCAACTGGGTGCTCACGAACGCCTCCCGGCGCCCGGGGGCGAGGCCGTCGAGCAGCCCGTGCAGCACCACCCGCTCGTCCACTCCGGTGCACACCCCGGCCGGCGTCGCCTCCGCGGCGGCCTGCCAGTCGACCAGGTTCGCGGTGCGGGGGCGGCAGGTGGCGGCCCGCACCTGGTCCACCGCGACCCGCCGGGCGATGGCGAGCAGCCAGGTCCGTGCCGTGGATCGGCCGGCGAACGACGGCAGCGCCCCCCAGGCCCGCAGGTACGTCTCCTGGACCAGGTCGTCGACGTCCCGCACCCCGGGCAGGTGAGCCAGAAACCGACGCACGTCGTGCTGGGTCGCCCGGACGAACGCCGCCGCGGCGGCGTGGTCGCCCCGGCCCGCGGCGAGGGCGTACCCGGTGGCGTCGTCGGTCACGGCTGTCATCGCCGTATTGGTCGGTCGGCGCACCGGATTGGTTCCCGGCCGGCTGGTCGCGCACCGGCCGGGACAGGGGCGGCGAGTCAGGCGACCGGGCGGAACCGACGCAGCCGGAGGCTGTTGGCCACCACGAAGACCGAGGAGAAGGCCATCGCCGCACCGGCGATCATCGGATTGAGCAGGCCCGCGGCGGCCAGCGGCAGGGCCGCCACGTTGTAGGCGAAGGCCCAGAACAGGTTGCCCTTGATGGTGCCCAGGGTGCGTCGGGCGAGCCGGATGGCGTCCACCGCGGCCAGCAGGTCGTCGCGTACCAGGGTCAGGTCGGACGCCTCGATCGCCACGTCCGTACCGGTGCCCATGGCCAGGCCGAGATCGGCCTGGGCCAGCGCTGCGGCGTCGTTGACCCCGTCGCCGACCATCGCCACCGCCCGGCCCTCGGCCTGGAGGCGAGCGACCACCTCGACCTTCTCCGCCGGCAGCACTTCCGCGATCACCTCGTCGATGCCGACCTCGGCGGCCACCGTCCGGGCGACGGTCGCGTTGTCGCCGGTGAGCAGCACCGGGGTCAGGCCCAGCGCACGCAGCCGCCGCACCGCCTCCCGGCTGGTCGGCTTGACCTGGTCGGCCACGGCGAGCACACCACGAGCCCGACCGTCCCAACCGACCAGCACCGCCGTGCGTCCCGCCGCCTCCGCGTCGGTCGCCGCCCGCACGAGATCATCCGGTACGACGAGACCCCGCTCGCGCAGCAGCCGGGGCCGGCCGAGCAGCACCTGACGGCCCTCCACCGTGCCGGTCACGCCGAGCCCCTCGACGTTGGCGAAGTCGCCGACCGGCGGCAGCCCGTCGGGCTCGGCGGCCACGATGGCCCGGGCCACCGGGTGCTCCGAGCCGGACTCCAGCGCGGCGGCGAGCCGCAGCACCTCCGCCCGTTGCTCGCCCTCGCCCGGCGTCACGTCGAGCAGGGCCATCCGGCCGGTGGTGACCGTGCCGGTCTTGTCCAGCACGACGGTGTCCACCCGCTTGGTGGATTCCAGCACCTCCGGCCCCTTGATCAGCACGCCGACCTGGGCGCCGCGGCCGGTGCCGACCAGCAGTGCGGTCGGTGTGGCCAGGCCGAGGGCGCATGGGCAGGCGATGATCAGCACCGCCACCGCGGCGGTGAACGCGGCGGTGGGCCCGGCTCCGCTGACCAGCCACCAGCCCAGGGTGGCGGCGGCCAACGCGATCACGATCGGTACGAAGATCCCCGAGATGCGGTCGGCGAGCCGCTGCACGGCGGCCTTGCCGCTCTGCGCCTGCTCGACCAGCCGGGCCATCTGCGCCAGCTGGGTGTCGGCGCCGACCCGGGTGGCGGTGACCACCAGCCGTCCACCGGCGTTGACACAGCCGCCGACCACCGGGTCGCCCACGCCGACCTCGACCGGCATCGACTCGCCGGTCACCATGCTCGCGTCGACCGCCGAGCTGCCCTCCGTCACCGTTCCGTCGGTGGCGATCTTCTCGCCGGGGCGTACCACGAACCGGTCCCCCACCACGAGCTGATCGACCGGGATCTGGGTCTCCACCCCGTCGCGCAGCACCGAGACGTCCTTGGCACCCAGCTCCAGCAGCGCCCGCAGCGCCGCTCCGGCGGTCCGCTTCGATCGCGCCTCGAAGTAGCGGCCGATCAGGATGAAGGTGGTCACCCCGGCCGCCACCTCCAGGTAGATGTTGCCGGCGCCGTCGCTGCGGCCGATGTCGAGGCTGAACGGGTGGGTCATTCCGGGCATGCCGGCGGTGCCGAAGAACAGCGCCCACAGCGACCAGCCGAAGGCGGCCAGCGTGCCGACCGAGACCAGGGTGTCCATGGTCGCGGCGCCGTGCCGCAGGTTGACCAGCGCGGCCCGGTGGAACGGCAGCCCGCCGTAGACCACGACCGGGGCGGCCAGCGTCAGCGACAGCCACTGCCAGTTGGTGAACTGCCAGGCCGGCACCATGGCCAGGACGATCACCGGCACGGTCAGCACCGCCGAGACCCAGAGCCGGGTACGCAGGGACCGCAGCTCGTCCACCGGCTCGGCGGCAACTGCCGCTGCGGCCGGGGTGGGCGGTGGCGGCAGCGCGGCCCGGTAGCCGGTCTTCTCCACCGTGGCGACCAGGTCGTCGGGGGTGACCGGGGCGTCGTAGGAGACGGACGCCTTCTCGGTGGCGTAGTTGACGGTCGCCCGCACGCCGTCCATCCGGTTCAGCTTCTTCTCGATGCGGGCGGCGCAGGCGGCACAGGTCATGCCGCCGATCGAGAGTTCGATCAGGTTCGTCGCCGTGTTCATCGTGGCACCTCGGCCTACCGCCGTTGGTCGGCGCCGCCGCCGACCAACTCGTATCCGGCTTCGTCGACGGCCGCACGGACGGCGTCGTCGTCCAGCGGCTGCTCGCTGGTGACGGTGACCCGGCCGGCGGCCAGGTCGACCTGCACCTCGTCGACCCCGGGGAGCGCACCCACCTCGGCGCTGACCGCGTTGACGCAGTGCCCGCAGGTCATGCCCTGCACCTGGTACGTCGTGGTGACCATGGAATTCTCCTCTCCACGCCCGGCCAGGGCGGACCGGACGACCGGCTCCGGATACCCGATGGGGGTATCCGTCACGACGACGGTAACATACCCCCTGGGGGTACGGTATGCTGGCCGCATGACCACACCTGCGCCGATCCGCGGCTACACCGCCAGCAAGGAGCAACTACTCGCCCGGCTGCGCCGTGTCGAGGGCCAGGTGCGTGGCATCGAGAAGATGGTCGACGAGGACCGCTACTGCATCGACGTGCTCACCCAGATCTCCGCCGTTCAGGCCGCGCTGGACAAGGTCGCCCTCGGCCTGCTGGACGGGCACGCCCGGCACTGCATGCACGAAGGCGCCGCCGAGGGGCGCGCCGACGAGATGGCCACCGAGATGATGGCCGCCGTCGGCCGTCTGCTGAAGCGCGGCTGACCAGCCAGCCTCGCCGAGACGCGGCTGAATCACGCCGACGAGACGCGGCCGACCGCCGAGCCGGCCAGGGCCCTGGCCCGCCACGAACCACCGCCAAGCCCTCGCGACCTGCGTTCCGATGCCGGGCTGACTACCATTCGCTCACGATGGCCAGCCGACATCCGCGCCCCACCGCCCGCGTTCACCGCCGGGCGCTTGCCTCCGTCGCCCCGCTGCGGCGTCCGTCGAACGCCGACCAGGATGTCACGGTACGCAGCCATCCCGCCACTGTCGGGCCACCCACGTCGCCCGTCGCGGCGGTGGTACGACACCACTGAACCGACGCGGCCGCCGGCACGTACTCCGCCCTGGAATCGTTGGGAGACATTGAATGGGCGCCGACCACACCCGTTCCGCTCCGCCCACCCCGCCCGGGGTGCGGCGGATCCTCATCGTGACGGTGGTCCCCCTGTTCCTCGTCACCCTGGTCGCCGCCCTGGTGCTCTGGCCCACGGACGCGCCCCGACCGGAAACGGCCGACGACATCCCCCGCCACCACGGCACGGTCACCCGGGTGGTGACCGAGACCTGCCCGCCCAACCCGGCGGTCCCGGAGGGCACCCCGACGACGGCGGCCGGTCCGTGCGGCACGGTCACCGTGCGGGTGCAGGACGGCCCGGACGCCGGCCAGGAGGTGCAGACGCCCATCCCGGCCGGGCCCGGGGCGCCTCGGGTCAGCGCCGGCGACGAGATCATCCTGGTCTCGCTGATCGACCCGGAGGATCCGTCGGTCAGCACGTACAACATCGCCGAACACCAGCGGGGCAAGCCTCTGGTGTGGCTCACGGTGCTGTTCGCCGCCGCCATCGTCGCCTTCGGGCGGCTACGCGGCCTGGCCGCCCTGGCCGGCCTGGCCGCCAGCTTCGCGATCCTGCTGGCCTTCGTGCTCCCCGGCATCAGCGCCGGCCACCCGCCGCTGCTGGTCGCCATCGTCGGCTCGGCGCTGATCATGTTCGTGGTGCTCTACCTGACGCACGGCGTGTCCGCGCAGACCTCGGTGGCCGTGCTGGGCACCCTCGCCAGCCTGGTGCTCACCGGGCTGCTCGGCCTGGCCGCGACCACCGCCACCCACCTGACCGGCTTCGGCAGCGAGGACGCCACCACGCTGTCCATGTTCCGCGCCGACGTCGACCTGCACGGCCTGCTGCTGGCCGGCATCATCATCGGGTCACTGGGCGTCCTCGACGACGTCACGGTCACCCAGGCCACGGCGGTCACCGAGCTGCGCCACGCCAACCCGAACATCTCCCGCCGCGAGCTGTACCGCTCGGCGACCCGGGTCGGGCGGGCGCACATCGCTTCGGTGGTCAACACCATCGTCCTGGCGTACGCCGGTGCGTCGCTGCCGCTGCTACTTCTGCTCACCGCCGACTCCCGCGCCCTCGGTCAGATCGTGACCAGTGAGTTCCTCACCCAGGAGATCGTCCGCAGCGTGGTGGCCACGATCGGGCTGATCGCCGCCGTACCGCTCACCACCGCCCTGGCGACGCTGGTGACCACGGCCGGGCACCGAACGCCGGGCGATGGTGACCGCGGACCGCGCGACGACGGCACCCCCAGGGCTTCCCGGCCGGCGACGGACCGGGCCGAGGCGCTGCACGCCCTCAGCACACCGCGTACCCGCAACACGTCCACCGCCGCCCCATCGGGGTGGCCCGAACCGGACAGGAGCACGGACACCAGATGGTGACACTCCTCAACGTGACCGCCTCGGCCGCCGCGGCCGATACGAGTGTCGCTGGTCACCCACCGCGATTACGAAATGACACATCTGACCGGGTACGAGGCGTAGAGACCCCGATCGACTCTCGGGTAACCTCACTGCCGGTCACCGCCGAAGGCGTGTCCCAGCGCCTGCGGTACCGCCGCCCAATCGCCACCAGGCGAACCGGGGACCCAGGTACGTGGGGTGAATCCGCGACAGCGGTAGGGGCCGCTTCCGTCCCGAACCCGTCAGCTAACCCGGTCGGCGGTCGATGGAAGGGAAAACAGTGACGGCACCCCTACGCCGCTGGTTGACACCCGTGGTGGCCGTGTTCGCCGCGTTCGCCGTGTTCGCCGGGCCGATGCCCGCGACGGCCGCGCCCAAGCCACCGAAGCCCGCGGAGCACGACGACGAACCGCCGATGCTCAATGAGTTGATCGAGGCGACGAACCGGGACTTCTCCAAGGCCAAGTCGCGACTGGAGAAGTCCAAGAAGAAGCAGCTCCAACTCGCGGTGGAGGTCCGCCGCGCCCAGGCTGCCCTGGACGACCTCGCCCCGCAGGTGGCGGAGATCGCGACGCAGTCGTACCGGACCGGCCGGGTCGGCGCGATCGCCATGCTGTTGCAGAGCGATGCCCCCGACTCGTTCATCGACCGGGCCTCCGCGCTCGACGAGTTGAACCTGGTCAACGACAAGAAGCTGGCCGAGGTCAACGCGGTGAAGCTGCGCGCCGAGACGGCCAAGCTCGCGCTCGACGCCGAGGTACGCGAGCAGCAGAAGCTGACCAACGACATGGCCCGCAAGAAGAGTGAGGCGGAGAAATCTCTCCGGCTGGTCGGCGGCGTCGGCCTCACCGGCGGCCTGGTGGCAGCCACCTCCCCGGTCGCCCGGATCGGACCGAACCGGGCGGCGGACGGCGGCTGGAAGCCCGAGTCGGCCAACCAGAAGGACCCGACCACGTCGGGCTTCATCACGCCGCGGACCCTGCACATGTACAAGGAGGTCAAGCGGGCCGGCTTCAACCGGTTCGTCGGCTGCTGGCGCCCGGGTGACAAGTTCGAGCACCCCAAGGGCCGGGCATGCGACTGGTCACTGCAGAACAGTGGTTTCAGCCCGTGGCACAACAACGACACCCGGGTCTACGGCAACAACCTGGCGGCCTTCCTGGTCCGCAACGCCGATCGGCTGGGCATCTACTACGTGATCTGGAACCGGCAGATCTGGTTCCCGGCGACCGGCTGGAAGTCTTACAGCGGCCCGTCGAACCACACCGACCACGTCCACGTGTCACTGCTCTGAGCGCCTCGGGCGCGTTTTTCGAGGGCCGTTCCGCCACCCGGCGGAACGGCCCTCGCCGTCGATCATGCCAATTTGGCGGCTCCGGTCAGGCGGTCGGCACCAGCGCACCGGCCAGCTCGACCGGTCGCGCGGTCACCGCCCGCACCTCACCGGCGGCCAGCCGGTACGACATCCCCACCACCGCGCACCCGCCCGCGGCCACCTCGGCGGCGAGCGTCTCGGACGACTTCAGCATCGCCTCCACGGTCTGCGCGATGTGGATGTCGACGATCCCGTCCAGTTCCGCCACCCCCGCCTCGCGCGCCCGGCGCAGGCTGGGCACCACCGCATCCACCACGGCACGCAGGTGACCCGACGGCGGCGTGCCGGTCGCCACCGATGCGCGGGCCGCCTGCACGGCACCGCACGAGTCGTGCCCGAGCACCACCACCAGTGGCGTACGCAGCACGGTCACCGCGTACTCGACGCTGCCCAGCACCTCGGGCCCGACGGTGTGCCCGGCGGTACGCACCACGAAGAGATCGCCCAGCCCACGGTCGAAGATGATCTCGGCAGCGAGGCGGGAGTCGGAGCAGCCCACGATCACCGCGAAGGGATGCTGTTCCGTCGCGACGGCAGAGCGGTGGCTGGCGTTCTGGTTGGGATGCCAGAGGGCGTCGGTGACGAACCGGCGGTTACCGGCGATCAGTTCGGCCAGCGCGCGTTCCGGGGCACCCGGCACGTCCGCGGTGAGGAACTCCCGCTCCGGTCCTGACTGCCCGCCGATCGATCCGGGTCGGCTCATCCGAATTCACCTCTTCTCTCGGTGTAATGCCTGGTCATCCCGGCCGACGCTGGACACGGGCCGCCACCACGGTCACACGCACTGCAAGCCGCGTCAAGATATGCGTGATATGCATTTCAGGTATTCCGCAACGCTTGCCAAGGGCGGCCGGAAACGTCAGCCACACCTGATGACCCGGGGCGCCGGCCATACGATGGTCAACATGGCGACGGCAGATCAGCGGGAAAGCACCCGAAACTGGACGTTTCTCACGAATCACGGGCACGTCCTGCTGGCCATCGCCCGCAACCCGACCGCCCGGCTACGCGACGTGGCGGCCGAGGTGGGGGTCACCGAGCGGGCCGCGCAGGCGATCGTCGCGGACCTGGAGGCGGGTGGCTACCTGCGGCGTACCCGGGTCGGCCGCCGCAACGAATACACCCTCAACCCGGCCGGCCGGTTCCGCCACCCGGCCGAGGCTGACCGCCAAGTCGGCCACCTGCTGGCCCTGTTCACCGAGGAGCCGCTGGCCGACCTCGCCGACTGACCCACCCGCTGGCCTCACTCCCGCCGCCGGACCGAGCCCCGCCGCCGACCATAGGGCGACCGGCAACAGGGCGGAGGGCCCGCCGAGCAGCCCATCCATGGTGGCCACCGCGGGGTGGCGGCGGGATCGGGTCCTGGCGCGCCAGGCGGCCGGACGAGGAGACCAGATCCGCGACCGGCGACATCGCACTGGACACCGCAACTCGCGGCCCTGCCACACGATGCCGCAACCCGTGGTCCTGGGCGCGGGGTGCCGCGCAAACCTGATCATCGCCGATCGCCGTTTCGCCGTAACGGCGGTGTCCCGACCGATCGGACACCGCCGTACCGACGAAACGGAGTCGATCAACTGGCTCCCATCGCCCTGTTGCCGGTCTCCCTCAGCTTTGTCGTCCACAGGGGACACGGTGGCGCGGCTCACGGCTCGGCCACCGTCTCCGCCATGCGATCTGGGCACGGGGGCGATAGGTTGGACACGTGTCGTCTTTCGCGTTCGCCCGTCCGATGTGGCCGGCGACGCTGCGCGCGCTCCGGGAGCTGACCCGGCTGGCGCTGGCGACACTCGTGCTCGCGGTCGCTTTCGGCACGACCGCCGCCACCGGGCCGACACCCGGCATCGAGCTCCCGGCCGCACCGGTCGCCGCCACGGTCGTGGCCCGGCCCTTCGTCGAGCCGATTCGCGCGACTGACACGACCCCGACCGCGCCGCATCGACTTGTCGCCCCGGCCCGGTCCGAGCACGCCGGCACCCGACCCGCGGCGGCCACCGCGATCCCGGCGCACGCGGTCCCGGCCGACGCGATCCCGGCCGACGCGATCCACACGATCCCGGCCGACGGCATGCTGGCGCATGCGATCCCGGCCACCGCGATCCCGGCCACCGCGGTTTCGGCCGATGTCACCGGCTGGCGAGCCGCCGCCGGCGAGGGCGAACCGACTCGACGCGGTCCGCCCACCGCCTGACCGACGGCCCGCGGACCACCCCCGCCACCCCGGCGCTTCGATCCCGCCCCCGGCGATCCCGCCACCCCGGTGGGCCATCCGCGACGAGCGCGACCGCCCGGACCTCCGGCGGCGCCGGCCGTCAGACACCCGTCCCGCCCAGTCGACGACCCTCCTTCGACCGCGAGGTGTTGATAATGCGAACCGCCCTCTCCGCCGTACTGCTCGACGTTCCCCGGGCCGCCACGATCTGGCTGAGCCTGCTGGGCGTGATGACGCTCGCCGTCGCCGGTCTGCTGCTGCGTCCCCGCCGCCTCCGCTTCGACGCGGGTGCCCGGATTCGGGACGCCGCGCTGCCCGGCCCGGACGAGCGCGCCGACCGGCAGCGGGACCAGGACCGCTGGGCCGGGGAGGTCGCCGTGGCCGCCGACCGGGCCGACGCGACGGCACGCCGCCGCCGCGACGAGTGGATCGCCACGCAGGACGAGGCCGAGCAGGCCTGGCAGGCGTACGAGGCGGCAGAGGCCAATGTCCGCCGGCTGTCGGACGCCGCCGCCATGCCCCTGCCGCAGACCCCGCGCACCCCCGCCGAGTACGCCGACCGTGAGCGCTGGCTGCACCGGGCGGCACTGGACGCGTACTGGCGGCGGGAGCTGTCGGTGGAACAGCTCAGCGACGTCTTCGCGCACCGCGGTTGGGATCCCCGGCTACACCCGGTCGAGCAGGAGTTGATGCTGCGCCGGGCGGTACGCGACCACCTCTTCGCCCAGCAGCGGGCGGCCCGGGAACGCGAGCAGGCGGCGTGGCGGGCCGCGGAACTCGCCGGCGCGGCGGCACGCAGCCTGCGGGAGGAGATGATCGTCGCGCTGCTCCCGCCGGCCGAGGAGCGCGAGTCGCTGCTGCCGCTGGTCGGGCTCGGCGACGCCGACCAGACCCGCGACATCCCCGCCGTGGTCGTCGGACGGGCACCGGTGCCCGCCTAGCCATTGGGTGTCGCGCCAGGGACCGACCGCGAAACCGGTGTCGGATGGCCGCCGATCGGGTAGGACCTCGCCGGACACGAGGAGGGCCGACGTGGTGGCAGCGCGCACCGGGCGTACGCCCGAGGATGGGCCGAACCGGGGCGCCGGACCGCGACAGACCTGGGCCGCCCTGCCCTGGCTGGTCCGTTCCGCGGTGGTGTGGAGCGCCTGCCTGGTGGTGATCGCCGCCGGGTTCTACCTGCTGGCGCGGATCATCATGCTGGTCACCCCGCTGGCCATCGCGGTGGCCGCCACCCTCTTCCTCACCGCGCTGCTCGACCCGGTACAGCTCGCGTTGCGCCGGCTGCGGCTGCCTGCCACGCTGGCCGCCCTGCTCACCATGCTGCTGTTGCTCGGCAGCCTGGGCGGCGTCGGGGTGCTGGTCTGGCACCTGACCGCGAACCAGTTCAGCGAGTTGGGCGACGAGCTCCGCCAGGGCCTCGGCCATACCCGGGACCTGATCACCTCGGCGCTGCCGGTCACCGACGAGCAGCTCGACCGGCTGCTCGCCCAGCTACGCCAGGCGGCCACCTCGCCGCAGGTCGACCCGCTCGCCAGCGCGCGCACCGTCGCCGAGGTGCTCGGCTCCGCCCTGCTGGCCCTGGTGCTGCTCTTCTTCCTGCTCAAGGACGGCCGGGCGATATGGCACTGGACGCTGCGCCGGATGACCGGGCCGAACCGGGAGATCGCCGCCGAGGCCGGTCGGGTCGGCTGGCGGACGCTCGGTTCGTACAGCCGGGGCACCATGCTGATCGCGGCGATCGACGCGGTCGGGATCGGCCTTGCCCTGGTGTTGCTCGGTGTACCGCTGGCGTTCCCACTGGCGTTGATCACCTTCATCGGCGGGTTCGTTCCCATCATCGGCGCGACCGTGGCCGGCGCGGTCGCGGTGCTGGTGGCGCTGGCCGCCGACGGCCCGACCACCGCCCTGCTCACCCTGGCGGCGGTGATCGCCGTCCAGCAGATCGAGGGCAACCTGCTGGAGCCCCTGGTCATGAAGCGTCAGGTACGGCTGCACCCGGTGGTGATCCTGGTCGCGGTGACCGCCGGCACCCTGATCGCCGGCATCGGTGGTGCCTTCGTCGCCGTCCCGATCGCCGCCGTCGCCTGGCGGGTCATCGACAGCGTCCAACGCCAACGACAGCCCGCCGGCGCGCCATCGGATCCACCGGCCCCACCGCCATCACCAGAGCCCCGCGACGCCGGGTGAGGTGAAGAGGAATTACTGCCGGCGGGAGACGGACGGCACGCCGACGGTCACCGGGAGGTTGGCCTGGAACCAGCGTTTCGCCGCCCCGGCAACCTGTTCCAGGGTGCCGGGCTCCTCGAAGAGATGGGTCGCGCCGGGGACCACCCGCAACTCGGCCGGCGCGGTCAGTCGGCTCAGCGCCTCCTGGTTGAGGGTGATGACCTGTTCGTCGAGGCCGCCGACCAGCAGCAGGGTCGGCGCGCGTACCTGGTCGAGAGCGGCACCGGCCAGGTCTGGGCGTCCGCCCCGGGACACCACGGCGCGTACCAGATCCGGCCGTTGCGCCGCCGCGACGAGGGCGGCAGCGGCACCCGTGCTGGCACCGAAGAGCCCGACCGAGGCCGTCCCGCCGGGGCGCTCGGTGGCCAGCCAGTCCACGATCGCGGCCAGTCGTCCGGCGAGCAGGCCGATGTCGAAGCGCAACTCGGCGGTGACCGCGTCCATTTCGTCCTCGGCCGGGGTCAGCAGGTCGACCAGGACGGTACCGAGCCCGCCGGCGTTGAGCGTGTGCGCCACCGCCACGTTGCGGGGGCTGTGCCGGGAACTGCCGCTGCCGTGCGCGAACAGCACCACGCCGGCCGGTTGCGGCGGCACCAGCAGGTCGGCCGACAGGTCGACCTCCCCTGCCGGGACCGTCACCGTGCTGCTCCGTAGGTCCATCTCGCCCTCCCCGCCGCGTCGGCATCCCGCCTGCCGGATACCCGGGCTGAACAGGCGCACGCCATCGCGATCCCGGCATCCCGGATAGGCGGCACCCGTTTGCGGCCGGGGCTGGGCGGGTAGCCGACGCCCGACCCCAGCCGGAACGGTGCCAGAGGCGCCGCCGACCAGATCGTGAGGATCCGTCATGCCGCATCATGATCGTGAGCCCCGTCCTCCCGAGGCCGCCGAGCGCGAGCGGCGGGATCAGGACATCCAGCACGGCCGGGACTGGGCGGACGAGGCAGCTCAGGCCCGTTCGGCCGGCGACCCCCGGGCCAGGACGCCGCACGACGCCACCGGCCGGCCATCGCAGGGCGAGCCCATCTGACCGCCGGCCGGCGACCGTCGCGCCGGCGTTGGGAGACGACGGTCAGATCGGGTTCTCCGGCAGGCGGAGCAGGGGCTCCCGGCCGGGGGCCTGCTCGACCGGCGGGAGATTCGCGCGAGGTGGCGGGTTCGGCACGGTCACCGGCTTCGCGCAGGTGACCCGGACCGGTTCGCCGTAGTGGCGTAGCTCCAGCGCCGCGTCCGGGTCGGCGTGGTGCAGCGCGTACGTCGTCTGGTGCGACCGGACGTCGACCCGGAGCCGCATGCCGCACCACTGAAGCGCGAACGCCAGGCGGTTCAGCCGGCTCGACAGGCGTGGCTCGAAGGACGGCACGCCATCGTGGTCCCGTAATCCGCCGAACCCGGCGACCAGCGCGATCCACGCCCCGGCGAGGGCGGCCATGTGCACCCCGTCACGGGTGTTCTCGTTCAGGTCGTGCAGGTCCATCAGCGCCGCCTCGCGCAGGTAGCTGTGCGCCAGGTCCGGGTAGCCGACCTCCACCGCCAGCACCGCCTGCGTGCACGCCGACAGCGACGAGTCGCGCACCGTACGCCGCTCGTAGTAGAGGAAGTTGCGCAGCTTCTCCTCGACGGTGAACGCGTCGCCACGCCAGTGCATGGCCAGCACCAGGTCAGCCTGCTTGATCACCTGCTTGCGGTACAGATCGAAGTACGGGTAGTGCAGCAGCAGCGGGTACTTGTCCTGCGGCGTGTCCGCGAAGTCCCACTCCTGCAGCCGGGTGAAGCCCTCCACCTGTTGGTGCACGTCGAGTTCGTCGTCGTACGGGATGTGCATGGCCACGGCAGCGTCCCGCCACGCGGCCGCCTCCTCGTCGGTCACGCCGAGGTGGTACGCCTCGTCGCGGTAACACGCCGCGGCGTCGGCGGCGGCCAGCAGATTCCGCTGCGCCATCAGGTTGGTGTAGACGTTGTCGTTCTTGACAGCGGTGTACTCGTCCGGGCCGGTGACCCCGTCGATGTGGTACTGCCCGGCGCGGTCGTGGTGCCCGAGCGAGCGCCACAGCCGTGCGGTCTCCACCAGCAGGGTCAGCCCGATCTCGCGTTCCAGCTGACGGTCCCCGGTGACCAGCACGTAGCGCCGCACCGCGTCGGCGATGCCCGCCGCGATGTGGAAGCCCGCGGTGCCCGCCGGCCAGTAGCCCGACGACTCCGGGCCCTCGATCGTGCGCCACGGGAAGGCCGCGCCGGCCAGGTTCAGCGTCCGGGCCCGCTCGTGGGCCTTCGGCAGCGTCGCATGCCGCCAGTAGAGCGCGTCGCGTACCGCCGCCGGATGGGTGTACGTCAGCACCGGCAGCACGAACATCTCGGTGTCCCAGAAGGCGTGCCCGTCGTACCCGGGGCCGGTGAGACCCTTGGCGGAGATCGGCCGGCGCTCCGCGCGGGCACCGGCCTGGAGCACATGGAACAGCCCGAACCGGACCGCCTGCTGCACCTCCGGGTCGCCGTCGACCTCCACGTCCGCGGCGTCCCAGAACTCGTCGAGGTACTCCCGCTGTTCGCGCACCAACCCGTCCCAGCCGTCCAGCCGGGCGGCGGCCAGCGCGGCGCCGACCTGGTCGCGCAGGGCGGGCAGCGAGCGCCGGCTGGACCAGCCGTAGGTCAGGTACTTCATCACGCAGAGCTTCTGGCCCGGCTCCAGCACGCACCCGACCGTGGTACGCACCCAGTCCTCGTACCCCTCCGAGTCGATGGTGGTGCGCGCCGGCGATTCGATCTCGTGCTCCATCGCGGCGGCGACCCGCAGGCCGGAAACCTTCGTCCGGTGGATCAGCAACCCGCCGCCGGGGGTGGTCAGCTCCTCCTCGGCCTCCAGCGGCGACTCCAGCACGGCCGCCACCCGCGGGTCGCGGCTCTGCGGCGGCAGTGTCTCGTTGGCCACCAACTCGGACTGGACGATCAGCCGTAGCGGCTTGTCATCGGCCACCGCGACCTCGTACCGGATCGCGGCGACCGAGCGCTGCCGGAAGGAGACCAACCGGGTGCTGTTCACCCGGACCTCGCGGCCGGCCGGTGAGCGCCAGTGCAGCGACCGGTGCAGGGTGCCGGAACGCAGGTCGAGGACCCGCTCGTGGGCGAGCACCTCGCCGTAGCGCACGTCCAGCGGCTCGTCGTCCACCAGCAGCCGGATCAGCTTGCCGTTGGTCACGTTGACGATGGTCTGGCCGGACTCGGGGAAGCCGAAGCCGGCCTCCGCGTACGGCAGCGGACGCAGCTCGTAGAAGGAGTTGAGGTAGGTGCCGGGCAGGCCGTGCGGCTCACCCTCGTCCAGGTTGCCGCGCAGCCCGACGTGCCCGTTGGAGAGCGCGAAGACCGACTCGGACTGGGCGAGGACGTCCATGTCGAGCCGGGTCTCGCGCACGTGCCACGGCTCGACCGGGTACGCCCGCTCCCGGATCATTCGGGCCTCCCCGGGGCGAGCAACTCGGCGAGGTCGGTGACCACCACGTCCGCGCCGTGCGCGCGTAGTTCGTCGGCCTGGCCGACGCGGTCCACCCCGATCACGTACCCGAAGCCGCCGGCCCGGCCGGCCTCCACCCCGGCGAGCGCGTCCTCGAAGACGGCCGCCTGCTTCGGCTCGACCCCCAGCACTTTCGCGCCGGCGAGGAAGGTGTCCGGATGCGGTTTGCCGCGCAGCCCTTCGGCGCGGGCGGTCAGCCCGTCGACCCGGGCCTCCAGCAGCGGTTCCAGCCCGGCGACGGCCATCACCTCCCGACCGTTGGCGCTGGCCGTGACGACGGCTCGGCGCAGGCCGGCCTCGGCCACCGCCTTCAGGTACGTCACCGAACCGGGGTAGACGTCCACCCCCATGCTGCGGATCCGCTCCAGCACCAGGGCGTTCTTCTGGTTGCCGATGCCGTGCACGGTCTGCGCGCCCGGCGGATCGTCCGGCGTACCCTCCGGCAGGGTGATGCCGCGCGAGGCGAGGAAGGTGCGTACGCCGTCGAGCCGGGGACGCCCGTCGACGTAACGGTGGTAGTCCGGGCCGGGGTCGAACGGCTGGTACGGCTCGCCGGCGGTGGCGGCGTGCCGGCGCAGGAAGTCGTCGAAGGTCTCGGTCCAGGCGGCGTTGTGCACCCGTGCGGTCTGCGTGAGCACACCGTCCAGATCGAAGAGACACGCGGTCACGTGAGCGGGGAGGCCGAGCATCCCACCAATCTATCCACCGCCGCCCGGCGGCAAACCCCTTCGGCGTCGAGCCGGCCCGCGTCAGTTCGGGCGCAGGGTCCAAACGACGGTCATCTCGGAGGTCGGCTTGCCCTCCTCGGTGGCGATCTCGACGCGTACCGGAAACTCCGGTCGCTCGCCGGCCGCCAGCTCCGCGGCCACCTCGGCCACCGGGCGACCGAGCCGGGCCGTGGCCAGCACCGGGCCCAGGGCAAGCTTGCGGTACGCGATCTCCGCGCGCACCGCCAGCGGCGTGGCCCGGTCGAGCAGATGCCCGAACGCGGCGAGCACCACCGCGCCGGAGGCGGTCTCGCCGAGGGTGAACATGGCCCCGGCGTGCGGGCCGCCGACGTGGTTGTGGGTGGCCGGCGAGTCGGGCAGCCGGACCACGGCCCGGACCCCACCCTCCGCCTCGGGAGCCACCTCGACGAACTCAAATCCGAGCGTACGGGCGAAGGGCACCGCCGCGAGCATGCCGGCCGCCACCTGCCCCGAGTCGATGGTCATACCGCCTAACGCTACTAGCCAGTAACTTACCTGGCAAGGTAACCGAGATCCCGATCGGTGGCAGTGCAGCTGCTCGACACGCCGGTCCGGAGCACAGCTGGGCTGCCACCGATCGGGGGTTCCTCAGCGCTGCTTCGCGTAGGCCAGGAAGGAGCGCCAGGTGTTCGGGGTGAAGGTGAGCACCGGGCCCTGGCGGTCCTTGCTGTCGCGGACGGCGACCACCCGCGCCAGGTTGTCGGCCACCTCCACGCAGTTGCCAGAATTGCCGCTGCTGCGGGTGCTCTTGCGCCAGATCGCGCCGGTCAGGTCCATGATTCCGCCGCCTCCGAGATCAGTTTGAGGGTGGCCCGGTGGGGTAACGCTTCGGCCCGGACGGATTCCCAGTTCTGCCGCAGCAAGTTTACGTCCACGGTGCGCTCCACAATGGTGCCCTGCAATTGGTTGTCGAGATAGACGAGATCCTCGCCCTCGGGTGGTGTGGCGATCACGAAGGCACCGTTCAGCCCCGGATAGGCGCCGACGCCCTTGGGCACCACGTGCAGGTGCACCCGGGTCCGCCGGCCCACCTCCACCAGGTGTCGCAACTGCTCCTGCATCACCTTCGGGTCACCGATCGGGCGCTCCAGCACCGTGTAGTCGAGCACCGCCACCAGCAGCGGCGGGTTGGGCCGGATGAGCACCTTCTGCCGGGCAATTCTCGCGGCCACCTGCTGCTCCATTGCGTCGCCGACGAGTTGGCTCGCGCCCTCGTGCAGCGCGCGGGCGTACTCCTCGGTTTGCAGCAGGCCGGGCACGACCAGCGGCTCGAAGCTGCACAGGGCGGTCGCTTCCTGCTCGATCGTCACCCACTCGCGGAACCACGGCATCAGGCTCTCCTTGAGGATCGCCTCCCGGATGCGGACCAGCAGCCCCTCGCCGTGCAGCGCGTCGTCGCAACGCAGGGCGAACTCTTCCCGGGGCGGGCGACGGCACTGCTCGACCGACGCCACCAGCGAGGCCGAGTAGCTGATCTGCTCGCCGAGCGCCTCCTGGGAGAGGCCGGCCTTGGTCCGCAGCCGGCGCAGCTCACCGGCGAACAACTCCAGCATGGGTAACCGATCCATCTGCACACCTCTGCACTCCGGTGACGACCGTGTCGTACGGCCGGGCTGGTAGAACCCGAACCACTTCCGAACGTAGTTGGACCATCACCAAACTGTCACGTACGGATTCCCCGAGTTGCGGCATATCGCGGGGATTCGGTCGGGATCCGTCCCGCTCGCCCCTGATGGACGGGGCCCCGACGCCCCGGACAGCCGTGCGACGAGGAGTCCAATGTGATCAGCCAGCAGTTGCCGCAGCCGGGTGACGGGCCGGCGCCCGACCGGCCCCGGGCGTACCCCTCGCACGAGAAGCCGCACACCCCGCTGCGTCCGATGTGGTGCTGCCGGGCCTGCGGCCATCCGTGGCCGTGCGCGATGGCGCGCATCCTGCTCAAGGTCGAGTACGACCACAACGAAATCGGCCTGTCGATCTACCTGGCCGGGCTCTTCTACGAAGCGACCCGCGACCTGTACCGGCTCAACCCCGACGACGGCCCCGCCCCACGCACCCTCTTCACCCGCTTCGTCGCCTGGGCCCCCTACCGCCGCCCACGCCCCTGACTCCACACGCTGCCCCCGTCCGCACCGCCCCGCCGCCCCGCCACCCCCACCAGCAGCGTCAGGCGCCACGGCGGTCGCCGCACGTCGCACGGCGGTTGCCGCACGTCGCATGGCGGTCGCCGCACGTCGCATGGCGGTCGCCGCACGTCGCATGGCGGTCGCCGCACGTTGCCGCGCGGGGTTGACCCTGTCGAGCTGAGAGCGTGAACGAATCGCGGCCCTCGCCCGGGCAGCGCCAAGCGGTGCATCGATTCGCAGCCCACCGCCGCCGGGATCATCTTGTGATGGCATAAACGGTTCAGCTCGACAGGGACAACATGAAGGGCATCACGCCGCCTGGCCGCCGGGCGCCACCAGGAAACACGGCCTGCCGGAACCGATCCTGCCGGGATCGGCCGCCGACCGGACCTACGGCAACAGAGCCCTTCCTTTCCCGCAGGCGTTAATAAGGGGCCCTTCCTCTACCGCAGGCGTTAATAGGGGGCCCTTCCTTACACCTCAGCGCCAGCCGACGTCGATGCGGTCGCCGCGGTCGTCGAAGAAGTGCAGGGCGTCCATGCGTACCTTGATGGCCAACGAGTGGCCGGCGGTGACGGCCGGGTAGGGCGCGAGTCGGACGGCGAGTTCGGCGGGGCGGCGATGGTGGCGGCCGGGGTCGGCCAGAACGCTGGTGCGGTTGTGGTCGGCAGACGTCGACGCCGGCTCCCTGCTGGTGCGGACGGTGAGGCGCTGCATCACCTGGCTGAAGCGGCGCAGGCCGCGCTGTCCGGTCGGGGTGTCGCCGTCCGGCAGGGCTCCGATCTCGTCGACCATGATCGCGGTGGCGCCGATGTCGAGGAAGGCCAGCGACTCGTGGCCGTGGTGTTCGAGATAGCGGATCCGGCCGTGGAGCACGTCGCCGGGGGAGTCCGGGGCGACCGGGGTGAGCGCCTCCGCCCGCATCCCGACCACGATGCGCTCGCCGTGGTAGTGCGCCACGGCACGGCTGCGGATGTCGTCCCAGGGCAGGTAGAGGGCCTGGTCGCCGAGGGTGAGCGTGACGTACCGGTCGAGGTGGACGTAGACCGACGCCTCCAGCAGGTTCATCCGGGGGCTGCCGAGGAAGGCGGCCACGTAGAGGGTCGCCGGGCGGTTGTACACCTGGGTGGGGGTGCCCACGTCCTGGAGGACGCCCTTGCGCATGATGGCGACCCGGTCGGCCATGGTCAGCGCCTCGGCCTGGTCGTGGGTGACGTACATGGTGGTGACGCCGAGTTCCCGGGTCAGGCCGGAGATCTCGGCCCGCAGTTCGGCCCGCAGGCCGCTGTCCAGGTTGGAGAGCGGCTCGTCCATCAGGAACAGGCCCGGTCGGCGGACGATCGCCCGGCCCATCGCGACCCGCTGACGCTGCCCGCCGGAGAGTTGGCTGGGTCGTCGCGGCAGCACGTCACCGATGCCGAGCGCGCTGGCCACGTCGGTGACCCGCTCGCCACGCGGGGCCGGCTCGACGCCGGCCAGCTTGAGCGGAAAGGCGATGTTGTCCCCGACGCTCATGTGCGGATAGAGGGCGAAGTCCTGGAAGACCATGGCGATCTTCCGGTCCCGGGGCGGCAGGTCGTTGGCCAGTTCCCCGTTGAGCATCACCGCGCCGGTGGTCGGTTCCTCCAGCCCGGCGACCATCCGCAGCACGGTCGACTTGCCGCAGCCCGACGGCCCGAGCAGGACCATGAACTCGCCATCGTTGACGTCGAGGTTGATGCTGTCCACCGCGACGGTGCCGTCTCGGAAGACCTTGGTGACATCCTTGAGCGCGACGGTGGTCACCGTCTCCTCCCCCACGTCGTCAACGGAACCCGGAATGACTGTGACCAGGATCATCGCGGCAGCACATCGGGTAAACGTGTCATGTTCAGGTCGTGACAGACCTATTACGCTCCCTCGATTGACGTAGTGGCGGCTCAGGCGCTCGGCTCGCCGAGGAAGACCCGGCCGACCACCCGCTCGGCGGCGTGCCCGTCCTCGAGCGCGCAGAACCGCTCCCGGAAGCGCGCCCGTGTCTGGTCGGCGGCGGACGAGTACGCGTCCCCCCGGCCGAACACGTCGAGCAGCCCGGCGAAGGTACGCGCCACCGGGCCGGGCGCCTCGGCGGTGATGTCGAAATAGACGCCCCGGGTCAGCCGGTACGCGTCCCAGTCCGGGGCGTACACCACGATCGGCCGGTCCAGGACGGCGTAGTCGAACATCGCCGAGGAGTAGTCGGTGACCAGCACGTCGGCCGCGAGGTAGAGGTCTTCGACCCGGGGATGGTCGGTGACGTCCACGATCCGGTCCCGGTTGGCCGGGTGCCGCACCCGCCGGTCCGCGTCCTCGAAGTAGTGGCTGCGGACCAGCAGCAGTCCGGACGGGCCGAGCGCGTCGAGCAGTCGTTCCGGATCGAAGGGCGGCCGGTACCGGGGCAGGTGCTCGCGGTGCGTCGGGGCGTACAGCACCACCTGCTCGCCGAGGCCGGCGCCGAGCGTGGTGCGCAACCGCAGCACCTCCTCCGTGGTGGCGGTGACCAACCGGTCGTTGCGCGGGTACCCCACCTCCAAGGTGGTGTACGCGGCCGGATAGGCACGTTCCCACATCTGGGTGGAGAAGCTGTTCGAGGTGACGCTGTAGTCCCACCGGTCCACCCGACGCAGCAGCCCGGCGAAGTCCATCCCGACCGCGCCCAGCGGGTACCGCTGCTGGTCCAGCCCCATCACCTTGACCGGCGTGCCGTGATGGGTCTGCACGTGCACCGAGCCCGGGCGCTTGGCCACCCCGTCCGGGAAGTTGACGTTGTTGATCAGCCACCGTGCCCGAGCCAGCATCCGGTGGTACGCGGCCGTCCCGGCCACCACGTACTCGACTCCCTCGGGCAGGGTGTGCACCCGGTCGCGGCGGACGATCCACACGCCCCGGATCTGCGGCGCCAGCCGCCGGGCCGCCTCGTAGATCGCCGCCGGGTTGCAGGCGTAGCCGCGGTACCAGTAGGCCGCGTACAGCGCGAGGTTCTCGTCGAGCGGGCGGCACAGCTCCGCCCGGTGGTACCCGCGCAGCGTGAGGTCCCGCGCCGCCCGCGCGGCGATCCCGGCCGGCGGGAGCATCCGGCGCCCGACCCGGCGGGCGATCTCGCCCACCTGGTTGGTGGCGCGCAGGGCGCTGAACGTACGCCATCGACCGGCCGCCACCAGCCGGTGTTTGAGCCCTTCGACGCCATCGGGTATCCGGTGCCCACCGGGTGGCCGGAGCCGGGCGTGCTCGATCGTCACCCGGGCGAAGAAGGCCGGCCGCAGTTCGGGGGCGATCCGGGCGCCGTTGCCGAGCACGGTCAGGTAGTGCCACATCATCCGCTCGAAGACCGCCGACCGCAGTTGCCCGGCGCCGAGCCGGTCGACCTCCCGGAACACCCGGTGCCACTGCTCGAACACGTCGAAGTGCCGCTCACCCCGGGTCCTGGTGATCGCCCCCGCGCGGCGCTGCCGGTAGTGCACGCAGACCACGTGGAGCACGCCGATCCGGTCGGCGGCCAGCAGCAGCGGATAGCTGAACGACACGTCCTCGTACCAGCCGGGGGCGAAGCGCAGCCCGATGTCGGCCAGGAACTGCCGGCGGACCAACCGGTTCCACGCGGTGTGCAGCAGTTCCAGCGTCTCCGGCCGGTCGACCAGTCGGAACGTGCCCGGGCCCGGCGGCTCCGGAAAGACCTGCTCCATCGCGCTGCGGGTGGCCGTGTTGTCCCAGTACGCCCGGACGTGGTCGACCAGCAGCACGTCGGGTCGGGTGTCGCGCAGTCTGGCGGCGACCTCGGTGAGACAGTCCCGGGCGAGCCAGTCGTCACCGTCGACGAACCAGACGTACTCGCCGACGGCCTGATCCAGGCCGGCGTTGCGGGCCGGGCCGAGCCCGACGTTGCGGTCCAGCCGGACCACCCGTACCCGGTCGTCGCGGGCCGCGTACTCGTCGAGGATGTCGCCGCTGGCGTCGGGCGAGCCGTCGTCGACGCCGATCACCTCGATCCCGGTGACCGGCTGACCGAGGATCGAGTCCAGGCATTCCCGCAGGTAGCCCTGCACGCGAAAGGCCGGGACGACGAAGCTGATCAGCGTCATCGTCGTCCCGGCCCCCGTCAGATCGTCGCGCGGCCTCCCGCACCCGCCGGCACCCGCGCGGCCCGGGTCGGCCGGACGAACCAGGCCAGCACGACGCTCACCACGAAGAGCACCAGGAGGTAGACACCGAGTGTAACCAGGGCGATGTTCACAAATCCGGCGATCGCCGCCAATGCCAGCAGCATCGACCGGCCCTCCCAACCGAGGGTGGCGGCGTGCAACGGCGGGGCGGGCTGCCGTTTCTCCAGCCGGGCCACCAGGTCGTAGTGGTGCAGCGTGAGCACGAAGAGGTACCCGAAGATCAGCCAGGCCGGCGCGCCGCCGATCACCCCGGCCGCGATCGCGAACAGGTACTCCGCCGCCCGCAGCGCGGCCGGCACGAGCCAGTCCAGCGACCCCGGACGGCGCGACAGCGGCAGCCGCGCGGCCAGCGGGCCGTCGTCGCGGTGCAGGGTCGCGTCGACCGTGTCCAGCACCGACACCCCCATCCAGCGCGCCCGCAGCGTACGCAGCGCACCGGTGTACGCGAACGCCAGCACCCCCCAGGTCAGCACCGCCAGCAGGGCGACCCGCTGGTCGAACAGCGCCACGGCCAGCGCGATCAGCGCCCACCGTTCCCCGATCGGGAAGACCACCGTCCGTTTCAGCCAGTACGACACCGAGCCCGCATCGGCCTGCACCTTCGTGGACGCGGCGTTCAGCCGGTCGCCGATGCCCCCGCCGCCGGTGCCGACGTCCTTCGGCCGCCGGGCCGCCTCGTCGTGCAGTACGCCGTACCAGGCGTCGGTCATGTGCCGCACGGTTTGCAACGCCATCGCGGCGATCGCCAGCGCCCAGCCGTACCGGAACCCGGCCGCGGTGGCACCCCAACCCAGGCCGGCGTAGACCAGGTACTCCTTGGCCCGGTCGGCCATGGTGTCCAGCCAGCCGCCCCAGGCGCTGAAGTTGCGGGTGTACCGGGCCAGTTGACCGTCCACGCAGTCCAGGACGAATCCGAGGTAGAGCAGGATCGCGCCGGTCACCAGCGCCGGCCGGCCGCCGGTGGCGAAGAACGCCGCCGCGGCCACCGCGAACCCCACCGACAGCATGGTGACGCCGGTCGGGCTCAGCCCTAGCCGGGCCGCGGCCTTGGTGACGTACGGCGACCAGGTGCTGACGAAGTACGTGGTGAAGAAGTCGTCCTTCTCCTTCACCGACAGCCGAAGTTCGGCCCGGTCCTCGGGCACGGCGGCGATCGCCGCCTCCGCACCGGCCAGTCCGGCCGCGTCGTCGACCCGGTGCGCGACCAGCAGGCGTACCCGATGGGCGAGGACCAGCGTCCCCTGCCCGGTGAGCCCCGCGAAGACCCGGTCCACGGCGGGCCCGGTCGAGCCGGAGCCGGTCGACAGTTCCCCAGCCGCAGCGGTACGGGCGGCGGCGACCAGCGCCGGCACGTCGTCGCGGCGGACCCGCAACGCGCCCCCGAAGATGCCGGTGGTCGCGCCCGCCAGCCGCTCGGCCGGACCGGCGTCGACCACCTGGCCACGCTCCTCGCGTACCGCCGTCCGGCCGCCGGCGGGCGGGTCGGTGAGCACCAGCGCCACGGTCGCACCCACCGGGCTGGTCAGCAGGTGCCGCAGCACTGCGGTGTGCGCGACCAGGTCGGCGCCGCTGACCAGCACCGGTCCGTCGGCCTGGCCGGCCAGGTCGGCCACCTCGTCGAGGTCGGCGGCGACCCGCACCTCGGACACCCCCGCCCGGCGCCACTGGGCGGCCAGCCGGTCGGCCAGCGACTCACCGGCACCCGTCGGCAGGCTCGCGGCCGGCGCCCCGGCGGCGAGCACGATCGCGAGGGTCACCGGGTGACCGCGTCGTCGTACGCGGCCAGCGCCTCGGCGATCGTGCCGTCGACGCTCAGCCGGCCCGCGTCGAGGTAGAGCCCTCGACGGCAGAATCGGATCAGATCGTTTTCGTTGTGTGAGACCAGCACCAAAGTGCGCCCCTCCCCGAGCAGACGGTCGATGGTCGTGTAGCACTTCGCGCGGAACTCCGCATCCCCAACCGCCGTCACTTCGTCCATCAACAGGATCGGGTGCGGCAGGTGGGAGATGATCGCAAAGCCGAGCCGGACTTTCATGCCGGACGAGTAGTGCCGTACCGAGGTGTCGATCGCCTGCTCGACCTGCTCGCCGGCGAACGACACGATCTCGTCGAAGTGCCGCTTCAGGTACGCCGACGACAGCCCGTGCAGGCCGCCCACCAGGTAGAGGTTCTCCCGCCCGGTCAGGTCGCTGGAGAAGCCGGCGGAGAGTTCCAGCAGCGGGGCGACGGCGCCGGAGACCCGGATCCGCCCCTCGTCGGGGATCAGCACCCCGGCGATCAGCCGCAGCAGGGTGCTCTTGCCGGTGCCGTTGCGGCCGACGACCCCGACGGTCTCGCCGGCCGCGATCGAGAAACTGACGTCCCGCAGCGGCCAGAACTGCCCCTCGGCACCGCCCCGCCGGCCGCGGTGGATGACCACCTCCCGCAGCCGCAACTGCCGGCGACGGTTGCGGACGAACCGGATGCCGATCCCCTCGGCCTCGATGATCGCGTCGGCCATCAGAGTTCCTTGAGCACGGCGGGTTCGAGCCGGCGGAACGCCCACCAGCCGGCGACGAGCACCAGCACGCTGATGCCGATGGTGGTGACGAGCATCCGGGCGGCCGGAAACTCGTCCGGGTACCACACGGCGTGGTGCAGTTGGAAGATGCCGACCAACGGGTTGAGTTCGTAGCCCACCTTGAGCCACTCGGGCAGCCCCGAGCTGCGGACCAGGCCCAGTGGATAGATGATCGGCGTGGCGTAGAACAGCACCCGGATCACCAGGCGCATGAACCGCTCCACGTCCCGCATCAGGACGTTGCACGCCGACAGCAGCAGCGCGACTCCGATCAGCAGGGTGGCCTGAACCAGCACCGCGAGCGGCAGGGCCAGCAGCGACCAGCCCGGCTCGATCCGGCCGTGGGCGGCGTAGAAGATCGCGATGGCGGCCAGGATCGGCACACCGGCGGCGTACTCGGCGAAGCGGCCGGCGACCCGGCCGATCGGGAACACCTGCCGGGGCAGGTTCATGGTGGTGATCAGCCGGGACTGGCCGGTCAGCGCGTTGGTCGCCTCGCTCAGCGCCGAGCTGGTCCACATCCAGGCGAAGATCCCGGTGATCAGGAACAGCGGGTACGACCCGGCGGCATCGCCCAGGTGGCGGTTGGTGTCGCGGGAGTAGAGCACGCCGAAGACGAACCAGTAGATGGCCCCCATCCCCAGCGGCTCGATCAGCGACCAGAAGTAGCCCAGCGCCGACTGCTGGTACTTCACCGCGAGATCGCGCCGGACCAGGATGCGCAACGAGTTGCGGTGCGACCACAACGCCCCCACGCCAGAGGTCACCGCTGTCTCCTGCCTGCGCAACGGACGACAGGTTAACAGTGCACGACATCCGGCGAGCCGAAAGGCCCACAATCGATCATGCCAGGTGCGGTGTCACCCAGGCGTCGCGGGCTGGCCGCACGGGTAAGCACCTACGGGTCGGGGGAACGGCGTTCCTCCTCTGGACCGAGGGCGCAGTGGCCACCCGTTTCTAACGTCGACTACGGAAGCGGCGCACCGCCGCAGAGGGGAAGTGCCACGATGAGCCGCAAACTCGTCCGGCCCCGGCAGGGGCGCATGTTCGCCGGTGTCTGCATCGGCCTGGCCCAGCGATTCGGCATGTCGGCCGGGCTCGTCCGGCTGCTGTTCCTGCTGTCGCTGCTGCTGCCCGGCACCCAGGTGATCATCTACCTGGCGCTCTGGATCATCATGCCCAACGAGGACCGCCACCCCGTCGCCGGTTACTGACCACCCGCCGGCCGGGCGCGCCGATGCGTCGGGCGCACCGGCCGGGACCGGGTCAGGGCGCGACGTACGTGACGGTCACCCGCTCGTAGCCGAGGGAGCCGAGCAGCCCTTCGAGCATCTTGCGGGTGTTCTCCTCGGCCCGCGCGGCCAGCCCGCTCTCCCGGGCGGCGGCGGTGATCCGGTCCTCGGCCAGTCGGTAGACCTGCTGCTGCCGGTTCGGGTCGCCGCCGATCAGGTCACCGACCCGGTTGAGCAGGCCACGTTCCTCCGCGAAGACGTAGCTCTTGTCCAGGTCGAGGTTGGTCTCGGCGAGCTGCGGCGCGGGCAGCTTGATCTCGACGGATCTGCCGTCCGCCGACGGCACGACCGCCCCCTCGGCGAGCGTGCCGAAGTCGACGTACGCCTCCACGCTGCCCGCGCCGACGAAGAGCGTCCGCTGGTTGAGCAGCCAGTCCGGCACGTGGCGTCGGTCGTTCTGCAGGTCGATCACGACCTGGAAGTTGCCCTCGGCGGCCACGTAGCGGCTGAGATCCCGCATCGACTCCAGCAGCGCGGGCTGACTGCGATCGGTCTGTTCCTTGGCGAACGGGTTGCGGAACTCCGGCAGGATCCCGGCGGCCTGCACGCCGAACAGCAGCACCACCGCCAGCGCCGCCGCGCCGAGCATCCAGAGCAGGGCGCGCACCGCGCCGCCGCCCGACGACGGGGGCGGGCCATCCGACCCGCCCGGATGTGAATCAACCTCGGGATATGCGCTGGTGGGCTCGTTGATGCCGCCGTCGCGTGCCATCGCCCTCACCGTCCTCGTCAGACGCGTTGTCTGTTGATGACGGTAAGCCCTCGGTACGACAGCCGCTCGCCGAGTAGCACGGCTACGCGTTTCCGCAGGTACAGTCCGAGCTCGCCGAACTCACTCGACCGGCCCGGCGAGCGCGAGCACCCGGGCGTGGATCTGGTTGCGCTGTTGCAGCGCGGCGCGCAGCGCGCGGTGCAGGCCGTCCTCCAGGTAGAGGCCGCCGTTCCACTGCACCACGTGCGGGAAGAGGTCGCCGTAGAAGGTGGAGTCCTCGGCGAGGAGCTTGTCCAGCGCCAGCTCACGCTTGGTGGTGATGAGTTGGTCCAGGCGCAGCGGGCGGGGTGGGATCTCCGCCCACTGCTTGAGGGTCAGATTGTGTTCCGGGTAGGGACGCCCGTCCCGGACCGCTCTGAAGATCACGACGGCACGCTCCCCTCCCCCTGGCCGGGACGAGCCGCGACACCGGGCCGGGTCGCGGCACGGCACCGCGACCCGCAGCACCGATGACCTTGCCAGCGTAGCCGCACCCCGCACCCCACGTTCTGCTCCCTGATGCCAGTTTCGCTCCCGCCGTCCGGTTACATCCGGACAAAACCGCCGCTTCGGGTCAGCTCCATCGCCCTCGTCGGACAACCTCTTCCACCGGACGGCGTCCCCGACGCAGCGATGGTGACCGGTGGTCGGGCGCACGGTAACCGATCGTGAGCGCGCCGATCGGATCGTACGCCTCCGGCACGCCGAACGCCGCGCGGTAGGACTCCAGCCGCTGCGGCGGGATGCCGAAGAAGCACGAGCCGAGCCCCTCGTCGACCGCGGTCAGCATCATCAGCAGCGCGGCGAAGCCGGTGTCGATGTACCAGTACGGCACCGGCCAGTGCTCCGTCGACCGGTCCGCCCAGCCCTTGTCCGGTTCCGCGTAGCGCTCAAGGTAGACCGAGCGGTTCGCGTGCGGCACCACGATCAGTGGGGCCCGGCGCATTCCGGCCAGCCAGCGCTCCCTCCCGCCGCCCTCCGGGGTGCTGGCCGCCCAGAAGCGTTCCCGGTCCGCCGGCTCCTCCAGCACGAGGAACCCCCAGCCCTGGGAGAAACCCGCCGACGGGGCCCGCACCGCGTGCTCCAACAACCGCTGGACCACCTCCGGCGGGACCGCGCGGTCCGGGTCGTAGTTGCGCACCATCCGGCGCCGCCGTACGACCTCCGCGAACTCCACGCTCTGCTCCTCACTCGCCCCCGGCAGGCCCCGACCCGTCGCCCGAGCCGGCACTCGGCCGCTCAACTGCCGGGCCGGATGCCCCAGACGCCACGCCAGGTGTCGCCCGGCGCCAGGACGATCACATCCCGGCCGGAGCGGAACGCGTCCGGCGGGCAGGTCATCGGCTCCACCGCGACCGACCGGCGGAACCGCTCACCGGGCAACGTGTCACCGGTGTAGACCTGCCACCAGCCGAACTGCGCGTCGGCCCAGATCCGCAGCCCGCCCGTGCCGTCCGGGCCGGTGAGGGTCACCGCCGAGCCCTCGTCGGCGTCCCGCACCACCTGCCCGAAGGCGTGGTCCAGCACCGCGTCGCCGATGCGCCGCGGCTCGGTGTAGTCGTACTCGGTGCCGGCGACCCGGGTCACGCCAACCGGCAACAGCCGGCTGTCCACCACCATCAGGGTCTGGGCGGGTACCCGCAGCGCGATGTCCTCCACCGCCACTCCGGGCAGGCGCAGGTACGGGTGCACGGAGAAGCCGAACGGCGCCGGCTCGACGCCGACGTTCGTCACCTCGTGCTCGCCCCGCAGCCCCTCCGCTGCCACGCTCCACCGGGTACGCAGCCGCAACGGCCACGGGTAACCCGGCTGCGGCAGCAGGTCGTAGCCGACCGTGATCTCGTCCGGCCGCTGCTCGATCAGCTGCCACGACGCCCAGTTCACCAGGCCGTGCAGGGCGGTGTTCCGCTCCGGCTCGGTGATGTTGAGCTGTAGCGACCGCCCGCCGAAGGTGTAGACGCCGTCGCGGATCCGGTTCGGCCAGGGCGCCAGCACCTGACCGGCCGAACCAGGGCACATCTCGTCGGTGGCGTACCCGTCGAGGTGCTCGACGCCGTCCTGCCGGTAGGCGCGCAGTCCGCCACCCACCTCGACGATGACCGCCTCGTGACCGGCGGCGGAAATGGTCCACTGTGCCCCGGACAGGGGACGCGGCTCGCGGGTTTCCATGTCGCCAGACCCTAGCCGGCAGGGTCGCCGTCCGCTCGCCGCGGTCGGCGATCGACGGAAACGTTCTCCCCGCTCGGCCCGATCTGCGCGCGGTAGCGGGCCAGCGTCGGGAACGCCACCGCGAGCAGCACCGCGAGCGCCGCGGCCGCCAGGCCGCCACCGACCCAGGCCACCCCGCTGCCGAGGCCAGCCCCCATGACGCCGGCCCGTAGGTCGCCCAGGCGCGGCCCGCCGGCCACCACGACCGTGTTGACCCCCTGGAGCCGCCCGCGCATCCGGTCCGGCGCGTAGACGATCAGCATCGACTGCCGTACCACCGAGCTGATCAGGTCGGCTGCGCCGGCCAGCACCAGCAGCGCGACGACCAGCCAGAGGTGTCGAGCCAGCCCGGCCAGTGCCACCGCGATGCCCCACCCGACGACGGCCAGCACCAGCACCAGCCCCTGCCGACGGACCCGGCCGATCCAGCCGGACAGCAGCCCGGCGAGCAGCGAACCGATCGCGATCGAGCTGTACAACCAGCCCACCGCCGCGCCGCCGCCGAACCGCTCGGCCGCCACCTCGGGAAAGAGCGCCCGGGGGTAGGCGAACACCATCGCGATCAGGTCGATCGCGAAGGAGAGCAGCAGCACCGGCGCGCCGGCCAGGTAGCGGACGCCGTCGACGATGCTGCGCAGCCCGGCCTGCCGGGGCCCGCCGTCCGGGTCCGGCTCGGGCGGCATGGCGGGCAGCCGGACCGCCGCCCAGACCAGGGCCACCAGCAGCGTGGCGTCCAGCCCGTACGCGACCGGCAGCGCGACCCCGAGCTCGAAGGCGGCGAGGATCAGGCCGGCGGCCAGCGGACCGAGGACCGCGGTGGCCATCGCCGTGGTGAAGTTCAGCGTGGTGGCGGCGGGGACCAGCTCGGCCGGAACCAGCCGGCCGACGAGCGCGCCGCGGGCCGGACCGCCGATCGCGAACGAGACCGAACTCAGCGCCACCAGGGCCAGCAGCAGCACCGGGCTGCCGACGCCCAGCAGGGCCTGCGCCAGCAGCCCCAGCACGGAGACCCAGAGCAGCACCGAGCTGCCCAGCAGCACCCGGCGCCGGTCGACGGCGTCGGCCACCGCGCCGCCCCACAACCCGAAAACCAGCAGCGGTACGAAAGCGGCGACGCCGAGCAGCCCCACCCAGAGCGAGTCCTGCGTCAGCGCGTACATCTCCACCGGTACGGCGACCGCGGTGAACTGGAAGCCGAACATCGCGATGCCGTTGCCGAGCCACAGCCGCCGGTACGCCGGCACCCGCAGCGGACGCAGGTCGATCGCCCAGCGGCGCTGCTCGCGCGGCCGGGTGGTCTCGGTCGCGGTCACGGAGCCAGCCGCTGGACGACCCAGCCACCGTCGGTACGGCGGAAGCACAGCCGGTCGTGCAGCCGGCTGGCCCGGCCCTGCCAGAACTCGACCGACTCGGGCCGTACCCGCAGCCCACCCCAGTGCTCGGGGGCGGGGATCGGATCCACGTCGGCGAACCGCTCCGCCGCCGCACGGTAGGCGTCGTCCAGCGCGACCCGGTCCGGCAGCACCGCCGACTGGGCACTGGCCCACGCGCCCAGTTGGGAGCCACGCGGTCGGCTGGCGAAGTACGCCTCGGTCTCCGTCCGCCCGACCGGCTGCACCGAGCCGGCGACGATCACCTGCCGGTGCATCGGGAACCAGGGGAAGACCAGGCTGGCGTGCGGGTTGGCGAGGGCCTCGACCCCCTTGCGGGACCGGTAGTTGGTGAAGAAGACGAAGCCGTCCGGGTCGTACCCCTTGAGCAGCACGGTCCGCGCGCTCGGCCACCCGGCGACGTCGGCGGTGCCCACCACCATGGCGTTCGGCTCGGGCAGCCCGGCGGCCACCGCCTCGGCGAACCAGCGGTCGAACTGGGTGTGCCAGTCACCCGCCAGGTCGGCCTCGATCAGCCCGGACTCGGCGGCGTACTCATGGCGCATCCCCGCTGGCCGCGGTGTGTCCCCCGTCACGTGCCCTCCCCGGCGCACCGGGCCGGTACCGGCCCGACCTGCATGTACGGTCCAGTCTTGCCGAACGGGCGGCGACCCACACGTCCGGGGATGTCGTGTGCAGCACATCGACGGCATCTCGCATACCCGATCACCAGCGGGCAAGATGTCACGAACACATCCCTGAGGGTCGCCTAAGGCGCTCACCCGGCCGGGGCCGGGACACCGAGCCCGGGCGGGCGCACCGACGACACACCAGGAGTAGTGAGATGGCCGATTTCAAACCCGGACTTGAGGGCGTCGTAGCGTTCGAAACCAAGATCGCCGAGCCCGACCGCGAGGGTGGCGCGCTGCGCTACCGCGGGGTCGACATCGAGGACCTGATCGGCCAGGTCTCCTTCGGCAACGTCTGGGCTCTGCTGGTCGACGGCCGGTTCGGCCCCGGCCTGCCGCCGGCCGAACCGTTCCCGGTGCCCGTGCACTCCGGCGACATCCGGGTCGACGTGCAGTCCGCCGTGGCGATGCTCGCGCCGTACTGGGGATTGCAGCAGATGCTGGACATCTCCGACGAGCGGGCCCGCGAGGACCTGGCCCGGGTGTCGGTCACCGCGCTCTCCTTCGTCGCCCAGTCCGCCCGCGGTCTCGGGCTGCCGGCGGTGCCGCAGAAGGAGATCGACAAGGCCTCGACGGTGGTCGAGCGCTTCATGAAGCGGTGGCGCGGCGAGCCCGACCCGCGGCACGTCAAGGCCGTGGACGCGTACTTCATCTCGGCGGCCGAGCACGGCCTCAACGCCTCCACCTTCACCGCGCGGATCGTCGCCTCCACCGGCGCGGACGCCGCAGCCTGCATCTCCTCCGGCATCGGCGCGCTCTCCGGCCCGCTGCACGGCGGTGCTCCGTCGCGGGTGCTGAGCATGCTGGAGGCGGTCGAGCGCAGCGGCGACGCCGAGAGCTACGTCAAGGGCGTGCTCGACCGGGGTGAGCGGCTGATGGGCTTCGGCCACCGGGTGTACCGGGCCGAGGACCCGCGCGCCCGGGTGCTCCGCCGCACGGCCAAGGAGTTGGGCGCGCCGCGGTTCGAAATCGCCGAGGCGCTGGAGAAGGCCGCCCTGACCGAGTTGCAGGCCCGCCGCCCGGACCGGGTGCTCGCCACCAACGTCGAGTTCTGGTCCGCCGTGGTGCTCGACTTCGCCGAGGTGCCGGCGCACATGTTCACCTCGATGTTCACCTGCGCGCGGATGGGCGGTTGGAGCGCGCACATCCTGGAGCAGAAGAAGCTCAAGCGCCTCGTCCGCCCCTCCGCCCGCTACGTCGGCCCGAGCCCTCGCAAGCCGCAGGAGGTTGACGGCTGGGACAGCCTCCCCCACAGCGCCTGACGTGTAAGGAAGGGCACCTTTTAACGCCTCAGGTAGAGAAAGGTGCCCTTCTTGACACTCGGCCCCGCCCGGCTTGGTGCCGGCATCCGGTCAGCGGCGTGCCCGGGGCGCGGGGAAGGTGCGGCTGTGGCGGATACCTCATGGTTCCGCGTGGGACCAGCGGCCGGTCAGGGCACCGCTGGTGCGAGGATGAGGATCGGCAGTGTCGCCGGACCGGGGCCCGGATTTCGACCGAGCCGTGCGCGCCACGCATGGCGATCCGCACCGGCGTGACCGGGTCCACCCTCGCCCATTCGGAAGGATCTTCAAGATCGTGGCTGACGCACCGACCATTCGGATTCCCGACGAGATCAAGCCCGCCGACGGCCGCTTCGGCTGCGGGCCGTCCAAGGTCCGTCCGGCCGCGGTCTCCGCGCTCGCCGAGGTGGCGACCAGCTACCTGGGCACCTCGCACCGGCAGAAGACCGTCCGCGACCAGGTGGCTCGGTTGCGCGCCGGCATCGCCGAGTTCTTCTCCCTCCCCGAGGGCTACGAGGTGATCATCGGCAACGGTGGCACCACCGCGTTCTGGGAGGTCGCCACGTTCGGCCTGATCCGCGACCGGGCCCAGTTCGCCAACTTCGGCGAGTTCGGCGCGAAGTTCGCCAAGGCCGTCAAGGACGCGCCGTTCCTCGGCGAGCCGACGATCCGCAAGTCGGACGCGGGCAGCGCGCCGACCCTGGTCGCCGAGGCCGGCGTGGACGTCTACGCCACCCCGCACAACGAGACCTCGACCGGCGTGGCGGTGCCGATCGGCCGCGTCGCCGGGGCCGACCCCGACTCGCTGCTGCTGGTCGACGCCACCTCCGGCGCGGGCGGGCTGGAGGTCAACGTCGGCGAGACCGACGTCTACTACTTCGCCCCGCAGAAGTGCTTCGGCTCCGACGGTGGGCTCTGGCTGGCCCTGATGTCGCCGGCCGCGCTGGCGCGGGCCACCGAGGTCAAGGCGTCGGGCCGGTACATCCCGGCCTTCCTCGACCTGGTCACCGCGATCGACAACTCGCGGCTGGAGCAGACGTACAACACCCCGGCGCTGGCCACCATCTTCCTCGCCGCCGAGCAGACCGACTGGATGAACTCGCAGGGCGGGCTGGCCTGGGCGGCCAAGCGCACGGCCGAGAGCGCCGCGATCGTGTACGGCTGGGCCGAGCGCTCCGCCGTCGCCACGCCCTTCGTCACCGACCCGGCGCTGCGCTCCAACGTGGTCGCCACCATCGACTTCGCCGACGGGGTGGACGCCACCGCGATCGCCAAGGCGCTGCGCGCCAACGGCATCGTGGACACCGAGCCGTACCGCAAGCTGGGCCGCAACCAGCTGCGGATCGCGCTCTTCCCGGCCGTCGAGCCCGCCGACGTGGAGGCGCTGACGGCATCCATCGACCACGTCGTCGAGCGACTGTAACCGGTCCACGACGACCGTCACGAGCCCGGCCACTCACGCCGGGCGGTCGGGCCCAGCTGAGCCGTCGGACAGCGGCGGAGCAGCGGCGAATCGGCCCGCCCGCCCGGGCGTGGCGTCTCCCACCTGGACCCGAATGGGCGTACGGTGGTACGCAACGCCCGGGTGGCCGGCTCGTGGCGTACGGCCAGCGAAGCGGGACGGAGGCAACGCGATGCGCCCAGTACGCTTCGTCGCCCTCTCCGAGGACGGCCAGGCCCTGGTGCTCGCCGACGAGGTCGGGCGGCTGCTCGCCCTGCCCATCGACGAGCGTATCGCCGGAGCACTGCACGCCGAGCCGGGCGCGCCCACGCTCGCGGTGGCTTCTGCCGCCGATCCGGTGCCGTCGCTGTCCCCACGGGACATCCAGGCCCGGATCCGCGCCGGTGAGTCCGCCGAGGACGTGGCCCGCATCGCGGGCGTTCCGGTCGACCGGGTGCTCCGCTACGCCGGGCCGGTGCTTCAGGAGCGGGCGATGCTCGCCCAGCACGCCCGCCGCACCCGACTGAAGGGCGCCGAGAAGCCGACGCCGCTCGCCGAGGTGGTCAACGGCCGGCTCGCCCAGCACGGGATCGACACCGAGAAGATCTCCTGGGACGCGTGGCGCCGCGAGGACGGCACCTGGCGGATCGTCGCCACCTGGCCGTCGGGCAAGGCCACCGCACAGGCGGTCTGGGATCTCGACAAGACCCGCCAGTCGGTGACCCCGCACGACGACATGGCACAGTACCTCTGCGCCGAGCGCCCGATCCCGATCCTGGGCCAGGAGCCGGCGCCGGAGCGGGGCGGCCACGCCCTGCCCACCCCGTCGCGCGGCGAGCCGAGCCGGGGCGGGCACGGTTTGCCGGCGCCCGCCGATCCGGGCCGGCCGGGCCGTGACCCGATCCGGGCCGGCCGGGATGCCCTGCTCGCCTCGCTCGACCGGCCGCTCGGCTCGACCTCTGGTCGCGGTCTCGAGCCCCGTTCGCCGGCCGCGCTGGCCGGGTCGGACTCGCCCCGGCAGCGGGCCGTCAGTGGCGGGGCCGCCGCGCTGCTCGGCGGTGGTCAGGGCTCGGCGTTCGACGACGACTCCGACGCGCCGAAGGAGGTTCCGGCCGTACCCTCGCTGGCCGTGCTCCGACCGCGTCGGCAGGGCGCGGCCACGACGGAGACCTCCGACGCCTCCGGCAAGCCGCGCAAGCGGCTGCCCAGCTGGGACGACGTCCTCTTCGGCAGCGGCCCCGCCGCCCGCGAGTCCTCCTAACTCGGAAGCAGACCTACTTCCTCCCGATTAGGGCCGCTTCGCGCAGCGGAGCACCAAAGGCCAACCCCACCCCGCCAGCGCGCCCCTACTCCGCCGCGCCCTGCCCCACCCCGCGCACTGCCCCGCCGCCGACCTCAGCGGCAGACCGAACCACCTCGCCCGATATATCCCCCGAAAACCACCCCCGCTGCAGTAGATCTTGGACTCGGGAGGCCCCTCTGGGGGCAGGAAATGTCCAAGATTGCCCGCTGGGAGTGATCTGGCCAGTGGGACGGGCGACGGGGGGTGAGCCGCTGCCGGTCTTCACGCCTGCGAGGCGTCCCGAAGACCGCGATCTTGCACTTTCTGTCGGGGCAAAAGCCCCTTACAGGGGCTTATCGGCGACCGAAAGTGCAAGATCGGCGCGGGGTGGGGAGCGCGGGGTGGGGAGCGCGGGGTGGGGAGCGCGGGGTGGGGGGTCAGCGGGAGGTCAGGGATTGGGCGGGGAGGGTGCTGGCGAGGATTGCCAGGGCCAGGCAGAGGGTGACGACTGCAGCAGCGGCGGGCCAGGGCACGACCAGGTCGACGGGCGCGCCGGCCTGCTCGGCCAGTGCGCCCACCGAGCCGAGCAGTGCGAGCAACGCCGCTACCCCGCCGAGCAGCGCGCCGATCGCCACCACCAGCGCCGACTCGGCCGCCACGGACAGCAACACCTGACGGCGGGTCGCGCCGGCCAGTCGCAGCAGCCGCAGGTCCCGGGTCCGGGTCACGGTGGCCAGCGCCAACGTGCTGGCCACCGCCAACGCGCCGTATCCGGCGGATACGCCGACCATGAGCAGCGTCGCCAGCCACACCAGTCGGTCCTCCTCGGCGTCGGCACGAGCCGCGTACGTGGCGACGTCCACCAACTCCGCCCCGGGTGGCGTCCGGCCCGGCGGCGGCCCGGTCAGCAGCACCGCGGCGGCGAGCACGGACGGGTTCCGTTGTCGGAGCAGGGCCCGGTCCAGCAGCAGGTCGCCGGGGAAGCCACCGTCAGCGACCACGGCCACCACCCGCAGCCCGACCGGCTGGCCGTCGGCGAAGATCACCCGCACGGTGTCCCCAATCGACCAGCCGAAACGGTCCGCCGTGGCGTGCGCGACCGCCACCGTGTCCGGCTCGGACAGGGCGGAAGTGGAGCCGGACAGCACCGACATCCGGGCCGCCACCGAGCCGAGTGACGCCGGATCGGTGCCGATCGCGGTGATCACCGTGTCGGCCACGTACGCCTCGGTGCTCAGCAGCGCCGCTCCCGCCGCACTGGTCACCGCCGCGTCGGTCAGCCCCGGGGTGCCGTCGGGGATCAGCACCGCACCGGCCCGCACGGACGCCTCCCGGGCGGCGGCGTACGCACCGGTGGTGGTCTGCACATTGCCGAAGATGAAGACCGCGAAGGCCACGGTGAGCAGCACCGGTGCCGCCGTCGAGGCGGTGCGGCGGACCGCTGTCGCGGCGCTGCCCCGGACCACTTCGCCGAGCACCCCGGGCAGGGCTCGACCGAGCACTCGGACCAGGGCGGGCACCACCGCCGGTGCCAGCAGCGCCGCCGCCACGACCAGGGCCATCGTGCCGAGCAACGCGACCGCCGACAGATCGGCCAGGTCGTCGGTGGTCAGCGCGGTCAGCCCAGCTACGCCCGCGCCGACTGCCGCCGCCAGTCCGGCCACCCAACGGGTACGGGTCATCGGACGCTGCTCCACCTCGGCCGCGCGCAACGCCTCGATCGGCCGGACTCGTCCGGCCCGACGGGCCGCGACGCCCGCGCCGAGCAGCGCCACGACCGGTCCCACCGTGAGCCCCGCCAGCAGTGGCCAGAGCCGCCACCTGACCTCGAAGCCGAGCGGTTGGAATCCGGCGTCGACCAGTAGGGCACCGACCGGCACCGCGACCGCTGCGCCGAGCAGTACTCCGCCCAGCGCGGCCGGCACTCCGACGATCAGCGCCTCCCGGTACACCGTCCGGCGTACCTGGCGTGGTGTCGCACCGACCGCGCGGAGCAGCCCGAGTTCCCGCCGCCGCTGGTTGACCGTGAAGGCGAAGGTGGCACCGACCACGAAGATGCAGGCGAAGGCGGCCAGCGCGGACATTCCGGTGAGCACCTGCATACCGATCCACCGGGTGCGGGCGTCGGCTCGGGGTTCGAGGGCACCCCGTTCCGCTCCGGCCAGGACGCTGCCGGCAGCACCCACGGTGTCGGCCACCGCGTCGACGTCCGGCTGTCCGAGCAGGCCGATCGCGCGTACCCCGGGGGCGAGTCGGCGGGCGGCGGCGTCCGAGACATAGAGCGCTTCGGCGTCGACCAGGCCGGTGACGGTCCAGCTCGCCGGGCCGGTCGCGATCAGCACGGTGAGTTCGCCCCCGACCGGTACGCCCAGCGCCCGGTCGACAACCACCTCCCGGTCCCGCACGGGCGGAGCACCCGCGACGAGCCGGTACGGGGCCAGCGCGACGCTCGCCCAGCCCTGTCCCTCGGTCGGCCCGGGAGCCGCACGCCCGTCGAGCACCGGCTGGGCGTAGAAAGTGTGCTCGGGCACCACCGCCGTCACCCCGTCCACCGCTGCCAGCTGCCGGACCAGCTCGGCGGCCTCCGGTCCGGACCAGGGGCGGGGCTCGGGGAAGGGTATGGCGGGAGTGCTCACCTCGGGGCTACGGACCACCACCGCCGTCCCGGCGAAGCGGTCCGGCACGCGGGGCGCGCCGGAGGCGAAGAGCAGCAGGCTGGCCGTGACGATCGCGGTGCCGAGCAGCACCGGCACGAGTGCGCCGAGCCGTTCCCGGGTCAGCACGTCGGCTCCAGCGTGGCCAGCCGGCTGATGATCGACTCGGCGCTCGCCTCGGTGAGCCGGTCGACCAGCCGGCCATCGGCGAGCACCACGATCTCGTCGGCCGTCACCGCGGCCAACGGGTCGTGGGTGACCATGACGACGGTCTGCCCGTGCTCGTCGACGACGGTACGCAGCAGCTCAAGCACCTGCCGGGAGGAGCGGCTGTCCAAAGCGCCGGTCGGTTCGTCGGCGAACAGGACGGCCGGCCGGTTGAACAGCGCCCGGGCGATCGCCACCCGCTGCTGCTGGCCGCCGGAAAGCTCGCTCGGCCGGTGCCCGGCCCGGTCGGCGAGGCCGACCTCGGCGAGCGCGGCGGCGACCTCCCCGGCACTCGGCCGACGCCCGGCCAGTCGGGCCGGCAGCGCCACGTTCTGCGCGGCGGTCAGCGAGGAGACCAGGTTGAACTCCTGGAACACGAACCCGATCCGGTCCCGGCGCAGCCGGGTCAGGCTCGACTCGTCCAGGCCGCCCAGGTCGGTGCCGGCGATCGTGACCCGGCCTCCGGTCGGGCGGTCCAGCCCGGCCGCGCAGTGCAGCAGGGTGGATTTGCCGGAACCGGACGGGCCCATGATCGCGGTGAAGGTGGCCGGCGGGAAGTCTGTCGTGACCCCGTCCAGGGCACACACCCGGCGTGCTCCGGTGCCGTACACCATCCGCAGGTCGCGGAGGGAAACCGTGGCTGTCGTCATGGCTGCCACGATCGCCGTCACGGGCCGAGAAAGCGTCAGGCCGGGATGGACACTTCGGACTCGTACCCCGGGTGGAGTCGACGGCCGGTTTCCGACCCAGGAACGTCCGACCCTGGTCTGACGCGCGCCCGGCGGCCGGGAAACTACTCTCGATCGCATGACCGCCGTAGCGCCGCCGCCGTGGATGCGCTGGCTCAGCCGGGCCGGCCCGTTCCTGGCCGACGTGTTGCTGGCCGCCGCGGTCGCCGCACTCGGCTGGTACGCGGCCATGGAAGCCCCGGCCCCGACGGTTGGCGGGCTGCACGAGCCGCCCTGGCAGTCGGCGCTGACCGGGCTGGCCCTCGGCGCGTCGGTGATACTGCGCCGGTACCGTCCGTGGATCGCCACTGCCGTGGTGCTCGTCGTGGCGGCGTTCGCCCTGGCCACCGGGATCATCCCCGACTACGCGGTGGCGGCGCCGCTGGTCGCGGTGGGAGCCGTGCTCTACTCGGTCGCTGTGGCCGAGTCGACCCGCCGGTCCGCTGCGGCCCTCGCCTGCTGCCTCGGGGTGATCACGGTCGCTGTGTTGTCGGTGGCCCAGTCGCCGTTCGGTCTGGGCTCGCCGTCCACGGGCGGTGAGTCGTACGGCGTGCTGGGCGGGGTGTTCGTCGCGCTGGTGCTCGGTGCCGCCTGGGCGATCGGCTGGGCCGTGCGGGAGCGACGCGCCTGGGCCCGGCGGGCCGCGGAACGGGTGACCGAGCAGGCGGTGCAGGACGAGCGGCTGCGAATCGCCCGGGAGGTGCACGACATCGCCGCGCACGGGATGGGCCTGATCGCGGTGCAGGCGGCGGTCGCAAACCACGTTGCCGAGCAGCACCCGCAGCAGGCGCAGGAATCGCTGCGGGTGATCGAATCCACCAGCCGGGCCGCGCTGGTCGAGCTACGTCGGGTTCTCGGCACCCTACGTCCCGAGCCTGATCTCGAACCCGTGCCCGGCCTGGCCGATCTGCCGGCCCTGGTCGAACGGACCCGATCGGCGGGGGTCCCGGTGGAGTTTGCCGTGCACGGCACCGGTACGCCGCCGGAGGGCGTCGGGCTGTCGGTGTTTCGAATCGTGCAGGAGTCGCTGACCAACGTCGTGAAGCACGCCGGTCCGGCGCGGTGCCGGGTCGACGTGGCGCTCGCCCCGAACGAGGTACGCGTCGAGGTGCACGACGACGGAGGGCGGCCGGCCCGATCACCGGCGCGATGCGGTCAGGGCCTGGTGGGCATGCGTGAACGGGTGGCCCTCTATCAGGGACAGTTCCGTGCCGGCCCGGACGACGCGGGCGGTTGGACCGTCCGGGCCACCCTGCCGCTCGGGCGGACCGGATGACCGCCGTACGGGTGCTCGTCGCCGACGATCAGGCGCTGCTGCGGGCGAGCTTCCGGCTGTTGGTCGACCACACCGAGGGGTTGACCACGGTCGGTGAGGCCGGCACCGGCGCCGAGGCGGTCGCCGCGGCTCGGCGGGAACGGCCGGACGTCGTCCTGATGGATGTCCGGATGCCCCGGATGGACGGCATCGAGGCCACCCGGCACATCTGCGAGTCGGCGGAGACCGCCGCAACCCGGGTGCTCATCCTGACCATGTTCGACCTCGACGAGTACGTCTACGGCGCGTTGCGGGCCGGGGCGAGCGGCTTCCTGCTCAAGGACACCGCGCCGATGGACCTGATCGCCGCGATCCGGGTGGTCTCCGCCGGTGAGGCGCTGCTCGCCCCGACCGTGACCCGGCGGCTGATCGCCGAGTTCACCCGCCGTCCTCGCCCGGGACGATCCCCGCTCTCCACGCTGGACGGGGTCACCCAACGGGAGCGCGAGGTACTCACCCTGATCGGGCGAGGGCTGTCCAACACGGAGATCGCCGAGCAGTTGTGCTTGAGCATGGCCACTGTCAAGACCCACGTCGGCCGGTTGCTGACCAAACTGCACGCGCGGGACCGGGCCCAACTGGTGGTGGCAGCGTACGAGAGCGGCCTGGTCGTCCCCGCCGGCTGACGGTGGGTTCGTGGGTTCAGATCGGCCAGGCGGCGAAGGGCTGGTAGCTCGGGCCGGGTCGGCTCTGCACCAGCACCAGTTCGCCGGCCACCCAGGGCGGACCGAGATAGCCGTCGAGCGCGGCCAGGTCCGCCTCGATGTCGGCGTGCGGCATCCGGTCGCCGGGACGGGCGATGGTCAGGTGAGGCCGGAACGGCTTGTCGTCACCGGCCACCCCGATCGCGGCCAGTCCGGCCCGGACGGCGCCGGCCAGTGCCACCAGGCGGGCGACGTCACCGCGTACGTCGGCCCAGAGCACGGTGTCCCGCCCCCAGCCGAACCGGCCACCGCCGCCCAGCCGCAGCACCAGCGGAGCGTCGCCCGTCCCGTCGTTGCCGCGCATGGCGTCGGCCACGAGTTCGAGGGCCTGCCGTACCGCGGTCAACCGCGCGGGGTCGACCTCACCGAGGAAGGCGAGGGTGAGATGGGCCTGGGCCGGGTCGACCAGGCGTACGTTCGTCCCGGCGGCCGCCGCGGCGCCGAGCCGTAGCCCGGCCACCTGGGCGGTGAGGTGTTCGACCGCCTCGGTCGGCGGGTAGACAGCGGTGAAGAGTCGCACCAGATCCAGGATGCCAGTCAGGCGTGGCGCTCGTGTTGCCCGGGGCGGTTCGCCGGCAGTCGCAGACCGGCGGCGTCCAACTCGCCCTCGACCCGGACCCGTTCGAGCTGCCGATCGACGCCGGCCAACTCGGCCAGGTACTCGGTGATGCCCAGCGCCCGGCAGGCCAGCCGGAGCCGATCGTCGTATGCGTCGAGGACGCCGCTGTGCCAGACCGCCGCCGGCCCGGTGCCGCCGATCCGATCCCGGCGCAGGCACCGCAGGTCGGCGGCGATTCGTTCCAGCGGACGACGGTCGGCCCGGTCGAGCGCGGCGAGGTCGACCCGTCCGGCGATCTTGTCCGCGTCCACCGCTCGATTCAGCCGCGAGATCAGGCGGCGCTCCCGCCAGTGGGCGTATCCGCAGGTGAAGCGGTCGATCACCTCGTCCGCGCAGAGCAGGAGCGCGATCAGCACGGGCAGCAGAACCACGGCGGCCAGCGCCAGGGCGAGCAGCAGCAAGCGTACGACCTCCACTCACCGAAGCTATGCCGCAACTCACCGTGACGTAACCGATTTTCCCGAACCGGGCCACCCGGCCGTCCCGGTGTGCTCAGAGCTGGGTGACGTAGAAGCGGGGCATCGGCAGAACGCGGAATCGCACTCGGGCGCCGTCGCGGCGAAGCTGCCAGGCCAGTGCGAGCAGTGCGGTGGCCAGGGAGAGCAGCCCGCCGGCCCAGATGCTGACGCCGGCGCCGTAGGTCTCCGCAACCCAGCCGATGATCGGGGCGCCGACCGGATTGGTCCCCAGGAACACCAGCACCCACAGCGCCATCACCCGCCCCCGGAACGCGGCGTCGGTGCCGAGTTGAACCCGCTGGTTGGCCGCCTGGGCGAAGTAGACCGTGAAGAAGCCGGTCGGCGGCAGCAGCGCCACGACCATCCAGTACGCGGGCGCGAGCCCGACGAGCGTGCCGAACACGGCGCAGCCGATCGCCGCTCCGAGCACGAGCCAGACCGAGGGGCGGCTACGCCGCCCGGTGCCGGCCAGGGCACCGATCAGCGCGCCGACCGCGAGGGTGGTACTGAACAGGCCGAACGAGGCGGCACCGGTGTTGAACACCGTCTTGGCGAGCGCCGCCAGGGTGAGCTGGAAGTTGAACAGCGACATCCCGATCACCGACATCACCACCATCGGCAGCAGCAGGTCGGGACGGCGACCGACGTAGCGCAGCCCGTCCAGCACCGTCGCCGAGGCCCGCTCCTCGCGCGGCGGCAGCGGCTCCCGGTGCAGCTCGGCCGGGCGCATCCGGACCACCATCACCAGGGGCCCGATCGAGCTGATCGCGGTGACCAGGAAGACCGGCCCGACGTCCAGGGCGGCGATGGCGAGACCGGCGACGGCCGGGCCGACGATCCGGGCCGAGTTGAACACGGCCGCGTTGAGCGACAGCGCGTTGGGCAGCAGCCGCATGCCGACCAGTTCGGAGACGAACGCCTGGCGCACCGGCGTTTCCACCGCGTTGGCCACGCCGAGCAGGGCGGCGAAGAGGAAAACGTGCCAGAGCTGGACCAGGTCGGTGAGCACCAGCACGCTCATCGCCAGCGACAGCACGGTCCAGAAGGCGTTGGCGACGAAGAGGAGCATCCGCTTGTCGTACCGGTCGGCGAGCCGGCCGGAGAGCAGCGTGAGCAGCAGGACGGGGGTGAACTGGAGGGCGATGACCACCCCGAGCGCCGTGGCCGAGTTGTCGGAAAGCTCGAGAACCAGCCAGTCCTGGGCGATGAACATCATCCAGACACCGATCAGCTTGATCAGTTGTCCGGACGCGAACAGTCGGTAGTTTCGGACCTGTAGGGACTGGAACATCGTGCTCAACCGTGCCTGCACTCTGAGTGCGCCTCCTCGCGGTCGTACTCGTCGTCAACGACGGACGGCGCGGCGCGGGGCACACCGGGTGTGCGGCCTCAGGCGCGGGAGAGCCGCTGGAGAATCTCCGCGGCGTGGTGCAGCGTCTCCTGGTCGGCATCGCTCAACTCGGCCAGCCGATGGGCCAGCCATACGTCCCGGACCCGCTCGAACTGGTCGAGCACGGTCCGGCCCCCCTCGGTCACCGCGAGGATGACCTGCCGGCCGTCGGTCGGGTGCGGGCTGCGCTGCACGAGGCCGCGCTCCTCCAACTTCGCGACGATCCTGGTCATCGTCGGTGGCTGCACCCGTTCGACGTCGGCGAGTTCCCGGGGCGTGACCGCGCCCCCCAGCCGGATGCTGGTGAGCGCGGAGAGTTGGGTGACCGTCAGGTCACCGACCGGTCGGGCCTGGCGGACCCGCCGGTTCAGCCGGGTGATCGCATCACGCAGCTGATGGGCCAGCTGCGCCGGTGGCATGCTCTGAGCCGTCACCGTCCGCTCCGTCACGATAGTTAGCCTAACTAATTTTCTGTCCGGCGGTAGTCGATATGGCCATGATCACGCTGGAGTTCCGCCTGTCCGGCGGGCGCGCGGTGCGTGGGGGACGCAGCCGCGCGCCCGGCCTGGAATCAGAACAGCAGCGCCTCGATCGGCCCACGCAGGAAGTACACCACGAAGAGCGCCGCCACCCCGTACAGCAGCGGGTGGACCTCACGGGACTTGCCCTTGGCCACCTTGACCACCACGTACACGATCAGGCCCGCGCCGATGCCGTTGGAGATGGAGTAGGTGAACGGCATGAGCACGATGGTGAGGAACGCCGGGATAGCGATCTCGTAGTCCGACCAGTCGATGTCGCGTACCGCGGTCATCATCAGGAAGCCGACCACCACCAGCGCCACCGACGCCGCCTCGAACGGCACGATCACCACCAACGGTGCCAGGAACATTGCCAGCAGGAACAGCACGCCCGTGACCAGGTTGGCCACCCCGGTCCGAGCACCCTCCGCGACCCCGGCGGCACTCTCGACGAACGAGGTGTTGCTGGAGACGCTGCCCACGCCGCCGGCGGCGGCGCCGATCGAGTCGACCAGCAGGATCTCCTTCGCCCGGGGCGGGGTGCCCTGCTCGTCGAGCAGGCCGCCCTCCCTGCCGACCGCGACCATGGTGCCCATCGTGTCGAAGAAGTCGGTGATGAGCAGGGTGAAGATGAACATCAGCACGACCAGCCAGCCGGCCCGCTCCCACGACCCCAGCACGTTGAACTTGCCGAGCAGCGACAGGTCCGGGATGTCGAGCGGATTGCTCGGCAGGGTCGGTACGTTCAGCGACCAGCCCTTCGGGTTCGGTACGCCGTTGACGAACGACGGGCCGACATTGCCGAGGGCCTCCACCACCATCGCCACCACGGTCGACGCGAGGATGCCGAGCAGGATCGCGCCCCTGACCCGGCGTACCACCAGCACCAGGGTCAGCAGCAGGCCCAGCACGAAGACCAGGGTCGGCCAGCTGACCAGCCTGCCCCCGATGCCCAGGCCGAGCGGAACGGTGGTGTTCGCCTCGTCCGGGAGCCGCCGGACGAAGCCCGCGTCCACCAGGCCGATGATGGTCAGGAAGAGGCCGATACCGACGCCGATCGCCGTCTTCATCTGGGTCGGCACCGAGTGGAACACGGCGGTACGCAGGCCGGTCAGCACCAGGATCGCGATGATCACGCCTTCGATGACCACCAGGCCCATCGCGTCGGCCCAGGTCATCTCCGGTGCGATCTCGTACGCGACCAGAGCGTTGATGCCCAGGCCGGCGGCGAGCGCCAGCGGGAACCGGCCGACCGCGCCCATCAGGATGGTCATCAGACCGGCGATCAGGGCGGTGGCCGCGGCGATCGCCGGGATCGGCAGGGTCTTGCCGTCGGCGTCGACGGCGCTGCCGAGGATGAGCGGGTTGAGCACCACGATGTACGCCATCGTGAAGAAGGTCGCCAGGCCACCGCGTACCTCGCGGCTCATCGTCGAGCCTCGGGCGGTGATCTCGAAGTACCGGTCGAAGCGGCTCACCGGCCGGCTCGGATCGGGTGGTGTGTCGTTCTCGGGCGGCGCTACTGCCATCGGGTTCCTCGCAGCGAAAGATCAGGTCGTCGCGCGCATCGTCGCAGATGACGGGCGTATGGCAAAGCCGATCACGTACCCTGACCGGGTGCCGAAGCAGCCGCCGCGACCCGAACCGATCGATCCGCCGATGGTGCCGTTCGCGCTCGCCGGGATGGCGGCCTGGGCGGTCGTTGGCCTGGTGCTACTGCTCCTCCGCGACCGGTTGGCCGCCAGTGGCAACGAAAACTGGCTCTGGATCTGCCTCGCCGGTTTCCTGTGGGGCTTTCCCGGTCTCGCCGTGATGATGCGGCACGACGCGCACCGGCGTCGCCGCCGCGCCGCCCGCTGACTGTTGCCGACATCACCCTGCGGCGAGCGCCGAAAGCAGGTCAGGAGTGGTCGTACGACTCCGTCGGCTCGCCCGGCTCGACCGCTCCCGAGGGGTGGCTGACCGACATCGGCTCCACCGTGCTGTCGTCGTAGACGGTGGGCATTTCGTCCACCGCCGTCTCGGTCTCGACCAACGTCTCCGAGTGGGCGCCGCAGCCGTGGTCGGCGCTGACCACCCGGCCGTCGTCCGGGGCGTAGAAGTTGCCGCAGACTCCGAAGCACTGCCGGAGCTTGCCCGCGAGCGGGAGATAGAACCCGCAGCTGCCGCAGCGGGCAGTGGCCGGCGCGGCAGTCGAGATGGGGGCCGACGGGCCGTGGTCTCCGTCGTACCAGCGCTGGGCCGCCTCGATCCGCCCTTCCCGCGACAGCACGCGGGGCCGGCCGAGCCCCAACTCCCAGGCGGTCTCCTCGACCGCCGGATCGTCGGAGAGGAGGTAGCCGGGCTGGAGCCGCTCGTCGTCCGGCGGCGTCGGCAGCAGATCACCCGGGCCGAGGTCGCCCGGCTTGAGCCGCTCCTGCCAGGGCAGCCAGCCTGGCGCGAGCAGCGCGTCCGGCCCCGGCAGCAGCACGGTCTCGCAGATCGTCACGTTACGGCTGCGCGGCACCCGGGTGACGGTGACTGCCCACCGCCAGCCCCGGTAACCGGCCAGCCGGCACTCGAAGTAGTGCGTTACGAGTCGATCACCCTCGACCATCACCTGGAGGTGGTCGCCGACGTCGTCGGGATCCACCTCGGTAACGCCGGCACGTGCCACCTCGACGGCGGCGGCGCAGACCTGGTCGAGACGAGCGGCACGGGCGGAGGCGGGCCTGGTCACCAGACCATTGTTCCCCATCGGTGGGGTCGGCCGCGAGGCACTCCCCAGAGGTGTTCTGGGGCGGTGGCGCGCCATCTGTCCGCCCGATGGGTCAGGATGGGTCCCATGCCGCTGTTCTCCCGCTCCGAGCGGTCCCTCCTCGGGCGGACCATCGGCACCGGTATCCGTGCCACGCGACTGCTGCTGCGCGGCTCGCTCAGTGGTGGCCGCTGGGTGACCCGCGGCGCGGTCCGGGCCCGGGCCCGGGGTGCCGGCGGCGAGACCGGCATGGTCCGCCTGTTCGACCTGCACGCGGTCTCCTGCGCCGGGGACACGCTGATCGCCATCGGCCTGGCTGGAACGATCTTCTTCAACGTGCCGCTCGGCGAGGCCCGGAGCAAGGTGGCGCTCTACCTGCTGGTGACCATGGTGCCGTTCGCCATGCTCGCCCCGGTGGTCGGCCCACTGCTCGACCACTTCCGGCACGGCCGGCGGTACGCCCTGGCCACGACCATGCTGGGCCGAGCGTTCCTGGCCTGGTTGATCTCCGACTACATCCACGGCTTCGGCCTCTATCCGGCGGCCTTCGGCGTGCTGGCGCTCTCCCGGGCGTACGGCGTGGCCCGCTCCGCCGCCGTGCCCCGGCTGTTGCCCGAAGGACTCGGCCTGTCCCAGGTCGGTGCGCGGGCCAGCGTCTACGGCACGGTCGCCGGAGCGCTGGTCGCCCCGATCGGGCTGGCCGCGTTCTGGTTCGGGCCGCAGTGGCCGCTGCGAGTCGCCTCGATCATCTTCCTGATCGGCATGGTGATCGCCCTGCGGCTGCCGCCGAAGGCCGACTCCGAGCCGCCGGAGCGGGTGCCGCGACCACTGCGGGCACTGCGGCGACGCGGCGGCGAACGCCCGTTGGGCCGGGGGCGCCCGGCCGGCCGGCTGGTGATCTCGGCCCTGATCGGGGCGGCCACGCTTCGGGCGGTCTACGGCTTCCTGCTGCTCTTTCTCGCCTTCACCATCAAGGCGGGCGACCTGACCACGGTGGTGTTCGGTCGCGACCTGGGTGACGAGGGAGCGTTGGGCCTGGTCGGTGCCGCGCTGGCCGTCGGCACCTTCCTGGCCACCGCGCTCGGCACCCGGCTGCGCATCCACCGGCCGGTCGCGCTGCAGGCCAGTGGTCTGGTCATCGTCGCCGGGGTGGCGGTGTTCGCCGCGCTGAACTTCTCGCTGCCGATGGTTGCCCTGTTCTGCGTGGTCGCGGCCCTGATGAGCGGGATCGCCAAACTCGCCGTGGACGCGTCGATCCAGGAACGAATCCCGGAACGACTGCGGGCCAGTTCCTTCGCCCACTCGGAGACGGTGCTGATGCTCGCCTTCGTGGCCGGCGGCGGGCTGGGGCTCGTACCCTTCAACGGTCGGATCGGCATCGCCGTCGCGGCCGGGGTCGGGGTGCTCGCCGCCGCGCGGGGCCTGGTGATGGCCCGGCGGTTGCGGGCCGAGCGGCTCTGCGGACGGCCGCTGACCGACGACGAACTGACCACGGCGGAACAGGCCGCCGACGAGCAGGCCGCCGACGAGCAGGCGGCCGTGGACCAGGCCGCCCGGGATCGGGAGACCGCCAAGGCGGCGGAATCGGCGCCCATCTCCCCCGCGCCCGTCAACGGCGACTCGACACCGGAGGAACCAGACCTGGCGCCCCCGGGCTTCCACATCTATCGGCCGTCGTCGGCGGCCACCCGCTCCGGCGGCAGCGACGACGAGACCCGCAGTTCCCCCGGGCCGATCCCGTGACCGGCCTGCTCGTGGTCACCGCGGTCCCCGCCGAGGCGGAGGCGGTCCAGGCCGGCCTCGCCGACCCCACCGTGGCGGTGATGCCGGTGGGCGTGGGTCCCGCCGTCGCCGGTGCGGCCACCGCCCGACTGCTGGCGCTCGCCGAGGCGGCCGGCCGGCCGTACCGCGCGGTGATCAGCGCGGGCGTGGCCGGTGGTTTCCCGGGCCTGGTGGCGGTCGGCGGCACCGTGCTCGGCACCTGCGCCGTCGCCGCCGATCTGGGTGCGGAGTCGCCCAACGGCTTCATCCCGGTCGATGAACTGGGCATGCCGCCCGAACTGCTCGGCGGCGGCACCGCCGTCGCCGCCGACCCGGGGCTGCTGGCCGCCCTGCGTGCCGCGCTGCCGGACGCCACCGTCGGGCCGGTGCTGACCGTGAGCACCGTCACCGGCACCGCGCCCAGCACCGAGGCGTTGCGCCGACGCCACCCGGACGCGGTGGCCGAGGCCATGGAGGGGTACGGCGTGGCCGTCGCCGCGAGCCACGCCGGGGTGCCCTTCGCCGAGCTGCGGACCATCTCGAACCCGGTCGGACCGCGCGACCGCGGCGCTTGGCGCCTGCGCGAGGCCCTCACCGCCCTCACCACCGCCGCCACCGCCCTGCGCTGACCCCGGCCGCTCAGTGATGTTCCAGGCGAAGTGCCTGGGGCCTGTTCCATTCGATCCGGTACCCGCAGGCCAGCAGGAACTGAATGCCGCCGAATTCGGCCGTGGCACGCACGGCGGGCAGCCCCGCGCGGCGGGTCTCCGCGGCGAGCCGGGTCACCAGCCGACGTCCGATGCCGAGCAGCCGCAGTCTGGGCGCCACCACCACGCCATCCAGCACCACCTCGCGACGGTCGCCCAGATCCTCGCCGTACAGCAGGTCGAGGCTGCGCTCGTGTGCGCGCAGCTCGCCGACCAGCTCTCCGTCGGGCAGTTCGGCCACCAGGCGCCAGCACCCCGCCGGCACCCCGTCGGTGACCCGGCGGATCCGCACCGCGTCCCGCAGCCGCTCCCGCAGCCGCCGCTCGTCCCGACGACCACGGTCGAGGTCGTACGTCACCTCGGGCACCCGCAACGGCCATCGATCGGGCCGCAGAGAATACGAGTGCGCCCACCATGCGCCTGGCCAGTCCTTCAACGTGCGTACCTTCCGCACGTCCAGGTGCGCCGGATAGCGCCGCCCCGCCTCATCACGCCGGGTGTCATCGTGGATAGCGCCACCGAAACAGGTCGGGCCATCGCAGGTCGGGCCATCGCAGGTCGGGCCATCGCAGGTCGGATCAGGGTCACCGGCGGTCCCCAGCCGCATTGCCCGGCCGGCCGCTCGAACGAGCCGCTGAACGGTCCGGAACCGAGGATCAGCGGCCCGTCCCGACTCGATGCGCGCCACCGTGGACTGCGGCACTCCGGACAACATGGCCAACTGACGCTGACTCAGGTCGGCCTCCCGGCGCAGCGCTCGAAGCATCGCGCCCAGATCGTCAAAAACGCCACCAGTACCGGTCCCATCCGCCATGCCTTCGATGCTTCCCGGCCACGCCGCACCCGTTCAACCCCGGACACAAACCTGTGGATAAACCTGTGGACAACCCCCAGCTACCGCCAATTCGATCAGCAAATCGGACGACGAAGACCCTCAGTCTCACGTTGGCCGCCTGTCGAGCTGAACCGCCCACGCCATCGCCGCAACTCCCACCTGCCCTGTCGAGCTGAACCGCCTGCGCCATCGCCGCAAGCTGCCGGCCACCCTAAGCCTCCGCTGGCCGGGGCCCGATCCGTCTCTGCTCTCAGCTCGACAGGGAGCGTCTCTGACCGGTCTCGGGCGGCGTGGAGGCGGTGGCGCGTCGCCGAGCCCGATCAGCCCGGGGGACCGAACGCGCCAACGCACGGCATGAGGGCGGGGCTCCTCCACCGGGTTTCGTGGGAGGGGAGGGGCCGCGGCGGGGTGTGCTCTGGCTGACGACGACAACGCCGCGGCCAGCGGTCACCGTGGGCGGGGTTACGGTGGGGGTGTGGCGCTCTCGCTGGCGATCTCGCCCTGCCCCAACGACACGTTCGTCTTCCACGCCCTGGTGCACGGGCAGGTGCCCGGCGCGCCGCCGGTGGAGGTGACCTACGCCGACGTGGACGTGACCAACACCGCCGCCGAGCGCGGCGCGTACGACCTGGTGAAGGTGAGTTACGCGGCGCTGCCCTGGCTGTTGGACGACTACCACCTGCTGCCCTGCGGAGGTGCGTTGGGGCGCGGGTGTGGGCCGCTGGTGCTGACCCGCACCGACCGCGCCGGCGGGCCGGAGCGTACCGACCTGCGCGGTGCGACCGTGGCGGTGCCCGGCGACCGGACCACCGCGTACCTGCTCTTCCGGCTCTGGGCGGCCGGCCGCGCGCCACAGCGCATCGAGGTGGTGCCGTTCCACGAGATCATGCCCGGCGTCGCCGCCGGACGGTACGACGCCGGTCTGGTGATCCACGAGGCGCGGTTCACCTATCCACGGCACGGCCTGACCGCCCTGGTCGACCTGGGTGAGTGGTGGGAGAGCGACACCGGCCTGCCGATCCCGCTCGGCGCCATCCTGGCCCGGCGCGGCGCGGTCGATCCGGAGCAGGCCGCCGGGTGGATCCGGGACTCGGTCCAGCGGGCCTGGGCCGACCCGGCGGCCAGCCGGGAGTACGTGCTGACGCACGCTCAGGAGATGGAGCCCGACGTGGTGGACCGGCACATCGGCCTCTACGTCAACGAGTACACCGCCGACCTGGGGAGGTCGGGGTTCGCCGCCGTCGAGGCGTTGCTCGGCCGGGCCGCCGACGCCGGGCTCGTGCCTCAGGCCTCCAGCTCGCGGGCGACCGCGTGGACCAGCTGAGCGATCTTCTGCGCGGCCTTGCGGTCCGGGAACCGGCCCCGGCGCAGGTCGGGCTGGACCTTCGCCTCCAGCACCTTGATCATGTCTTCCACCAGGCCGTGCAGCTCCTCGGCCGGCCGGCGGCGCAGCTCCGCCACGGACGGCGGCGCCTCCAGCAACTTCACGCCCATCGCCTGGGTGCCCCGCCGGCTGTCCACCACACTGAAGTCGATCCGCTGGCCGCCCTTGAGCTCGGTGACACCGGCCGGTAGCGCGGTCTTCGGCAGGAACACGTCGCCACCCTCGTCACTGGTGACGAAACCGTATCCCTTGGTCGCGTCGTACCACTTCACTCGACCCGTAGGCACCTGAGAACCTCTGCTTCGTGTTGAGCCGTCTACTGCCTCAAGGCTAGCCGGGTCACGCCGTCGAGCGCCGCCGGGAATCCGGCGAGGTCCGCCAGCAGCACGGCCGCCCCGGCGGACCGCAATTCGTCGGCCGAACACGGCCCGGTGGCCACCGCGATCCCGGGCACGCCGGCCGTCCGGGCAGCCACCATGTCCGCCACGTGATCGCCCACGTAGTGGGTCGCGCTGTGGGCGCGTAACGCCGTCGCCTTCTCCTCGGCGAACAGGTCCCCGGCCAACTCGTCCACCACCAGCCCCAGGTGGTCCAGGTGCAGCCGGGCCAGCTGGCCGTGCTTCGCCGTGACCACCAGCACCCGGCCGCCCCGTTCCCGGACCGCGTCGACGGCCGCCCGGGCGCCGGGCATCGGGAGAGACGGGGTGATCGCGTACGCCGGATAGAGCTCGCGGTAGATCCGGACCGCCTCCTCGACCCGCTCGGGCGGGAACCAGCGAGCGATCTCGGTACGCAACGGCGGGCCGAGCCGCGACACTGCCGCCTCGGCGTCGACGGGTACGCCCGTCCGCTCGGTCAGTGCCCGGAAGGCCGCGGCGATGCCGGGACGCGAATCGACCAGGGTCATGTCGAGGTCGAACCCGACGGTCAGTGCAGACATCCTGGAACGCTACCCGGTCGACCGACCACCCCAGCCCGGCTGTCCGATGGGCGGGAGCAGGCCAGTGCGGGCTAGCGTGGAACGACGATGAGCACCTCACTCGCCGACCACCTGCGGTCGCTGCCCGACGAGTCGCTCGCCGCCCTGCTCCAGCAGCGGCCCGACCTCGTCGTACCGGTACCCGCCGACATCGCCGCGCTCGCGATCCGGGCCCAGTCCCGGGTCTCGGTGTCGCGCGCCCTGGACGAGCTGGACCGGTTCACCCTCCAGATCATGGACGCCGCCCGGTTGACCCGTGACCCGGCCGACGGCACCACCTCGGTCGACGGGGTCCTCGCGATGGCCACCGCCGGCCCGCACCCGCCCGCACCGACCGCCGTCCGGGCCGCCGTCGACCGGCTACGCGCCCGCCTCCTGCTGTACGGCCCCGACCACCGGTTGCAGCTCGTCGGTGGCATCGACGAGATCTCCCCGTACCCCGCCGGGCTCGGCCGACCGGCGGCGGAGCTGGACCCGCGTACGGCGGCGCTCTGCGCGGACCCGGCGAAGCTGCGGCGGACGCTGCTGGCCGCGCCCCCGTCGGCGCGGGCGATCCTGGACCGGCTCGCGGCCGGGCCGCCGGTCGGCAGCGTGCCACCCGGCGCGTTGCAGGCCCCGGCCGCCGGCGCCGAGGACGAACTGCCCCCGGACGAGACCAACGGCGGGGCGCCGACCGGCTCCCCGGTGCGCTGGCTGGTCGACCACCGGCTGCTGGTGCGGGTCGCCGGTGGCAAGGGCGGCACCACCGGCATGGTCGAGCTGCCGCGGGAGATCGGGCTGCTGCTGCGCCGCGACACCGGGCCGCTGGGTCCGCTGAGCACCAGCCCGCCGCCGGTCGCCGCCGTCGGCCGCGAGCCGAAGGCCGCCGACTCCGCCGGGGCCGGGCAGACCATGGAGGTGGTACGCCACACCGAGGCGCTGCTGGAACAGTTGGCTGCCGAACCGGCGCCGGTGCTGCGCTCGGGCGGCCTCGGCGTACGCGATCTGCGGCGGTTGGCCCGCGCCACCGGGCTGGACGAGTCGACGGCGGCGCTGCTGCTGGAGGTGGCGTACGCGGCCGGGCTCACCGGCGAGGTCGAGCTGCCCGGCTCCGCCGCCCGGTACGGCGTCGACCAGCAGGTGCTGCCCGCCGCCGGCTACGAGCTGTGGCGGGCGGGGTCGCTGGCCCAGCGCTGGGAGCAGCTGGCCCGCGCCTGGCTGACCATGACCCGGCAGGCCGGGCTGGTCGGCCAGCGCGACGACCGGGACCGGCCGATCACGGTGCTCTCCGCCGAGGCGGAGCGCGCCGGCGCGCCGGCCACCCGGCGGGCGGTGCTCGGCGTGCTCGCCGAGCTGGAACCGGCGACCGCGCCCACCGCCGACGAGGTGCAGGCGCTGCTCGAGTGGCGGGCGCCCCGGCGCAGCCGGGGCCGGGAGGCGGCGCATCGGGAGGTGCTGGCCGAGGCGGCCACGCTGGGCGTGACCGGGCTGGGGGCGCTCACCTCGTACGGGCGGATGCTGCTGGCCGAGGCGACCGCGACCGAGGACCGCGACAGCGACGACCCGCTCGGGCTCCGCTCCGACGCCGTGGACGCCGGCACGGCGGTCCGGGCGCTGGACGCGCTGCTGCCCGCCCCGGTGGATCACTTCCTGGTGCAGGCCGACCTGACCGTGGTGGTACCCGGGCCGCCGGAGCCGGCGCTCGCCGCCGAGTTGGACCTGGTCGCCGAACCCGAGTCGGCCGGTGGGGCGAGCGTGCACCGGGTCACCACGGGCAGCGTGCGCCGGGCGTTGGACACCGGCTACTCCGCCGACGACCTGCACGCACTGTTCCGGCGCCGGTCGCGTACACCGGTGCCGCAGGGGTTGACCTACCTGGTCGACGACGTGGCCCGCAAACACGGCGGGTTGCGCGCCGGCTCCGCCGGGGCGTACCTGCGCAGCGACGACGAAGCGCTGCTGGCCGAGGTGCTGGCCGACCGGCGGGTGACGGAGTTGGCGTTGCGGCGGCTCGCGCCGACGGTGCTGGTCACCCCCTACCAGACCAGCCGGATGCTGGGCGTGCTGCGGGAGGCCGGTTACGCGCCGGTGGCCGAGGACGCCACCGGTTCGGCGATGCTCACCCGTCCGAAGGCCCGGCGGGCGCCGGCCCGGGTGTCGGTGGCCACCCGGGCGAGCGACCCGCTGGTGGCCCCGCGCCTGCCGCTGCCGCGCCTGCTCGGTGTGGTCGAGCAGATCCGCCGGGGCGACGCGGCGGCGCGGGCGGCCCGGCGGGCCCCGGCGGCGGTACGCGGCGCGCCCCCGACCGGGCCAGTGCCCGCGCACAGTCACAGCGACGCCCTGGCCGTGCTCCAGCAGGCGGTACGCGACAAGGCGCTGGTCTGGGTCGGCTATGTCGACGCGCACGGGGCGACCGCGTCCCGGCTGGTCCGGCCCGTCTCACTCGGTGCGGGCTACCTGCGCGCCGAGGACGAGCGGACGGAGATGTTGCACACCTTCGCGCTGCACCGGATCACCGCGGCGGTGCTGGAGAAGTGAGCCCGGTCAGCGCCGGTTGCGCCGCACCGACCCGACGATCGCCACGAGCAGCAGCAGCCCGAAGCCGATTCCGGCCACCTCGCCCACCGAGTCGACGAAGCCCTTCTGCACCACCAGCCAGATGAAGAGGAACCAGCCGGCCAGTACAACTCCGAAGATCGCGTACCCGACCACCGTCGCGGTGGAGACGGGTTCGGCCTGCTCGTGCTCGGGGACAACTTCCTGATCGACGGTCATCTGCCCTCCCCGTACCGTCCGGCTCTGCCGTCCAGGGTGTCACTCCGCGCGGCGGCCGGCCAGCACCAGCGTGTTCTGATCTTGCGGCAGCTCGTACCCAGGGTGGGGCGGCGACGAAACGTCGGCGGTTCGCCGATCGGGCCCGGGCGCGCCGCTCGCCCCCGTTGGCTGATCCGCGGTGACGGGAGCGGCCCCCGCGCTGGCCCGTCTGACCGCGGTCGAACGCGCACGCACCGGTGCCGACCGGCGGGACGATCGCGAGGGCGGCGCACCCTCACTACAGCGCCGCCCCCCGCACTCGCCCCTCCTCCTAGACGCACCGGGGCACCCGTTCGGTTGCGCTCGTGAGCGTGTTCTTGCCACCGGCCGGGACGTGCAACACTGGATGGTCGCCCCGCGCGGCAGGTCAGATGCCTGCCGAGAGGGGCGGATCAGCCGTACGGAGGAGGAGACTCGGCGTGAGCGGTGGACCCCTGATCGTGCAGTCGGACAAGACCCTGCTGCTGGAGATCGACCACCCCGACGCGCAGGCGTGCCGGATGGCCATCGCGCCCTTCGCCGAGTTGGAGCGCTCCCCCGAGCACGTGCACACGTACCGGCTGACCCCGCTCGGGCTCTGGAACGCCCGCGCCGCCGGGCACGACGCCGAGGGCGTGGTGGACGCCCTGATCAAGTACTCGCGGTATCCGGTGCCGCACGCCCTGCTGGTCGACGTGGCCGAAACCATGGACCGGTACGGCCGGTTGCAGCTCGTCAACGACCCGGCGCACGGCCTGGTGCTGCGGGCCCTGGACCGGGTGGTGCTGGTCGAGGTGGCCAAGAGCAAGAAACTGGCCGGGATGCTCGGCGCGAAGCTGGACGACGACACCATCGCGGTGCACCCGTCCGAGCGGGGCCGGCTCAAGCAGGCCCTGCTCAAGCTGGGCTGGCCGGCGGAGGACCTGGCCGGGTACGTCGACGGCGAGGCGCACCCGATCGAGCTGGCCGAAACCGGCAAGGACGGCGGCAAGCCGTGGACGCTGCGGTCGTACCAGCGGGAGGCGGTGGATTCGTTCTGGGCCGGCGGGTCCGGGGTGGTGGTGCTGCCCTGCGGCGCCGGCAAGACGCTGGTGGGCGCGGCGGCGATGGCCGAGGCGAAGGCGACCACGCTGATCCTGGTCACCAACACGGTCGCCGGCCGGCAGTGGAAGCGGGAGCTGATCGCCCGCACGTCGCTGACCGAGGAGGAGATCGGGGAATACTCCGGCGAGCGCAAGGAGATCCGCCCGGTCACCATCGCCACGTACCAGGTGCTCACCTCGCGGAAGAAGGGCGCCTTCACCCACCTGGACCTGTTCGGCGCCCGCGACTGGGGCCTGGTCGTTTACGACGAGGTCCACCTGCTGCCCGCGCCGATCTTCCGGTTCACCGCGGACCTCCAGGCCCGCCGCCGGCTCGGCCTGACCGCCACCCTGGTCCGCGAGGACGGCCGGGAGGGCGACGTGTTCAGCCTGATCGGCCCGAAGCGGTACGACGCACCCTGGAAGGACATCGAGGCGCAGGGCTGGATCGCCCCGGCCGAGTGCACCGAGGTACGCGTCACCCTGACCGACGCCGAGCGGATGGCCTACGCGACCGCGGAGACCGAGGAGCGCTACCGGATGGCCGCCACCGCCCGCACCAAGCTGCCGGTGGTTCGCGCCCTGGTGGAGCGGCACCGGACCGAGCAGACGCTGGTAATCGGCGCGTACATCGACCAGCTGCACCAGTTGGGGGAATACCTCGACGCCCCGATCGTGCAGGGCTCGACGACGAACAAGGAACGGGAGCGGCTCTTCGACGCGTTCCGCTCCGGCTCGCTGCGTACTCTCGTCATCTCGAAGGTCGGGAACTTCTCGATCGACCTGCCCGAGGCAGCGGTGGCGATCCAGGTGTCGGGCACGTTCGGATCGCGACAGGAGGAGGCGCAGCGGCTCGGCCGGGTGCTCCGCCCCAAGGCCGACGGCCGGCAGGCGCACTTCTACACGGTCGTCTCCCGGGACACCATCGACACCGAGTACGCCGCCCACCGCCAGCGCTTCCTCGCCGAGCAGGGCTACGCGTACACCATCGTCGACGCCGACGACGTCCTCGGCCCGTCGCTGCCCTCCTTCGACTGAGCAGCGCCTGCGGCGGCCTTGATCGACTCCGTTACGGCGATACTGCGGTATCGACCCACCCCTCATGCCGCCATCCCGCCGAAACGGAGTCGATCAAGGTGGTGAACGGCGGGTGACGCGGTAGGCGTTGTGGGTGACATCGAGGCGGGCGCCGGGTCGAAGCAAATGGCCTCCCTGGCCAGCCCCCCGTCTAGGATGCTTTACTTGAATTGTCCAGCAGACTAGACTTGCTGCGTGAAGCGGGTTGACCTGATCAACAGGATCAGCAAAGCGGCTGCCAACGCTGGCGTCACCTTCGAGAAAGCCCGCGAGGGCGGCAGCCATACGATCTACAGGTACGGCTCGCAGAGTGTGGTTATACCTCGACACAAGGAGATCAACGAACTTACCGCGCGGGGTATCCTGCGCAGCCTGGGCTTGAGGTGAGAGGGGGGCCGTCACCGATGAAGTACACCGCCAGATGCGTACGCTCGGGCTCTTGGTGGGCGATCAGTGTGCCAGAGATCAAGGGCGTGTTTTCGCAGGCTCGCCGTCTCGACCAAGTCGAAGAGATGGCACGTGAAGCCATCGCCCTCATGCTCAACATCGACCCGAACAGCTTCGATATCGATGTGCAGCCCGAACTGCCGCAAGAGGTGACCCGCGCCCACAAGGCCCGCAGCGCTCTACGCAAGGCTGAGGAGTCCGCCGAAGAGGCAACGGTGAGCGCGGCCCGTGCGCTACTCGCCAAGGGCTACACGGTCCGAGACGCGGGTGCACTTCTTGGCATCTCCCCGCAGCGCGTATCGCAGCTAGCGCCGAGGAAGGCTGCCACCGGTCGCGCTGAGAAGATCCGCAAAAGCGGGAGCACCCCGCTCAAGCAGGAGCGAGGGACCGCCGCCGCCTGACGCGGCCCTCACTTCGCAACTCCCAGGTTGGATCGAGGTACACGTCACGCTACGAAGGTTGCTGCGTTGCCAGCTTTGCATCGCCTGCGCCTACCCGAGGGTGCCGCCCAGAGGACTCTAGAGATGAACATCAGCGTTGGAATCTATGACCTCTTCGCGTACGCGATCCCAGGTTCGCTCTACCTGTCGCTGCTGATCTACCTATCCGACCGGCAGAGCTGGCTCGACGCCGAGGGATTAGCCAAGCTGCCAACGCCGCTGCTGATAGCGATTGCTCTGATCCTCAGCTACGTCCTTGGGCACCTGACCTACCCAATTGCGAGCCTGCTGGATCGGATTCCTCGGGGACGGTTTGATGCGGCCATGGACGCGGTACGACGGGCCTTCGTCGAGCGCGCACCAGGGGAGCGAGCAGAAGCGCTCTCCCGAACGGACCTGTTCCTGATCCAAGCTGGTGCGGAGATCCACCATCCCGAGGCTGTGGCAGAGTCGGCTGCCTGGCGCTCGTTCACCACCTGGTCCTCGTGCACCACCTGGTGTCCCGCTCCGCCATCGTCCGCCGACGAGCTGGTTTGAGGTCAGCGCCGGCTGGACTCCGCGACGAAGACGCCGCGCCCTGGGCGGCCGACCAGCACGCCCTGATCCCGCAGCCGCGCCACCGCTCGGCTGATCGTGGACTGCGAGACGTCGTACTCGTCCGCCAGCGCCCGCCCTGAGGGCAGCTGAGACCCAGGCGGATACGTCCCATCCTTGATCTTGCTCAGGAGATCTTCGAGCAGCTCATCCATGGTGGGCGGAATAGGCACGTCAGGCCCCTTGCAGTCGGTTGGCCCGCCCAGTATCGATCAACAGCTACGCCACAGGCAACACACGTAGCATCGGTGACACAAGTGGGTCACTGACTCAGAGACATGCTTGACATAGGTGACTCGGTGGCAATACCGTCACTCGTGGTGATGCGGTGCTGATGCGGTCGGTTGGCGCCTCTCGTACCGGTCTCGCATCGCCGTCGAGACCCCATCTCCGCGCTCCCCGGCGCGGCCCTGTCGTCGTACCGCCAATTGAGGCTGCGGCGGCCGGGCGCGGGCGGTCTCCGCCGACCCCCTCGGCGGAGGCCGCCCCTCCACCGTCACCCGATCCGACGAAGGGTGGTCAACACGTGCGCTACCTGATCCGCCGGCTGCTGCGCCGGCCTGCGACAAGACCCGAACCAGCGATTCCGCCGCCGGGCCCGTTTCCACTGCGGCCCGCACAGGTCCGCGAGCGGTGTCTCAACGTCCGGCGGCACGGCCTGGATCCGGCCGAGATCCGCGCCTTTCTGCACCGGGTGGCCGACGAGCTGGCCGCCGCGCAGGTCGCCGTGGCCGTGGCGCAGGAGGAGAACGTACGGATCAAGGATGCGCTGCGTGCCTGGCAGAGCGCCCAGTCGGCGAGGAACCGGTACCGATGAGCGAACGTTGGGTGATCCACTTACCGGTCGGCGCGCCCGATCTGACGCGGGCCCGGATCTTTGCGCGGACCGCCGCCCGGGTGCTGGCCCGCCTGAACGCCCGGTCGAGCCGGGCGGGGTGACCGTCTCGACCGAGGACCAGCAGTGCGTACGCCACTGGGTCTTCTGCGACCAGCCACTGCCCGGCGGCGGCGGGCGGTGCGTGCTGCCCTACGAGCACAGCACGCCCTGCTCGCGACGCGCGCCGGGGCTCGACCGGCCTCGGGCACCCAGGGTCGATTGACTGTCAGGCGTGCTCCGGCTTGGAGCGATCGGCAATAGGGCGATGGGACGAGGCGGGCACATCCCCACCTGTTGCGGCTTCTCTCAGTGATCGGCCGCTGGCCTCCGTAGCCTGTTGATCGACTCCGTTTCGTCGGTATGGCGGCGTCTGATCGGGGCGGACACCGCCATTACGGCGAAACGGCGATCGGCGTTGATCAAGGCGATTGCTGTCGTAGCCGCGGTCCAGGTGTGTCTGGGGCGGTGGGCGGCGCGGGATGCGGCATGTCGGGGTGTTCGGGCCGATCGGGTCGGGCGCGGGTTGCGGCATGCCGGGGTGTCCCGTCCGGTGGGCGGCACGGGTTGCGGTATGTCGGGGTGTCCGGGTCCGTTGAGGCCGCGAGTTGCGGCATCTCGTGCGCCGAGCATGAGTTGCGGCATGCTGCGCGACGAGGCCGACGCAGCCCCTCAGGCTGATCGGCCGGCGCCGCGCAGGCCAGGACTCGCCTCGTCACCACCGCCCGATTGCCGGTCGCACTTACTTGTAGAAGCCTTCGCGCAGGTTGATGCCGTGCTCCAGCCAGGCCTTGAGGGCGGCGAGCATGCCGGTCCACCCCTGGCAGTTGCCGAACGCGGCCCGGGCTCCCTCGGGGGTCGGCTGCCAGGACGTCTCGGTGATGGTCACCAGGGTCCGGGTGTCGTCGTCGATCGACTCGAACTCGAAGACGACCCGGGTGTTGCCGCGGTCGCCCGTGGTCGCCTCGCCGTCCCACTCGATGACGATCCGGCGCGGCGGGTCGGCCTCGGCCACCGTGACCGGGAAGGCGCCGGGGAAGTCGTGGAAGTCCCACATGACCGGCTTCCCCGGTTCGAGGCGCCCCTGTGCACCGCCGGTGGTGAAGTACCGGGAGAGCTGCGCCGGGTCGGCGACGGCTTCGTACACCTCGGCGCGCGGACGCGCGATGCGCCCGGAGACGGTGAAGGAGAGTTCCGTGAGGGCTGCAGCCATGTTGTATTTTTACAACATGACTGGCTCGGTCGCCAAGGATTCCGACGATGATCTGGTGTTCAAGGCGCTCGCCTCGCCGGCACGTCGACGGATGCTCGACGCGCTCAAGGCTGCCCCGCAGACCACCGGCTCACTCTGCGCTCTGCTGCCCGAACTGGACCGCACCACCGTGCTGCAACATCTGCGGGTGCTGGAACGCGCCGGGTTGGTGACCGGGCGCAGGGTGGGCCGGGAGCGCCACCTGTCGCTCGCCCCGCTGCCGATCAAACGCATCCACGACCGCTGGATCAGCGGCTACATGCGGGCCGCCGTCGACCTGCTCGAACAGCTCGACGCCGAGTGAGGATCGGCCCGCGCCGTCAGAGCACCCGGGTGACGCCCTCGCCGGCGATCACCGCGTCCCGGCGGGCCGGGTCGAGGTCGGCGGCGAGCACCACCGACGCGCCGGTCGACAGTGGGGCGAGCAGCCACTTCACGGGCTCCTCGTGCTCGGCCACGTCGATCAGCAATCGGTCGCCGACGCGCAGGTCCCACCGCTCGGCCATCTCGCGGGCGATCCCGCCCCACTGGCCGTAGCTGGTGCCGTCCGGGCTCGCCGGGTCGGTCGCCCGGATCGCCCGCTGCTCCGGCGGGACGCCGGTGTGCCGGAGCACCTCCACGGACCAGTCGAGCCAGCCGGCGGGTACGTCGGCCAGCGGCTCCGGCCCGGTGCCGACCAGGTAGCGGTGCAGCCCGTCGGGCACGTCCTCCAACCAGTCGTCGAGCCGTTGCGGGGTGACGAAGACCGCGTCGTACGGTCGCGCTCCACCGGGCTCCAGCACCGGCAGCCCGGCGGTGGCGCGCGGCCGGAACGACACCTCCAGCCCCACCGACCAGGCACCGAGCAAGATCGCAGCAGTACGCCAGTGCGGCGGCAACAGCACGGCCACCCGACTGCCCGGCGTCAGCCCGCACCCGTCACGCAGCAGGCCGGCGGAGCGCGCCGCCCAGTCGCCCAGCTCGGCGGCCGTCAGATCCTGGCGATGACCGCTCCGCTGGTCAAGGTAGGTGAGCAGCGGCTGCTCCCGCTCGGCGAGACCGACGACGGAGAGCACGGGCGTGGCAGCAGGCATAGGTACGTCCTACTACCTGCTGCCCCACCCTGTCGAGTCCGCAAGACACCCAATGGGTCAGGAAATCGCGTTGCCGCAGGGCCGACATCTACCAAGGATGTACGCCATGCCTTCGACCACGGACGACGAGACGCTGCCGGCTGGGCTCGATGGCCGCGCCGGGATTACCGCCGGCCTGGTGAGGCGTCTGCTCGCCGCCCAGTTTCCGCAGTGGGCCGACCTGCCGGTGCGGCCGGTGCCGGTCGACGGGCACGACAACCGGACGTACCGGCTGGGCAGCGAGCTGACCGTACGACTGCCCACCGCCGCCGGGTACGTCCCCGGGGTGGCCAAGGAGAACGAGTGGCTTCCCCGGCTGGCCCCGCATCTGCCGGTCGCCGTCCCGCCGGTCCTCGGTCTGGGCGTGCCCGGCGAGGGGTACCCCTTTCCGTGGTCGGTGCGGGGCTGGCTGCCCGGCGAGACGGCCGACCGGGGGCGCATCGACGACCTGACGGGGTTCGCGGTCTCGGTGGCCGATCTCCTCCGTGCCCTTCAGGCTTGCGACGCCACCGGCGGGCCGGTCGCCGGGGAGCACAGCTTCTACCGGGGTGCCCCGCCGGCCCACTACGACGCGGAGACCCGCCAGTTGCTGGCCACGCTGGCGGGTCACGTTGACGTGGCGCGGGCCGGCGCGGTCTGGGAGGCGGCCCTGGCCGCCGAGTGGCGCGGCGAGCCGGTGTGGTTCCACGGGGACCTCGCGGTGGGAAACCTGCTGGTGGCGGAGGGGAAGCTGAGCGCCGTCATCGACTTCGGCACCTGCGGAGTGGGCGACCCGGCCTGCGACCTGGTGATCGCCTGGGCGATGCTCTCCGGCGAGAGCCGCCGGGCGTTCCGGGAGACGGTCGGCCAGGACGCCGGCACCTGGGCGCGGGCGCGGGGCTGGGCGCTGTGGAAGGCGATGCTGCTGGTGCGGCAGCACCTCGACACCGCGCCCGAGTTGGCCGCCGCCAACCAGCACGTGATCGCCGAGATCCTCGACGACCACGACCGCCTCGGATAGTCGATGGTCGGCGGTGGCATAGACCAATGGCGCTAGTGGCGCCCTCGCGCTGCCAGGACAGTCGAGCCATGACTCACCACGGACAGCAGCGGGCCGGCGTCGCGGAAGCGGGCCAGCAGACCGAGGTGCCGGGCGCCGGGCAATCAGTGCGGCGACTTGTCCCGGTCGTGGCACTGCTGCTGCTCGCCCCCTGGGCGGCCGAGTGCTCATGGGGCGGGTTCGCCGGCACGGACATGCTGCTCGTCGTGGTCGTGCTGGCCCCGATGTACGGCGGCGCGGCGATCCTGATCCGGGAGGCGGCCCGGCGTACGGGCGCAGGGTGGCCGATGATCCTGCTGCTCGCGGCGGGATTCGGTGTGTTCCAGGCGGGGCTGGTCGACCAGTCGCTGTTCAACCCCGATTTCCTCGCCGACACCGAGTTCGCCGACCTCAGCGCGGCGGACCAGACCCGTATCCCGTGGCTGGGGATCAGCGCCCAGGAGGCGGTCAGCTTCCTGGGCAACCACGTGGCGTTGACCATCTGCGCGCCGATCGCGATCGTCGAGTCGTACCTCTCCCCGGCCCGCCGCCTGCGCCCATGGTTGCGGGCACCCGGCCTGGTCGCGGTGGCCGCTCTCTACCTGCTGGGCAGCCTGCTCATTTTCACCGACGACAGCGGCCGGGCGGGGTTCCTGGCCAGCCCTGGGCAGCTCGTCGGGGCGGCCGCGGTGGTAGCCGCCCTCATCGTGGTGGCCGCGCTGCCCCGCTGGCGGCGCCGCCCGGCCGATGCGCGGTTAACTGACCGGGCACCGGCCGGCGCGCCACGACCGGCCCTTCCCGGGGTGCTGGTCCTGGTCGGTTACCTTGCCGTGAGCATGCAGACCAACTGGCTCGGGGTCGCCGTTGCGGTGATCGTCATCGCTGGGCTGGCGGTGGTGCTCGTCCGCTGGTCCGGGCGCGCCGGTTGGGGGCAGGGCCACGTGTTGGCCTGCGTCGCGGGGGCGCTGGTCGGCGCGGCGGTCCTGGCGTACCTCGTGCCGCCGTACGCGCCGGCATCGCCCGGCGAGGCCCTGGTCAGCGACGTGCTCGTCAGCGTGATCACGGTAGCCCTGCTCAGCGGGGCCTACGCACGACTACGCCGGCAGGGTTGAGAGGGGCTCTCACCTCTACCGCAGGCGTTGGTAGGGGGCCCTTCCTACTCCGAGTGCTTGTTACGGGAGGGTGGGGCCGCCGTCGAGGAGTGGGGCGAGCAGGTCGCCGTACTTCTCGGCTCGTTTCAGGACCTCGGCGGCGGTGAACCGGCGGACGGCGGGCTGCTTCCCGCGCGGGCCGGCCTCCACCTCCTCCCAGGTCAGCGGCGTCGACACCGACGGCACGGCCTGGGCGCGCAACGAGTAGGGCGCCACCGTCGTCTTCGCCGCGTTGTTCTGACTCCAGTCGATGAAGACCTTGCCCGGCCGGAGCGTCCTCGCCATCTTGGACACGACCAGCTTGGGGTGTTCGCGTTCCAGCTCCTGGGCGATCCGACGCGCGTACGCCGACACGTCGTCGGCGGACTGGGTCCCGGCGATCGGGCAGCAGAGCTGCATGCCCTTCTTGCCGGAGGTCTTCGGGTACGAGTCGACGCCGTCGTCGGCGAGCCGGTCGCGCATCAGGATCGCCACCGTGCAGCACTCCGCCAGCCCGGCGGGTGGGCCCGGGTCCAGGTCGACGACCATCATGTCCGGGTGTTTGCCGATCTTCCACTGCGGCGTGTGCAGTTCCAGCGCGGCGAGGTTGGCCAGCCAGACCAGGGTGGGCAGGTCGTCGGCGACCACGTAGTCGATGGTTTCCCGCCCCTTGCTCGATCCGGGGGCGGGCAGCGTCTCGGTGCGTACCCACTCGGGGGTGGCGGCGGGGGCGTTCTTCTCGAAGAACGAGTTGTCCTCCACCCCGTTCGGGTACCGGATCCGGGTCAAGGCCCGGTCGGCCAGGTGTGGCAGCAGCACCGGGGCGATCCGGGTGTAGTAGTCGATCACCTCGCCCTTGGTGAAACCGGCTTGCGGGTAGAGGACCTTGTCCAGGTTGGAGAGCTTCAGGGCGCGGCCCTGGACCTCGACCTGGAGCCGGTCAGCTGGCATCCTCGACCTCCTCGGCCGGTTTGTCCGGTCGCAGCCGAAGGATCCGGGGGAACCGCAGTCGCCCGTCCGGCGTGCGCTGGCCGTACTTGACCTCCACCACCACCAGTGGGTTCACCCAGATGGCGCCCCGGGCGTCCTCGCGGGGCACGTCGCCGGCGAACGGCGACGCGGTGGTGCGCAGTGGCTCCAGCTCGCGCAGCAGTTCCCGTTCCAGGGCGGCGCCGATCCCGCCGCCGACCCGACCCCGGTAGACGAGCGGCCCGCCGGCACCGGGCACCCCGACCAGCAGGCCGCCGATCCGCCGCGCGCCGGGTCGCCAGCCGCCGACGACGAAGTCGCCGGTCACCTCCAGCTTGACCTTGAGCCAGTCGGGCGAGCGGACCCCGGGCCGGTAGGCCGAGTCGAGCCGCTTGGCCATCACCCCCTCCAGGCCGTGCTCGCCGGCCGCCGCGTAGGTGGCCGGGCCGTCGGTGAAGGCCGGCGGAACGGCCCACCGCGCCGCGCCCAGCCCCAACTCGTCAAGGGCCTCGCGACGCCGGGCGTACGGCCAGCCGGTGAGGTCCGCGCCGCCGAGCCGGATCAGGTCGAAGATCATGTACGTGACCGGGGCGCTCGCCGCCAGCCGGGCCGCCTTCGCCGGGTTGCGCACGTGCATCCGCTCGGCCAGGGCGGTGAACGAGGGCCGCCCGGCCTGGTCGAAGAGCACCACCTCCCCGTCGAGCAGTGCGTCGTCCACCTGCTCGGCGAGCGGAATCAGTTCGGGGTACGCGGTGGTGATCTCCACGCCGGAGCGGGCGTAGAGGCGTTGCCGCCCGGCGGCGATGTCGGCGAGGCCGCGTACGCCGTCCCACTTGAACTCGTACGCCCAGCCCGCGCCGGCCGGGAGTTGCCCGGTCATCGCGAGCATCGGCTTGAGCGGCGCGCCGGGCACGTTTCGACTGTAGTACCAGGCCGAACGCCCCGCGCCCGGTTCCATCTGGTGCGAGCATGGTCGATACCGGGAAAGGGGGCGCGGGATGCGGGCCATCTGGAAGGGAGCCGTGTCGTTCGGGCTTGTCTCGATCGGGGTCAAGCTCTACTCGGCGACCGAGGAGAAGGACATCCGGTTCCACCAGGTACACCGGGAGGACGGCGGGCGGATCCGGTACAAGCGCACCTGCCAGGTCTGCGGCGAGGAGGTCAGCTACGACGACATCGCCAAGGGCTACGACATCGGCGGCGGCGAGATGGTGATCCTCACCGACGAGGATTTCGCCGACCTGCCGCTGACCACCTCCCGCGCCATCGACGTGCTGGAGTTCGTGCCGGCCGAGCAGGTCGACCCGATCCTCTACAACAAGGCGTACTTCCTGGAGCCCGAGGGGACGGCGACCAAGCCGTACCTGCTGTTGCGGGACGCGCTGACCGACTCCGAGCGGGTGGCGATCGTCAAGGTGGCGCTGCGCCAGCGGGAGCAGTTGGCCACCCTGCGGGTCCGCGACGGCGTGCTGCTGTTGAACACCATGCTCTGGCCCGACGAGATCCGGAAGCCCGCCTTCGGCTTCCTCGACGAGGACCTGAAGCTCCGCCCGCCGGAGCTGGCCATGGCCACCTCGCTGATCGACTCGATGGCCGCCGAGTTCCACCCGGACGAGTTCACCGACGACTACCGGGCGGCGTTGCAGGAGGTCATCGACGCGAAGGTGGAGGGCCGCGAGGTGGTCCAGCCGGAGGAGGTGGAGGAGGCCCCGGCCGCCGCCGTCGACCTGATGGCCGCGCTCAAGGCGTCCGTCGAGCGGGCCCGCGCGGCTCGCGGCGAGGCGGGTGCGGCGACCGGTGGTGGAGCCGGCGGTGGTGGAGCCGGCGGTGGTGGTGGTGCCGGTGGTGGTGGTGCCGGCGAGCCGACCCCGATCACGTCCGCCCGATCCGCGCAGAAGAAGGCGGCCAAGGCCCCGGCGAAGAAGGCCGCGGCCAAGACGCCCACCCCCAAGCGGGCCGAGGGTGCCAAGAAGACCGAGGGCGCAAAGAAGGCGGCCCCGAAGGCGGAGAAGAAGGCCACCGCCAAGAAGGCTGCTCCGAAGAAGGCCGCCCGCAAGACCGCCTGACCGCCCCGGCGGGCGCCTCGTGTCGGGATTGGAACGCCCGGCAGGAGGCCTTGCGCACGCCCTACCGTGCGTACGCCCGGCCCTGTCGAGCTGAGAGCGTCAACGGATCACGGCCTCGACCGGACGGCGACCAACAGCCCGCACGCGACGGCGTCAACGATTCAGCTCGACAGGGACAGCACGAGCACGTCCGGGGACGGGGCTTGTCGCAACCGATCGTGCCGGCAGCCGCGCCGCACGGCGTGAACCTGCCCGTCGCCCGGCGGCCATGAACCGAACACGGCAGGAACCGAACACGGCAGGAACCGGCACGTCAGGTCATTGACCAGGAATCTTGGGGATCCTACGCTGCGCGGCATCCCCCACGGAGAGGATTCTCATGACGATCCCCCGACTGCGTGGTGCTGCCCTGGCCACCGCCAGCCTGCTGGCCGCCGGTGCACTGGTGGCGCCGAGCCCGGCCGGCGCAGCACCCGGTAACCCCGGCGCTCCCCGCTTCGCACCCGGTGCACCGAGCATCGGCGACCCGTACTTCCCTGATCAGGGCAACGGCGGGTACGACGTACAGCACTACGATCTCGACTTCTCGTACGATCCGGCGACCCGGTTCATGGACGCCACCGCGACGATCACCGCGCGGGCCACCCAGGATCTTGATCGGTTCAACCTGGACTTCCGGGGTCCGGCGGTCTCCTCGGTGACGGTGAACGGCAAGAAGAACGGCTTCACCCGCGACGGCCAGGAACTGGTCATCACCCCCCGACCGAAGCCGAAGACCGGGCAGACGTTCACCGTGGTGGTGAAGTATGCCGGCGTACCGGGACCGGTGACCGACCCGGACGGGTCGATCGAGGGCTGGATCCCGACCGACGACGGCGTCTTCGTCGTCGGCGAGCCGCAGGGCACGCCCGCCTGGCTGCCGAGCAACGACACCCCGACCGACAAGGCCACGTTCCGGTTCACCGCGCGGGTGCCGGAGGGGCTCACCGCCGTCGGCAACGGCCAGCTTCTCTCCCAGCGGACCCGCAACGGCTGGACCACGTACGTCTGGGACAACACCGAGCCGATGGCCACCTACCTGGCGACGATCACCATCGGCCGGTTCCAGGTCACCGAGTCGGTCACGCCCAGCGGTGTTCCGTCGTACGTGGCGATCGACCCGCGCCTGGTCGCCGGCTCGACCAACGCGGTGTCGCAGATCCCGAAGATGATGGAGTTCTTCACCGAGAAGTTCGGGCCGTACCCGTTCGCCTCCACCGGCGCGATCGTCGACTACGCCCCGCAGGTGGGTTACGCCCTGGAGACCCAGACGAAGCCGATCTTCTCCAACACGGCGAGCGTCGGCACGATGGCGCACGAGATCGCCCACCAGTGGTACGGCAACAGCGTCTCACCGGAGCGCTGGAAGGACATCTGGCTCAACGAGGGCTTCGCCACGTACGGCCAGTGGATGTACACCGAGCACAACGGCGGGGCGACGGTCGAGCAGACGTTCAACAGCAGCAGCAACTACGGGCGGGCCGCCTCGTCGTCGTTCTGGCAGATCCTCCTTGCCGACCCAGGGGTGGTGGACATGTTCAGCAGTGCCCCGTACAACCGGGGTGCGATGACCTTGCACGCGCTGCGCGGCAAGGTCGGTGACGACGCCTTCTTCCGCATCCTGCGGCAGTGGGCGGAGATCCACCGGCACAGCCACGCCGCCACGGCCGACTTCATCGCGCTGGCCGAGCGGGAGTCCGGGCGGGATCTGACCGCCTTCTTCGACGTGTGGTTGTTCCAGAAGGGCAAGCCGACCTCCTGGTGATCCGCCGTGCCCGTGCTCGCGGCGTCGGTCAGCGGTGCGGGGCCCGGAATCGTTTCCGGGCCCCGCACTCCTGCCCCAGCCGGCTCAGGAATCCCACGGGCCACGATCGATCGTCGGAGGTACGCGCGACACCAGGTACCGTGTGTCGGCGACGGCGTCCGTGGCCCGGACGCATCCATCTCTCATCAGGGAGTCGAGGACGTGAGCGAGCACGCGGGCGGGCAGGAGAGCAAGGCACGGCGGCGACTGGCCGAACAGTTGGCCGAGCAGAAGGCAGCCGAGGCCAAGCGCCGCCGGCAGGCCTGGGCCGGCGCCCTCGCCGCCGTCGCCGTGGTCGGCGTACTGATCACCGTGTTCGTGATCATCGGGCAGCGCGGTGGCGACGACTCCCCCGAGCAGGCGGCGGGCAGCCCGTCGGCGTCGCCGAGCGACGTGACCGACCCGGCGGCTCCGGGTGCACCGCCCGCCCCGCAGCTGCCGGAGGGCGCCGACCCGGCCCTGGGCAGCAAGCCGACCATCGCCGCCGGCGAGGGCGAGCTGACCAAGCTCACCGTCACCCCGCTGATCGAGGGCACCGGGCCGAAGGTGACGGCGGGCCAGGCGATCACCACCAACTACGTGGGCGTGTTCTACGAGAACGGTGAGGAGTTCGACTCCTCGTGGGAGCGGGGCGAGCCGGCCACCTTCCCGATCGGCGTGGGGCAGGTCATCGAGGGTTGGGACAAGGGCCTGGTCGGGGTGACCGTGGGCAGCCGCGTGCAGCTCGACATCCCGGCCGAGCAGGCGTACGGCGACGGCGAGGGCGGACGTCCGGGTGGCCCGCTGCGCTTCGTGGTGGACGTTCTCGCCGCTCAGTAGGAGGTACGGATGACGGCGCTGGACAGCCCGGGGCAGGTCGCCCGGTTGATGTGGACCTGCTACGAGTCGGTGCACGCCGTCACCTACTTCCACCCGCGTGCCCGGGCCGCGTACGAGGCGGCCGGGCTGCGCGGGTTCTGGCGGGGCTACTTCGCTGGCCGGGCCGCCCCGCTCGGGCCGGTCGGTCCCGCGCCGGTGATCGCCGCCTTCTTCACCTTCGCCCCGCACGTGGTGGCCCGAGCCCTGCCCGCGGTGTGGCAGCTGGCCACCCCCGAGGAGGCGTTGCGGGCCCGGCTCACCGGGGCGGTGCAGGCGCTGGCCGAGTTGACGTACGAGTTGCCCGAACGGCACCTGACGGAGACCGCCGAGCTGCTGGAGGCCGCTGCCGCGGCGGTCGGGACGGCTCCCGGCCGGGTTCTCGGCGCGGCCAACGCCGCCCTGCCGCGCGGCGAGTATCCGCTGGCCCGGCTCTGGCAGGCCGCGACCACGCTGCGCGAGCATCGCGGCGACGGGCACATCGCGGCGCTGGTCGCCGCCGACCTCGACCCGATGGAGACGCTGACCTGGCGGGTCGCGGCCGGCATGGCGTCCGAGCCCCTGCTCCGTCGGGGCTGGTCGGAGCAGGAGTGGGCGCAGGCCCGCGACCGGCTGGCCGCCCGAGGCTGGCTCACCGCCGACGGCGAGCCCACCGAGCGCGGCCGGGCCGGCTTCCAGGCGATCGAGGACGCCACCGACGATGCCGCCGCCCGCCCCTGGCAGACCCTCGACCCCGGCTCCCTGGACCGCCTCCGCACCCTCCTGGCTCCCCTGGCCAATGCCGCCCACCGCGTCATCCCCTCCGACAACCCGATCGGCCTTCCCGGCCCCCGAAGTTAAAAAGGGGCCCTTCCTCTACGCCAGGCGTTAATAAGGGGCCCTTCCTTACTTCCGGGGTGGGGGAGGGAGGATGGCGGGGTGACGGTGGATGCGGTGGTGTTCGATCTGGACGGCGTGATCGTGGATTCCGAGCCGGTCTGGGAGGAGGTGCGCCGGGCGTACGTGGCAGACCACGGGGGCACCTGGCAGGACGACACCCAGCGCCGGCTGATGGGGATGAGCACCGGCGAGTGGGCCCGGTACCTCAGCGGTGAACTGGGCGTACGACGTACCGCCGAGCAGGTCGCCGCCGAGGTGGTCGAGGAGATGGCCCGGCGCTACGCGGCCCGCGTACCGCTGATCGACGGGGCCGACCAGGTGGTGCGCCGACTGGCCGCGCGGTGGCCGCTGGGGTTGGCCAGTTCCTCGCCGACCCGGCTGATCGCGGCGGCGCTGGCCGCCACCGGCCTGACCGACGCCTTCCGGGCCACGCTGTCGACCGAGCAGACCGAGCGCGGCAAGCCGGCACCGGACGTCTATCTGACCGTGGCGCGGCAGCTCGGCGTCGAACCGGCGCGCTGCGTGGCGGTGGAGGATTCCTCCAACGGCGTACGCTCCGCCGCCGCGGCGGGGATGACCTTGGTGGTGGTGCCGCACGGGTCGTACCCGCTCGATCCGGATGCGCAGGGGCTGGCCACGGCGGTGCTGGGCTCGATCGACGAGCTGACTCCGGAGGTGGTGGCCCAGCTCGGCTGAACCTCTGCCGGCCGGCCCCCGCCCCGCCTACGGTCGATGGTGGATCAGTGGCGGGAAGCGAGAGGAAGCGGGATGAAGGCCATCGTGTACGAGCACACGGGTGACCCTTCGGTGCTCCAACTGGTCGATCGGCCGGTGCCGGAACCCGGCCGGGGCGAGGTGCTGGTGCGCGTCGCGTACTCCGGGGTCAACCCGTCGGACTGGAAGGCCCGCCGGCAGTGGCCGCTGCCGGAGGGCTGGCGGATTCCCGGCCAGGACGGTGCCGGGGTGGTCGAGGCGGTCGGCGAGGGCGTCGACCAGGACCTGGTCGGCGAGCGGGTGTGGCTCTGGGAGGCGGCCTGGCAGCGGCCCTGGGGCACCGCCGCCGAGTACACGGTGGTGCCGGTTCGCCAGGCGGTACGCCTCGGTGACGCCTCCTTCGAGTTGGGCGCCTGCCTGGGCATCCCGTTCCTGACGGCGCACCGCTGCCTGACCGTCGGGGAGTACCTGCCGGACAGCCTGCGTCCGGGCGCGTTGAGCGACCACGCGGTGCTGGTGCAGGGCGGGGCGGGCGCGGTGGGCAACGCGGCGATCCAGCTCGCGGCCTGGGCCGACGCGTGCGTGATCGCCACGGTGAGCAGCGCGGAGAAGGCGCAGCTGGCCGCGGCGGCCGGCGCCTCGATGGTGATCAACTATCGGGAACAGGACGTGGTCGAGGAGGTCCGCAAGGTCGCGCCCGACGGGGTGCACGCGATCGTGGAGGTCTCCGCCGCGCGCAACGCCGCCACCGATGTGCAACTGCTGCACCACGGCGGGGTGGTCTGCGTCTACGCCGACGACGGCGGCGACGAGGTGACGCTGCCGATCCGGCCGCTGATGACGCCGAACGCACGCTGGCAGTTCGTGCTGGTGTACACGTTGCCGAAGGCGGCCAAGGCGCAGGCGGTGGTGGACGTCGCGGCGGCTGCCGCGCAGGGCGGCATCCGGGTGGGCGAGGAGGCCGGTCTGCCGCTGCACCGGTACCCGCTGTCGGCCACCGCCGCCGCACATCAGGCGGTGGAGGACTCCGTGGTGGGGAAGGTGCTGGTCAGCGCCAGCGAGTAGCGGGCAGATTTACCCATCGCCGGGACAGAACCGAACAAGTTTCGCGATACTGACGGTGCGGGTCGCCCCGCAGAGAAATGGGCGGCCCCGGCGCGGTGCGAACGCCGGGGCCGCCCACCGGGAGAGAGGTCTGTGCGAGGCCACTGTCCCTAACGGCGATGATGCGCCGAAAAACGTTACGGCGGGGCCCGTTTCGCAGATCCGGGCCGTCCTGCCCGGGCCGCCACCGTAGATTTGTCCGGGTGAGCATCTCCTGGGCTGATTCATATGTCGGGCAGCTGCGCGCCCTGGCCGGCGACCGGACGCTGATGTTCGTCGGCGCCCGCGCCGTGGTCCGCGACAACGCGGCCCGGATCCTGCTGATCCGTCGCTCCGACAACGGGCAGTGGGCAATGCCCGCCGGGGCCATGGAACTCGGCGAGTCGATCGCCGACTGCGCCGTGCGGGAGGTACGCGAGGAGACCGGCCTACGCGCCCTGCGGGTCAGCGCCTTCGCGCTCTACACCGGACCGGATCGCACCCACACCAACATGTACGGCCACACGTACCAGATCTTCACCGCCGCGTTCCGGGTCGAGGAGTGGGACGGTCAGCTGGCCCGGGTCACCGACGAGACCACAGACGCCGGCTTCTTCCACCGCGGGGCCATGCCGCACCCGCTCTCCGCCAGCGTCCTGGAGACCCTCGCCGATCTGGACGTCTTCGAGCAGACCAACCGCCTGATCCTGAAGTAGCTTCTGTAAGGAAGGGCCCCTTATTAACGCCTCCGGTAGAGGAAGGGCCCCTTATTAACACCCTTTCCCCATCGCGCCGTTGCACTGGCTCGCAGCGAGCCATCCCGGGCGGCAGGTTCGACCTCCTGCGCTCCGAGCGGCAGGTTTGACCCCGTCGGCCCGGGGGATCCGCCGGCATGGCAGGAGCAGCAGCGGAACATCCCCGGCTCGCCGATGTCGTGCAGAGCTGGTTCGGGCGCCCGGTTCTGGTGATCGGTGACGCCATGCTCGACGAATGGCGGTTCGCCGACTCGGACCGGCTGTGCCGGGAAGCCCCGGCCCCCGTCCTCACCCTGCGCCGCCGTATCTCCGCCGCGGGCGGGGCCGCCAACACCGCCGTCAACATCGCGATGTTGGGCGGACGATCGGCGCTGGTGGCACCTGTCGGGGCGGATGCCGCCGGCGACGAGCTGCACGACTGCCTGGACCGGGCGGGCGTCTGGGACCGTACGGTCAGCCAGCCCGGCCGCCCCACGCCGGTCAAGCGCCGAATGCTGGCCGGCGATCAGATCCTGCTTCGGGAGGACTCCGGCGAGCCGGACGATCCGCTCAGCGACGTCGGGGTCGACTGCCTGCTGACTTCCCTGGAATGCGCGACCGAGGAGTTGCAGGCCGCCGCCGGTGGCGCCACCCCGGCCCTGGTGATCTGCGACTACGGCCTGGGTGCCCTGCCCGCACCGGTACGCGCCTGGCTGGTCGCCGAACGGGACCGGTACGCCACAGTCGCCCTGGACGCACACGACCTCGCCGACTGGGGTGGCCTCGCCCCGACCGTGGTGACCCCGAGCTTCGCCGAGGCGGCCCGGCTGCTGGCCCGCGCCCGCACCGGCGCGAGGGCCGCCACGCCGCCCGAAGGCGGTGGCCGTGACGGCACGAGCCACCCGAACGGCACGGTTGGTGGTCACGAGGGCGGCGGCCGCCAGCTGCACCTGAAACATCCGGAGGTCGACCCGGCGGACGGCCCCTCCGAACTGACCGTGGGCGCCGCGCCCGGCGGATCCGGGCTACGGCGTACCGACGGGCCGACCGGCGAACCCACCCCGGGCGAGGGGCGGGTGGCGATGACCCGGGACGGGCTCAGCGTGACCGGCACCGGCGTGACCGTGAACGCCGACGCCGGGGCCGGCGTGGACCGGGCGGTGCTGGCCGAATCCCGGCTGGCCGAACTGCGCGCGCACACCGGCGCGGAGGTGGTCGCGGTGACCCTGGACTCCGACGGCGCGGTGGTTGGCGGTGCCGACGGGCAGCCGGCGCGCAGCCACAGCACCCCGGTGCCGGCCAGCCACGCCGTCGGTGCCGGCGACGCGTACCTGGCGACCATGACGCTGGCGCTCACCGTCGACGCACCGTTGTCGACCGCCGCTGAGCTGGCGCAAATCGCCGCGACGAGCACCATCGCCGGCACCGGCACCTGCGTCTGCCATCGCGAGGACCTGCTGGCCGCGCTGGGCCGGCCGGTGCCCGGCGGCGACGGTCGGCAGGTGCTGGTCGGCGCCGAAGCGCTGACCGCGCTCATCGCGGAGCACCGCCGCGCGGGCCGCTCCGTCGTCTTCACCAACGGCTGCTTCGACGTGCTGCACCGGGGACACGTGCGCTACCTGGAACAGGCCCGCGCCCTCGGGGACCTGCTGGTGGTGGCGGTCAACTCCGACGACAGCGTACGACGACTCAAGGGCACGGACCGGCCGGTCAATCCCGTCGAGGACCGCACCGCCCTGCTCGCCGCGCTGTCCTGCGTGGACCACGTGGTGGTCTTCGAGGAGGACTCGCCGGCCGAGCTGATCGAAGCCGTCCGCCCGGACGTCTACGTCAAGGGCGGCGACTACCCGCCGGAGCTGGTGCCGGAGGCGCCGCTGGTGCAACGGTTGGGCGGTCAGGTGCGCACTCTCGGGTACGTGCCGGACCGCTCCACCTCCGCGATCATCGAGCGGATCCGGGCGTACGGTCAGCAGGATGCCACGCCGGTGACCGCGCCTCCGGTGACCGCGCCTCCGGTGACCGGGCCGACCGGGCCGCCGGTGACCGGCAAGGCGCCGTGAACCGACCGCTGGACGCCGGCTCGCCCGAGGATTTCCGTGCCGATCGTCTGCTCGACGTGCTGGTGCCGACCCGCGACCGCCCCGCCGAACTGGCCGTCACCCTCTCCGGGCTCGCCGCTCAGGAGGGGGTGCCGGGGTTCGGCGTGGTGGTCAGCGACCAGTCCGACGGCGAACCCGGGTACGCGCACCCGGCCGCGGCCACCATGGTCCGGGCGCTGCGCCACCGGGGCCACCCGGTGCTGCTGACCCGCCGGCTGCCCCGGCGGGGCCTGGCCGAACACCGGGCCGCTCTGCTCGCCGCGTCCGCCGCCCGGTACGTGCTCTGCCTCGACGACGACGTCTGGCTGGAACCGGGGACGGTACCCCGGCTGGTCACCGCGATCGAGGAGCTGGGCTGCGGATTCGTCGGCAACGCGGTGCACGGTCTGTCCTACCTGGATGACGTACGACCGCAGACGCACCAGCATTACCAGGAGTGGACCGGCCGACCCGTGCCGGAGCGGATTCGCCCGGGCACGCCCGAGTGGGACCGGGCGCAGATCCACTCGGCGGCGAACCTGCTGCACGTCACCGAGGCGCTGGCGCTGCCCGAGGGCAGTTGGCGGGCGTACCGGGTCTCCTGGATCGGCGGCTGCGTGCTGTACGACCGCGCCAAGCTGGTCGACTCCGGCGGCTTCGACTTCTGGCGTCGGGTGCCGGAGCAACACCAGGGCGAGGATGTCGCCGCCCAGCTCGCCGTGTTGGCGCGCCACGGTGGCGCCGGGGTCCTGCCCAGCGGCGCCTACCACCTGGAGTCCCCCACCACCGTCACCCACCGTGACGTGGAGGCGTGGCAGGTCGTGCTCGCCGCCGACGACGCCGGAGCCGACGCCGGAGCCGGATGTTAATAGGGGGCCCTTCCTTACCCGCTTACCCGTTTACCCGAAAAGCAGTTCGCGGGCGGCTTCGAGGACCTCGGCTACCGGAACGTCGGTGACGAAGGAGTCGCGGTGCGGGCACTCGCCGTCGCCGGGTCGGTGTGGATAGATGCCGGGGGTGCAGTCCACGCCGCAGACCGGGCAGTGCAGCGTCCACGACGTGATCGGCCGGTGCCGGCCGCGCAGCGGGGTGGCCGTGGTGATCAGGTTGCCGACCCAGAAGATGCCGACCGTGGGGGCGCCGACGGCGGCGGCGAGGTGCAGCGGGCCGGTGTCGTTGGAGACCACCAGTGCGCAGCCGGCGTAGCAGCCGGCCAACCCGCCCAGGCTGAGCGTGCCCACCAACGGCCGGACCGGCACCCCGGCCGCCGCCACCACCTGGTCGACCACCTCCTGCTCGGCGGGGGTGCCGGTGACCAGCACCTCGTACCCGTCGGCGTGCAGCGTCCGGGCCACCTGAGCGAACCGGTCGGCGGGCCAGCGCCGCCGGGTGTCGGTCGCTCCCGGGTGCAGCGCCACCCGGGGGCGCTCCGGATCACCGAGCACGGAGCGCGCCTCGGCACGGTCGGCGTCGGTCACCGCCAGCGCCGGCGTGATCGTGGTGGCCGGGGCGCCGACCAGCGCCGCCACCTCGAGGTAACGGATCACCTCCGGCTGGTAGTAGACGTAGCGCAGCCAGCGGTCCAGCGGCGGGGCGTCCTCGGCGCGCAGCCCGGCGGTGACCCGGGCACCGAGCGCGGCGACCAGCGGGTTCGAGTTCGCTCCGCCGCCGTGCAGTTGCAGCGCCAGGTCGAAGTCTTCCGCGCGGGTCTCGGCCAGGAAGTCCACCATGCTCGACTCGGCCTCGCCGTCGGTCGGCGCGCGGATCCCGGGCGCGGGCGGCACCACCAACACCCGGTCCAATGGCCCCGGCCGGTCGCGCCAGAGCCCCGCGTGCCACGGCGTGCCGAGCAGCACGATCTCCGCCTGCGGGTACGCCGAGCGCAGCGCCTCCAGCGCCGGCAGTACGAAGATGAAGTCGCCGAGTGCGTTGGCGCGCAGCACGGCGATCCGGGCCACGTCGGGCACGAACCCGGTGGCCGGGGTGAGCAGGGGCGCCACCACGCCGCGCCGTTACCGGCCGGACTCGCCGGCGATGACGTCCGGTTGGTGCAGTTCCCGGTCCGCTGCCGGGTCGGCGCTGCTCGGCGTACCGCCGGAAAAGCCGGCGCGGCGCGGTCCGGTGCGGCCGACGGTGATGGTGCGCGGCGTGGGGCGGGTCGCCCGGGGCAGCCGCACCCGGAGCAGACCGTGATCCATCACCGCGTCGATCGCGTCCGCGTCCACCCGCGCCGGCAGCGGTACCCGATACTCGAAGCCCCGCGTCTCGAACCCGCCGGGGATCCCGTGGTCGGCGTTGACCTCGGCCTCCGTCCGGGCGCGTACGCACAGCTCGCGGTCGTCCACCTCCACCGCGACCTCCTCCGGGGCGACGCCCGGCAGCCGGACGACCACCTCCCAGCCGTCGGCGATCTCGCCCATCTCCACCTCGGGCGGCCCCGGTCGGCCACCGACCAACCGGCTCAGTTCGGCCCGCAACGACTGCAGTTCACCGAGCGGGTCCCAGCCCTGCTGTCCGCCTCGCCAGCCGCGTCCCGGTCCGGTCATCGCACGTCTCCCATCCGATGGCTGCTCGCTGCGCGCAGGGAACTCGGCGCGTCGAGGTTGGCGTCCGGGTCGACGCCCACGCCGAGCCGGTCGACCAGTTCCCCGCCGAGCCAGGCGCTGACGCCGAGGATGCCCAGCGCGACCACCTCGATGGCGATCAACGCGCCACCGGCGGCCCGCGAGTCGGCGTTGAGCCGCACCACCCAGACCGCCGCGAAGAGCAGGATCACCGCGAGGTTGGCGGCGGCGTGGGTGAGCCCCACCCGCTTGGCCCGGGTGCCGGTCGGGATGGCCAGCAGGTCGAACGTCCCGGCCGCCGCGGCCAGCAGGCCGCCGATCAGGCCGACGGTGATGTTCCAGTACGCCACCTCGCCGAGGAACCTCGGCCCGCCGACGGTGTCGATGATGTCGAACAGCACCGCCGTGACGAACAGGGCGGCCGGGAACATCACCAGCATCGGGTGGACGGGCTGACCCAGGATCTTGAGTCGACTCTCCATCTCCGGGCCTCCACGGTTTCCTGGTCATGGCGGCGCGCTCCCGCCCGGTGGGAGCCGTACCCCGGCCCGCACCGGACAAACCTCGCGGTAGGCGCGAGTAAGCTGATCGTGGCGGTTTCCCGTGCGGGTGCCGCCGTCATGGTCAACGCCACGGGGAGGCACACAGTGACGGTGGAGATCACGTCGGCGGCTCAGTTGCGCGACCTGCTCGGCACCCCGACGCCCCGCGTCCTCGCCAAGGAGCGCGCCGCGCTGCACGACCGGGACCGGCAGTGGCTGGACGCGTCGCCGTTCTGTCTGGTGGCGACCGCCGGGGCGGACGGCACCTGCGACGTCTCGCCCAAGGGCGACCCGCCTGGCTTCGCGCTCGTGCTGGACGACCGGACCATCGCCATCCCCGAGCGCCCGGGCAACAGGCGGGCCGACGGCTACCGCAACATCCTGGAGAATCCGCACGTCGGGCTGATCTTCCTCATCCCGGGCCGCACCGACACGCTACGGATCAACGGTCGGGCCCGGTTGCTGAGCGACGCACCCTGGTTCGACCAGATGGTGGTCCAGGGGCACCGACCCGTACTCGCCATCGTGGTCGAGATCGAGCAAATCTTCTACCACTGCGCGAAGGCGTTCCTCCGCTCCCAGCTGTGGCAGCCGGAGGCCTGGCCGTCGGATCCGCTGCCCAGCCGAGCCCGCCTGATCAAGGAGGTCGAGGCGCCGGCGAACACCCTGGCCGACCTGGAACGCCACTACGGCCCCGACTACGCCCGCAACCTCTACGCCTGACCCGACCTCGCCGGTGGGCGCCCGGCCTCGTGGTGCGGCACCTGCTCGGACAGGTTCCGGCGCCGCCAGGTCTGACCAACCTTCAGCACGCCGGCCGCGACGGCGACGTGGGCGGCAGTGGGAGCGAGCACGGCACCCGCAGCACCCAGGCACGACCACAGTGTCGCGGCGACCGGTTCCCCGGTTGCGACTGCCACGACAGCCATGTAGATCGCGGCCAGCACTGCGGCACCCGCGCACGTGATCAGCATCTTCGGGATAAACCGTCCGTCCTTCGCGACGGCATCACCGATCAAGCCAGCCGGCACGAACAGCAGCGGCACCAGGACGACACCCACGGCAGCGGCGATCAGCATCAGGATCAGACCCCCGAGCGGTCCACCCAGGCCCTCATTCGCCACCAACGCGTACCCGATCAGTCCGAGGTAGACGACGGCTGCCTGCCCGACGAACATCAACCAGGCGGCAACCGCACCAGCGAGGTGCCGAGCAAGCCTTCCGACCACGACGCCTCCCCGAAAAGACTTCAGCTACGCCTTCGGATCCTAGGCGGCAGGCCGGCGAGCGCGGCGTGGCCCCGCTTGACCTTGACACAGTGACAAGGTCTTCGCTGGGGGCAGGAGGTGATTCCGATGAGCAGTTCGGATCAGGACATCCGCGTTCTCCAAGGGCTGGAACACAGCAATTCGTCGGTGCGGCTGCGGGCCGCGATGGCCGTCGGCACGACCCCGGACCCGCAGTTCATCGACGCGCTCCTCGAGCGCTGCGCGATCGAGACCGACTTCTCCGTACGCGAGATGCTCACCTGGGCGCTCACCCGCCACCCGGCGTCGCTGACGGTTTCGAAGCTCGTCGGGGAACTCCGCGCGCAGCGTGCGCAGGCACGAAGCCAGGCATTGCACACGCTGTCCAAGCTCGGTGATCGGCGAGCGTGGCCGGCGATCACCCGGGTGCTGCTGACCGACGCCGACGACGAGGTGGCGCGCAGCGCCTGGCGAGCAGCGGTCGCACTCGTACCCGAAGCTGAGAAACCGGAGTTGGCCAGGGTGTTGACGACGCAGCTCGGGCGCGGCGAGCGTGAGATGCAGTTGAGCCTCAGCCGGGCGCTGATCGCGCTCGGTGAGATGATCGAGCCGATCCTGCGCGCGGCGATGACGGATCCCGACCCGGGCGTACGTCAGCACGCGATCGCCACGCAACGCTTGCTGCACGACCCGGATGCCGGATTCGAGTTCGCGTTGGAGGAGGCGAAGCGCGTCGTGGCCCTCGGCGGGACCAGCCAGGAGGGATGACCGGCAGTGTTGATCGGTGAGGTGGCCCGACGCTCCGGGGTCAGCGCCCGCATGCTCCGGCACTACGACTCGCTCGGCCTGGTGCGGCCGACAGGTCGCACCGGCTCGGGCTATCGCGAGTACTCCAACGAGGACATCCGACGCATCTTCCACATCGAGAGCCTGCGGTCACTAGGTCTGTCGCTGCGCGAGGTCGGGCGCGCACTCGATGATCCCGGCTTCACCCCCGCGACGCTGGTCGACGACCTCATCCGCCACACGCGAGCACGCATCGCGGCCGAGACGGAGTTGCTCACCCGACTCCGCCGGATCGGTGCCGCAGAACCCGCCGGCTGGGAGGACGTCCTCCAGACCGTCGCTCTCCTCCAAGCGTTGGGCTCGGAGAGCGCCGGGCGGCGCCAGCGCGCGGCCCTCTCCTCGGTCAGCGAGGTTCCGGCGCCGGTGGAGGCACTGGTCGAGGCGGTGTTGAACGAGACGGACCCGAACGTCGCCGGAGCCCTTCGCTGGGCTCTGGCGCAGTCGGGCGATGCCGGACTGGCGCTGCTGGCGGCGGGGCTCGACGCCCCCGTGGCCGAGGTACGCAGACGCGCCGTCCAGTCCATCGCCGAGATCCCGGGCGATGCCGCCACCGCACTGCTACGACACGCCCTCGCGAACTCCGACGTCGTGGTCCGCAGGTACGCCGCCCTGGCGCTCGGGGCACGTGGCGTCACCGACGCCGTCCCCACCCTCATCGACATGATCGTCGAGGAGGCGAACGACGTCGATGCGGCCGATGCGCTGAGCGTGCTGGCGAGTGATGCCGCGCTGGCGGATCAGATCGCCACCAGACTCGTCGACCGCCTCGCCCACGGCACCGCTGAGTCGTCGGCACGGCAACGGCTGGCCCAGGCGCTCGCGGACATCCCGGGGCCCGCGGCGTCACGTGCCCTCGCCGAGCTGTCAGCTGACGAAGACCGCGCCGTCGCGCTCACCGCGGCCTACATCCGCAAGCTGCGCGACGCGCGATAACCCTTGATCAGTACGGCTTCAAGCGGCGCGCCCGACGGTGGCGCCCCGACACTACGATCCGGCCCATGAAGGCGCCCCTGGTTCGGCTACTCGCCTGTCTGGCGGTCGTACCGCTCCTGGCAGGGTGCATCGCCGAGGCCTCTCATGAACCGACCGCTTCGCCGATGACGTACAGCTGCTGCGAGACGGCGGACATCGAGAAGCTTTACCAGCCAGGGCAGACGTTCACCCTGCACTGGATCGTCGGGGTGCGCGACGCGTCCGCGACCGTTCCGCCCCGGGTCGAGCTTCAGGCGAGCCTGACCGGCCCGTACGCCACGGAGGCGGAACTCAAGGACGCGGAGATGGGCGTAGTCACCGTTCCCGGGTTGGTCACCTACACCGCCGAACCGGTTCGACCCGCCGGTACGCCAGATGAACAGCCAGTCAGCGTCATCCCGATCGCCCCCGCGGCCAAGCCTGGCTACTACAACCTGGCCAGCTCGATGGTCGACGGTGACGCCACGGCCAGCGGGGCGAGCATCATCCGGATCGTCGCCGGAAGCTGACCGACCATCTGGTCCGCAGGCGCGCTGGTCGGCCGGCCCTAAGGAGGCGCTGGCGTCGTCGCCCGTTTCGGCCGGACCGATCCCCCAAACATCGATGGGTCATCAGTTGACCGGTATCGAAAGGACTCGCTAGAGTCGGCCGGCTATTGGTCATGGAGACGCGCCCACCATCAGCGATGGGGTACGGGCCAAGACGGAGGCGACCGTGGGTGCGGAGAAGGCCAGACAGCGGCTCATCGATACGGCGTCACCGTTGCTACAGGAGGGCGAGCGTGTCGAGGTAGCCAGCGTGGCGATCGTTGGCTCTGTCTCGACGAAGAACCAGGTCGTGTCGGGGGTGGCGACTGCTGTCTTGTCCGGCGGCCTGTTCACCGCCTTCTCAGTCGCGCTGAAGCAGTACGTGCTGTTGACGGACAGACGTCTGCTGTTCTTCGAAATGAACCAACTGACTGGCCGACCGACCCAGAACGTACTCGGTGAGTTGCCGCGTTCGGTCCTGCGTGCGTCTGATGTTCACGGTCGGCTGACCCGTGTTGTCGTCCTGACGGCAGACGGTGAAGCGACAAATCTGAAGCTGCGCTTTCCGTGGCCTGCACGCCACGATGCGGAGGCCCTGGCCGCCGCGCTGGCGGCGCCCGCGAGAACTGGCGGTGGTCCGGCGGCCGGAGCTTAGTCTCCGGCTGCCCACGGTGGCAGCAACGCCGCCGGCACTGATCGGTTCCCCTCGGTTGCACACCGGACCGTGCGCGTGATCCTCGCTGGAATAATCGCCCGATGCCCCGCGCGCGCCTCGCCCTGACCATCGGTGTCGTCCTGTTCGTAGCCTCGTGCGTCCTGCCGTGCGGACCGCTCCTGGATGAGATCGGGGCGTCCTTCCCGTACCAGGACCCGACGCCGGAAATGCTGGAGAAGCAGGCCGCCGAGATTGCTGCGGCCGAGCAGGCCCTGGCGGCACGCCTGCAAATCACCGTCGGGGTCGTGCTGGTTGGCGCCGCTGCAACCGCGTACGGCCTGTGGGCCTGGCACCGCACTCGTCGCAGCAGACGCCAGGCGAAAATTGCGGACCGTTGACGGTCCGCAGACGGCTGGGGCCTCTGCCTATGGATAGGCTGCGGAGGTGTCGGAGCAGGGTTGGCGTGAGCTGACGCCGGAGACCACTGCGATGGCGCCTCAACCCACTGCCAGCAAGCTAGCTCCTCGCGGGCTGTGCGGACCGCAGCAGCCAGGCCGAAGACTCACCGCGGAACCGCCAACCTGAAGGTGGTGGAACCGGCGCCCGTCCACATCCCCAGGCACGACGGCCACTACGCCTGGATCCAGCCGCCACCACCTGTTCCGACGACGGTGTCGTGGATCTCGGGAAACGGCGAAGCCCAGGTCGGTGACCCGGGCTTGCGTGTCGCTGCCTAGACGGTCGGCGCCGTCCGCCTGGTGCTGGTCCTCGAACGCTCGGCAACTCGATCCGCCCCGGCTCGTCCGATCCAGTCCGCCCCGGTGGTTCCCACGCGTGGCTCCCACACTGTCGGCTTGGGAATCCTGCACAATCGGCTGCGGCGGTTGCGGTGCGCCTACTGGCCAGCCAGTTGCTGCGCTCCCGAAACCAAGTCCTTGCCGTACCACACCTCCGTGTAGGGACCTGTGCAGTACGCCGGAGTCTCGACATCGCGCCCGTTACGAACTGGCGTTACGGCGGCAGATCCTTCCGAGCTGGGAGGACATCCCGCTTTCGGCAGTCTCGTACCCGGAGGCTGAGCGTGGTCGACCTCGGAAAACGGCGAAGCCCAGGTCGGTGACCTGGGCTTGCGTGCCGAGCCGCCTATCGGAATCGAACCGATGACCTACGCATTACGAGTGCGTCGCTCTGCCGACTGAGCTAAGGCGGCAACGGTGGTCAAGTGTACGGCACGCGCCGACCCCGGGTGGAGCGGGATTGCCGATTCGCCAACCGGACGCGAGGCGCTTGCGGCACAAGCGCGCCCGGGCGGTCGGCACTAGGCTGCAGCGGGTGACCGAGGATGCCACCCCCCGCGACGAACCGGTCGACACTCCCGACGACGGTCCGCGCCCCGAGCCCGCCACCCGAACGCCGCCGGCCGGCCCGAACACCATAGAGCCACCGGCCGAGGCGCACGACAGCGAATCGCCGGGCGCCGCGACCGGCCGGGCGGTGCCGCTGGGGCCGTACGCCGAGGAGGCGGACGGTGGGCGGGCGGCGCGCCGGCCGCGCAGCACCGATCCGCTGGAACTGGGGTTCACGCCGCGCAAGCCGGTGCCGTGGCTCGCGCCGTTCCTGCTGGTCAGCACCGGCCTGCGTACGCTGCTGGCAATGCTGTTCGGGGCGTACCTGGACAAACGGGAGCTGCAGAAGGCCCTCGACGCGGAGGTCGCCAAGCAGGTCGGGCCGGACGGTGGGCTCTGGCTGGACTACGTGGCCGACCTGGGCGACGGCTTCAACGCCACGTACTCGGTGGCCTACCTGCTCGCCCAGCCGGAACTGGTGGTGGACGGGCACCGGCTGCCCCGGGCGCAGACCCTGGTGATGGGGGGCGACCAGGTCTACCCGTCGGCCGACTACGCGGCGTACGAGGACCGCTGCAAGGGGCCCTACCAGGCGGCGCTGCCGGGCACTCCGCCGGAGCAGCCGACGGTCTTCGCGGTCCCCGGCAACCATGACTGGTACGACGGGCTGACCGCGTTCCTCCGACTCTTCGTCCGCAGCCGGGACCGCCACTTCGGCGGCTGGCGGACCGGCCAGTCCCGCTCGTACTTCGCCGTCGAACTGCCCGCCGACTGGTGGCTGCTCGGCCTCGACGACCAGTCCGGCTCGTACGTCGACGATCCGCAGCTGACCTATTTCGACACGGTGGCAAAGCGGCTGGGACCGCAGAGCAGGGTGATCCTGGCCGTGCCGGCGCCAGCGTGGGTCAAGGCCGTCGACCACCCCACGGCGTACGACTCGATCGACTATTTCATCCGGACCATCATCGCGCCCACCGGCGCCCGGGTACGCCTGCTGATCTCCGGCGACCTGCACCACTACGCCCGGTACACCGGGCCGGACGGCCGCCAGTTGATCACTTCTGGCAGCGGCGGCGCCTACCTGTATCCCACGCACAAGCTGCCCGAGCGGATCGAGGTGCCGCCCCGGGACACCCTGGCCCGCCGATCCAGCCCGTCCCAGACGTACGACCTGGCGGGCCGTTACCCCGACGCGGCCCGCTCCCGACGGTACGGCTGGGGGATCTTCGGCCGGCTGCCCCGCCGCAACCCGGGCTTCGCGGCGCTGCTCGGCGTCCTGCACACCCTGCTGATGTTCTCCATGGCCGGGGTGGCCGATTTTCGGTCCGTGGCCTCCGAACAGCGCCTGTTCAGCGTGCCGCTGGTGATGATGGTGCTGGTGACGGTCCTCGCGGCGGCGCTGTTCGCCAAGCCGCCCAGTTCGAGCGGCAAGCGACACGCGCGGCACTGGATCCTCGGTGTCGCGCACGGCCTCGCCCATGTCGGGCTGGCCGCCGCCGGCACCTGGGCCTGGCTGGCCCTGCCCTTCCACGAGTGGCCCTGGCCACTGCCGGCGGTCGCCGCGGCAACCCTCTACCTGCCGGTGATCGGTCTGGTCGCCAGCCAGTTGGTGGCCGCGTACCTGCTGTTCGCAAGCGGGTTCGGGGTGAACGTGAACGAGCTCTTCGCCGGTCAGGGCATCGAGGACGCGAAGGGCTTCGTACGCCTGCGCATCGACCCCGACGGCACCCTCACGATCTACCCCATCGCGATCGACCGGGTGGCCCGCGACTGGCGCGTCAACCCGGACGACTCCCCCGAGTCCTCCTGGCTGACCCCCGCCACCCCCCTGCACCCCCACCTGGCCGAACCCCCCACCACCCTCACCTGACAATGCGCCGATGCCGGCCCTCACGCCCGCGACGCGTTCAGCGAGGCCGCGATCTTGCACTTTTGGTCGCCGGTTAGTCCTGTTGTGCGGCTTTTGTGACGACACAAAGTGCAAGATCGACGCGCAGAGGGAGTGGGTGGGGTGGGGTGGGGTCAGGGGGTGTAGTGGGTGTCGTGGGCGCGGCGGGAGCCGCAGACGTCGGCGCGGGAGCACATGGAGCGCGAGCCGTCGGCGTCCAGACGGACGGTCACCGCATCCCTCGGGACACTGTGGCCGACCACGCGGCCCTCCCCTTCCGGCGTGCTGACGCGGGTGCCGATCGCCGGGGCCGACTCCTGGAACTTGGCGTACAGGGGATGCTCGTACTTCAGGCAGCACATCAGCCGACCGCAGGCGCCGGAGATGCGCAGCGGGTTGAGTGGGAGGTCCTGATCCTTGGCCATCCGGATGGTGACCGGCTCGAAGTCGGTCAGGAAGGTGGCGCAGCACAGGTCACGCCCGCAGGAACCGATGCCGCCCTGCACCCGCGCCGAGTCCCGGGCCGAGAGCTGGCGCAGTTCCACCCGGCAGTGCAGGGTCGCCCCGAGATCGCGTACCAGCGAGCGGAAGTCCACCCGGTGTGGGGCGGTGAAGTAGATGGTGCTCCGCTCGCCGCCGCCCTCGCCGCCGAGCACGTGGTCGACCGCCACCACCCGCATCGGCAGGTTGTGCTCGCGGATCAGGCGCTTGGCCGCGACCTTCGCCTCGGCCTTGCGTCGGCGCAGCGCCTCGTCCCGGCGCAGGTCCTCCTCCTGGGCCAGCCCGGCCAGCCGGGGAAAACCGTCGGTCTCCTCGGTGACCCACTGCGCCGCCCAGACACACTCGGCCACCTCGGGACCGTCGTCGGTGGGCACCAGCACCTTGTCGCCCACCTGCGGGCGCAGCTCGCCCGGATCGAGGTAGTAGAGGCGCCCGTACCGCTGGAAACTGACCGCGCAGAGCATGCCCATGCCCTTCACCCTACGACGCCGCACCGTGATCCCGCTCCGCCGGCGACACGCGCGACCACACCGGGCGACCATCCAGGACTGTCGACTTGATCGACGCCGGCGCCGGTCACCAGCCGATGCGGGTCGTCCGGGTGCCGGGCGCGGCACCGCCGCCGTCGGGTCGGGGTCGGCTGCCGGACGCGGCGCCGCCGCCGTCGGGTCGGGGCCGGGTGCCGGATGGGCGCAAGGGAGACTCGGCCAGGCTCGGCCCCCACTGCCGCAGCAGGGTCTCCGCCCCGTCGTACGCCACGCAGAGCACGGCCAGCACCCGGGCGGCGATCTCGGCGGCACCGGCGTTGCCCGGTGACGACGGCCCGGAGTGGGACTGCTCACGGGTCAGCGAGGTGGCCGCGATGACCGCCACCGCCTCGGCCGAGCCGATCACGTCGGCCAGGGCCCGCGCGACGGCGAGCCGGCTGTCCTCCACCCAGTGGGCGAGCGCGTCGGCGTAACCGGCGGTCGCCTCCAGTCGCCCGACCAGGCTCTCCGGCCCCTCGTCCAGGTGGCGCAGCAGCATCGCCCGGGACTGGCCGTACGCCGCTGCGGCCGACCCGGACCAGAGCAGCGGGTCGGTCAGCGCGGCGCAGGCGTGGTCGTACCCCTGGATGTGCCGGCGCACCGCGTGCCCGGCGCCGGCCAGCGGCGCGGGACGCAGGTCGAGGAAGCTGCGCAGCGCGTCGCCGGGAAGCACCTGCATCCGGCGCAGCAGCGGCCAGACCCGATGCCCCTCGGGCGCGCCGGCGGCGAGCAGGGTGTCGACCCGGCGCAGCAGGTCGAGCCCGGGCTCGGCGAGCCGGTCCAGGGCGTCCATCACGCCTCCCCCACCAATCGGCGGGCGGTGACCGAGTCGGTGTCGGCGTACCGGTCGGCGGCCTGACGTAGCGCGTCCGCGGTGGCGGCCAGTCCCGCCGCGGCGGCGTGCGCCTCCCGGGCCCGATCACCGGTGGCGGCGGCCCACTGCCGGTGCAGCGCCCGCCCGATCTCGCCCGGCCGCCCCGGGGCGTCGACGCCGAACGCCACCTGCGGCGGGTCGGTGGCGGTGACCGAGCGGGAGAGCGCGGTCAGGGCGGCGCTCGCCTCGTCGAGCCGGTCGGCCAGGGCGCGAAGGTCGTTCACCTCACGCCCCCGCCAGCGGCCGGTAGGCGGCGAAGGTCTCGTTGTGCAACTTTTCCCGCGCCCATTGTGCGGCGTCCGCGGCGGCGGCCACCGCGGCGCGCACCGAACCGGCCACGTCGCGCGGCGCTCGACTGTGCAGCGGACCGAGGAACCGCACGTCGGTGATCCGGCCGCTGGCGGTCACCACCACCTCCACCAGGCCGTCCGGTGACCGTACGGTTACTTCGACCGTCGCCACGGACCGGTCGAACTCGGCCTGGAGGGACTCGATCCGGCGGTAGCGCCGGACCGCCTCCTCGATCCACGCCTCGTCGATCTCACCGCGCGGCATCGGCGGACTCCTCCCCCAGTTGTCCTCACTATCCGTGCCGCCACCGTCACCACGGCACACCGGACCGTACCGCACGCGAATTGCACCTGTCGATGCCCGTGGACAACTGCCCGGCCAGCGAGGACCGGGCCGGCTACGTCGAGGTCAGCCCTTCCAGAGGGCGAGCATCATGGCTTCCACGGCGATCCGGGGCTTGACGTTGGTCTCGATCGCGGTACGGCAGGCGAGCACCGCCTCCAGCCGCCGCAGCGCCCCCTCCGCCTGCCAGCTGCGGGCTCCCGCGCCGGCCAGTTCGGCGGTGTCGGTGTGCACCGGTGCCACCGGTGCGCCCAGAGCCATGGTCAACGCGTCCCGGTAGAACGCGGCCAGGTCGACCAGGGCCCGGTCCAGCGCGTCCCGCTGGGCCCGGGTCGCCCGCGACTTCTGGCGCCGCTCCAGGTCCTTCAACTGCCCGGCGGCTCCCCGGGCGGCACCGGCCGCGCCCCGACCCGTGCCACCCGCACCGAGCGCGGTCTCCAGCGCCGCGCGCTCCGCCGCGTCGATCTCCGCCACCGACGCTTCGGCCTCCGCCTCGGCCGCCTCGATGAGCGCGGACGCCGCGTCGAACGCGGCACCGACGCCGGTCAACCGACGCGGCACCGCGAGCACCGCCTCCCGCCGGGCCCGGGCCTGCGGGTCGTTGGCCAACCGTCGGGCCCGCCCCACGTGGCCCTGGGTGGCCGCCGCCGCCCACCGCGCCACGTCGGGCGCGATCCCGTCGCGCCGAGCCAACACCTCGGCCACCGCGTCGGGCGGTGGCTGCCGCAGGGGTACGACCCGGCAGCGCGACCGGATCGTCACCGAGATGTCGTCCGGGTGGGTGGACGGCGCACAGAGCAGGAAGACGGTCCGCGGCGGGGGCTCCTCCACCGCCTTGAGCAGCGCGTTTCCGGCCGCCTCGGTCAGCCGGTCGGCGTCCTCGATGATCACGATCTGCCAGCGCCCGCCGGACGGGGTGCTGGCCGCCCGGAGCACCAGCGCGCGCATCTCGTTGACGCCGATGGAGAGCCCGTCGGGCACCACCAGTCGTACGTCGGCGTGGGTGCCGGCCTGGGTGGTGTGACATCCGGGGCACTGCCCGCATCCGGTGCCGTGCACGCACTGCAACGCGGAGGCGAAGGCCCGTGCCGCGACCGACCGGCCCGACCCGGGCGGCCCGGTGAAGATCCACGCATGGGTCATTCCCGCGCCCGGGTCACCTCCGGCCCCGGCCGGAGCCGCGCCGGCGTCCTCCGCCGGGGCGGTCGTGGCCGCCTCCCGCTCGCCAGCGGTCCGCAGGACGGCTGCGGCCGCCGCCGCGGCGCGGCGCAGCGTGTCCACCGCCTCGTCCTGCCCGACCAGGTCGGCGAAGGCGTCCGGCATCAGGTCCGCTCCGTCGTCACCAGCTCCGTGGGGGATAACTCGGACTGTACCGGGATGTCCGGGCCGTTCGCCGAGCCCGGGTTCGCGCCGGAGGCGCCGAGCAGATCCTTCACCCGGCGGGCCACCCGCTCGGCGATCTCGTCGGCCGGACGGGCGGCGTCGAGCACCAGGTACCGCTTCGGGTCAGCGGCGGCGAGGTCGAGGAAGGCGTACCGGACCCGCTCGTGGAAGGCGACCGACTCGGCCTCCAGCCGGTCGGCGGCCTGGTTTCGCGCGGCGACCCGGGACAGCCCGGTACCCGGATCGACGTCGAGCAGCACCACCAGGTCGGGCTTGAGCCCACCGGTGGCCCAGGAGGAGAGCCAGGAGACCTCGTCGACCGGCAGCGTGCGGCCGGCGCCCTGGTACGCCAGGGAGGAGTCGACGTACCGGTCGCTGATGACCACCGCGCCCCGGACCAGCGCGGGGCGGACCACCGTGGCCACGTGGTGCGCCCGGTCGGCGGCGTAGAGCAGCGCCTCCGCGCGCGGCGAGGGTGCCTCGTCGACGGCGGTGTCGAGCACCAGCGAGCGGATCCGCTCGCCGATGCCGGTGGCACCCGGCTCACGGGTGACCACCACGTCCCGCCCTTCGTCCCGCAGTCGCTCGGCCAACCCGGCGAGCTGGGTCGACTTGCCCGCGCCCTCGCCGCCCTCGAAGACCACGAAGAGCCCGGCCGAGACGAACCGCTCGGCCGGCATCAGCGGGCGGCCCCGGATCGATCCCCAGAGGTCGGCCAGGACCGGAACGCCCTTCTTGTCGTCCATCTGACCGAACGCGCTGATCCCGGCGAAGATCCCGGCCGCCCCGGCGGCGAGCAGCAGCAGACGGGTGGCGGAGACCGAGATACCGAGATCGGCGATGGTCAGCATGCGGGACCCACCGACACCGGCGAGCAGGCTGCCCAGCGCGATGGCGAGGATCAGCACCATCCGGGTGCCGATCTGCACCACGGCGAAGACGCGGCCGCGTACCTCGTCGGCGACCTCGCCGCCGAGCAGGGTGGTGCCGGCGAGGAAGGCCATCCCGGCACCGGCGCCGACCAGGACCGCACCGACCAGCGCCATGGACAGGTGGATGGCGAAGGCCAGGGTCATCACCGAGGCGCTGGCCAGCACGATGCTCATGCCGAACCAGCGGCGCCGGGACAGGTCCCGGACGATCATCGGGCCGAGCCCGATACCGACCGCCAGACCAACGAAGATCGCACCGAAGAGCAGGGAGAACGCGGCGTCACCGGCGCCGAGCGAGTCGGCGAAGAACCGGCCGGTGCCGATGACGATGCCGCCGCTGGCGAAGGCGCCGAAGATGCCGAGGACCAGCCCCCGGACCAGCGGGGTCTTTCCGATGAACCGCCAGCCCTCCACGAACTGACGCAGCATGCTCTGCTCGGTGTGCTCCCGCGCACCGTCCCGCACCTGGCTGATCTCCTTGATGCCGAGCGCCACCACCAGGGCGGTGGCCAGCCGCGAGAACGCGTTGAACCAGAGAGCGAGCTGGGCGGGCTCGGCCCAGTTGGGCGCGTTGTCACCCACGGCGGCCCGGACGATCCCGTCCAGCGACGCGGCGACCACCGCGGCGAGGACCGGGGTGATGCCGTACGTGGTGATGAGGGTGAGCTGGTTGGCCGTCTCCAGCCGGGCCCGCGGGATGAGGTTCGGTACTGCGGCTTCCTTGGCCGGGATCCAGAGCAGGGTGACCGTCTCGATCAGGAACGTGGCGATCACCGCCCAGCTGACCACCCGCGCGCCGCTGGCGCCGCTCAGCGCGTACAGCGGGATGGACGCGAACAGCACGAACCGCAGCACGTCGGAGATGACCATCGTCCAGCGCCGGTCGAACCGGTCGGCGAACACCCCGGCGACCGGGCCGAGCAACAGCGCGGGCAGCAGCCGGACGGCGATCACGCCACCGAAGGCCGCGCCCTTGGCGGTGTTCCCCTCCACCTGGGCGGCGGCGAAGACGCTGGTGGCGAGCAGGCCGAACCAGTCGCCGAAGGAGGCCACGCCGAGCACGATCCAGAGCCGGCGGAACGGCCGGATGCGCAGCACCGAGCGGATCGCCGAATAACCACTCAGGTCGGCCTGACTGCCGGAGCGGCCGGCGGTGCCGGCGGGTTGGTCCGTGGACGGCGACACGCCGGACGACTCGCCGTTGAATTGGCTTTCGATGGCCGTACCTCCACGTGCCGGCCCATCGCTGGGCACCCCCGGTGGAACACTCTAGACCCGACGGGGTTTTCTCCCGTCGCGCATCACCTGCTCGTCGCAGCCTAGGCCGCCGTTACCAGTCCGCCAGGCCGACAGATGCGAGGGCATTTCGCATTAACGGTTTCACAGTTAGCGTGCAGACGTGGCCACCGACAGCGAGAACCTGCGCCACCGGCTGGACCGGGCGACCGCGCATCTCGATCCGCCGTACGCGGTGGTCGACCTCACCGCCTTCGACGCCAACGCCGCCGCGCTCGCCCACCGGGCCGGCGGCAAGCCGCTGCGGATCGCCAGCAAGTCGCTGCGCAGCCGCGACCTGATCACCCGTGCGCTGGCCCGGCCAGGCTGGCACGGGGTGATGGCCTTCACGCTGCCCGAGGCGATCTGGCTGGTCCGCACCGGAGTCACCGACAACGTGGTGGTGGCGTACCCCACGGTCGATCGACGGGCACTGGCCGAACTGGCGGCCGATCCGGCCCTCGCCGCGACCATCACCCTGATGGTCGACGACCCCGACCAGCTCGACTTCTGTGACGCGGTGTGCGCACCGGGCCGCCGCCCCGAGTTGCGGGTCTGCCTCGATCTGGACGCGTCCTGGCGGCTGCTGGGCGGGCGGGTGCACGTCGGGGTGCGCCGATCACCGGTGCACACCGCCCGGGCGGCCGGCCGGCTGGCCGCCACCGTCACCGCCCGGCCGGGCTTCCGGTTGGTCGGGCTGATGTCGTACGAGGCACAGATCGCCGGCCTGGGCGACGCGCCGCCCGGGCGGAGGGTGCTCGGCACCGCGATCCGGCTGGCCCAACGCGGCTCGTACCGCGAGCTGCTGGCCCGCCGAGGTGCGGCGGCGGCCGCCGTACGCGAGCACGCCGAGCTGGAGTTCGTCAACGGCGGCGGCACCGGCAGCGTGGCCGTGACCAGCGCCGATCCCGCGGTCACCGAGGTCACCGCGGGATCGGGCCTGTACGGGCCGACGCTGTTCGACGCGTACCGCCGCTGGCGCCCCACCCCGGCGGCGTTCTTCGCCTGCGCGGTGGTGCGCCGGCCGGCGCCGGGGCTGGCCACCGTGCTCGGCGGTGGCTGGATCGCCTCCGGCCCGGCCGCCGCCAGCCGGCAGCCTCGACCATGGTTGCCGGCCGGGCTCAAGCTGATCGGTGCCGAAGGCGCCGGCGAGGTGCAGACCCCGCTGGCCGGCGCGACGGCCGCCGCCCTGCGCCCCGGCGACCGCGTCTGGTTCCGCCACGCCAAGTCCGGCGAGCTGTGCGAACACGTCAACGAGCTGCACCTGGTGGAGGGCGACGAGATGGTGGCCACCGTGCCGACCTACCGCGGCGAGGGCCGGGCCTTCCTCTGAACCGGGCCGAGCGTCAGGCGGACGCCGGCGTCGCCTCCGCGGACCCGACGATCTGGTCGTCGACCGGCTTCGCGGGTTGCACGACCGGCCGCTGGCCGGCCTCGCCCCGAGCGTCCACCTGACGGTGCAGGTAGTCACGGATCAACGCCTTGGCCTCGACCAGCACCCGGTCGTCGCCGTCGGACGTACGGCGGAACGCGAGCTTGATGAGCGCGTCCGCGACCTCCACCGCGATCTCCAGGTGGAAGCGCAGGTCGGGCACGTCGGCCAGCCCGAACCGCTCGGTGAGCACGCGGGCCAGTTGGTCCGCGATCACCCCGTTGTTGTCCCGCTGCTCATCGAGCAGATGCAGGTCGACCACGTCGCCGAAGTGCAGGGTACGGAACCCGGGAACGGTGCGGTGCATCGTGATGTATTCGTCGATGCCCGCGTCGACCCCGTCCCACCAGTGGGTCAGGTCGTCCGAGGCGAAGCGCTCGTCGAGCCGTTGGAGGTAGGACTCCATCGTGCGCAGGGTCAGCGCCTGCACGATCGCCCGCTTGTCCGGAAAGAACTGGTAGACCGACCCGATCGCCACCTCGGCCCGCTCGGCGAGCAGGGTCGTGGTCAACCCCTCGTACCCCACCTCGTCGACGAGTTCGGCGCAGGCGTCCAGCATCCGCTGAACGCGCGCGACACTACGGCCCTGCACTGGTACCCGACGCAGCGGCCCGGTCGTGGCGGCTGAAGTGGACACTCGCCACCCCCTCTCGACGGATGAAAAATATCTCCACGTCACGACTTCGTGACTACCGGTATAACGAGCGGACTTCGATTGCGGTGTTTACCAGGGAGAACGTTCCTGATATGAATTTGGTTCATATTCACGTCGAGGAGCGTCAATGGTTGAAAACGCACCCGCCGATGCCGCCTGGACCAACTGGGCCGGCAACCAACACAGCGTCGCGACGGCAGTCCTGCGGCCCTGCACCATCGCCGAGGTCACCGAGCAGATCCGCTGCGCCGCCGAGACCGGTGAGCGGATCCGCCCGATCGGCAGCGGACACTCCTTCACCCCCGTCGCGGTCAGCGACGGACGGCGGATGGACCTCACCCGACTCGCCACCGACATACGCGTGGACGTCGATCGGCGCCTGGTCACCGTACCGTCCGGGATGACCCTGCGGCAGCTCAACGCCCTACTCACCAGTCACCACCTGGCGCTGCCCAACCTCGGCGACATCGACGCCCAGACCGTGGCCGGCGCGATCTCCACCGGCACCCACGGTACGGGTGCGGCGTACGGCGGCCTGGCCACCTTCGTCGAGGCGCTGACCCTGGTCACCGGAACCGGCGAGGTGCTGCACTGCTCCGCCGCGGAACGTCCCGACGTGTTCGACGCGGCCCGGGTCTCCCTCGGCGCCCTCGGCGTACTGGTCGAGGTGACGCTGCGCTGCGTGGACGCCTTCGTGCTGCGGGCACACGAGCGACCCGCCGCGCTGGACGCCGTGCTGGCCGAACTGTCCGGCCTGATCAACGGGCACGACCACGTGGAGTTCTTCTGGTTCCCGTACACCAGCCGCGTCCAACTGAAGGTCAACGACCGGGTGGCCGTCGACCACGCCCCGCTACCCCGCTGGCGCGGCTGGCTGGACGACACCTTCCTGGCCAACACCGTCTTCGCCGGGGCCTGCCGGCTCGGTCGCGCGGCTCCGGCCCTGGCGCCGACAATCAGCGCCGTCTCCGCGCGGGCACTCAGCGAACGCATCTACACCGGCCGCTCCGACGCGGTCTTCTGCAGCCCGCGCCGGGTCCGCTTCCTGGAGATGGAGTACGCGCTGCCGCGCGAGGCCCTGCCGGAGGCCTTCGACGCGCTGCGCCGGATCGTCGACCGGCTGCCGTTCAAGGTGCTCTTTCCGGTCGAGGTGCGCTTCACCGCGGCCGATGAGATCTGGCTGTCGCACTCGTACGGGCGCGACTCGGCGTACGTCGCCCTGCACCAGTACGTCGGCATGCCCTACGAGCCGTACTTCCGAGCCTTCGAAGAAGTGGCGACCGGCCTGGGCGGTCGCCCGCACTGGGGCAAGCTGCACTGGCGGGACGCGGCCTCCCTGGCCCCTGCCTACCCCCACTGGCAGGACTTCCAACTCCTCCGTACCCGCCTCGACCCACACACCGTCCTCTCCACCCCCTACCTGACACAGATCCTCGGCTAGCCATTTCGGATCTTGGACCGAAAGGGCCCCCAGGGCAGTTTCGCAACAAGATCCGGCGAGGTCAGTCGGACTTCGAGGAGGTCGCCTTCTTGGCGGCGGTGGATTTGGTGGCCTTCGCCGGGGTCGCCTTCGAAGCGGTGGACTTCGACGAGGTCGCCTTCGAAGCGGTCGCCTTCTTGGCGGCGGTCTTCTTGGCAGGGGTCTTCTTGGCGACAGCCTTCTTGGCGGCCTTCTTCTTCGGGGCCGGGCCCTTCGCCCGCTTCTCGGCGAGCATCTCGGAAGCCTCCTCGATGCTGAGCGCCTCGGGGGTCTGGCCGCGCCGCAGGGAGGCGTTGGTCTCCCCGTCGGTGACGTACGGGCCGAACCGGCCGTCCTTGATGACCAGCGGCTTCTCGGTCAACGGGTCGACGCCCATCTCCCGCAGCGGCGGGGCGGCGGCCCGGCGCTGGCGGGCCTTCGGGGCGGCCAGCAGGGCCAGCGCCTCGTCCAGCGTGACGGTGAACATCTTCTCTTCCGACTCCAGGGAGCGGAACTCGTCACCACGCTTGACGTACGGGCCGTAGCGGCCGTTGTTGGCGACGACCTCGTTGTTCTCGGCGTCGACACCGATCAACCGGGGCAGGCTGAGCAGCTTGAGCGCCTCGTCGAAGGTGAGCGTGTCCGGCGACTGGGAACGCAGCAGCGACGACTTGCGCTCGCCGCTGGCCACGTACGGGCCGTACCGGCCGGACTTGAGCAGGATCGGCTCCCCGGTCGCCGGGTCGTCGCCGAGCTTGCGCTCGCCCCCGCCACCGAGGAACAGCTCGTGCACCTTCTCCGGGGTCAGTTCGTCCGGCGCCAGGCCCTCGGGGATCGGCGCCCGGTCGCCCTGGCCACCGCCCTCCTCGCCCTCCCCGGTGGGCTGCTCACCGGGAACCGCCCGCTGCAGGTACGGCCCGTACCGGCCGACCCGCACCATCACCTCACGGCCCTCGTCGTCGGTGAACAGCGGGATGGAGTTGACGCTGCGCGCGTCGATCTCGCTGAGGTCCTCGGTGACCAGCTTCTTCAGCCCACCGGAGCGGGCGATGTCCTGGTCACCGGCGCCGTTGGTGGTGCCGAAGTAGAACGCGGTGAGGAAGTCGACCGCCGCGTGGTCTCCGCCGGCGATCTCGTCCAGCTCGTTCTCCATGCTGGCCGTGAAGTCGTAGTCGATCAGGCGCGGGTAGTGCCGCTCCATCAACCCGATCACCGCAAACGCCAGGAACGACGGGATCATCGCCTGGCCGCGCTTGACGACGTACCCGCGGTCCTGGATGGTCTGCATGATCGAGGCGTACGTGGAGGGGCGGCCGATGCCCAGCTCTTCGAGGGCCTTGACCAGCGACGCCTCCGTGTAGCGGGCGGGCGGCTGGGTGTGGTGGCCCTGGGCGGCCAGCTCGTCGGCGGTCAGCGGCTGGTCCTTCACCAGGTTGGGCAGGCGCCGCTCGGCATCCTCGGCCTCGGCGTTCTCGTCGTCGCTGGACTCGACGTACGCGCGCAGGAAGCCCGGGTCGGTGATGGTCTTGCCGGTGGCGCCGAAGTCGGCCTCCTCGCCGGCGGCCGTGGTCGCCCGGATCCGCACCGAGACGCTGGAGCCGACCGCGTCGGTCATCTGCGAGGCGATGGTGCGCCGCCAGATCAACTCGTAGAGCTTGTACTCCTCGACCGACAGCTCGTTGCGCACCGTACCCGGGGTGCGGAAGTTGTCCCCCGCCGGGCGGATCGCCTCGTGCGCCTCCTGGGCGTTCTTCACCTTGCCGGTGTAGCGGCGCGGCTCCGGCGGCACGCTGCGCTCGCCGTACAGCTCGACGATCTGCCGGCGGGCCGCCGCGATGGCGGTCTCCGACAGGTTCACCGAGTCGGTACGCATGTAGGTGATGTAGCCGTTCTCGTAGAGGCGCTGCGCGGTGCGCATCGTCTGCTGCGACGAGAACCGCAGCTTGCGGGCCGCCTCCTGCTGAAGGGTGGAGGTGATGAACGGCGCGTACGGGCGGCGCCGGTAGGGCTTCTCCTCGACCCGGGTGACGGTGAACGGCCGCCCTTCGAGGCGAGCCGCGAGCCCCCGGGCGCCGCTCTCGTCGAGGTGCACCACCCCCGCCCCGGCGCGTACCTTGCCGGTGGTCGGCTCGAAGTCCTTGCCGGTGGCGATCCGGTCGCCGTTCAGCGCGACCAGGGTGGCGTTGAAGTTACGCGGCCCCTCGCCGGCGTTCGCCACCGCCAGGGTGGCCAGGATGTCCCAGTACTCGGCGGTGCGGAACGCCATCCGCTGCCGCTCGCGCTCGACCACGATCCGGGTCGCCACGGACTGCACCCGGCCCGCCGACAGCTTCGGCATGACCTTCTTCCACAGCACCGGAGAGACCTCGTAGCCGTAGAGACGGTCGAGGATGCGCCGGGCCTCCTGGGCGTCGACCAGGTCGCGGTCGATCTCCCGGGGGTTGGCCACCGCCGCCTGGATCGCCGGCTTGGTGATCTCGTGGAAGACCATCCGCCGGACCGGCACCTTCGGCTTGAGCGTCTCGACCAGGTGCCAGGCGATCGCCTCGCCCTCGCGGTCCTCATCCGTGGCCAGGAGGATCTCGTCGACCTCCTTGGCCAGCTTGGTCAGCTTGCTGATCTGCTGCTTGCGGTCGGCCGAGACGACGTAGAGGGCGTGGAAGCCGTTGTCGACGTCGACCCCGAGCCGGGCCCACGGCTCGCCCTTGTACCGGGCGGGGACGTCGGCGGCGTTGCGGGGCAGGTCGCGGACGTGCCCGAAGCTGGCCTCCACGACGTACCCCGGGCCGAGATAGCCCGAGATCGTCTTGGCCTTCGCCGGGGATTCGACGATGACCAGACGAGTGGTTCCAGCGTTGCTCGGCACGTCTGTTTCGACCTCTTTCCTGCTCGTGGGTGCGATCACGCCCGTTGTCGAGGCGCACTCGACCCACCGGTACCCGGTGGCCCGGATGTCCAACGTAACGCGCCGTCCGTGTTTCGGGTTTCGCGAACGGCGATCTGTCCGGGACGATCTGTGCTCGCGCCGGACGGCGTCACCGTACACCCTGGGTAGGGGTTTCAGCGGGCCACTGCGACCATGGCAGCCCCTCCGTGAAGGTGGAACCCGGCCGATTCTCGCTGTGTTCCGCGACACCCGGCTGTCCCCCATCGGACAGCCGGGACCGCACCCGATCGGGGTCAGTCGCGGGTCGGCCAGGCTGCCGGTGGCGCGGCGGACGGACGCCCGCCGACCAGTTCGGCCAGCCGTTGCAGACCGCGGCGGCCGGCGATCCGGTACGCCGGACCGCCGGCGCCGGGCTCTACCAGTTCGCCGCTCAACCCGGCCGCGACCAGGGCGCCACCGGCCACCGTCCAGCGCATCGGGTCGGTGCCCCCGAGGTGCAGCAGGAAGTCCGGCGGATCGGCCACCCCGGCCGCGGCGAGCCAGAGCCGCAGCCGCCGGCCGTCCAGATGGAGGCCGGCGGGCGGGTGCTGCGTCGGGCCGCGCAGCCACGCCGCCGCGAGCGGCACGAGTGTCCGGGCGTACGCGGTCCGCACGGCGTACCGCCGCTCCTCGGTGGCTGCCCAGGTCGCCCGTACGCCCCGCTGGGCCAACTCGGCGACGAGCACGTGCACCCGCCATCCGGCGTCCACCACCACCGACAACCGGGCCGTGCCCCCCATCCGGTGCACCTTCCCGGGCCCGACGAGCAGCCCGGCGAGGTCGGCGACGGAAGGCTCAGCGGTCTCCGCCCCGAAGAAGACCAGTTGCCCGTCGTCCACCGCCGTCCGCTCGACGTCGGGACCGCGTCGACGGGGTGCCGGCGGAGCCGGGTCGGGCACTGGGAACGACACCGGCAGCGGTTGCACCGCCGGTGGCTCACCGGAACCGCTCAGCGGCATTCAGGTACCTCGTCGAAGGCGCGCTTCAGTTCCTCGGAGTTCAACCGGCTGGTGTCCAGCGCGCTCGCGTCGTACTCCTGTTGGAGGACCTCCACGGCGGCCCGGACCCCGTCGTAGAAGGCGGTGGCCTCACCGGTGCTCAACGCGTCGATGGTGCTACCGGCCCGGCCGTAGGCGTCGCGCATCGACGCCAGGGAGGCGCGGAAGCCGGCCGAGATCTCCTCGCCGTGCTCGACCCTGGGCACTCCCGCCTGCTCCACCTTGCGCCGGGCGTCCTCGCTGGCCTGCTCGGCCCCGCCGAAAAGGCGGACCAGATTCTCCTTGGCCTGGGCGGGGGTGGTCTGCGCGGTCATCTGCTCGTTGGTGCTGCTGGTCAGCTTGCTGATCTCGGCCCGCCACGGGGTCAGCGCCGAGCAGACCGACGCGGCCCAGGCCCGGGGGCTGGGGCCGCCGGCCCCGCAGGCAGCCAGCAGGGCCAGCGTGACCAGCACCACCGTGAGCTTTCCGGCCGCCGCCGCCCGGCACGTACGCATGCGTTGCAGCGTACGGCCTCGGTCCCGGCTCGGCACCGGTCAGGCGGTCGACCCCGACGGTCCCCGGCCGGCGCTGCCGCCGACCGGGGACCGGGACGAAGCCGGAGGATCAGGCCTTGATCTCCTCCGGGCGCGGGTCCGCCGTGCTGGCCCCGTTGTCGGGGTCCTCACCCATCACGATGCTCTTGCGCTTGCTGAACACCACCGCCGCGACGACGATCAACGTCGCCACCACCGCGATGGTGACCCGCAGGCCGACGTTGCGGTCGGTGCCCACGCTCCACGCCACCACGGCCGGCGCGATCAGCAGCGAGACCAGGTTCATCACCTTGAGCAACGGGTTGATCGCCGGTCCGGCGGTGTCCTTGAACGGGTCGCCGACGGTGTCGCCGATCACGGTCGCGGCGTGCGCCTCGGAGCCCTTGCCTCCGTACGCGCCGTCCTCGACCATCTTCTTGCTGTTGTCCCAGGCGCCACCGGAGTTGGCCAGGAAGACCGCCATCAGCGTGCCGGCCCCGATCGCGCCGGCCAGGTACGACGCCAAGGCGCCGGGCCCGAGGCCGAAGCCGACCGCGATCGGTGCCATGATCGCGAGCAGGCCGGGGGTCATCAGCTCCCGCTGCGCGTCCCGGGTGCAGATGTCGACGACCTTGCCGTACTCCGGGCGCTGGGTGTAGTCCATGATCCCGGGCAGCTCGCGGAACTGCCGGCGTACCTCCATCACCACCGCCCCCGCGGAGCGGGAGACCGCGTTGATGGCCAGGCCGGAGAAGAGGAACACCACGGCCGCGCCGATGATCAGGCCGACCAGGTTCTGCGGGTTGGCCACGTTCAACGCGTTGAGGATCTCGGTGCCGACATCGGTCACCCCGGCGTCGGCGTACGCGGTGCGCAGGGTGTCGGTGTACGAGCCGAACAGCGCGGTCGCGGCCAGCACCGCGGTGGCGATCGCGATGCCCTTGGTGATCGCCTTGGTGGTGTTGCCGACCGCGTCCAGTTCGGTCAGCGTCCGCGCGCCGTGCTCGTCGATGTCGCCGGACATCTCGGCCACACCCTGGGCGTTGTCGGAGATCGGACCGAAGGTGTCCATCGCGACGATCACGCCGACGGTGGTGAGCAGACCGGTACCGGCCAGCGCCACGGCGAACAGCGAGAGGGTGATCGAGCCGCCGCCCAGCAGGAAGGCGCCGAAGACACCGGCACCGATGAGCAGCGCCGAGTAGACCGCCGACTCCAGGCCGACGCTGATGCCGGCGAGGATGACGGTGGCCGCGCCGGTCTGGGAGCTCTTGCCGATGTCCTGCACCGGACGGCGGTCGGTCTCGGTGAAGTAGCCGGTCAGCGCCTGGATGGCGGCGGCCAGCACGATGCCGATGACGACCGCACCGATGACCACGCCGCGCGGGCCGAACAGCGGGTCCCCGCCCCGCACGTCGAGGGCCTCGCGCCAGCCGTCGCCGAGCTGCGCGGCCCAGGACGGCTGAAGGTAGGCGACCGAGGCCACCGCGACCAGCACCGCCGAGATCAGCGCGGAGAGGTAGAAGGCCCGGTTGATCGCGGTCAGGCCGTTACGGTCCGAGGTGCGCAGCCGGGTGATGAAGACGCCGATGATGGCGACCAGCACGCCGATCGTGGAGATGATCAGCGGGAGCACCAGACCGTCGGTGCCGAACGCGGCCCGGCCCAGGATCAGCGCGGCGACCAGGGTGACGGCGTACGACTCGAACAGGTCTGCGGCCATGCCGGCGCAGTCACCGACGTTGTCGCCCACGTTGTCGGCGATGGTGGCGGGGTTACGCGGGTCGTCCTCGGGGATGCCCTTCTCCACCTTGCCCACCAGGTCGGCGCCGACGTCGGCGGCCTTGGTGAAGATGCCGCCGCCGACCCGCATGAACATGGCCAGCAGCGCGGCGCCGAAGCCGAAGCCCTCCAGCACCGTCGGCGCGTCGCCCCGGAAGATCAGCACCACCAGTGCGGCACCGAAGAGACCGAGCCCGACGGTGAGGAAGCCGACCACTCCACCGGTCCGGAAGGCGATCTTCATGGCCGCCTCCCGGCCGCCCTCGCGCTCCCGGGCGGCGGCGGCCACCCGCAGGTTGGCCCGGGTGGCCAGCCACATGCCGGCGCCGCCGATGAAGGCGCTGAACAGGGCGCCGACCACGAAGAAGAGCGACCGGCCGAGCTTCACCGCGGTCTCGCTGCCGGCGGTCTCGTGCACCGGCAGCAGGAACAGCAGGACCACGGCGATCACCACGAAGATCGCCAGGGTCCGGAACTGCCGGAGGAGATAGGCCGAGGCGCCCTCCTGGACGGCCCCGGAGATCTCCTGCATTTTGGTGGTGCCCTTGCCGGCCGCCAGCACGGTCTTCGTCAACGCGGCGGCAAAGGCGAGCGCGACCAACGCGATCACCGCGGCGATGACGACGTACGTGACGTTTGCTCCGGTAAGGGAGATCGCGCCGCCGCTATCGGCGATCGCGCCGCCGCCCTCGGCGGCCAAGGTGTCGGACATCTGTGTCCTCCTGTGCGGAACAACGCGCCGGTCGGTGCAGAAGCACCGACCGACGCCTGGATGCGAGTAGCAAGTGCGCGCCGAACCGCATCGGCGAGCCAACGACGAACGCCCATCTGCGCTGGCTGCTCGATGGATCACTTGCTGACAACCCGCGTACTGTAGCTCTCCGCAGTGTTCGAGGTCACACCCAGGTAGCACCGTGTCTCGATGATCTCCGTCGCTGTGCTACGAATCGAAATCTGATATAGGAAGCGACATCCATGACAATGCCGCCGCATTCCCTGATCGGAATGCGGCGGCAGGACGAATCGGCGTCAGCGGTTCAGCGGCCAGACCATTCGGACCTCGGTGCCGACACCCTCGTCGACGGGCCGCACCTGAAGGTCGTCGACGAAACCGGCGAGCAGCGCGAAACCGACACCGGTGGTGAGGTCGTCCTCGTTCAGCGACTCGTTGGCCAACTGGTCGGCGTTCAGCGCGTGCAGGCCGATACTCGCCTCGATCGGCGCCCGGTCCACCACCCGCACCGCGTACCTCCCGGAGTCGGACATCTCCACGAGCACCGGGTCGGTCAGGCCGTACTGGCGGTGCAGGGCGACGGCGCGGGTGCATGCCTCACCGATCGCCAGACGCACCTCGTCGAGCAGGTCCTCCCGGACCCCGGCCCGCCGCGCGACCGCCACCCCGACCAGGCGGGCGGTGCGCACGTGCACCGGAGCCGGCGAGAAAGAGAGCCGGACCGTGGCCATCACGCGCCGGCACCGGTCGCCGCTTCGACCGTCGGATGCAGCGGGAACACCTGGTCCAGCGCGGTGATCCGGAAGATCTTGAGGAGCGGCTCCTTGTCGCAGACCAGGGCGAAGCTGCCGTCGGCGGTGCGCAGCCGCTTGAGCGCACCGACCAGCACGCCCAACCCGGTGGAGTCGAGGAAGTCCACCCGGCCGAGGTCGACCACCACGTGCCGGGCGCCGGCGTCGATCAGCTCCAGCAGCCGCTCGCGCAGTCGAGGGGCGGTGTAGACGTCCACCTCACCGCCGACCTCGAGCACCGTGTGCTCCCCCACGGTGCGGGTCGCCAGCGACAGCTCCATCGGTCCCTCCTCACGCGGCCGTAAGCTCCTTGGCATCTAACCACTACCCGGGAGGCCGGCCGACGACTCACCGGGGCGGGTCCCGACCTTGCCCGGCCCGCCGATTTCTGATTTCCGAACACCAGTGCGAGAGTGCAGGACGTGACCTCGGCAGCCAGCGTATCCGCCGGCCGTGGCGCCGAGCGGCCACCGGGCCCCGTACCGGTCGCGGCTCCGGCCGTCACGCCGGACGTCCTGCTGCGCCGGCTGCGGCAACGGCACGCCACCGACCCGGTCACCCACGTCGAACGGGTGCCACCCCGGGCCGGTGTGTCGGTGCCGTGGCCACGGTGGGTTCCAGAGGAGCTACGCGCCGCGTACGCCCGGCGGGGGGTGGCGACGCCGTGGCGGCACCAGGCCGAGGCGGCCAGCCTGGCGTACGACGGGCAGCACGTCGTGGTGGCCACCGGCACCGCGTCCGGCAAGTCCCTGGCGTACCAGTTGCCCGCGCTGGCCACCCTGCTCGCCGATCCCCGCGCCACCGTGCTCTACCTGGCACCGACCAAGGCGCTCGCCGCCGACCAGTTGCGCGCCGTCGCCGCGCTGGAGATCGAGGGCGTACGCCCGGCCTGCTACGACGGGGACACCCCCCGCGCCGAACGGGAGTGGATCCGGCGGCACTCCCGGTTCGTGCTGACCAACCCCGACATGCTGCACCACGGCATCCTCCCCGGCCACGCGCAGTGGTCCGGGTTCCTGCGCCGGCTGACCCACGTGGTGATCGACGAGTGCCACGTCTACCGGGGTGTGTTCGGGTCGCACGTCGCCCACGTGCTGCGCCGGCTGCGCCGCCAGTGCGCCCGCTACGGGCGGGGCGCGGGCCCGACGTTCGTGCTGGCCTCCGCCACCTCCGGAGATCCGACAGCGGCGGCCGGGCGGCTGACCGGGCTGCCGGTGGCGGCGGTCACCGAGGACACCTCGCCCCGGGCCGGGGTGACCTTCGCGCTGTGGGAGCCGCCGCTGCTGCCACCCGAGGGCGCCGCCGGGGCTGGCCGGCAGGTGCGTACGCCCGACCCGGCCCGGCCCGGGGATCCGGCCGAGGCGGCCGACCTCACCCAGGTCCGTCGATCGGCGCTGCGGGAGACCGCCGACCTGCTCGCGGACACCGTCGCCGCCGGCGTACGCACGCTGGCCTTCGTCCGTTCCCGGCGGGGAGCCGAGGTGGTGGCGACCAGCGCCCGGCGCAGCCTGGACGAGGCGGTTCCCGGGCTCGGCGATCGGGTCGCCGCGTACCGGGCCGGCTACCTGCGCGAGGAACGCCGGGAACTGGAACGCGCGCTGCTGCACGGCGACCTGCTCGGGCTGGCCTCGACGAACGCGCTGGAACTGGGCGTCGACCTGATCGGCCTGGACGCGGTCCTGATCTGTGGGTACCCGGGCACCCGGGCCTCGCTGTGGCAGCAGGCCGGGCGGGCCGGACGCTCCGGCCAGGAGGCGCTCGCGGTGCTGGTGGCCAGGGACGACCCGCTGGACACCTACCTGGTGCACCATCCGGAGGCGGTGTTCGGGGCACCGGTGGAGGCCACCGTGCTCGACCCGGCCAACGCGTACGTGCTCGGGCCACAACTGGCCTGCGCGGCGGCCGAGGCCCCGCTGACCGTGGCCGACCTGGAACTCTTCGGCGACGGCGCGAAGGAGGCGGTCGAGGCGCTGGTCGAGGTGGGTGCGCTGCGGCAACGGCCGACCGGCTGGTACTGGCGGCAGCGGGAACGGCCGCAGGTGGACCTGCGCGGCGAGGGCGGCGCCCCGGTCTGCGTGGTGGAGGCGGCGACCGGCCGGCTGCTCGGCACGGTCGACGGCGGTTCGTCGCACGCCCTGCTCCACCCCGGCGCGGTCTACCTGCATCAGGGCGTGTCGTACGTGGTGGACTCCCTCGACCTCGACGACGGCTGCGCACTGGTGCACCCCGAGGAGCCGGACTGGTCCACCCACGCGCGGGACGTCACCTCGCTGTCCGTGGTGTCGGTGCGCTCGTACGTCGACGCCGGTCCGGTCGGGCTGTTCCTCGGCGAGGTGGACGTGACCAACCAGGTGGTGTCGTATCAGCGGCGCCGGATCGCCACCGGCGAGGTGATCGACACCCGTCCGCTGGATCTACCGGCGCGGGAGCTGCGTACCGTCGCGGTCTGGTTCACCCTCTCCCCGGAGGCGCTGGCCACGGCCGGGGTGGAACCGGCCGAGGTCCCGGGGGCGCTGCACGCCGCCGAACACGCCGCGATCGGGCTGCTGCCGCTGGTGGCCACCTGCGACCGGTGGGACATCGGCGGGCTCTCCACGCCGGTGCACCCGGACACCGAGGCGCCGACCGTCTTCGTCTACGACGGCCACTCGGGCGGGGCGGGCTTCGCCGAGCGGGCGTACGGCATGGCCGCCGCCTGGCTGCGGGCCACCCGTGACGCGATCAGCGAGTGCGGCTGCGAGGCCGGCTGCCCGTCCTGCGTGCAGTCGCCCAAGTGCGGCAACGGCAACAACCCGCTGTCCAAGCCGGACGCCGTCCGGGTCCTCGACGTGGTGCTGGCGAACCTGCCGCAGTGAGCGGCATGAAATTCGGGTCGTTCGGGCAAGAACGTGGGAGCGCTTGCTCTACACCATCGACCAGGAAAAACTCAGTACCGACCAGCAGATCGCGCTGGGCGCTGCGCTCGCCACCCTGGCCCAGGCCGAGCGGCTGGATCAGATCAACGAACGGCTCACCACCATTCAGCAGTTGCTCACCAACTGGGCGCACCGGTCGACCGCCGACGGCGTCCGGTGAACGTGGTTCACGCGGGGCCGATCGGGGGCGCGGCGGTTTGCCGAGTTGTGCGACACTCCGGCGCACCACGGTTGAGGAGATTTCATGCAGCTCGATAACTTGCAGGCCCAGCACCAGTTCCACATCCGCCAGCGGATCCGGTTCATGGTCAATCAGTACGAGGTCCACAGCGTCGCGCCGGACGGCTCCGAGGGCGGTCTGCTGGCCTTCGCCCAGCAGAAGCGGCTCGCCTTCAAGGAACAGGTGACGATCTACACGGACGACTCGAAGCAGCACCCGCTGCTCGGGTTCAAGGCCCGGCAGCGTCTCGACCTGGCCGCCACGTACGACGTCACCGACCACGCCGGCAACCCGATCGGCCTGTTCCGCAAGGATTTCGCGCAGTCGCTGCTCCGCTCGACGTGGCACGTCGAGCAGGCCGGCCTGCCCGCCGTCACCGGCCAGGAGCGCAGCATGCCGGTCGCCCTGGTGCGCCGCTTCGTCGACTCGCTGTCCTGGCTGCCGTACCACTTCGACTTCGTCGCCGGCGGCCAGCCGGTCTTCTCGGTGGTCAAGAAGTGGGGCCTGCGCGACCGGTACGTGGTCGAGATCCAGCACCCGCAGATCGACCGCCGCCTGGTGATCGCGATGGCGATCGCCCTGGACGCCCTCCAGGGCCGCTGACCGTCCCGCGAGGGCGGTGCGTTCGTCGCGCCGCCGTCCCGGGGCGGTGCGTTCGTCGCGCCCGCGCGAGCCGAAGCAAGCCGCCCCCGCGGGATCGGCGCCTTCGCGCAGTCCGGCCCCACCGGCGATACCAGATGCAGCCCGGGATCACATCGTTCAAGTACACGTCATGTCACACAGACATAATCATGTCTGTGTGACATGACGCCTCACCGAGGAGCGATTCCTCATCCTGAGCCGTCCAGGAGGCCGAATCGCTCACGGCGGGTGTGGATCACCGTCCACACCTGCTCTCACGGCCCACCCGACAGCAGGCCGGCAATCGCCAGCCGTGCAGCAGGCCCGCGATCATCAGCGCGCAGCGGGCCGGCAGTCGTCAGCCGCGCAACGGGCCGGCTCGGGAGGTTGCCGTGACGGTCCGCCTCAGCCCTGGCAACGGTTCCACGGTCAGCTGGGCCGTGACGAAGACGTCGAGCCCGTCGAGCTGGCACCGAACCAATCGAGCCCCGTTCGCGGCGACGACCTCGGCAGCTCGTCCGCACGCCACCGGCTCGTCCTGAAGGGCTCGAGCGGCACCGGCCAGGGCGCCGAAGTCGGCGGCGACCCGGGCCTGCTGACGGGCCACCCGGGCCGCGCCGACACCGGCGCCGAAGAGGCCAGCCAGCACGAACGCCAGACCGACCGCCAAGAGGCAGATCGTGGCCCCGCCACGATCCCGCCCCTGGGCCGGAAAACGTCGGCCCCACGAGCGGGCGAAGCGGACGAACCAGCGTCGAGTGGCGCTCATGGCTGCGGCTCCGGTGCACCCGGCTCGGCGGCCGCCACGGCCACGCCCACCACGGTGACGGCCGGAAGGTTGCCGCCGAGCACCCGGACCGGAGCGCGTACCGTCGCCCGGATCATGTCGCCCTCCAGCACGACGACCACCTCTGCGTTCGGCGGTGCGTGCCGGCTGCCGGCCAGCGTGCCGTCCGCGCCCCGGGCGGCGGCCAGCGCCGCCTCCCGGGCCGCGTCCAGGCAAGCCGCCTTGGTGCTGACCGCGTTGACGGCGGTCAGGCCGGCGAGCAGGAGCAGCAGCAGCGCCGGCAGGCCGGCCGCCATCTCGGCGGTGAACGAGCCCCGGTCGCGACCGGCCGGCCGGCGCCCGGTCAACTCAGTGCCCGGTCGATGACGGCGGCCAGCGCCGACTGCACGCTGTCCGAGGTCAGCACCTTGAGCAGGATGCCGCCGAAGGCGACCGCCGCGAGCGTTCCGACGGCGTACTCCGCCGTGTTCATGCCGGCGTCCCCGCGAAGGCGGGCGAGGATTTTGCGCACGTGTTCGTCCTTTCTCGATGGGGTTCACAACACGTCGCCGAGGACGGCGACGATCACCGGCACCAGACCGGCGAGAATGAAGGCGGGCAGGAAGCACAGGCCCAGGGGCAGCACGATCAACACACCAGCCCGACGGGCCGCCGCCTCGATCGCGATGGCCCGGTCCGCGCGCAGGTCGTCGGCGAGCCGGGTCAGGGCGCCCGCCAGCGCGGCCCCGCTGCTGGCTGACCGCACGGCGGCGGTGGCGATGCGCTGCCCGCCCGGCACCGTGGTCAGGTGTGCCCACGCCTCCTGCGGTACGCCGCCGAGCTGCAACGTCCGGCCGACGCGGCTGAGTTGTTCGGCCAGCGGACCGCCGAGGGCGTCGGCCACCGCGAGCACCGAACGCTCCACCGGCGCACCGGCTCGCAGCGCCGCCGCCAGCAGGTCGGCGGCGAGCGGAAGATCGGCGGTGGCGCGCAGCCGCCGGGTACGCACGGCCGGGTGCTCGATCCGGCGGAGCAGCCGATCCAGCAGCACCACGGCCGGCAGCGCGACCACCACGCCGACCCAACCCTCGACCAGTACGGCCACGGCCACGCCGGCCAGTCCGGCCGCCAGCCGGATGGTGTCCAGCCGGATGACGTTGAGCCGGCGACCCGCCAGGCCGCCCGGCCGCTCGCCGACGTCGACGCCGTTGGGGCCGCTGGGGCCGCTAGGGCGGTTGGGGCGGTTGGGGCGGTTGGGGCGGTTGGGGCGGGACCCGCGGTCCTTGCCGTACCCGCCGCCGCGGCTACCGGAGCGGACACCGGTCGCCCCATTCGTCAGTCGGCGGAGCCGCCGCTGGGGGCGATGCCTGCTGGTGGCCAGCACGGTGAGCAGCACCGCACCGGCAACGCACCCGGCGGCCAGGATCGGGCCGGACATCAACCCACCCCGGTGGGCACAGTGCCGAGTCGATCCGCCCAGAGCAGCCCGACCACCTGGAGAGCGACGGCACCGATCGCGCAGCCGCCGCCGATCGGCGTGTGCAGCAGGACCTGAAGCGGGTCGACGCCGATGCCGTAGCCGAGGCCGATGCCGCCCAGGGGGAGGGCGGCCAGCAGCCAGGCGGTGGCCCGCGCCCCGGCCGCCTGAGCCGCCGCCGCGGCCAGTCCCCGGTCCGTCGACCGGACATCGGCCTCGATCCGCTCGACCAACTCGGCCAACGGCGCGCCGGTACGGTCGGCGAGCCGCACTGCGGCCTGAGCCAGCCGCCCGGGGCGGTCCGGTAGTGCATCGGTGCCGGACGGGGTCCCGGCCTCGGTCGTCGCACGTCCGCCCGACGAGGCAGCCTCGCCCGACAGTCCGGTCCCCGTCACCGGCGCGGTCGCGCAACCCGGCACTGCCTCGCCGTTCAGGACGACCTGACCGGCCACGTCGATCGGCACGTGCCCGCCAGGCGCGGCGGCCCGATGAGCGGTGACCCGATCGGAGCCAGGAGTCCGGCCGGCTGTCGGGGCGAATTCGCCGGGTCGCCGCGCCTCGACGGAGGCCGCCGCAGCCGGGCGGGTGAATCCGAGCCGTTCGGCGGCCACCGGCACGGGCAGCCCCGCCCGAAGGTCTGCCGCGAGGGCGCACAGCTGGTCCAACCGGTCCCGGCTGGCCTGCGCCGCCCGTTCCGCCGCACCGTGTCGCAGCAGCGCCCGTGCCCCCAGTGCGCCATACCCACCGAGCGCGACCGCCGCCACCGCGCCGGCGAGCAGTCCGCCCAGTCCCGCACCGAGCACCACGGTCAGCAGCAGGACACGCCGGGGCGGAACCGACCGAGTCCCCGGCCGGCCCGGCACCGATGCGCCCCCACTCGGCACCGGCGCACGGCGCACCGGTAGATTGAGGTTGCCGGCGGCTGAGGTGCCGGAAACGGCGGCCGGTGGGCGGCGGCTGCCGCCCCAGCCAGGTGGACGGGATGTGCCCGACGGGCCGACGCCGATGGCTGGCGTACCCGGGCCGGACCGAGGGTGGACGACCACGCAGGCCGTACCGCCTGGTTCGGGAGCGTCCGCCGGGGCTTCCGCGGCGCGCAGCGCGACGACCCAGTCGACGAGCGGGTCGTCGGCGCCCCGCCGGCCGGACCTGGTCCGGCCCCCGGTCAGCCACTTGTGGGCCAGTCGGGCCGCGACGACTACCAGCCCCAGCGCGGCCAGTGCCCACCAGTGAACGGCGCTCATGACGGGCCCGCCGATCCGGGCCAGGGCTCGCACAGGATCGGTGGCACCGGCACGTCACGGTTCTGGATCAGGGTGCCGAGGGCTCGCGCCGCGAGACCGATCCCGCGACCTCGGATCCAGGCGGGAATCGCCGTGACCAGCCGGTCCGGGCCTTCCGGCAGCAGCAGGCAGATCGCCTCCAACATCCGTCCCTGCGGCGTACGGCGGATGTGGAACACCACCTGAAGCGCCGAGGCCAACTGGGCGTGCAGGGCCGGACGGGGCAGCCCGCCGAGCATGCCGAGCGCCTCGAGTCGGGCCGGTACGTCCGACGGCGCGTTGGCGTGCATCGTCCCGGCACCACCGTCGTGACCCGTGTTGAGCGCCGCGAGGAGATCCACCACCTCCCCGCCCCGGCACTCGCCCACCACCAACCGGTCCGGGCGCATCCGCAACGCCTGCCGGACCAGGTCGCTCAGGCCGACCGCGCCGGAGCCCTCGACGTTGACCGTGCGCGCCTGCAACCCGACCACGTGCGGATGCACCGGACGCAGCTCGGCGGCGTCCTCGACCAGCACGATCCGTTCGGTGGCCGGCACCAACCCGAGCAGCGTGTTCAGCAGGGTCGTCTTGCCGGAGCCGGTGCCGCCGATCACCAGGTACGCGAGCCGGGCCGCCACCACCGCGGCGAGCACCGGCGCGACCGGGCGGGGCACGGCACCCTGCGTGACCAGCTCGTCCAGAGTGAAGGGTCGCTGCCGGAAGGTACGCAGCGACAGGTACGGCCCGTCGGTCGCCACCGGCGGCAGCACGGCGTGCAGCCGCGTACCGTCGGCGAGCCGCGCGTCCGCGTACGGTGATCCGTCGTCCAGACGGCGACCGGCGCTGGCGGTGAGTCGCTGCGCGAGCCGGCGGACGTCGTCCACGGTGCCCAGCGGTACCGGGACCTGATGCAGCCCCTGCCCGCGATCGACCCACACCCGGTTCCCGTTGACCAGCACGTCGGTCACCTCGGGGTCGGCGAGCAGCGGGGCGAGCGGCCCGGCACCCACCAGGTCGTCGCGTACCTGGTCGGCCATGCGCAGCAGGGCGGTGTCGCCGAGGACGGCGGCGTCGGGCTCGGCGCGTACGGCGGAAACGATCGCGGCCGGGGTGACCGGTGTCGCGGCGGCGGCGATGCGCTGCCGCACGCGGGCGGCGAGTGTCTCCTCGGTCATGCCGCACCCGCCGGGGCCTGGCCGGTCAGATCGGTGACGATCCGCTGGCAGAGCTCGGCGAGCGGGCCCCGCCCGCCGGCGGCCGGAGCCTCGCCCCGCTCCAGCCCACGGCAGAGCCCCGGCTCGGGACGCAGGGTGCCGGCCAGCGGCAGGCCGAGCGCCCGGGCCACCTCGGCCGCACGCAGCCGCCCGGGTGCCGGACCACGGACGATGACCGAGAGGTCATGGCAGTGTGGTGCGGCGACCGCGACCACCCGAGCCGCAGCGGCGGTCGCCCGCAGCTCGGCCGGCACCACCACGAAGGCCCGGTCGGCCGCCTGGAGGGCGGTCACCGCCGCGTCGTCCAACTGCCGAGGGAGGTCGACCACCACGAACTCCCGGCCGCGTCGAGCGGCGTCGAGGGTGGCCGCCATCGCCTCGGCCGGCACGGCGAGCAGGTCGCCCCGGTCCCAGGAGAGGACCACCAGGTCGCCTCGGCTGGGCAGCGCCCGGACCAGAGCCGGGGCGTCGACCCGCCCGTCGGCACCGGTCAAGGCCGGCCAGCGCAGTCCTTCCAACTGCTCCCAGCCGAGCACCAGGTCAAGGCCGCCGCCGAGCGGATCGGCGTCGAGCAGGAGGGTACGCAGCCGGGCCCGGGCGGCGGTCACCGCGAGCCCGCCGGACAGGATGCTCGCTCCGGCTCCGCCCCGACCACCCACCACGGCGACGACCCGGGCGCTCGTCGCGCCGTCGACCCCGCAGTCGGCGAACTGGTCGACCAGCCAGGGCTCGGCCGCCGGCAGGACGGCGACGTGTTCGGCGCCGAGCAGGTCGGCGACCTGCCACCCGGGCTCCATGTCGCCGGCCCTGCCGACCAGCACCAGCCGGGACCGCCGGGGCAGCCGCGCCCGCAGGCAGGGCTGGGCCTGGTCGGTGCCGACGAGCACCAGCGGGGCGGGCTGCCAGCGGGTACGGGCCGCTGCCGGGTCGGCGGCGACCTCCACCTCGACGCCTCCGGCGGCGGCGAGCCGGAGCAGATCATCGAGCAGGTCACCGTCCGCGGTGACGACCAGCGGTGGTCGCCGGTGCGGCGGGACGGAGGTACGGGATGGCATCGCGGCCTCCAACGGTCGGCGCGGGTTCGCTGAGCCGAACCCTGCCGCCGGCACCGCCCTCGATGCCGCCCCGCGACGATGATCTGTGGATAACCGGGCCGGTTGTGGACAACGCCCGCAGCGCCTGTTGATCTGCTATGGACCGATCCCGCCCGAAGTCGCTGATTTCGTCCCTCATCAGCCATGGCGCGATGTGACACGGAACACGCATAATCGACGTCCTGTGCCGTCGGCGGAACGGCATCCCTTGCCGGATCGAGGTCATGAAGCACTCACCCGAGCACGAGCAGCAGGAACCCCGCGATGAGCCACCGCTCCGGATCGGTCCGTGGCTGTCCAACCCGCGCGGCAGCACCACGCCGCCGTCGCGGCCGGCACAACGCGCGCTACCGGCGGCCCCCGTCGTCCGCGAGAGCCGGTCGTCGCAGGCGCCACCCGCCGCCGTACGCCAATCCACGGTCATCACCGTCGAGCCGGCACATCGCGGTGACGGCCGTACGTCGCACCGGCTGATGCTGGCGGGCGTCGCCGCCGCCGTACTCGGTCTTCTGCTCACCGTGCTCTGGCCGACGACGGAACCGCCGCCGGTCACCGGCGCGGACGGGCCGGCGGGCTGGCTGGGTCCGTCGCCCGTCGGCCTGTCGCCCGAGTCGGCCCGGTCCCTACCCGGCGTCGCGGTGTCGCCCTCCCCCGCGTCGTCGGTCGGTGGGGTCTCCTCCTCCCGGCCGGAGAGACCCGGCCATATCTCCGCAGCGGCGCGCCTTCCCTCGCCATCGGCGACGGCGTCCCGGCCCGTCCCCGCCCCCAGTCCAAGCAGGTCCAACTCCCGCCCGACGCCGCCGCCGAGCCGGCCGGGCCGCCCGCCCAAGGCCACTCCACCCGCTCATCTGCCGCAACTGTCGCCGCTGCCAGGCTGGCGGGAGCGCCACCTACGCTCAGTCAGTGGCGGCGCGGAGACCAGCATCGAGTTCGTCAACCTCAGATCGCGGCCGGTGACCCTCTACTGGCTGGACCACCACGGCCGGCGCCAGCAGTACGCGGTCATCCCGCCGTCCGCCTCCCACCACCAGCACACGTACGTCGGCCATCCCTGGGTGGTAACCGACCGTCGCGGCCGGGCGTTGGCCTGCTTCGAGCCGACCCGCACCCCGGCCCGCGCCGAGATCCGCTAGGGGCTGATCCGAGGAATCCCAAGCACAAAGGGACGCCCCTCGTCGGGGGGGGATCCCGTCTTAATCTGTCGGCTGCTGTCAACCGATGACGCGTCACGCGCCGACGAGCACGTGCCAGCGCCGTCACCACCCTTCGCCTCAGGCGGCACCATTGATTGTTGCTTCCAGGGCATCAGGGCGACCGTGACCGCTTCACCCTTGCCCACGAACTCGGGCACTTGGTGCTTCACACCTTTCGGCCTTGGACAACCCACGGCCAGGCGGAAGAGGAGGCGAACCAATTCGCCATGGCCTTGATGATGCCTCTCGATCGCGCCCGCGCCAGAATGTCAGACAGCTGGTAACTCACTGACTACGCTCGACTGAAGGCAACGTGGGGGTGCCCATCCAGGCGTTGATCATGCGTTGATATACCGTCGGCAGCATCGGGGACACTCGGAGGAACTCCCTGTTCGCACAATTGTCGGCAAAGGGATGGCGCAAGCAAGATCCGGTCTCCATGAGGCGCGAAGCCCCCAAGTTGCTTTGGACGCCGCTTTCCCGCCGCCATGGCAACCGATCACACCTTCAAGGCGCAGATGCGCTAGCAGTCCACCCGACGCTACTGAGGTAGAGTGCGCCCACTCCTCAGGCGACTCGCGTCGGCAAAAGTCAATTCGGACCGACTCAGAACGACGGAGTAGGGAAGATCGACTTTGGTCGGGGCCGCAGCGTCATGCGGCAGAGAGATTAGCGCCAGCAAGCCATAATTGAGTGGCTTTGCCCGAATCACTGCGGTCGTCCGGCTGGCGCGGGTAGGTTAGGCCTTGATCGTCACAACGACCCCGACGGCGACGAGACACGCCGCGTGTCAGATTTCTGACACTACCTTTGGTGCGCCCTTGGTAACTTCGAGCAACCCTTGACCGATGAAGTTACCAAAGGTGGACCCGAGTGCCCGGAGGCAAAGGCAACAAGGCCGAGGTCCAGGAGCTACGGGATGACGTCGATCTCACTCAGTACGGAGAGGACGGGGAGGGTTTCCGAAGCTGCCTACGGGTAGACATTGGTGAGACAGAGATGTCTTTGATCATTGGTCGCCAATCAAAGATGGCAGTCGCGCTCCTGGTCACCAAGGCTGCGCCACCTTGGGCGACGGCCCGATACACCACCGTTGGCGCGCTCCGTCAAGCTGGCTTCGAGGTCGTCCACTCACCCACAAGAGGCAATCCCCTTCACGTCTCGGTCTTCCCACCGTCCGGACCACACGGGCCCGCCGAGTGGGATGACGCTATGGCAACGAGCTTCGACAAGTGCTTCACTGAGTCCACGGGAGGTGATACTCGTGAGTAAGTCTGTTCTCCCAACGTTGGGCAACCTGGCATGGGCGCCGGTCACTTCGGTGGAGGAGGTCGAGATCTTCGATCGCTTCAACGGTGTTCCTTCATTGGGTGTATTCAGAACGGGCGGTCAGTCTCATTTGTTCTGGCGCGTGCTCGGCTACACCGGCGACATCTCTCTTTGGCTGTATGTCCCACTGTCAGATGGAGACGAGGAGGCCCTAGAGGACGACGAGGGTCCTAGCCTTCTAGATGGAATCGTCTACCACTCACCTAGGCAGCGCTATGTGACAGTTGGTGTTGCCAACTACTACAGGCTCCTGTTCGAGCGCGAGTGGAGCATTCCGGCCGAAGCAAAGCGTGGCGAAATCCTTCGTTCTCTGATTGAGGATGTCACGGCAGCTCTTCAGCTTGCAATTGATGAAGACCTGCCGGCCAGTAGGAGAGAGGACTTCAAGAAGGCGCGTGAGGCTGTACGCCATCTTGTCGCCTGCTAACGACCGAACGCGCCGCTCCTAACCCTTTGACGGGGGTGGGGGCGGCTCGTGCTTTCTGCGGAGACCACACGCACCTGGTGGCTTTGCCATCCCATCTGCCATCGACCCACCCTCCTGGGGAGCGGGCCGCCGCCCGGCCCGCTGTTGGTTGTACATCCCCCGTCACCCTCAGTGGCTCGCCGGCGCCGCCGCACGAGTGAACAGCGTCAACGGCCGACCGTCCACCTGATACGAGAACCGACGTACCCAGCCCGCGCGTTCGTAGAGCCGAACCGCCGCCGCATCCGGGTGAGTGGCCAGCCACGCAGGATGGTCGCCGACTTGACGCGCCAGCAGATCTCGGCCACTCCGTGCCCTCGGTATGCCGGGGTGACCATCAGCTCTGCCACCACCACAGCCGGACACGCCCGCCTGACAGCGCCCTCGACGAGGACGGAGAGGCCTGGAACTTGCGTCGGAGCGCTTCCATGGGAAAGGGACGACCCCCGTCGGGGGGTGACGGGGGTCGTCGGGGGTTCGGCTCCGGGGGGGTCGAGCCGAACCCGCTCAGCGGTCACGGGGGGTGCAACCGCCGAGGGTCTGCCGTTGTACGAGATAAAAGTGCTCGTCTTGTGGACAAGTCTGCCTGAGCAGACCTGTGTACGTCGAGTGGTGTAGCCTCCACTCCCTGCGAATTCCGGTTCGGAGAGTGTGACCGCAGTCACTCTTCGCAGGCGCGGTGCGGCCGTACCGCAGGTTCGAGCGGTCTTCGGCCCCCGGGCACCCGCCGACGATAGACCATCGGGCTAGACTTTCGCGCCGTGGGCCGAAGTGCCGCTTTCTTCGATCTCGACAAGACCGTGATCGCCAAGTCGAGCGCCTTGGCGTTCGGTCGGCCGTTCTACCGGGACGGCCTCATCACCCGGCGAGACGTGGTCAAGTCGGCGTACGCGCAGCTGATGTTCCGGCTGGGCGGCACCGACGAGCAGACCATGGCCCGGACCCGGGACTACCTTGCCACGCTCTGCAAGGGGTGGCAGGTGGAGCAGGTCCGTCAGATCGTCGCGGAGACGCTGCACGAGCTGATCAACCCTTACGTGTACGCCGAGGCCGCCGCCCTGATCGAGGAGCACCAGGCCGCCGGCCGGGACGTCGTCCTGGTCTCCGCCTCGGGTGAGGAGATGGTGCGCCCGATCGGCGCGTTGCTCGGCATCACCGACGTGATCGCCACCCGGATGGGTGTGCTGGACGGTCGGTACAACGGCGAGGTCGAGTTCTACGCGGCCGGCCCGCGCAAGGTCGAGGCGGTCAGCGAGCTCGCCATCGAGCGCGGGTACGACCTGGCCGACTCGTACGCGTACTCCGACTCGTACAGTGATCGGCCGTTGCTGGAGTGCGTGGGTCATCCGACGGTGGTCAACCCGGACCGGCAGCTGCGCAGGTTGGCCGTCGAGAACGCCTGGCCGGTGCTGGAGTTCCGGCACCCGGTCCCGCTGGGTCGGCGGCTGCGGGAACGGCCCGCCGTTCCGGTCGCCGCAGCCGCGCTCGGGGTGGGCGTCGGGGTGGCGATCGGCATCGCCTGGTACGGCCGCCATCGCCGGACCCGTGCCAGCACCGCCCCGGCCTGAGCGTCCACCGCCGGCCGTCGTACTCGCCTCGCCGCAGCCGGCACCAGGACGGTGCCGGCGCCTACCCGCGCTCCGAGTTGCGGCGGGCCGTCAGGTGGTGGCCAGCACCTCGTCGCCGATCACCTTGAGCTGGTCGGCGCCCACCTCGACGGCGGCCATGTAGTGGCGCAGCCAGGACCGCAGCCCGTCCGGGGTGCCGGTGGCGAAGGCACCGGCCGCACCGACGTACTCCGGTTCACGCTCGCGGTGGCCGACGTCGACAGCGAGCAGCCCACGCGGGTCGAACCCGCTGGAGAGCAACACCAGGCGGGCCGCGCCCCGGGCCACCACGCCGGAGGGCCCGGCGAACGGGCGTAGGTTCAGCAGTTCCCCGTGTACGACGGCGGCCAGCACCAGCGGGGTGACCGTGGTGCCGCCGGCCACCAGCCCGGCCAGGCCGTCCAGCCGGGCGGCGACCACCGGATCGTCGACCGGTCGGCCCAGCTCGGCGTCGGTGACCAGGTCCCGGGCGGCGAGTACGTGCAGTTTCGCCAGTGCCTGCCGGGGGGCCTTCGGCCAGAGGTCGCTCAGCCCGGGCAGCGCCCCGGCGACCCGTAGGGCGCCCTGGAGCACCGGCTCGGTGACGGTGCCGGCGCGTACCGCCTCCCGCTCGTGGATCCGGCCTTCCAGGGCGGCGCTGGCCACCGCGGAGCGCAGGCTGACCTCGGCGACGACCTCGCCCCCGTGCCGGCGCAGCGCGCGGTGGCCGAGCGCCTGGTCGAAGCGGGTGCGGGCCTGCTCGACGGCGTCGGCGACGTCGGCGAGGGCGAGCAGCGGCGCGAGCGGGTCGTTCGTCACCCCGTCACGCTAGCGACGCCGGCGTTGCGGTGTTAACAAGGGGCCCTTCCTCTACCGGAGGCGTTAATAAGGGGCCCTTCCTTACATCTCGGCGCGTGGGAGGGGCCGTTGGGCGCTGGGGGCTGGTGGGTTCGGTCGCTTCGGTCGTTCGCCCCGGCTAACCTGCCCGGAAGAGACGCAGGCCACCCCCCGAGCGACGAGGAGTAACGGCATGAGTGAGGCATTGGCCAACTTGCTGAACGAGACGCGCCAGTTCCCACCGCCGGCCGAACTCGCCGCTGACGCCAACGTCACCGTCGACGCGTACGCCGAGGCCGCGGCCGACCGGCTGGCCTTCTGGGAGCGCCAGGCCGGGCGGCTGAGTTGGGCGAAGCAGTGGGACCAGGTGTTGGACTGGTCGACTCCGCCGTTCGCGAAGTGGTTCGTCGGCGGGCAGCTGAACGTGGCTTACAACTGTCTCGACCGGCACATCGAGGCCGGCCGGGGCGACAAGGTGGCGATCCACTGGGAGGGCGAGCCCGGTGACACCCGCACCGTGACGTACGCCGAGCTGCACCGGCTGACCTGCCAGGCGGCGAACGCCCTCACCGACCTCGGGGTGGTCGCCGGTGACCGGGTGGCGATCTACCTGCCGATGATCCCGGAGGCGGCGGTCGCGATGCTGGCCTGCGCCCGGATCGGCGCGACGCACAGCGTGGTGTTCGGTGGGTTCTCCAGCGAGTCGCTGACCAACCGGATCCAGGACGCCTCGGCCAAGGTGGTGATCACCGCCGACGGTGGCTACCGGCGGGGCAAGCCGTCCGCGCTGAAGCCGACGGTGGACGAGGCGGTGGCGAACTGCCCGTCGATCGAGCACGTCCTGGTGGTCCGGCGCACCGGCGAGGAGGTCGCCTGGTCGGAGAAGGACCGCTGGTGGCACGAGACGGTGGAGACGGCGTCGGCCGAGCACACCCCGGCGGCGTTCGACGCCGAGCACCCGCTGTTCATCCTCTACACCAGCGGCACCACCGCCCGCCCGAAGGGCATCCTGCACACCACCGGCGGCTACCTGGCCCAGGTGGCGTACACCGCGCACGCGGTCTTCGACCTGAAGCCGGAGACCGACGTCTACTGGTGCACCGCCGACATCGGCTGGGTCACCGGCCACTCGTACATCGTGTACGGCCCACTGGCCAACGGCGCCACCCAGGTGATGTACGAGGGCACCCCGGACACCCCGCACAAGGGTCGGCTCTGGGAGCTCGTCGACAAGTACCGGGTCACCATCCTCTACACCGCGCCCACCCTGATCCGGACGATGATGAAGTGGGGTGAGGAGATCCCCGCCGGGTACGAGTTGTCCTCGCTGCGGCTGTTGGGCAGTGTCGGCGAACCGATCAACCCCGAGGCGTGGATGTGGTACCGGCAGCACGTCGGCCACGGCGAACTGCCCGTGGTGGACACCTGGTGGCAGACCGAGACCGGCGCGATCATGATCTCGCCGCTGCCGGGTGTCACGGCCGCCAAGCCGGGCTCGGCGATGGCCCCGCTGCCCGGCGTCGACGCCGACGTGGTCGACGACCAGGGCCAGTCGGTGCCGAACGGCGGCGGTGGCTACCTGGTGCTGCGTGAGCCGTGGCCGTCGATGCTGCGGACGGTCTGGGGCGACGACAACCGGTTCCTCGAGACGTACTGGTCGCGCTTTGGCGCGGGCGCGGGTGGCGCCACCGGCGGGGAGTGGGTCTACTTCGCCGGGGACGGGGCGAAGAAGGACGACGACGGGCACATCTGGCTGCTCGGCCGGGTCGACGACGTGATGCTGGTGTCGGGGCACAACATCTCCACCACGGAGGTGGAGTCGGCGCTGGTGTCGCACCCGTCGGTGGCGGAGGCGGCGGTGGTCGGCGCCACCGACCCGACCACCGGCCAGGCGATCGTCGCCTTCGCCATTCCGCGTGGCAGCGCGGAGATCTCCGGGGAGGCGGGCGAGCAGCTCATCGCCGACCTGCGGGCCCACGTGGCGAGGACGCTCGGGCCGATCGCCAAGCCCCGACAGATCATGCTGGTGCCGGAGCTGCCGAAGACCCGGTCGGGCAAGATCATGCGTCGCCTGCTGCGGGACGTGGCGGAGAACCGGTCGCTGGGCGACGTGACGACGTTGCAGGACTCGTCCGTGATGGAGTTGATCGCGTCCGGCATGAGCGGCGGCAAGTCCGACGAGGACTGACGGCAGGCGTACCACCGGTACGGGTGGCGGTCCACACGGACCGCCACCCGTCGTCGTTTCGGCGCGGCCCCGCCACGAAGAGACCCTCATCAAATCGACGCAGACCCCTTCCCACCGGCCCCGGTAGTGCCTAGGTTCACCAGTGGCCCCATTTTCGCGGAGGCCATTCCACCGGCCCACAACCCCCGATGGGTCGGTTCCCTCGATCCGGAGGTACCACGTGCGGAAAGTCGCAGTGGGTCTGCTCGGGCTCTCATTGACGGCGACCGGGCTGACGGTCGGCGCATCGGCCGCCGCCGCGCCGGTGGCCGAGTCGCCGACGGCCGTCCCGTCGGTCGCCGAGCCCGCCCACGCCGAACACGACCTGCCGAATCCGCTGGAGGAGAAGCGCCGCGCCCTGCGTCAGGAGGGTCTGAGCGAGGTGCTCTCAGGCCGCGCCACGGCGGAACGGATCAACGGCAGCACCGTGGTCAAGGTCGGCGACCGGGCCATCCGTGGCGGCAAGGCCGGTCGCGACGCCCGGACCACCAAACGCGGCAAAGGCCCCACCGAGAAGCAGTACGTCGAGCTGTCCCGGGAGAAGACCGACCAGATCTTCGTGATCCTCGCCGAGTTCGGCAACGAACGGCACCCGAACTTCCCCGACCGGGACACCGACCCCGAAGTGCCCGGCCCGGCGCGCTTCGACGGGCCGCTGCACAACGAGATCCCGAAGCCGGACCGCCGGGTGGACAACTCCACCGTCTGGCAGCCGAACTACGACGCCGACCACTACCGGAAGCTCTACTTCGGCACCGGGCCGGGCGTCGAGTCGGTGAAGCAGTACTACGAGGCCCAGTCCTCCGGCCGCTACAGCGTCGACGGTGTGGTCACCAACTGGGTCAGGGTCAACTACAACCAGGCCCGGTACGGCCGCTCCAGCGGCTACCCGTGTGAACAGATCATCTGCTCCAACGTGTGGGCGCTGGTGCGCGACGCGGCCAACCAGTGGGTCGCCGACCAGCGGGCCGCCGGCCGGACCGACGCGGAGATCGCCGCCGACGTGCGGGCGATGGACCGGTGGGACCGGTACGACCACGACGGTGACGGCGACTTCAACGAGCCGGACGGCTACATCGACCACTTCCAGATCGTGCACGCCGGCGGCGACATGGCCGACGGTGACCCGCTCTACGGCGAGGACGCCATCTGGAGCCACCGCTGGTACGCGTACGCCACCGACCAGGGTCGCACCGGCCCGGCGAACTTCCCGGCCGGCGGCACCCAGATCGGCAACACCGGTGTCTGGATCGGCGACTACACCATCCAGCCCGAGAACGGCGGGCGCAGCGTCTTCTACCACGAGTACGCCCACGACCTCGGCCTGCCCGACGACTACAACGTCATCAGCGGCGGCGACAACAACAACGAGCACTGGACCCTGATGGCCCAGAGCCGGCTCGGCGCCAAGAACGACGGCGGCATCGGCGAGCGCGGTGGCGACCTGGGCGCCTGGAACAAGCTCCAGCTCGGCTGGCTCGACTACGAGGTGATCCGGGCCGGGGAGAAGCGCACCCTGGTCCTCGGCCCGCAGGAGTACCACACCGAGGAGGCCCAGGCCGCCGTGGTGGTGCTGCCCGAGCGGGAGTACACCTTCGACAACGGCGCGCCGTTCGAGGGCGCCAGGCAGTTCTTCTCCGGCAACGCCGACGACCTGAACAGCACCCTGACCCGGTCGTTCGACCTGACCGGGAAGTCGTCGGCGGCAGTGTCGCTGAAGGGCCGCTACAGCATCGAGGAGGAGTACGACTACCTCTTCTTCGAGACCTCGACCGACGGTGGGCAGACCTGGACCCCACAGCCCGGCACGGTCGACGGTGAGCCGTTGAAGGAGATCTCCCCCGGCCGCTTCGCCCTGTACGGCAGCTCCGAGGACGAGTGGGTGGACATCCAGATCCCGCTGGACGCGGTGGTCGGCGACGTCGTCGGGTTCCGGCTGCGCTACCAGACCGACGGCGCGGTCTCCGAGGGCGGGTTCTTCGGTGACGCGATCACCCTGACCGCCGACGGCGAGACGGTCTTCACCGACGGCGCCGAGGACGGCGGGGCGGGCTGGATGCTGGCCGGCGGCTTCGAGGTGGTCGAGGAGAGTTACACGCGCAGCTTCGCGAACTACTACATCGCGGGCACCCGGCAGTACATCTCGTACGACAAGTACCTCAAGACCGGCCCGTACTTCTTCGGGTACGCCAACACCAAGCCGGACTACGTGGACCACTACCCGTACCAGGAGGGTCTGCTGATCTCGTACTGGAACACCCGGTGGGCGGAGAACGACACGTTCGCACACCCGGGCGAGGGCCGGAACCTGATCATCGACTCCCGCCCCCGGCCGATCTACAACCTGACCGGGCGGCCCTGGCGGGCCCGGATCCAGGTCTACGACGCGCCGTTCAGCCTGAAGAAGGCGGACTCCTTCACGCTGCACCTGAACAGCCAGCCGCAGCACATCCGCGGGCAGGCCGCGCAGCCGCTGTTCGACGACACGAAGCAGTACTGGTTCCCGGAGCTGCCGAACCACGGCGTCAAGCTCCCGGCCACCGGCACCAAGATCAAGGTGCTCGAACAGAAGGGCATCAACACCAAGGTCCGGTTCTCCTGAGCCGCTGAGCCAACCGAACGATGCTCCGGGCAGGTCACCTGCCCGGAGCATCGGCACGGGGGTCCTAGGCTGTCGGTCATGACCGAGCAGCGTGGCGACACCGTCGACGAGTCCTGCGTCCTCACCGAGGGGCCGTGGACGCACCGGTTCGTCGGCGCCAACGGCAGCCGGTTCCACGTCGTCGAGGCCGGCACCGGGCCGATGGTGCTCTTCCTGCACGGCTTCCCCGAGCACTGGTGGGCCTGGCACCAGATGCTCCCGGCGCTTGCCGACGCCGGCTTCCGCGCCGTCGCCGTCGACCTGCGGGGCTACGGGGCCAGCGACAAACCACCCCGGGGGTACGACGGCTACACGCTCGCCGCCGACGTGGCCGGCACGATCCGGGCCCTGGGCGAACGCTCGGCCACCCTGGTCGGCGCCGGCGCCGGCGGGATGATCGGCTGGACCGCAGCGGCTTTCCACCCCGCGCTGGTCCGCCGGCTGGTGGTACTCGGTGCCCCCCACCCGCTGCGGCTACGCGCGGCGATCTTCGCCGATCCGCGTGGACAGTTCGCCGCCTCCACACCCGCGCTGAGGTTCCAGCTGCCCCGCTACGAGCACGTCCTCACCCGCAACGAGGGCTGGGCGGTGGAGGAGATCCTGCGCCGCTGGGGTGGCCCTCGTTGGGTCGCCGGCCCGGAGTTCGCCGGGTACGCGCGGCGCTACCGGGAGGCCATGCGCATCCCGCAGGCCGCGTTCTGTGCCCTGGAGGGCTACCGGTGGGCGTTCCGGTCGGTGCTGCGGTTGCACGGCTACCGGTTCGTCAAGTTGATGCAGCGGCCGCTGGTCACCCCCACCCTGCAACTGCACGGCGCGCTGGACGAGGCCTCGTTGCCGCGTACCGCCCAGGGCTCGGGCCGCTACGTCAGCGCACCGTACGAGTGGCGGCTGCTCGACCAGATCGGGCACTTCCCGCACCTGGAGGCGCCGGAGCTGGTGCTGGGCGAGGTGCTGCGCTGGGCAAAATCCTGACGGCGGTTCAGATCCGCTGTTCCCGCAGGTCGGTGACCTCTGTGGCGGGGGCCCACCCCTGATAGACGCCGAAGTCGAAGGCTTCCAGGCGCATCGCCTGGGCGACCGGCCAGCGTCCACCGGTGTACTCGACCCGCAGCCAGCCCTCGTGCTCCCCGAGCACGATGAACGGTTCACCCTTCCAGGTGCAGGTCGTCCGGACGTACGCCAGTTCCTCGATCTCGGCGGCCGGCACGACCCGGACGTTCCGGCCGGGCCGCACCTCGGCGAAGCCGTCGCCCGGCTCCGGCCGGTAGAGCCGGACCTCGCCGCCGTCCGGGCTGGCATGGTATTCCCGGCCCCGCCAGCGGGCCACGTAGCCGTCACGCATCACTGCTCACCGGCCCGTCGCCAGGAAAGCGTGTCGGCGTCGAGGACGGCGACCAGGCGTTCCGTCCCGTCCGCGCCGAGGCGCAGCAACTGTGCGCCGTGCGGAAGCCGGACACTGTCCACCTTGAACTCCGCCAGGACATCGCTGCTCTCACCGGGCGCGAAGCCGTTGCCCCGGAACGGCGGGCGCTCGATGACCCAGCCCTCCATGGCCCGCATGGCGGCCTCGTTCTGCCCACCGTAGGGGATCCGGTAGAGGCTGGGCCGGTACGCAGGCCACCGCAGCACGTAGATCTCGTCGGCGTCCGAAGTGAACGGCGATTCCGGATGCTGCAGGCCGAGCGCGCGGTACAACTGGGCAGGGGTGGTGAGGTGGGCCAGCTCGGTCGCCCGGTGCACGAAACCGGAGACCCGGTCGTAGCCCCGTTCCAGGTAGTAGCCGAGTTGGCTCGGCGCGACCGCCTTCTGCATGACGATCGGCCGGGCGGGGTCAGCCACCGGTGCGGCCTTCTTCCGTTGGCCGCTTGACGGCGTCGGTGGGTCGATGCTCGGCTCGGGCTCGCTCTCCGGGTCGTCGCCCAGGCCCAACTCGGTCGCCCAGTTGGCCAGCCCGACGATCTGCTCACCGGGCAGCTTCGCCCCGACCGGCGTACCAGGGTTGACCGCGAACGACCACGACGGGTCGGGCCACCGGCGGATCAGCTGGACGAAGCGGACCTGGATCGTGTCGGCGTCCGGGTCGGTGTGGTCGGCGAAGCGCCGCGGCGAGGTGTAGCCCAGGACGAAGGTCTGGCCGTCCAGTTGTACGGCCGGCCAGACGAAGCCCGGGTCGCCGGGTCGGCTGCCCGGTGCGGAGTCGGCGGCCACCGGCATCAGGACCTGAGCCAGCAGCAGTGTGGACAGGAAGGTGTCGGTGTTTCCGGCGTTCGCCGCGCTGAGCAGTTCCTTCTCCACCTCGTTGGCCGGCTGGAAATCGGCCACGACGGCCGCCGGTGCCGCCGGCGCCGGCGCGGTGGGCTCCGCCTGGACGCCGACACGCGGCTCGGGGGCAACCTGCGAGATCGGCACGGTCGGCTCGGCCGGCACCCCGATGGACGACGGTGAGATCGGCACGGTCGGCTCCGCCGGCACCCCGATGGACGACGGTGAGATCGGCACGGTCCGCTCCGGCTCGACCGTCGGCACCGGCACGGTCCGCTCGGCGTCGGCCCCGGCGCCGCTGCCCAGCGGCACGTCGGCCTCGGGCGGATCCGTTCGGGTGTCCCTGGCGGGCGGGGGCGGGTGGTCCTCGAAGGGCGGTGTCGCGGTCAGGTCCCGGGCCTCGATGATGGTGCCCTCGATGACGATCGGCGTGAAACCACGCCGTGGCGCGGGCGGGCCGGAGACCGGCTCCGCGATCGACGGCGACTCCTCCGCAGGCTCCGTTGGTCGGCGGCGGGGCAGCGATTGGGTCGCCTCCGTGCCGGTGGGGTTCGCGCCCGGCAGGGCCGTCGGACCGACCTCGGGAGCCAGCCCCAGCGGACGGGTCGGCTCCGACGCGGAACCGGCCTGCGACGCCAGCGGCTGGGTGACCTCCCCGCCCGGCTGCGGTCGAGCTGCGGTGCCGGAGCGGTCGTCGTCGGTGAAGACGAAGGCTCGCGGCTCACCCGCGCCGGGCGGCCCCGCGGCCGACCCACGCCGTGGGAACGGCTGCCCGCTGCGCCCCAGCCGCGACGGTGGGGTGGCCCGATCGGCGAGCCGGTCGCCTCGGGGAGCGGGCCTTGCCGCCGCCGGTTCGAAGAACGATCGCCTGCCCACCTGGTCGACACCGGGCTCCGCGGGCCCCCCGTTGGCCGGCGGCCCGGATCGTTCGGGCGGGGCCGGCCACCCCTGCCCCGGAGAGGCAACCTCCTCGCCACGGGGCGGCATCGGCCGGCGCGGAGGCAGAGCACCCGGGCCGTCCGGCCGCACGCCGCCGACCGGAAGACCCACGCCGCCACGGTGACCCACCCCGGCAGCGCCCGGCGGAGCCGACCGGTCAACGCCGGCCGGCCGGGGGCTGGCGGGAGCGGTCCGGCCGGCGTCCGGTTGCCCGGGTGCCGAGCCGGCAGGCTGCGAGCGGTGCGGGTCGGCGAGCGTGCTCGGCGCCGGCAGGGGCACCTCGGGAAGATGGAAGGCCGCGGGGACCACCGGCGGCGGGCCCACATCGGCCGGTCGCTGGTCCGGTGCCCGGACCTCCGGGGCCCGCTGGGCGGCTGGTCCAGCCGTGCCGGCGGCACGCGACCGGTTCAGCGCCTCGACGCGTTCCAGGCGGGCCCGCGCGCCCACCGTCCGGCCGGGCAGCCGTACGTCGCCACGGGACAGTTGGGTGACGTACCAGGCAGGCAGGTAGCCCTCGACGGGCAGACCGGGATTGACCGCCAGCCACCATTCGTGATTCGGCCAGTTCGCGGCCAGCTCCGGGTAGCCGATGCGCCGGTTGGGCCCGGCGTGCTCACCGAGGCAGGCCCGTACCGCCTCGATGGAGGTGAACGCCAGCACGTGGGTGCGGCCACCGGTGGTCCAGGTGCCCCAACCCACCGGCGCGCGGCCCGGCACCTCGGCCGCGATCGGCAACAGCAGCTCGACACGGGACAAAATGCGGAAATAGAGCTGCTGATCGTTGCTGCGCAGCGCGTCCCGCATCGCCGCCTCGGCCTCGGTGGCCGGCTCCCAACTGGTCACGGCCACCCCTCCTCCCGGGCACAGGTCACAGGTGCCGGTTACAACCTACAAGGTGACCCTAAGATCACAATGTCACCCCGGCGGTGGGGCGCCGGGTGGCATTGGAGGAGATAACATCCCGTTCCGGTGTCGCCACGATACGGAGGCGGTCGATGTCCCGGTGCAGCGCTCGCCTGATCCTCACGGGTCTGGCCGTCGGTCTGCTGGCCGGCCCAACGGTCGGCACGCCAGAGCTGGCCGGGGCGAGGGCCGCGCCGCACTGCGCATCGTCACCACCAGCCCCGGTCCGGCCGATCTCCGCCGTCCCGTGGCCTCAGCAGCGGTACGCCCCGGAGCGGTTGTCGCCGCTGGCCACCGGCTCGGGAGTGACCGTGGCGGTGGTCGACTCGGGCGTGGACCGGCGGCACCCCCAGCTCGCCGGGCGGGTGCTGACCGGTGTCGACCTGCTCGATCCGGGCGGCGACGGGACCCTGGACTGTGTCGGCCACGGCACCGGGGTGGCGAGCGTCATCGCCGCCGCGCCGCAGGACGGGATCGCCTTCCGTGGGCTGGCCCCGGACGTCCGGATCCTGCCGGTGCGCGTCAGTGAGCAGCAGGTCGTGGACGGCCGCGGCGCGGGGCGTACGGTCGGACCGGACGACTTCGCCCGTGCGATCCGCTGGGCGGTGGAGAACGACGCCGACGTGCTGAACCTTTCCGTCGTGCTGTACGCCGACCATCCGGCGGTGCGGGCGGCGGTCGCCGACGCGGTCGCGCGGGACGTGGTGGTGGTCGCCGCCGCCGGGAACCTGCACGGCAGCGGTGACCCGCGTCCCTACCCGGCCGCGTACGACGGGGTGCTCGGGGTCGGCGCGGTGGGCGCGGACGGGGTTCGGGCCGACTTCTCCCAGGCCGGTTCCTACCTGGACCTGGTCGCCCCGGGCACGGACGTGCTGATCGCGGCTCCCGGCAGAGGCCATCACCGGGCCGAGGGGACCAGCTATGCGGCGCCCTTCGTGGCCGCCACCGCGGCGCTGCTGCGCCAGTATCGTCCCGAGCTGACCGCCGCGGAGGTGGCCACCCGGATCGTCGCCACCGCCGATCCGGCCCCCGACGGGGGGTACGGCGCGGGCGTACTCAACCCGTACCGGGCGGTCACCGAGGCCGGCGGCGTCCCGGCCCCCACCGGACCGGCCGCCGCACTCGCCGATGATCGGGTCGATCCGGCGCTGCTCGCACAGCAGGCCCGGCGGGCCAGCACCCGGCAGCGGGCGGTGTGGCTGGCCATCGCCGGTGTGCTGGTGGCAGTCGCCATCGCGCTGGCGGCCGTGATCGTGCCCGCCGGTGCCCGCCGGCGGTGGCGCCCCGCCGACCCGCGCTGAGCACGGCGGCCGGATCGGGTATCCCGCCGGCGCTTTCGATCGATGGTGGACGGACGCCGGCCGAGGGCGGCCGGCGTCCGATCACTGGAACAGCCCGACGTTCTTCTTCTCGGTGTCGAGATAGTCGGCCGCGGACTCGTCCACCGCCACCTTGATGTCGCGCAGCATCGCCTGGAGATCCTGCGAGGCGTTGCGCCACCGGGCCTGCCGCTGCTCGTACGCCTGCTGCGCCTCGCCGGACCAGGTGGCCACCAGCGGGGCGGCGTCGCGCTCCAGTTGGCCGAGCTGCGACTCGAGCGTGTTCAACGCCCGCTGGATGTCCGCGCTGGCCTGCTGCAGCGCGGCGAAGTTGACGACCAGCACACCGTGCTCCATCGGATGTCTCCCCCTCAGTTGTGGTCTAGAGCGGCAGCTGGATGCCGCCGCGGTTGGTGGCGGACACCCGACTGGCCGCCTCGGCGTCCGACGCGTCGTAGTGGGTGCCGGCAGTCCGGATCGCGCCCGCGGTCTCCCGCAGCGCCTGCTGCAGGCTCGCCTGATCCTGCGCCCACTGTTGCTTGACCTGCTCGAACGAGCGGCCGCCCGCTCCGCGCCAGGCCTGCTGGAGGACCTCCAGTTGGGCCAACAATCCGCTGAGCATCGACTGCAACGACTGGTCCACCTGCTCGAACTTCACCGCGGTCTGCTGCATCACCGCGGCCTCTGCCTGGGTCTGGGACACCCCGACGTCACCTCGTCTCTCGATCGTGGCTGGCCCTGCGGTGGGGGTGCACCACCCACGACGCCGGAGGACGAGCGCGACGTGGGACGGGCCAACGAGAACTCGTCGCTGACGGTAGCGGCGTTGTCGCATTTCTGCTACCCCCTCGGCCTCCCCTGTGGACAACGCTTCCAGGAGCGCCGCTACCATGTGCGTCAGCGAGGTTGCGGCGGGTGATCGGGGCGAGGAGGAGCGGTGGCGACGACCGACACCCCGACCCGCCCGGCGACGGCCCCACCCACGGCGCCGCCCAACCCGCCACCCTCGACCGGGCAGCGGATCCCGGCGGCACAGCGGCGGCACGGTGACCACTGGCCGGTTCGCCGGCCGAGGGCCGGGCAGGTCGCCACCGCCCAGGTGGCGCTGGCCGCGCTCGTCGCCACAGTCGGCCGGGGTGCGCTGCCGACGCTGGCGGCGGCCCTGTCGGCGGCGCTGCTGCTCGCCCTGGCCTGGTGCCGGATCCGGCAACGGTGGCTGTACGAGTGGCTGGGCATCGGCCTGGGCTACCTGACCCGCCGACGCGCGATCACTGTGGACGCCGGGCCGAGGGCACTGCTCGACCTGGTGCACCCGGGCGGTGTGCTCCGCTCCGTGGAGCTGGCCGGGTCCCCGGTCGTGCTGCTCGACGACCCGGATGGCCTGGTGGCGCTGCTGGAGATCGGTGATCCGGCCGACCTGCTCGGTGACGGGGCACGGCAGCTACCGTCCCCGGCCGCTCTGCTGCCGGCGAGCGCCGAGCCGGCCCCGTCCGTGGGGGTTCAGCTGGTGCTGGCCGCCGCGGCGGCCCCGGCGGTCGGCGTCGGGGGCGGTCCGGCGGCCACCTCGTACCGGCAGCTCACCGACGGGCGTCTGGCCGGCTGGGAACGGGCGGTGCTGGCCGTACGGGTGTCCCGGATGGAGGGTTGGCCGGAGGAGGCGCTGCGGCAGGTTCTCGCCGGCACCGTACGCCGGCTCGTCCGCCGACTGGCACCGGTGACCGTCCGACCCCTGGGCGAGGAACCGGCGCTGCGGATACTCGCCGAGTTCGCCCATCACGACGGGCAAGAAGTGCGGGAGTCCTGGCAGGCCGTCCGGTCCGGCGGGTTGTTGCAGACCACCTTCCGGCTACGGAAGTGGCCGACAGCGGACGCCGCACCCCGACTGGTGCCCCGGCTGCTGGCCTTGCCGGCGACCACGACCACGGTGTCGCTGCACGCCGGGACCGACCGGCCGACGTCGATCGGGCTGACCGTACGCCTCAGCGCGGTGACCGCTGCGGAGCTGTCCGCTGCCGCCCAGGCGTTACGCCGGGTGGTGGCAACCGGTGGCGGCGCGGTGGAGCGCCTCGACGGGGCGCACCTGGCCGGCCTCGCCGCCACCCTGCCGCTGGCCCGGTCCGGGACGAGCCCGATCCCCGGCCCGGCGGAGCTGGTGCTGCCACACGGGTCGGCCGGGCTGATGCTGGGCGCCAACCGGCACGGCAACGCCGTGACCGTCCGGCTGTTCCGGCCGGTGGGCACCCGGGTGATGCTCGTCGGCGGGCTACCCGCCGCCCAACTGGTGGCAATGCGCACGCTGGCGCTCGGCGCCCGGGTGATCGTCCAGACCACCCGGCCACACGCCTGGGAACCGTTCGTCCGCGCGATGAGCAGGCCGGGCAGGACGATCCCGCTGCTCCCGCCGGGGCGACCGGTGCCGGCTGAGCCGGTGACGCCGCTGGCCCCGCTGCTCGTGGTGCTGGACGCGCCGCCACCGACCGGTCCACGGCCGGGCGTCGCCTGGCAGACCACCCTGCTGGTACGCGACAAACTCACCCCGGCCGACGCCGACGCGCTGGGCCGGGCCGACCTGGCGGTGCTCCAGCCGTTGAGCCAGGCGGAGGCGGCCATCGCCGGAACCGCGCTGGGGCTCGGCGAGTCCGCGCAGTGGCTGACCCGGATCCGGCACGACATGGTGGCCGTGGTGAATCGGCGGGCCCTGCGCTGGGCGATGCTCGCCGGCACCCCCATCGAGGCACAGCTGATCGGCCGCCCGTCCCGGCGTTGACCAGCCGGCGATCGCGCGGGTTCCGCCAGTAGTCCGGCCATGACACCATGCCCGCCATGGGTTTTCTGAAAGGTCTACTGATCCGGATCGGTGCCACCGCGGTGGCCTTCTGGCTGGCCACACTGGTCATTCCCGGCATCTCGCTCGACACGGAATCGGTCAGCGAGACGGTGCTGACGCTGGTCCTCGTCGCGATCATCTTCGGGGTGGTCAACGGGGTGCTCCAGCCGATCATCAAGACCGTCGGGTGCGGCTTCTACCTGCTCACCCTCGGCCTGATCGCAATCGTGGTCAACGGCCTGCTCTTCCTGCTCACCGGCTGGATCGCCGACCAGGTGGGGCTCCCGTTCGACGTGGACGGCTTCTGGCCGGCCGCCGTGCTGGGCGCGCTCTTCGTCGGTGTCGTCACCTGGATCCTCGGCGCTGTCCTCGACCGCGACTGACCGCCCGGCATCCTGCCGCAACGGGCTCCTCGTCGAGATCCGCGAGGGTGGTTGCCGTTCCACGGGGCGGCAACCACCCCGGTAGCGTAAAGCCGGTGTTCACCCGAAGTCGCGACGACGGTTACACGATCAGCATCGACCCGGACCTGCTCGACCTGGATCTGGTGCACCACTGGCTCGCCACCGACGCGTACTGGGCGCTCGGGCGGGACCGCGAAACGGTGCGGACGGCGTTCGCCGGCTCGATCGGCTTCGGCGTGTACCGCCCAGTGGACGGCAGACAGGTCGCCGTCGCCCGGGTGATCACCGATCGGGCCACCTTCGGCTACCTCTGCGACGTCTACGTCGACCGCGCCGAGCGGGGTCGCGGGCTGGGCACCTGGCTGGCCGGCACGGTCCGCGACCACCTGGCCGCTCTGGGCGTACGCCGGCTGCTGCTGGCCACCGTCGACGCGCACGGGGTGTACGCGAAAGTCGGCTTCGGACCGGTACGCGCCGAGCACTGGATGGAACTCGACCGGCGCACCCCGGCCGTGAGCCCGCTCACCGGCAAGGATCAGCCGACAAGCCAGCCCCTTAGCGTGGAGCCGTGACCCCGCTCCGCCTCGGATACCTCTACGGCCTCGGTGCGTACCTGCTCTGGGGGTTCTTCCCGCTCTACTTCAAGCTGCTCCGCCCGGCCGGTCCGCTGGAGATCCTGGCCCACCGGGTGGTCTGGTCGGTCGCGTTCGTCGCCCTGCTGCTGGCCGCGATGCGCAACATCGGTTTTCTGCGGACGCTGGGACGCCGGCCGCGTGTCCTGGCCGGGATCGGCGCCGCCGCCGCCCTGATCGGGCTCAACTGGTTCACCTACATCTACGGCGTCAACTCCGACCGGGTGGTGGAGACCGCTCTCGGGTACTTCATCAATCCGCTGGTGGTGGTCCTGCTCGGGGTGCTGGTGCTGCGCGAACGGCTGCGTCCCGCGCAGTGGGTCGCACTGGGCGTCGGCGCGCTGGCGGTGGCCGTGCTGACCGTCGACTACGGCCAGCTGCCGTACCTCGCGCTGACGCTGGCCTTCAGTTTCGGCGGGTACAGCCTGGTGAAGAAGCGGCTCGGCCTGCCCGCCGCCGAGGGCCTGTTCGTCGAGTCGGCCGTACTGGCCCTGCCCGCGCTGGCGTACCTCGGCTGGCTCACGGCGACCGGCGACGTCGCCTTCGGCCACGTCTCGGCCGGGCACACGGCGCTGCTGGTGCTGGCCGGCGCGATGACCGCCATCCCGCTGCTGCTCTTCGCCGGCGCCGCCAACCGGCTTCCGCTGACCGCCCTGGGGATGATCCAGTACGTGACCCCGGTCCTCCAGCTGGGCTGGGGGGTGCTCATCTTCCACGAGCCGATGCCGCCGGCCCGCCTGGCCGGTTTCGCTCTGGTCTGGCTCGCTCTGATCGTCTTCACCGCCGACGCCGTCCGGCACGCCCGGCTCTCCCGCCGCGCGCGCCTGGCCGCCGCCCTCGTCACCGCACCGGACGCGCTACCCACTCCCCGCTGATGCAAGCCGGGTGCCCCCGGCCGGCAGCGGATCAGCGGACGTCGTAGGCGAGGACGGGCGTGCCGTCGGCACGGATCAGTTCCAGGCGAACCAGCTCGGCGTTGGTGAACTGGGTCGCCGCGGTGATCCGCAGGTCGTCGCCGGGAGCGGCCCGCCACGAGCCGAGCTGCTCCGTCCTGCCGTCCGCGGCATGCGCCACCAGCCGGAAGGCGTGCGCCTTGCCGTAGCCGGCCCGCTCGTCGTACCCACAGTGCATGGTCACCTCGGTGCCCCAGTCGGTGCCCCGGAAGCCGATCTCGGCGTGCACCGGCACCACCCCGGCCACCGGTTCCATCTCGACCATCAGCAGCTGGGCCACCGGCGGCGGCGTGGCCGGCTGCTCGCCGGGCAGCACCGTGGCCACGCCGAAGCCGACGATCAACGCGAACGCGGCCGCCGCCAGGCCGGTGACCGCGTACCGCAGGCGGTGGGCCTGCCGCTCGCGGCGCCGGCGTTCGCGCGCGGTGTTGAGCAGCTCGGGCACCCGGGGGTTCTCCGGTGGCGGGAGGAACTGCTCCAGGCTGTCCGGATCCAGCCGGCCGAGCAGGCCGGGCAGTACCGCGATCTCGGATACCGACTGCTGGCAGGCGGGGCAGTCGGCGAGGTGCCGTTCGTAGGCCGCCCGGTCGGCGGGCGAGAGGGCGCCCAGCACGTACGCCCCGTCGTCGTACGCGAAGTCGCAGCGGCTCATCCGGTCACCCCCATCTCGGCCAGGACCAACCGTAGTGAGCGCAGGGCGTAGTGCGTCCGGGACTTCACCGTGCCCGGCGGCACGCCGAGCCGGGAAGCCGCCTCGGCCACCGATCGTCCCTGGTAGAAGCACTCGACCAGGACATCTCGATGGGACGGGCTGAGCCGGTTGAGCGCCTCGGCGACGGTCCACGCCTCGACGGCGCGTTCGGTCTCGTCGACCACCTCCGGTGGCTCGGGCAGCTCGTCGGTGTAGACCTCGCCGACGCGGGTCGAGCGCCGCCGCCAGGCGTCGATGGCGAGGTTGCGCGCCGTGGTGAAGAGCCAGGCGCGCACCGAGCCCCGACGGGGGTCGAGCGACTCCGGATGCCGCCAGGCCCGCAGCAGCGTCTCCTGCACCAGGTCCTCGGCCCGCTGCCGGTCACCGTTGACCAGCCGCAGGGCGTGCGCGTACAGCGCCTCGCCGTGCTCGTCGTGCAGGGCGCGCAGCAGGTGGGCGTCGTTGTCGCTGATGGTCCTCTCCTCGCTCTCGCGTGAGCGGGCGCGGCGTTACGACCAGTGATACGTGCGGTCACGCCGATCGGTTCAGCCCCAGCTCGACCTCGGCATCCCAGCGGGGGGTTCACCGCCGGTTCAGATCGGGGCACTTCTACCGCTGCTGGGCACCCCCCGCCCGCCACGGCAGTCGCGACGCCTGGACACCTTCGTGGTGCCCAACGGCTACGACCACGCCGTGCTGATCCGGTGGGGTGACCCCCTGGGGCACGGTGCTCTCCGGCGACGAGCGCTTCGACTACCTCTACAAGTTCGTCTCGGACAGCCACCTGGCGGCTGGACGGCGGACCGATCGGTAGCTGACCCGGCGACCGGACGGCCCTCTCCCCACCGGGGAGAGGGCCGTCGTGTTCAGCTCTCCGCGGCCAAACAGTCGGCGAGGGTACGGGCCACGGCGAGCAGTTTCGTCCGGACCACCCGGGCGGTGGTCATCATCTCGCTGGCCGGTAGCGCGCAGGCCAGCACCGTCCGCCGTTCCATCTCCTTGTCCGGGCTGATCAGCACCGCGGCACAGGCCACCCCTTGCCGGTACTGGCCCATCTCCAACTGCATCCCGCGCCGCTCCCCCGCGGCCAGGTCGGCCTCGAACGCCTCCGGGCTGGTCAGGGTGGCGCTGGTGAACGGGCGCATGCCGTAGTCGCGCAGGTAGCGGTGGCGCTGCTCGGCGGTGAGCGTGGCGAGCAGGGCCTTGCCCAGCGCGGTCGCGTGCGCCCCCTCGTCGAACCCGGGGACGAGTTCCTCCAGGTGCGGCGAGCGGTTTCCCTCCGCCACGGCGGTGATCGCCACCTGGCCACCCACGAACCGGCCGAGGTAGTGGCTCCAACCGGTCTCCAGGGCCGTCCGGCGCAGGTTCTCCCCGATCGCGGGCGAACCACGGAACGCGGCGACCAGTTCGCGGTAGCGGTCGGCGACCTCCAGGCCCACGATGTACGTGCCGTCCTCCCGGCGGATCACATAGCCCTCGTACGCGAGGGTGCGGACCAGGTGGTACGTGGTCGCCACGGTCAGCTCGCACCGCCGGGCGATCTGCTTCACCGTGAGCCCACGGGGGGCACGACCGACCGACTCGAGCACTCGCAGTGCGCGGGAGACGCTCCGGATCAGATCCGAAGGTTCCGCCAGGGGGTCACGCACAACCACCTCCGCCACCGGGGACTTACACCATATGAAAAAGTGGCCGGTCGCGAAATGCCTGATCGGGTGACCATCCAAGATCATCGCGTACGCGAGGTGATTTCGGCCGCACTTTCCGTCGCCGAGATGTGGCTGGCATAGGTTGGCCCCACCATGCCCCACCCCGCCTCCATTCGCAGTCAGGAACCCGTCGCACATCCCGTCCGGACCAGCGCGGTCGCCGTCGCCGTCACCATCGCCTGCGTACTGCCGGTCTTCCTGGTCGGCGGCCTCGCCGTGCAGATGCGGGAGGAGTTGGGCTTCTCGCCCGCCGGGCTCGGGCTGGTCGTGGCGGCCTACTTCGGAGTCAGCGCGCTCGCCTCGGTCCCCTGCGGAGCCCTGGTCGAGCGCTGGGGCGGTGCGGTGGTGGCCCGCGCCGGCGTCCTGGTCTCGGCCGGCTGCCTGCTCGCCGTGGCGACCCTGGCCCGGTCCTACCCGATGCTGGTCGGCCTGCTGGCCGCCGCCGGCACCGCCAACGCGCTCGGTCAGCTCTCCAGCAACGCCCTGTTGGCCCGCCACGTGCCGGCGCGGCGGCAGGGCCTGTCGTTCGGCGTCAAGCAGGCCGCGATTCCCGTCTCCACGCTGCTGGCCGGCGCGGCGGTACCCGGCCTGGCGCTCACCGTCGGCTGGCGGTGGGCGTTCGTGGCCGCCGCTGGCGCCGCGCTGGCCGCGCTGCCCGCCGTACCGGCCCAGGGGCCGCTGCCCACCCGACGGCCGAGCGGCCGGGCCGGCAGCGCGACGCTGGGCCTGGTCGTGGTCGGCGTGGCCGCGACGTTGGCCGCGGGCGCGGCGAACGCGCTCGGCACCTTCGTGGTGGACGCCTCGGTCGACCGGGGGCTCGAACCGGCCCTCGCCGGGCTCACCCTGACCCTGGGCAGCGCGGTCTGCGTCGCCGCCCGGGTCGGTGCCGGTTGGCTGGCCGACCGCCGCGCCGGAGGGCAGGTGACGGTGATCGCCGGCATGCTGGTCGTCGGCGCCGTGGGGCTGGGCCTGCTCGCGCTGGCCGGCTCCGGGCCGCTGGTGGTCGGCGTACTGCTCGGCTTCGGTCTGGGCTGGTCGTGGCCGGGGCTGATGAACTTCGCGGTGGTCCGGCTGCATCCGCAGGCCCCGGCCGCCGCCACCTCGATCACCCAGACCGGCGTGTACGCGGGCGGCTGCCTCGGCCCCCTCACCCTGGGCCCCCTGGCCGCCACCTCCGGCTACCCCACGATGTGGCTCACCGCCGCGGCCACCATGCTGGCCGCCGCCACCCTGATGCTCACCGCCACCCGCCTCCTCCCCACCCCGCCCACCCCGCTCCATTGATCATGAGGTTGGCGGCAGTCAGGGAGATCGACATCGCCGCCAACCTCATGATCAACGCGGGATTGGCGGGATTGGCGGGATCAGTTGGTGCGGTCGGCGATGTGGTCGCAGAGGAATTCGAGAGCCTGGCGGGAGGGGGTGTCCGGCAGGGGTGCCAGGTGGGCGCGGGCGTCCTCGGCGTAGCTACGGACGGTTTCCCGGGCGCGCTTGAGCGCCGGGCTCTCGCGGAGCAGGCCGAGCGCCTCGGCGTGCAGGGCGTCGTCGGTCAGTGGGCCGGTGGCCAGGATCTCCCGCAGTCGCACGGACGCGGCGTCCGCGTCGTCCGACGCGAGGGCGTAGAGCACCGGGAGGGTCGGCACGCCCTCGCGCAGGTCGGTGCCGGGCGTCTTGCCGGACTCCGCCGACTCGCTGGCGATGTCGAGCAGGTCGTCGGAGAGCTGGAACGCCACCCCGATGGTCTCGCCGTAGCCGGCCAGCGCCGCCACGTGCTCCGGTGCAGCCCCGCTGAACAGGCCGCCGAAATGCGCACTGGTGGCGATCAGCGAGCCGGTCTTCTCCGCGATCACGTGCAGGTAGTGGGCCACCGGGTCGTCGCCGGGGCGCGGACCGACGGTCTCGGCGATCTGGCCGTGCACCAGCCGGGCGAAGGTGCGCGCCTGCCGGCGTACCGCCTCGGTGCCCAGCTCGGCGGAGACGTCCGCCGCCCGGGCGAAGAGGTAGTCGCCGACCAGGATGGCCACCGAGTTGGTCCACCTGGAGTTGGCGCTCGGCGCCCCCCGGCGCACCGAGGCCTCGTCCATCACGTCGTCGTGGTACAGCGTCGCGAGGTGGGTCAGCTCCACCACCACGGCGGCCGACACGACCTCCGCGCGGGTCGGATCGCCGAACTGGGCACCCAGCGCCACCAGCAGCGGCCGGAACCGCTTGCCGCCAGCCTCGACCAGATGCCGGGCCGCCTCGGTCACGAACGGATCGGCACTGGCGACGGTGTCCCGCAGCTCCGCCTCGACGGCCTTTAGCAGACCCCGCACGGATTCCTCGGTGCGGGCGTCGGCGAGACGAAGGCCGAGCGCGCTGAACTGCACCGCGCCGCCCCCGCCCCGGCGGCCGCCGGAACCGGTGGCACCTGCACGCTCGTCACCCCGAATCACCACGTCTCCACCATGCCACACGGGCTCTACCTGCACCGGACCGGGGAGGCGCGGCGAGGGCCGGCCCACAGGTGTGGGGCCGGCCCTCCCGGGGATCGGTTTTCGCAGCTACCGGACGAAGTCCGCGGCTCCGGTCGCCAGGTCGAGCAGCGGCCCCGGCACGACGCCGAGCACCAGGGTGGCGATCACCCCGATCACCAGTGCCGCCGAGGTCAGCCCGCCGGGCACGGTCACGGTCGGGGTCGCCTCGCCCGGCTCCGAGAGCCACATCATCACCACGACCCGCAGGTAGGGGAAGGCCAGCACCATGCTGGTCAGCACACCGGCGATCACCAGCCAGGCGTGCCCACCGTCCAGAGCAGGCGCGAACACCGCGAACTTGCTGATGAAGCCGCTGGTCAGCGGGATGCCCGCGAAGGCGAGCAGGATGAAGGTGAAGACCGAGGCGTAGAGCGGCGAGCGCCGACCGAGCCCGGCCCAGCGGGACAGGTGGGTGGCCTCCCCGTCGGCGTCGCGCACCAGGGTAACCACCGCGAACGCGGCCAGCACCGTGAAGCCGTACGCGACCAGGTAGAACATGGTGCCGGAGAGCCCCTCCGGGCCCGGCGCCAGCACACCGACCAGCAGGTACCCGGCGTTGGCGATGGAGGAGTACGCCAGCAGCCGCTTGATGTCGGTCTGGGTGACCGCGAGCACCGCGCCCACCACCATGGTGAGCACCGCCACCGCACCGAGCACCGGGGTGAAGTCCCAGCGGGCCCCCTCGAAGGCGACGTGGAACACCCGCAGCAGCGCACCGAAGGCGGCGACCTTGGTGCAGGCCGCCATGAAGCCGGTGATCGGGGTCGGCGCACCCTGGTAGACGTCCGGCACCCAGACGTGGAACGGCGCGGCAGCCGCCTTGAACAGCAGGCCGATCGCGACCAGCGCCATGCCAGCGAAGAGCAGCACCGGGCTCTGCGTCGAGTCGGCCACCGCCGCGTGGATGGTGGCGAAGTCGACCCCGGCCTGGCGGTCGCCCATGCCGGCGGTGAAGCCGTAGAGCAGCGCCAGCCCGAACAGGAAGAAGGCCGAGGCGTACGCGCCGAGCAGGAAGTACTTCATCGCCGCCTCCTGGCTCAGCAGCCGCCGGCGACGGGCCAGCGCGCAGAGCAGGTAGAGCGGCAGCGAGAAGACCTCGAGGGCGATGAACATGGTCAGCAGGTCGTTCGCCGACACGAAAATCAGCATGCCGCCGACGGCGAAGGTGACCAGCGGGTAGACCTCACCGGCGCCGCCGGCCCGCTCGGCCTGCCGCCGGTCGTCGGGCGAGTCCGCGGTGATGGCGGCCTGGGCGACGAACGCCCCGCCGCGCTCGATCGCCCGCTCACCGACCAGCAGCAGCGCCACCGCCGACAGCGCCAGGATCGCGCCCTGCAGGAACAGCGTCGGGCCGTCGATGGCGATCACACCAAAGGTGATCACCCGCTTGTCGGCGTTGACCACCACCATGGTCAGCGCGGCGAGCACCGCCAGCAGCGCCAGCGGCAGCTGGACCGGGTGCCGCAGCCGCCGGGGCACGAACGCCTCGACCAGCACTCCGAGCACCGCCGCGCCCATAATGATCAAAATGGGTGCGATTGCCGCATAGTCGATCGGCGGCAGTTCGAACTCGGTCATCGGCTCGCCTCCTGGACGGTGTCTACCGACGGGGCCGGGTCAGTGCGGCCGACGTCCTCCATGGTCGCCTGGACGGCAGGGTTGATCACGTCCGTCACCGGCTTCGGGTAGAAGCCGAGCAGCACGATCAGCGCGATCAGCGGGGCGACCACGACCTTCTCGCGCAGGTTGAGGTCCCGCTTCATGCCGTCGATCTCGGTCAGTGCCGGGTTCAGCGTTCCCTGGGTGGTGCGCTGCACCATCCACAGCACGTACGCCGCAGCCAGGATGATGCCCAGCGTGGCGATCACGGCGACCGGCTTGTTCACCGTGAACGTGCCGATCAGCACCAGGAACTCGGAGACGAACGGCGCGGTACCGGGCAGCGCCAGCGAGGCGAGACCGGCGAAGAGAAGCACCCCGGCCAGCAGCGGGACCAGCTTGCCGGCACCACCGAAGTCGCTGACCAGCGCCGATCCGCGGCGCGCGATCAGCATGCCCACCACCAGGAAGAGCAGGCCGGTGGCGAGCCCGTGGTTGAGCATGTAGAGCACCGCGCCGGTGCCGGCCTGGGTGGTGAAGGCGAAGATGCCCACGCCGATGAAGCCGAAGTGGGCGATCGACGTGTACGACACCAGTCGCTTCAGGTCGTTCTGGCCGACCGCCAGCAGCGCGGCGTAGATGATGCCGACCAGCGCCAACGCCAGCGCCCAGGGCGCGAACCACTGGGCCGCGTCCGGGAAGAGCGGCAGGCAGTAGCGGATGATGCCGAAGGTGCCGACCTTGTCCAGCACGCCGACCAGCAGCGCGGCGGCACCCGCCGGCGCCGCGCCACCGGCGTCCGGCAGCCAGGTGTGGAACGGGAAGAACGGCGCCTTGATCGCGAAGGCGATGAAGAACCCGAGGAAGAGCCAGCGCTCCGCACCGGTGGAGATGTCCACTTCCGACAGCGCCACCCAGTCGAAGGTCTTGCCACCGACCACCCAGAGGCCGATCACCGCGGCCAGCATGAACAGGCCGCCGACCAGGGAGTAGAGGAAGAACTTGACCGCCGCGTACTGCCGCTGGTGGCCGCCGTAGCTGCCGATGAGGAAGTACATCGGCACCAGCATGACCTCGAAGAACACGTAGAACAGGAAGACGTCGGCGGCGGCGAAGACGCCGAGCATCGTGCATTCGAGGACGAGCAGCAGTGCGAAGTAGGCCGGCACCGAGCGCTTCGAGGACTCGGCGTCGTGCCAGGAGGCCAGGATCACCAGCGGCACCAGCACCGCGATCAGCATCAGCATGACCAGCGCGATGCCATCGGCGGCGAAGGTGAAGTTGACGCCCCAGTTCGGAATCCACGGGTACGACTCGCGGAACTGGAAGCGCTTGCCGTCAACCTGCCAGGTCACCCACATGACCACCGACAGCGCCAGCACCAGCAGCGACCAGCCGAGCGCGACCTGCTTGGCCAGGGTCGGCCGGCTGCGCGGCATGAGGGCGACCACCACTGCGCCGACCAGCGGCGCCGCGGTGAGCACCGAGAGGAACGGGAAGTCGGACATTATGCGGCCTTACCTCCGTCGTCGAAGCGCGGTCCGTCGAGAACGGCCGCCTGAGAGGCCGACAGCCTCCTGAGGTCGATCACGTCAACCACCCCGCCTGTACGGCCAGGAACGCGGCCATCACCAGCAGCGCGCCGGTCAGGATCGAGGTGGCGTACGACCGGACGAAACCGGTCTGCAACCGCCGGAGCCGACCCGAGCCACCGCCGACCCCGGCGGCGAGCCCGTTGACCAGCCCGTCGATGCCCCGGTTGTCCAGGTAGACCAGCGCCCGGGTGAGGAAGATGCCCGGCTTCTCGAAGACCGCCTCGTTGACCGTGTCGGTGTAGAGGTTCTTGCGGGCGGCGGTGACCAGCACCCCGGCCGGCTGCGGCGCGGTCGCCGTGCCGTTGCGGAACAGGAACCAGCCGAGCGCCACACCGAGCACCGTGACCCCCAGCGACAATCCGACGATCACCCCGTGCGGCAGCACCGACTCGGGGTGCGCCTCGGTGGCCGCGAGGCCACCGGTGGCGGTCAGCCAGTCGGGAACCGAGGTGGCCAGCAGCCAGCCGGCGCCCAGCGAGCCGAGGCCGAGCAGGATCAGCGGGACGGTCATCAGCGGCGGGGACTCGTGCGGGTGCTCGATGTCCGTGGTCCAGCGCTTCGGCCCGTGGAAGGTGAGCACGAACAGTCGGGTCATGTAGAACGCGGTCAGCGCGGCACCGAGCACCGCCGCGCCGCCGAACAGCCAGGCGGTCCAGTCCTCCCGCTGGAAGGCGGCGGCGATGATCGGTTCCTTGGACCAGTAGCCGGAGAACGGGATCATGCCGATGATGGCCAGCCAGCCGGCGCCGAAGGTCAGCCAGGTGATCTTCATGTACTTCGACAGGCCGCCGAAGCGGCGGATGTCCACCTGGTCGGACATGCCGTGCATCACCGAGCCGGCGCCGAGGAACATGTTGGCCTTGAAGAAGCCGTGCGCCAGCAGGTGCACGATGGCCAGCCCGTACGCCGCACCGCCCAGGCCGACGCCGAGGAACATGTAGCCGATCTGGCTCACCGTCGACCAGGCCAGCACCCGCTTGATGTCGTCCTTGGCGCAGCCGATGATCGCGCCGAGCAGCAGGGTCAGCGCGCCGACGCTGACCACCACCAGTTGCAGCGTGCTGTTGGCCGAGAAGACCGGGTTGGAGCGGGCGATCAGGTAGACGCCGGCGGTGACCATCGTCGCGGCGTGGATCAGCGCCGACACCGGGGTCGGGCCCTCCATCGCGTCCGGCAGCCACGCCTGCAGCGGGAACTGACCGGACTTGCCGGCCGCGCCGAGCAGCAGCAGCAGGCCGAGCACCAGCACGGTGCCGCCGGCCAGCGCGCCGACGTTGTTGAACACCTCGTCGTACTGGGTGGTGCCCAGGGTGGCGAACATGATGAAGATGGCGATCGCCAGGCCGGCGTCGCCGACCCGGTTCATCAGGAACGCCTTCTTGCCGGCGGTGGCCGCGGCCGGCCTGGTGTACCAGAAGGAAATCAGCAGGTACGACGCCAGACCGACGCCCTCCCAGCCGAAGTACAGCATCACGTAGTTGTTGCCGAGAACCAGCAACAGCATGGCCGCGATGAACAGGTTGAAGTACGCGAAGAACCGCCGCCGGCCCGTGTCGGTGGCCATGTACTCGACCGCGTACAGGTGGATCAGGAAGCCCACGCCGGTGATCAGCAGAACGAAGACCCCGGCCAGCGGGTCGAACAGCAGGCCGAAGTCGACGTGCAGGCCGCCGACCACGATGAAGTCCCAGAGGCTCAGCTGGACCGACTTGTTCTCCAGGCCACGCAGGCCGAGGAAGGAGGCCAGGCCGAGCAGGAACGCGGCACCCACCGCCGCCACGCCGAGCCAGTGCCCCCAACGGTCGGCCCGCCGACCGAGCAGCAGCAGCACCACCGCGCTGACCAGCGGGATCGCCACCAGCAGCCAGACGCTGCTCAGCAGGCCGTCGGCCGTCGCGTACGAGACCGTCTCGGCCGGAGCAGCCTGGGCGTACGTCAAGATTTCGTCCACCGGTGGGCCCCTCTAATACTTCAACAGGTTGGCGTCGTCGACGCTGGCGGAGCGCCGGGAGCGGAAGATCGCCATGATGATGGCCAGCCCGACCACGACCTCGGCCGCCGCCACCACCATCACGAAGAACGCCATGATCTGGCCGTTGAGGTCACCGTTCATCCGGCTGAACGTGACCAGCGCCAGGTTGGCCGCGTTGAGCATCAGCTCGACGCACATGAACAGCACGATCGCGTTGCGCCGCACGAGCACCCCGGCGGCGCCGATGGTGAACAGCACCACGGCGAGGACCAGGTAGTAGTTCGGCTCGACCGAGAAGAAGTCGCTCACTTTTCCGTGCCCTTCAGCGAGGACTCCTCGGCGGTCAACTCCCGCAGCGGAAGGATGTCCGGCGTGCTCAGGTCGCTCAGCCGCCCGTCTGGCAGCCGGGCCGGGGTGGCGACCGACGAGGAGGTGGCGAAGACACCCGGGCCGGGCTTGGGGCCGGGGTAGTTGCCGGGCGCGAAGCGGGCCTTCATGGTGGCCACCTGGTCGCGCTTGTCCTCCTTGCGCCGCTCGACGTGCGCCAGGATCATGCCGCCGATGGTGGCGGTGATCAGCAGCGCCGCGGTGAGTTCGAACGCGAAAAGGTAGTCGGTGAAGAGCAGCCGGGCGATGCCCTGCACGTTCCCGCCCGCGTTGGCCTGCTCCAGACCGGCCGGCGGGGCGCCCTGGGTGGCCCGGTGGATCCCGCTGCCGAGCAGGGCGGCGAAGCCGATCCCCAGGCCGATCGCGGCGATGCGCTGGCCGCGCAACACCTCGATCAATGAATCCGAGGCGTCCCGGCCCACCAGCATCAGCACGAACAGAAAGAGCATCATGATCGCGCCGGTGTAGACGATGATCTGCACCATGCCGATGAACGGCCCCGCCTGGAGCACGTAGAACACGCCCAGGCTGAGCATGGTCAGCACCAGCCAGAGCGCCGAGTGTATGGCGTTGCGGGCGGCGACCATGCCGATCGCGCCGGCCAGCGCGAGCGGGGCGAGGATCCAGAAGGTCACCGCCTCGCCGCCGGAGACCGCCCCCGCGGCGGCGAGCACCGTCGACGTGGTCATGCCGTCTCTCCCTTTTCCGCCGCGGCCCGCTGGGCGGCCTGCTCGGCACCGGGGAAGGTGACGCCAGGGTGCTCGTCCACCTGGTAGCGGCCCGGCCCCATCGGCGAGCGCTCGGCCCCGGCCGAGGTGCCCGGGTTGGTCAGACTGTCGACGTAGTAGTCCTTCTCGCTGTCGCCCAGGCGCATCGGGTGCGGCGGCTGTTCCATTCCCTGCAGCAGCGGCGCCAGCAACTGCTCCTTCGTGAAGATCAGGTCCTGCCGGTTGTCCCGGGCCAGCTCGTACTCGTTGCTCATGGTCAACGAGCGGGTGGGGCAGGCCTCGATGCAGAGCCCGCAGAAGATGCACCGGGCGTAGTTGATCTGGTAGACGCTGGCGTACCGCTCACCCGGCGAGAACCGCTGCTCGTCGGTGTTGTCGCCACCCTCGACGTAGATCGCGTCCGCCGGGCACGCCCAGGCGCACAGCTCGCAGCCGATGCACTTCTCCAGCCCGTCCGGGTACCGGTTGAGGATGTGCCGCCCGTGGTAACGGGGTGCCGGCGTCGGCGGCTTGAACGGGTAGTCGGTGGTGACGACCTTCCTGAACATGTGCGAGAAGGTGACCCCGAAGCCCTTGAACGTTCCGGTGATCGCGCCCACGTCACACCTCCTCAGAGTCCTGGCCGGCGGGAACGTTGGCCGGCTCCCGCTCGGCGACCATGCGCCGGGTGCGCGGGCTCGGTGGTACCTGGAGATCCAGCGGAGGCAGCGGGAAGCTGCCCGGCGGCCGGTTCTCGACCTGCTCGGCGAGGGTCGGCTGCGGCTGCGGCTTACGGCTCGGCCAGAACATCGCGGCGAGCAGCAGGATGCCGGCCGGGATGCCGATGGCGTACAGACGGCTCTTCGTCTCCCAGTCGTCGACGGTGCGCAGCCAGGCCAGCACCACGACCCAGACCAGGCTGATCGGGATCAGCACCTTCCAGCCGAGGCGCATGAGCTGGTCGTACCGCAGCCGGGGCAGCGTGCCGCGCAGCCAGACGAAGACGAAGACCAGCAGGACGACCTTGCCGAAGAACCAGAGCAGCGGCCACCAGCCGGAGTTGGCGCCCGACCACAGGTTCAGCGGCCACGGCGCGTGCCAGCCGCCCAGGAAGAGCGTCACGGTGAAGGCCGACATGGTCACCATCGCGACGTACTCGCTGAGCATGATCAGCGCGAACTTCAGCGAGCTGTACTCCGTCATGAAGCCGGCCACCAGCTCCGACTCCGCCTCCGGCAGGTCGAACGGCGGTCGGTTGGTCTCGCCGACGATGGAGATGAAGAAGATGACGAAGCTCGGGAAGAGCAGCAGCGCATACCAGCCCGGCAACTGGAACTCGCTGCCGAACAGGGTCAGCTGGGGTCCGTTGCTCTGAGCGGCCACGATCTCGCTGGTCGACATCGTGCCCGAGAGCATGAACACCGCCACGATGGACAGCCCCAGCGCCACCTCGTACGAGATCAGCTGAGCCGTGGAGCGCAGCCCACCCAGCAGCGGGTAGGTCGAACCGGAGGCCCAGCCGGCGAGCACGATGCCGTACACCGCCATCGACGAGAGAGCGAGCACCACCAGCACCGCCACCGGCACGTCGGTGACCTGCAGCGGCGTCTGGTGACCGAAGATGCTCACCATCGGGCCGAAGGGGATCACCGACAACGCGGTGACCGCACAGATCACCGAGATGGCCGGGGCGAAGAAGTAGATGACCTTGTCCGCCGCCTTCGGGAGGATGTCCTCCTTGAAGGCCATCTTCAGGCCGTCGGCGAGCGTCTGCAGCAGACCGAACGGACCGAGCTGGTTGGGGCCGGGCCGCACCTGCATGAAGCCGACGACCCGTCGCTCGAACCAGACACCGAGCAGCGTGCCGAGCAGGGCGACGACGAAGGCGAAGACAATCTTGCCGAGGACCAGCCACCACGGATCGTGGCCGAAGTCGGTCAACGATGGCGCCTGCGCAAGGTTCATGCGACACCCCCGGAGGAGTTGAGGAGCGGGCCGGGCTGACCGGCCGCGTCGGCAGCGACCGGTGCGGTCGTGGCGGGTACGGAGATCCGCACCACCGCACCGGAGGTCGCACCCAGGCTGCGGCGCACGGTCGAGCCGGGCGAGTTGGTGGGCAACCAGACCACACCGTCCGGCATCTCGGTGATCGCGGCCGGCAGGGTGAGTGCCCCTCGGTCGGTGCCCACCGTCACCGGGTCGCCGTCGGCGAGACCGAGCGCCTCGGCGGTGCCCTTGCCCAGCCGGACCACCGGCGGGCGGGCGGTGCCGCCCAGGTGCTCGTCACCGTCGGTGAGGCTGCCCAGGTCGATCAGCTGGTGCCAGGTCGCCAGGATCGCCTCGCCGGTGCCGAGCTGCCGGAGGGTGCCCGGCTCGACGGTGGGGGCGCTCGGGCGATCCGTCCGGGTCGCCGGCAGACCGCCCAGCTCGCGCCGGACGCTCAGCACGTCCCCGGTGCCCAGCCGCACGTCCAGCTGGGCGGCGAGCGCGTCGAGCACCCGGCCATCGGTCATCGCGGCCGTTTCCAGCACCGCGTCGAACGGGCGCAGCCGGCCTTCCCAGTCCAGGAAGCTGCCGGCCTTCTCGACCACCGGCGCCACCGGCAGCACGACGTCCGCCCGGCGGGTCACGGCGCTGGCCCGCAGCTCCAGGCTGACCAGGAACGGCACCGCGTCCAGGGCCTGCTCGGCCAGGCGCGGGTCGGCCAGGTCGGCCGGGTCGACCCCGGCCACCACCAGGGCACCGAGCTGGCCCGCGGCGGCGGCGGCAAGGATGCCGTCGGTGTCCCGGCCGGCCTGGCTCGGGATCACCCCGGCCGGGATGTCCCACGCCTCGCCCAGCTCGGCGCGGGCGGCCGGCTCGGTGACCAGTCGCCCACCGGGCAGCAGGTTCGGCAGGCAGCCGGCGTCGACGGCACCACGGTCACCCGCGCGCCGCGGCACCCAGGCCAGCTTCGCGCCGGTCCGGGCGGCCACCTCGGCGGCGGCGGAGAGGCCGCCGGGCACGGTGGCCAGCCGCTCGCCGACGATCAGGATCGCGCCCTCGGTGCTGAGCGCCTCGGCGACCGTCGCGTGCTCGGCGAGCACGCCGGCCTCCTCGCCCGGCACCACCCGGGCCAGCTTGGCGCCGAGCTTCTCCAGGCCGCGGGTGGCGAACGGCGCGATCGCGTACACCTTCAGCTGGTTCTTCAGGTACGCCTTGCGCAGCCGGAGGAAGAGGATCGGGCACTCCTCCTCGGGCTCCAGGCCGACCAGCACCACGGCCGGGGCGTTCTCGACGTCGGTGTAGGTGACGTCGGTGCGGCCGGCGACCGTGCTGGCCAGGAAGTCGGCCTCCTCGCGGGAGACCGGGCGGGCCCGGAAGTCGATGTCGTTGGTGTTCAGGGCGATCCGGGCGAACTTGGCGTACGCGTACGCGTCCTCGACGGTCAGCCGGCCGCCGGTGAGCACCGCGGTGCCCTCGGCGCCGTCCCGGGCGGCGCGCAGCCCCTCGGCGGCGACGCTGAACGCCTCGCTCCAGGATGCCTCGCGCAGCTCACCGGTGTGCTTGTCGCGGACCAGCGGGGTGGTGAGCCGGTCGGCGGCGCGGGCGTACTGGAAGGCCCAGCGGCCCTTGTCGCAGTTCCACTCCTCGTTGACCTGCGGGTCGTCGCCGGCCAGCCGGCGCAGCACCTTGCCCCGCCGCCAGTCGGTGCGCTGGGCGCAGCCGGCCGAGCAGTGTTCGCACACGCTCGGGCTGGAGACCAGGTCGAACGGGCGGGCGCGGAACCGGTACTGGGTGCCGGTCAGCGCACCGACCGGGCAGATCTGCACGGTGTTGCCGGAGAAGTACGAGTTGAACGGGACGTCCCCCTCGTCGCCCTCCGCGCCGTACGCCTCGTCCCGGTAGATGTTGATCTCCTCGGCCGACGAGCGGTTCATCAGGTCGATGAACTTGTCGCCCGCGATCTCCTCGGAGAACCGGGTGCAGCGCTGGCAGAGCACGCACCGCTCGCGGTCGAGCAGCACCTGGGTGCTGATCGGCAGCGGCTTCGGGTACTCCCGCTTGTGCTCGTGGAACCGGGAGTCGGTGCGCCCGGTCGACATGGCCTGGTTCTGCAGCGGGCACTCGCCGCCCTTGTCGCACATCGGGCAGTCGAGCGGGTGGTTGAGCAGCAGCAGCTCCATGACCCCCTCCTGCGCCTTCTTGGCGACCGGGGAGGTGAGCTGGGTACGGACCACCATGCCCTCGGCGACCGTCTGGGTGCAGGAGGCGACGGGCTTGCGCTGCCCCTCCACCTCCACCAGGCACTGCCGGCAGGCCCCGGCCGGGGCCAGCAGCGGGTGGTCGCAGAACCGGGGGATCTCGGTGCCCATCTGCTCGGCGACGCGGATCAGCAGCGCCCCCTTGGGGGCCGTGACCTCGACACCGTCGATGGTGAGCGTGACCGTCTCGGTCGACTTGGCAACGTCCGTCATCAGTGGGCTCCCACCAGCTGCTTGTCGGACAACCTCGGCGCGGTCCGGCCCTCGATGTAGTCGAGGTAGTCCTGCTTGAAGTACTTCAGCGACGAGGTCACCGAGCTGGTGGCACCGTCGCCCAGGCCGCAGAACGAGCGACCGAGGATGTTGTCGCAGGTGTCGAGCAGGGTGTCCAGGTCCTCGTGGGTGCCCTGGCCGGCGAGGATGCGCCGGTAGACCCGGACCATCCAGTAGTTGCCTTCCCGGCACGGGGTGCACTTGCCGCACGACTCGTGGTGGTAGAACTCCAGCCACCGGTAGGTCGCGTAGACCGGGCAGTCCTGGTCGGAGAAGATCTGGGTCGCGGTGGTGCCGAGGATCGAGCCGGCGGCCGCGACGCCCTCGAAGTCCAGCGGCACGTCCAGGTGCTCGGCGGTGAGCAACGGGGTCGACGAGCCGCCCGGGGTCCAGAACTTCAGGTTGTGGCCCGGCTGCATGCCACCGGCCAGCTCGATCAGCTCACGAAGCGTGATGCCGAGCCCGCACTCGTACTGACCGGGGTTGGCGATCCGACCCGAGAGGGAGTAGATCATCGACCCGGCGGACTTCTCCGTGCCCATGGACTTCCACCAGTCCGCACCACCGAGCACGATGTGCGGCACGCTGGCGATGGTGCCGACGTTGTTGACCACGGTGGGGCTGGCGTACAGGCCGTGCGTCGCCGGGAACGGCGGGCGCAGCCGGGGCTGCCCCCGGAAGCCCTCCAGCGAGTCGAGCAGCGCCGTCTCCTCGCCGCAGATGTACGCCCCGGCGCCCGAGTGCACCACCAGTTCCAGGTCGAAGCCCGTGCCGAGGATGTTCCGCCCGAGGTAGCCCTTGGCGTACGCCTCGTTCACCGCGTTGCGCAGCCGCCGCGCGGCGTGCACCGCCTCGCCCCGGATGTAGATGTAGGCCCGATTGGCCCGGATCGCGTACGACGCGATGATCGCGCCCTCGACCAGCGAGTGCGGGTCGTGCGTCATGAGCGGCAGGTCCTTGCAGGTGCCCGGCTCGCCCTCGTCGGCGTTGACCACGAGATAATGCGGCTTGCCGTCGCCCTGCGGGATGAAGCCCCACTTGAGGCCGGTCGGGAAGCCGGCGCCACCGCGGCCGCGCAGCCCGGAGTCCTTGACCAGTTGGATCAGGTCGTCCGGGTGCGCCTTGAGCGCCTTGCGCAGCGCCGCGTAGCCGTCCAGCTTCTCGTAGGTGCCGATCCGCCAGGCATCGGGCGACAGCCAGCGCTTGGTGAGCACCGGCGTCAGCTTGGCCAGGGTCTCCGGCCGAGGCGTGGTCACTGCTGGCCCCCCTTGTCGTTGGCGGAGCCGGTGGTGGTCGACTCCGCTTCCCTGAGGTTGCGCTCCTGCGCCTCGGCGTCGTCGCCGGCAGGCTTGGCGTCACCGGACGGTACGTTGGCCGCCGCCCCGGCGGCCTCCGCCGCCTGCGCGTCGCGGGGCGCCGGCGGCGTCCCGTCGGCCGGGATCTTGGTGCCGGGGGCATCCGGCACGGCGGTCTTCGCGTCCGGCTGCCGGGTCTCGGCCGTACGCACCTGCGGTGACTTGCGGTCCGGGGCCGCCACGTCGGGTGCGGTGCTGCCGGTCGGCGCGGCCTTCGCCGGGGTGGCCGGGGCCGGCTTGTCGCCGGCCTGGCCGCTGCGGATCGGGGCGTTCGGGTCGAAGCCCGGCGCCGAGATGCCGTGCTGCTGGGCCAGCCGCAGGCCGCGCAGGCTCGGCTCGCCCGGTACGCCGTCGGCGACCGCGCCCTCGCGCTCGTCGGCGAAGCCGGCGAGCTGGATGGACATCTCCTTGAGCGTGCAGAGGCGGGCACCCCGGCTCGGGCTGGGCCGGCCACCGGCACGCAGCTCGTCGACCAGGCCCACCGCGGTCTGCGGGTCGACGCCGTCGAAGAAGTCGTAGTTGACGGTCATCACCGGGCCGTAGTCACAGGCCGCCAGACACTCGGCGTGCTCCAGCGTGATCTGCCCGTCGGCGGTGGTCTCGTCGTGCCCGACCCCCAGGTGCTCGGCGAGCGCCTCGTAGACCTGCTGGCCGCCGAGCACGTCGCACATCGTGTTGGTGCAGACGCTGACCAGCCAGTCGCCGGTGGGCCGGCGCTTGTACATGGTGTAGAAGCTGGCCACCGCGCCGACCTGGGCCTTGTTCAGGCCGAGCACCTCGGCGCAGAACGTCACGCCGGCCGGGGAGACGTAACCCTCCTCGGACTGCACGAGGTGCAGCAGGGGCAGCAGCGCCGAGCGGGACCGGTCCGCCGGGTAGCGGGCGATGATCTCCCGCGCCCGGGCCCTCGTCTCGTCCGTGAAAACAGTCACCGGTCACAACCTCCCATTACCGGGTCCAGCGAGGCGCCGCCGGCGATCACGTCGGCGATCAGGCCGCCCTCGGCCATCGCCGGCAGGGCCTGGAGGTTGACGAAGCTCGGCTCCCGGTAGTGCACCCGGTACGGCCGGGTGCCGCCGTCGGAGACCGCGTGCACGCCCAGCTCGCCGCGGGGCGACTCGATGCCGACGTACACCTGGCCCGGCGGCACCCGGAAGCCCTCCGTCACCAGCTTGAAGTGGTGGATCAGGGACTCCATCGACTGCCCCATGATCTTGGCGACGTGCTCCAGCGAGTTGCCCATGCCGTCGACGCCGATGGCCAGCTGCGCCGGCCAGGCGATCTTCTTGTCGGCCACCATCACCGGACCCGGCTTGAGCCGGTCCAATGCCTGCTCGACGATCTTGAGCGACTCGCGCATCTCGGCCATCCGGACCAGGTAGCGGCCCCAGACGTCGCCGTCAGCGTGCGTCGGCACGTCGAACTCGTAGCCCTCGTAGCCGCAGTACGGCATCGTCTTGCGCAGGTCCCAGGCCAGGCCCGCCGAGCGCAGCACCGGCCCGGTGACGCCGAGCGCCAGGCAGCCGGTCACGTCGAGCACCGCGACGTTCTTCGTCCGCTCCAGCCAGATCGGCTGGCCGGAGAGCAGGTCCTCGTACTCCTTGAGCCGCTTCGGCATCAGCTTGAGGAACTCGCGGATCTTGACGATCGCCTCGTCCGGCACGTCCTGGGCGACCCCACCCGGCCGGACGTACGCGTGGTTCATCCGCAGGCCGGTGATCAGCTCGAAGATCTCCAGGATGTACTCGCGATCCCGGAAGCCGTAGAGCATGATCGAGATGGCACCCAGCTCCATGCCGGTGGTGGCCACCCAGACCAGGTGCGAGGAGATCCGGTTCAGCTCCATCATGAGCACCCGGATGGTGTTGGCCCGCTCGGTCACGTCGTCGGTGATGCCGAGCAGCTTCTCCACCGCCAGCGAGTACGCCGTCTCGTTGAAGATCGGGGAGAGGTAGTCCATCCGGGTCACGAAGGTCGAACCCTGAACCCAGTTGCGGTACTCGAGGTTCTTCTCGATGCCGGTGTGCAGGTAGCCGATGACCGAGCGGACGTCCCGGACCGTCTCGCCCTCAAGCTCCAGGACCAGCCGCAGCACCCCGTGCGTGGACGGGTGCTGCGGGCCCATGTTGACGACGATCCGACCCTCGTTGATCGGGTCGACGCCCGAGACCACGTCGTCCCAGTCCCCGCCGGTGACGGTGAAGACACGGCCCTCGGTGGTTTCGCGCTCGGTGGCGTAGTTGGACGTGGTCATTGGTAAGACCTCCGCTTGTCGGGCGGCGGGATCTCGGCGCCCTTGTACTCCACGGGCACGCCGCCGAGGGGGTAGTCCTTGCGCTGAGGGTGACCCTCCCAGTCGTCCGGCATGAGGATGCGGGTCAGCGCCGGGTGGCCGTCGAAGACGACGCCGAACATGTCGTACGCCTCCCGCTCCTGCCAGTCGGCGGTCGGGTAGACGGAGGTGACGCTGGGCACGTGCGGATCCTCGGCGGTGACGGCGACCTCCAACCGCACCCGCCGCCGGTAGGTCATCGAGGTGAGCTGGTAGACGACGTGCAGCCGACGGTCGTCCGCGCCCAGGTAGTCCACTCCGGACACCGAGGAGCAGAGCTCGAACCGCAGCGCCGCGTCGTCCCGCATCACCTGGCAGACCTCGGCGATCCGCTCGGGGCGGATGTGCAGGGTCAGCTCGTCGCGGTCGACCACCACGTGCTCGATGGCCTCGCCGAAGGCCGGGTACGCCTCCTCCAGCGCGTCGCGGACCTCGTCGAAGTAGCCGCCGTACGGCCGGGGCGAGTCCTCGATCGGCTGGCGCTGGCGGACCAGGCCGCCGAAGCCCGAGGTGTCACCGGTGCCCTGGTTGCCGAACATGCCCCGGCCGGCCGGGCTGGCCGGCGGAAACCCGGCGGGCGCGCCGCTGGTGGCTCCGGCCGGCGTCACCGGAACCGGGACGTTACCCGAGGTCGGCTTGGAGTCAGTCACTTGATCCCCCGGTACGGCTGGAGGTGGTTCTGGGCCTTCATCCAGTTCTCGATGCGCAGCTGCTCCTCGCGCCCCTCGCGGACGGCCTTCGTCCACTCGGCGCGGCGGGCCTTGTCGCTGCGGTACGACGACGGCATCGAGCCGTACGGCACTACCGGGACGTCACCACGCGCCTCGCGGGCGGCCAGCATCTTGCGGCCGTTCGGCCCGAGCGGCTCGTGGCCGATCTTCTCGCGCAGCTTGAGGATCGCGTCGATGAGCATCTCCGGCCGGGGCGGGCAGCCGGGGAGGTACATGTCGACCGGCACGACGTGGTCGACGCCCTGCACGATGGCGTAGTTGTTGAACATGCCACCGCTGCTGGCGCAGACACCCATGGAGAGCACCCAGCGGGGCTCGGCCATCTGGTCGTAGATCTGCCGCAGCACCGGGGCCATCTTCTGGCTCACCCGGCCGGCGACGATCATCAGGTCGGCCTGCCGGGGCGAGGCCCGGAAGACCTCCATGCCCCACCGGCCCATGTCGTAGTGCGGGCCACCGGCGGCCATCATCTCGATCGCGCAGCAGGCCAGGCCGAACGTGGCGCCCCAGACCGACGACTTGCGCGACCAGTTGACCAGCTTCTCCACCGAGGTCAGCAGAACGCCGGCGGGAAGTTTCTCCTCGATACCCATCTGCGTTCCTCTCTCAGTCCCAGTCCAGGCCGCCGCGCCGCCACTCGTAGGCGTACGCGACGAAGACCGCACCGATGAACACCGACATGGCCACGAATCCGAACACCGGTAGGGCGTTGAAGGAGACCGCCCACGGGTACAGGAAGATCATTTCCACGTCGAAGACGATGAAGAGCATCGCTGTCAGGTAGAACTTGACCGGGATCCGGGTTCCGCCGATCGGCTGCGGGCTAGGTTCGATCCCACACTCGTAGGCTTCGAGCTTGGCCCTGTTGTAGCGACGGGGTCCGGTGAACCGGGCGGCGGCTATCGAGAACAGCGCGAAGGCCGCGGCGAGGGCGAACAGCCCGATGATGGGTACGTAAGGCGAGAGCGACATCTTCTTCTCCTGCTCGTCCTTCCCTGCCCTCGTTCTTGGCGAAATTCACACTATTCACATCCCACCCGGCGGCCGTCGGCGGGGTCGACCTTGCGCCTAGACCGCCGGCGCCACCCGGGTCATCGCGTTGATCACCCGGTCCATCGCGTCACCGCCACGGGGGTCGGTGAGGTTGGCCAGCAGCTTCAGCACGAAGCGCATCAGCATCGGGTGGGGCATGCCGTGCTTCGTCGCCACGCGCATGATCTCCGGCCGGCCGATCAGCTTCACGAAGATCCCGCCCAGTCGGTAGTAGCCGCCGAACCGGGTCTTCAGCTCCTGCGGGTACGCCAGCAGCGCCCGCTCCCGCTCGGCACCGGCCGGTCGGGCCAGCGCCTGCACCGCGACCTCCGCGGCCAGTTCGCCGGATTCCATCGCGTACGCGATGCCCTCGCCGTTGAACGGGTTGACCATCCCGCCGGAGTCGCCGACCAGCATCACGCCACGGGTGTAGTGCGGCACCCGGTTGAAGCCCATCGGCAGCGCCGCGCCGAGGATCGACCCCTCGGCGTTCGCCTCGTCGGCCATCCCCCACTCCGGCGGGGTGTTGGCCAACCAGTCGGTCAGCAGCCGCCGGTAGTTGGTCTTCCCGAAGGCCGACGACGAGTTCAGGATGCCGAGCCCGACGTTGACCCGGCCGTCACCGAGACCGAAGATCCAGCCGTACCCGGGCAGCAGTTCACCGCTGCCCTTGGCCCGCAGCTCCAGCCAGGACTCCAGGTAGTCGTCGTCGTGCCGGACCTCGGAACGGTAGTAGCGCCGAACCGCCACGCCGATCGGCCGGTCCTCCCGCTTGGCCAGTCCGAGGGCGAGCGGGAGGCGGCCGGAGACGCCGTCGGCGGCGACCACCAGCGGCGCGTGGAAGGTGGCGGGGACCTTGTCCCGGCCCTCCTCGGCCTGCACCCCGATCACCCGGCCGTCGCCGTCGAGCACCGGGCCGGTGACGTTGACGCTGGTACGCAGAGTCGCGCCCGCGCTCACGGCCTGCCGCGCGAGCAGGTCGTCGAAGTCCATCCGGCTGCGCACCAGACCGTAATTCGGGAAGCTCGCCAGATCCGGCCAGTCCAGCTCCAGCCGGACGCCGCCGCCGATCACCCGCAGGCCACGATTGTGCAGCCAGCCCGCCTCGGGCGAGGTGTCCACACCCATCCGGATCAGCTGCCGCACCGCACGTGGGGTCAGCCCGTCACCGCAGACCTTCTCCCGGGGGAACTCGGTCTTCTCCAGCAGCAGCACGCGTACGCCGTGTTGCGCCAGGTGGTACGCGGTCGCCGAGCCACCGGGACCGGCGCCCACGACGATCACGTCGGCGTCGTTCTCCACCGCGGTCATCCGCGCCTCCTCCCCGCATGCTCGTGAAATGCTTCACAAGCCAGCCGGGATGAGTCTATGACCAGCGCCTTACGCTCGCCTTGTTAGGGCAGCCTAACCGGCGACGGGCGCGCAGAATCCACGGGGCGGGTCGGGGTCGCGCCTCCTCAGGAACGGCTGGGGCCGACCGCGTCGAGACCGGCGCGGATGGTCTCCGGAAGGTGTTCCCGCAGCGTGCCGCCCGCCGCGCGGTCCAGGGCCGCGAGCACCTCGGAGACCACCTGGCGCACGTCGGCAGGATCCACGCCGGCCAATTCCCGGAGCTGATCCACCAACTCGGCGGCATCGCCGGTCGCCACGTCCCTCGGATCCGTCATGCCGGCCAGCCTACGCCGCCAAATTGGTCAGATCAGCACATTAACGCAAGAATCGGATTATTCCCGTGTCCCGCGATGCAGGGCCACCACGCCACCGGTCAGGTTGCGCCACGCCACCCGGCGCCAACCGGCCGCGCCCACCCGCTCCGCCAGGGCGGGCTGATCCGGCCAGGCCCGGATCGACTCGGCAAGGTAGACGTACGCGTCGGGGTTGCTGGAGACGGCCCGCGCCACAGACGGCAGGGACCGCATCAGGTACGACAGATAGACGGTGCGGAAGGCGGGATTGACCGGGGTGCTGAACTCGCAGACCACCAGACGGCCACCCGGCCGGGTGACCCGGGCCAGCTCGCGCAGTGCCGCGTCGGTGTCGTTGACGTTGCGCAGCGCGAAGGAGATGGTCACCGCGTCGAAGCTGGCGTCGGCGAAGGGCAGCCGCAGGGCGTCCCCGGCCAGCAACGGCACGTGTGGCCGGGTCCGCTTGCCGGCGTACAGCATGCCGAGCGACAGGTCGGCGCCGACCGCGTACGCCCCGGAGTGGGAAAGCTCCTCGGTGGAGACACCGGTGCCCGCGCCCACGTCGAGCACCCGATCACCGGGACGCAGTTCGAGCGCGGCCCGGGTGGCCCGCCGCCAGAACCGGTCCTGTCCGAAGGAGAGGACGGTGTTGGTCAGGTCGTAGCGGGCTGCGACGCCGTCGAACATCGCGGCGACCTCGTGCGGCTGCTTGTCCAGGCTGGCGCGCTGGCCCTCGGGGGTACGGCTCACTCCTCCACTCTGCCAGCCCGACCGCCGACCGCGCTCGCCCAGGGTGGGCGGTGCCCACCCACGACACAGTGCGGGCGGGATGGCTGACCCATCCCGCCCGCGCTGCCTTGCGTTATGTGAACGGCCCGTGCGGGCCGATAGAGGACGAACCTCAGTCGTTGGTCTTCTCGTCGGTCGGGGCGACCACGACCACCCGGCGACGGCGGGCGACCAGGAACATCGCCACGCCGGCGAGCACCACGCCCACGCCGACCGCACCGATCAGGCCGGCCTGCACGCCGGTGACCGGCAGGCCGCCACCGCCACCGCCACCGTCGCTCGGGGCGGAGACAATCACCGCGAAGTCGTCGACGTTGTCGGACGGGTCGACGTCGGCGTACTCCGTGTCGTCGATGCTGCGCACCTCAGCCCGGTCGGAGGCGGGCTTCTTGGCCTGCGCGCTGATCCGCGCGCCGGCCGGAAGGACACCCAGCGCCTCGGCCTTCAGCGATCCGCCCTTCAGCGCTGTGGGGGCGTCAACGCCCTCGTCCACCACAACGGGAAGGTCGTAGAACAGCGCCATGTTCGGCTCGAGCACGAGATCCTTCTCATCGCACACAGCAGTGCGCTTGTCGGCGCTGTAGGCGCAGAGCTCGACCGGGAAGGCGAAGGTGGCCCCCTTCGGCAGCTGGAAGGTCAACTTGACCCCCCGAGCGGTCACGTCGCCCCAGTTGAACGTTGCGCTGAAGAGCAGGGCGGTGTCGCCCGACCGCAGCGGGCCCTCCTCGCCGGTATCGAAGTCGAAGCGGGTCTTCACGTCGGGAACGAACACACCCAGGTCGACGCCGCTCTCCGGGGTCAGCTCGATGTCGACCTCGATGCTGTTGTTGCTCTCGTCGGTGTCGCCTTCCGACTCGATGCTGATCGTCACCGGGGCGCTGTACGGCTCGGTGGCACCCTTGGCGAGATTGCCGATGATCAGCGGTACCTCGACCGTCTCGCCCGGCCCGGGGATCTCCTCGTCGCTGAGGGAGCAGAGGAACGACTCGGGCGGAGGGCCGCCGTTGATGCCGCACGCACCCAAGGTGAACGGCTCGATTTCGAGCCTGCTCGCGTCCACCTTGGACAGGTCGACCAGGACGTCCACCTGGCTCGGGGTACCCTTCCCCTGATTAGCGATCTTGATCCAGGCGAGCTTGCCCTCGACGCCGGAGGTGATCCGGGTGCCGGCCGTGGTGACCGCCAGGTCGGTCTCGGTGCCAGCGGCGTGGGCCGGCGCGCCCAGGGCGGTGAAGGCGCCCGAGGCGAGCAGCGCGGCCGCGGCCATGCTGACAGCGCGGCGGTTACGGAAGATCATGGAATGGTCCCCCCGTGGGGTGAATGGAACGTACGGGCGGGGACGTTAGCGGCCCACGATCACCCCGCGCCACCCCGATTCACAACCGTTACAAGCTGCTCGGCTAATGGCCACTTAAGGATTGTCCGATTGACGGGCCTTGTTGCCCTGCCGCGCCTGTCGGCGCGTCGGGCCGGCCCGACGCTTCGAGCCGGATGGATGATTCGCCCAGCCGTTCGGCTGACCACAGCAGGATTCACACCGCTGACGCGATGCCATGTCAGCGATGACGATCAGTAATCTGGCGCGTACTGGTCAGCTCGCCTCGACCAGCGGCAGTGACCGGGCGGCCCCGCCGCCGGGCAGCGCGATCGAGGAGAAGTGCGAGACCACTCGGTCGTCGGTCGGATCGTCAGCGGGCGTGTGATGCACGGCCAGTCTGTTGTAGAGGGTGTCCCGCTGGGCCGGGATCCGGTCTGCGGAACGGATCATCCCGATCAGCTCGTGCAGGTTCGACCGGTGCCGGGCGCCGGCCGAGGAGATGACGTTCTCCTCCAACATGATCGAACCGAGGTCGTCGACCCCCATGTGCAGGGCCAACTGGCCCACGTCCTTGCCGGTGGTCAGCCAGGACGCCTGCAGGTGCGGCACCGTCTCGAAGAACAGCCGGGCCACCGCCACCAGGCGCAGGTATTCCAGGGTGGTCGCCTGGGTCCGACCCTTGAGATGGTTGTTCTCCGGCTGGTACGTCCACGGGATGAAGGCCCGGAAGCCCCGCGTACGGTCCTGCACGTCGCGGATCATCCGCAGGTGCTCAATGCGCTCGGCGGCGGTCTCGCCGGTGCCCATCATCATCGTCGCGGTCGATTCGAGGCCCTGCCGGTGCGCCAGCTCCATGACCTCCAGCCAGCGCTCGCCCGACTCCTTCAGCGGCGCGATCGCCTTGCGGGGGCGATCCGGCAGCATCTCGGCGCCGGCGCCGGCGATCGAGTCCAGCCCGGCGGCCTTGATCCGGGCGATGGCCTCGTCCAGGCTCACCCCGGACACCTTGGCCATGTGCAGGATCTCGCTCGGCCCGATCGAGTGGATGGCCAGCTGCGGGTACGCCTGCTTGACCGAGGAGAACAACTCCTCGTAGTACTCCACGCCGTAGTCCGGGTGGTGGCCACCCTGAAGCATGACCTGGGTGGCACCCAGCTCGACCGCCTCGCCGCACCGGCGCAGGATCTCCTCGGTGGGGTGGGTCCACCCCTCCTTGTGCTTCGGCGCCCGGTAGAACGCGCAGAACTTGCACGCCGTCACGCAGACGTTGGTGTAGTTGATGTTGCGGTCGATCAGGTACGTGACGATGTTGTCCGGGTAGCGACGACGCCGTACCGCATCAGCCGCCTCGCCGAGGGCGTGGAAGGGCGCCTCGGTGTAGAGCAGCAGCGCCTCCTCGGGCGTGATCCGCCCACCGTCCGCGCCACGCTGCAGGATGTCCTCGATCTCCCGGCTCTCCGTCACGCCCCGAGCCTACGCCGGGAATCTGTGCACGGCCCCGGCCCACCCACCGGTCGTTGTGCCGCCCACACACCACCGCTCGTGCGACAGAGAACGCCCGCGAACAGTCGCGGCCCACCGGCGCACCTGCTGCTGGGCGACGGCCCCGGTTCCCGGGAGCCGGATGGTCACCAAATTCGGAAACGTTCGTCGGTCCTGAGCAGGAATGCGAATCTTCCAGCCCCCGCCTTGTCCAGGCTGTCCGTGCTGAAGTCCGCAGCATCCTCTTCGCGCAGCTTTTTCCGGTGCTGCCAGTACATGATCTGGGACAGGAAGCGCCGCCGAACAAGCTCTGGGTAACGGTCGGCGATCATGCAGAAAAAGGCGTCGACATGCTGCACATCGATGCCAGCGTCGACCTGGTCCAGACATCTCTGGAAGTCGCTGATGTCACCGTCGCGGGTGATGAGGATGTCAACTCCACCACCATGTGCGGCGGCTAGGACATGGTGGTCATTTGGATCTTTGGGACAAGGCACGGATTGGGGGTCCCAGTTGGCGACCTTGGCGTCAGGGAAATTCTCGTCCATCAAGCCACGCCAGCGCTCGATCTGCTGCTCGGGTGCGCCGGGGTGATTGCGGCGTAGATGGTAGAAGGTCTCAGCCAGTACGGCCTCGCTCCACCGAAGCTCATAGGCGGTGTGGTGGCTGTCGAGAGCCGCCAATACCAACCAATCACGCAGGCAACGCGAGTAGAGGACGTTCGCATCCACGAATGCGGTAAGCGGCACCGGCAGCACGCGTTCAGGCTACCGATGCCGCATCGCTAAAGCCAAGGTGAGAGGTTTACTCGTATACACCCAGGTCATCCTGCTCGGCCATCAAGGCTTCATAGGCCTCACGCTGTTGTGAGATACGGCGCCGACGGTAGGCCAGAACGTCCCCCAGCTCCACTCGTCGATGGGTGCCCACCTTGTGTGACCTGATCGAACCGTTGTCGAGCAGGCCGATCAACGTCGGTCGCGACACGCCCAGCACCCGCGCGGCCTCCGTGGTGGTGAGCTCTCGCGCCACCTCGCTCACGACCACGCCGTCCCCGCGATCCAAGACGACGCTGACCTGCCTCAACAGGTCAACCACCAGACCGGGAACGGCGACAGACCCCGCGTTGCGGCCCGCCAGGCGGACCTCATCGCGGTCAAGCTGCGACAGGAGAGCGAAGAGGGACTTCAGTGAGTCGTACTCCGGGCTGTCCTTCCGGCTGGCTGCCTCGGAAAGCCGAAGCGCCGTTGCCGCGAGTGTCGTCGCCGTGGCCATGATCCACTCCTCGCTGCGGAGCCCGCTGCATGAGGCTCGCGCATCCAGCTTCCGGCACAGTTGCAGTATTCGCAAGCAGCTTCGACTTATTTCACCTATCCAAGTCTAGCCCAGAGCTGACCTCTTCACCTGCCAGTCACTGGACCTGGCAGAGGGCTAAGGCCGACCGACGGGTGCTCTACGAGGAGCCGCACCGAGCGGGCCTGTCCGACCGCCTCCGCTACGACCACCTGCGGGCACACGAGGAGTGCCTGCTGGCCATACCCGACGCACCGGCATGATGCTGGGCCAGCCGAGGGAGATGGCGTGCGGCTATCCAACGGATGGCTGAGGAGTCACACACGGTCTGAAAGCGCGAAACCCGGCCCACCCACCGTCCGGAGGGCTGCCGGGTCCACTTCCAGAAGCTAATGCTCCTGACAGTTCAGAGGCTAACTCTCAGGCCCTGCAAAACAAGGCTTTTGCAGGGACCTGAGGTAAGGAGCCACGGCCGCGGGTGACCCGTTCACGCCCGATGCAGCCGCCCGAGAGCGATCACGAAGGACGACCAGGCCGGTCGTTCGAAGGCCAGCACCGGCCCGGTCGGGTCCTTGGAATCGCGTACGGCGACCGCCCGGGTCAGCTCGGCCACCTCGACGCAGTTGGCGTTGGAGCCGCTGCGGCTGGACTTGCGCCAGGCCGCGCCCGACAGCTCGACATCGATGATCACGGCTCACTCCCGTTCGTGCTCCGTTGCGACCTGCGCAACGAGCCGCACCGACTCGGCGGGGCTCAGCGCCATGCCGGCAAGCCTATCCGCCTCGCCCCGGAAGTGGGCCACCTGCGGCGCCTCCTCTAGAAAGAGACCGGTCAATTTGTGGTCGAGGTAGACCACGGATCGGTTGCGGGGAAAGTCGAGCAGCGCGAAGGAACCGTCGAGCCCGGTGTGCGCGCCGACCGCCAGCGGCACCACTCGCAGCGTGACGTTCGGCCGCTCGGCGGCCTCGACCAGGTGTCGCAACTGTCGGGCCATCACCCGGGGCCCGCCGAGCGCCCGGCGCAACACCGCCTCGTCGATGAGCGCGTGCAGCGCCGGCGGGGCGGGCCGACTCAGGATCGCCTGCCGGCCGAGCCGGGCGGCCACCCGGGACTGCGCCTCGTCGGCCGGCACCCCACAGCCCACCATCACCGCCTGGGTGTAGTCCGGGATCTGCAACAGGCCCGGCACCAGCAGCGGTTCCCAGTTGACGATGGTGGTCGCCTCGGCCTCCAGCCGGATCAACGTCCGGGACTCGTCAGAGAGCCCGCCGACCACCTCCCACCAGCCCGACTCGGCGGAGCGCTCGGCCATGCCGAGCAGCCGCTTGCGCTCGTCGCCGGTGACGCCGTAGATCACCAGCAGGGAGGCGACATCGGCGGCCTGGATGCCCTGGATGCCGGTCTCCATTCGGGACAGTTTCGACGGCTGCCAGCCGAGCCGGGTCGCCACCCGGCGCAGGGCGAGCTTCCGGGCCTGGCGCAACTCCCGCAGCTCACCGCCGAGCCCCCGACCGACGACGGTCGGCTGGTTCGCCTTGGACATCGCCACCTCCACTCACTCACGCCGGCCATCACACAGACGTACCGATTCGTCGCGTTGAGTATTGACTTGATCTCGCCGATCCGCAACGGTTGCAAGCAACGTTGCTGGCCCCGACCAGCCGCAGCCGTCGGAGGCGGAGATCGAGGCGGCCCGCTACACCGTGGTGCTGGTGCCGCCGGAGGCTGCCGAAGCGCTCGGCGACGACCGGGGCGAGGTCGGCCTGCACCTGTTCCGCGACGCGGACTGGGACCACTACCCGGCCCACCTGGATGACGCCGTGAAGCTGATCGAGGAGGCGTGCGGCGAGCGGGTGACGCTGACCGAGCACCGCTCCGACCTGACCTACTGGACCGCCCGGGTCAGACCCGGTGCCTGAGCGGAAGCCAGGTGCTTTGGGTGCATCTGTGGTTGCCAGAACGACAACAGATGCACCCAGAAGCTGCCGCCATCGCGGTCAATCAGCTCCGGAACGTACACCTCACGCGTCGTAGTCGATGGTGAGGGTGTCGGTCAGCGGGCTGGACTGACAGGTCAGGACGTAGCCGGCCGCCACCTCGTCCGGCTCCAGGGCGTAGTTGCGGGCCATCGTCACCTCGCCGGTGACCACCTTCGCCTTGCAGGTCGAGCAGACCCCGCCCTTGCAGGCGTACGGCAACTCGCTTCGGACCTTCAGCGCCGCGTCCAGCACCCGCTCGGCGCGGCGCATCGTGAAGCTCGACGAGCGGCCGTCCAGCACGATCGTCACGTCCGTGCCGCCGGACGCCTCTTCGGGGCGGCGGACCGGCTCCGGCGGGGCGTCGACGTGGAACAACTCGGAGTGCACCGCCGACTCCGGGACACCCCGCGCGGTCAGCACCGCGCGAGCATCCACCACCAGCCCGTACGGGCCGCAGAGGAACCACTCCTCGATCGCGTCGCCGGGCACGATGGTCTCCAGCAGGCGGCCCAGCCGTTCGACGTCGATCCGGCCCGAGAGCAGGGGCGATTCGCCCTGCTCGCGGGAGAGCACGTGCACCAGGTGCAGCCGGGTCGGGTAGCGGTCCTTCAGGTCGGCCAGTTCCTCGGCGAACATCACGCTGTTGGCCGTGCGGTTGCCGTACACCAGGGTGAAGGTGCTGGCCGGCTCGACGGCCAGGGCGGTGGCGACCAGCGACAGCACCGGGGTGATGCCGGAGCCGGCGACGACCGCACCGTAGCGGCGGACCCGGTCCGGCCGGTACGCCGTGGTGAAGTGACCCAGCGGCGGCAGCACCTCGACGGTGTCCCCGCGTCGCAGCGCCCCGCAGGCGAAGGAGGAGAAGGCTCCGCCGGGAATCTCCCGCACGCCGATCCGCAGCCGCCCGTGCCAGGCCAGCTCGTCCGGGGTGGAGCAGATGGAGTACGAGCGGCGCACGTCCTCGCCGCCGGAACCGGCCGTGCCGCCCGTGCCACCCGTGCCGGCGGTGTCGACCGCACCGGCCGTGCCGGCTCCGGCGGGCAGGCGCACCGTCAGGTGCTGGCCGGCGCGGAACGCGAAGGTCGGACGCAGCTCCTCGGGCACCGCGAAGGTGACCGCGACGGCATCGGAGGTGAGCCGATCCACGGCGGTGACGGGCAGCGGATGGAACACCGGCCGGCGACGGACCGGGCGGGTGATGGTGACAGTCACAGGGCCTTCACCTGGTCGAAGGGTTCGGAGCAGGCGCGGCAGCGCCAGAGTGCCTTGCACGCGGTGGAACCGAATTGGCTGAGCTGCTCGGTCTCCGGCGAGCCGCAGCGGGGGCAACGGACGGACAGGGTCAACGGTACGACCCCGTCGCGCCGGACCGGGGCCGGCGGGGCGATGCCGGCGGCGGCCAGCTTGGCCCGCCCGGCGTCGGTGATCCAGTCGGTGCTCCAGGCCGGGCTGTGCACCGTATGCACCTCGGCGTCCACGTGACCGGCGGCGGCCAGCGCGCGGCGGATGTCGGCCCGGATGACGTCCATCGCCGGGCAGCCGGTGTAGGTGGGGGTGATGGTCACCACGACCCGGCCCGTGCCCGGGTCCTCCTCGACTGATCGCAGGATGCCGAGGTCGGCGATGGTGACCACCCGGATCTCCGGATCCACCACCGCCGCCACCGCAGCCAGAGCGTTGCTCACCAGCGGGCCCCGGGATGGGCGCGGTGCAGCACCTGCATCTCCGCGAGCAGGTACGACAGGTGTTCGGTGTGCACCCCGTCCCGCCCGCCGGCCGGTGCCCAGCCGGACTGCGGCACGGCGAGCGTGGCCTCGGCGAGCACGGCGGCGACGGTGGCGTCGAAGTCGCCCCGCAAAGTAGCCGGGTCGATCGGGGCCTCCGGCTGCGCGGCGAAGAGCTCGTGGACGTACGGCCAGACCTGGTCGACGCCGGCCTGCATCCGCCGGTGCGACTCCTCGGTCCCGTCGCCCAGCCGCTTCACCCAGAGCGCCGCGTGGTCCAGGTGGTACGCGGACTCCTTACGCGCCTTGCCGCCGATCGCGGCCAGCCGCTCGTCGGCACAGCCGGCCAGCGCGGTGTACAGCGGCAGTTGGTACGCCGACAGGGCGAGCAGCTTCGCCATGGTCACCGCGAAGTCGCCGTTGGGCAGCTCGACCAGCAGGCAGTTGCGGAACTCGCGGTCGTCGCGGAGAAAGGCCAGCGCGTCCTCGTCCCGGCCGGCGCCCTCCAGCTCGCCCGCGTACGTCAGCAGCAGCCGGGCCGCGCCGAGCTGGTCCAGGGCGATGTTGGCCAGCGCGATGTCCTCCTCCATCTCCGGCGCCCGGGTGCTCCACTCGGCCAGCCGCTGCGCCGCGATCAGCGCGTCGTCGCCGAGCGCGAGGGTGAAGGCGAAGGGCGCGCTCACCGGGCCATCTCCGTTCGCGACTGCGGGGCTCGCAAACCCGGCTCACTCCTCGCGCTCACAGGTGGGCCACCCCTTCTGGCACCTCGTAGAAGGTGGGGTGGCGGTAGACCTTGTCGGCCGCCGGGTCGAAGAAGGCGTCCTTCTCGTCCGGGCTGGAAGCGGTGATCGCGCTCGCCGGCACCACCCAGATCGACACCCCCTCCTGGCGGCGGGTGTAGAGATCGCGGGCATGACGCAGGGCCACCTCGGCGTCGGGCGCGTGCAGGCTGCCGACGTGACTGTGCGCCAGCCCGCGCCGGGCCCGGACGAAGACCTCCCAGAGCGGAGAGGGATCGCTCGCGCCGGTTCGCTCGGTTCGCTCGCTCACGCCGCCGTCTTCTCCTTGCTCTTCCGCTTCGCCGCGTACGCCGCGGCGGCCTCGCGTACCCAGGCACCCTCGGTGTGGGCGCGGCGGCGGTGCGCCATCCGCTGCCGGTTGCACGGCCCGTCACCGGAGATGACCCGCATCAGCTCGTCGTAGTCGGGCTGGGTGAAGTCGTACGCCTGGCGCTCGTCGTTCCAGCGCAGATCCGGGTCGGGGATGGTCAGGCCGAGCACCTCCGCCTGGCCGACGCACATGTCGACGAAGCGCTGGCGCAGCTCGTCGTTGGAGAAGCGCTTGATCTTCCACGCCATCGACCGGGCGGAGTGGGTGGAGTCGCCGTCCGGCGGGCCGAACATGGCCAGCGACGGGTACCACCAGCGATCCACCGCGTCCTGGGCCATCGCCTTCTGCGCCGGGGTACCGTGCGCCAGGGTGTGCAGGAGCTCGTAGCCCTGCCGCTGGTGGAAGGACTCCTCCTTGCAGACCCGGATCATGGCGCGGGCGTACGGGCCGTACGAGCAGCGGCAGAGCGGGACCTGGTTGACGATCGCCGCGCCGTCCACCAGCCACCCGATGGCACCGACGTCGGCCCAGGTGAGGGTGGGGTAGTTGAAGATCGAGCTGTACTTCTGTCGACCGTCCAGCAGGAGCTCGACCAGCTCGTCCCGGCTGACGCCGAGGGTCTCGGCGGCGGCGTAGAGGTAGAGACCATGGCCCGCCTCGTCCTGCACCTTGGCCAACAGGATCGCCTTGCGCTTGAGCGACGGGGCCCGGCTGATCCAGTTCCCCTCCGGCTGCATGCCGATGATCTCCGAGTGGGCGTGCTGGGCGATCTGCCGGATCAGCGTCCGGCGGTAGGCCTCCGGCATCCAGTCGCGCGGCTCGATCTTCTGATCGGCGGCGATGATCTCCGCGAAGTGGCCGGCCAGGTCGACACCGGGGTCAGCCGCGCCGCGATCCCGCTCCGCGGCGGCACGCAGCGCCGCCTCCGCAGCCTCGACCTCGCCGAGCAGACCGCCGGACGCGTCCTCGCCCGGGGAATCATTGCCGTACATGCCCTCAGTGTTACAGCTGAGACAGAAACATGCCAGGGGGTGTCACAGGACTGAAAGGAAGCCGATCGTCACCGGCCGACCACCATCCGTGACGCTGTACGCCTATGACTTGGGTCACCGGCAGCCGACGAATCCTCGCAACCAACGCATAGCGGCTGGTTGTCCCGCCTTGACGGCGATTTGCCCGGTGCCGGATCCTGGCGCGTCGGCAATCCGCACGTAGACTTCCCACGTCATACCGATCGGCTACAGACGATTGCCGGGCTGAACGGACTCCCCCTCGGTCCGAGGCGATCCCCCACCGGTCAGTCCTGGCAGCAAGCCGGTCCCCCGGCCCTGAACATCTGGAGCTCACCCGCTCATGCGATCTCGCGTGATCATGGTGTTCGCCGTCACGGCGGTCCTGCTCGGCGGCGCCATGCTGGTGCCGGCGGCGTACGCCCGGCTCTCCGCCGGCGCGGCGACCGCCCGCGAGGAGACTGTCGCCGCGCCCACCCCCGAGCCTCCGCCACCACCCACCCTCGCGGCCGGCAAGGTCTCGGTGAACTTCAAGGGTGAGTTCTTCTCCTGGGCCCTGATGGAGCACGAGTCGGGCAAGATCTCCGGCTCCAAGAACCTCTCGGCCACCAGTTCCACCGAATCGATGATCAAGGCTTGGATCGTCGCCGACTACCTGCGCCAGCTCGGCGACAAGGAGCCGCCGGCGGCGTTGAAGCAGGCGGCCAGCCGGGCCATCCGGGACAGCGACGACGATGCCACCAACCGCGTCTACGCGGCCGCCGGCGGCTCGTACGCGGTGCCGGCCGGCGGCAAGCCCGGGCCGGTAATCCAGCGGGCGATCAAGATCTGCGGCCTCACCGACACCAAGCGGGGCAACGTCGCCGGCCACGAGGGTTGGTGGAGCTTCACCCAGATGTCTCCCCGCGACGCCGTGCGGCTCGGCGACTGCATCGTCGACGGCCGGGCCGCCGGCCCGAAGTGGACCAAGTGGGTGCTCACCGAGATGAGCAAGGTACGCGGCGGCGTCGCGGACCAGAATCCTCACTCCGGCGGTGGCCGGTGGGGCATCATCGACGGCCTGCCCGAATCGATCATCAGCCAGGGGCCGGTCAGCATCAAGAACGGTTGGACTCCGCTCAATTACGACGGCAACTGGCACGTCAACTGTCTCGCCGTCACCGAGAAGTGGAGTCTCGCGGTGATGCTGCGTTACCCGCATAGCAGCGGGCTCGATTACGGATCCGACGTCTGCGCCAGTGTCGCGTCCCAGCTCGTGACCCCACAGCCCGGCGGCGCCCTCAAGGTGCCGCAGCCGCCGATCGGGAAACTCTGATGGCCGCCCGCGGCCGCGACGGCCGCAAGGGCGAGGCATCCCCGTTACGTCTCATCGCCATCGCCTCCGTACTGATCGGACTGGTCCTCGTCTCGTTGCGCCTGTTGCCCGGTTCGCCGTTCGAATCCACCGCCGTCGCCGATTGGGGCCGGGCAGAGTCCCCGGCCGGGCGCGGCGGTGCCCTCACCGACCGCAGCAACCGGCCGCCGCCCTCGCCGTCGCCGAGTCCGTCGCCGGAGCCCGAACCGCTGCCGTTCGAAGCGAAGAAGATCGACCTGGACATCGACGGCTGGTACGGCTGGAGCGTGCTGGACCGGCGCTCGGGTGAGATCATCGGCTCGAAGAACATGGCCGAGACCAACACCACGGCCTCCTTGATCAAGGCCTGGATCGTCGCGGACTACCTGCGTCGCGCCGCCGACGCCGGGCAGACCCCGAGCAACGCGAAGCTGGACGACCTGACGAGGATCATCAGGGACAGCGACAACGAGCGCACCGAGCAGCTCTACACCCAGATCGGCCGGTCCGCCTCGATCAAGCGACTGCTGTCGACCTGCGACCTGACCGACAGCAAGGTCTCCAGCGATCTCGGCTGGAGCCGTACCGAGCTGTCACCTCGGGACACCGCCCGACTCGGCAACTGCATCGCCGACGGCACCGCCGCCGGGCCCAAGTGGACCAAGTGGCTGCTCAACGAGATGCGCCTGGTACGCGGAGCCGGCGACTTCGGCATCCGCAAGGCGTTCCCGGCCGCCCAGGCCAAGAAGATCGCCATCAAGAACGGTTGGGTCGACCGCACCCGGGAGCAGGAGATCCACGTCAACTGCCTCGCCATCGGCGACACCTGGACGATGGGCGTGATGCTCCGCTACCCCATCAACAAGGGCTACCAGTACGGCATGGACAACTGCCAAGCCATCACCGAGGCCCTCCTCTCCCGCCCCTAACAACGCCCCCTCCGCCCCCGCCGCGCGCACCGCGCCCCCCGCACGCCGCCCCCCGCACGCCGCACCCCGCACGCCGCACCCCGCACGCCGCACCCCGCACCCCGCACCCCGATCTTGCACTTTCTGTCGCCGCATTTCTGACATAAGCCGCGTAATGGCGACCAGAAGTGCAAGATCGCGGGGCGGGGTGGGGTGGGGTGGGTGGGGCAGGGCGTGGTGGGTGGGTGGGGCCGTCAGTGGGGGAAGAAGAGGGGGCCGGGGGTGGGGAGGGCGGGGGTTTCGCCGAGAGCGGCGGCGCGGCGGGCGAACTCGCGCAGGCCGGCGACCTGGCGGTCGCCGAGCGAGAAGTCCAGCGCCCGGAAGTACGAGGCGAGGGTGGCCGCGTCGAAGGATTCCCAGCGGGCCGCCGACTCGGCGACCTGGTCGAGCTCGGCCAGGCACAGGTCACGCGAGCGTAGGAACGCCTCGTGCACCTCCTTGACCAGGCCGGGGTGGGCGGCGGCGAAGTCGCGGCGAACCGCCCAGACGGCGAAGACCATCGGCAGGCCGGTCCACTCCCGCCAGGCCTGCCCCAGGTCGGTCACGGCCAGCCCGCGGCGGGGTGCCTCGTAGAGGGCGCGCAGGGCCACGTCGCCGATGAGTACTCCGGCGTCCGCCTCCAGCAGCATCTGGGTCAGATCCGGCGGGCAGCGGAAGTAGTCCGGTCGGACGCCGTACCGCTCCCGCAGCAGCAGTTGGGCGAGCAGCACCCCGGTCCGTGAGGTGGAGCCGAGCGCCACCCGGGCACCGTCGAGCTCCGCCGGCGGCCGGGTGCTGACCAGGTTGACCGACAGCACCGGACCGTCGCTGCCGACCGCCAGGTCAGGCAGGAGGAGCAGCTCGTCGGCGTGTCGCAGGTACTCGACCAGGGAGATCGGGCCGATGTCCAGGTCCCCCGCGACCAGCGCGGCGTTCAGCCGGTCCGGCGAGTCCTTGTGCAGGTCGACATCGAGCAGTGCACCCGAGCGCATCAGCCCCCAGTAGATCGGCAGGCAGTTCAGGAACTGGATGTGCCCGACCCGGGGGCGGGCGACGCGCTCGACCATGCCCCGACCGTATCCCCGCCACCCCTGGCCTGCTCAGCGGGCCGCCCCGGAAGTGGTCAATCCCGCATGCCGCCAGCGGAACGAAGCTGGGACGGACGCCGAAGACGACCCGGTGGACCGCCGCCGACGCCGTCCTGATCGACGAGGCGGCCGGCCGGCTCGAACGTCCCACCGGTTACGGGCACGTCGTGGTGGACGAGGCGCAGGATCTGTCCCCGATGCAGTGCCGGGTGATCGCCCGACGCAGCGAGCACGGATCACTCACCCTGCTCGGTGACCTGGCCCAGGCGACCGCGACCGCCGACGACCTGCGGCCCGCGGCGCGGGTCACCGTCATGCCGGCCACCCTGGTCAAGGGCCTGGAGTACGACCATGTCATCGTCATCGAGCCGGCCGCCATCGTGGGGGCCTAGCCGCGCGGGCTGCACCGGTTGTACGTGGTGCTCACCCGCGCCGTGTCCCGGCTGTCGGTGCTGCACGCCGAGCCGCTGCCCGCGCCGCTCCTCGACCGGCCCCCGCTGCTCGACCGGCCCCCGCTGCTCGACCGGCCCCCGCTTGCGCCGACCGGGTAGACCGGTACTGAACAACTGAAAGGAGGCGCCGGTGACCCTCGCCAGAGCTGACCGGGTCAGCCGCCGCTACGGCAGCACCCTCGCGCTGGACCAGGTCGACCTCGACGTGCGGGCAGGAGAGTTGGTCGGCCTGCTGGGGCCGAACGGCGCCGGCAAGAGCACGCTGATCAACCTGCTGGTCGGGCTGCGCCGCCCGACGTCGGGGCGGGTGGAGCTCTTCGGCGGTGATCCGCGCGACCCGGCGAGCCGGCGCCGCCTCGGCGTCACCCCACAGGAGACCGGGCTGCCCGCCACGCTGCGGGTCGGTGAGGTGGTCGACTTCGTCTCCGCCCACTTCCCGGATCCGATCCCGCGCGACGAACTGCTCGACCGGTTCGGCCTCGGTGAGCTGGCCCGACGGCAGACGGGCGGACTCTCCGGCGGGCAGAAGCGCCGGCTCGCGGTGGCACTGGCCTTCGTCGGTCGACCCAGGATGGTGGTGCTCGACGAGCCGACCACCGGCCTGGACGTGGAGGCCCGGCACGCCCTGTGGGAGGCGATCCGGGCGTTCCACGCCGACGGCGGCACGGTGCTGCTGAGCAGCCACTACCTCGAGGAGGTGGAGGCGCTGGCCCAGCGGGTGGTGGTGATCGGCCACGGCCGCGTACTCGCCGACAACAGCGTCGACGCGATCCGGTCGGTCGTCGGCGTACGCCGGGTCAGCCTCACGGTCGACGCCCTGCCGTCGTTGCCCGGCGTGGTCCGCACCGAGCGGGTCGACGGCCGCACCCACCTGTTCGCCCCCGACGCCGACCAGTTGGTCCGTGACCTGGTCACCAGCGGGATCGAGTTCCGCGACCTGGAGGTACGGCCGACCTCGCTGGAGGAGGCGTTCCTCGCCATCACCACCGCCGACAGCGCCGATACCGCCGCCGAGCCGGCACCCGCCTGAGGAGACCCCCGCCGTGCCACTCGCACTGACCCACGCCCGCTACCAACTGCTGGAGACGGTCCGCATCCCGATCGCGATCTTCGGCAGCGCGTTCTTTCCGGCCGCCGCGATGCTCTTCTTCGTGGTGCCGTTCGCCGGCAAGGATCCGGTGGGCGCGACCTTCGCCACCGCCTCGATGGTCACCTTCTCCGTGATGAGCGCCAACATCTTCCAGTACGGCGTGGGGGTCGCCGAGGATCGGGCCCAGCCCTGGGATTCGTTCACCCGGACCCTGCCCGCCGGGCCGGCACCGCGCTTCGCCGGGCGGGTCTCGGCCGGCCTGGTCATCACGTACCTGTCGCTGATCCCCGTGGTGATCATCGCGGCGACGCTGACCGAGGCGCGGATCACGCCGGGGGCGTTCCTGCTGGCACTGGCCACCGTGGGGGTGATCTCGGTGCCGTTCACGCTGATGGGGTTGTGCATCGGGTACGCGCTGCCGAGCAAAGCCGCGATCGTGGTGGCCCAGCTCGTCTTCTTCCCGCTCGCCTTCGGCGGCGGACTGCTCTCGGCTCCGGGTGCCGCGCCCGGCTTCATCGAGGCGATCGCGCCCTATCTGCCCACCCGGGGCGCCGTGGAGTTGATGTGGGCCGCTGTCGGCGATCATTCGGTCAACCCGTTGTCGCTGGTCACGCTCGGTGTCTGGGTGGTGGTGCTGGCCACGCTCGCGGGTTGGGCGTACCGGCGGGACGAGGGTCGCCGGTTCAGCTGACCTTCACCCCGTTGCCCCACGGCTGACGGGCGCGCAGTGCCACCATGCCGGAGGGGGTTGGCCGGACGGTGGCCGCCCGAGGTCGGAAGGGGTGGCCGTGGCCAGCGTCCCGTCGGGCACGCCCTGCTGGGCCGACCTGGCCACACCCGGCCTGGACGCGGCACGGCGGTTCTATCCGGAGCTGTTCGGCTGGACCGGTCGGGTCCAGCCGGAACCTGAGGCGGGCGGGTACACCGTCTTCCTGCTGGGCGGCCGGGCCGTCGCCGGAGTCGGCCCGCCGGCCGTGCCGGAGCAGGTGCCGATCTGGTCGACGTACGTCGCCACCGACGACGCCGACCTGGTCACCAGCCGGGTGGAACGGGCGGGTGGGCAGGTGGTGGTGCCGCCGTTGGAGGTCTTCGACCGGGGCCGGATGGCGGTCTTCACCGACCCTGCCGGCGCCGCGTTCAGCGTCTGGCAGCCGATGGCCTTCGCCGGCGCCGAGGTCTTCGACGTCCCTGGCGCGATGAGCTGGACCGAGTTGGTCACCCCCGATCCCGAGGGGGCGCGGGCCTTCTACGAGTTGGTCTTCGGGTGGCAACCCGAGGAGGAGCCGATGGGGCAGGTCGCGTACACCGGATGGCGGCTCGGCGACCGGATGGTGGCCGGGATGATGCCGCCGCTGGGTGACGAGTTCCCGGCGGACTCGCCGGCCTACTGGACCGTCTACTTCTCCGTCGCCGACGCCGACGCCACCGCGGCGCACGCCGCCGAACTCGGCGGCACCATCCTGGTCCCGCCCCGGGACGTCCCCGCCGGCCGCATCGCCGCCCTCCGCGACCCCGACGGCGCTCTCTTCTCCCTCATCGCCCTCGCCCCCTGACCGCGCCGAGGCTCAGGGGTGGCGGCGGGGGCGGGTGGGGAGGACGAGGGGGCCGTGGGGGGTGGGGATGACCTTCACGTGGGCGCGGTAGTGGCGGGAGAGCAGGGTCTCGGTTAGGACCTCGTGGGGAGCGCCCGCCGCGGCGACCCGGCCGGTGTCGAGCAGCACCATCCGGTCGGCGTACTCGCCGGCGATCGAGAGATCGTGCATGGTGGCCAGCACGGTCAGACCGTGCTCGCCGCGCAGCCGGTCGACCAGTTCGAGGACCTCCTGTTGATGGCCGATGTCCAGCGCGCTGGTGGGCTCGTCGAGCAGGAGCAGGGTGGCGCCCTGCGCGAGCGCCCGCGCCAGGAAGACCCGCTGCCGTTCCCCACCGGAGAGGGTGGCCAGCTCGCGGGTGCGGAAATTGGTCAGGTCCAACCGGTCCAGCACCTCGTCCACCACGGCCAGGTCGGCGGCGGACTCCCGGCCGAGCGGCGGGATGTACGGGTTGCGGCCCAGCAACACGTAGTCCAGCACCGCCATCCCGGGCGGCACCACCGGGTACTGGGCGACCGTCGCCACCACCCGGGCCCGCTCCCGGCGGCGCAGGGCGCCCAGGGGCGTACCGAAGAGCCGGACGGCGTCCGGCGCGGGGAGCAACCCGCCGACGGCGCGCAGCAGGGTCGATTTGCCGGCGCCGTTGGGACCGATCACGGTGACCCACTCACCGACCGCCACGGTCAGGTCGACGCCGGTGAGAATCGGTACGCCGTCCAGCCGAACGTGCAGGTCACGTACCTCCACGGCCGGCGGCACCCCGGCCTTGACGGATTCGGTCCCGGGCTGCTGACCGGGCGGCGGCGGGATCATGTCAACACCCGCCTCGCGGTGCGCAGCACCAGGACGAAGAAGGGGCCGCCGAGCAGCGCGGTGACCACCCCGATGGGGACCTCCTGCGGCGCGGCGGCAGTCCGCGCCACCACGTCGGTCAGGGCCAGGAAGGCACCTCCGAACAGCAGCGACAGCGGAAGGATGACCCGGTAGCTCGACCCGGCGAGCAGCCGTACGGTGTGCGGCACGATGATGCCGACGAAGCCGATCAGGCCGGCGGCGGAGACCGCGGCGGCGGTGCCCAGCGAGGCGGCGGCGATCAGCAGATACCGCGACCGTTGCGGATGCAGGCCCAGGCTGCCCGCCTCGTCGTCGCCGACCGAGAGCACATCCAACTCACGCCGGTGCAGCAGCACGACCAGGCTGGTGACCAGGAAGTACGGCAGCACCAGCCGGACGTCCTGCCAGCCGGCGGTGGCCAGCCGGCCGAGCAGCCAGGAGTACACCGCCTGGATGCTCTCCGCGTGCCGTTGCAGCAGGTACGTCTGTCCGGCGGCGAGGAACGCGGAGACGGCCACCCCGGCCAGGATCAGCGTGGCCGGCGAGCGGCTGCGCCCACCCGCCGCCCCGAGCAGGTACGTCATCGCGACCGCGCCGAGCGATCCGACGAAGGCGGCCAGCGGGACGGTGGCCGGCAGCCCACTGAGCGCCCCGCCCGATCCGACGCCGAGGGTCAGCACCACGGTGACCGCCAGCCCCGCCCCGGCGGCGACGCCGAGCAGGTACGGGTCGGCCAGCGGGTTGCGGAACACCCCCTGGTACGCGCCGCCGGCGAGGGCGAGCAGCCCACCGACCAGCAGGCCCAGCACCACTCGGGGCAGCCGCAACTCGGTGACGATGGCGATCTCCCGCTCGGTCAGCCCGCTGTCGAGGCGTACCCCCGGCAGCAGGTTGAGCAGTTCGATCGCGACGCTGCCGGGCGGCAGGCTGACCGGGCCGAGCGAAACACCCGCCACCAGGGCGACGAGCACCGCGAACGCGCCGAGCGCGAGCCAGCGCTTCCGCAGTCCCGCCGGCCGCACCACCGCGGCCGGCGGGAAGGAAGGGCCCCTTTTTAACGCCTGGTGCATGGAAAGGGCCCCTTTTTAACGGCAGCCGGCACGCGACGAACCACAGCCGGCACGGGACGAACCGCTGCCGTTGGTCACTCGGACGCCTTGGCGGTGGCGTCCACGATGGTCCGCAACAGGTCCACCACCCGCGGCCCCCAGCGGGATGCGACATCGTCGTCGAGCTCCACGATCTGGTCGTTGCGGACCGCGTTGATGCCCGACCAACCGCTGCGTGCCTTGACCGTCGCGGCGCTCTGCTGGCAGCACTTGACATCGGAGAGGAAGACGAAGTCCGGGTTGGCCTGGACGATCACCTCCTGGGAGAGCTGCGGATAGCCGCCGCTCTTGCCGTCGGCGTCGGCCGCGTCGGCGATGTTCTCCAGGCCGGCGAGAGCGTAGATCGAGCCGATGAAGGTCTTGCTGGTGGCGGTGTACAGCTCCGGGCCCAGCTCGTGGAAGTAGGTGGGGGCCTTGGCCCGCTGCGGCACCTCGGCGACCAGCTTTGCGATGTCGTCCTTCATCCGCTGGACGACGTCCGCCGCCTCGGTGGCGTTACCGGTGAGCGCGCCCAGCTCGGTGAGCTGCCGGTACGAGTCGTCGAGCGTCTGCGCCGCCGGGGTCTGGTAGACCGGGATCTTCAGCGCGCCGAGCTGCTCGACGATCTTGTTGCGATCGTCGCTGAGCACCACCAGGTCGGGGTTCTTCGCGGCGATCGCCTCGGCGTTCGGCTGATAGCCGGAGAGGTCGGTCCGGGGCGCGTCCGCCGGGAAGTTGGACTGGTCGTCGACGGCGGTGATCTGCGGGCCGGCGCCGATCGCGAAGAGCATCTCGGTGGCCGTCGGCGCCAGCGAGACGATCTTCTCGGGGCGCTGCTCCAGGGTCAGCGACCCGACGGTCACGGGAAAGGCGGCGGTGGTCGGGCTGCCGCTGGCGGCGGGTGTCTCGGTGGTCCGCTCGGCGCAGGCGCCGAGGGTGAGCGCGGCCACCGCGAGGGCGGCGGCGAAGACCCGGGGGGTACGTCTGGACATCGGTCCTCCTGTCGGTCGAGGAGTGCGGTGCTTCGCCGACAGGGAGCCTGTGCGCCCGTCCGCGAGGCGCCCTTCCTCGAGAGCGCAAATCGCGACCCGCCCCAGGCGACCTGGCTCGTCCCCGATCGGGGACATCACAGTTGCGGGACAGCGCCGGTTTCGCACCGGCTTCGCTGCGGCGGGTCGGTAAGACCGTAGCGCACGTCGGGACCGCGGCCCGGTGAGCGGGCCACGGTCCCGGCCGGACTCGGTGTCCGGAGGCGGATCAGAGAAACCCTTTGTCTGTTTCGCCCCTGAGGCGGGGCCCCGCGCGAGGGGGTGCGGCGGGGCCCCGCCGGCTCAGGAGGCGGTGATGGTGACGTTGTCCACAGCCGCCTCGACCAGGCTGGCGGTCGAGGCGTCGGCGGCCTCCACCAGGATCCGGACGGACTGTCCGGCGTACGGGGTGAGGTTGAGGTTGGACACCGTCCACGCACCGTTGCGGTTGCTGGCCGCGCCGGCCTGGGTGAGCAGTGCCGTGGTGCCGCCGCTGTGCACCACGCTGACCCGGAAGTAGTCGGCCGAGGACGAGTTCGAGCCGTGTGCCAGGTACCAGGCCAGGGAGAGCGTCAACGTGCCGCTCGACGGCAGGGTGATCGTCGGGGACCGGGCACTGGTCACACCGCCGTCGACGTCGTGGTCACCCGCCGCGGTGCCGGCGAGGCGGCCGGTCACCAGGTCGTTGCTGCCGGCGTACGGGATGAGTTGCTTGGCCCCACTGGAGTTGGTGGCCTGCGCGGCGCCCCGCTCCCACTGGCCCGAGGTCGCGGTGTCGGTGCCGTTGGGGTTGATCGTCCAGCCGGTCGCGGTCTCGAAGGTGTCCGACCAGACCGTGGTCCCGCCGCCACCGCCGCAGTACTGCGCCTGCTTGCCGATCGCCCGGTACGGGCAGTCGGCGTGCTCGGCGAGGATGAGCACCGCCTCCCGGTTGCGCGAGGTCTCGCGCGGGATCACCTCGTCGGGCGGGTAGAAACCGCCGCCGGAGGCCGTGCGCGGATACAGCTCGAAGGTGTACGCCCAGATGCCGTGCGTCGCCCACATCCAGTCGATGCTGCTGCCGTCGGTGATGTAGAGGTCGCTGGACTGCTGCGGGGTGAAGCCGTTGGTGGCCGCCATCTGCCGGCCGAGGGTGGCGAAGGTGTTGTACTGGTCGGCGGTCATCCCGGGGGCGGTGTCGTTGTAGGTGTAGCCGTACGGCCAGAGCACCAGCTCGGAGTAGGTGTGGAAGTCGATGTTGGCCTTGATCTGCTGGACTCCACCGACCACCCGACTGTTGACGAAGTTGCGCAGCGCCTGCGTCTCGGGTGCGGAGAAGGCCGACGGGCCCCGGTAGGTGTCCGAGGAGGTCGAGCCGGACGAGCCGCCGCAGCAGCCGAAGTTGTAGCTCCAGTTCCGGTTCAGGTCGGTGCCGACGTACGACGATCCGCTGTTGGGTTGGCGGTTCTTGCGCCAGGACCGGTAGGAGCCGGTGGCGATGTCGTACTCGCTGCCGTCCGGGTTGACGGTCGGCACGATCCAGATCTCCCGGTTGTTGACCAGGTTGGTGATCCGGGAGTCGGAGCCGTAGTTGTCGGTGAAGAGGTTGAGCAGGTAGACCGCCATCTCGACGGTCAGGTGCTCGCGGGCGTGCTGCTGCGAGTTGAACAGGATTTCCGGTTCGTTCTCGTCCACGGCGACGTTGTCGGAGATCTTCACCGCCACCAGGTCCCGGCCCTCGTACGAGCGGCCGATGCTGATCTTGCGGGCGATCGACGGGTGGTCCGCGACGACCTGGTTGACCACGGCGATCAACTCGGCGTAGTCGTGGTAGTTCGCGTCGGCCGGCGGGAACGCCAGGGTGCCGACGTCCCCGTGGGCGTGGCCCCGGTCGGTCGGCGCTGCGGCGACCTCCTCCAGCCGGAACCCGAGCCGGGCGATGGCGGCGGCCTCGGCGCGGGTGGCCGAGACGTGCAGCACCCCGTGTTCGGAGTAGTCGATCGAGGCGCCGGTTCGGGCGACCGCGGTTCGGTCGGCGAGCGTCCTCGGACCGAGCACCCGGTAGGGCGCGGCGGCCGGCTGCTCGTCCCGGTCAGGGGCGGGCCGGGCGGAGACCGGTGGTGCGGAGACGGCGAGCAGACCGAGCCCGGCGGCGACGATGAGCGCCAGTGCGCGGCGGACGTGGATGGTGCGGAAGGCCATGGACAACCTCCTTGAGGCGCGGGGATCCCCGCTCGGTGGTGGACAGCCCACCACCGGTCACATGGTCATATCAATATCGATCGTTCCTGGGCCCATCCCAGTCTGATCGTCCCGTCGGCGACATGTTTCCCGGTCCGCTCTTCAGCGAGGCCGAGCACCGCGCGCCGGACGGCTCACGCCGACGGGCCGCGCCCCTGCTGGGAGGAGTCGCCCGGCTGGTCGGCGTTCTCGTCGTCGGCCTGGTCGTCGCCGGCCAGGGCGGCCCGCAGCCGTTCCTTCTCGGAGCGACGGCGTACGGCGGCAACGGCCATGTCCTCGGCCATCTCGTCGCGCCAGCGCTTGAGCAGGAAGAACGAGAGCGCGGCGGAGAACAGCAGCGCCACCATCAGCTTCAGGAAGATGTTCATGTCGACCGGCCAGAGGGCCGCCACCACGACCACGAACAGTACGATCCGGCCCAGCGTGTACTTGACCGCCGCGCTCATGCCGTCGCCTCGCTCACGTCGTCACTCCATCTTTCCGCCGTCCAGCCGACGGCGCTCCTCATCCTGCCGTGCCGGCCCGCCGGGCTCAGCCCGTCCGCCGGACCAGCCAGCGGACGCCGGGGAACCAGATCATCGCGTACACCACGGTGAACGTGGTCGCCGCCACCCCGCCGGACAACAGCGGCGGCAGCCCGGTGGTCAGGCCGGCCAACGCCAGCCCGGAGACCATCGCCACCGCGAGGGCGACCAGTGCGGCCCCCACCCGGGCGGCGCCGAACTCCCAGGCGCGGAAGTCCTCCAGGAACAGCCAGGCGGGCAGGATCACCGCCAGCCAGCCGTTGGCCTGACCGAAGTCACCGGCCCCGAACGAGGCGAAGGCCGCGTCGAAGAGCACCAGCACCAGCAGCCCGATGACCACCCCGGCCAGCCCGACGCCGAGCAGGTCGCCCAGGGCTCGGATGCGACCGTCGGCGTCCCGGCGGGGAAACGCGCTCTGCTGCTCACTCATCCCTGACGAGGGTACGCGAACCTCCGGCGGCACCGATTCGCCGGCCGGACGGCAGCTCCCGCCGCCGCGCACCTCGCCTGGCGGATCGCCGACCCGACCATCAGGCCGGTGATGATCCACCCGATACTCAGGCCCAGACCTGTTGCGGCTCGGCCCGGCGCTCCGCCAGGCTCGGCGCGGCATCGTACTCGCGAACCACCTCGTAGCGGGTGTTCCGCTCGACCGGGCGGAAGCCGGCGTCCCAGATCAGGTGCAGCAGGTCGTCCCGGTGCATGGTGTTCGGCGTCCCGTACGCGTCGGCGTCGTGGGTGATCTTGTATTCCACCACCGAGCCGTCCAGGTCGTCCACGCCGAAGTTCAGCGACAGCTGGGCCACCGAGAGCCCGTGCATCACCCAGAAGCACTTGACGTGCGGCACGTTGTCGAAGAGCAGCCGGGAGACCGCGAAGGTCTTCAACGACTCGGCCGGCGAGGCCATCGTCGTCCGGGCCTGGATCCGGTTACGGATCTTGCCGTCCGCCGAGTCGACGAAGTCGTGCTGGTAGCGCAGTGGAATGAAGACCATGAAGCCACCGGTCTCGTCCTGCAGCTCACGCAGGCGCAGCACGTGGTCGACCCGGTGCCGGGGCTCCTCGATGTGGCCGTAGAGCATGGTCGACGGGGTCTTCATGCCCTTGCTGTGGGCCAGCCGGTGGATGCGCGACCAGTCCTCCCAGTGGCAGGCGTGATCGACGATGTGCTGGCGGATTTCCCAGTCGAAGATCTCCGCACCGCCCCCGGTCAGCGACTCGAGGCCGGCGTCCATCAGCTCGTCGAGAATCGCGTCGGCGGTCAGCCCGCTGATCTTCTCGAACCACTGCACCTCGGTCGCGGTGAACGCCTTGAGCTTGACGTTCGGCAGCGCCGCCTTCAGCTCGCGCAGCACCTTCGGGTAGTAGCGCCAGGGCAGCGTCGGGTGCAGGCCGTTGACGATGTGCAGCTCGGTCAGCTGCTCGTCCTCCATCTCCTTGGCCTTGCGGACCGCCTCGTCGATGCGCATCGTGTACGCGTCCTTCTCGCCGGGCTTGCGCTGGAAGGAGCAGTACGCGCAGCTCGCGCTGCACACGTTGGTCAGGTTGAGGTGCCGGTTGACGTTGAACATGACCCGGTCGCCGTTGAGCTCGGTACGCCTGTGCTGGGCCAGCCGACCCAGCCAGGTCAGGTCGTCGCTGGCGTAGAGGGCGATCCCGTCCTCACGGGTCAGCCGCTCCCCGGCGTACACCTTCGCTTCGAGCTCGCGCTTGAGTCCGGCGTCCATCGAAAGCCCCGTCCTTCCCTGCGGTCGCGACCGGCGCCCGGCCACCAAGCGAGCCTACGTCGGACGCAGCGGCAGCTCACAGCGCGGTCCGTCAACATTGGGCGGGGTCGGCTCGGCGCTGCGTCACCTCAGCCAACTCTCAGCTGCTGTTGCCCCTCCGGGCATCGACACCGTGGGGGCAGGTGGGGTAAGACAGAGTGGGGCATGACACTCTCGTCGCCCGAACAACCGCGTTCACCACGACGCGGTGCAACGCACCGGACGGGGAGCGGAATGGTCGACAGCGGACACGGGCGACGACGGCGGAGGGTTCCGGTGATTTCGCCGGTGCTGCGACCGATGCTCTGGTCCGCCCTGGTCAGCGCGGTCGCCAGCGCCGTCCTCGCCGCTCCGGCGTACGCCGAGCCGGGCGTGCCCGTCACGGTCCCCGACACCGGCAGCCGTCCGGTGGCGACCGGCCCGCTCCAACTTCCCGGCGGCGCGCCCGCCGATGGCATCCCGGGCGCGGTGACCGTACCGACCACCACCGGCGCCAGCGTGCTCGAAACCCAGATCCTCGCCGCCGAGGCCCGGGTCGGCGAGTTGGGCACCCGACTGCTCGAGCTGGAGCAGCAACGCGTCGAGGCGGAGAGCCAACTCCGCACCGCCGAGCGCGACCTGGAGTTCGCCCGAGCCGCGCTGACCCAGGCCCAGCAGCGCGCCGACCAGGCCGCTGCCGAGGCGATCAAGGTCGACGCCGCCCTGCCGCCCGGTGCCTTCGCCGCCGACCTGCGGCACCTGGATCTGCTCCGCCGGGTCAACCTCGGTGAACGGGTCGAGGGTGCCACCGGCCCGGTGGCCGGTGAACTGGCCCGCGCCGGCACCGACGAGCAGGTGGCGACTCAGGCGCACGCGGCGGCCGAGTCCCGGCTGCGGGGCGTCCAGGAGCAGTACGCCGCCACCGAGAAGGCGCTGCGGGACGAAGAGGCGAAGCTGCTCAAGCTGCGCGAGGACAACGCCGCGCAACTGGTCGAGCTGGCCCGCGAGCAGGAGCGCGCCGAGCAACGGATCGGTGCCGGCTATGTCGACCAGCCGACGAACGGGCTGGGCGCACATCCCACCGCGCAGGCCGCGGTCGCGTACGCCCGTAAGCAGCTCGGCGACAGGTACGTCTGGGCCACCCAGGGTCCGGACACGTTCGACTGCTCGGGGCTGATGTGGGCGGCATACCGTTCGGCGGGCTACTACCAGCTGCCGCGCATCTCCCGCGACCAGTACCGGGCGACCCGGTCGCGAACCGTGCCCCGGACCGCCCTGCTCCCCGGGGACCTGCTCTTCTTCGCCTCCGGCAGCAGTTGGACGAGCATCCACCACGTCGGGATGTACATCGGCGGCGGCAAGATGATCCACGCACCGAACAGCAGGGAGCGGGTGAAGATCTCGACCCCCAGCTGGTCCCGGCTCTACGCCGCCACCCGAGTGGTCGGTGCGGTGCCGGCCCCGTCGGCCTCGCCCACCCCCTCGCCCACCCCCTCGAAGCCTCCGACGGCCAAGCCGACTCCGACGCCGAGCACCACGCCGAAGCCGAAGCCGACCGCGACGCCCCGGCCGACCACCCCGACCCCGAGCCCGACCGGCTCCACCACGCCCACCACCGCACCCGCCCCGACCCCGAGCCGCACCACCGCACCCGCCCCGAGCCCGACCCGCACCACCGCGCCGGCCCCGAGCCCGTCGGACGACGAGCCGCCGGGCAACCATGACAGCAGCACCGCACCGACCACGGCGGCGACCAGCCGCACTCCTGACGAGAGCGACTCGTCGGTCACCCCGTCCACTCTCGGCGGTTCCTGACCGGCCGCGACCTCGATCGCCTCCCCGGGCCGACGCGGCCGCCGGCCGACACCGACGGGATACCCCCGGGAGCACTGTGGGCACTCCGGGTGTGCGACACCGTCGGGATGTGGCACGGTGTCAATCAGGCACTCCCGGTCCGGCCGTACGGGTCCGGGTGCGAGCGTGGCGCGGAGGCGAGAATGACCGAGCACGAGACTCCAGCAAGCGACCCTGGATCGGCTCCCGCCCCGACCGACGAACGCTCCCCGGTGCAGGCGGCGACGGGAAGCCTGCCGGCGGTCGGCCGGGCCGGTGTCCGCGGGCTCGCGACACCCGACGACGGTGTGGCGGGGACGCGCTACCGGGCCACCGCACCGGCTGTTCCGGCCGGGCACCGCCCGGAGCGCAGTTCCCCGCCGACCGCCCGGGCGCGGGTCAGCCCGACGAGCGCCGGGTCGGCGCCGAGCATCGGCGCGGCGGGCGGGAGTGGGCTTCCCAGGCAGCGGGAGCCCGACCCTGCGCAGCCGGCACGAGCCACTGTCCGGGTGCCCGGGATGAGCCGGGTGGGCGTGGACGAGGCGCACGCCGTCGGAATCGGCGGCAAGCCGTCGGCCGTCTACCGTTCGGCCCCGGTCGACCCGGAACCATCGGAACCCGCCCAGCCGCCCACGCCCGAGCCGGTGCAGCCGCCCGCGCCCACGCCCGTGGAGCCGCCGGCACCTGAGCCGGAGCCCACGCCGGCACCACCCGTGCCCGGGCCGACACCACCGTCGCCGGCACCGCCCGTGCCCGCGCCGGCGCCACCGGTGCCCGGGCCGTACCCGCCCGGGCCGGTGCCCGCGCCGCCGCCCGGCCC
>NZ_BMNB01000005.1 GCF_014646235.1 Micromonospora sonchi | reverse complement strand
AGGAACCGGAAAAGCCGCAGCCGATCCGACACTCATCCCCTGTCCGACACCCAACCCGTCCTGCACATCACCAGTGGATCGCCCTGCTGCGGGCGTCTCCTTGACAAAGGTCATAGGGACACCCCCCACCCCCCCCACCCACCCACCCACCCCACCCCCCGCCCGCGTTGATCATGAGGTTAGCGGCGAAGTCGATCTCCTTAACTGCCGCTAACCTCATGATCAACGGAGGTCAGGGGTGGGGTGGGGGTGGGGTGGGGTGGGGTGGGGGGGGTGGTTAGAGGGCCACCCGGACGGCGGCGGTGAGGACTAGTTGGGCCAGGGCGGTGGGGACCAGGACGAGCCAGCAGAGGCGTTGGAGCTGGTCCGCACGGAGGCGGGGGTAGGAGACCCGGAGCCAGATGATCAGGAAGCTGACGGCGGCCACCTTGAGCAGGGTCCAGAGCCAACCGAGCTGGGCGTCGGCGAAGGGACCCTGCCAACCACCGAGGAAGAGCACCGTGGTCAGCGCGGCGATCACCACGATGCCGACGTACTCGGCCAGCAGCAGGAAGGCGAAACGCAGGCCGGTGTACTCGGTCAGGTATCCGAAGACCAGCTCCGAATCGGCCACCGGCATGTCGAACGGCGGCCGACGAATCTCGGCCAGGCCGGCCAGGAAGAAGACCACCATCGCCGGGGCCTGCCAGATCAGCCACCAGGGCCGCCACGCCTCGACGATGCCGGAGAGGCTCAGCGTGCCGGCGGCCATCGCCACCGACGCGGCGGCCAGCACCAGCGGCAGCTCGTAGCCGAGCAGCTGGGCGGCACCGCGCAGCCCGCCGAGCAGGCTGTACTTGTTGGCCGAGGCCCAGGCCGACATCAGCACCGCCAGCACGCCCACGCCGACCACCGCCAGCACGAAGAACAGGCCGATGTCCAACGGCTGTCCGACCAGGTCGTTCGGGCCGAGCGGGATGACCAGCAGGACCAGCAGGTACGGCAGCAGCGCCACCGCCGGCGCCAGCCGGAACACCGGCCGGTCCGCTGCCCGTGGGGTGATGTCCTCCTTCTGAACGAACTTCACCCCGTCAGCGATCAGCTGCGCCCAGCCGTGGAAGCCGCCCGCGTACATCGGTCCGAGCCGGCCCTGCATGTGCGCCATCACCTTGTGCTCGGCCTGCCCGACCAGCAGCGGAAGGACGAGAAAGGCGGCCAGCACCCCGCCGATCCGGATCACCAGCTCCAGCCACAGCGGCATCAGGGCGTACCTCCGTCCGTCGGGGCGGACCCTTCCCCGGCCGGGCGGGCGGGCCGCTCGCGGGCCGGGCGGGCCGGCACCCCGCCGCGTGGCCCCTCCCCGACGCCGCCCGCCCCCGCCGGCGTGGGCGTCGTGCCCCACTCGCCCGGCGCGGGCACGCCCGGCGGCCGGATCGGCCGTCGGCCGCCACCGGCCTCCGACTCGCCTGGTTCCTTCGCCCCCGGCCAGGGCTTGGCCACCCGCGAGGCGAGCACGAACTCCTTGCGCAGCGGATGCCCCTCGAACTCCGGTGGCAGCAGCAACGGCCGCAGGTCGGCGTGCCCGGCGAAGTCGATGCCGAACATCTCGTGGGTCTCCCGCTCGTGCCAGGCGGCACCCGGGAACACGTCCACCACGGACTCGACCGTCGGCGTCTCGCGCGGTATCCGCGCACGCAGCAACACGCCGTGCCGGTGCCGGGTGGACCAGAGGTGGGCGACCACGTCGAAGCCGTCGGCCAACTCGTCGACCGCGGAGAGCCAGTCGAAGTAGTCGCAGGCCAGCTCGGCGTCGTCGCGCGCGGCCAGCAGCGCCGCGCGCCAGCCCTGCGCAGGTACGTCGACGGTGGCTCGGGAGTGGGCCTGACCGCCGGAGACCGTCGCGGTGGCCTCGACGGGCGCGAGCAGCGCGACGAGCCGCTGGCCGACCTCTTCCGGTGTCATGCCGCTGATCCTATGGCCGACCACGGCGGAACGCGGCGGCCCGGGGCGCGCCGAGCGGCGGTCGGACGTACGCGGGCGGGTGGAGATGTGCGCTTTGCCGGTGGTGGCCGGCGCTGGTCGTCAGGATGGAACGGTGCGCGCTGTGACTGTCATTCCCGGGGTATCGGGTTCGCTGCGGCTGCTCGACGACTACCCGGAGCCGGCCTCCGACGAGGGAGCCATCCTGGTGGAGGCCCTCGCGGTGGGGATCTGCGGCACCGACATCGAGATCATCGAGGGGCACTACGGCGAGGCGCCACCCGGCACCGACCACCTGGTGCTCGGGCACGAGTCGCTGGGTCGGGTCCTGGAGGATCCGACCGGCACCTTGCAGCCCGGCGACCTGGTGGCCGGGATCGTCCGACACCCCGATCCGCTGCCGTGCCCGAACTGCGCGGTCGGCGAGTGGGACATGTGCCGCAACGGCATGTTCACCGAGCACGGCATCAAAGCGCTGCCCGGCTTCGCTCGCCAGCGGTGGCGGGTTCAGCCGCGCTTCGCCGTCGGGCTCCACCCGGCGCTGCACGAGGTCGGTGTGCTGCTGGAACCGACCAGTGTGGTGGCCAAGGCATGGGAGCACATCGACCGGATCGGCCAGCGGGCGGAGTGGCAACCGCGTACCGCGTTGATCACCGGCGCCGGGCCGATCGGTCTGCTGGCCGCGCTGCTGGCCAGTCAGCGGGGACTCGCCGTGCACGTGCTCGACCTGGCGACCGACGGCCCGAAGCCCGCGCTGGCCGGTGCGCTCGGCGCGACGTACCACTCGGTGCCGGTCGACCAACTCGACTTCGAGCCGGACATCATCGTCGAGTGCACCGGCGCGCCGGTCGTCGTGCTGGAGGCGATGTGCAAGGTCGCTCTCAACGGGATCGTCTGCCTGACCGGCGTCTCCACCGGCGGGCGGACCATCGACTTCGACGCGGGCGCCCTCAACCGGACCCTGGTGCTGGAGAACAACGTCGTCTTCGGTTCGGTCAATGCCAACCGGCGACACTGGGACGCCGCCGCCGACGCGCTGGCTCGGGCCGACCATGCCTGGCTCGGCTCGCTGATCACCCGCCGGGTGCCGCTGTCGGACTACGCCAGGGCGTACTCCCCCGGCCCGGAGGACATCAAGGTGGTCCTCGACTTCACCGCCTGAGCCGGCTCAGGCGGTCGGTGGGCGCACGGGTGGTGCGGTGAGCGAGGCGGCCGAGCGGGGTGACGCGCCGTCGCTGGGCGGGGCGTCGGTCGGCGGGGCGAGCAGGTCCGGGCGGGACACGCCGCCGACGCCGGACTGCTCGGCGGCGATCTTCTCCTGCAACCGGAGGATGCCGTGCAGCAGCGCCTCTGGCCGGGGCGGACAGCCCGGCACGTAGACGTCGACCGGGATGAGCTGGTCGACGCCCTTGGTCACCGAGTACGAGTCCCAGTACGGGCCGCCGCAGTTGGAGCAGGCGCCGAACGAGATGACGTACTTCGGCTCGGGCATCTGGTCGTAGAGCCGCTTGATCGCCGGGGCCATCTTGTCGGTGACCGTGCCGGAGACCACCATCAGGTCGGCCTGCCGTGGCCCGTGCGCGAACGGGATCACGCCGAGCCGCATGAAGTCGTGTCGGGACATGCTGGTCGCGATGAACTCGATGGCGCAGCAGGCCAGCCCGAAGTTGAAGACCCAGAGCGAGTAACGCCGGCCCCAGTTGAGCACGAACCGGATCGGCTCACCGAGCACTGCCGGCAACTGCACCTCGAGCCCCCCTCATCTGTCCCCGATGTGACAGTCAATCACAGCACCACGGCTGCCAACCTCCGCAACCCTCGCCCGCGTCGAGGCGTGTGAAGGGCGTCGACCGCGCGACGGGGAGCAGACGGGGAGGACGCATGATGGTGACCGGAAAGCCACGACTCGGGGAGCCACCTCCGGACCAGCCGACAGAGTTTCCGGAGCCGGCCGAGGGGGTCGACTTCGACAAGCTCTACCACACCCACTTCCGATCCCTGACGCTTCAGCTCGCCGCGTACTGCGGTGACCTGTCGCAGGCGCAGGACCTGGTCCAGGAGGCGTTCTGCCGGGCCTATGCCCGCTGGTCACGGCTGTCCCGGTACGACGACCCGGTGGGCTGGGTCCGCCGGGTCGCCTGGAACCTCGCCGCCAGCCGTTGGCGACGGGTGCGGACCGCCCAGTCCTGGCTGCGCCGGCAGCGGCAGGAGCACGTGGCGGGGCCCGAACCGGACCGGGTGGCGCTCACCGCCGCCCTGGCCCAACTGCCGCCCACCCAGCGCAGGGCGGTGGTGCTGCACTACCTGGCGGATCTCTCCGTCACGCAGATCGCGCAGCAGGAAGAGGTGCCGGAGGGCACGGTCAAGTCCTGGCTGCACCGGGGCCGGTTGGCACTGGCCGCGCAACTGACCAGCACCAGGGAGGTGAACGGCCATGACTGAACCGGAGGAGATCCTCGTCAGCGGCGAGTTCGCCGCGTTCCGGGCGGCGTACGCCCCGGCGGTGCGACCGGCCGGGACAAACGCCGTACGGCTCACGGTCCGTCGACGGCGCCAGCGGGCGGCGGTGGCCACCGCGGCGGCCGTGGTGCTCGCCGTCGTCGTCCCGATGGGCGCGCACGCGGCCCTGAACCGTTCCGACCCGTCGCCGGTGCCGGGACAGACCGCCGAACCGACGCCCCCGGCGACACCGACACCGACGTCGGCACCGGCACCGACCACCCCGATGACGACGCCGAGCACGGCCAGCCCGACCTCGGCCGGGCCGGACGGGCGGATCAGCCGGGCCCAGCTTCTCGCGGCGCGCGTCGACCTGCCGGTCTGGCCGTCGTACGCTCCGGCGACCTGCACCACCGACAACGTCCGGCTGCGTGAACCGCAGCCGGAGCAGCGGCCGGAGCTGGGCGGCGAACTCCGCTACGGCGACGTGAACGGCGATGGCGGCACCGACACGATCGCCCTGGTCGCCTGCCGGTACGGGGAGGCTTTGGCCAAGCAGGTGGTCGTTTTCTCGCGGGACGACACCGGTCGGATCGTCACCCTCGGCCGGGTGGTCGGCACCCGAGAGGGAATGGACGACATCACGGAGGTCGCGGTGGCCTCCGACGGGCAGATCCGGGTGGACGTCGCCGACATCCAGCCCTGCTGCGACATCCCTGACTGGTGGCCACAGCGGCAGCGGCGGACGTACGCGTGGACCGGCGACCGGTTCAAGCAGACGGGCGGACCGACGGCGTTCGGCGTCGATCCCCGGCTGACCGATCTCACCCTGACCGCGAGTCCGCTGGTGCTGGACCCACCCGACGGCGATGGCAAGCGGCTCGCTTCGTTCACCGTCACGGTGACCAACAAGGGTCCGGTCGACGTGCCCCGGCTCGGCTTCGGCCACTACTTCACGCTGGGCGAGCGGGCCGGGGGCGATCTGTCCCGGTGCCGGATAGTCACCATGTCCGGGACCGAGACCTGCCTGCTGGACGGCCTACCGTCCGGCGCACGGCGCAGCTACACCTTCCGCTTCCTGACCGACCCGGCCGAGATGGCGCCCATGCCGAGCCTGCTGGTCGTCCACTTCGACGGCCGGGACCGGCACCTGAAGGATCGGAAACCGCGGGACAACTCCGTCGACCTGCCTGGCAGCCGCTGATCGACCGGCGCGGCGGCCCGGGGTGCCGGGCCGCCGCGCCGGCTGCCGTCGACCTCGGCGCCGGAGCTACCAGGTCGGGCGTTGCAGCAGCCCGACGAACTCCACCAACAGCCGTTCCCGCAGCGGCACCGGGGCGGCGTCGAGCAGGGTGTTCACCACCGCCATCCGGTCCGGTGGCCCGGGCCGGCCGACCAGGCCGAGCCCGTCGGCCAGCTCGGCGACCAGTTGCGGGGTGAGCGCCTGCGGGGTGAGGCTGCCGGCGAGCGCCAGCAGTTCCGGTGGCAGCACCACCGGACCGGTGGCCCGCGCCCCGGCCGCCGCCTCGGCGAGGGCCGTCCCGAACTCCGCCACCCGGGGCGCTACCGCGGCGGTCACCGTCAGGTGCACGCTGCGCGGCAGCCCGGCGTACGCGAGCTGGGGCTGGGTGTGCCAGCCGCGTGCGGTCAGCTCGTCGACCAGCACGAAGAGGTCCAGATCCGGATCGGTCGAGGTGAGGCAGACGACGGTCGACTCCGGCTCGGCGACCAGCCGCAGCCCGTCGACGCCGCGCACCGCGTCGGCCAGGGCCCGCACCGCCGCCCAGGTTCGGCGGGTCAGCTCCAGGTAGCCGTCGTCGCCGAGGTGTCGCAGGGTGGCGTACGCGGCGGCGATCGGGCCGCCGGAGCGGGTGGAGGAGATCACCGGGTTGACCATGGTGTAGCCAGGCCAGTCGGCGTACGCGAAGTACTGCGGCGCCCGCAGCCCGGCATCGCGGTGCAGCAGCACCGAGACGCCCTTCGGGGCGTACGCGTACTTGTGCAGGTCGACGGAGATCGAGGTGACCCCGGGTACGGCGAAGTCGAACGCGGGCACCGGCACGCCGAGGCGGCGCAGATACGACAGGGTCCAGCCGCCGAAGCAGGCGTCCACGTGGCACCGCACCCCGGCTGCGGCGGCCACCTGTGCGATCTGCTCGACGGGGTCGACCACGCCGTGCGCGTACGACGGCGCGGAGCAGGCCACCAGGACCGCCTCCGGCCGGATCGCGGCGGCCACGTCGGCGACCGCCGGCCGCAGCGTCACCGGGTCCAGGGGCACCGCGTCGAGTTCCACCCGCAGGTAGTGCGCCGCCTTGGCGAACGCGGCGTGGGCACTGGCCGGCACCACGACCCGGGGGGCGTCGATCTCCGGCCGGGCGTCCCGGGCCGCCTTGACGGCCAGGATGAGCGACTCGGTGCCGCCACTGGTGACGCTGCCGACCGCCTCCGGCGCGCTCGTGCCGGGCCCGCCGCCGAGCACCCGCGCAGCCGCACCGACCAGCGCGTTCTCCATCGCCAGCAGCGAGGGGAAGGCGGTCGGATCGAGCCCGTTGACGTGCGCACTTTCGGCGTACGCGGCGGCCGCGAGCTCGTCCAGCCCCGCCACTCCCGGGTCGTACACATACGCGAACAGCCGCCCGCCATGCGTGGGCCGATCCAACCCCCGCAACTCCCGGATCTCCCCCAACACCCGCTCGGCGGACACCCCGTGCGCGGGCAGCGCCGCCCGGTCTTCGTCGATCATGGACTTGTGGTCCCCTTTGCGTGCTGATTAGCGGCTTTTGTCCCGACCACAACTCCATGATCGGCGGCGGTGGTGAGGGTGGCGAGGCGGGCCTCGGTGAGGTCGTAGGGGCGGAGAAGGAGGATGGCCAGGGCCACGAGGAGGGCGGGTAGCACGGTGAAGCCGAGCAGCACGCCGAGGCGGGCGGTGTCGGACTGGGCGGCGGCCGTGCCGGTGGTGGAGGAGACGTATCCGGTGAGGGCGAGCACCAACCCGTAGATGCCCGGGCCGAGGGCCAGCCCGAAGGTCTCGCCGGCCGTCCACAGCCCGGTGAAGACGCCGGCCTGTCGACGCCCGGTGCGCGCCGTGTCGTACGCGATGCAGTCCGGCAGCATGGCCAGCGCGAAGACCTGCTGCCCGGCGTACCCGACGCCGACCGACGCGACCAGCAGGTAGATCACGGGCGCGGGCAGCACCGGCGCGGCGACCAGGGCCAGCCCGCCGGCGGCCAGGATCAGCGACGCGGCCACCAGGCCGGCGAGCTTGCCCAGCCGGGCGCCGACCCGGGACCACAGCGGCATCACCACCAGGGCCGGGCCGACGAAACAGACGAACAGCAGGGTGGGCCCGGTCGTCGAGTCGCCCAGGATCTGGTCGGCGAAGTACTGGACCCCGGCGAGGATCGTCGCCACCCCGGCGGACTGCACCACGAAGCAGAGCAGCAACGCCCGGAACGGCCGGTTGCGGCCGGCCACCGCGAGCTGGGCACGCAGGCTGGGCTCGCTCTCCCCGGTGGTGCCCTGCGGGGCGGACCGGGTGCCGAGGAAGGCCCCGACCGCGCCGAGCGCGATCAGTGCCGCGACGAACAGCCCCATCCAGCGGTGTCCCGGCACGCCCCCGCCGGCCGCGTCGCGCACCAGCGGGGCCACCGCCCCGGAGACCAGGATGGCCAGCGCCAGCACCGCGATCCGCCAGGTCATCATCCGGGTACGTTCGGCGTAGTCGCTGGTCAGCTCGGCCGGCATCGCCACGTACGGGACCTGGAAGAAGGCGAACGCGGTGGCGGTGGCCAGGAAGGCGACCGCCACGTACGCGGCGGCGGCGGGTCCGGCGCCGAACGGCGCGGCGAAGATCGACCCGAACAGCCCGGCCAGCGCCAGCCCACCGATCAGCAGGTACGGCCGGCGGGCACCCCAGCGGGAGCGGGTGCGGTCGGAGATCCGCCCGGCCACCGGGTTGACCAGCACGTCCCACGCCTTCGGCAGCAGCACCAGCAGGGCCGCCATCCCGGCGGCCACGCCGAGGGTGTCGGTGAGGTACGGCAGCAGCAACAGCCCCGGCACGGTGCCGAACGCACCGGTGGCCAGCGAGCCGAGGGAGTATCCGACGTGCACCCCGCGCGGCAGCACCCCCGGCGCGGCGGCGGGTGGTGGTGAGCCGGATCCACCCGGCGGCGCGCCCATGGAGCCGGATGCTACTCACGTTATGCCGTCGGTCACATCCCCTCACCGGGCCACCAACCGGCCGCCCGCATGTCCACCCGGTCCTGGCGCAACGGCGTACCCTCGGCGAGCCATCGCGCCCGCGCCTCGGCCGCGAGCGCGGGGGGCATGCCGCCGGAGGCGTTGACCACCCGATGCCAGGGCACGCCGCTGCCATGTCGGGACATGATGGCCCCGACCAGCCGGGCGGAGGCCCGGCCGGAGCGCTCGGCCAGCGCGTCGGCCACCGCGCCGTACGACATCGCCTGCCCCGGTGGGATCCGCTCAACCAGTTCCAGCACCGCCTCGACGTACTCGTCAGGTGTCACAGCTGGCCAGAGTATGGGAGGGGAGGCGGGGGTCGCCGCGGTGACGACGCAGAATAGGCGGGTGCGCGACGCAGTCACGACGGCCCGGCGGGTCGTCGTCAAGATCGGATCATCCTCGTTGACCACCGCCACCGGCGGGCTGGACGACGAGCGGCTCGACGTGCTCGTCGACGCCCTCGGCGCCCGCTCCGCCGACGGGCGCGAGGTGGTGCTCGTCTCCTCCGGGGCGATCGCCGCCGGCCTGGCCCCGCTCGGCCTGGTTCGACGACCGCGTGACCTGGCCACCCAGCAGGCCGCCGCCAGCGTCGGCCAGGGGCTGCTGATCGGGCGGTACGCCGCGGCCTTCGCCCGGCACGGCCGTACCGTCGGCCAGGTGCTGCTCACCGTCGACGACGTGACCCGGCGGGCGCACTACCGCAACGCGTACCGCACCCTGCGCAAGCTGCTCGACCTGCGGGCGGTGCCGATCGTCAACGAGAACGACACGGTCGCCACCGAGGAGATCCGGTTCGGCGACAACGACCGGCTGGCCGCGCTGGTGGCCGCGCTGGTCGACGCCGACCTGCTGGTGCTCCTCTCCGACGTCGACGCGCTCTGGACGGGCGACCCGGCCCGCCCCGGCTCCCGCCGCATCGCCGAGGTACGCGACGAGGCCGACCTGGCCGGCGTCGACGTCGGCGGCACCGGCCGGTCCGGGGTCGGCACCGGTGGCATGGTGACCAAGGTCGAGGCGGCCCGGATCGCCACCGGGTTCGGCATCCCGGTGGTGCTCACCTCCGCCGCCCAGGCCGTCGCGGCGCTGGCCGGCGAGCCGGTCGGCACCTTCTTCCACCCCAGCCCCCGCCGCCCGGCCGCCCGGCTGTTCTGGCTCGCCCACGCCACCTCGCCCCGGGGGCGGCTGCACCTCGATCCCGGTGCGGTCGCCGCCGTGGTGGACCGGCGCAAGTCGCTGCTGCCGGCCGGGATCACCGCCGTGGACGGGGCGTTCACCGCCGGGGACCCGGTCGACCTGGTCGACACCTCCGGCGCACCGGTGGCCCGAGGGCTGGTCAACTACGACGCGGTCGAGCTGCCCGGTCTGCTCGGGCGCTCCACCACCGACCTCGCCGCGGCGCTCGGCCCGGCGTACGAACGAGAGGTCGTCCACCGCGACGACCTGGTACTGCTGTAAGCAGGGGCCCCCTTTTAACGCCTGGTGCATTGAAAGGGTCCCCTCCTAACACCGTGAGGAGCATGGGATGAGCGTGACCGAGCAGGCCCGCCGAGCGCGTACGGCGGCGGAGGCGCTGGCCGTGGCGACGCGTACCGCCAAGGACGCCGCGCTGCACGCGATGGCCGACGCGCTGGTGGCGCGTACCCCGGAGATCGTGGCCGCGAACGGCGCGGACCTGGCGGCCGGACGCGAGGCCGGGCTGAGCGCGGCCATCCTGGACCGGCTCGCCCTCGACGAGGGCCGGGTCGCCGGGATCGCCGAGGCGCTGCGCGAGATGGCCGGGCTGCCCGACCCGGTGGGCGAGGTGCTCCGCGGCTCGACCCTGCCCAACGGGCTGGAGCTGCGGCAGATCCGGGTGCCGTTCGGCGTGGTCGGCATCATCTACGAGGCCCGGCCGAACGTCACCGTGGACGCCGCCGGCATCTGCCTGAAGTCCGGCAACGCGGCGCTGCTGCGTGGCTCCTCATCGGCCGCGCACTCCAACGCGGCGCTGGTGGCGGTGCTGCGGGACGCGATCGCCGGCGCCGGCCTGCCGGCGGACGCCGTGCAGTTGCTCGACGCCACCACCCGCGACTCGGTCAAGGAGTTGATGCGGGCCCGGGGCCTGGTGGACGTGCTGATCCCGCGCGGCGGCGCGTCGCTGATCCGGACCGTGGTCGAGGAGTCGACCGTGCCGGTGATCGAGACCGGGGTGGGCAACTGCCACGTGTACGTGGATGCCGCCGCCGACGTCGGCAAGGCCGCCGCGATCACGCTCAACGCCAAGACGCAGCGGCTGTCGACCTGCAACACCGCCGAGTCGCTGCTGGTGCACGCGGGAATCGCCGACGCGTTCCTGCCGCCGGTGCTCGCCGCCTTCGCCGAGGCCGGGGTCACCGTGCACGGCGACGCCCGGGTGGCCGCGTACTCCGACGCGGTGGTCGCCGCCACCGACGAGGACTTCGCCACCGAGTACCTCTCCGCGGACATCGCCGTCGCCGTCGTCGACTCGCTCGACGCGGCGGTCGGACACATCCGGCGGTACGGCAGCGGCCACACCGACGCGATCGTCACCGACTCGCAGTCGGCGGCCCGGGAGTTCGTGGCCCGGGTCGACTCGGCGGCCGTGATGGTGAACGCCTCGACCCGCTTCACCGACGGCGGCGAGTTCGGCTTCGGCGCCGAGATCGGCATCTCCACCCAGAAGCTGCACGCCCGCGGCCCGATGGGTCTGCCCGAACTGACCAGCACCAAGTACGTCGTCACCGGCGACGCCCACCTGCGCGGCTGATCAGGGTTTCAGCGGAAGGCGCGGATCACGGCCAGGGTGGCGTGGACGTCGAACTGGTGGCCGTCGTCGCTGCTCCAACCGCCGTCGGTGCGCTGCGTCTCGGCCAGCCGGCGGCGGGCCGCCACCAGCGTCCACTCCTGCTCGTCGACGCCGACCCGGCGCAGCGTCGAGGCCAGCCACGCGGCGTCGGCCGGCGCCGCCTGCGGGATCCGCTCGGCGAGGACCGCCTTGATCCGCGCCGACTCGTAGAACATCTGCTGCCGGTGCAGCACCGCCGCGCTCAGCCAGCCGGCGGCCAGGAAGGACGGCCAACTGCCGTCGGGACGCAGCTGGGCGGCGAGCGCCTGGCCGGCGGCCTGGACCACCCCGGCGTACGCCCCGCCGACCCGGTGGTCGAGCGGGCCGGCGGCCCGGGCATCCAGGCCGGCCACGGTGAGCCAGAACGCGGCGTTGGCGGTCAGGTAGAGCCGGGCCTCCGGACTGCCCGGGCGGGCCCATTCGGGGGCGCTGTCAGCAAGCGCCGCGTCCTCCTCCCAGCAGCCGTCGCGCTGCTGGGAGGCGGCCAGCCAGTCCAACGCCCGACGGGCGGCCGGACGGCCCAGGCCGCCGAGGTCGTCCAGCTCGGTGAGGCGGAAGCAGGTCGCGTCCACGGAGGCGACCTCGTCGCCCCAGGTCGCCGGCCAGCCGCCGCCGAGGGTCTGGCCGACCTCCGCGCTGTCGAGCACCGCGGGCGGCGGCGGGGTGCCGGTGCGCAACCAGGAGAGGCGGGCACGCTCCACCGCATCTCCGTGCGCCACCACGAACCCGATCGCGGCGTCGATGTCGACCACGGCGGCCAGGCTACCGGCGGAAACGCCGATCCGCCTCGGTTCTTTGGGCAGGTGGACCGGCCCGTCGGCGGGGTTGCGCAGGGCGTCGAGGCGGCAGGCCAAGGCTGGGCGTCAAGAAGGGGCCCCTTCTCTACCGCAGGCGTTAAGAAGGGGCCCTTCCTTGCATCAGTACTCGGGGAGGGAGGGGTCGATCTGCTTGATCCAGGAGAGCACGCCGCCCTGGACGTGGACCGCGTCGCGGAAGCCGGCCGCCTTCAGCGCGGCGAGCGCCTCGGCGGAGCGGACGCCGGACTTGCAGTGCAGCACGATCTGCTTGTCCTGCGGCAGCTTGGCCAGCGCCGCACCGGAGAGGATCTCGTTCTTGGGGATCAGGGTCGACCCGGGGATGCGAACGATCTCGTACTCGGCCGCTTCCCGCACGTCGACGAGGAAGATGTCCTTCTCGGCGTCCTGCCACTCCTTCAGCTCGGCCGCGGTGATGGTCGCGTCGACCACCGCCTCCTGCGCCTCGACCGACACCGCGCCGCAGAAGTCCTCGTAGTCCTCCATCAGGTCGGTCAGCGTGGCGTTCTCGCCGCAGAGCACGCAGTTCGGGTCCTTGCGTACCTTGATCTTGCGGTAGCTCATCTCCAGGGCGTCGTAGACCATCAGCCGGCCGACCAGCGGCTCGCCGATGCCGGTGAGCAGCTTGATCGCCTCGTTGACCTGGATCGACCCGATCGAGGCGCAGAGCACGCCGAGCACGCCACCCTCGGCGCAGGAGGGGACCATGCCGGGCGGCGGGGGCTCCGGGTAGAGGCAGCGGTAGCAGGGACCGTGCTCGGACCAGAACACCGACGCCTGGCCGTCGAAGCGGTAGATCGACCCCCAGACGTACGGCTTGCCGAGCAGCACCGCCGCGTCGTTGACCATGTAACGGGTGGCGAAGTTGTCGGTGCCGTCGAGGATCAGGTCGTACTGGGCGAAGATCTCGCGGACGTTCTCCCGGTCCAGCACGGTGTTGTGGATCACGACGTCGACCAGCGGATTGATCTCGCGGATGCTCGCCGCGGCAGACTCGGCCTTGGGGCGGCCGATGTCGGAGACGCCATGGATGATCTGCCGCTGAAGGTTGGACTCGTCGACGGTGTCGAAGTCGATGATGCCGAGTGTGCCGACCCCGGCGGCGGCCAGGTACAGCAACGCCGGCGAGCCGAGGCCCCCGGCACCGACACAGAGCACCCGGGCGTTCTTCAGCCGCTTCTGGCCGTCCACCCCGACATCGGGAATGATCAGGTGGCGCGAGTAGCGGCGGATCTCGTCAACGGTCAGCTCGGCGGCGGGTTCGACGAGCGGGGGCAGCGACACGGTGAACTCCCCGGAATCGATGTGACAGGTAACCGCCATTGTTGCTCGCCGAGGCGTCCATCGACCATGAGCAGGCACACGTCGCCCGGCATGCGAGAACGGGAATAACCGGTCGCCCGGACCGCGCGGTGCGCAGGATCACCCCGGCAGGTCGGGCAGGCGGCGCACCGACGCCCAATCGGGTCAGAGTGGCGGTCCGGCGTAACGCCGGCCGTCGAGGTACGGCCAGGGATTCGCGACGCAGCCGTTCAGGAAGAGCGTCTGCTGCATCATCACCGGCGCCGGCTTGCCCTTGCCCGGGCAGCGCTCGTGCCGGTGACCCAGCTCGTGTCCGACCTCGTGGTTGACCACGTAGGTGCGGTAGACGGTCAGCGGCACCTTCGCCTCGACGTAGTGCGGCACCGACAACCGCCACCGCTCCAGATTGATGATCGCCTTGCCCGGGGCGCGGCAGGAGGTGTACGGCCGCCCACCGATCCGGATGTCCACGCCGCCGGCGGCGCACATCCGGCCCGCCGTCCGCGCCGTCGCCAGATACACGGTGAAGTCGTACGCGGACCCCTCGGGGACCTGCCGCAACCTCAGCCGGCCGCTGTCCACCCAACTGCCGGGGCCGGTCAGCGCCTCCTGCACCGCCAGGGCGAACTCGCCCGGCTCGACACCGGAGCCGACCTCGGCCGCGACCCGGTAACTCCGCACCCGGCCGGCAGTGCCCAGCACCGGGCCCCTCCGGTCGTCGATCTCGAAGCTGCCCCGCCCCGCCGATGGGACCGGCCCGGGCTGCCGCAGCATCGGAGGCTCGGGCGACGGGCTCGCCGAGGGTGACACGGAAGACGGGGCCACCGACGGCGGCGCGGCCACCACCGTCGACGCCGATGGGGCGGAAGCGTTCACCTCACCGGCGCCGGCCGCCCCGCGCAGCCATTCGCCGCCCCCGGCGACCAGCATCACCGCCGCACCGACCGCCGCCAGCACCACGATCGTCCGTAGGACCACCTCGGGCCGCCGCCGGGGCGGCTTGCCGCGCGCGCCACCGGCACCTGGTGCTGCCGAATTCCTCGGGCGGACATGCCGGCCGGGGCACCGGCGATGGCTGTGAGGGAGTGACACCCGGCCATCCTGCCAGGTCGATCCGGCGGCCGCGCTACCCCGTTTCGGTGAGCAGCCCGACCACGGCCCGGGCCACCAGTCGCGGAACCTCCAGCTGCGCCACGTGACCGACGCCGTCGAGCATCAACAGCCGGCTGTCCGGGATCACCCGGGCGGTCTGCGGCGCCACCCGCACGTCGACCAGCCGGTCCTGCCGACCCCCGACGACCAGCGTCGGCGCCTGCACCGCACCGGCCATCCGCCACAGCGAACCCGAGCCCGGCAGGTACGACCGGAGGAAGCTGGAGACCAGGCCGCGGAAGGTCCGGACGTACGCCGCCGCGTGGTGCTCCGCCTGGTAGCGCACCTGGATCTCCTCCAACGCCTCCCGCCGGCGCTGGTCGCAGATCCGGCTGAGATCGGCCACACACGCCTCCATCACCTCCTTGGCCATCACCTCCGGCGCCACCTGGGCCAGCCGCCAGGCGGCCAGCCGCTCACCCTGGGGGATCGCCAGCAGGGGCAGCATCCGACCCTGCAACGACCGGCGGAAGTCGAGGAACGGCAGGGCCGGCGAGACCAGGGTCAGCGTCCGGACCAGGTCCGGCCGTAGGGCCGCCACCCGCACCGAGATCGCCCCGCCCAGCGAATTGCCGAACAGGTGCACCGCTCCCCGGCCGGAGTGCTCGATCCAGCGGATCACCCGCTGCGCGAAGACCGGCACGGTGTAGCGCTGGCCCGGCTCGCTGCGGCCGAAGCCCGGCAGGTCGATCGCCTGGCCGTCCAGCCGGTCGGCGAGCAGACCGGCCAGGTCGGTCCAGTTCTGCGACGAACCACCCAGCCCGTGAACGTAGAGCGCTGGTTCCGCGTCGGGCCCGGTGGCCGGCGTCTCCCGCACGTAGGTGACCAGGCCGTCGAGGCGTACCTTTCGGCCGGGCCACGGCGGCGGAACCGAGTGGGCAGGTAGCAGCTGATCCGGCCAGAGGGTAGCGGGCTTCACCGTTTCAGTCTGCCCGGGCCGGCTCAGGCCAACAGCGCTTCGAGCCGCCGATTCACCGCAGCCAGGGTGGCCCGCACCACCGCCTGCCGGGGGTCACCGGCGACGAGGGCGGAGCCGGCGAGTTGCTCGACCCATCCGTCGCAGACCAGCAGCACCACGACGGTGGCCACCTCACAGTTGCCGAACGGCACCACAGCGGCGTGCTCCACGAAGCACCGGCCCCGGTCGGCGGTGACGCCGGTGCCGTGCAGCAGCTCGTCGATCGCGGCCGCCGCGGCCACCGCGCAGAGTCGCAGCACGTAGCCGTCCACGGCGGGTCCGGTGGCGTAACCGGCCGCGTCCTGCTCCTCGGCGATCAGCCGGACCTCGACCGTGGCGTCCAGCCCGAAGGTGCTCACCTGGACGTGGTCGAGCACCACTCGGGGGCCGGGCGTACCGCCGGTGTTCAGCGGCCGGGACGGCGCGGACTCCGTGGTGGTCAGCTGCCCGCCGGAATAGGAGGCGCCGAGGGTGGCGGGGCTGCCCGGCGGGACCGCTTCCTCCGTGGTGGCCCGGCTCCGGCCGGTGGCCGGCGCCGGCCGGCGCCGCCTCGAGGGGTCCGCCGCCGGCTCGGGCTGCCGTCCCTGGCGCGAATCGGCCGGCCGGGCGGCGATGGCCTCCGCCCGGGTACCCGCGGGTCGGTTGACCGGACGGCGGGGCTCGCCGGTGGGTCGGGGCTCGCCGGCGTCGCCGCCCCGGTTCTCGGCGGACCGTCGGCGCACCGGCGCGACCGGCGTTCCCGGCATGGCATGCGGCGCGGCGGCCAGCCCCATGCGTTCCTGGAGCAGGCGGGCGACCTGCCGACTCACCTCGGCGGAATCGGCGCCGTCGGCGAGGTCGAGACGCAGGCTGTGGGCACCGGCCGGGGTACGGCGCAGGGACGCGTCGCGCACCCCATCGACACCGCGTACGGCGCTGAGGATCGCATTGACGTCGAAGCCCTCGGGCCGATCGCGCAACGGTGCCGACTCGTCCTCCCGACGCAGATGGGTGGCGATCCGGGCGAGTTCCGGAGTTTCGGCGGCTGGGTCCACGGCTGGCGGCTCCGGCACGACGGGCACGTCCGGTTCGGCGGGGACGCGCTGCGGCAACACCGCCGAGGTGCTGTCCGGCGGCTGCTCACCGGGCAGCACCGGATCAGGCGCGGATCGGCGTGCCGCGTAGGGGGCTGCGCTCGTCGGAACGGGCGCGGTGGGGGTGCGCTCACGGCGGCCGGGCCCGCCGGCGGACGCACCATCCGCCGTATCGGTCGGCACCGAGGTGGGGCCGGGCACGGCCGGCTCCGGAGCGGGCTGGGGCGCGGCCGGCTCACTGGGCACCGAACGAAGCCGGAACGGCCGGTAGGCCGGCAGGTCGGACGCCGGCCCGGCCTCGGCCACCGGCAACGCCGACCCCGGTTCGGGCGGGGCCTCCCGGGCGAACGGCGGGGCGCTGTTCGGCGGGGCGCTGGCCGGCGGCACGCTGACCGGCGGGGCGCTGACCGGCGGGGCGCTGACCGGCGGGGCGCTGGCCGGGCCGAGAGCCCACGGCAGGCGTTCCTCGCCGGGCGACTGGGCGGCGGCTCGGCCTGCCCATGACGGAGACTCGTCGGTTCGGGTGCCCCACGGCAACGTCTCGTCGGCGGGGGCGCCACTGACCGGGGGCGTCCCCCAGGAGGGGTGCTCTCCGGCCGGTCCACCGGTCGACCGGGCGGCCCACGACGGGCGTTCCGGGCTCGGCGGAGCGCGGTGCGGCTCGGTCGCCCACGCCGGCCGCTCGGCCGACTCAGTCGCCCACGCCGGCCGCTCGACCGGCTCGGGCTCGGCCGCGGGCTCCTGCTCCGGGCCGGGCCGGGCCTCCGATCGGGACGGCTCGTACGGGCGGGACGGCTCGACGGGTACCGCCTCGTAGGGGCGCGTCGGTTCGGCGCGCACCGGCTCGTACGGCCGATTGGGCTCGCTGGCCCAGCCCTGGGCCGGTGTCTCGCGCGACCGCCGGTCGGTCGGTTCGCCGTCGTCACGGGCCCAGGACGACGCGTCGCCGCGCGCCCAGGAGGGGGCCCAGTCACTGGCCGTGCCGGACCGGGCCCAGCTCGCGCGCTCGGGCTCAGCCGGCGGCGGCTCGGCCGGAGGCTGCCCGCCGGCATCGGGGCCGGGCACCGGCGGCCGGTCGGCGGTACGGCCGCTGCCGGGAAACGCGGGCCGGGCCTCGGGCCTCGGCTCCGGCGGAAACGTGTCCTCCCACTCGGGTGGCTGACCGCCCACCGGCCCGCCGCCCGAACGCTCGGCGGTGGGGGCGTGCAGGCCGGGTGGCATCTCGAAGCCGGAGGCGGCGGTGGGGGCGTGCAGGCCGGGTGGCATCTCGAAGCCGGAGGCGGCGGTGCCGACGGGCGGCACCTGCACGGCCGGTGGCGCGGAGGTCGGCAGGCCCGTGCTCCCGGCTGCGGGCTGTTCGGCGGGCGGCCCGGGACGCGGGGCGGGTACCACCAGCCGGTCCCGGCCCGGATCGTGGCCCGGATCCCGGCCCGGATCGTGGCCCGGATCGTGGCCCGGACCGTGGCCGGATTCGCGCGGCCCGGGCGGGGCGCTCACCGGGGCGTGCTGGCCGACGGAAGGCTCCTCCGGGTGGTGCACGCCGTTGACGTGGTGCCCGTTGACCCGGACAGGCTGCTCGGGCCCGGTCGGCTCACCGAACGGGGCGGGCAGGTCGGCGCGGCGCGGCGCGGCGGTGGCCCATCCGGAGGGTGCCCCGGGGTGGCGCCAGGTCGCGGCGGCGTCGTCGCCACCCCACGTCCAGTCAGGGGCCGACGGTGTCCACCCGCTGCCGGAACGGGCCAGGTCATCCCGCTGACCCGTCCCGTCGCCGTGCTCTCCCGGGGTGGCGGCACCGGGTTGCCCTGTTTCACTCACCGCGCGCTCCTTGGTCGCCCCCGCTGAGGCTACCGTGTGGCGACAGTGGCGATAAGTTACAGCGGCGGGCCAATTCCGTGCGGGGTTTCCGGGCCCCGACCGGTTCGGGTGAAATGCCGGCCCGTACGACAACCTCGGAGGTTCCCATGACCACTGTTGGGAACGGCGCCCAGACCGCCGGCCGGCCCACCCGCCTTCCCCGGTCGGCGCGCCGCAAGCAGCTGCTCGCCGCAGCTCAGGAGGTGTTCGTCGCGCAGGGCTATCACGCTGCGGCAATGGACGACATCGCCGAGCGCGCCGGGGTCTCAAAACCCGTGCTGTACCAGCACTTCCCCGGCAAGATGGAGCTCTACCTCGCACTGCTCGACACGCACTGTGACGCGATCGTCGCAAAGGTGCACGACGCCATGGCGAGCACCACCGACAACAAGGAACGGGTCAGCGCCTCGGTGCGGGCGTACTTCGACTTCGTCGATCACGAGAGTGAAGCCTTCCGCCTGGTCTTCGAGTCGGACCTGCGCAACGACCCGGCCGTACGGCAGCGCGTGGAGCGGGTCGGGCAGGGCTGCATCGCGGCCATCACCGACACGATCATCTCCGACACCGGAATCAGCCGGGAAAACGCCGAGTTGCTCGCCTCCGGCCTGGTGGGCGCGGCCGAGACCGCCGCACAGTTCTGGCTGGCCGGCGGGCGTCAGGTGCCCAAGGCCGAAGCGGAGGCACTGGTGGCCGCGCTCTCCTGGCGCGGCATCGCCAGCTTCCCGTTGCAAGGTGAGTCAGCCTGAACCAACACCATGTGATCGGATAGCCTTCGCACGGCGGTCATTTTCGCCCGACGAGGGAGGCACAGTGGAGGTCAAGATCGGCGTGCAGTACGCACCGCGCGAACTGGTCCTGGAGAGCGCGCAGTCGCCGGCCGAGATCGAGCGGATCGTGACCGACGCCGTCGCCAGGGGCGAGGGCACGCTCTCCCTGACCGACGAGAAGGGCCGGCGGATCATCGTGCCGGTCGGCAAGGTCGCCTACGTCGAGATCGCGGAGGCGTCTCCCCGGGCGGTCGGCTTCACCGTCCGCTGACGAATCAGTCGTTACGGCCGGCGGCCACCCGCGTGATGCGGGCGGCCGCCCCGCCCGAGGCGACCCCGTCTCACCCCCTCGCTCACCAGGGCCGCCAACGCCCAGTGGTGACACACGTCACACTTCTGCCTTCGCCGTAGCGTTCAGTCGCTCGGGAATCGGGACGTGGTCTGGCCCGTTCAGGTAGCATGAAGAAGTTGCCGTAGGTGCTGAGCCGGCCGGAATCCCAATCGAGTTCCGGTCGAAGTCCGACCCGCGGCGCGCGTGCGGCCCGGTCCGCTCGGCCTTCTGCCGCCGACCGTGTGGCCCGCGCCATACCGATCGCGCCCTGATGACATGACGGGGCGCACCCACGAGAGGGCACCCCCAAATTCACATGAGTGAGCTGACTCAAGACCTCACAGACGGCCAGGAACTGGCCCCGACCGCCCCGGTTCGGCCGGAGGCGCCGACCTTCGCCGAGCTCGGCGCGCGCGCCGAGACGGTCGACGCGCTGGCCGCGGCCGGCATCATCCGCGCCTTCGCCATCCAGGAGTACGCGCTCCCGATCGCGCTGCGTGGCGCCGACCTGATCGGGCAGGCCCCGACCGGCACCGGCAAGACCCTCGGTTTCGGCGTGCCGCTGCTGGAGCGGGTCTTCGCGCCCGACGAGGGTTGCGACGGCCTGCCCCAGGCCCTGGTCGTCGTACCAACCCGCGAACTGGGCATCCAGGTCGCCAAGGACATCGCGGCGGCCGGCCGCACCCGGGGCGTACGCGTGCTGCCGATCTACGGCGGTGTGGCGTACGAGCCGCAGATCGAGGCGCTCCGCAAGGGCGTGGAGATCCTGGTCGGCACCCCGGGCCGGTTGCTGGACCTCGCCAAGCAGAAGCACCTGCGCCTGCACGGGGTGCGTGCGCTGGTGCTGGACGAGGCGGACCGCATGCTCGACCTGGGCTTCCTCGACGACGTCGAGCGGATCCTGGCGATGCTGCCGGAGGACCGGCAGACCATGCTGTTCTCCGCGACCATGCCCGACCCGATCGTGACGCTGTCCCGGCGGTTCCTGCGCCACCCGATCACGATCCACGCCGGGCACACGGCGGAGACCGGTCCGTCGCCGCAGACGGAGCAGTTCGTCTACCGCACGCACTCGATGAACAAGATCGAGATCGTCGCCCGGATCCTCCAGGCGGAGAGCCGCGGGCTGACGATGATCTTCACGCGCACCAAGCGGGCCGCCGACCGGGTGTCCGAGGACCTCGACTTCCGCGGCTTCGCCGTGGCGGCGGTGCACGGTGACCTCGGCCAGGGTGCCCGCGAGCGGGCGCTGCGGGCGTTCCGGGCTGGCAAGATCGACACCTTGGTCGCCACCGACGTCGCCGCACGGGGCATCGACGTCAGCGGCGTCACCCACGTCATCAACTACGACTGCCCGGAAGACCAGGACACCTACACCCACCGGATCGGCCGTACCGGCCGGGCCGGCGCGAGCGGCGTGGCGGTGACCTTCGTCGACTGGGACGACATGCCCCGCTGGCGGATCATCGACAAGACGCTCGGGCTGGACATGCCGGAGCCGCTGGAGACGTACCACACCTCCCCGCACCTCTACACGGACCTGCACATCCCGCCGGAGGTCACCAGCACCCTGCCGACCGCCGAGCGCACCCGCGCCGGTCTCGCGGCCGAGGTCGAGGAAGACCTGGGCGGCGGCCGGTCCCGCCGAAGCGAGCCACGCGGCGGTTCCCGCGACCGTGACCGGGGCCGCGGCCGGGGCCGGGGCGAAAGCGCTCGCGGCGGTCGCGGGCGCGCCGAGGGCAGTCGAGAGCCGGTCGGCGACAGCGGGCCGGACGCCGCCGAGGCCACGACGGGCGAGGCAATGCGTACCCCCCGCCGCCGTCGACGCCGCCGGGCCGGCGAACTGGTGGCCGGTGAGGCGATGGCCGGCACCGACGCGGCCCCGAAGGCCAGCAACGGCCTGCCCGCCGAGACCGCCCCGGGCGCTGCCGGTGAGACACCTCGCCCACGCCGACGCCGACGCCGTGGCGGCGCCGGCAGCAGCGGTACGCCCGCCGAGGCCACCGCCGACTGACAGCACCCGCCCACCCCACCCCGCGGTCCGCTTCGGCCCGGCCCCGGCGATAGGCGGCCGGGCGACACACCCGGGTAGCGAGGGCCTTGTCACCTCCAGCCATGCCGCGACGATGGTGTGGCGGGCGGACCTGGGAAGATGGAGCGATGCCCGAACCCTTGGACTCGGCCCTGGCCGAGGTGCGCTCGATGCTCCTCAATCCCGCGCTGACCCGGGCCGTGGCCGCGGGGCGCCGGCGTGGTCAACATCCCTCGGTGGTGCGGGCCGAGTTGCGGCCGGTCGCGCTCAAGGCCGGCCCGCGATTGCAGATCGCCACCTCCGACGGGGCCCGGCCGTACACCCGCAACGTCGCACCGGGTCCGGAGGCGGACGCCGCGGTCGAAGCGCTGCTGGCCGAACCGTTCGGCAACTGGCACGTGGAGACCACCGACCGCACGCTGCAACTGCGGGTCACCAAGTCGGGCGAGGCGCAGGTCCACCGGACGACGGCCGCCCGCCCGGCCGTCGCGCCGGCCGGGCACGACCGGGTCAAGGAGTACCTGCTCGATCCCGGCGACCCGATTTTCGCCGAGATCGGTGGTTCGGCGGCGAAGCGGCGGCAGGTCGACGCGTTCCTGCGAGCGCTGGCGGCCACCCTGCCCGTCGAGCCGGCCCGGAACCTGCCCGGCCCGTTGCGCGTGGTGGATCTGGGCTGCGGCAACGCGTACCTGACCTTCGCCGCCTACCGGTACCTGTCGCAGCTCGGCCTCGACGTCGAGCTGGTCGGCGTGGACGTCCGCGAGGACCAGCGCCGCCGCAACACCGAACTGGCCGAACGGCTGGGTTGGGCCCACCGGGTGCGGTTCGTGGCCGGCACCATCGCCGACGCCGACGTCGAACCAGCTCCCGATCTGGTGCTCGCGCTGCACGCCTGCGACACCGCAACCGACGAGGCGCTGGCCCGCGCGGTGCGCTGGGGCGCCCGTTGGGTGCTCGCCGCGCCGTGCTGCCACCACGACATCGCGGCGCAGTTGCGCGCCCAGCCGGCTGCCCGGCCGTACGACCTGCTGACCCGGCAGGGCATCCTCCGGGAGCGCTTCGCGGACGTCCTCACCGACGCGCTGCGCGCCGCCCTGCTGCGGCTGCACGGCTACCGGGCCGAGGTGGTCGAGTTCGTCGACTCCGCGCACACCCCACGCAACCTGCTCATCCGCGCTCGTCGTACGGATGCCGAACCGACCGAGGGGCAGCGAACGGAATATCGCGAGTTGGTCGCGCAGTGGCAGCTCACCCCCCGTCTGGAGACCCTGCTCAAGCCCTCCGAGCCGGATCGCTGACCGATCCCGGTCTCACCGCCGGGGCCGCCTGGTCGGTCAGTCAGTTCTTTCTCTCCGCCGCCGTACTACTCTCGGAGAGCGCACCGCGGGGTGCCGGTCGGGAGGGACCACCCACCGGATGGGATCGGCAGAGGTTTCGCCACAGATGGCCTTCGCGCGCTTCGTGCGCCAGGCCATCGACGAGGCCCGCGAAGAGCACGGATGGACGGTCAGAGACCTGGCCTCGCACACCGGCGTCGGCCGCTCGACCGTCTTCCGCTGGCTGGCCGGCGACTGGCAGGACTACCCCGAACTGGCCAAGGTTCGCGGCTTCTGTGCCGCGCTGGACCTCCCGGTGGCGGCGGCCTTCCGCGCGCTCGGCCTGCCCGACGCCGGCCCGGGGCCGTCGCGGCGTGGCAGGGACGACAGCCCGGTCGAGGCCGACGTCCGGGTGATCCTGCAACGGCTGGCGGATCCGACGGTGCCCGCCGAGGAGAAGCACCACATCCGCGATCTGCTGCGCTACCTCGCCCGTCGCCCGATCCGTCGGGCCGGCTGACGCTGCATTCGCCGGCCGGCGGGGGCCCGCCGCCGTGTTCGGCTGACCTTCGCCCCGGCTACGGCACCGCCGCCGTGAACTCGGCGGTCCGCGCCTCGCCGCCGGTGGCGAAGTCCAGATAGAGGCGGTACCGCCCGGATGCGGGAGTGGCCAACCAGAACTGGATCGCACCATCCACCAGCTCCGGCTCGGGATGCACGTGCAGGTAGCCGAGATCGCCCTCGCGCAGCACGACGAGGTGGCCGTACGCCCCGAGGTAGCGCTCCAGCGCTGGGCCGGTGCCGTCGCCCGCGGTGACCCGGAAGACCAGCGGCACGGTCAGGCCAGGCTCGGGTGTGCCGTGGTAGCCGACGGTGAACCCGTCGACCGTGGCCGTGGTCGCCGGTGCGGGCAGGGCCCGGGGGGCGTACCCGCCCGGTGCCACCAGGTCCACGCCGAGGGTCGTCGCCGTCTGCCGGCCGTCGTCGGCGAGCGCCGTGAAGTCGGCGTACGCCCGCCAGACGCCCGGCTCCGGCAGCGTGAGCGGCACCGACCAGGTCCCGTCCGCCGCCATGGTCGGGTGCAGGTGCTGGTAGCCGGTCAGGTCGCGGCGCACCACGATCAGATGCATCGGCTTGTCGTGCACCACCGCGAAGCGGGTCACCGCCCGGCGTTGCTCGTCCCGAATCTGGAACCGCAGCTCCCCGGCGCGCCCGGCGGTGAACTCGGCGGACGCCGGGGTGAGCGTGTAGCCGTCCCGGCTGACCGCCAGCCCCCCCGCCTCGGCCGCCTCGGCCTGCCCCGCGCCGTGCGAGTGCGCGCCGATCCCGGGCGCGTGGACGTGGTCGGCCAACGCGCTGTCCACCGCCCCACCCGCCGCCGGCCCACCGCCGTTGATCCGGCCGAGCCCGAACCCGAGCAGCACGGCGAGAACGAGCCCGCCGACCACCAGAGCCAGCCGGACCGTGGCCCGATCCGGCACCGCGGAGACCCCTTCGGGATCGGCGCCGTCCCCCGCCGCCGATCGCTCGACCCTCCGCACCGACCCGAGCGCCAACGCGTCGAGGTCCTGCTCACCCATGGTCCCCACCGTATCGCCGCCCCTCCCCGTCCCCTCCCACCCCACCCCACCCCACCCCCGATCCTTCGCCGATCTTGCACTTTGTGTCGCCGATACAGATCATTCACCCCTTTTACCCCGACCAAAAGTGCAAGATCGCCGGGGTGGGGGTGGGGGTGGGGTCAGGCTGCCAGGGCTAGGGTCAGGGGGAGGACTGCGGGGGCGCCGGCGTGGCGGAGGGCGCGGGCCGCGAGGGTCATGGTCCAGCCGGAGTCGACCAGGTCGTCGACCAGCAGCACCGGGCCGTCCAGTCCGGCCAGGGCGTCGGCCAGTGCCTCGGGCACGGTGAGGTTTCCGTGCAGGGCGCGTACCCGCTGGGCGCTGTTGCCGCGCGGCCCGTCGCCGCCCACCGGCCCGGCCGAGGTGACCCGACCGAGCAGCGGTAGCCGCCCGACGGTGGAGATCCGCTCGGCCAGCGAACCGATCAGCACCGGGTGGGTACGCGAGTCGACCGCGACCACGCCGACCGGGCGGGCGGGCCACCGGTCGTCGCCGTGCGCCCACGCCTTGAGCACCTCGATGACGGCGGCGGCCACGTCGTCGGGCAACGGGCCGTCCGGTGTGCCCGGCCCGACCAGGTTCCGCAGCCGGCCACCCCAACCGAGGTCGGAGAGCCGGCCGACGGCGCGGCCGGGCAGCGCCTGCTCCGCCGGGGCGATGCGCCCCTTCAGCGGTACGCCGACCGCCGCCAACCCGGTCGGCCAGAGCTTCTTCGGCGCAATCTGGACGCCGGGGCGGCCGAGGAAGGTCTGCGCGGCGGTCAGCGCGGCCGGCGACACCTCCGGCGAGAAGAGCGGCCGGGCACAGCGGTCACACCGGCCGCAGTCGGCCGCCTCCGCGTCGTCCAGGCACTCGCGCAGATAGCGCATCCGGCAGTCGGTCGTCGAGGCGTACCCGAGCATGGCCTGCTGCTCGGCGGCGCGGGCGGCGGCGACACGGCGCAACCGGGCCGCGTCGTAGACCCAGGGCTCGCCGGTGGCGAGCCAGCCGCCGCGCACCCGGCGGACCGCGCCGTCCACGTCGAGCACCTTGAGCATCAGCTCCAGTCGGGCCCGGCGCAGGTCGACCAGGGGTTCCAGGGCCTGGGTGGAGAGCGGCCGGTCGGTGTGCAGGGCGGCGAGCACCGCGCGGACCTGCTCCTCGGGCGGGAAGGCGAGCGAGGCGAAGTACCGCCAGATGGCCGCGTCCTCGACGCCGGGCAGCAGCAGCACCTCGGCGTGCTCGACGGCCCGGCCGGCCCGGCCGACCTGCTGGTAGTAGGCGATCGGCGAGGGCGGCGCGCCCAGGTGCACCACGAAACCGAGGTCCGGCTTGTCGAAACCCATGCCGAGGGCGCTGGTGGCGACCAGCGCCTTGATCTTGTTGTCGAGCAGGTCCTGCTCGGCGGCGCGGCGGTCGGCGTCCTCCGCCTGCCCGGTGTACGCGGCCACCGACCAGCCCCGCGATCGGAGGAACTCGGCGGTCTCGGTCGCCGCGGCGACGGTCAGCGTGTAGACGATGCCCGAGCCGGGCAGCCGGTCCAGGTGGTCGGCGAGCCAGCCGAGCCGGTGCGCCGGGCTCGGCAGGTCGAGCACGGCCAGTCGCAGCGACTCGCGGTCCAGGCTGCCGCGCAGCACCAGGGCGTCGCCGAGTTGTTCGGCCACGTCCTGCGTCACCCGGGCGTTGGCGGTGGCGGTGGTGGCCAGCACCGGCGTGCGCTCGGGCAGGTTGCCGAGGAAGGTACGCAGCCGGCGGTAGTCCGGCCGGAAGTCGTGCCCCCAGTCCGACACGCAGTGCGCCTCGTCGACCACCAGCAGGCCGGTGGTGGCGGCCAGCTTCGGCAGCACGCTGTCCCGGAAGTCCGGGTTGTTGAGCCGTTCCGGACTGATCAGCAGCACGTCCACCACGCCGGCGTGGATGTCGGCAGTGATCTCGTCCCACTCGTCGAGGTTGGCCGAGTTGATGGTGCGGGCCCGGATCCCGGCCCGTCCGGCCGCCTCGACCTGGTTGCGCATCAACGCCAGCAGGGGAGAGACGATCACCGTGGGGCCGGTCGCCTCCGCGCGCTCGCGCAGCAGGGCGGTGGCCACGAAGTAGACCGCCGACTTGCCCCACCCGGTGCGCTGCACGCAGAGCACCCGCCGCTCGTCGATCACCAGGGCCTCGATCGCCCGCCACTGGTCCTCGCGGAGCCGGGCGTCCTCGCCCGCCAGCCGCCGCAGCACCGCCTCGGCCCGCTGCCGCACCGCCGTCCGTTCCTGGCTCATCCGGCCTTTCTACCAGCGTCCGGCCGCCGGGTTCACGGCCACCGACAACCCGGCCGCCGCCTCGTCTAGAGTCGTACGGTTCTCGTTCGATCCGGGAGAGAGACGAAATGACTCAGCGAACCGGCACCACCGCCACCACCCGGCGGTTCGCGGCCACCGCGGTCGCCCTGCTGGCTGCGACTCTGTTGGCCGGCTGCAACGACAAGGATGCCAGCCCGCAGGCGGCCCCACCGCCACCGGACCCGAAGCAGGAACTGCTGACGGCGGTGCCCGACGACGAGGACCCGGCCTTCCGTTTCATCACCAGCGACGCCTCGGGTGACGTCTCGGGCGTGATCGACCCGACCAACCGCGGCATGGAGATGAAGATCGTCGGCAAGGAGAAGGATTTCACCCTGGAGATGTCCTTCCGGTTCGTCGAGTCACGCACCTGGATGAAGGTGAGGTTCAAGGGCGATCGGGACATCCAGAAGTTGATGAAGCTGCCGACCACCTGGATGGAGCTGGATCGGACGAAGGTCGAGGGGGCCGACGAGATGCCCACGTACGAGGGCACCGACCCGGGCAACGCCGAGGTGATCATTCGCGCGGCCACCGACGTCCAGGCCGGCGAGGACGGGACGTACACGGGTGTGGTCGACTTCTCCACCGAGCCGGAGCTGGTGGAGGCCATGGCGGGCGTGGCGCCTCTCGGCGACGCCGCCGAGCCGGTTCCGCTCACCGCCGTCGTCGGCCCGGACGGCAACCTCACCTCGCTCACCCTGGCGATCCCGGCACTCGGTAAGCAGAAGGCGTCGAAGTACGTCGTGGAGTACTCCGACTTCGGCACCGCCCCGGAGATCGTCGCCTTCGTCGGTGACGAGGCGAAGCCTGCGCCGAAGGCGGCGTACGACATGCTCAACAACGGCTGACGTCGGCCACTCGTGAGGTTGGCGGGCGGCACGCCGCTGTGCCGCCCGCCGGTGATCAGCCCGGCCGACGTGGACCGAGGCGCAGGGCGTTGCGGAGCAGGGCCAGGCGGGGGGCCAGGCTGGCCAGGCCGCCGGGGAAGAAGTAGACGGCCAGGATGAAGACGGTGCCCAGGACGAAGAGCGGCTCGGAGAGCGGGCGGCTGAGGAAGGCCGGCAGCGCGCTCACCGCGTCGGAGCTGCCGAAGGAGACCAGGCGGTGGTCCAGGTACATGTAGAGGATGCCGCCCAGCACCGGGCCCCAGCGGGTGCCCGGCCCGCCGAGCACCACCATCACCAGCAGTGACAGGGTCAGCTCGCTGCTGGTGATGTGCGGCGAAGCGCCGCCGACGATCAGGCAGTAGACCGTTCCGCCCGCCGCCGCCAGACCGCCCGACAGCGTGAAGGCGACCAGCTTGAAGCGGTACGGATCCAGCCCGAGCACCCCGATGCGGCGTTCGTCGTCGCGTACCCCGGCCAGCACCCGCCCGGTCGGCGAGGCAGCGACCCGGTGCACCACGAACACCACCGCGACCAGGTACGCCAGGGCCAGCCAGTACAGGTTGACCGTGTTGGCGACGCCGACCAGACCGGCGGGCAGCCCGGCGACGTCCAGCGGCAGCCCCTCCTCGCCGCCGGTGAGCCCGCCGAAGTCGCGAGCCACCAGGATCGCTCCGACCTGGGCGAAGGCCAGCGTCACCATGGCGAAAGCGATGCCAATGGTACGCAGTGCCACCGCCCCGATCAGGCCGGCGAGGGTCGCCCCACCGACGATCGCCAGCGGCGCGGCCTGCCACAGCGGCAGCCCGGCCCGTGTGATCAGGATGTCGGTGCCGTACACCCCGGCGGCGAAGTAGAGGGCGTGCCCGAAGGAGAGCATCCCGGTCCGCCCGAACAGCAGGTCGTAGCCGGCAGCCAGGCCGCCGAAGACCAGGCAGACGGCGAGCAGTTGCAGGGTGCCCGGCGAGTTCAGCGTCCCCTCGAAGATGCCCGGCAGGTGCAGCGTCGAGTACGGCAGGATCACCGCCACGGCCAGCACCACCAGCGGCAGGTAGGGGCGCAGCCGGTTGAAACGGCCCGGGGTCGACTCGGTCGGCACCGCCGCCGGGGGCGCGGGAAGCTCGGGGCTCTTGACCTCGGTCATGCCGTTGCCACCTTTCCGGCGATGCCCTGCGGGCGCAGCAGCAGCACCACGGCGAGCAGCGCGACCACGCAGATGTCGCCCAGCCCGGAGGTGCCGTAGTAGTTCACGAACTGTTGCAGCAGCCCGACCGCGACCGCCGCGTACGCGGACCCGACCACCGAGCCCATGCCGCCGATGACCACCACGATGAACGCGAAGATCAGCAGCGAGCCGCCCTGCTGGGGCGAGACGGTGCCGAAGTAGACGCTGCCCAGCGCGCCGGCCAGCGCCGCCGCCGCCCCACCGATCGCGAAGACCAGGGTGAACGCTTTGCGTACGTCGATGCCCAACGCGGTGACCATCTCCCGGTTCTCCACCCCGGCCCGGATGATCAGGCCGTAGCGGGTCCACTGGAGGAAGGCCAGGATCGCGGCGAGCACCAGCACCGCTGCGATGATCAGCAGCAGGCCGCCGTTGGGCACCTGCGCGCCCAGGATCGAGGTCACCTGCCGGGTCCACTCCGGGCGCGGGAACGGTCGCGCGTCCGCGCCCCAGGTGGCCTGCAGCAGCGCCACCCCGGCCAGGGAGAGACCCACCGTGACCAGCACCTGCTCGATGGTGCGGGAGTAGAGCGGCCGGATCAGCACCAGCTCGACCAGCACCGCCATCAGCGTGCCGGCGGCCACCCCGAAGGCGACCGCGACCACGAAGCCGAGGCCGTCCGGCCCGGCACCGGGCAGGTTCCCCGCCGCCCACCACGTGGCGTACGCGCCGACGCCGAGGAAGAGCCCGTGCGCGAAGTTGAGCACGTCGGCCAGGCCGAAGACCAGCGACAGCCCGGAGGCCACCAGGAAGTACAGCGCCGCCAGGCCGAGCCCGGTCAGCGTCAGCAGAATGATCGTGTCCATCAGCTGCCGTCCTCCCGCGCCGGGCCCGGCGTGCTGGCGGGTGCCCCCGGCTCCGTGCCGGCCCCGTGGTGCTCGCCCTGCGCCGAGCCGACGCCGAGCAGCGACTTGGTCAGCGCGGTCGCCGACAGCAGTTCCTGGGCGTCACCGGTCCAGGCGACCCGGCCGGCGGCGAGCACCACCGCGTCGTGGGCCAGCCGCCGGACCACGGCCAGGTTCTGCTCGACCAGCAGCACCGGCACGGATTCGGCCACCCGTTCCAGCACCTCGGCCACCTCGGTCACCACCTTTGGCGCCAACCCCTTGGTCGGCTCGTCGACCAGCAACAGCTGGTTGTCGTTGAGCAGCACCCGGCCGATGGCGAGCATCTGCTGCTGCCCGCCGGACAGCGAGCCGGCCCGCTGCCGGGACCGCCGGTCCAGCTCGGGAAAGAGCGCGAACACCCGGTCGTACGCTGCAGTGGTGCCCCGCCGCTCGGCGAGCCGCAGGTTCTCCGCGACGGTGAGCCCGGCGAAGACGCAACGGTCCTCCGGCACGTAGCCGAGCCCGCCGCGGACCAGCCGGTGGGTGGGCTGCTCCAGCAGGCTCCGGGTGCTCATCCGCACCGTGCCGCGGACCTCCCCGTTCCGCGGGGTGAGGCCGACGATCGCGCGCAGGGTGGTGGTCTTGCCGACGCCGTTGCGTCCGAGCAGCACGGTGACGCCGGTCGGCGCGACCGTGAAGGACACCCCCTGGAGGATGTGCAGTCCGGCGATCCGCACCGACAGGTCCTCTACCGTCAGCACCGGCTCAGTCATAGCTCCTCACCCAGGTATGCCTCTTGCACGGTCGGGTTGGCCATCACCGTCTCCGGGGTGTCGCAGGCGAGCAGAGCGCCGTGGTGCATCACGGCGATCCGGTCGGCCAGCTCCAGGATCACGTCCATGTGGTGCTCGACCATCAGCACCGAACGGCCGCTGTCGCCGGTCAACGACCGGATCACGCGCACCAGTTCCGGCACGTCCTCGGCGCTGACCCCGGCCATCGGCTCGTCCAGCAGCATCACCCGCGGCTCGCCGGCCAGCAGCAGCGCGATCTCCAGCTTGCGTTTCTCGCCGTGGGCGAGGGTGCCGGCCAACGCCGTACCCCGGTGGGCCAGGCCGACCCGGTCGAGCGCCGCGTCGGCGGCGGCGGCCACCTCCCGGTCGGCCGCCGCCCGCCGCCACAGCTTCATCGAGCCCCCGCGTTGTGCCTGCACGGCGAGCCGGACGTTCTCCCGCACGCTCAGCGAGCCGAAGACCGAGGACGCCTGGAAGGTACGCCCCAGCCCGAGCCGGGCCCGCCGGTGCGGCGGCAGGGCGGAGATGTCCCGCCCGTCCAGGGTGACGTTTCCCTCGGTGGGCCGACGCAGGCCGGTGATCAGGTTGAACAGTGAGGTCTTGCCGGCGCCGTTGGGCCCGATCACGCCGAGGAACTCCCCGGGCGCCAGGTCGAGGTGAACGGAGTCGACGATGGCGACCTCACCGATCCGCCAGGTCAGACCGCGGGTGGCGAGCATGGCGAACCTCAGCCCTTCATCGCCTGGACCGGCGGTGCGGTCTCCTCGCCGGTGAGCGCCTTCTGCGCGGTCGCGGTGAAGTTCTCCCCGCTGCCGGTCAGGTTGGCCTGGTACATCGGCTGGAGCAGGGCGTGGTCCTCGGCGCGGATGGTCATCGTGCCCTTCACGCCCTCGAAGCTCCAGCCCTCCAGCGCGGAGACCATCTTGTCCACGTCGTCGCCGCCCTCCTGAACGGCCCGGACCACCATCTGCGCGGCGGCGAAGCCGTCCGGGTGGAACAGGTCGAGGGTGCCGCCGGGAACCTTGGCCTTCGCGGCCTCGGCCGCCTCGGTGTCACTGGCCCCGTCGAAGTAGTGCGACAGGAAGGAGATCTTGCTGCCGGCCGCGCCGAAGGTGGGCCAGGAGGCGCGGATGTCCAGGCCGGTGACGACCGTGGTGGAGGTGAGTACGCCCTGCTGGTCGAGGGTCTGCCACATCGCCGGGGCGGTGGTGCCGGCCCAGGCGACGAAGAGCAGGTCCGGCTTGGCGGACTTGATCTGGCTGGCGAACGGGGTGAACTCGGTGGCGCTGGCCGGTGCCCGGACCGCGCTGACGGTGGCCCCGGCACCGCCGATGACCTCCTTGACCGCCGCCTCGTTGGCGTCACCGAACGCGCCGTCCTGGGCGAAGACCACAACCTTCTTGCCGGCCGGGTCACCGATGAACGATTTTGCGGTCACCACGTCCTGGTACGACTGCCGGCCGGAACGGAACGTGTACTTGTTCGCGCCGGTCACCGCGTCGGTGGCGGCCGGCCCGGAGATGAACAGCACCTTGTTCTGGGCCGCGATCGGAGCCACCTGGAGCGCCACCCCGGAGGCCGTCGAGCCCGCGATGATCTTGTTGCCCTTGCCGATCAGGTCCTTGGCCGCGGAGACCGCCTTCGCCGGGTCACCGGCGTCGTCGACCTCGGTGATCTCGATCGCCCGGTCACCCACCTTGTTGGTGCCGTTCGTGGCGAAGTCCAGACCCGCCCGGAACCCTTCGATGTACTGCTTTCCGTAACTGGCCAACGCTCCCGACTGGGAGTAGACCAGACCAACCTTCACCGGCGCGGCGCCGTCGCCACCGCCGCTGGCGGTGTCCTGCGGACTGCCACACGCCGTGGCCGCGAGCGCCGCGGCCATCATCGTGGCGGTGGACAGGAACACCCGTCGTGTCGTCCGGACCGTCATAGCGACTCCACGTGAGGACTCAGAGGAAGAGAAACCTTATGTGTCGGCTCACGCTAGAAGTGACGTCACCCACGGGCTATGTGGCGGCAACACACAAGTAGCCAGGATGGAGTGGCCAGCCTTGACAAGCAGCCGGCCTCGGCGATCGCGCCACCGCGCCCGGGCGGCGACCACCCCCACCCTCCAGCCCGCTCGTGTGTCGGCCCCGGACACGTTGCCTCTTGATCAACTCCGTTTCGCCGAAGTGGCGGCAACCACCGCCGCCGGATACCGCCATTCCGCCGGAACGGGGGCCGATCACCGCTGCGCAGCGCGCGGGTGACCGCCCGGGCGAACCGCTTCGCGGCGGCCAGACTGGTGACCCGCACCGGCAGGTGCACCACGAAAGGACCGGTGCTCATCGCCGCCCCTCCGGCGTGAACCGGGCTCGCCGAACCAACCGGAGTCCTCCCATGCCAACAGCAGAAGCCCCATACCACCGCATCGCCAACGACATCGCCGCGAAGATCAAGAGCGGCGAACTCAAGCCCGGCGACAAGCTCCCGTCAACGCGAGAGATCGCCGAGTCGTACAACGTCCACATGAACACGGTGTCCCGCGCCCTGTCGCTGTTGCACGACCGCAAGCTGATCACCGGTCAGCCCGGACGGGGCACCTTCGTCGCCGAGCGCACTGACGGTCAGCACCTGGTTGAGCGGGCCGAGGCCGGAGGCCACAGCTTCGAATAGGCGTCATTTCACACAGACATAAATATTTCACCGTGAAACAACGCAGCCAACGAGTAGTGCTCCCACCGGCTACCCGGTGTCTGCGGCAGCGCCTACTCGGACGTCAACTGCTGGGCCAGCCGGTCCAGGCCGCCCTTGATCAGCTGCCCGTACTCGTCATCGCCGAGCGCGCCGATTCCCGCCTCCGCACGCTGGAGGTGCTCGCGAGCCCGGCCGAGATCGCCGATCTTGCGGGCTTCGGTCCCGCCGGTCTCGTCCCAGATCTGTGCGAACAGGTCGCGAGCAGCCGCACGCTGGCCTTGATGATGATGCAACTGCACCCCTTGGTTGATGCGGGCGAGCGTTGCATCGGTAATCATCGGCTCTCCTACCCGACCCGGTCAGCGACGACGACATGGATCGTTGGATGATCACTGCGGCAGCCGCTCCTTCGCCGCAAGGCGGTCTCCTTCTCCTCAGGGATCCGCCTCAGCAGACCGGGCCGGGCTGACCGGCAGTTGGTCGCTGCCTGACCGTCCGATGAATCCTCGGGATTGGCGTATTCGACTCCCGAGAAAGGGACGGAATCGGAAGATTGTCTGATGCGCCGGTTCTTCCGTCACCCCGTCCGGCTCGTGCCGATCGGCTTCCTGGTGGCGATCCTGCTCGGCACCGGCCTGCTGATGCTGCCCCCGATGGCGGTCGAGCCTCGGCACCCGTCCTTCCTCACCGCGCTGTTCACCAGCACTTCGGCGATCTCGGTCACCGGTCTGGCCGTCGTCAGCACCCCGACCTACTGGTCCACCTCCGGTCTGGTGGTGATCGCCGTGCTCACCCAGATCGGCGGCCTCGGCATCCTGACCGGCGCCGCGCTGGTGATCCTGACCGTCTCCCGGCGGCTCGGCCTGCACAATCGACTGCTGGTCCAGGCCGAGACGCTGGAGTACGGGCTTGGCAACATCCGCCGGCTGCTGCTGCACATCGGCGCCACGGTGCTGGTCTGCGAGACGCTGATGACGATCATCGTCAGCGGACGGCTCTGGCTGGACTACGACTACTCACTGGGCCGCGCGCTCTGGTCGGGCGGCTTCCACTCCGTACAAACGTTCAACAACTCCGGCTTCTCGCTCTACCCCGACGGGCTACGAGGCTTCTCCCAAGACCCCTGGGTCACCCTGCCGCTGGCCCTCGGCGGCATCGTCGGTGGGCTCGGCTTCCCAGCGCTGTTCGAGGCGGCCCGCCAATGGCGACAGCCGCGGCGCTGGGCGGTCGCCACCAAGCTGAGCATCTGGGGCAGCCTCATCCTGGTCGCTGTCGGCACCATGGTGTTCCTGGCCGTCGAGTGGGCCAACCGGTGGACCATCGGGCAGTACTCCGTCGCGGACAAGCTGCTCGCCGCGTTCGGCCAGATCGCGCTGGCCCGGACCGGCGGGATCGAGCTGGTGCCGGTCAGCGCGCTCCGCGAGGAAAGCTATCCGCTGCTGATCGGTTTGATGTTCATCGGCGGCGGCAGCGCCAGCACCGCCGGTGGGATCAAGGTCTCCACCTTCTTCCTGCTCGCCTTCGTCATCTGGGCGGAGGTCCGCGGCGAGCCCGACGTGACGGTCGGGCATCGGCGGGTCGCCACCGCCAGCCAACGACAGGCACTCACCGTCGCACTGCTGAGTGTCGCGATCGTGGCCGTTGCCGCGACCCTGCTCATCGCGATGACCAACCACCTGCCCTTCCAGGCCGCCCTCTTCGAGATCACCTCGGCCTTCAGCACCACCGGACTCACGGTCGGCGTGGCGTCGGCGCTCTCCGACGCCGGGCACCTCCTGCTGATCGCGCTGATGTACATCGGCCGGGTCGGGCCACTCACCCTCGGCTCGGCGATCGCCCTGAACACCCGGCACCGGCTCTATCGCTACGCAGAGGAGCAACCCATTGTCGGATAGGAACGCCGACTCCGACGGCGTCGTCGTGATCGGGCTAGGTCGGTTCGGCAGCCACCTCGCCGAGTCGCTCAACGCACTCGGCCACGAGGTGCTGGCGATCGACGACAACCCGCAGCAGGTGCAGAAGTGGTCGGCGCAGCTCGCCCAGGTGGCGCAGGCCGACTCCACCAACGGGGAGGCACTGCGCCAGCTCGGCGTGGCGGAACTGCCACGGGTGGTGGTGGCCATCGGCGCCTCGGTGGAGGCCAGCGTGCTCACCGTGCTCGCCCTGGTCGAGCTCGGCGTACCGCAGATCTGGGCCCGAGCCACCTCCACCCAACACGCGAAGATCCTCGAAGCGGTCGGCGCCCAACACGTGATCTTTCCGGAGGCGGAAACGGGCGAACGGCTGGCTCATCTGATCGTCAGCCGGATGCTCGACTTCGTGGAGTTCGAGGGTGCCTTCGCCATCGCCAAGATGCGGGTGCCCCAGCCACTGGTCGGTGGCGCGATCACCGAGGCATGGCTGCTGAACCGCCACGGCGTACGGGTGGTCGGGGTCAAGCGGACAACCGAAGACCGGTTCCATTACGTCTCGGAGGGGCTGGAACTCTGCCCGGACGACATCATCATCGTGGAGGGAGCCATCGAGCAGGTCCAGCGTTTCTCCACCCTGACCTGACCGTGCGCGTACCACGAACGCTCCGGGCATCGCGTGCGGTGCCCGGAGCGTTCTGGCGTACGGGTCAGAGGGTGGAGCCAGCCCTGCGGCGGAACCGCGAGGCGCCGAGCAGCAGGCTGCCAGCGGCCAGCAGGCCGCCACCCAGGGCGAGTGCGCCGCCGGTGTCGTCGCCCGTCACCGGGAGCTTGTCGTGGCCCTTGCCATGGTCCTTGCCGTGGCCCTTGCCATGGTCCTTGTCGTGGTCCTTGCCGTGGTCCTTGCCGTGGTCCTTGCCGTGGTCCTTGCCGTGGTCCTTGCGGTGATCGTGCTTGCCGTGCCGGATGCAGATCGTGACGGTGGCCGGGTCGGAGACCACGGTCCGGCTGCCGAACTTGCCGGTCGCCCGGGCGGTGTTGACCACCTTGCCGTGCTTGACGTCGGACCGAGTCACGACGTACGGCTTCACGGCGTGGCAGTCGGTCGAGGTGCCCGGCGCCAGCGTGGTGCTGTTGCAGACCACCGCTCCTGCGGTCGGGTCGTCGACCGCGACGTCGGTGATCGTCACCGTGCCGGTGTTGGTCACCCGGTAGGTGTAGTGGATCTTGTCGCCCTTGGCCGCGTAGCCGTCGTTCTCACACTTGTCCCGGCAGTTCGAATCGATCCGCGCCTTCTTGTCGATCGACAAGCTGGCCTGCGGCGTCTGGGTCGTGACGGTGAACGTCGCCTCGTTGGAGCGCACGGTCTGCTCGCTGAAGAAACCACTGGCCTGCGCCACGTTCACGATCTTGCCCTTGGCCGCGTCGGCAGCGGTCACCGTGTACTTACCCGTACACGTCGTACTCGCCCCCGGCGCCAACGACGTCGCCACGCAGGTGATGCCCGTGACCGTGTCGTCCTTCACGGTGATACCCGTGATCGGAGACGTCGTACCCGTACTCGTGTTCGTCACCGTGTACGTGTACGTCACCACGTCACCGGCCTTCAGCCCACTGGCCGGCGCACCCTTCTTGGCCAGCGACAGGCGCGGGCGCACCTCAGGGTTCGAGGCGGCGCAGGTGCTGGTGAGGACGAAGAACCTCTCCGTGCCCGTGACCACCGCCGTCGCCCCGGTCAGCGTCCAGCCGGCCGGAAGCCGGATCCACGCCTTGCTGGTGCCCATGTCGTTGACCAGCGCGCTGTCCTGGGCGGCGGGAATCGTCCTGGTGACGGTGCCGCTGGGCGTGCTCCAGGTGCCCGTGACCGTCACGAACTCGTCGGTGGGCGGATTGCTGCCGGGCAGGTCGAAGACCCAGACGTCCTCGTTCGGATACGGTCCGCCACCCAGGTTCGGATCGCAGTTCTGGGTGAAGTCGGCCGCCGTCGTCGGGACGTTCCCCGGGTTGATGCTGATCTCCGTGTCGGCCATGGCCGGCGAGGCGCCCACCACCAGCATCGCGCCGACCAGCAGGGTGCCAGCGGCCAGACGGGCCCACGCACCTGCCCGTCCAGATGGTACAAGTCTGCTCATGTCATCCCCGTGTCGTGAAGCCTCATTGACGCCGAGATCAACGAGCCCCGGGCAGACATGTGATGCGACGCGGAGACGATTCACCCTTTTGGCTGGCCTTTGCCCGGGTTGCCCTTCTTCCCACCCCTGGCCTTCTCCGACTTGCCCTTCGTGCCCTTCGCCAGCTGGGCGTGCTCTGGCTTGCCCTTCTTCGGCTTGCCCTTGCCCGGTTGGCTCTTCTTCGGCTTCGACTCCGGCTTGGCCTTGGTGCCACCGGCACCACCGGAGCCGGCCTTGCCGGCCGCGGCCCGCACCGGTTTCGGGGCCGGTTTGGTGCTCGGCGCGGCACCGGCCACTCCGGCGACCTGCACACCGCACATCTCGTCGCCCACCCGGAACTCCACCGGCAGCGGGTTCGACCCGGTGTACGTGCCGGACAGGCTCAGCTTCTCGGTGGCGCCCGGAGCCAACGGGGGGCGCTGCTGATCGGGCTGCACGACCACCGCCCGCCCCTGTTGGCGCACCGGCGCCGGGGTCGCCCCGGTCACCTTCTGCTCACCCGGGAAGGCGAAGCGCACCGTCCAGTCACGCAACTCGCGGTCGCCGGTGTTGGTCAGGCGTACCTCGGCGGTGAAGTCCTTGCCGGAGTCCTTGCGCAGCGTGTACGACACCTGGCACGGGAACTGCTGCTCGCCGCCGATGCGGGCCTGGGCCGGCTGGTCGATGCCGCCGCTGGCCGGGCTGCGCGAGGTGACCCCCCACACTCCCGCCGTCACGGCCATCAGCGTTGCGGCGGCCACCCCCGCCTCGATGCGGCGGCGGCGGTCCATCGTCCGACGGGTCCGCAGGCCGGCGAAGGGCAACGCGTCGGTCGCGGCGGACCAGGACAGGATCGTGGTGCTGGCGCTGGACAGCCGCAACGGCTCGGCCCGTGCCACACCGGCGGGCACCGCCGGCGACCTGCCAGCGGCCAGCGCGAGGGTCCGGGCCAGCTCGGTGGTGGCCGGCCGGTCCGCCGGTCGCTTCGCCAGGCAGCGGTGGACCAGGTCGGCGACCTCGGTGGGCAGGCCCGACACCGACGGCATCGGTTCGGGCTCGCGGTACATGTGCGCCCGCAGCATCTGCGTGGTGGTGTCGGCCTGCCAGGGCAGCCGTCCGGTGAGCATCCGGTAGAGCAGCAGCCCCACCGCGTACACGTCGGTGGCCGGGCTGACCTGGCCGTTGTCGAGCCGTTCCGGGGCGAGATAGGCGGGTGTGCCGAGCAGCGTGCCGTCCGGCCCCTGCTCGCTCTCGCCGACCAGCGCCGAGATGCCGAAGTCGACCACCTTCACGCCGGTCGGGGTGAGCATCACGTTGCCGGGCGTGACGTCACGGTGCACCACGCCCCGGGCATGCGCGGCGGCCAGCGCGGAGGCGACCTCCGCGGCGACCGTCACCGCCTCCCGCCACGGCAGGTGGCGGTCGCAGGCGAGCCGCGCGGTCAGCGGGGCGCCGTCGATCAACTCCATCACCACGTACGGCACGGTCAGCCCGACCTGTTCGGACTCCCCGTAGTCGTACACGTTGGTGATGTTGGGGTGGCAGAGCCGCGCGGAGGCCTGGGCCTCGCTGCGGATCCGATGCCGGAACGCCCGGTCGCTGGCCAGCCGGGAGGCCAGGACCTTGACCGCGACCTGGCGGCCGAGCACCTCGTCGTAGCCGCGCCAGACCACCGACATCCCGCCCGCGCCGAGTTGCTCGATCAGCCGGTACCGCTCACCGAGCAACTGTGCGCCACCGTGTACCCCTCCACCCATGGTCGGCGTTGTTGCCCGACACGAGGCCGGCTACACCTTTCTGGTCAGATTCGGTCAGCGATGTCACCCGATCAGGCGGTGGCCAGCAGTTGGTCCACCGGCGCGTAATCGTCGGTCAGCACCAGCGCCGCGCCGATGAAGTCGGTCAGGTCGCCACCGGAGAGCAGGCTGGCCGGCTCGTTGTCGGCGTCCAGGCGGGCCCGCACGGCCGCCAACGGCAGCGGCGCGTCGGAGGCGACGATCAGGAAGTTGGCGCCCCGCGCGCCGGCCAGCGCCTCCGGCGGGGCGATCACCGCCACGTGCCGGAACTCGGCGGCGACGGTGGCCACCTCGCTGGTGATGAACCGCAGCGGGGGGTAGTCGATGACGTTCTGCACGTACACGCCGCCGGGCCGGGCGACCCGCCGGATCTCGGCGGCCATCTCCCGGGTGGCCAGGTGCCAGGGCACCACCAGATGCCCGAACGCGTCACCGACCACGAAGTCCCGGCTGTCGGTCGCCTCGGCGGCCACCAGTATCCGGGCGTCCCCCACCACCGCCCGCAGGTCGGGCCCCTGCGTCACACCGAGCTGCCGTTCGCCCAGCTCGACCAGCCCGCCGTCGATCTCGAAGACCAGGTTGTCGGTGCCGGCGCGGGTGGCGGTCAGATAGCGGGGCACGGTGAACCCGCCGCCGCCCAGATGCAGCGCGTCGAGCCGCTGCCCGGGCGGCGCGATGACGTCGGCCACCGCACCGATCCACCGGGTGTACGCGTACTCCAGGTGGGTCGGGTCGGCCAGGTCGACGTACGAGTGCTGGGCCGAGTTGAGCAGCAGCGTACGCCCGCCGGGCCGGACGGCATCGGCCTCGACCCGGGCGCAGTGGTACGCCGTCTCCACGTCGCACGGGTTCGGCGCGATCACGGTCAGTCCGGCCCCGATCAGGCCGAGCGCCGCCAGGGCGGACTTGAGCCGGGCCGGACCGGGCAGCGCCGCGCGGTCCTGCCGGCGCAGATAGACCCAGAGCCCGACGCCGACGATGCCGAGCGAGCCGGCCAGCCCGAACAGGATGACGGTGCTGGGCAGGGCGGCGACCAGCACGAAGCCGGTGACCAGGGTGGCCGTGACGGCACCCAGCGTGCCGATGCTGGAGAGCCGGCCGACCACCTGGCCGGTGCGGCGCAGGTCGGCCAGTTGCAGCTTGACCACCAGCGGGGTGACGGCGGACAGCAGCATCGCGGGCGCGAACACCGCGACCGCGACCAGCAGCAGGATGGCGCTGGCCGCGCCGCCGCGCAGCACCTCACCGGCGTAGCGCACCGCGGGCAGGGTGATCGCGGTGGCGATGCCGGCGAGCACCAGTGCCGGCGCGAGCAGGATGCGCGGGTTACGCCGGTCGGCGAGCCAGCCGCCCGCCCACGCTCCGTACGCGATCGCGGCCAGCGCGATGCCGATGACCGAGCTGGTCACCTGGAGGGTGACGCCCACGTACGGCCCGACCAGGCGCAGCGCGGCGGTCTCCAGGACCAGGACGGCGCCACTGGCGTAGAAGACCAGGAACGCGGCGAGCCCGTTGGGCAGGGCCCGAGCGGCCTGCGGCTCGGGCGGTGCGGGTGGGACCGACACGTCGGACGATGGCGAGTTCATCGTGGCGATCGTACGCAGCGATCCCCCGGCCGCAGGTCAGTACATCGAGAGATGAACATGGTTCGTGTGGTCCGCGGCGGGGCTGCCGCTGCCGCTGTACGCCCGCCATCCGGTGCCCGGGTGCCAGATCTGCCGGTACCAGATGACGTACAACACACCGAGCCGGTCGGCGTTACGCACGTGCCAGGCGGCCAGGCTGTCTCCGTACGTCTTGTCGCCGCCGGTGGCGGTGCGGTCCTCGAAGCCGTTGGTGGCCGCCGAGAAGTCGCAGGCCCGACCCTTCGGGTGCTCGCCCGAGCCGCCGCTGCGGTAGCAGGAGACGTGCCGCTTGTACCCGGCGGCCTGGGTCTGCTGGAGGGCGTGCAGGGTGCGGGGCGTGATGCAGCCGGAGGTGGTCGGGTCGTTCACCGAGCACGACTCGCCCGGCCACGAGCCGTCGGAGTTGCGCGGCGCCGGCCTCGCCGAGGTGGAGTTGGCACCGCTGAACCCGCCGCTGCTGCCCGAGCTGACCGCCGCCAGTGCGGCCTCGGCCTCCCGCTTCTTCTTCGCCATCACCGCGACCTGCTTCTGCTGCTCGCGGACCTCGGCGTTGATCGCGAGCTTCGCCTGCCGGGCCTGCTCGCGTGCCTCGGTCAGCTCGCGCACCCGACGGCTGTCCCGCTGGGCCATCATGTCGAGGCTGGCAGCCCGCTGCACGAACGCCTCCGGGGTGACGCTGTCCAGCAGCGCGGCGGTGGCGCTCAGCCGGCCGACCCGGTAGGACTGTGCCGCCACCTCGCCGACCAGGACGGTCAGCTCGACCAGGCGATCCTCCACCGCGGCCAACTCGACGCCGAGCTGCTTCTGCCGCTTCTTGGAGCCGTCGAGCTTGCGCTTGGCCTCGATGTGCGCCTTGGCGGTGGCCTCCAGGGCGTCCCGCAGCTTTTTGCTGCCACCCTCGTTGGGCTCGGCGTACGCCGGCACGGCACCGACCCCGAGCAGCAGCGCCACAGCGGCGAGCAGGGCGATCAGCGGCCGGTGGATCCGCCGCCGGATGGAGATGGACCTGCGCACGAAGGCATCCTTCCGTCGGCGGCCTGCTGGCAAAACCGCCGGTCACGATACCGGAACCACCGCCCCAACCCAGTCCCCCACCCTCCCCTTCTCCACCCCCCGCAACCCCCACCTCACCCTCCGCACACCATCCCGCGTTGATCATGAGGTTAGCGGCAGTCGTCGATCTTCAAACTGCCGCTAACCTCATGATCAACGCGCGAAGGTCGGGAGGAGGGCCTGGCGGACCTGGGTCCAGACGTCGGGGGTGACGGCTACCAGGAGGCCGTGGTGGGTGGTGGTGGGGTGGTAGTCGGTGGGGTGGTAGTCGGTGCCGTCGAAACGGCGGGCGACGCCGCCGGCAGCCCGGACCAGCAGCGTGCCGGGGCCGTGGTCCCAGGGCAGGGTGCGCCAGAAGATGGCGAACTGCTGCCGGCCGGTGAGCAGGTCGAGATACTCGCGGCCGGCGCAGTGCTGACCCGGCAGCAACTCGCCGACCAGTCGTCCGCCGGACTCGACCGTCCGGCGCGCGGCCGGCGGAAGGAACTTCGTCATCGCGACGCCGCGCAGCTCGCCGATCGGCGGCGCGGGCGGCAGCCGCAGCGGGCGGCCGTCCAGGTAGGCGCCCTCGCCGAGCCGGGCGGTGGCCAGCGTCCCGGCCAGCGGGTCGTACACCCAGGCGGCCACCGGCTCGCCGTCGGTGTGCAGGGAGACCATCAGCGCGAACGGGCAGCGCCCCGCCGCGAAGTTCGCCGTACCGTCGATCGGGTCGACGAGCCACACGTCGCCCCCGCCGCGCAGATGGCGTAGCAGGTCAGGATCGTCCGCCACCGCCTCCTCGCCGACCACGACCGAACCCGGCCGCAGCCGGCGCAACCCGTCCGTGATCATCTCCTCGGCCTTGCGGTCGGCGACGGTGACCAGTTCACCAGGGGCCTTCTCGGCCACGTCGGCCTCGTCGAGGCGGCGGAAGAACGGCAGTACGACCCGGGCCGCGGTCTCCCGCAGCAGCCCGGCGACATCGTCAAGCAAAGTGTCAACCACGTGGCGGCAGCTTCACCACGCTGACGAAGAACTCGTCGATCTGCCGGACCACCGTGATGAACCGCTCGAAGTCCACCGGCTTGGTCACGTACGCGTTCGCGTGCAACTGGTAGCTGCGCAGGATGTCCTCGTGGGCCTCGGAGGTGGTCAGCACCACCACCGGAATCCGGCAGAGCTGCTCGTCCTTCTTGATCTCCTCGAGCACCTCCCGGCCGTCCCGGCGGGGCAGGTTCAGGTCGAGCAGGATCAGATCCGGAAGCACCGCGTCCGCGTGCTGGCCCTCGCGGCGCAGGTAGGCGAGCGCCTCGGTCCCGTCGGAGACGACGTTCAGCCGATTGCGCAGCTTGTGCTCCTCGAACGCCTCCCGGGTCATCAGCACGTCGCCCGGGTCGTCCTCGACCAGCAGGACCTCGATCGGGCTGCTGCCGTCCGTCGGCGCAGTCATCTCACCGCCTCCTTCGTGCCACCTGTGCCACCGCTGTCCGGCGCGTCGACGGCACCCGCGCCGACCTCGCCGGCTCCGGACCCGTCGCCGCCGGGCGAACCGTCCACCGGGTGGTCGGCGAGTTCCTGCGCACCGCCGACACCGGTGGCCAGGCCGTCCGTTCCGTCGGCGGTCGTCGTACCCCCGATTTCGGTGGGCAACGCCGGCAGGGTGAACCGGATCGCGGTGCCCTCAGGCACATCGGTGTCCACCCAGATCCGCCCACCGTGGTATTCCACGATCTTCTTCACGATGGCCAGCCCGATCCCCGTCCCGGGGTACGCGTCCTTCGCGTGCAACCGCTGGAAGATCACGAAAATCTTGTCGGCGTACTCCGGCTCGATCCCGATGCCGTTGTCCTGGCAGGTGATCTCCCACTCGTCGCCGACCAGCCGGGCGGAGACGTGCACCCTCGGCGGCACATCCGGGCGGCGGAACTTGACCGAGTTGCTGACCAGGTTCACCAGCAGGTTGGTCAGCAGCGGTTCCTCGCCCCGGATCACCGGCAGGTCGCCCCAGGTCAGCTCCGCGTCGGCGTACTGGCGGGCCGGCTCGGTCTGCTCGGCGACCTCGGCCATCAGCCGGTTCAGGTCGACGTCGGTGAAGCCGGCGGTGATCCGGCCGATCCGGGAGAACGCCAGCAGGTCGTTGATCAGCCGCTGCATCCGCTGCGCGCCGTCCACCGCGAAGGCGATGTACTGGTCGGCCCGCTCGTCGAGCCGGCCCGCGTACCGGCGTTGCAGCAACTGGCAGAAGCTGGCCACCTTCCGCAGCGGCTCCTGGAGGTCGTGGGAGGCGACGTAGGCGAACTGCTCCAGGTCACGGTTGGACCGGGTCAGCTCCTCGGCCTGCTTCTGCAACTGAGAGTTGACCCACTCGATCCGCTCCCGCGCCTCGCGTACCTCGGCCAGGTCCGCCGCGATCTTCTGGCGCATCGCGTCCACGTCCTCGCCGAGGCGCTGGAACTCCGGCGGGCCGGTGCCGGCGACCCGGTGACCGTAGTCGCCGGTGGCGACCTGGCGGATCTGCCCGGCCAGGGCCGTCAACGGACGCAGCACCATCCGGTCCAGCGAGAGCAGCAGCGCGATACCGGCCAGCGCGACCACCAGGCCGGCAACCACGAGGAGTACGACCAGAAGGTTCCCGGCCCGCTCCACGTCCCGGGCGGTGGCTTCCCGGGCGGTCAGGATCTCCTCCTGCAGCACGCCCACCCCGGTACGCAGTTCGTCGAAGCGCCCCCGGCTCTCGTCGGTCAGCAGCGCCTGCCCGGCCGCGGTGCCACGGACGTCGGTCGTGTCGATCACCGGCTGGGCGACGTCCCGCCGCCACTCGTCGGCCAGCCGCTCGACCGTGCGCAGTTCCGCCTCGATGGCGGGATAGCGGGCGGCCAACTCCCGGATCCGCGTTGCGGTCGCCCGCTCCCGCGCCATGCCCCCCTCGTACGAGGCGAGGTCCTCGGGATCGGCGGTCACCGCGTACCCGCGGACCCCGGTCTCCTGGTCGAGCAGCGCGCTGAGCAGCTCCTCGCCCTGCACCCGCAGTGGCCCGACCTGCACCAACAGCACATCGGTGTACTCGCGGTTCTTCGTGGCGACCACCGCCTCGGCCACCGCGACGCTGAGCAGCATCGCGCCGACGACGCCGAGCAGCGCCAGCACCCGACTGCGCAGGGTCCACGTCCACCGGCTCGTCCCGGGCTTCATCGGCCACCGCCCCGGGAGACCAGCAGCATCGCCACGTCGTCGGCGAACGGGCCATCGTTGAGCTCCTCCGCCCGCCCGACCAGCCAGGCCGGCAGCTCGGGCAGCGGGACGGCCCGGCTGGCCGGTTCGTCGAGCAGGCGGGTCAGGCCGGGCACGTCGAGGCGCTCGTCGCCGTCGCCGATCCGGCCCTCGATCAGGCCGTCGGTGTACATCAGCAGGGACCAGTCATCGGTGTCGAACTTCAGGTCGAAGGCGACGGGCCGACGGGGGCGTACGCCGAGCAGCAGGCCGCCCGGCGCCGCCACCGGGGCCACCCGGCCGCCGGCGAGCAGGACGGGCGGCGGGTGACCGGCCAGCCGTACGGTTGCCCGGTTGGCGCCGAGGTCCAGCCGGACCGTCGCCACGGTGGCAAAGATCTCCTGGAGCCGGCGCTCGCTCATCAGCACCTGCTCCAGCGCGGGCAGCACCTCGTCGTCCGGCACCCCGGCGAGGATCAGGGCCCGCCAGGCCACCCGAAGCTCGACGCCGAGCGCCGCCTCGTCCACGCCGTGCCCGCAGACGTCCCCGACGATCAGGTCGACCCGGTCGGGACGGGTCTGCACCACGTCGTAGAAGTCACCGCCGATCAGGGCGGCGTGCCGGCCCGGCCGGTAGAAGGTGTGCACCGCGATCTGCTCGGTGGACATCAGCGGCTGGGGCAGCAGGCCGCGCTCCAGGCGGGCGGACTCGGCCTGGCGCAGCTCCACCTCGCGCAGCCTGCGGGCGTTCTCGTCGGCCCGCTTGCGCTCCACCGCGTAGCGCAGCGCCCGGGTCAGCAACACTCCGTCCACCTGGCCCTTGACCAGGTAGTCCTGGGCGCCCTCGGCGACCGCGACGATGCCCAGATGCTCGTCGGAGCGGCCGGTCAGCACGCAGACCGCCGCGCTGCCGGACATCTCCAGCACCTGCCGCAGACCGTCCAGCCCCTGCGCGTCGGGCAGGCCGAGGTCGAGCAGGACGCAGTCCACGCCGGCAACCCGCTGGCGGGCCTCACTCAGGCTCGTGGCGACCAGCAGCTCGATCCCCGAATTCGTCTCGGCCAGCAGTTCGCCGACGAGGAAGGCGTCACCCTCGTCGTCCTCGACCAGCAGCACCCGCAGCCGCTCACCGGGCGGCAGGTTCAGGCTGCCGCCCTGGGGGTAGGGCCACGACACGACGGAGGGACCGGTCATACCGGTCCCCCGGTGCGGCCAGGTCGCCGCCGCGACGGGCGGGAGATCGCTGGTGATGTCGGGCTCCTTCCGGCTGCCCTGCTGATCCTGTATTACACAACGTTCGCACACAACACGACGGGATGCCCTGGGCCGGCATCGGGGATGATTACCCACCCAGTTCCCACCCCCGAGGAGCCACCCGTGGGCGCACCCCCCAGCCCCGCCGCCGACCGTGCCCTCGCCCGGCCCCGCCGGCGTCCCCTCGCCGCGCTGGCAGCGCTGGTGGCGCTCGTCGCCGTCGGCGCGGCTGTGCTGTTCGACCTGCGCCCGCCGGCACCCCGGCCGGCCGACGCGCCGGCCGAGGAGTTCAGCGCCCCGCGAGCGTACGCGCACGTACAGCACATCGCCGAGCGGATCCATCCGGCGGGCAGCCCGGCGAACGACGCGGTCCGCGCCCACCTGGAGGCGGTGCTGCGCGGCCTCGGCCTGGAGACCGAGGTGCAGGACACCGTGGCCGAGGAGGCCGGTCAGCTCACCGGCGCGGCCGGCGGCGCCACCCTGGCCCGGGTCCGCAACCTGGTGACCCGGCTGCCCGGCACCGACCCCACCGGCACCGTGTTCCTGGTCGCCCACTACGACTCGGTGCAGAGCGGGCCGGGCGGTAACGACAACGGTGCCGGGGTGGGCACCATCCTGGAGGTGGCACGGGCGCTGACCAGCGGACCCCGACTCCGCAACGACGTCGTGCTGCTGCTCACCGACGCGGAGGAGGCGTGCCTGTGCGGCGCGTCGGCCTTCGCCTCCGACCATCCGCTCGCCGCCGGCAGGGGGGTGGTGCTCAACCTGGAGGCGCGGGGCCGCACCGGCCCGGTGATCATGTTCGAGACGTCGCCGAAGAACGCCGCGCTGGTCGAAGTCTTCGGTCGCGGCGCGCCGCACCCGGTGGGCACCTCGTTCGCGGTGGAGGTCTACCGCGCGCTGCCCAACGACACCGACTTCACCGCCTTCCTCGACGCCGGGTTCGTCGGGCTGAACTCGGCGTACCTCGACGGCGGTGCGATCTACCACACCCCGCTGGACACCCCGGAGTCGATGGACCGGGCCAGCCTCCAGCACCACGGGGACAACGCGCTGGGCCTGGTACGCGAGTTCGGCCGGACCGACCTGGGCACCCTGCGCGCCGGCCAGGACGCCACCTACTTCCCGGTCCCCGGCGGACTGGCCCGCTACCCCGGGGTGTTGGTGCTGCCGTTGGCGCTGCTGGCGCTGGCCGGCGTGCTGGTCCTGGGCTGGCTGGCCCGGCGCCGGGGCCGGGTCACCGTCGGTCGGCTGGTCGCCGGGTTCGGGCTGGCCCTGATGCCGATCGTGGTGGCCCCGCTCGGCGCGCAGCTGTTCTGGGCGGGGATCACCGCCGTCCGGCCGGGCTACGCCGAGCTGCTCGACCCGTACCGGCCCACCTGGTACCGGCTGGCCGTGCTGGCGATCGCCGCCGCGGTCCTCTGCGCCTGGTACGCGCTGACCCGTCGACGGGTCGGTCCGGCCGCGCTGGCCATCGGCGGGCTGGCCTGGTTGGCGCTGCTCGGCGTACTGCTGGCGGTCCTGGTGCCCGGCGGCGCGTACCTCGCGACCCTGCCGGCCCTGGCCGGGGCGCTGGCCGGGCTGGTGGCGATGGCCGGTCGTCTGGACGGCCCGGTGCCGGTGATCGCGGCGACCGCCGCCGCCGCGGTGGCGGTGGTCGTGCTGCTGCCGACCGTGGTGCTGCTCTTCCCGGCGCTGGGCATGGCGATGGGCGGCGTCGCGGCGCTCTTCGCGGTGCTGCTCGGCCTGGCCGTGCTGCCGGTGGTCGACCTGCTGCATCCGCAGGCCGGTGGCCAGCGGGGCATGGTGGCGCTGCGGGCCCGCCGGCTCGGCGCCCTGCCGGCCGGCGCCGCCGCGCTGGCGGCGGTGGTGTGCGCCGGGATCGGCCTCGCCGTCGACCGGTTCGACGCCGCCCACCCCGCGTCCAGCCACCTGATGTACGCGCTGGACACCGGCACCGGCCAGGCCCGCTGGCTCAGCCGCGAGTCCGCGCCACAGCCCTGGACCGCCGGCTACGTGGCCGGGCCGGTCTCCGTCGCCGACGACTTCCCCGGCATCGGCCGCGCCGAGTTGCTCGGCGGCCCGGCGCAGGCCACCGAGCTGCCCGCGCCCCGGCTGGACGTGCTGGCCGACACCACCACGGCCGGCGAGCGCACCCTGCGGCTGCGGCTCACCCCGCAACGCCCGGTACGCCTGATCACCCTGCACGTCGACACGGCGACCGCGACGGTCCGCACCGCCCAGGTGGCGGGACGCCCGGTGCCGGTCGAGCCGCGCGACGGCCGGTGGGGCTTCGGGGTGGTCTTCCACGCCCCACCGCCCGAGGGAATCGAGATCACTCTGACCGTCGAGCCGAGGGCGGAGCGGGTCGCGCTACGCGCGATGGACGCCAGCGACGGCCTCGACGAGCTGCCCGGATTCCGCCCCCGCCCACCCCACGTCGGCATCGCCGGCTCCCACACCTCCGACCTGCTCGCCGTAGCCCACACCTACCCCCTCTAGCCCCGCCCCCGCCCCGCCCTCAACCCCGCCCCGCCCTCTGCCCCACCCGCCTCGACGGCTGTCAGGCCTTGACCTGCTCGGCGATCTCCAAGGCGATGGCCTTCACCTGCTCCACGGAGAGTGGAGACTCCGGCTGCGCGGGAACCGCCGACTCGTCGACCCCGACCATGTTCAGCACGCCCACCTCGAGCGCCCGGTTGTCGGGCAACTGGATCAAGACGAGGTGCTGCACGCTCTGCTGCCGCTTGCCGGTGTAGGTTTCGATCCTCATCTTGGCGCCACTCGGGGTCGTGCCCTCCTCGCACACCCTCCGGTAACGCGTGTCCTCCTGGATGTCCGCCGGGAGCTGGCACGGCCAGTGGATCCCGGCCGGTTCGGCGGACGTGTCGGGGTGCACGTCAGGGGTGATCGACAGGCCCAGGGAGCCCTTGCGTCCCTGGTAGGAGATGCCGGAGGAGCCATAGACGAAGTCTGAGTTGTCCTCTCTCTGGTGGGTGAACGCCGGCGGTTGCCCGTCCGGCTTGCGAGGCTCGCCGATGTACTCCGGCATCCAGATCCACGTCGCGCCCGGCGCCACCTTTCGGAGCGCCCGGTCCAGCTCCTTGGCGAGGCGTTTGGCGGTGGCGCCGGTCGTCTCACTCGTGCTGAAGACCAGGCGGAACCGGGTGTCCGCGGCGGACGAGGAGGCAGCGGCCTGCGGCGTGGCCAGCGCCCCGCCGGGCTGCTGATCGCGTACGGAGATGCTGACGCCGCCGGCAATCGCCACGGCCAGCACGGCGGCCAACGAGCCGCCGAGCCGCCGGGCGGCCCTGGCCCGCCGTTCCCGCCGGACGATGCCTCGAACATCGACCGCCGGCGGCGGTGGGGTACCGATCAACTCGTCGAACAACTGATGGCTCATCTGGTGCACTCCTCTCTCAGACCTGTCCACTGGCGATGGTGCGCAGGGTCGCCAGCCCGCGTGCGGACTGGCTCTTGACGGTGCCGGCGGAGATGCCGAGCATCCGAGCGGTCTCTTCCACGGAGTAGTCGAGGTAGAAGCGCAGGACGAGCACCGCCCGCTGCTTCGGGGCGAGCGAGCGCAGCAACGCGGCGAGCCCGTCCCGGTCGGTCACCACCTCCGGCACCGCGGCCGCCATGTCCGGCACCTCCGCCCACGACTGTTCCCGGTTGCTCCAGGGCCGGCGCCGCTCGTCGAGCCAGCAGCGGGTCAGAACCCGCTGCGCGTACGCGTCGCGGTTGTCCGCCCGACTCACCGTGCGCCAACTCCGGTAGAGCCTCGCGACCGTGACCGAGACGATGTCGTCGGCACTGTGCCAGTCCTGACACAGCAGGAAGGCGCTACGTCGCCAGCGGTCCATCCGGTCTGCGACGAAGGCCTCGAAGTCGTCCGCGTCGGCCCGCCTCATCGCGGTCTTTTCTCTCTGGTGACCATCACGGTCGTACGACGGACGGGTCGTCCACGAAGGTTGCATCACCCCTGCGCGACGGCCCACGCCGCGCGTTGCCCCGCTACGAACTGGATGGCGGTCAGACCTGCACCCGCGACACGCGGCAGCGCCGGACAACCGAGCCCGAGTAGCCGGCGAACGGCGGCGGAAAATGACGGGAGGCGTCTGAGCAGCTCAGCAGCGTGCAGGGGATCTCGTGGGAGGTCCGAAGGCTGGGGCTCTTATTTCCAGCGGAAATGTACGAAGACGCGACCGAAGTTCTTGGAGTCCTTCTCCACCCGGTGGTAGAGCTGCTTGACGTCCTTCTGGTCGAGGAAGCGCAGCACCCGCTTCTTCAACTGGCCGGAACCCTTGCCGGGGATGATCTCGACGAGGGTGGCCTTCTTCGCCATTGCCTCGTCCATGATCCCCCGTAGCGCCCGGTCGATGTCGTGGCCCTTGTTGAAGATGTCGTGCAGGTCCAGCTTCAGCTTCATGCCGCGTCCACCGTCCGGTCGGCTCCCATGCGGCCATGGTAGGCACGCCGGCCGGCGGCTCCGGCAGCCCGTACGGTCCACCCTCCGCTGAGACGACGAGGGGAAGCCCGGATGGGCTTCCCCTCGTCGCGCGTCACGCTTCGGCGATCAACACCGCCGGGATGGCCTCAGCGGCCACCGCCGCCGACCCTGGTCTCAACCCGCCGCAGGGCGGTCGTGTAGTCGTTGTCGTCGTTCTCGGAGCTGTGCATGGCCGCCGCGATGCGCAGGTGCCGCAGGGCGTCCGTGTGCCGGTTCAGCCGCTCCAGCGTCCGGCCCAGCACGTGGTGGGCGTAGTGGTCGCTGGGGTTGCGGTCGACCAGCTCCCGCAGTTGCTGCTCGGCCCGGCTGAGTTGGGCCGACTGGTAGTACGCCCGGGCCAGCAGCTGCCGTACCGCGGCGTTGTCGGGCTCGGCCTCGACGATCGGTTCGAGCAGCCGGGCCGCGCCGATCGGGTCCCCGGTCTCGAAGAACAGGGTCGCCCGCCGGTACTCGGCCAGAAGATCCATTCCGCCCACCCCCTCCGTGTCGCACCACTCTCCCGACGCTGGCACAACACCGGCCGTACCGCGACTGTTCCCGAGCGCTTTTCTGGCGGGACGCACATCCCCGCGCCGGGTGCCGGGCTGTCAACCGCTGTTAATAAGGGGCCCTTCCTATACCGCAGGCGTTAACAAGGGGCCCTTCCTTACACCGGGGCGAGGTCCCAGGCGCGGACGCCGCCTACTATGCCGGCGCTGTTGGGGACCACCACCACGTCGTCGCCCATCCGGGCGAGCTGCTCGGGACGGATCAGCCGGGCGTTGCCGCCGCCGAGGTATAGCCGGTCCCAGCGGAAGACCGGACGCAAGCCGTCGACCACCTGCCGGATCCGGCGGGACCAGAACGCGTCGCCCAGGCGGCGGCGCTCCGGCTCGCCGACGTACGTGTCGTAGGTGGTGCCCCAGCGCACCGGGGCGTGCGACAGTTCCAGGTGCGGGGCGAGCACCCCGCCGTCGAAGAGCGCGCTGCCCAGCCCGGTGCCCAGCGTCAGGACCAGCTCGCAGCCGGTGCCCGCGACCACCCCGGCACCGTGCACCTCGGCGTCGTTGAGCACCAGCGTGGGCAGCCCGAACGCCACGGCGAGGGCGTTTCGGGCGTCGTAGCCCGACCACTGGGCGAGCAGCGCCGGGTCGACCCGGCTGCGTGGGCCGGAGCGGGTCACGTAGTGCGGGGTGGCGATAACCACACCGTGCCGGATCATGCCCGGCATCCCCACCGTCACCCGGTCCGCCGGCGGCAGCCGGGCACCCAATTCCAGCAGGGTCTTGACGAACAGCTCCGGTGGCAGGGGGTACGGCGTGGGCATCCGCAGCGGTTGTGCCCGCATGGTGCCCGCGCCGTCGAGCACGGATGCCTTGATCCCGCCCCCACCGCAGTCGATCGCCAGAGTGGTCTGCACGACCGTGAGTCTGCCTCGTACTCGGAAGGCGGGCGCGACGGGCGGCGACAACCACTCCGCCAGGGCCGCCGCCGGCCCACGGACGTTCATGGAGGTCCGGCCGTACACCGCGACGGGTAGGCTCGCCTGCTTGTGAGCGCCACGCTGATCGCCAAGGACCTCGCCGCAGGACACGGTGACCGGAGCTTGTTCACCGGGCTGGACCTGGTGGTCGCGCCCGGCGACGTGGTCGGCCTGGTCGGGCCGAACGGAGCGGGCAAGTCGACGCTGCTGCGTACCCTCGCCGGATTGCTTCCGGTAGAGGCCGGCAGAGTCACGGTGAGCCCGCCCGGCGCGAGCGTCGGGCATCTGCCGCAGGAACCGGAGCGGCGGCCGGGCGAGACGGTCCGGGAGTTCCTGGCCCGGCGCACCGGGGTAGCGGCAGCGGAGGTTGCGCTGACCGCGGCGACGGAGGCACTGACCGCCGGGGTAGCCGGCGCCGACGACGCCTACGCCGGCGCGCTGGAGAGCTGGCTCGGCCTGGGCGGGGCCGACCTCGACGAGCGGGCCGAGGAGGTGACCGCCGAGTTGGGTCTCGCCGTCGACCTCGACCGGGAGATGACGGGGCTCTCCGGCGGCCAGGCCGCCCGTGCCGGACTGGCCTCGTTGCTGCTCAGCCGGTACGACATCTTCCTGCTCGACGAGCCCACCAACGACCTGGACCTGGCCGGCCTGGACCGGCTCGAACGCTTCGTCACCGGGCTGCGGGCCGGCACCGTGCTGGTCAGCCACGACCGGGAGTTCCTGGCCCGCACGGTGACCCGGGTGCTGGAACTGGACCTGCACCAGCAGCAGGTCAACCACTTCGGTGGCGGCTACAGCGCGTACCTGGAGGAGCGGGAGGTGGCCCGCCACCAGGCGCGCGCCGACTACGAGGAGTACGCCGGGACGAGGGCCGCGTTGGAGGCTCGCGCCCGGACCCAGCGGGCCTGGATGGAGAAGGGCGTCCGCAACGCCCGCCGCAAGGCCACCGACAACGACAAGATCGGCCGCAACTTACGGTCCGAATCGACCGAGAAGCAGGCGGCGAAGGCCCGACAGACCGAACGGCTGATCGAACGGCTGGAGGCGATCGAGGAGCCGCGCAAGGAGTGGGAGCTGCGGATGGAGATCGCCGCCGCGCCCCGCGCCGGCGCCGTCGTGGCCACTCTCCGCGACGCCGTGGTACGCCGGGGCGACTTCACCCTCGGCCCGGTGAACCTCCAGATCGATTGGGCCGACCGGGTGGCGATCACCGGGGCGAACGGGTCCGGCAAGTCGACCCTGCTGGCCGCCCTGCTCGGCCGGCTGCCGCTGGACGCCGGCCAGGCCGCGCTCGGCCCCGGGGTGGTGGTCGGCGAGGTGGACCAGGCCCGGGGCGTCTTCCTCGGGGACGTGCCGCTGCTCGACGCCTTCCGAGCCGCCGTACCGGAACTGTCGCCGGCGGACGCGCGCACGCTGCTGGCCAAGTTCGGCCTGCGCGCCCAGCATGTGCTGCGACCGGCGGCGACGCTCTCGCCCGGCGAGCGGACCCGGGCCGCGCTGGCGCTGTTGCAGGGGCGCGGTGTCAACCTGCTGGTGCTGGACGAGCCCACCAACCACCTGGATCTGCCGGCCATCGAGCAGTTGGAGTCGGCGCTGGCGAGCTACCCGGGCACGCTGCTGCTGGTCACCCATGACCGGCGGATGCTGGAGGTCGTACGCCTCGACCGCCGGCTACGCGTCGCCGCCGGGCGGGTTGCCGAGTGTTAAGCGGGGGCCCTTCCTATACCGGAGGCGTTAAGAAGGGGCCCTTCCTTTCGCATACCGGGCGGGGAATGGGGTAACGGCGGGCCGGAGGTGGCCGCATGGTCGCGATGGCACACACGGCGCCCTCGGCCGAGCGGCTGCGGGCGGTGGACGGGTTCCTCGCCGAGGCGTGGGCGGACCGCGTTCAACACGACGACCGGCTGCGCTCGCTGGCGGTCGAGGTCAGGTTCGACCGGGGCGTCGCCCACCTGACCGGCGAGGTCGACGAGCCGGGGCAGTTACGGATGCTCCGCGAACAGGTCGGCCGGCTGGCCGGAGTCTTCGGCGTCTGGTGCCGGGTACGGGTGGGCGGCCGCGACCCGGTGGTGGTCGACCTCGGCTGCGGCGCCACCAAGCAGTGGCCGGGCAACCTCGGGCTGGACATCTTCCCGGCGGCGGGCGTGGACGCGGTGGCCGACCTCTCCGGTTCCCTGCCGCTGGCGGACGACTCGGTGGACGTGCTGTTCGCGGTGCACATCCTGGAGCATCTGCTCGACTTCCTGCCGCTGCTCGACGAGTGTCACCGGGCGCTCCGGCCGGGCGGCGTGCTGCACGTGATGAGCCCGTGGTGGGGTCATGTCAACGCGGTGGCCGACCCGACCCATGTCCGGCTGCTGGACGTACAGACCATCAAGGGTGTCTGTGTGATGCGCCCGCCGGGCACGCCACGCTGGTATCCCTTGCACGCCGGCAGCGACGGCGCCTCGATCTTCGCCGATCTCACCCCGCTCGGCCCCGACGACGCCGGCCCCTCCCCCGCCCACCTGGCCCGCTTCTTCGACTGAGCTGAAGGAAGGGCCCCCTGTTAACGCCTGGCGTTGTATAGGGGCCCCTTTTTAACACCTGGAGCCGCGCAGGCTCTACACGCGCTCGGAGCCGCGCAGGCTCTACACGCGCTTGACGCTGCGCAAGCCCTGGACGCCGTCGGACGTCCGGGGCATTCGTCCCTTAGGGCGAGGAGGATGTCAACGCAACTACAAGGCGGTCGGCCAGTTCAGCGCCAACAAGTCCCGCCTGGACAGTGCCTTCTACGAGGACCTGAAGCGGGTCTGCGCCACGTACAACGCCGTCGTCCGGCCGGCGTGCCTCAGCCTGGCCTGGACCTACTACCAGGCGGTCTCCATCTTCGGCTCGGTCGCCGCCGTTTCACAGTCCGACATCGACCGCGCCGCGAGGATGAAGGTCGACGCGGAGCGCCTCGCGCGCTCCTGACCGCTGCACTCGGACCGTATGCCCGGCCGGCCCCCGGCCGGGCATACGGGCAGGCCAGGTCGGATCGTGGTCAGGCGTGCCCGGTGTGGCGGTCCGCGGTGGCGGTCGGCTGGCGCGGGACGATGCCGCCGGCCTGGGCCGCGAACCGGGCCGAATCGGCGGCCAGGTCGGGATGCTCGACGCCGAGCGCCAGCTCGACCGCCTCGTCCAGCCCCAGCTCGGTGCCCTCGCCGTACGCCTCGTCGAAGGCGGTGTCGCCCAGCACCCGGCGCAGCCTCGTCTGCTGCTCGGCCCAGTAGGCGTCGTAGATGCCGGAGGCCGACCTCAGGCCCGCCCGGGTCGCCTGTGCCGCGCCGAAGAGCCGGGCCGCGGTCAGCGCTTCGCCCCCGGCAGCACACCGCACCGCGATCGCGTTCAGCGTGTCGCAGGCCCGCCCGTGGAAGCCGTGGTTCATCCGCGAACGCAACGCCGCCAGCAGATGCTCATGCGCCGCCACCAGGTCACCCCGGGCCAACGCGACCATGCCGAGCAGCATGTCCACCGACCGGCGGCCCCGGTCGACCGGCCGGGACGCCTCGACCGGCCGTGCCGCCCCGAGCAGTTCCGCCGCCTCGTCCAACGCGCCCCGGCGCCACAGCAGCTCGGCCAGCCGAAGCACGGCGAACAGTGCCTCGGAGTCGACGCCCTGCTCGTGCGCCCAGTCGATGACCTCCCGGCAGACCCGCTCGGCTTCGGCGAACTGTCCCATGTCGAACAGGGGGGCCGCGCGCCCGGCGAGGACCCGGGCCAACAGGCCGGCATCGCCGGCCTGCCGGGCCGCAGCCTCCGCCCGCTGCGAGTACCGCAGCTCCTCGGCGAACTCGCCGTCCGCCCCGGCATGCAGGGAGTGCATGTGGTACGCGGCCGCCAGTTCCCCCTCCGGAACGGCCTCGCCGGTCTCGGCGAGCCGACCGTAGAGCCGGAACAGCCAGAGCCGCCCTTCCCGGGCCAGCCCACGCTCCCGCCACCACTGGTCCAGCCCACCGGCCAGCCGCAGGCCGGTGCGGGCGCTGCCACCCGTGGCGCACCACCGCAGGGCGGCCCGCAGCTCACCCGCGAGCGGATCGAGCGCGTACAGCGAGAGGGTCACCGGCTGCCCGTTCGGGCCAAGGTGCGCCCGTTCCAGGGCGTGCTGCGACCAGGCCACGTGCCGGTTACGGGCGGCTTCCTCCTCACCGGCCTCCGCGAGCCGGCGGGCCGCGTACGCCCGGATCGGGTCGAGCATCCGGTACGTACCGCCTGCCACCTGCGGCTCCGCCAGCACCAGGGACTTGTCCACCAGCACGGAGAGCGGGTCGAGTGGATCGTCGCCGAGCATCCACTCCACGGTCGGCAGCTCGACCGGGCCGGCGAAGACCGCCAACCAGCGCAGCAGCCGCGCGGCGCGCGGACCGAGCGTCCGGTACGACCAGGTGACAGTTGCCTGCATGGTCAGGTGTCGCTCGGCCGCCGACCGGGTTCCCGCCCGGTTCGCCTGGGCGGGTGGGGAGGCGCGGGGCGCCGCCGGGGCCGGGTCGGGCTCCCGCTGGCTGTCGGCCTGGTCCGGGTCGACCGGTGGCTGCGGATCATCCCGCCCGGCGTCCAATGTGCCGAGTACGTCGTCGAGGCGTTCGGCGAGCTGCCCGACCGAAAGCACCCGCAGGCGGGCGGCGGCCAACTCGATGGCCAGCGGCAGGCCGTCCAGCCGCCGCACCACCCGCCGCAGGTCCGCCGACTCGGCGGGATCGGGCTCCCGGCCACCCCGGGCCGCCGTGGTGCGGTCCAGCAGCAGCGCGACCGCGTCGCTCTCCGTGCCGTCGGGTGACGGGTCGACCGACAACGGCGGGATCCGCCACACCACCTCACCGGGCAGTGCCAGCGGCTCCCGGGTGGTCGCCAGCACCCGGACTCCGTTTCCACCGGCGAGCAGCCGGGAGACCACGTCCGCGCAGGCCGCCGGCTGGGCATCGCAGGTGTCGAGCACGATCAGCATCCGGCGGGCGGCAGCGTACTCCACCAGCGTGTCGACCATCGGCCGCCCCGGCTCGGGACGTAGCCCGAGCACGGCGGCGATCGCGAAGGCCACCAGCCCGGGGTCGGTCACCGCGGCGATGTCGACGAACCACACCCCGTCCGGATACTGCTCGACCAGGTCGGTGGCGAGTTCGACGGCCAGCCGGGTCTTGCCGCCCCCACCCGCCCCGAGCACGGTGACCAGCCGGTGCCCGGCGACGAGTTGCCGCAACTCGACCCGCTCGGCCTGCCGGCCGACGAACGAGGTGACCTGGATCGGCAGGTTGTGCGCCACCGCGTCGGCGGTACGCGGACGCGGGAACTGCCGTTCCAACCCCGGTGCGACGAGTTGGAAGAGTCGTTCCCTGTCGTCGAAGCCACGCAACCGGTGCAGGCCGAGGTCGAGCAGGGACGCGCCGGCCGGCAGAGGTTCGGCACGCCACGCCGTGGCGGCGGAGCAGAGCACCTGTCCACCGTGCGCGGCGGCGGCCACCCGGGCGGCCCGATGCACCTCGGGGCTGGCGTACTCGCCGTCGCGCGGCTCCGCCCAACCGGTGTGCAGGCCCATCCGGACCCGCGGCGCCGCCTCCGGGGTGGGCCACTCGTGATCGGCGAGCGCGCGCTGCGCGGACAGGCAGGCGGTCAGCGCGGCGCTGGCGTCGCCGAAGGCCAGGAAGAACGAGTCGCCCTCGGTCAGCAACTCGGCTCCCTCGGTCGCCGCGATCGTCCGGCGCAGGAGGCGGTGGTGCTCCGCCAGCACCGGCCGGTAACCGGGACCGAGCAGTTGCGCCAGCCGGGTGGAGCCTTCGATGTCGGTGAAGACGAACGTCACCCAGCCGGTCGGGAGGTGGAGCCGTGCCGACATGCGTGGAACCTCCCCCCTGGCCTCAACGTGATACTTCCCGAAACCAGATCGTCACGCATCGTAGGAACGGCCGGTCGCGGCTCCGCCCCAAGGTGCCATCGGGATCGGCCTCCGGGCAAGGCCCGCCGCGATCACCTCAGCAGCCGCAACCACCGCCGCAGCAACCGCCGCCGGTGGGCGCTGGCGCGCCACCGCTGACGCCGCCACCCCGTCCGGTGATCGCGATCGTGGACAACAATTTCACCGTGTCGGCGTGCCCCTGTGGACAGGAAGCCGGCTCGCCGGCCCGGGCCATTGGGCGGTTGACCTCGAAGGTGTCGCCGCAGGCGCGGCAACGGAACTCGTACCGGGGCATGGCACCAGGGTACGACCGGACCTGACGTTGGCGGGTAGATGGGTGATACTCGACGGGTGGCAGACGGCGAAGAGAGCAGGACCCTTCGGCCCCTACGGCCGGCCGCGCCGCCCGCCGACGCCGCCCCCGACGGGCCGGCGATCAGGCTGCCGCGGCCCCGCCGAGGCTGGCTGAGATCCGCAGCCCAGACCGATGAGCCGGCAGCCAAGACCGACGATCCCGCTGCCGAAACCGATCAGCCGGCAGCCGCGGCCGGGAGCGACGGCCCCGCAGCCAAGACCGATGAACCGGCCACCGCCAAGGCCGACGCCGCCACCCGGACCGACGGCGAGCCGGCCGGGTCCACACCGGACGCCGGTCCACCGGGAGCCCGGCGTCGCCGGGTGCGCTTCGCGCACGCCGTACGCATGCCCGGGCCGCGCGCCGTGGCCCGCGCGGCCCGCGCCTGGTCCCGGCGGCCCGCCGGACGGCTGGCCCTGCCGGGGATGTTCCTGCTCGCTCTGGTGGCGGCGACCGCGGCGGCCGGTGCGCTGCTGGTGCCGGCCACCCTCGGTTCGTCGCGGCCGGTTGCGGCCGGCGCCACCGCCAGCGGTCTCACGACACCCGGCGACAACCCACCGTCGGCCGAGGCACCCCCGCCCGGTGCCGTCGCGCCGCCGGGCTCGGCGCTGCCGCCGGGCGCCACACCGCCGCCGGGCGCGATTCCAACGGACGCGCCGGCCGCCGGGCGTCCCTCCGATGCCCTGGCCGGCTGGGCCCGGGAGGTCGGCGCCAAGGTGGGCATCGACCCGATCGCCATGCAGGCGTACGGCTATGCCGAGCTGGTGCTCGCCGAGACCGAGCGCAGTTGCGGCCTGAGCTGGACCACGCTGGCCGCGATCGGCTTCGTCGAGTCCCGCCACGGGCAGTTCAACAACGCCCGGCTGGGCCTGGACGGCCGGGCGACTCCGGAGATCATCGGCCTGCCGCTGGACGGGCAGGGCGGCCGGATGCGGATCACCGACACGGATCGGGGTGAGCTGGACGGGGACACCACCTACGACCGGGCGATCGGGCCGATGCAGTTCATCCCGACCACCTGGCAGGAGATCGGCGCGGACGCGGACGGCGACGGGCGCAAGGATCCGCACAACATTCACGACGCCGCCCTCGCCGCCGGAAAGTACCTCTGCAAGGGCGGCCGCAACCTCACCATTCCGGGTGACTGGTGGAACGCCATTCTGTCGTACAACGATGTCCGTAGGTACGCCCAGGATGTCTTCGACACCGCCAACCGATACGGACAGGCCAGTCGCACGTGAAGTGATCGTCTGCATACATTGGAGAACTGGACACTTCCCCCAGGCTGCGGTTGACGGCAAGCTAGACGGGTGATGGTGCGCGAGTGGGGCCCCCGGACCGCGTCGTCCGCCGAGATCGCGTCGCTGCTGGACACGCTGAACGCGGTCCTGGCGGCCGATCTCCCGCAGGATCCGCCGTGGCGGGAGAGTCGCCTGCGCGAATACCTCGCCGAGGTGATGCCGGGCGAACGGCGGATCTCGTGGGTGGCCCAGGCCGAGCCCTCCCCCGACGGGACGCCCGGCGCCATCCTGGGTCACGTGCACGTGCTGCTGCTCGGCAACATCGGCGTGCTGGAGGTGCTCGTGCACCCCTCCCTCCGCCGCCGCGGCATCGGCCGGGATCTCGTCCTGCGCGCCGCTCGCCGGGTCTACCAGGAGGGCTTCGAGTCGATCGGCGTCGAGGTGGTGGGCGACACCCCCGCCGTCGGCTTCTACGAGTCGCTCGGCTTCAGCCGGGAGTACGTGGAGACTCGCAGTGTGCTCGACCTGTCGAGCGTCGACTGGACCGAGTTGGCCGAGATGTCCACCGGCGTCGGCACGGGCTACCACGTCCAGTTCCACCCGGGTGGCCCACCGGACGAGCTGATCGAGGCGTACGCGCGAGCCAAGGCCGAGCTCCGGGACGTCGAGGACGGCGAGCTGCGGCCCAGCTCGTACGACCCGGAGCGGCTACGCGACAGCCTGGACTGCCTGCATCGGCGGGGCATGAAGCCGTACATCGTGCTCGCCCTGCATGAACAGACGGGCGAGGTGGCCGGCCTGACCGAGGTGGTGGTGCCGGCCCAGCATCCGAGCCGTGCCGATCAGTACGACACCATCGTGGTGCAGGACCACCGCGGCTACGGGATCGACCGCGCGATCAAGGCCCGGATGCTGCTGGAGCTGCGCTCGGCCGAGCCGCAGCTCACCGAGGTCCAGACGTGGAACGCCCAGGCCAACGAGGCCATGCTCAAGGTCAACGCCGAGTTGGGCTATCGCCCGGATCGAGACTGGTGCGAGTACAGCGTCGACGTGGCCGACCTGGTGCACCGCCTCGACAACTCCCGCTGAACCTTGGCGGGCGGCGCTCAGTAGTCCCAGGTCCGAGGATCCGGGGGCGGTGGGAGGCTGCGATACTTGGCCACCCGTACCTCCCACTGGCTGCGCCGTCGCCGGGCCTCCCGGTCGGCACGCGAGCCGCCCGCCCCTCCTGGTTCAGTAGCGCTGGCGGAGCAGCTGGGCGGCCTCGACGGCCCAGTAGGTGAGGATGATCTGGGCGCCCGCACGGCGGATCGAGGTGAGCGTCTCCAGCATCACCCGCTCCCGGTCGATCCAGCCGTTCGCGGCGGCTGCCTCGACCATCGCGTACTCGCCGGAGACCTGGTAGGCGGCGACCGGGACATCCACCGCGGCCCGGACCGCCGAGACCACGTCGAGGTAGGGCAGGGCTGGCTTGACCATCACCAGGTCGGCGCCCTCGGCCACGTCCAGTTCGACCTCGCGCAGCGACTCGCGCAGGTTCGCCGGGTCCTGCTGGTAGGTGCGCCGGTCGCCCTCGAGCGCCGACTCCACCGCGTCCCGGAACGGGCCGAAGAACGCCGAGGCGTACTTCACGGCGTAGGCCAGCACCGCCACGTCGGTGTGGCCGGCCGCGTCCAGCGCCCGGCGTACCGCGCCGACCTGGCCGTCCATCATCCCGGACGGCCCGACCATCGCCACCCCGGCGTCGGCCTGGGCGACCGCCATCTCGGCGTACGCGGCGAGGGTCGCGTCGTTGTCCACCGACCCGTCCGGAGTGAGCAGCCCACAGTGCCCGTGCGAGGTGAACTCGTCCAGGCAGAGGTCGCTCATCACCACTGTGTCGTTGCCCACCTCGGCGACCACGTCCCGGATCGCGACGTTGAGGATGCCGCCCGGGTCGATGCCGCCGGAGCCGCGCTCGTCCCGCGACTCCGGCACCCCGAACAGCATGATCCCGCCGACGCCGGCCTGGACGGCCTCCGCCGCGGCCTTACGCAGCGAGTCGCGGGAGTGCTGAAGCACACCGGGCATCGAGACGATGGCCCGTGGCTCGGTCAGCCCTTCCTTGACGAACATCGGCACGACCAGCTCGGCCGGGTCCACGCGGGTCTCGGCGACCAGCCGCCGCACGGCTGCGGTGCGGCGCAGCCGGCGGGGCCGGATCTCCGGGTACGGCATGAGGGTCTCCTTGGCGACTACCGGAACCTGAGTGCGGTCGGGCCCTGCACCTTCGAGCCGCGGCGCTGCTTCGCCGGCATCACGGCGAGCTTCTCCCGCAGCTCGACGGCGTAGCCGGCGAGCGCCTCCACCAGTTCGGGCACGGAGGCGTTCGGCGGCTGGACGTCGACCCGCAGGCCGAACTCCGTGGCGGTCTCCGCCGTCTTGGGCCCGATGACGGCAACCACGGTACGCGCGTGCGGCTTCCCGGCGATGCCGACCAGGTTCCGGACCGTGGAGGAGGAGGTGAACAGCACCGCGTCGAACCCGCCCGACTTGATCGCGTCCCGGATCTCCGCGGGCGGCGGAGCCGCCCGGACCGTCCGGTAAGCGGTCACGTCGTCGACCTCCCAGCCGCGCTCGGTGAGCCCGGCGGCGAGCGTCTCGGTGGCGATGTCGGCGCGCGGCAGCAACACCCGGCCGACCGGGTCGAGCACCTCGTCGTGCGGCGAGAACTCGGCCAGCAGGCCCTCGGAGGACTGCTCCCCGCTGGGGATCAGCTCCGGCTGAATGCCGAAGGCGCGGACCGCGTCGGCGGTGGCATCCCCTATACAGGCGATTTTGACACCCCCGAAGTGCCGGGCGTCCAGGCCGTGCTCGGCGAATTTCTCCCAGACGGCGCGGACCGCGTTGACCGAGGTGAAGATGACCCAGGCGTACCTGCCGTCGACCAGGCCCTTGATCGCGCGCTCCATCTGGGCCGGGGTACGCGGCGGCTCCACCGCGATGGTCGGCACCTCGCACGGGATCGCCCCGTACGCGCGCAGCCGGGCGCTCATCACGCCGGCCTGCTCCTTGGTCCGGGGAACGAGGACCTTCCAGCCGTACAGCGGCCGGTTCTCCCACCAGCTGAGCTTGTCCCGCTGGCCCACCCCGTCACCGACGGTCAGCACGACCCGGCCGGTGAAGCCGAGTGCCGCCGCGACGAAGGAGTCCACGGTCGACGTGGTGGTGTACTGCGTCTCCCCGGTGCCGTCGCCGGTCACCCCGACGTCGGTGCCCCCGTCCACCCCGGCGGCGAGCAGCCCGTCGCGGATCGCGGCGAGGTCACCGGCGTCCACCGAGAGCGCCAGCGAGCCGCGGTGCACGGCGGCGGCCAGCGCCTCGAAGTCCAGGGTGCTGACGTCCTCGACGTCGGCGGCGGTGCGGACGCCCGGTAGCGGAACGCCCGCGTAGGTGGCCACCCCCTCGGCCTGTCCCACGCCGGGCACCACCTCGAAGTGCGCGGCGGTACGCGCCACCGCCTGCACCTCCTTGACCACGGAGTCGTGGCCGAACGGGTCGCCGGTCACCAGGTGCACCGCGTTCTGCCCGGAGCGGGCGGCCGAGATCAACACCTTCGCCACGTCGCCCGGCACGCCTTCGGCGGGGGTGAACTGGGTGTCGGTTTTCGCCTCGGCCCGGACGACGTCGAGCAGCGACTCGGGGACTCCCCGGTCGTACACCACCTGGTCGGCGTCGACCAGGGCGTCGTGCGCCCGGCGGGTCAGCAGGCCCGGGTCGCCGGGACCGGCCCCGACGAACGCGATACGGCCTACGGGCTTACGGGTGCGGGTCATTCTGTGCTCCCAAATTGCTGGGTCCCCGGGCCGTCGTGTACGTGCGGGCCGAGGATCGAGTCGGCGCCGAGGTCGAGGAGTTCGGCGGCGAGTGCCTTGCCGATCTCCGCCGCATCGGCGGGCGTACCGGTGCGGGACAGCCGGATGTCGCGGTTGCCGTCCGGGCTGATCACCGCCCCGCGCAGGTAGATCTCCTGGACAACATCGCCTTCGGCGCCGGAGCCGGTTGGCTCGCCTTCGGCGACGACGGCGTAGGCGGCGACCGGAGCGGAGCATCCGGCCTCCAGGGTGGCCAGCATCGCCCGCTCCGCGATGACCGCGACGCGTGACGGTGCGTGGTCGAGCGTGGCGAGCAGTTCGACCATATCCGGGTCGTCTGCCCGGCACTCCACTGCCAGCGCGCCCTGGGCGGGTGCCGGCAGCATCAGCATCGGGTCGAGCGTCTCGGTGATCAGGTCGGTCCGATCGAGGCGGGCCAGCCCCGCCCGGGCCAGGACGATCGCGTCCAGGTCGGCCTCCGGCCCGAGTACCCGGGCCAGCCGGCTGTCGACGTTGCCCCGGATCGGGGTGACCGTCAACTGCATGCCCAGGGCGTGCAGCTGGGCGATCCGCCGCAGCGCGCCGGTGCCGACGTTCGCGCCGGGGGCGAGTTCGGCCAGCCCCTTGCCGTCGCGGGTGACGAGCGCGTCGCGCGGGTCCTGTCGCGGCGGCACCGCGGCGATGTGCAGCCCCGCCGGCATCGCGGTGGGCAGATCCTTGTACGAGTGGACCGCGAAGTCGATCTCCCCGGCGAGCAGCGCGTCGCGCAGCGCGGAGACGAACACGCCGACACCGAGCCGGTGCACCGGGGCGGTGGACTGGTCGCCGGCGGTGATCACCTCGACCAGTTCGACCGGGCGCCCGGTGCGGGCGGTCAGGGCGTCGGCGACGTGTCCCGACTGGGCCATCGCCAACCTGCTGCCGCGGGTACCGAGGCGCAGCGGGACGCTCAGTTGATGATTCGCTCGCTGCCGCTCGCTCATCGCTCACCTTCCTCGGCTGGAGTGATGTCGGGGACGGTGTCCACCGGTGAGGTCTGTGGGACCTGGAGGTCGAAGAGTTCGCGCAACAGTGCCGCGTACTGGTCGCCACCGGGCTCGGCGGCGAGTTGCCGGACCCGCACGGTCGGCTGGTGCAGCAGCCGCTGGACCACCCGGTGCACGGTACGGGCGATCTCGGCGCGCTGGTCGTCGGTGAGGTCGGGGCGACGCTGCGCGAGCCGGCGCAGTTCGGTGCCGACCACGTCGTCGGCCCGCCCGCGCAGGGCGGCCACGGTCGGCGCCACGTCGGCCCCGCGCAGCCAGGTCAGGAAGGACTCGACCTCGCCGGCCACGATCCGTTCGACGGCGGCGGCGTCGACGGCGGCCGGACCATCGGCGAGCAGGGCCGCCATCCGGTCGATGTCGATCACCTCGACACCGGCCAACCCGGCCACGCCGGGGCCGACGTCGCGCGGCACCGCCAGGTCGAGCAGGACCAGCGGCCCACGTTCGGGGTCACGAGCGGCCACCGCCTCGGCGACGACCTCGCGGGTGAGGACCGGCTCGGCGGAGGCAGTGGCGGCCACTACGATGTCCACTGTGGAAAGTGTGTCGACCAGTTCGGCCATCGGTCGCGCGGTCGCGCCGTACGACTCGGCCAGCCGGGCCGCCCGCTGGGCGCTCCGGTTGGTCACGCTCAGCGGCCCGGCGCCGAGCCGGGACAGCGTCGCCACGCCCAGCGAGCCCATCGCCCCCGCTCCCACGACCAGCGCGGGACGACCGGCGAGGTCGTCGTCGAGATGACCGGCGGCCAGCCCCAGCGCGGCGGTGACCACGCTCTGACCGGCCCGGTCGATGCCGGTCTCGGAATGGGCCCGCTTGCCGACCCGCAGCGCCTGCTGCATCAGTTCGTGCAGCAGGCGTCCGGCGGTGTCGGCCTCGCTGGCCCGGTGGTAGGCGTCCCGGAGCTGACCGAGGATCTGCGCCTCGCCGATCACCATCGAGTCCAGGCCGGCGACGACCCGGAAGACATGGTTCACCGCGGCGGAGTCGAAGTGCACGTAGAGATGGTTGGCCAGCCCGGCCGGCTGGCAGTCGGCCTGCTCGGCGAGCACCGCGCAGATGTCACCGAGACCGCCGTGGAAGCCGGACACCGCCGCGTAGACCTCCACCCGGTTGCAGGTGGAGACCAGGACGGCCTCGCTCACGTACGGCTGCGCGACCAGACGGTCCAGCATGCGGGTGAGATCGGCCGAGGACACCGCGAGCCGTTCCAGGGCGGCGACCGACGCGGTGCGGTAGGACGCGCCAACGACGAGGAGTTTCACGTGCCGATCGCCTCCTGGCTCTCGGTGACCGCGAGGCCACCCGGAAGGGCGGTCAGGGCGGACCCACCGGCGGTGGGAAACGCGGTCTGGGATGCCTTGCGGTGCTCATGAAACGACAGGATCTGAAGCTCGACGGCGAGGTCGACCTTGCGTACGTCGACGCCGGAGGGGACCGAGAGCACGCAGGGCGCGAAGTTCAGGATGCTCGTCACGCCGACGGCCACGAGTTGGTCCGCCACCTGCTGGGCCGCTGTCGCGGGGGTGGCGATGACACCTATCGCGATCGAGTCCTCGGCCGCCACCCGGGGCAGCTCGTCGATGTGCCGGACGACAAGGCCGTTGATCTCCTCGCCGACCCGACCGGGGTCGGCGTCGAGGAGGGCGGCGATCCGGAAGCCGCGGCTGGCGAAGCCGTCGTACCCGGCCAGGGCGTGACCGAGGTTACCCACGCCCACCAGCGCGACCGCCCGGCGCTGAGTGAGACCGAGCACGTACTCGATCTGCTCTATCAACAGCCCCACGTCGTAGCCGACCCCCCGGGTGCCGTACGAGCCGAGCTGGGACAGGTCCTTGCGGAGTTTGGCCGAGTTGACCCCGGCGGCGTTGGCCAACCCTTCGCTGGAAATCGTCTCGTGACCGGTTTCGGCGAGATTGTGCAGGGCACGGAGGTACTCGGGCAGCCGGGCCACCGTCGCCTCAGGCAGATCCGGAAGCGCCGGTACGGCACCGGCGCGGTCGGGCGCGCCAGGGTGACGGTGCTGACTCATGAGACTCCGTGCGGTGCGATCCTTGACCAACTCCACCGGCCGGCCAACTAGGGACTCCCGCTGACGACCGAGATTGCCGGCTGTGCTAGCAGGACGCGTCGGAATCACAGAGTAGGCGCTTGTGAAGACGTGCACAAATCGCGATCTTGTTGGCACGCACCCCGTCTTCACCAGCCCCTCCCTTCCGCAAGATCGATGACAATCCTCGTGGCGACCCGCCGGCGCGATTATTGCCCAATCCCGACTTCTCTGACCAATCACGCGCGCCCAGTAACGTCATGTCACCGCTCGACGACGCGAATTTCTCGCCCATGGTAGGGAGAGCCCTACCATGGAGAGGCCGGCGCACGGGATGGGCCGAGCGGGTTCCGCGCCATAGCCTCGAAACGTGACCGTCGTACCGATGACCCCCGCGCCCACCGTCACCACCCGTGTCCGGATCGTCCACCGGCAACTCCTCCTGGATTCGGGCTACGTGCTCTCCGGCATGCCGCTCGGGTTGGCGGCCTTCGTGCTGGCCGTGGCGGGAATCTCACTCAGCAGCGGTCTGTTGGTCGTCGCGATCGGCCTGCCGGTCCTCGCCGGCTCCCTCCAGGTGGTCCGCAGTCTGGCCGACTTCGAGCGGCTGCGGATCGCCACCCTGCTGCGCCAGCCACTGGTCCGGCCCGACTACCTGACCCCCGACCCGTCCGAGGGCATCTGGCGGCGGAGCCTGGTGCCGGTGCGGGACACCCAGTCCTGGCTCGACCTGCTGCACGCGCTCGTCCGGCCGATGGTGGAGCTATCCACGTTCGCCGTGGTGCTCACCTGGTGGGCCGGAGCCGTCGGGGGCATGCTCTACCCGGCCTACTTCTGGGCGCTGCCCGACGGCCCCGACAACCAGGACCTCAGCGAGCTGCTCGGCATGGGGGACGGTGTCGCGGCACGCCTCGCACTGAACCTCTCGATCGGGCTGTTCTTCCTGCTCACCCTGCCGCTGGTGGCGCGCGGCTGCGCCCGGTTCCAGGCCGGCCTGGCCCGTTCCCTGCTGACCGGGGTGGCCGAGATGCGGCACCGGATCATCATGCTGGAGGAACAGAAGCGGGCCGCCGCGTCTGCGGAGGCATCCGCGCTGCGCCGGCTGGAGCGGGACATCCACGACGGCCCGCAGCAGCGCCTGGTCCGCCTCGCCATGGACCTCAGCCGGGCCCGGCAGCAGCTCGCCGCCGATCCGGGGGCGGCCGGGCGGACCCTGGACGAGGCGGTCGCCCAGACCCGGGAGACCCTGAACGAGCTGCGGGGGCTGTCCCGGGGAATCGCTCCGCCGATTCTGGTCGACCGGGGGCTGCCCAGTGCCCTGGCCGCCCTCGCCGCCCTCGCCCTCGTTCCCACCGAACTACAGGTCGAGGACGACCTGGGTACGCCCGGCGGACGGCTGGACCCGGCCGTGGAGAGCACGGCGTACTTCGTGGTCGCCGAGGCGCTCACCAACGTGGCGAAGCACAGCCGGGCCACCGAGTGCCAGGTCACCGTCCAGCGGGACGGGTCGCAGCTGCGGGTCGGCGTCGCCGACGACGGCCAGGGCGGCGCGCACCTGGCCAAGGGGCATGGACTGGCCGGAATCGCCGACCGCGTCCGCGCGGCCGGCGGGCAGCTCACCGTGACGAGCCCGGCCGGCGGCCCCACCGAGGTACGCGCGGAACTGCCGCTGTGAGCGGTTCGTGGTAGACAACACGTCCATGCGGATCGTGATCGCCGACGACGCCGTCCTGCTCCGGGAGGGGCTGGTCCGGCTGCTCACCGAGCGCGACCACCAGGTGGTGGCCGCCGTCGGTGACGGGGAGTCCCTGGTGGCGGCCGTGGTGACCCACCGTCCGGACGTGTCGATCGTCGATGTCCGGATGCCGCCGTCGCACACCGACGAGGGGCTGCGGGCCGCCGTCGAGGCCCGCCGGCTGGTGCCCCGGACGCCGATCCTGGTGCTTTCCCAGTACGTCGAGGTGTCGTACGCCGACGATCTGCTCGCCACCGGGGCCGGGATCGGCTACCTGCTCAAGGACCGGGTGGCCGCGATCGGCGAGTTCCTCGACGCCTTGGAGCGGGTCGCCGACGGTGGCAGCGTCCTGGACCCCGAGGTGATCGCCCAGCTTTTCGCCCGCCGCCGCCGCGACGACCCGCTGCGGAACCTGACCCCACGCGAGCGCGAGGTGCTCGCCCTGATGGCCGAGGGGCACTCCAACACCGCGATCGCCGGCACCCTCGTTGTGACGGACGGCGCGGTCGAGAAGCATGTCCGCAACATCTTCACCAAGCTCGACCTGCCCCCCGACACTGAGCAGCACCGTCGGGTCCGAGCCGTCCTGGCCTACCTCCGCACCTGACCCCACCCGATCCCGTTGATCATGAGGTTGACGGCACCGGAGGAGACGACATCGCCGCCGACCTCACGGTCAACGCGGAGAAGCGGCCCTAGACGGACCGGGCCAGGTGGACCGCCTCCGCCAGGGTGTCGGCGACCGGGTGACCGGAGGCCTCCAGGCGGGCCCGGTCGGTGAAACCACCGGCGTAGAGCACCGCGCGACCGCCGACCGAGAGCGCGGCGTCGGCGTCGTCGATCGAGTCGCCGATCAGCACCACCGAACGACCGTCCACGCCGAGTTCGTCGAGGTGCCGCACCAGCGACTCGGCCTTGCGGTCGCCGCCGACCTCGGCCCGCAGCCCGTCGACCCGGCTGAAGCGCCCGGCCAGGCCGTACGTCCGCACGGCGGGCACCAACTCGTCGTGGAACCACATGGACAGCAGCGACTGGCTGCCCGACCAGGCCGCCAGCGCGTCGACGGCGTCATGGGCCAGCTCACAGGTGGTCAGCCCGAGGCGGTACGCCTCGTGGAAGATCTTGTCTAAGCGGCCGAAGTTCTCGCCGTCCACCGCGCGGCCGAGCACCTCCGCGTAGTAGTCGGCGATCGGCCGACGGAAGCGCACCCGATGCTCCGCCGCGGTCACCGTCGGCCCGCCCTCGCTGACGAACACGGCGTTGGTGCAGGCCACCACCAGATCGAGATCGTTGAGCAGGGTGCCGTTCCAGTCCCACACCAGATGGGTACGCGCAGGGGTCATCGCCGCACCCTATCCGGGCGCGAACATCCCTGGCGGCTAGAGCTGAGGCGTGGTCAGATCCCGCAGCAGCCGGTCCTCCTCGACCCGCCAGTAGCCGTGCTCCTTGCCGTCGAGCAGCACCACCGGTAGCCGATCGCCGTACTCGCGTTCCAACTCGACGTCATTGCTGACATCCCACTCGGTCCACCGGTCGCCGGTGACCGCGACCACCCGATCAAGCGCGGCCTTGGCGTCCTCACACAGGTGACAGCCAGGTCTGGTGATCAGGGTCAGGCGGGGCTCACGCATCGGTCTCCTCACCTCGCGTCGGCGGCGTACTGCACGGTGGCCGAGTCTGGCACAGCCCTGCTCCAGCCGACCACGTCCACCCGGCCCCGGGTCGACGCCGGATCCGGCCACCGCACGACCGAGGGCGCCGGGGGACGGGACGGTCCTACGACGACAACGCGCGCCCCCGACCGCCGGACGCGGCTGAGTCCCGTGCACGGAACCCGATCGGGCCGCACCGGCAGCGTTCGGAAGGCCCCGCGAGGCGTTGCGGCCACAGGCGGAGCACCTCGCGCGGAGGCCGAGCCGGGGTCTCGGCAGACCGGCGATACATCGTTGACGACCACCCTGACCTGCGACCTCGTCCCAAACAGCCGGAAATTCGATTGTCAACCACCCTCGACGGACAACCGGTCCGCCACGCCCCCGGCGGGTCGGGAAATACTTCGGCCCTGTGTAACGGACTTGCCACGCGCGGGTGACGTTGGCCCTATCATCACTCGGGTCGGCTCACCCCGTTTTGCCGTGAGTCGACACCCCTCAGCCCGAGGAGGCCCCCCGTGCTCGTGAGCGCATCGGACCAGCACCTCAAGGGGATCTGCCGCCCGCCGGCAAGCCCCGGAGGCATCCTACCCAGCGGTGACCTGACCAATCGACCATCGTCCACCGGCGGGCTGGCGGACGGCGGAACGGAGGCGGCACGATGACCACCTTCGGCTTCGCGCACCGCCTGGTGGGCCTGACCGATCCGGCACGCACCCCGGTCAACGAGCGGGCGGGCGGTCGCGGCCCGCAGGACACCGCGGGCAACCTGCCCACTCGGGGTGAGGGTGCCGCACAGCGGGTGAGCAGCAGGCCGCACCAGAACGAGCCGCCGCATCGACCATCGACGCCCGGCGGAAACGCGGGACCGGCTGGTGGCCGGGTCGCCTCCCCGAGCCGACCGACCATGCCGGCCCAGGCCCGGCGCGGCGGAGACGGGGTGGTCACCGAACGGCCGGCGGCCGAGACCACGATCCTTCCCGCCGTCCCCGCCGCTCCCGGCGCCTCCACCGGTTTTCCGAGTCGCCCCGATCCCTCCGATCCGGCCACCGAGGTCTGGGCCCTGGTCGAACGCGCGCAAGCCGGTGAGGCCGAGGCGTTCGGCCTGATCTACGACCGCTACGTCGACACCGTCTTCCGCTTCGTCTACTTCCGGGTCGGCAACCGGCAACTCGCCGAGGATCTCACCTCCGACACCTTTTTGCGGGCGCTCAAGCGGATCGGCAGCTTCACCTGGCAGGGCCGCGACCTCGGAGCCTGGCTGGTCACCATCGCCCGCAACCTGGTAGCCGACCATTTCAAGTCCGGCCGCTACCGGCTGGAGGTGACCACCGGCGATGTGCTCGACGCCGACCGGGAGGATCGCGGCCCGGAGGGTAGCCCGGAGGCCGCGGTGGTGGAGCACATCACCAACGTCGCCCTGCTCAGCGCCGTCAAGCGGCTCAACCCGGAGCAGCAGGAGTGCATCGTGCTCCGCTTCCTCCAGGGCTTCTCGGTCGCCGAGACGGCCCGGTCGATGGGCAAGAACGAGGGCGCGATCAAGGCGCTTCAGTACCGCGCTGTCCGGGCCCTGGCCCGGCTGCTCCCGGACGGTTTCCAGCCCTAGTCCACGAACATGGTCGTCCTGGGTGTCCGGACATCTCGGCCTCGGGCAGCCTCGGGGCGGTGATCAATTTGCGACATTTCGGGCCGGCAGCCCGTAACCGGAAGGCGGCGCGGCGCGTTTCTCCGGGTGCGACCGGTGACAGTCCGGGACCTCCGGATTTCCCCGATGACGGGCGACCGGCGCCAACGGCCTCCGCCGTGGCGTCACGCGGTCATCGGTCGCTGCCGGTGACCGCGGCCGACCGGCCGGGTCCAGCGAGAGGAGGTGCCGCGGTGGACAACGCCCTCTTCTCCCGTCGGCGCGCCGAGCGCTTTGCGCAGCTTCTTGACGAAGCGAACGGCGGCCGACGCCATCACGTCCGTTCCCGGTCCGACGAGCAGCTCACGCCGCTCGTCTCGCTCAGCCGGCAGTTGGCCGCCGAACCGGCCGAGGCCACGGCGGATCCCGAGTTCCGGGCCGGCCTGCGGGCAATGCTGCTTGCCACGGCCGCCCGGGATGGCATCGGCACCTCCGCCGCCGCCCGGCCGGCCGAGAAGGCCAGCGCCGGCCGGGGTCCCCTGCTGCCGGCCGTCACCGCTCGCCGGGCCCGCGCCCGCGGCGCGATCCTGGTCGGCATCGCGGCCGGCGCCATCGCCGTCTCCGGCATCTCGGCGGCCAGCGAGAACGCCGTGCCGGGTGACGCGCTGTACGGCATGAAGCGCGGCACCGAGCGGGCCCAGCTCGCGCTGACCAGCTCCGAGATCAACCGAGGCCAACTCTTCCTCGGCTTCGCCCGCACCCGGCTGGCCGAGGCGTCCGCGCTGCGGGGCGACCGGGCCGGGTACAGCGCGGTGCTGGATGACATGGACTCGGACACCCGCCAGGGCGTACGCCTCCTCACCGGCGCTGCGGCGCAGCGTGCGGACGCCGCGCCGCTGGACGCGGTCGACAGCTTCGTCGGCCGGCAGCGCCGGGCCCTCGACGCACTGACGGAGGGAGCGTCCCGGGCCGACCGGGAGCGCACCTCGCACTCTCTGGTCCTGCTGGAGTCGGTCGCCGAACGCGCCGACACGCTGCGCACCGCCATCGGCTGCGGTCAGCCCGCCACCACCGCCAGCGATCATCTCGGCCCCACCCCCGGCACCTGCCCCTGAGCGGTCGCACCGCGATCGGAACGGTCGACCGCCTGGCCGGTTACCCTCGGACCGGGGGCACCAGCAGGCCCGGCGGGCAACATGAGGGGGAACGGGTGGCGCGCAGCCGCAAGGTGACCGTCAGCACCGACACGCAGGGGCACACCGCCGGTTGGGCCCAGACGGAGCCCGCTCCGCCGGTCGCACCGGATCCCAGCGCCGCCGCCTTCTTCGACGTGGACAACACGATGATGCAGGGTGCCTCGATCTACTGGTTCGCCCGTGGTCTCGCCGCGCGCAACTACTTCACCGGCGCGGACCTGGCCCGGTTCGCCTGGCAGCAGCTGCGTTTCCGGCTGCTTGCCCGGGAGCACGCCGGGGACATGTCGCGGGCCAAGGAGGCCGCCCTGGCCTTCGTCGAGGGCTGGCGGGTGGAGGATGTCGAGCGGCTCACCGAGGAGATCTTCGACGAGCTGATGGCACCCCGGATCTGGGTCGGCACCCGACATCTGGCCCAGGGGCACCTCGACGCCGGCGAACGGGTCTGGCTGGTCAGTGCCGCCCCCGTGGAGATCGGCCGGGTGATCGCCACCCGCCTCGGCCTGACCGGTGCGATCGGTACGGTCGCCGAGGTTATCGACGGAGCGTACACGGGCCGGCTGATCGGCGACCTGATGCACGGGCCGGCCAAGGCCGAGGCGATCACCCAGCTCGCCGCCGTGGAGGGCCTGGACCTGGATCGCTGCGCCGCCTACAGCGACTCCGCCAACGACCTGCCGATGCTCTCCACGGTCGGCCGGGCGGTGGCGGTCAACCCGGACACCGCTCTGCTGCGTCAGGCCCGCCGACAGGGCTGGCAGGTACGCGACTTCCGCACCGGCCGCCGCGCCGTGAAGATCGCCGTTCCGTCGACCGCCGCCGCCGGACTCGTGGTCGGCGCGGTCACCGCCGGCGTGGCGCTGCAACGCCGTCGCCGTAGCGGCTGAAAGCGCCGGGGAGCGGGCGTTCTCAAGGACCGAACGGGTCCGGACGCCGTTCCAGCAACTCGTGCAGGGTCTGCTGGATCGTCTCCCGGACCTGGTCGGCGAGGTTGAACACGACCAGCGGATCGTCCGCCGAGTCGGTCAGGTGGGCGGTCGGGATCGGCGGGCAGAACTGGATGAGCCACTTGCTCGGCAGCGGCACCATGCCCAGCGGACCGAGCCAGGGAAAGGTCGGCGTCACCGGGAAGTACGGCAGCTTGAGCAGCCGGGCCAACGGCTTGATGTCGGCGAGCATCGGATAGATCTCCTCGCCGCCGACGATCGCGACCGGGATGATCGGGGTGCCGGTGCGCAGCGCCGCCGAGACGAATCCGCCCCGACCGAAGCGCTGCAGCTTGTAGCGCTCCGCGTACAGCTTGCCGACACCCTTGAAGCCCTCCGGAAAGACGCCGACCAGCTCACCGCCGCGCAACAGCCGCTCGGCGTCCGGGTTGCAGGCCACCGTCCCGCCGGTCTTGCGTGCGACCTCGGAGACCACGGGCATCCGGAAGACCAGGTCCGCGCCGAGCAGCCGGAGGAAGCGACGGGCCGGGTGTTCGTGGTGCAGGGCGGTGGAGAGGATCAGCGCGTCCAGCGCCACCGTGCCGGAGTGGTTGCCGACCACCAGCCCGGCGCCGTCGGCGGGGACGTGCTCCAGGCCGCTGACCTCGGTGCGGAACCAGTCCTGGTAGAGCCGGCGCAGCAGCGGGTGGAAGACCGCCTGGGTCAGCTCCGGGTCGAAGCCGAACTCGTCCACCTCGTAGTCGCCGGCCAGCCGCCGACGCAGGAACGCCAGCCCGCTGGCGATCCGCCGGTCCCAGTCGTCACCGGGCTGGTCCGCCACCGCCGGGTGGTGGCCGTTCTGCGCGGCCGGCTCGGCGGCGGCGGAGGAGGACACCGGTGGCGGCACGGCGAACCCGCCGTCGCGGCGCGTCCCGTCACGCTGCTCCCCGGGCCCGGTCACGACCGCTCCCGGGCGGCGGCGCGGACCTGCCGGATCCCGTCGAGCACCAACTGCTCGGCGGCGGCCAGACGGTCCCGGGTCAGCAGGGCACGGCCGTGGTGGGCCCGGATGAAGTCGTCGAACGCGGCGGCGGTCGAGCGGGGGGTGAAGGCGTACTCCCGTTCCAGTCGGGAGATGTCCACCACCCGTCCGTGCACGAAGAGGTCGACCTGGTCGAGCCCGTAGCGGCCGTAGCCCATGGCCCGGGCGAGAGCGACGGCGCCGGACAGGCCCGGCTCCAGCACCGGGACGGCGACCCGGCCGGCACGCCGGATCGCCTGGGACAGGGCGAGCACCCCGGGCCCCGCGACGTTGTACGTGCCGGAGTGGTCCTCGACGACCGACCGGTGCAGCACCTCCAACGCGTCATCGAAGTGCAGGAACTGCAACCGGGCGTCCCGACCGAAGATGGTGGGCACCACGGGCAGGGAGAAATACCTGGTCAGCGTGGTGTCGGCCGTCGAGCCGATGAACGGTGCGAAGCGCAGCACGGTGGCGGTCACGTCGGGACGCCGGCGGCGGAAACCGCGGACGTACCCCTCGATGTCGAGGATGTCCCGGCCGAAGCCGCCGCGCGGCACCTCCCGCGGCTCGGTCTCCTCGGTGAAGACAGCCGGGTCCCGGAACGAGGCACCGTACGCCGCCGTCGAGGAGCGGACCACCAGCTTGCGAAGCCGGGGTGCCCGTTGACAGGCGGCGAGCAGCTGCATGGTGCCGATGACGTTCTGTTCCTTCATCGCCGCCCGGTCGCCGTGCTGTGGATCGGGGGCGCTGGCCAGGGCCAGGTGCACCACGGTGTCGACGTCGAGGTCGGCGAGGAGCCCGCCGACCGCGCCGGCGTCGACGCGGACCCGCTCGACCCGGTCGAGCAAGCCGCCGACCTCGGGCGCCAGCTCCGGCACGTCGACGCCGATGACCCGGTCGATCCGGGGGTCGGCGGCCAGCCGGGCGGCGACGTGCGCGCCGAGGTAACGGCTGACCCCGGTCACGACGACGACCCCCGGAGGGCTCACCGAGCCACCGGGGGTCACGTCTCGCACCTACCCCGGCAGCTGAGACCGAGCCGGGACAGCCACGGCCTGATCACCTGTGCCTCCGAGGGTCGACAGTTGGCAAGTCACGGAGGGGCCGGGCCGCAGCCCGGCCTCCGTCACTTGCCGAGACGGCGACGCTGGACGCGGGTCTTGCGCAGCAGCTTGCGGTGCTTCTTCTTAGCCATGCGCTTGCGGCGCTTCTTGACCACCGAGCCCATACGACAGCCTTTCGATGCAACGTGCGGCGCGATCGGAAGACGCCGTGAACAGTGGCGTCGGCGACCGCTTGCGGACAAACGGATCGGACCGGCGGGGTGGGCGACGGGGCGCACCAGCGGTCACGATCGCCAGTCCAGCGTAGCGGGGCCGCGACGGCGGGACCAACGCGCCCCCGGTCGATGCCCGTTCACCGGGCCTGTCGGGCCGGATCCGCCCGCCGTCAGGCGGTCTCCTGGAAGGCACCGCGGAGATACTCGTGCACCGCGTGCTCGGGCACCCGGAACGACCTGCCGACGCGCACGGCGGTCAACTCACCGCTGTGCACGAGACGGTAGACCGTCATCTTGGAGACCCGCATGACCGTCGCCACCTCCGCGACGGTGAGGAACTTGACATCCGACAGCCGACCGTCGGACTGCGACCCGGCCATGGCTCACCCGACCAATCCCATGCCCGGCGCGTGCCGCCCCACAGGTCCTCCCGCACGGCCGGCGACGCGCGTGTTACCAGTACGGTAGCGGGGCCGCTGTGACCGGCGCGATCCCTTCCTGCAACTGATCATGACCCCGATCCCGGCAACTCGCGAAAAACCCCTGGTCGGGTGGCTCGCACCCGGTTCGTCAACAGCGATCATCTTCGGCCACGATCACTCGGCGCGCAAGGCGACCACCGGGTCGAGCCGGGCGGCCCGTTGCGCGGGCACCACCCCGAAGACGATCCCCACCGCCGCCGACACGCTGAAGGCCAGCGCCAACGACCACCAGGTCACCGCCGCCGGAATGGGCGAGACTGCGGCCACCAGCAGCGCACCGCCCACGCCGAGGGCCATCCCGGTCAGCCCACCGATCGCGGTCAGCAGCACCGCTTCCAGCAGGAACTGGACGCCGATGTCGCGGGGACGGGCGCCGACGGCCTTGCGTAACCCGATCTCCCTGGTCCGTTCCCGGACCGAAACGAGCATGATGTTGGAGACGCCGACGCCACCGACCAGCAGCGAGATGCCCGCGATGGCGGCCAGTACGCCGGTCAGGATGCCGAGGATGTCACCGAGCACGCCAAGAATCTGCTCCTGGGTGACCGCGCTGAACTCGGTGCCGGGATGTCGGCCGTTCAACTCCGCCACGATCCGCTCGCCCAGTTCGTCGATGCGTTCCCGGTCCGGTGCCTTCACCGCGATCGCGTCCACCCGCTGGGTGCCGTACAACCGCTGTGCCGCGGTCACCGGTATGTGCACCTCGTCGTCCCGGTCGACGCCGAGGCTCTGCCCCAGCGGCGCGAAGACGCCGATCACCCGGAACCGGACCCCCGCGACGTTGATCTGCTGGCCCACCGCCTCCCGGTCCGGAAACAGGATCCGGGCGACCGAGTCGCCGAGGATCGCGACCCGCCGTCCGGTGTCCACATCGGACCGGCTCAGGTAGCGGCCCCGGGCCACGTCCCGGGCGAAGACCGCCGGGGTGGTCTCCAGCACCCCCTGCACGGTGGTGAAGTCCTGCCGGGTGCCGGCGCGTACGGTCGCGCCGGAGGCGACCGTCACCGCGACCCGGCCGGGATCGCCGACCACCCGGCCGACGGCGTCCACGTCCTGCAGGGTCAGCGGGGAGACCGCCGGCGCGGAACCCACGTCGAGCCGCCCCGGCACGACCAGCAGCAGGTTGGAGCCGAGCCCCTCGACCTGCTGCTCGACCGTCTGCTTGGTGCCGGTGCCGATGGCCACCAGCAACACCACCGAGGCGACCCCGATGATCACTCCGAGCATGGTCAGCAGGCTGCGCATCCGGTTGGCGCGCAGCGCGTCCGACGCCACCCGCCACGCCTCGGCCAGCCTCACGAGCCGGCCCCACCCTCGGCGGGTCCGCCACCCGGGCCAGCGCCGCCGGTGGCCGGACCGGCATCGCTGTCGGCGACGATCACGCCGTCCCGCATCGCGATCCGCCGGCGGGCGCGGGCGGCCACCTCCGCGTCGTGGGTGACCATCACCAGCGCCACCCCCGACTCGGTGTTGAGCTGTTCCAGCAGTTCGAGCACGGCCGCGCCGGTGGTGCTGTCCAGGTTACCGGTCGGCTCGTCGGCGAGCAGCACGGTCGGGTCGGTGACCAGGGCGCGGGCGATCGCCACCCGCTGCTGCTCGCCGCCGGAGAGCTGGTTCGGCCGGTGGTCCAGCCGGTGGCCCAGGCCGACCCGCCCGAGCATCGCGGCGGCGCGCTCGCGCCGCTCCCGGGCACCCACGCCCCGGTACACCAGCGGCAGCGCCACGTTCTCCACCGCCGAGGTGCGCGGCAGCAGGTGGAACGCCTGGAAGACGAAGCCGATGGTCTGGTTGCGCAGCCGGGCCAGTTCGGGCGCGGACAGCCCGCCCACCACCCGCCCGTCGATCACCAACCGGCCGGCCGTCGGCCGGTCGAGCCCGCCGAGCAGGTGCATGAGAGTGGACTTGCCCGACCCGGAGGGTCCGATCAGTGCCACGTAGTCGCCGGCCGGGACGGTCAGCGTCACCCCCCGCAGTGCCGGCACCGAGACCCCGTCCAGCTGGTACGTCCGGGACACGTCGACCGCCTCGATGGCGGGCACCGCGCCCGCCCGGCCACCGCGATCCGCCGGTCGCGGATCCCGACTCACCCGACCTCCTGGCCGTCGCTCACCTGGTCGGCGCCGCGGACCACCACCCGGTCCCCCGGCTGCACACCGTCCACGATCTGCACCAGATCCTGACCCTGCACGCCGACGGTGACCACCGCCCGGTCAGCCCGGCCGTCCCGGACCAGCCAGACCGCGTCCCTCCCGTCCATCGAGAAGACCGCCGACGCGGGCACGGTGACCGCCTCCGCCGCTTCCCGGACCCGCAGCCGCAGCACGGCGTTCATGCCGGGCCGTGGGATCGGTGCCGGTTCCGCCTCGCCGAACCGGCCGGCGCCGAGCGCCAGCCGGACGCGGTAGCTGACCCCACCCCGCGCCGACGTGCTGGGCAGCACGTCGATCGAGCGGACCCTGGCCGCGTAGGTCGCACCGGGCACCGCGTCCAGTTCCACCGTGCCGGTGAGGCCGGCCCGGACCAGCAGCACGTCGGTCTCGTCGACCTCGGCCAACAGGCCCAGCTCGCCGGTGTCCACCACGGTCAGCACCGGGGTTCCGGCGGTGACCCGGCCGCCGACCGGGACGGCGGTGTCCACGCCCGGCGGCGGCCCGGCCGGTGCGCCGCCGAGCACCGCCGGGTCGAGCCCGGCCGGGAGTCCACCCGGTGCCTCGAGCAGCCCGGCGAGCGCACTCGCCGAGCCGGCGGTGCTCACACCACCCGGCTGCACCACCCCGGCGATCGGGGCGCGCAGCGTCAGCGCGTCGACGGTCGCCTTGGCCAGGTCGTACGCCTGCTGGGCCTGGAGTCGTTGGGCGGTGGCGAGCGCGCCGACAGCGGAGTTGAGGTTGCGGACGCCACGCTGCACCTCGCGTACCGCGCGGTCGGCGGCCCGCGCGGCGGCGGCGTACTGTCGCCGGGCGGACTCGACCTGCGCGAGCAGCGCCTTCCGCAGCTCCGGGTCGCTGATCTTCTTGGCGGCGGTGCGGGCGGCCGAGTGCGCCTCGGCCGCGGCCCGATCGGTGCCGGCCAGTGAGCCGGCGAGGTCGCCCCCACCACCACCGCCGGCCCGCTTCGCCGCGCTCAACGCCGCACGGGCCTGGCGGAGCCGCTCCCGCGCCGACGGCGAGTTGACCACCGCGAGCACCTGGCCGCGTCTGACCCGCTGGCCCGGCTCGACCCGCAGGCTGGCCAGCGTCCCGTCGGCGGGCGCGGTGAGGGTCGCCGCCGCCCGGGCGGTGACCGTGGCCGGGGCGTCGATCTCCTCCGTCACCGGGGCCAGCGTGGCCGAGGCGAGCGCGATCGACGGCTCGTCGGCACCACAGGAGGCGGCGCTGGTGAGGGTCAGGACGGCGACGGCGAACAGGGCGGTGAGCAGGCGGGGCCGCATGGCGGCGGCCGGCCGTGGCGGGTCGAGGCGGCGCACTCGGCCCATGCTACGAGCCGGCGTCGATCCGACCGCTGCACGCCCTCAGTTGACGGCGCGGCGGATGTACTTGGCGCAGTCGGCCTGCAGCTTGCTCCAGGGCTTGCCGAAAATCTCCTCGGAAACCTGCCTCGGCACCCGTAGGTCGTGCACCACCACCTTGACGAAGGCGAGCACCTTCTCCTCACCGAAGCGGTCCAGGAGGTACCGGAAGGCGAGGTACGCGACGCCGTAGCTGCCGATCGCCTCCTCGGTCGAGGCGTCCTCGGCGGGCAGCAGTTTGTCCAGTTTGCCGGTCCAGTCGCCCTTGACGAACTTCCGGGTGGGAATCAGCCCGTCGTACCGGGCGACCGACGCACCGTCGGCCCCTGCGTGCTCGGCCAGCCCTTCGATCAACCACCAGGCCGAATCGTCCCAGTAGTCGTTCTCCGGCAACGAGGCGGCGTGCGCGAGCTCGTGCCGGAGCATCACGTCGAGATAGGCGCTGTCGTTGAAGCTGTCCGGCCCGAGTACCACGTCGTGATGACCGCCGCCGACGTTGACGGCGTAGCCGGCGCCCCACTCCGGCTGATCTCCGCCGTACCAGCGCTTCCACTCCTTCGGGCCGGCGTAGAAGATCCGGTACCGCTCGGGCACCGCGCCGTCCACGACGTACCCGTCGGCCACCTTGGCCGCCGCCTCGGCCCGCTTCAACAGGCCCGGCAGCCGGTCGCGGTACGCCGGTGTGGTGCCCACGATCGTGCGCTTGCCCACCACGACCGCCAGCTTGCTGACCTCCCAGGGCAGGGTGCCGGCCTGCGCTCGGACCCGACCGCCCACCTGCGGGGTGGACGTCGACTTCTCCAGTTCGATCAGCCGGGGTTCCGTCCCGTCCCGCCACAAGGTGTTGACCAGCAACGGGCTGGGCCGGCAGTCCGGCTCCACGAAGCAGTACCGGAACTCCACCGACAACCGCCACTCACCGGCGTTGCCGGCCGGCGTGGGCAGGCCGTTCGGGCGGCCCTCCCAGCGGGTCACCCGCAGTTCCCGAAGCCCGGCGAACCGACGCCGCAGGTCACTGTGGACCTTGCGATCCGCGATCGCCAGGAAGCCGGCCCGGTCGCCGGCGAGCAGCGCCGCGGACTGCCGATCCAGCTGCGCGTTGATCCGCTCGGCGACCTGCCGGGCGGCGAGGGTGGTCGGGTTCTCGGTCGGCGCCACGGCCTCGGCCGGCGTCTCGACATCGGCGTCGCCGATCGCCACCAACGCCACCGGCACGGCGCCGGCCAGCAGCAGCACGGCCGTGACCGGCAGCGCCCACCGCCACCAGCGCCGCCGCGCCGGAGCGGTCGCCGGTTCGGGCGCGGCGGCCAGCAGTTCAGGCGCGGCAGGCTCCGCACTGGGCGCTACCGGCTCCGCACTCGACGCGACAGTCTCCGGCAAAGCATCGCCGGCCTCGGGTTTCCCGTGATTCACGCCCCGAAGCGTACGAGCCACACACCACTGAGGACGGTCGGGCCCCAGCTGGCGAGATCACGATCGGGCCGATCATCCCGCGACGGCCGACGGCCAGGAGCGGAAGGCGACGTCGAGGGCGGCGATCAACTGCGCGAAGGAACGGTCGACCTCGCGGGGCAGGCCGAAGCCACCGGTCGCCTCCAGCGCGACGAAACCGTGCACGGCGGCGCGGAACATCCGGGCCGCGTCCACGGCGGCGTCACCGTCGATCCCGTACCCCTGGAGCATGGCGTAGGCGATGCCCACCGCACGCTCTCCCGCGGCCAGGTGCTCCGGATCGGCCGGGTCCGGCACTCGCTGGGAGGCCGGGTAACGGCCGGGATGCCGCCTGGCGTACGACCGGTAGGCGACGGCCACGGCGCGCAGCGCGTCCCCGCCGCTGCGACCGGCGGCAGCGGTCATCATCTCGTCGGCCAACTCGGCAATGGCCAGCGCGGAGAGCTTCTGCGCGAGCGCGTCGGCACCCCTGACGTGCTTGTAGAGGCTGGGCAACGCGACGCCGAGCCGGCTGGCCAGGGCGGCCAGGGTCAGTTTCTCGTACCCGACCTCGTCGGCGAGTTGAGCCGCCGCGCGCACCACGACCTGCGGATTGAGCCCGGCCCTAGCCACGGTCGGTCACCGCCAGGAAGTCGACCAGCTCGGCCGTCATCGCCTCCGGCCGGTCGGCGTGCGGGTAGTGCCCGGCGTCGGTGAGCATCCGCGCCTCGGCGACCTGGAAGAGCCGCCGGGCGGCCCGGGCCTCGGCCGCCGGGTCGGGGAAGTCCGGGTCCTTCGTGCCCATCAGGACCAACACCGGCTGCCGTACCTGCGGGGCCCGCGCGGTCCAGTGCGGCTCGGTCGGAGCGATCACGCCCCGCACCGGCACCATCCGGCCCGGCCGCCGGAGCGCGGCCACCAACTCCCTGCGGTACGCCGCGTCGTCGGCCGGCCGGTGCACCGGGAAGAGGGTGCGGTGGAACATCCCGAACAGTCGCGGACTGCGGACCACTGCCGCCACGGCGAGACGCATGAACGGGTTGAGCTTCGGCTGTGCCACGAACGCGCCGACCAGCACGATGCCGGTGACCAGCTCCGGCGCGTCGGTGGCGGCGAAGACCACCGCCGCGGCACTGGACGAGTTGCCGACCAGGGTGGCTGGCCCGCCATCCAGATCGCGGACCACCGCCAGCAGGTCGCCGCCCACCTCGGCCGGGGCGTACGTCGGCCATCCGGCGCTGGAGTCGCCGTGCCCCCGGACATCGACCGAGGCCACCCGGTAGCCCGCCGCGACCAGCAGCGGAATGAGGTGCCGGTAGGAGTGGCGGTTCTCTCCCATGCCGTGCGAGAGGACCACCAGCGGCCCCTGCCCGTGCACCTCGTACGCGATCCGGCCACCGTCGCGCTCAACAAAGCTATTCGTCATAGCCAGGAGGCTAATGGCATTAGCTAAGCGAGTCAAGCGATTACCGTCAGTCGTTCCCGGTGCGACGCCGGGCTACTTCCGGGAGGCCACCGCGCGGGCGAAGAAAGCGAGGTTGGCGGGGCGCTCGGCGAGGCGGCGCATCAGATAGCCGTACCAGTCGTCGCCGTACGGGACGTAGGTGCGCACGGTGTAGCCCTCGCCGACCAGGCGGGCCTGCTCCTCCGGCCGGATGCCGTAGAGCATCTGGAACTCGAAGCGGTCGGTGCCGCGATCGAACCAGCGCGCCCGGTCCTCGCCGATGGCGATCAGGCGGGGGTCGTGGGTGGCCAGCATCGGGTAGCCGTCGCCGGACATCAGGATGTTCAGGCAGCGGACGTAGGACTTGTCCACCTCGCGGGCCGCCTGGTAGGCCACCGACTCCGGTTCGGAGTACGCCCCCTTGCACAGCCGCACCCGGAAGCCGGCCGAGGCCAGCTCGCGGCAGTCCGACTCGGTTCGCCGCAGGTACGCCTGCAGCACCGCCCCCGTCGACGGGAAGTCCTCGCGCAGCTTGGCCAGGATGTCCAGGGTCGAGTCGGTGGTGGTGTGGTCCTCCATGTCCAGGGTGACCGTGGTCCCCGCGGCGTCGGCCGCGGCGCAGATCGCCCGGGCGTTCTCGTAGGCGAGCTGCTCGTCGAAGGCCTGGCCGAGCGCGGACAGTTTGACGCTCACCTCGGCGGCCGGTGTCAGGCCCGCCTGGGCGAGCATCCGCAGCAGCGTCACGTACTCGTCCCGGGTGGCGGTGGCCTGCTCACCGGTGACGGTGTCCTCGCCGAGGTTGTCCAGGGTGACGGCGAGACCGTCCTCGACGAGTTCGCGGGTCACGCGCAACGCGTCGGTGCTCTGCGCGCCGGCGACGAACCGGCGCACGACGTCCCGGGAGAACGGAGCCGTCTCGACGAGCCGCTCCATCCGGGATGACCGGGAGGCGGCGAGAATGACGGTACGGAGCATGAGCCGAGCGTAACGCCCGCCCGGTGCCCGAGGCGGGTCCACCGCGGTCGCCCTTACGCACATGGCGTCGATCGGCTACAAACCATGGCGTGGAACGACACCCCCGCCGGCTGCGTTCGGCCTCCGTGCAGCTCGGCGCGCTCACCGCGCTGGCCCTCGCCCTCTCCGGCTGCAACATGACCTCGGACGACGACGATGACGACTGCGCGCTCGGCCCCACCGGTGGGGGCGACACGGTGGCCCTGGCCATGCGGATCCAGGCACCCGTGACCGGGTCGGCCGGCCGGGTCGCCCCGGAGTCCGCCGCGGCCGTGCCCGAGCGGGGCGGCTTCGGCACCCACCTCGCCTCCTGCGGCGGCTGACGGTGCGCCGCGAGCCGGTCGACCCGCGTCCGGACTGGGACGCCACCATCCGCGCCCAGGGTCTGGTGTACGTCGACACCGAACTGCCCGACGGTGGGGTGATGTCGTACTGGGACGAGACGGCCGCGTACGCCTTCGAGCTGGATGAGGTGCTGCGGCTGGAGGAGGCCACCGAGGAGCTGCACCGGATGTCGGTGGCCGCCGCCGCGCACGTGGTGGCGCGCAACCGGTACGCCGAGTTCGGCATTCCCGGGTGGGCGGCCGAGGCGGTCGCCCGGTCGCTGCGGGAGACGCCACCCACCCTCTACGGTCGTTTTGATCTCTGGTACGACGGCAGTTGGCCGCCGAAGCTGCTGGAGTACAACGCGGACACCCCGACCGCGCTGGTCGAGGCGAGCATCATCCAGTGGTACTGGCTGGAGCACACCCGACCCGAACTGGATCAGTGGAACAGCCTGCACGAGCGGCTCGTCGCCGCCTGGGCGAAGATCGGCACCGGCCTGCACGACCGGCGGGTGCACGTGGTCTGGTCGAACGAGGAGGAGACCGGCGAGGACCACATGACCGCCGGCTACCTGGCGGAGACCGCCCGCCAGGCCGGGCTGGAGGTGGAGCTGCTGCCGGTCCAGGAGATCGGCTGGGACGGTCGGCGTTTCGTCGACCCCACCGACCGCGCGATCACCACCTGCTTCAAGCTCTACCCCTGGGAGTGGATGCTGGCCGAGCCGTACGGGCCGCTGGCGCTGGCGCCCGGCACGCCGACCACCTGGATCGAGCCGGCCTGGAAGCTGCTGCTGTCCAACAAGGCGTTGCTGGCGGTGCTCTGGGAGCTGTACCCCGACCACGAGCTGCTGCTGCCCGCGTACCTCGACTCGCCGCGCGGGATGTCGGAGTACGTCGCCAAGCCGCTACTCGGCCGAGAGGGTGCCGCGGTACGCATCGTCACCGCCGACGGCGAGATCACCAACCCGGGCGACTACGGTGACGAGGGATTCTGCTACCAGGAGTTCCGGGCGTTGCCCGAGTTCGCCGGCAGCCACCTGGTGCTGGGCAGCTGGATCGTCGACGGCGAGTCGGCGGGCGCCGGGCTACGGGAAAGCCGAAGCCTGATCACCGATGGCTACGCACGGTTCCTTCCGCACTACATCGACGCGCCACGCGCCGCTTGAGTCGTCTACCTTTGAAGGCGTGAACTTCGACGCGTACGCCCGGACCGGGGTTGACCTCGTCAACACCCGGCTGGACGGCCTCGACGACCTGCGGGCCATCTTTCCCGACGAGAACGCATGGATGCGCGACGAGGTCGCGGAACGGGATCTGGCCATCTTCCGACGAGCACAGAAGCGGTTGCGTGACGTCTTCGAATACGGCACCTCCGGCCGCGACGGCCAGGCGGTGGCCGAGCTGAACTCGATGCTCGAGGCGTTCCCGGTGCAGCCCCGCATCTCGGGGCACGATTCCAGCGACTGGCACATGCACGTCACCAGCCGGGGCGCCTCGGTGAGTTCGGAGTTCCTGGCCGGGGCGGTCTGGGGACTGTCGGTCTGGCTCTGCGAATACGGCAGCGCCCGGTTCGGGGTCTGCGCGGATGACCGCTGCGGCAACGTCTACCTGGACACCTCGTCCAACTGCTGCCGGCGGTTCTGCTCCGAGCGCTGCGCCACCCGCTCACATGTGGCCGCCCACCGGGCCCGCAAGCGGGCCGCCGTCCCGACGCAGAGCGACCCGCTGGCGCCCGTCCCCTGACCCGGCCGCCCGGCGGTCAGGCGTCGATCGGGGACGGAGTGTTGAGGTGCTGGCGGGCGAAGGCCAACGCCTCCCGCAGGTCCGCCTCGCGCGCCTGCCGGCTCTTCGCGCCCCGTGTGGTCACCTCCACCGCCACCGAGCCGGTGAAGCCCCGCCCGGCCAGCGACCGCAGCAACTCGGCGCAGGGCTGGCTGCCGCGGCCCGGCACCAGGTGCTCGTCCCGCCCCTCACCGGTGCCGTCGCCGAGGTGCACGTGCGCCAGGCCGTCGCCCATCCGGTCGGCCATCGCCAGCGCGTCCGTGTGCGCTGCGGCGCAGTGCGACAGGTCCAGCGTGTAGGAGGGGTAGCCGGTCTCCGTCGGGTCCCAGCCGGGGACGTACGGCACGAACTGCCGGCCGGCCATCCGCACCGGGTACATGTTCTCCACCGCGAACCGCAGCCCGCCGAACTCGTCGGCCACCCTGTCCAGCCCGTCGGCGAAGTTGCGCGCGTAGTCCCGCTGCCAGGTGAACGGCGGGTGCACCACCACGGTGGGCGCCTCCAGCGTCTCGGCCAGCGCGGCCGCGCGGCGCAGCCGCTCCCACGGGTCCGGGCTCCAGACCCGCTGGGTCACCAGCAGGCAGGGCGCGTGCACGGAGAGCACCGGCATGTCGTAGTGGTCGGCCAGCCCGCGCAGCGCACCGGCGTCCTGACTGACGGCGTCGGTCCACACCATCACCTCGAGCCCGTCGTAACCGAGGGCCGCGGCCAGCTGGAACGCCGCCGCGGTCCGCTCCGGGAAGAGCGAGGAGGTGGACAGGAGGACCGGGACGCGGGAAGTCACACCACCGAGGGTAGCCGCCATCGATCGAGACATCATGACGAGAGCGGGCGAATCGGACGACGGAGACGAAGGGCGTCACACCGGCGCCAGCCGATCCAGCCGGCTGAGGATGACACCCTCACGCAGCGCCCACGGACAGATGTCCACCGAGTCGACCCCGAGGCGGCGCATCACCGCCTCGGCGACGACGGCACCGGCCAGCAGTTGGTGGGCGCGACCGACGCCGACCCCCTCCAGCTCGACCAGCTGCGCCGGCGGAATGTGGCGGATGAAGCCGAGCACCTGCCGCAGTCCCGAGGCGGTCAGCTTGCGCCGGACCCGGGGCCCGGCATCGCTGGGGGCCACCCCGGCGAGCCGGGCCAGCGTACGGAACGTCTTGGAGGTGGCCACCGGGCGATCCCAGCCCACCCCGGTGATCTGTTCCACCACCGGATCGAGCCGGGCGTCGACGTACTCACACAGCTCGCGCACCGCCTCCGTCGAGGGCGGGCTGGGGTCCTGCGGATCGACGCCGAGCCGGTCGCGGGTGAGCCGGCCGGCGCCGAGCGGCAGCGACACCGCGACGTCGGGGTCCTCGTCGATGCCCGCCGCGATCTCCAGCGAACCGCCGCCGATGTCGAGCACCAGTAGCCGACCCGCCGACCAGCCGAACCAGCGCCGGACCGCGAGGAAGGTCATCCGCGCCTCGTCCGCGCCGGAGAACACCTCCAGGCGTACGCCACTGGCGTCCCGGACCCGGGCCAGCACCTCGGCGGCGTTGGTGGCGTCGCGTACCGCGGAGGTGGCGAAGGCGAGCAGGTCGTCGACCTCCAGGGCGGTGGCCGAGGCACGGGCCGCACCGATCGCCTCGACCAGGGCGTCCGCGCCGGCCTCGCGGAGCGCGCCGTCCGGACCGATCTGCTCGGCGAGCCGCAGCACGACCTTCTCCGAGTGCGCCGGCCACGGGTGGGCTCCCCGGTGGGCGTCGACCACCAGCAGATGCACCGTGTTCGAGCCGACGTCGAGGACACCCAGTCGCATGGGCAGAACACTAGGCCAACCGTTCACGGCACTCGCCGGCCTGCCCGGCGCACCCCGCGTACGCTGGGCCGGGTGACAGGGCAGACCGAACTCCGCGTGCTGGTGGACGACTCGACGGACCCGCGCAGCCGGGAGGTGTCGCTGGACTTCCCCCGGGAGTGGATCGAATTCGTCGACCCGGCGGACGAACGGCACGTGATCCGGGCCGACCTGACCTGGCTGCTGTCCCGTTGGACGTGCGTCTTCGGCCAGGGCTGCCACGGCATCATCGCCGGGCGGGCCGCCGACGGCTGCTGTTCGCACGGCGCGTTCTTCACCGACTCCGACGACGAGAAGCGGGTCCGGGCGGCGGTGAAGCGACTGACGCCGGAGACCTGGCAGGACTTCCGGCGTGGCTTCAAGAACTGGACCGAGAACGACACGGTGGACGGCAAGACCCCGGCCCGTCGTACCGCCACCCGGGACTCCGACGGCCCCTGTGTCTTCCTCAACGACGCGGACTTCCCCGGCGGAGGCGGCTGCGCGCTGCACGCCCAGGCACTGCGCGACGGGGTGCATCCGCTGGAATACAAGCCGGACGTCTGCTGGCAGTTGCCGATCCGCCGGGACCAGGAGTGGGTGAAGCGACCCGACAACACCAAGGTGCTGGTCTCCACGCTGGCCGAGTTCGACCGGCGGGGCTGGGGCGCCGGTGGGCACGACCTCGACTGGTGGTGCACCTCGTCCACGGACGCGCACGTCGGCGCCGAACCGATGTACCTGTCGTACGCCCCGGAGCTGACCGCGCTCGTCGGCGAGGCCGCGTACGCCAGACTGGCCGAGCTGTGCGCCACGCGGCTGCGGCAGGGCATGGTCGCCCCCCACCCCGCCGACCCGCTCTGACCGCACCCCAGTGATCCTGGTAGCACCGTTGCTACCGTCCGTTCCCTGCGGGTCAGGGCTCGAACTTGTAGCCGAGGCCACGCACGGTGACCAGGTGGCGCGGGGTGGACGGTTCCGGTTCGATCTTGGAGCGCAGGCGCTTGACGTGCACGTCGAGCGTCTTGGTGTCGCCCACGTAGTCCGCGCCCCAGACCCGGTCGATCAGCTGCCCACGGGTGAGCACCCGGCCGGCGTTGCGCAGCAGCAGCTCCAGCAGTTCGAACTCCTTGAGCGGCAGCTGCACGGCGGCACCGGCGACGGTCACCACGTGCCGCTCGATGTCCATCCGCACGGGCCCGGCGGCCAGTGTCGGCCCTCCCGCCTCGGCCGCCTCGGCACTCCGCCGGCGGAGCACCGCGCGGATCCTGGCCACCAGCTCCCGGGGCGAGTACGGCTTGGTGACGTAGTCGTCGGCGCCGATCTCCAGACCGACCACCTTGTCGATCTCGCTGTCCCGTGCGGTGACCATGATGATCGGCACGTGTGAGCGCTGCCGCAGTTGCCGGCACACCTCGGTGCCCGACATTTCGGGCAGCATCAGGTCGAGCAGGACGATGTCGGCACCGGTCCGGTCGAACTCGGTGAGAGCTGACGTGCCCGTGGCGGCCACGGACACCTCGAACCCCTCCTTACGGAGCATGTACGACAGGGCGTCGGAGAACGACTCCTCGTCCTCGACCACCAGAACCCGGCTCAACGGCTTTCCTTTCCAGTGTCAGACCGGGCGGAGCCCGGGCGGATCCATCCGTGTCAGACCGGGCGGAGCCCGGCCGGACCCATCGGCGCTCAGACCGGGTACGACCCGGCCGGACCGGCCTCGATCCCACCCGACGGCAGTGTCGCCAGCAGGTCGTCCGGAGGACGAGCGGGCAGCCGGAGGGTGAACGTCGACCCACCACCAAGAGTGCTCGTCACCTCCACCCGTCCGCCATGGTTGCTGGCGATGTGCTTGACGATCGCCAGACCGAGCCCGGTGCCGCCGGTCGCCCGGGAGCGGGCCTGGTCGGCCCGGTAGAACCGCTCGAAGATCCGGTCCACCTCGCCGGGGGCGATGCCGATGCCCTGGTCGGTGACGGCGATCTCGACGTGCTCCTCGGTGCTGCGGGCGGTGATGCGTACCGTCGTCTCGGTCCCCGAGTAGTTGATGGCGTTCTCCACCAGGTTAGCCACCGCGGTGGCCAGCTGGCTGTCGCTGCCGTAGACGGTCAGTCCCCGCTCGGCTTCGACCGTCACGTCGATGCGCCGTGCGGAGGCGGCGGTCCGGGTGCGGTCCACCACCTCGGAGATCACCCAGTCCACCGCGACCGGCTCGGGGGCGGGTTGCGGCTCGGCGCCCTGGAGCCGGGTCAGTTCCAGCAACTCCTGCACCAGCCGTCCCAGCCGGGTCGACTCGTGCTGGATCCGCTCGGCGAAGCGCCGCGCCGCTACCAGGTCCTCGGAGAGCTCCGGCCGCTCCTCGCCGGTCGGCCCGGTGGCGTCGAGCAGCGCCTCGGCGAGCAGTTGCAGCGCGCCGATCGGTGTCTTCAGCTCGTGGCTGACGTTGGCCACGAAGTCGCGGCGGACCCGGGCCAGCCGGTGCGCCTCGGTCACGTCGACCGCCTCCACCGCGATGAACCCACCGCCCAGCCCCATCGCCCGCAGGTGCACACCGAGCGGGTTCTCCCCGGCGCTGTCGCGCCCCCGGGGCAGGTCGAGCTGGATCTCGCGGCGCACCCCGGTGCGCCGCACCTGGCCGGCCAGGGTGCGCACCAGCGGATGGGCAATGATCGAACCAGGCCGACCACCGGTGCGCAGCAGTCCCATCGCCCGAGCCGCCGGGTTGACGAGCACCGGCACATCGTCGGCGTCGAGCACCACGACTCCGGCCCGCAACGAGTCGATCGCGCGGCGGCCGAGCCCGCCCTGTACATCCTCGGCGATCGTGTGCCTCCCCTTACCGAGCCGGAAACCGGCCCGTCCGATCCCCCTGGGATCGCCACTCGGCCGGCGTGCCGCCGGGATGACCTGGGACAGCCACAGGCCGGCGACCACCCCGGCCACCAGGGCCGCGGCCACACCACCCGTCACTGCCCACGTCATCCGGCGATCGTAGGGTCATTGTTCACCGGGCTACCGGGCAGACCAGGACGAAGCACCCTCACTTCCGGGAAAGTTCACTTCCCCGTCCCGCGTAGTTCACCGGCGTTCATCTGCGGTCCTTCCCCGGCCCCTAGCTTGGCCGGCGAAACCCCCGTGACAGCCCGCCGGCGCAGCCGCCGGCACCGACCGACAGGACGTGAGGTATGCGCGACGAGTTCCGGGCCGAATTCCGGGCCGAACTCCAGGCCGTCAGCCAGCTGCTGGTGGAGATGGCCGAAGGCGTACGGGCGGCGCTGCGGCAGGCCACCCGGGCCCTGCTGACCGCCGACCGCCGGGCGGCCGAGGCGGTGATCGAGGGGGACGTCGAAATCGACGAGCTCTACCGGCAGGTGGAGGAGCGGGTCTCCGAGGTACTCGCCCGGCAGGCACCGGTCGCGTCCGACCTACGCGCCATGATCACCGCGCTGCACGTCGCCGCCGACCTGGAACGGATGGGCGACCTGGCCAACCACGTGGCCAAGACGGCACTGCGCCGGCATCCGTCGCCCGCCGTTCCGGCGGAGCTGCGGCCGGCCTTCACCGACATGGCGTCCATCGCCGACCGGATGGCCGAGAAGATCGCCTCGGTACTGGCCAACCCGGACGCCGACCTCGCCGCCGAGCTGGACAGCGACGACGACGCGATGGACGAGTTGCACCGGGGCCTGTTCGAGGTGCTGCTCGGGGCGGACTGGCCGTACGGGGTGGAGACGGCCATCGACGCCACCCTGCTCGGCCGCTTCTACGAGCGGTTCGCCGACCACGCGGTGAACAGCGGCGAGCACGTCGTCTACCTGATCACCGGCGAACCGGTGTAAGGAAGGGCCCCCTGTTAACGCCTTGCGTATAGCAGGGGGCCCTTCTTAACAAACTGCCCGGAGGATCAGCGCCCCTGGTTGGCCACCGCGGCGGCGGCCTCCTTGGCCGCCGCCGGGTCGAGGTAGGTGCCGCCCAGGGTCTGCGGACGCAGCAGCGGGTCCAGGTCGTAGCGCAGCGGGATCCCGGTCGGAATGTTGAGCTTCGCGATCGCCTCGTCGCTGATCTGGTCCAGGTGCTTGACCAACGCGCGCAGCGAGTTGCCGTGCGCGGCCACCAGCACGGTCCGGCCCGCCAGGATGTCCGGCACGATCGAGTCGTACCAGTACGGCAGCATCCGCTCCACGACGTCCTTGAGGCACTCGGTACGCGGCATCAGCTCGGTCGGCAGCAGCGCGTACCGCGGGTCGCCCACCTGGGACCACTCGTCGTCGTCGGCGATCGGCGGGGGCGGCGTGTCGTACGAGCGGCGCCAGAGCATGAACTGCTCCTCGCCGTACTCGTCAAGGGTCTGCTTCTTGTCCTTGCCCTGCAGGGCGCCGTAGTGACGCTCGTTGAGCCGCCACGACCGGCGTACCGCGATCCAGTGCCGGTCCGCGGCGTTCAGCGCCAGCTCTGCGGTACGGATGGCGCGTCGCATCACGCTGGTGTGCACCACGTCCGGCAGCAGGCTGTGCTCGCGCAGCAGCTCGCCGCCGCGGCACGCCTCGTTCTCCCCCTTCTCGGTCAGGTCCACATCGACCCAGCCGGTGAAGAGGTTCTTGGCGTTCCAGTCGCTCTCGCCGTGCCGCAGCAGGACCAGCGTCCCGACGGTGGGCCCCTCGCTAGCTGTCATGCCGATCATCCTGCCGCAACCCGGGGCGGGACGCGCGGGAAGGGTCGTGACGACCACCACGTGGAAAACGCGATGGCCCCGGCTCCCGCCTCCGATTAGGTTGTAAGGCACAACATCAAGATCAGTCATTACGGAAACGGGGGCGCCGGGGTGCGCGCGATGCGGGGTTGGTTCCAGGACACCACGGGCGGTTTACCGAAGACCTTCTGGTATCTCTGGACTGGCACCCTGATCAACCGGCTCGGCTCGTTCGTCCTCATCTTCCTCGCCATCTACCTGACCCAGGTGCGCGGCTTCTCCGCCACCCAGGCCGGCCTGGTGCTCGGCATGTGGGGAGCGGGTGGCGCGGTCGGCACCACCATCGGCGGCATGCTGGCCGACCGCTGGGGAAGACGCCCGACCCTGCTCACGGCTCACCTCGGCGGGGCGGTCATGATGCTCGCCCTCGGCTTCACCCGCGATCTGTGGACGGTCGCGGCCGGCGCCCTGCTGCTCGGCCTCTTCGCCGAGGCGGCCCGTCCCGCCTTCGGCGCGATGATGATCGACGTGGTGCCCAAGCGGGACCGGTTGCGTGCCTTCTCGCTCAACTACTGGGCGATCAACCTCGGCTTCGCCTGCGCGGCGGTGCTCGCCGGCTTCGCCGCCCAGGCCGGCTACCTCCTGCTCTTCGTGGTCAACGCGTCCACCACAGTGGTCACCGCACTGATCATCTTCGTCAAGGTGCGGGAGACCCGGACGGTCACCGTCGCCACGCGGCAGAGCGCCGCTCCGACCGGAGCACTGCGTACCATCCTGTCCGACCGGGTGTACCTGGGATTCGTGGCCCTGAACCTGCTCGGCGCGCTGATCTTCCTCCAGCACATCTCGATGCTGCCCATCGCGATGGCCGACTCGGGCCTGAGCCCCGCCACGTACGGCACGGTGATCGCGCTCAACGGTGTCCTGATCGTGGTCGGCCAACTGTTCGTGCCCCGGCTCATCCGGGGCCGGAGCCGCTCCCACGTGCTCGCCCTGGCCTCGGTGGTGGTGGGCGTCGGCTTCGGGCTGACCGCGTTCGCCGACGTCGCCTGGTTCTACGGGCTGACCGTGCTGGTCTGGACGATCGGCGAGATGCTCAACTCCCCGTCCAACGCCACCCTCATCGCGGAACTCTCCCCCGACGAGCTGCGCGGCCGTTACCAGGGCGTCTTCTCACTCTCCTGGCAGCTGGCCGGTGCTACCGCGCCGATCCTCGGTGGGCTGGTACGCGAGCAGGCCGGCAACGCCGCCCTCTGGTTCGGCTGCGCCGCGATCGGGGCGCTGATGGCGATCGGCCACCTGCTCTCCGGGCCGGCTCGGGAGCGGCGGGCGCTCGCACTGCGTACGGCCGGATCAGCTCCGGTGGTGACGATCCAGTCGAGCGCACCTGCGCCGACCGCGCCTCAGGCCGCCGAGCCGGTCGCCACCACCCGGGGATAGGCAGGCGGGGTCGGCAGGCGGGGTCAACAGGCGTCGCGAGGCAGCACAGGTGGCCCCGCCGCTCCGACACCGGGCCACCAGGGCAAGATCTGTCAGGTAACCGAACAGATCAGGAGGTCGGGTGCGGCCCGAAGCACCGCCCCATCGGCCCGCTGCCACGCCCTACCACCGGCCCGCTGCGGCGCTGCGCGCCTGGCTGGTCGACACCGCAGGCGGGTTACCCGCCACCTTCTGGTACCTCTGGACCGGCCTGCTGATCAACCGGGCCGGGGCGTTCGCGATGCTCTTCCTGCCGCTCTATCTGACCGCCGTCCGGGGTGCCAGCGAGTCCCTGGCCGGGTTGGTCGTCGGGGCCTTCGGCGCAGGTGGAGCGGCCGGCGTACTGCTCGGCGGGGTCCTGGCCGACCGCTGGGGACGCCGCGCCACACTGGTGGCGGCGCACCTGGCCACCGCCGTACTGATGGTCGCGTTGGCCCTCAGCCAGCACCTCGGCGTGATCGCGGCGCTCGCCCTGCTGGTCGGGGTCACGCACGCGATGCCGAGCCCGGCCTTCGTCGCAGCCATCGTCGACGTGGTACCCGAGGCCCGCCGCTCCCGCGCCTTCAACCTTCAGTTCTGGGCGTTCAACCTCGGCATGGCGGTGGCCTCGCTGCTGGCCGGTCTGCTGGCGGAGGCGAGCTACCTCGCGCTCTTCCTGGTGGACGCGGCCGCCACGCTGGCCACCGCCGTGGTCATCGCATGGAAGGTGCCCGAGACGATCACCCGCGCGGCTGCGTCCACCACCGCACCGACCCGGCCCGCGCCATCGGCCTCGGCACCCCCGGGCCGGCCCGGTCCGACCGGACGGCCCGGTCCGGCGCGCTCGTCGCTGCCGGTCACCGGCTCGCGCCGACCGGGGTTGCACACGGCGCTGACCGATCGCCACTTCATGCTCTTCGTCGGGCTGACCTTCGTTTTGGCCGTACTGACCACGCAGACCTCGACGATCATGCCGCTGGCGATGCGCGCCGACGGGCTGGGACCATCGGCGTACGGGACCGTCATGGCGTTGGGGGGAGTCCTGATCGTCCTGGGGCAACTCTTCGTGCCCCGGCTCATCGACCGCCACCGCAAGGCGCACGTGCTCGCCGTCTCGACCGCACTGCTCGCGATCGGCTTCGGCGCCCTTGCCATCGCCGATGTGCTCGCCCTCTACCTGGGCGCCTGCGTGGTCTGGACGGTCGGCTCGATGCTGGCCGCGCCACCCAACGCACAGATCAACGCGGAGCTGGCGCCACCCGCCCTGCGGGCCCGCTACCAGTCGGTGTTCTACCTGGCCTTCCCGGCCGCGTCGTTCGTCGCGCCCACGCTCGGCGGAATCAGCCTGCAACACTGGGGCGATGTCCACTGGCTGATCGTCGGCGGGGTGGGGTTGCTGGCCGCCGGTGGCCACCTGCTCGCCGGCCCGTCCCGGGAACGTCGCGTATCGGCCCTGCGAGCATCGGCGGACGCGGACGCCGTCGAGCCCTCGTTTGCCGGCGACGGCCGCTGACCGAGCCGTGCGAGCGTTTGAACGTACGACCGGCGGCGGCGGGCGAAGCTCACCCCCGTAAGCAACGCCCGCTCGCGCCGCCGGTCCAAACAGGTGGGCCCACCGTCCCCCAACGGTTCGGTCCACCCGTCCACCACGGCCCACCCGGTGCACGGATCTGATCGATCCACCGCTCCCCCGAACGGTACCGAGCGACCGTGGTGCAATAAAGCTAGTTTGGCCCCCTGGCCGCGATTCAACCTGGCTGGCTGGCTGTCTCGCCCGTCACAGCTTCGGCCGTCCCCGCGCCTCACGGGACCCTCGTGCAGAGGCAACATCGGGTACCCCGCGCACATTCCCGCAAACGCTCACGCATCTTCCCGATCGGGTGATTCGGTCCGGAAGAAGTTACTCTGCCGGCCGTCCCGCATCTGCTCCTGATAGATCAGGTTCAGCCGCCGCAGATCGAACGTGTGGAACCACTCGTCCCAGGTGATCTCCCGGATCCGGCTGCTCTCCCGGTAACCCGGAATGTTGAACGTCAGCACGCCGGCCCGGCCGTCGCGCTCGGTGCCGCCGATCGTCGCCGGCTTGGCTCCCCGCTCCCGGGCCCATCGCTGAATGACCTCATGGTTGGTGGTGACCAGACTCCGGCCGGGACGTTCCGGCCGATCCTGGAGCGAGGAGATGACCTGCGACGACCGGGTCGACCGAGCGGTCGACCGGCCGGTCCGCACCCCGCTGCCGCGAGTCGGTGCCGCCTTCGCCGCCGCACGAGCCGGTGCCGCCTTCGCCGGCCCGCGTGCCGCGCCGCCGGACTTGCGAGCGCTCGCACTTCCCGCCGTACGCGTCGTCGTCGACTTGCGGGCCGCGGTGGTCTTCGGGGCAGCCTTCCGCGGGGCGGCCTTCTTCGCCCCGGCGGCGGTCGCCTTCCGCACGGTGCTCTTCTGCGCGGCGGTCGTGGTCTTTCGTGCCGCAGTCGTCGTCTTGCGCGCGGCGGTGGTCGTCTTGCGCGCGGTGCCGGCGGGCGCCTTGGTGGCGCTGGCACGCCCGGCCGGTCCGCTGCTCCGACGGGCCGCCCCGCCCGATCGGAGCGTCTTCGCCAGCGTCTTCACCAGCTCCGGTTTACGCAGGGCGGAGATGCCGGAAACCCCGTACCGACGCAGTTGGCTGCGGATGTCGTCCACCCGCATCCGGGAGATCTCCGTTTCGGAAATCTGCGGCGTGTTCGGGGTCCGGTTGCCGGCCTGCCGTTTGGTTCCGGTCGCGGTCCCGCCGCGACCCGAGCTGTTTCGCTGAGCCATGAACGCTCACGCTCCTCGGCACTCAGTCTCGGCGCGCGGCGGGTCCCAAACGCCGCACCGCGCGGTGCGGGTTACCCAACGAAACCGGTCTGAACCACTGCGCCGGGACCTCGGTCAGGCTGATTCGCGCCGGCGATCAGGGCTGACCCGCATCCCTGTCCGCCGACGGGCCCGTACCGGATGGTTCGAAGAGATGTGCGAAGGCCGCGAGGTTCGCGGTGGATTCACCCCGCTTGACCCGCCACTCCCACTCCCGACGGATCGAACTGCCGAAGCCGATCTCCAGCATCGTGTCGAAGGACTCGTCAGCGTAGGTCAGCACCGCGCCGAGCAGCCGGTCCAGTTCGTCCGCGTCGACCCCGCCCGGGTTGACCCGACCGGTGAGATAGACGTCGCCGACGGCGTCGATGGAGAACGACACGGCGTACATCCGGGCGTTGCGCTGCAAGAGCCAGGCCCACAGTTCCTCGCGGCGTTCGTCCGGCTGGCGCATCACGAACGCCTCGATCCGCAGTGCGTGCTCCCCGACGATCAGGTGACAGATCGTCTTGAGCTTGTGCGTGCCGGGCAGAGTCACCGCGTACGACCCCGGGCCGGTGGGCTCGCAGGCGAGCTCCCGCTCGGCGCAGACCGACTCGATCAGGGCCCCAAGGTCACTCATCCGATCAACTCTACGACCGCCGTCGCCGACCATGGCAGGGTGGCTACCAGCGAGCGTTAACAAGGGGCCCTTCCTATACACCAGGCGTTAACAGGGGGCCCTTCCTTTCACCAAGGTGGCGAGTTCGGTGGTGAGATGGGAGCGGTGGGCGGCGATCGCCTCGCCGTAGACGGCGAGCAGGCCCTCGGCCGTACGCTGCCAGGAGAAGTTGCGGGCGTGCCGGGCGGCACCGGCCGACAGCTCGGCCCGGCGGGCCCGGTCGGGCAGCAGGCGGGCCAGCGCAGCCGCCCAGTCGCCCGGATCGTGGCCGCGCACCAGCACCCCGCTGACCTGGTCCCGGACGGCGGTCACCAGGCCGCCGACGGCGGCGGCCACCACGGGCGTACCGCAGGCCTGGGCCTCCAGCGCGACCAGTCCGAAGGACTCGTTGTACGACGGCACCGCCACCAGGTCGGCCGCCTGGTAAAGCAGGGGCAGTTCGGCACCGGTCCGGGGCGGCAGGAAGCGCACCCGGTCGGTGATCCCTAGCGAGGCGGTCAGCTCGATCAGGGCGGTGGGCCGGTCCAACCCGCTGCCACTGGGGCCGCCGCAGATCACCACGGACACGTCGCGGGCCAGCGCGGGATCCCGCTCGCGCAACGCGGCGAGCGCGCGGATCAGCACATCCGGTGCCTTCAGCGGCTGAATCCGGCCGACGAAGGCCACCAGGTGCCCGCCGACGGGCAGGCCCAGCCGGGCACGGGCGGCGGCCCGGTCACCATCGGCGGGGCGGAAGCGTTCCAGGTCCACGCCCGGCTCGACCACCGTCACCCGGGTCGGGTCGGCGTCGTACCGGCCGATCAGGTCCCGTGCCTCGACCCGGGTGTTCGCCACCAACCGGTCGGCCTCGGCGACCACCTGTTCCTCGCCGATCACCCGGGCCTTGGGTTCCGGCCGATCGCCGACGGCGAGCCGGTCGTTCTTCACCTTGGCCAGGGTGTGGGCGGTGTGCACCAGCGGCACCCCCCAGCGCTCCTTGGCCAGCCAGCCGACCTGGCCGGAGAGCCAGTAGTGGGAGTGGATCAGGTCGTAGTGGCCGGGCGGTTTGGCCGCCTCGGCGCGCAGTACGCCGGCGGTGAAGGCGCAGAGCTGGCCGGGGAGTTCTTCCTTGGTCAGCCCTTCCAGCGGGCCGGCCATCACGTGCCGGACGTGCACGCCGGGAGCCACCTCCACCACCGGTGGCAGGTCTCCCGAGGTGGCGCGGGTGAAGATTTCCACCTCGACGTCCGCTTCGGCCAGCCGCCGGGCGACCTCCAGGATGTAGACGTTCATGCCGCCCGCGTCCCCGGTGCCCGGTTGGTGCAGCGGTGAGGTGTGCACCGAGAGCGTCGCGATCCGCCGGGGCCGTCGCCACGAAAGGGAATCTCGCTGCCGACCGACACCGGTGTGCATTTCCGCCACGTCCGCTCCCTTTGCCACGGTTGATGCCGTCTCGCACGACCGGCGCGCTCCTGAGGTCAACTCCGACGCCGGGTCACATCTTCCCGATCGGCGGTGGGAAATACCGGGGTCGGCCGCCCGGGCGTGACCGACCTCATTCCGCGAGCGGTGCCGGCGTCCGGGCCGCCGGGGCGAGAATGGCCGGATGAGTCGTGTCGCCATCGTCACCGGTGCCTCCAGCGGAATCGGTGCCGCCACCGCCCGACGGCTCGCCGCCGAGGGCTTCCACGTGCTGGCCGCGGCCCGGCGTAACGACCGGCTGGCCGCGCTGGTCGCCGAGATCGCCGCTGCCGGGGGCGCCGCCACGGCGGTGGCCTGTGACGTCACCTCGGACGAGTCGGTGGCCGCCCTCGCGCAGGCCGCCGCGTTGGCGCCCGGGCCGGTGACCCTGTTGGTCAACAACGCCGGTGGGGCGCGCGGGCTGGATCCGGTGGAGTCCGGCGCGATCGGCGACTGGCAGTGGATGTACGACGTCAACGTGCTCGGCACGCTGCGGGTCACCCAGGCGCTGCTGCCCGCGTTGGAAGCCTCCGGCGCCGGGACCGTCGTCATCGTCTCGTCGACCGCGGGCTTCACGGTGTACGAGGGCGGGGGCGGCTACACCGCCGCCAAGCACGCGCAGACCACGATCGCCGGCACGCTGCGCCTGGAACTCTGCGGACGCCCGGTCCGGGTGATCGAGATCGATCCGGGCATGGTGAAGACCGACGAGTTCTCGCTGGTCCGCTTCGCCGGCGACGCGGACCGCGCCGAGGCCGTCTACGCGGGGGTCGCCGAGCCGCTGGTCGCCGAGGACGTGGCCGACTGCATCGCCTGGTGCGCGACACGCCCGCAGCACGTGAACGTGGACCGGCTGGTCGTCCGCCCACTGGCCCAGGCCGCTCAGCACAAGGTGCACCGGGCCAGCTGAGGCGATGTCGCGACCCGCCCGGCCGATCGGTGCGCCGACCCGGGGCACCACCAACCCCAACCGGCTGCGCCGGATGGACAACTGGATCATCGAGAGCTGCGCCGACGCGTTGCGGAGTGCGGCGGATCCGCTGGTGGTCGACCTCGGCTACGGCGCGACGCCGGTGACCGCGGTGGAACTACGCGCCCGGCTCGCCGCGCGGGTCCGCGCCGACGTGCGGGTGGTCGGGCTGGAGATCGATCCGGTACGCGTCGCCGCCGCCCAGCCCGCCGCCGACCCGCCCGGTCTGACCTTCGTCCGGGGCGGGTTCGAGCTGGCCGGCCTACGCCCGGCCCTGGTCCGCGCGGCCAACGTGCTGCGCCAGTACGACGAGAGCGAGGTGGCCGACGCCTGGGCCACGCTCACCGGGCAACTGGCCCCCGGCGGACTGCTCGTCGAGGGCACCTGCGACGAGTTGGGCCGGCTCGGCGGCTGGGTGCTGCTCGACGCCGACGGCCCCCGCTCGCTGACCCTGGCCGCCCGACTGACCACTCTGGGCAGCCCGGCCGAGTTGGCCGAGCGGCTGCCCAAGGCGCTGATCCACCGCAACGTTCCCGGCGAAGGCGTCCACGACCTGATCCGCGCCTTGGACGACGCCTGGCGGTCCGCCGCCGGCTACGCCACCTTTGGCCCCCGGCAGCGCTGGTTGCATACCGTGGCCGCCATCCGCGCCCAGGGCTGGCCCGTCCTCGATCGCCCCCGCCGCTGGCGTCTCGGCGAACTCACCGTCCCCTGGCCCGCCATCGCCCCACGCCGCTGATCATCCCGTTGATCATGACGTTGTTGTTCACGGAAAGCGCTTACCGGAGCAATAAGTCCATGATCAACGAGGTAGGGCGGCTGGCGGTGGGTCAGAGGGTGCAGTTGATGAGGACGGGTTCGGGGTGGAGGGTGACGCCGAAGCGGGCGTGCACACCGTCCCGGATCTCGCGGGCCAGGGTGATGAGGGCCGCCGTGCTGGCGGCACCGGTGGGGTTGGTCAGGGCGAGGGTGTGCTTGCGGGAGATGGCGACGCCCTCGGGGCCGAGGTGACCCTTGCCGAAGCCGGCCTTGTCGATCAACCAGGCCGCGCTGATCTTCACCACATCTCCGGCGCCCGGCCAGGCCGGCGGCTCCCCGAGGTCGGCGGCGCGCTGGCGCAGCAACTCGTAGCCGGCGCGGTCCAGCACGGGATTGGTGAAGAAGGAGCCGACCGAGCGGGTGTCCGGGTCGGCCGCGTCGAGCACCATGCCCTTGCCGGCGCGCAACCGCAGCACCGTGGCGCGTGCCTGGGTCAGCGGCACCCGGTCACCGACGTCGACGCCGAGCGCCCGGGCCAGCTCCGCGTAGCGCACCGGACCGGAGCGCGGCGAACGGTTCAGCCGGAAGTCGACCGAGAGCACCACCCAGCGCTCGCTGTACTTGAAGATGCTGGTCCGATAGGCGAATCCACAGTCCGCGGCGGCGACCCGATCGACCGTCCCGTTGACCCGGTCGTACACCTGGACGCCGGTGATGGTCTCGGCGACCTCCTGCCCGTACGCCCCGACATTCTGGATCGGGGTGGCACCGGTCGAGCCGGGAATGCCGGAGAGGCACTCCACTCCGGACCATCCGTTCGTGACCGTCGCCGCGACCAGCTCGTCCCACGGCTCGCCGGCCTCGACCCGTACCGTGACGGTCTGCTCGTCCTCGGCCAGCACCCGCAGCCCCCGGGAGCGGACGAGCAGCACGGTGCCCGGGAAACCGACGTCGCCGATCACCACATTGCTACCGCCGGCGAGCAGGAGCAGGTCCTCGCCCGCCTCGCGCACCCGGGCGACGATTTCCTCGGCGCTGCCAGCGGGGATGATCCGTCCCGCCGGCCCACCGAGGCACAATGTGGTGTATTGCGACAGATCACCCGGGGTGACAGGTTCAGCGGCCGCTGTCGGCTGGGCGTAGACGTCAGACACGTCTTTCACCCTAGGCTGAGGGGCAGCCGTGGCACCCACAGGTGGCCCGGTCACCCCCGGGAGGATGGCGATGAGCAGAATGCACGGCACCAAGGACTTCTGGATCGGCGCGCTCCGGGCGGAGGGCCCGGCGTTCGCCGCCGCGGTGGCCGAGGCCCCGCCCGAGACACCGGTGCTGTCCTGCCCCGGCTGGACGGTGACCGACCTGGCCCTGCATCTCGCGGGCACCTATCAGTGGGTGCGCACCATCGCCGGGTCGGGCGAGAACACGCCGCCGGAGCAACCCCGGTCGCAGCGGCCCGAGCCCACGCCGGGGGTCACCGCCGCGCAGCAGTGGCAGCAGGCGTACGACGAACTGATGGCGCTCTTCGAGTCCCTCGACCCGGAGGCACCGGCGTGGAACTGGGCGCCACAACCGAAAAAGGCCAGCTTCTGGCCGCGCCGGATGGCGCACGAGACGGCGGTGCACCGCTGGGACGCTCAGCTGGCCATCGCCGCCGGTGAGCCGGTCGAGGCGAAGCTCGCGGCCGACGGGGTGAGCGAGGTGCTGGACACCTGGCTGCCGGCAGGCCGGCGGAAGGCGAGCGGGCAGTGGCGCGGGGTGGTCCGGCTGAGCGCGACCGACGCCGCCCAGGAATGGTTCCTGCGGCTGCGCGGCGAGGGGGTGGCCCTGCTGGACACCGGCACCATCCTCGATCACGACGAACACCCTGCCCGGGTGCACGTCAGCGGCACGGCGAGCGACCTGTTGCTGGCGCTCTGGGGCCGGGTCAGCTTCGACACGCTGAGCGTCGTCGGCGACCGTGCCCTGCTCGACGGGGTACGCACCGGCTGACCCCACGCCGGCCGGGCACCCGCGTCGCCCATACCCGACCTACGCCCCATTGATCAACACCGTTCCGACGGAATGGCGGTTACCAGACAAGTCGGTAGCCGCCATTCCGGCGTAACGGCGGCCCCAGCCCACCCCACCCGCGGCGGGCGTCCTGCATGGGGTCGGGAGGGCGCTGGGGCCGTGGCCGTTCTGTGACCCCGACGAGAGAGCGCTCTCTTGACACCGGCCGGCGGGGGCCGCAGGCTACGCGAGAGCGCTCTCAGACCCATCCGACACCACCCGACCTGAGAGGGGTCACCAGGACAATGGGCACATTTCCACGCCACCGCCTCGCCGCGGTCGCCCTGGCCGCCGCCGGCGCGCTGCTCGTCAGCAGCGGTTGCAGCAGCGACGACGCCGGGGACGGCAAGATAACGCTCACCGTCGACGTCTTCGGGCAGTTCGGCTACGAGCAGCTCTACCAGGAGTACATGGACGCCAACCCCGGTGTGAAGATCGTCGAACGGGGCACCGGCGGCAACCTCGACGAGTACTCACCGAAGTTGACCCAGTGGCTCGCCGCGGGCAAGGGCGCCGGTGACGTCGTCGCCATCGAAGAGGGCCTGATGGTCGAGTACAAGGCCAACCCGGACAACTTCGTCAACCTGCTCGACCACGGGGCCGCCGAGCTCAAGGGCAACTTCCTGGAGTGGAAGTGGAACCAGGGGCTCACCGCCGACGGCCAGAAGCTGATCGGGCTCGGTACCGACGTCGGCGGCATGGCCATGTGCTACCGCACGGACCTGTTCGCCAAGGCCGGGCTACCCACCGACCGCGAAGAGGTGTCCAAGCTCTGGCCGACCTGGGAGGGCTACATCGCCGTCGGCGAGAAGTTCAAGGCGGCGAACACCGGCGCCTCGTTCCTCGACGCGGCCACCAACACGTTCAACACCATCGTGCTCCAGACCGCCGGCAACGCGCAGGGCTACCACTACTACGACACCGGCGACAACCTCGTGGTGGAGAGCAACCCGGCCGTCAAGCAGGCCTGGGACATCACCATGAACATCATCAACGCCGGCCTGTCCGGCAAGTACGGCTCCTGGTCCGAGGAGTGGGTCTCCGCCTTCAAGCAGTCCAAGTTCGCCACCATCGCCTGCCCCGCCTGGATGACCGGGGTGATCGAGGGCAACGCCGGCCCGGAGGCCAAGGGCAAGTGGGACATCGCCCGGGTGCCGGGCGACGGCGGCAACTGGGGCGGCTCGCACCTGGCCGTGCCGCGCCAGAGCAAGCACCAGGAGGAGGCCATCAAGCTGGTCAAGTTCCTGACCAGCGCCCAGGGGCACATCGGCGCCTTCAAGGCCAAGGGCCCGCTGCCCTCCTCGCCGCAGGCGCTGGACGACCCCGCGATCACCGACGCCACCAACGCGTACTTCTCCGAGGCCCCGGTCGGCAAGATCTTCGGGGCGGGCGCCAAGACCCTGAAGCCGGTCTACATGGGCCCGAAGAACCAGGCCGTACGCACCGAGGTGGAGAACGCGGTCCGCACCGTCGAGCTGGGCCAGCGCAACCCCGACCAGGGTTGGCAGGACGCGATCGCCAACGCCAAGAAGGCCGCCGCCAAGTAACCGGCCCGACGGCTCCCGCCCCCGCCGATCCAGGCTCCGCCACGCCGGTCGACGCGTGGTGACCGCCCCTGGGTCGGCGCGGGCGGGGCGTGGAAAGGAGTCAACGGGTCATGGCGTTGCAGCTCGACGCGCGACCGCCGGCCACGCCGGCATCGGGCCGGTCCCGGCCGGCGCGGACCGGCCGGCTCAGCCGGATCGACGCGAAGTACTCGCCCTACCTCTACATCGCCCCGTTCTTCGTGGTCTTCGCGATCTTCGGGGCCTGGCCGCTGGCGTACACCTTCTGGGTCTCGCTGCACGACTGGGACCTGCTCGGCAGCAACCCCACCTTCATCGGTACGGACAACTACACCCGACTGCTGGCCGACGGCGACTTCTGGCACTCGGTGGTCAACACCCTCGGCATCTTCGTCATCAGCACGGCGCCGCAGCTGCTCCTGGCGCTCTGGCTGGCCAACCTGCTCAACCGGCAGCTGCGGTTCCGGACCGGCTGGCGGATGACGGTGCTGATCCCCAACGTGACCTCCACCGCCGCCGTGGCGATCGTGTTCGGAGTGTTGTTCGGCCGCGAGTTCGGCATGGTCAACTGGCTGCTCGACCTGATCGGCCTCGACGGGATCGAGTGGAAATCCGACCGGTTCGCCTCCTGGGTGGCCATCTCGGCCATGGTCGACTGGCGGTGGACCGGCTACAACGCGCTGATCTTCCTCGCCGCCATGCAGGCCATCCCCCGCGACATGTACGAAGCGGCCGCGATCGACGGCGCGAACCGCGCCCGACAGTTCTGGTCGGTCACCGTGCCGCTGCTCAAGCCGACGATCATCTTCTGCGTCATCATCTCCACCATCGGCGGACTCCAGCTGTTCACCGAACCCCGGCTGTTCCACTCCGGCACCAACGCGATCCGGGGCGGACCGCTGCGCGAATCACAGACACTGACCATGTACATGTTCGAGAACGCCTTCGCGCCCTACTACAACTTCGGCTACGGCTCGGCGGTGGCCTGGCTGCTCTTCGCCCTGATCGCCATCGTGGCGGCGATCAACGTGCTGATCATCCGCCGGCTCGGCGCCGGTGCCCGCCCGCGGGTCGGCCAGCGGAAGGGGGCGGCGCGATGAGCAAGCTGTGGCGGGCCAGCCCGCTCACCTACGGCGCGCTGATCGCCGCCGGGGTCCTGTCCATCTTTCCGATCTACTGGATGTTCGTGGTGGCCAGCCGCTCCAGCGACGCGATGGGACAGCTGCCCCCGCCGGTGACCCCGGGCGACAATCTGGGCGCCAACATCGCCCGGCTGTTCGGCAACACCGACGCGTACTTCCTGGCCGGGCTGATCAACTCGGCGATCGTGGCGATCACGGTCACCGTCTCCGTGGTTCTCTTCTCCAGCCTGGCCGGCTTCGCCTTCGCCAAGCTACGGTTCCGGGGCAGCAACGCACTGCTGATGGTCATCATCGCGACCATGATGGTGCCCACCCAGCTCGGCGTCATCCCGTTGTACATGCTGATGACGAAGTTCAACCTCAACGACCGGTTACCCGCAGTGATCCTGCCCGCGCTGGTCACCGGGTTCGGGGTGTTCATGATGCGGCAGTACGCCGGCCAGGCGGTCAGCACCGAGCTGATCGAGGCGGCCCGGGTGGACGGTTGCGGCACCGCCCGGATCTACTGGAACGTGGTGGTGCCAGCGCTGCGTCCGGCCGCCGCCGTGCTCGGCCTGCTCACCTTCATGACCACGTGGAACGACTTCCTGTGGCCGTACGCGGTGCTCAACGACCCGGAAAATCCCACGGTGCAGCTGTCGTTGCGGGCCCTGTCCGACGGCTACTACCAGGACATGTCCCAGGTGTTCACCGGTACGGCCATCGCCACGCTGCCGCTGCTGCTGGTTTTCGTCCTGTTCGGCCGCCAGATCATCGGCGGCATCATGGAAGGTGCGGTCAAGGCGTGAGTGAACTTCGATTTCCCGACAACTTTCTCTGGGGTGCGGCCACCGCGGCGTACCAGATCGAGGGCGCGGCCCGCGACGACGGGCGCGGCGAGTCGATCTGGGACACCTTCAGCCGTACGCCCGGCAAGGTCCACGCCGGGCACACCGGCGACGTCGCCTGCGACCACTACCACCGGTACGCCGACGACGTGGCGCTGATGGCCGAGCTGGGGTTGCAGGCGTACCGCTTCTCGGTGTCCTGGCCCCGGATCCAGCCGGACGGCAGCGGCCCGGTCAACCCGCGCGGCCTGGATTTCTACGATCGGCTCACCGACGCGTTGCTGGGCCGGGGCATCGATCCGATCATCACCCTCTACCACTGGGACCTGCCGCAGACGCTGGAGGATCGCGGCGGTTGGGCCGCTCGGGAAACCGCCGAGCACTTCGCCACCTACGCCTCCGCCGTCTACGCCCGCCTCGGTGACCGGATCGGCACCTGGACGACGCTCAACGAACCGTGGTGCTCGGCGTACCTCGGCTACGGCAGCGGGGTGCACGCGCCAGGGCGTCAGGACCCGGCTGCCGCCTTCGCCGCCGTACACCATCTGCTGCTCGCGCACGGCCTGGCGACCCAGGCGCTGCGCGCGGCCGGCGCCGGCCGGGTCGGCATCACCCTCAACCCCGCCGACGTACGCCCAGCCGACCCGACGAGTGCGGCCGACGCCGCGGCGGTACGCCTGGTCGACGGCCTGCAGAACCGGATCTTCCTCGACCCGTTGCTGGCCGGCGGGTATCCGGACGACATCCGGGAACATGTCGCCCGGATGGTCGAGCCGACGTTCGTGCGGGACGGCGACGAGAAGATCATCGCTGCGCCGCTCGACCTGCTCGGCATCAACTACTACGCGCCGACCTACGTGGCCGGGCGACCGGACGGCGCCGGCGGCGGCGGCACGTTCCCGGGTACCGAGGGCGCGGTGGAGTTCCTGCCGCCGGTCGGGCCGCTGACCGACATGGGTTGGATGATCGAACCGGCTGGGCTGACCCGGCTGCTGGAACGGATCTCCACCGACTATCCGGGTACGCCGCTGCTGATCACCGAGAACGGCGCCGCGTTCCCGGACAAGGCGGCGACGGACGTGACCAGCCCCTTGCAGGACTCCGATCGGATCGCCTACCTCGACGGTCATCTGCGCGCGGCACACGACGCCATCTCCCGCGGCGTCGACCTACGTGGCTATCTCGTATGGTCGTTGCTGGACAACTTCGAGTGGGCCGAGGGGTACCGAAAGCGGTTCGGGATCGTGCACGTCGACTACCTCACCCAGCGGCGTACCCCGAAGTCCAGCGCCCGGTGGTACCAGGAGGTGATCTCCCGGAACGGGCTGTGACGAGGTGGTGGTAGTTCCTATGACGGGGGCGCAACGGCCCACTCTGGAAGCGGTGGCACGGCGGGCCGGGGTCTCCCGGGCCACTGTTTCCCGGGTGGTGAACGGCTCGACCACGGTCGCCGAGCCGATCCAGGAGGCGGTCCGCCAGGCGGTCGCCGAGCTCGGGTATGTGCCGAACCTGGCCGCCCGCACTCTGGTCACCCAACGGACCGACTCGATCGCCCTGGTCATGCCCGAGGAGGCCACCCGGGTCTTCTCCGACGACCAGGTCTTTCCCGGCATCATCCGGGGCGCGGCGCAGGAACTGGAGGCCGCCGACAAGCAGCTCGTGCTGATGCTGGCCGGCTCGCCGGCCGGGCACGAGCGGGTCGAGCGGTACACCACCGGCCGGCACGTCGACGGGGTGCTGTTCGCCTCGCTGCACGGCGCCGACCCGCTGCCCGCCAAGCTCGCCGCGCTGGGCATCCCGGTGGTGTGCAGCGGCCGGCCGCTCGACGGGGCCGACGTGCCGTACATCGACGTCGACCAGGTCGGCGGGGTGACCCGGGCGGTACGGCACCTGATCGACAGCGGCCGGCGACGGATCGCCACCATCGCCGGCCCGCAGGACATGGTCGCCGGGATCGAACGGCTGGCCGGCTACCGGGACACGGTGGCCGCCGCCGGGCTGCCGGAGATGGTGGCGGTCGGCGACTTCACCCGCGAGTCCGGGGCGGCGGCGATGCGTGAACTGCTCGCCGCCCACCCCGACCTGGACGCCGTCTTCGCCGCCTCGGACCTGATGGCGCACGCCGCCCTGCGTACGCTGCGCGAGGCGGGACGGCGGGTGCCGGAGGACGTCGCGGTGATCGGGTTCGACGACATCGAGACCGCCGCCTACACCGATCCGCCGCTGACCACCGTCCGGCAACCGATCGTGGAACTCGGCCGGCAGGGCACCCGACTGCTGCTGCGCCTCGCCGCCGGCGAGGCGGTCGAGCCGGCCCTCATCCTCCCCACCGAATTGATCATCCGCGACTCCGCCTGAGGTGTAAGGAGGGGCCCCTTATTAACGCCTGCGGTAGAGGAAGGGCCCCTTATTAACAAGTCGCCGCGGCCATCCGAGGCGGTTAGCCTGCCGTGCATGTCCCATCCGGTACGACTGCCGCACGTTCCCGTGCTCTCCGACGTCGCCGAGTACGCCTACCTGGCCACCGTCGACCCGTCCGCCCGCCTGCTCTTCACCGCTGGCGCCTGCCCGTTGGACGCCGACGGGCAGACGGTCGCCCCAGGCGACTACACCGCCCAGGCCCGGCAGGTGATGGCCAACCTGACGACCGCCCTCGCCGCTGGCAGCGCGACCCTCACCGACGTGGTCAAGACCACGGTGTACGTGGCCTCGTCCCGGCGGGATGACCTGGTCACGGTCTGGGAAGTGGTCCGGGACGCGTTCGGCGACCACGATCCGCCGAGCACCCTGCTCGGAGTGGCCGTGCTGGGCTACGCCGACCAACTCGTCGAGGTCGAGGCGATCGCCACCGTCCCGGCCTCCTGACCCCGTGAGGGGCGACGCGGACGCGCTGCAGTGGCTGCTCTTCGGGCAGGCAGGGGTGCTCAGCTGGGCACGGGCGACCGCCGAGTTGACCCCGGCCAAAGTGCGGCACCTGGTGGCAACCGGACGATGGAGCCGGGTGTGTCGAGGCGTCCTGCGAGCCGGGCCGGCCGACGCGGCGCAGTGGGTGCGTACCGACGAGGAAGCGCAGCAGATTTTCGCCGCCGGCTGCCAGCAGCGCCGAGTGCACCCGACGGAGATCGGGACGCCGCCGGCGAGCATGCGCTGGCTACAGTGCGCGGTATGGGTGCTCTCCGGCCGTGGCACGTCACCACGCTGCTCTGTGTCATCGCGTCCGTCGCGCTTGTCGCCGGCCTGGCCTGGTATTTCGTGAGCAGATCCAACCGCGACCGGTAGCCGCGGCCCGCAGGCACCCGCGCGACGGTCGGAGTCAGCCGGCCGCCGGCACTCGTTCGGCGGTGGCATGGGTGTCGGCGCCGAAGCGCACCAGCCGAGCCTCGGGCAGCCGAGCCTCGGGCGTCAGTCCTCCGTGATCGGTTGGCCGAGCGAGCGGCGGGCCAGCAGGGCGGCGCCAGCCACCGCGGCCGGCATGAGCAGGACGGCCCCGAGCGGGATCAGGAAGCAGACGAAGACCGCCACCCCGAAGCCGAGTGCGGTGGGGCGATCGGCCTTCAGCGCGGCGCGACGGTCCGGCAGCCGCTTGCCCCGTCGGTAGAAGGGTGCGCCCACCAACTCCACGGCGAGCAGCCAGCCGCCCACCGCCGCGCCGATCACCGGGACCACGGTCTGCCCGACCAGCGGGATGAAGCCGGCCACGAAGAGCGGGATGCCGATCAGCACGGCCAGTGCCATCAGGCGGAGCGAGTCGGCGATGCTGCGCCGCAGCGAGGGCCAGAACGGCACCTCGACGGAGTCGGGTGTGCCGCCGTACCGCTCCTCCACCCGTTCGGAGATCTTCTCGTAGAACGGATCGCCGACGACCAGGGTGACGGCGGTGAAGGTGAGCACCATGAGCAGCCCGCCGAGGCCGAGGAAGGCCAGCGCCGCGATCACCCGGACCACGCTTCGGGCCGCCGCCGACCAGTCGTCGGCGAACGGGGTCACCGCGGCCGCCAGGTCACCGACGAAGAACAGCAGGGTGGCGTACGCGGCGAGGAAGAGCGCGCCGGAGATCAGCGCCGGCACCACGCCCAGCAGCATCAGGCCGGGACTGCGCACGTACAGACCGATGCCGCGCAGCAGCAGCGCGGCGCCGCCGGCGAACCGACGGGCCGCGCCCACGGCGGTGCCGGGAATCACGTTCACGCCGTGAAGCCTAAGGCCTGACCGCCGCATCAACCGGTTGGTGGATCACGGGGATCAACCGGCACCATCCAAGATCACCTACGGCTGGTCGATTCGCCGCCGGCGCCGAATCGCGACCCTTGGGAGGTACGCGGAACGCAACGGCGAAAGGCGGGGTTCATGCCGGTCATCGAGGTGACCAACCTGCACAAGCGGTACGGCGAGACCGTGGCGGTGGACGACGTGTCGTTCGACGTCGCGGCCGGCGAGATCTTCGGCGTGCTCGGCCCGAACGGCGCTGGCAAGACCACCACGGTGGAGTGCGTCGCCGGGTTGCGCGTCCCTGACGGGGGCGAGGTGTCGGTCCTCGGGCTCGACCCTCGCCGGGACGCCACCCGGCTACGCCAGTTGGTGGGGGTGCAACTCCAGGAGAGCCAACTGCCCGACCGGCTCCGGGTCGCCGAGGCGCTGGAGATGTACGCCTCCTTCTACCGCGACCCGACCGACCCGGCCCGGCTGATCGACGAGCTGGGCCTCGGCGAGAAGCGGAACACCCCGTACCAGAAGCTCTCCGGCGGCCAGAAGCAGCGGCTCTCCATCGCGCTGGCGCTGGTCGGCAACCCGAAGATCGCCATCCTGGACGAGTTGACCACCGGGCTGGACCCGCAGGCCCGCCGGGACACCTGGGGCCTGATCGAGCGGGTCCGCGAGCGCGGGGTGACCATCCTGCTGGTCACCCACTTCATGGAGGAGGCCGAGCGGCTCTGCGACCGCCTCGCCGTGATCGACAAGGGGCGGGTGGTGGCCCTGGACAGCCCGACCGGGCTGGTTTCGGCCGTGGCGCCGGAGCAGCGGATCCGGTTCCGGCCGTCCGCCCCACTGGACGATCGGCTCCTCGCCGACCTGCCGCAGGTCTCCGCCGTGACCCGCAGCGGCACCCAGGTGGTGGTGACCGGCACCGGCGACGTGCTGCACGCGGTCACCTCGGTCCTCGCCCGTAACCAGATCATCGCCGCCGACCTACGGCTGGAGCAGGCCACGCTCGACGACGCGTTCGTCGAGCTGACCGGGCACCGGCCCGCCGAGTGAGAGGAAGCGACATGCACGCCTTCGGGCAGATCCTCAAAATCGAGACGAGACTGTACCTGCGGGACCTCGCCGCGCCGCTGATCACCATCGTGTTGCCGCTCCTGCTGCTCACGGTGTTCGGAATGATCCCGGCGCTGCGGGAGTCGAATCCGGACTTCGGCGACCGGTCCTTCATCCAGTACTTCGCACCGTCGCTGCTGGTGATCACGCTCGCCATGGCGGCGGTGAACATCCTGCCCACGGTGCTGGCCACCTACCGGGAACGCGGCGTGCTGCGTCGCCTGGCCACCACGCCCGCCAGCCCGGCCGCGCTGCTCGCCGCCCAACTGGTCATCTCGCTCGGCACCATCCTGATCAGTGCCGTACTGCTCATCGTGGTCGGCCGGCTGGCCTTCGACGTGCCGCTGCCCCGGCACCCGCTCGGCTTCGCGCTGGCCCTCGTCCTCGGTACGGCGGCGCTGCTCGCGCTGGGGCTGCTGGTCGCGGCGGTGGCCCCCACGAACAAGTCGGCGCAGGCGATCGCGGTGCCGCTGTTCATGCTGGTCATGTTCTTCGGCGGGGTCTATCTGCCCCGGTTCATGCTGCCGAACTTCCTGGTCCGGATCGGCGACTACACGCCACCCGGCGTGCAGGCGCTGCTCGACGCCTGGACCACGGATGCGCCGCGTCCGCTGCACCTGGCGATAATGGCGGTCATCGCCGTGCTCGCTGGTTCCGCCGCGGCGAAGCTGTTCCGCTGGGAGTGAGCGGGGGCGCCTGCTGCTGGCGTGTCAGCGCTGCTTAGCGCTCTATGGGATGCAGGGTGGTCGGGTGAATTTGAAGGAGTGGGCGGCATCCCAGGGCGTCGCGTATGTGACTGCGCGGCGGCAGTACGCGGCTGGGAAGCTTCCCGTGCCCACGTACCGTCTCGGGCGGCTGATTATGGTCGGAGAGCCATTAGCCGGTTCGGCCCCGACGGTGGGGCAGACGGTGGTGTACGCCTGCGTGTCGTCGGCCGACCAGAGGGCGAATCTTGACCGGCAGGTAGCGCGTGTCACGGTATGGGCGACCGGGCAGGGCGTTCCAGTGGATCGGGTGGTGACCGAGGTCGGGTCCGCGTTCACCGGCCATCGTGAGAGGTTCCTCGCTCTGCTACGTGATCCGACCGTGAGCACGATTGTGGTTGAGCATCGCGGCCGGTTCGCCTGTTCCGGTGCCGAGTACGTTGAAGCTGCGTTGTCGGCGCAGGGCCGCCGGCTGCTGGTGGTGGACCCTGCCGGGGTCGATGACGACCTTGTTCGGGACGTGACGGAGATGTTGACGTCGTTGTGTGCCCGCCGGTACGGCCGGCGTGCCGCCGCGGACCGCGTCCGTCGGGCGGTCGAGGTTGCCTGCGGGGATGACCCGGCGTGAAGGTGATTCAGGCGTATCGCTACGCGTTGGACCTCACGCCGGTGCAGGAGCGGGCGGTGTTGGCCCATGCCGGGGCGGCGCGGGTTGCCCATAACTGGGCGCTGGCCCGGGTGGTGGCGGTGATGAACCAGCGGGCGGCCGAACGCACCTACGGGGTCGCCGACGCCGATCTGACGCCCGCGATCGGCTGGTCGCTGCCCGCGCTGCGCAAGGCGTGGAACGCCGCGAAGGACGAGGCCGCGCCATGGTGGCGGGAATGCTCCAAGGAGGCGTTCAACACCGGCCTGGACGCTCTGGCCCGCGGGTTGAAGAACTGGTCCGACTCCCGCACCGGGAAACGGGCTGGCCGGCCGGTCGGGTTTCCCCGGTTCAAGTCCCGCCGGCGTAGCGTGCCGAGCGTGCGGTTCACCACCGAAACGATGCGGGTGGAGGCGGACCGTAAGCATGTCGTACTGCCGCGGCTGGGTCGGTTGAAGCTGCACGAGTCGGCGCGGAAGCTGGCCCGCCGCCTTGACAACTCCACCGCCCGGATCATGTCCGCCACGCTGCGACGTGACGGCGGACGGTGGCAGGTGGCGTTCTGCGTCGAGGTGGACCGGGCCGACCGGGCGCCAGAGTGCCCTGGCTCGGTGGTGGGTGTGGATGTCGGCGTCACGCACCTGGCGGTGTTGTCCACCGGTGAACTGGTCGACAACCCGCGTCACCTGAGCGCCGCCCAGGCCCGGCTGCGGCGTCTGGGACGGGCATTGTCCCGCAAGACCGGCCCTGACCGGCGTACCAGGCAGCGTCCATCGCAGCGGTGGGCCCGGGCATCGGCTCGCCTGGGCCGCGCGCATGCCCGGGTGAGCAATCTGCGTCGTGACGGCCTGCACAAGCTCACCACCCGCCTCGCCCGCACCCACGGCACGATCGTGGTCGAAGACTTGAATGTGGCCGGGATGCTGCGCAACCGCAGGCTGGCCCGGCACATCGCCGACGCCGGCTTCGGTGAGCTTCGCCGACAGTTGGCGTACAAGACGCAATGGAACGGTGGCCGGCTGGTCGTGGCCGACCGCTGGTACCCCTCCAGCAAGACCTGCTCAGGCTGCGGCGCGGTGAAAACCAAGCTGCCCCTGTCCGAGCGCACCTACACCTGCACCACCTGCAGCATCATCCTCGACCGCGATCTCAACGCCGCACGCAACCTCGCTGCCCTGGCGGCCGAGGTGGACACCGCCGGGAGTGGCCCGGTGGCCGGACGTGGAGCCAACCGTAAGACCCGCGTACGCGGGCTGGTGGCTACGAAGCGTCAACCCGGCACGGCGACCGCCGATCAGACCGGGACCGTCCCACCGCAAGGTAGGACTACCGATCACATGCTCACTAGAGCGCACTGAAAGGTAACGGTCCGATGACCAGCACTGCCGAGCAGGTCGACCGGCTGGCCGCCTGGGAAAACCGGGAGTCGATCCTCTACCGGCTGCTGCCGTACGTCGGATTGGCCGTCGGGATGCTGCTCACCGCCGTCGCGCCGACCCCCGCCGGCTTCTCGGTGCTCCCCGATCCGGTGCTGGCCGCGCTCGCCGCGGCCTGGATCGCCTGGTTCGTGAACCTGCACCCCGCCTGGGTGAAGCGGCGCAAGCTGATGGGGATCTACTACATCGGGCTGATCGGGTTGGCCGGTCTGCTGGTGCTGGACAGCCCCTGGTACGCCTTCTTCGCCTGGGTCGGGTTCGTGCACGCGTTCGTCGCGCTGCACGGGCGGTGGCGGTTCGTCGGGGTGGCGGCCACCGGCGTCCTGGTCGGCACCGGGCAGAGCGGCGGTCTGCCGTCGTCGCTCGGGCACTGGCTGCTCTGGTCGGTGCTCGTACTGTTCAACGCGGGCCTGGCCGGCGTGGTCAGCTGGTTCGGCACGGTCACGGAGCGGCAGAACGCCAACCGCAAGCTGCTGGTCGAGGAGCTGGCCGAGACGAACCGCCGGCTCGCCGAGACGATGCGGGAGAACGAGGGGCTGCACGCCCAGCTGCTCACCCAGGCCCGGGAGGCCGGGGTGACCGACGAGCGGCAGCGGATGGCGCGGGAGATCCACGACACCCTCGCCCAGGGCCTCACCGGCATCATCACCCAGTTGGAGGCCGCCGGGCAGGCCCGGGACCGGCGCGCCGACTGGCAACGCCACGTCGACACGGCGGTCGCACTGGCCCGGGAGAGCCTCACCGAGGCCCGCCGCTCGGTGCGGGCGGTCCGGCCCGAGGCGCTGGAGGCGGCCCGGCTGCCCGAGGCGCTCGCCGAGCTGGCGCGACGCTGGTCGACGATCAACGAGGTACGCGCCGACGTCAACGTGACCGGCGACGCCCACCCGCTGCACCCGGAGGTCGAGGTGACCCTGCTGCGCGCCGCCCAGGAGGCGCTGGCCAACGTGGCCCGGCACGCCGAGGCGTCGCGGGTCGGCCTGACCCTGTCGTACATGGGGGACGTGGTGACCCTGGACGTCCGGGACGACGGCGTGGGTTTCCCCGTCACCGACGTACCCGCCGTCCGCCGCGCCGACGGCGGGTACGGGCTGACCGTGATGCGGCAGCGGGTGGCGCGGGTCGGTGGCGAGCTGGCCGTGGAGAGCGAGCCGGGCGGCGGCACCGCCGTGTCGGCGTCCGTACCGGCGCTCGCCGGAGGTGCCCGTTGACCAGCCCGATCCGGTTGCTGATCGTGGACGACCACCCGGTGGTCCGCGACGGCCTGCGTGGCATGTTCACCGGCGACCCCGGGTTCGAGGTGGTCGGCGAGGCCGGGGACGGGGCCGAGGCGCTGGCGGTGGCCGCGAACACCGGTCCCGACGTGGTGCTGATGGACCTGCGCATGCCGGGAATGGACGGGGTGACCGCGATCGGTCGGCTGGTCGCGTCGGGCAGTCCGGTGAAGGTGCTGGTGCTGACCACGTACGACACGGACGCGGACGTGCTGCCGGCGATCGAGGCCGGCGCTACCGGCTACCTGCTCAAGGACACGCCCCGCGACGAACTGGTCCGGGCGGTGCGGGCCGCCGCCCGGGGCGAGTCGGTGCTGGCGCCGAGCGTGGCCGGCCTACTGATGGGGCGCCTGCGATCACCCGGACCGGCCGAGGAGCCGCTGAGCCAGCGCGAGCTGGAGGTGCTCACGCTGGTCGCGAAGGGTGCCTCGAACCGGGAGGCCGCCGCCCGGCTGTTCATCAGCGAGGCCACCGTGAAGACCCACCTTCTGCACGTCTACGCCAAGCTCGGGGTCAACGACCGGGCGGCGGCGGTGGCCACCGCGTACGACCGGGGCCTGCTCACCCCCGGCGGCAAGTAGGTGGCGGCTTGTTAATAGGGGGCCCTTCCTATACCGGAGGCGTTAAGAAGGGGCCCTTCCTTACACAATGGGCGGGTGCGTGCCTCGCGGTTGATCTCGTTGCTGCTGCTGTTGCAGGCGCGGGAGGTGATGACCGCCGCCGAGCTGGCGCGCGAACTGGAGGTCTCGGAGAGGACGGTCTACCGGGACGTCGTGGCGCTTTCCGCCGCCGGGGTGCCGGTCTACGCCGACCGGGGGCGGGCCGGCGGCTACCGGCTGCTCGGCGGCTACCGGACCCGGCTGACCGGGATGACCCGGGACGAGGCGGAGGCGCTCTTCCTCGCCGGGCTGCCCGGCCCGGCCGGTGACATGGGGCTGGCCAACGCGGTCGCGGCGGCGGAACTGAAGCTGCTCGCGGCGTTGCCGCCGAGCCTGCGCGACGCCCCCGTCCGCACCGGCCAACGGTTCCACCTGGACGTGCCGGGCTGGTACCGCCGGAGCGCACCGCCGCCGTGGCTGGCCGAGCTGGCCGGCGCGGTCTGGCGGGACCAGGTGGTGACGCTGCGGTACCGGCGCGGCGAGCGGGAGGTCACCCGGCGGGCCCGCCCATACGGCCTGGTCCTCAAGAGCGGGATCTGGTATCTCGTCGGCCGGGTCGGCGAGGAGCTGCGGACCTACCGGGTGGACCGGGTCACCGCGGTCGAGCAGCACGAGGAGACCTTCGACCGGGAGCCGGGCTTCGACCTGGCCGGGTACTGGCGGGAGCAGGCCGAGTCGTTCCTGCGGGGCATGCTGCGGGCCGAGGTGGGACTCCGGTTGAGCCCCGTCGGCCTGCGCCGGCTGAAGCATCTGACCGACATCCCCTTCGGGTACGCCGAAGCAGTCGCCGCCGCCGGCGAACCCGACGGGCAGGGCTGGGTGACCACCCGGCTGCCCGTCGAATCCGTCGACGTGGCGTACACCCAACTGCTCGGGCTGGGCCCCGAGGTGGAGGTGCTCGACCCACCTGAGCTGCGGATTCGCATGGCCGAGGCGGCAGCCCGGACCGCCACGCTCTATCTGGACGATCAGCGGTAGCCGGTGACGTCGGCGGGCTTGCCGGCGTCGACCACCTCGGTGAGATAGCGGTACGCGACCGGCTGGCTGCCGTCGACGTCGGTGAAGCCGTACACCTTGGCCAGTTCTCCGGCGGAGACCGACTGACCGCTCCACCGGGCCCGGTCTTCGTCGGCCGCCAGGGCGGCGACCGCCCGCCCGACGAACGCCGGGGTCTCCGAGATGAGGAAGTGTGAGTCCTTCGCCGCACCGTCGCGCCAGTTGGCCTCGGTCACGCCGAAGTGCTCCAGCATCGCCTCGGAGCGCAGCCAGCCCGGAGTGAGCGCGACCGCGGTGCCGTCGTACGGCTTCAGTTCGTGTGCCCAGCTGAAGGCGAGCCGATTCACCGAGGTCTTGGCCAGGTCGTAGAAGACCGAGAGACGGTAGTTCTTCTCGTTGTACGCCTTCGTGCCGTCACCGATCTCCACCACCAGGCCACCCGGCCGGCGGATCAGCAGCGGCAGCGCGAAGTGGCTGGTGATCACGTGGGTGTCGACCGCCAGCCGCAGCGCCCGGAAGCCGGCGTCCAGGGGCTGCTCCCAGACCGGCTTCTCCCACGTGATCAGCGGGTCGGCCCCCCACACGTCGTTGACCAGCACGTCGAGCCGGCCCTGCTCGGCGTCGATCCGGTCGACCAGTGCCCGTACCTCGTCGGGGATGAGGTGGTCCACCCGGACCGCGATGCCGGTGCCGCCGGCCTCGGTCACCAGCTCGGCGGTCTCCTCGATGGTCTCCGGCCGGTCCAGCTCCGAGCGGCCGGCCCGGCTGCTGCGCCCGGTGGCGTACACGGTGGCGCCCGCAGCGCCGAGTTGCACGGCGATCTGCCGGCCGGCGCCCCGGGTCGCCCCGGCGACCAGCGCCACTTTTCCGATCAGCGATTTCGTCATGGTCACCACGCTGCCAGCAAAACCTGACAGCCGAAGTCAGGTTTCCCGGCGCAGGTCGTCCCGCTGCCGGTCGGGCTGTTGCGGCCGGGTGGACGGCGACGGCCGTGGTGGCCCGCTGGCCAGCTACCGGCCGAGGACCGGAGCTCAGTCGGCGAGGCGGATCCGGACGCGACGGTTGGCCCGGCCCTTGCTCTCCACCTTGACCACCCGCACCTTGCCGATCTGCGCGGTCGACGCCACGTGCGTGCCCCCGTCGGCCTGCACGTCCAGCCCGACGATGTCGACGATGCGCACCTCCCGCTCGTCGGGCGGAATCAGGTTCGACTGAGTACGGATGATGTCCGGCAGGGCCAACGCCTCCTCGCGCGGCAGCACCCGCGTCGCGACGGCCCGGTCGGCAGCCACCTCAGCGTTGACCAACTCCTCGATCCGGGCCTTGAAGTCCGCCGGCACCTCGGGCAGGTTGAAATCCATCCGAGCCTCGCCGGGTTCCATGTTGCCGCCGGTGACCAGCGCGCCGAAGTCACGGAACACCACTCCGCAGAGCACGTGCAACCCGGAGTGCGTACGCATCAGCCGGCTACGCCGCTCGTCCTCCACGGCGCCGACGACGATGGTGCCGGCCGGCGGCAGCGGGTCACCCTCGGCGGGGATCAGCCACAGGTCGTCGGCCTTGCGGGTGCCCACGATGCGGGTCTGCACCCCCTGCCAGAGCAGTACGCCATGGTCCGGCGGCTGTCCACCGCCGCCGGGATAGAAGGCCGATCGGTCCAGCACGATGCCCTGCTCAAGATCGCTGTGCAGGACCGTGCACTCCCACTCACGCAGGCTGGGATCGGCCAGATCGAGACGGTGCGTACGGCCATGGTGTGTGACGCCCATGACAGCGCAGGCTACCCGTTCAGGAACTCGGAAATCCGCCCCCGCAGGTCGGCGCGTTCCGTCCACAGCATCCCGGGGCGGGCGTACCGGTGCAGGGTGGCCCGGGGCAGCACGTTCGCGAGCTGCTCGGCGACCTCGACCGGGTGCACCTCGTCCCCCTCAACTGCGATGACCAGGGCCGGCACGGTGACCGCGGCCAGGCCCCCGGCGTCGGAGAGCGGCACCTGCCCAGGCAGGTCGGCCAGCCCGGGGGCGAGCCCGTCGCGCAGCAGATGATCGAGGCGCTGCCGAAGGTAGGCCCACCCCGCCGGCGTGTTGCGTACGGCCGGTGGCAGCTCGGCCGCGACGACCTCGGCCACCGCCGAGGCGTCCCCGCTCTCCACCGCCGACAGCAACTCGTCCAGCCCCGCCCGGGCGACCGGGGCCCGAGGCTGATCGAGGGCGGCGGGCAGGAAGAAGACGAGCCGCTCGAAGCGCTCCGGGCTCTCGACGAGCAGGCGGCACAGCGCGCCCGCGCCGAGGCTGGCCCCGAAAGCGCGGGTCGCGCCGCTGAGGTCCGCGACTGCCCGCAGGTCCCGCGCGAGGTCGAGATAGCTCCACCGGCCCTCGGGCGCCTCCGAACGGCCATGGCCGCGAAACTGGAAGAAGACCTTCCGACCGGTGACGCCGCTGCCGAAGGGTCGGGTGGTGGCGATGCCGTTGCCCAACCCGTGGGCGAACACGGTGACCGGCTCGCCGGTGCCGGTGACCAGCCGCTCCAGTCGTACGCCGTGCGGCGTGGCGACCAGCTCGGTCTCCGGCTCGGGTAGCGCGGGCCTCCCGTTGCGCGGACCGCCCGGACCGGGACCCCAGGTCCGTGGGCCACCGTCCGGCGGTGGAGGCCAGCGGAAGGATCTCACCAGGATCCTCTACCGTCACCCAGTTCGCGCAGCCCGACCCGGACGTCGAGCAGGTAGATGAGCGCCGCGGCAATGCCGATCAGGCCGAAGATGCTGAGCGTCGTCTTGGTGAGCAGGGTCAACAGGAGGGTGACCGCGAGGATCGCGATCCACCCGCCCTTCGGCAGGGTGCCGATGGCAGGGAAGGCGTCGGAGCGCTGCGTGATGGCGTGCACGAGGGCGACCCCCTGCACGATCAACGCGAAGACGAACAGGATCAGGTCGATCACGAGGCGGATGTCGAAGGCGAAGATCGGCGCGGCGTTGGCCATGACGGCAAGCTTATGCCGGCGACCTCGGATCCGTCCGACAGGACGGTCACCGGGGTCGCCGGCAGCTCAGCGCGATCGCCTGGCCATGTCACTCGGCGGCCGGGCGACTCCGCCTGGTGGCCGGGGGCAGCTTCGCCGACGGCGTGGCGGTCCGCTTGGCGGCCGGCTGCCGGGTGGTCGCCTTGGCCCGGGCGGCCTTCTTGGCGGCGGACGGCTTGGCCTCGGCGATCTCGGCCACCTCGGCCGGACTCGGCACGTCGGCGGCCGACTTGCCCGCGGTCGCGGCGGTCGCGGCCGGCTCGGCGGTCGCGGCGGTCGGGGCCGGCTCGGCGGTCGCGGCGGTCGGGGCCGTCTCGGCGGTCGCGGCGGTCGGGGCCGTCTCGGCGGCGTCTTCCACCGTGGCCTCGGTGGCTTCGATGTCGGCGTTCACCGTCTCGGCGGCGTCGAGCACGCCCGTGCCGACCACCCGCTCGCCCCGCGCGACCAGCGCACCGTACGCGGCCAGCGCTCGCTCCTGGGCGGCATGGGCGCCGGCGACGACCACGGCCGCGTTGCGGGTGGCCAGGGCCCGCAACCGATCCAGGTCGGCGGCCTCACGCAGCTTCGTGAAATCGGCGGCCTCGCGCAGCCGGTTGACGTCGGCGGCCTCGCGCAGCTTGGTGAGATCGGCGGCCGGGGCGGCCTTCTGGCGCAGCGACTCGGTGGTCAGGTTGGCGTTGCGCAGCGCGTCGTTGGCCTTCTGGCGCAGCTCGAAGCCGGTGACCACGGCCTTGCCACCGAGGTCGTTGACGACCCGGCCGCCGTCGGCGACGACTCGGTCGCGCAACTCGCTGACCACGGCGGGCAGCTTGCGCAGCTGCTCGAGTGCCAGCTCACCGGCACCGGCGGCGGCGTAGATCGGGGCGGGAATGCGCTTGGTCTTCGGCTCGGTCATCACTTCTCCTCCTGGGCCGTCGCGGCGGCCTTGCGGACCACCTTGCGGGCGGCCTTCCTGGCAGGGGTGGCGGTCGGCGCTGGGGCCGCGCCCGCCTCGGTCACGGCAACCGACTCGAGCACGGCCTCGGTCGGGGTGCCTTGCACGGTGGTGGGCCCGGTCGCAGCCAGGTTGGCCACGTCGGACGCAGCGCCCTCGGGAACAGCGGCGTCCTCGGGGGCGGTGGTGGCAGCGGCGGCGGTCGCCTCGGCGAGCCGGGCGTTCTCCCGACGGAACGTCTCGTAGATCTGGGTGAGGGACTGTTTCTGGGCCATGGTCAGGTCCGGGTCGACCGCGATGGCCGCCAGCACGCCCTGGCCCTCCTTGTCGTCGAGCAACCCGGCCCGCAGATACATCGCCGGGGTGGAGACCCGCAGCGCGCTGGCGAGTTGCTGCAGGACCTCCGCGCTGGGCCGGCGCAGGCCACGCTCGATCTGACTGAGATAGGGATTGCTGACCCCCGCCTGCTCGGCGAGCTGCCGCAGCGAAATCTTCGCGTTCCGCCGCAGGTCACGAATGAACCCGCCGACGTCGGGAAGGTCTTTGGGAGTGGCCATGACCCAACGCTAGCTCGCCCCGCTAGCATCTGCAAGCAGAACGCTTGCCAGAGTTAGCAGCGTCTCATTGTCCGGTTGCACGTTACTCGTACCTGGTCGTACGGTTCTGCGGTGACCAAGATCGAAGTTAATGGCGCAATGCTGGCGTACGACGAGGCCGGCAATGGAACCCCGGTCGTACTCCTGCATGCCGGCATCGCCGACCGACGGATGTGGCGGGAGCAGATCGACGCGCTGGCCACCCGGCACCGCGTGATCGCCCTGGATCTACGCGGCTACGGCGAGTCCGAGCTGCCGCCCACGCCGTTCGCCCACCACGACGACGTCGTGGGGCTGCTCGACGCGCTCGGCATGGCCCGCGCCGCCCTGGTCGGCTGTTCGTTCGGTGGGGCGGTGGCGATCGACACCGCCCTGGCTCACCCGGATCGGGTGAGCGCGCTCGCCCTACTCGGCACCGCCGTGTCCGGACACGAGTGGTCGGAGCAGACCAACGACCTGTGGGAGAGCCTGGTCGGCGACGTCGACCCGGAGGACTTCGCCGCCGCTGCCGCAGGCGAGGTGCGGTTCTGGGTGGTCGGCCCGGAGCGCGCCCCGGAACAGGTCGATCCGGAGCTGCTCCGTTTCGCCACCGCGATGGACGAACGCGCGCTCGCCGCCGAACTGGCGCTCGGCGCGGTGGACGTCGCCGAACTGCATCCGCCCGCCACCGGACGGCTCCGGGAGCTGCGCGTACCGGTGCTGGTCGGCGCGGGCGCGGCGGACGTCCCCGAAATCCGGCAGTTGGCCGACCACATCGCGGCCGAGGCCCCGCAGGCGGTCCGGCTGCCCGACGTCCCCGACGCCGCCCACCTACTCCCCCTGGAACGCCCCACCCCGGTCAACACCGCCCTCCTCAACTTCCTCCCCTGACCCACCCCACCCGCCCCACCCCTCCGCGCACCCCACCCTCTCCTCGCCGATCATGGACTTTCCGCCGGGACAAATCACATCAGACGGGGCATCTCGGCGACCGAAAGTGCAAGATCGGCGAGGACGGGGCTACCAAAGGGGGCGCACGGCGCCGACCGGAAGGCCGCCGCCGAAGAGCGGCACCTCCGCGAACTCCTCCAGCACCGGCGCAGCGACGCCGAGCCGACGCAGCGCGGAGACCAGCACCGGCATCCGGGCCCGGGCGGCACCGTCGTCGATCTTGAGAGCCACGGCGCCCACGTCGGGCAGCGCCACGGCGATGATCCCCTCCGCGCCCACCTTCGCCAACAGTCCCGGCACGCCGCGCATCAGCCGGGTATCGTCGGCCTCGGTCCCACCGACGATCTCCGGGTACGCCCGCATCGCGTCGGCCACGGTCCTCGGGTGCGTGCCGGTCTCGGCCGCGACCAGCCGGAGATATGCCCCGGCCAGCCCGGTCAACGACACGGCCAGCACCGGAGCTCCGCAGCCGTCCACCCCGACCGCTGCTACCTCCTCACCGGTGGACTTCTCGATCACGTCCCGCAGCCGCTGCTGGAGGGGATGCTCGGGGCGCCAGTACCCGTCCACCGGCCAGCCGGCGGCCCGGCAGGTCAGGAGCATCCCGGCATGTTTACCGGAACAGTTCATCTGGATCCGGGTGGGTCCGCCCCCGGCCCGCAGCACCGCCGCCCGGGCCTGCTCCCCGACGGGCAGATCCGGCGGACAGTGCAGAGCCGCCTCGTCGAACCCGGCGCCGGCGAGCAGCCCGGCGACCCGGGCCAGGTGGAACTCCTCCCCCGCGTGGCTGGCCGCCACCAGTGCCAGCTCGGCGGGGTCGGTCAACGGCAACCCGGCGTCGAGCATCCCGACCGCCTGCATCGGCTTGTTCGACGAGCGGGGAAAGATCGGCGACCGCACGTCACCCACGCCGGCCAGCAGCGTGCCCGTGGCGTTGAGCACCACCACCGAGCCACGGTGCACGCCCTCCACGAAGCCGGACCGGACCACCTCGGCGAGCGGCACGCCACCCCGGTACGTCATTCCCACAAAGTGGACGTTACCGGTGCGGATGCCGGGGTGGGCAGGGACTCGACCTCCGGGCGTCACCGGCTGCCAGGCAGACCCGGCTCACATACCGAGCAGCTGACGCGCCTCGGTGGGGTGCAGCGGCGGGCGCTGAGCGAGCTGGGCGAGGGCGACGGCCCGCGCGACCAGTTGCATGTTCGATTCCACCGGGCGGCCCTTGGCGTACGTCACCGTGTCCTCCATGCCGACCCGCAGGTGGCCACCGGCGGAGAGCGCGGCCAGCATCACCGGGATGGTCGTACGCCCGATGCCGGTCGCCGAGAAGGTGGTGCCCTCCGGCAGGTCGCGGAGCATCTGCTGGGCCGCGACGAGGGTCGCCGTGCTGCCCGGCATGCCGCCCGGCACGCCCATCACGAAGTCGACGTGCACGTGCCCGCCGTGCGGCAGGCCGTACCGGCCGAGCAGGCGCTGCAACGCGGTCAGGTGGCCGAGGTCGAAGATCTCGTACTCCGGCACGATGCCCCGCTCCTGCATCCGGGTGTGCAGGTCGACGATGAACTCCCAGCGGTTGAGGAAGACGTCGTCGCCGAAGTTGACCGTACCCATGGTGCACGAGGCCATGTCCGGCGCAGCGTCCAGTACGGCGAGGCGATCGCGCTCCGGGTCGGTGACCGCTCCGCCGGTGGAAAGCTGCACGATCAGGTCGGTGTTGTCGCGCAGCGCCGCCACGGTCTCCCGCAGCCGGCCCTGGTCGAGCGTGGGGCGCGCCTCGTCGTCGCGGATGTGTACGTGGATCACGGCGGCGCCCAGCGCCGCGCACTCCTTCGCGGTGAGCAGTAGCTCGTCAAGGGTCACCGGCAGTGCCGACACCTCGGTCTTGGCCGACTCCGCGCCGGTGGGGGCAACCGTGATCAACGTCCCTGTTGTCATGCCGGCGATCCTAGAACGGCCGCCCCGGCACCGGCACCGGTGTTAAGAAGGGGCCCTTCCTCTACCGCAGGCGTTAATAAGGGGCCCTTCCTTACACGTCAATGGCGGCGGCGCTGTCGGCGACGCGCAGCGGTGCGTCGTCGGCGGTGGAGCGCCTGAGCACCGCGAGGGCGATTTGACCCAGTTCGTGATGGTGCACGGCGGTGCCGACGAAGCCGACGGCCCGGCCGTCGAGGGTGACCGGGGTGCCGGCGGCCGGCAGTTGGTCGGTCATGACGCCGTCCAGGTGCAGCAGGACCAGCCGGCGCGGCGGGCGGCCCATGTTGTGCACCCGGGCGACGGTCTCCTGCCCCCGGTAGCAGCCCTTGTCCAGGTGCACGGCCGGGGCGATCAGGCCCACCTCGGCGGGAATCGTCCGGTGGTCGGTGTCGACACCGACCCGGGCCCGCCGGGCGGCCACCCGCACCGCCTCGTACGCCCACAGCCCGACCGCGGGCACTCCGTTGCCGCGTAGCTGCGCCACGGTCTGTTCCATGGCAGCCCGCGGCACCAGGAGGTCGATCCCCAGCGGCCCACGCCGGGCCCACCCGCCCACCGGCAGCGGCTTCACGTCGTAGCGGGCGGTCGGCCGGGGCGGCAGCTCACCGGCACGGAACTTGGGGCCGGGGACCGCCAGCACGTCCGGTTCGGCCAGGGCGGGCACGTCCAGCGTCGCCACCGCCTCGGTCGCCTTCGGCCCGACCAGCGACAGCACCGCGTACTCGGCGGTGGCGTCGCGGGGCTCCACCTGGCTGAAGAACCGCATCTTCTCCAGGTAGCCCAGCAGGCCCTCGGTCGCGCCCGGCTCGGTGTCCAGCCAGGTGGTGACGCCGTCCTCGGCGACCATCGCGTGCTGTTCCAGGTGACCGTGCGGCGAGAGCACCAGCAGCTCGGTGCCCTGCCAGGGGCTCAGCTCGGCCAGGTGCTGGGTGGTGAGGGTGTGCAGCCAGGAGATCCGCTCCGCGCCCGGCACCGCGACCACGCCCCGGTGGGACCGGTCCACCAGGCCCACCTCGGTGTCCAGCAGGCGTTGCTCGCGCATCGGGTCGCCGTAGTGCGCCGCCACACCCCGCACCCCGGCCGCCGCGTGGGCCGGCTCCGGCTGATCGCGGCTGGCCTCGTCGATGTTTTCCACGGCCACCGCACCCGCGATGTCGATCATTCCTGCTCCCCGTTTCCGCAACGTCCGCACAGGCCGAAGAAGGAGACGTGGCCGATGTCCACCCGGAAGCCCTGCTCGCGCGCCAACCGGTCGGCCAGCGGGCGCAGCAACTCGGGCTCCATCTCGTCGATCGCGCCGCACTCCCGGCACACCAGGTGGACGTGCTGGTCCTCACCGGCGGCGTGATAGGTCGGCGAACCGTGCGACAGATGTGTGTGGGTGACCAGACCGAGCCGCTCCAACAGCTCCAGCGTGCGGTAGATGGTGGTGATGTTGACGCCGGCGGCCACCTCGCGTACCGCCGTGTGTACCTGCTCGGGGGTGGCGTGCCCCAGGTCCAGCACCGCCTGAAGGATCAGCTGTCGCTGCGCCGTCAGCCGCAGCCCACGGGCGCGGAGCAGTTCCGCGAGGGAGGATTCGGACACCCCCCGATCATAGTGCGGCCGTCCGCGCTCCTCCCGGCGCGACCGGTGCGCCCACTATGCTCACCTCCCATGGTGCCGTCACGGATCGGCATACTCGGCCGGGGACTGGTGCCGGCCGACGAGCCGGTGCTGCGCGGGGACGACCTCGGTGTGCTGCGGGGCGACGGACTCTTCGAGACCATGCACCTGCGCGGCGCGCGTCCCTGGCTGCGTGAGGCTCACCTGGCCCGGCTGCGGGCCGGCGCCGCGGCCGTGGACCTGCCCCTGCCCGACGACGCGGCCCTGGTCGAACTGCTGGACACCGTCGCCGCCGGGTGGCCACCGGAGGTGGAGGGCGCGCTGCGGTTGGTCTGCACCCGCGGGCCCGAAGGCGGCGGACCGCCGACCGTCTACGCCACCCTGTCGGCGGTCCCGCCGGCGGCCCGCCAGGCCCGGCGCGACGGGGTCCGGGTGGCCACCCTCTCGCTGGGGGTGCCCGCCGAGGCGCGCCCGGACCTGAACTGGCTCCCCGCCGGCATCAAGTCGACGTCGTACGGGGCGAGCACGGCGGCCCGCCGCTGGGCCGCCCGCGCTGGCGTCGACGACGTGCTCTGGGTCTCCTCCGACGGCTACGTGCTGGAGGGTCCGACCTCCAACGTGGTCTGGCTGGCCGGCGACACGCTCTGCGCCGTGCCGGCCGGACGCACCGGCATCCTGCCCGGCACCACCGTCGGCTGGCTGCTCGCTCAGGCCGACCGGGTGGGCTGCGACCCGGCCGAGCGCATGATCACCCCGGCCGGGCTGCGCGACGCGGACGGCGTCTGGCTCACCTCGTCCGTACGCGGCCTGGTGGCGGTGCTCAGCCTCGATGGCGAGCCGCTGCGCCACAGCCCGCGTACCCGGGCACTTCAGGAGCTGCTCGGGTACCCGGTGCCGTAGAGTCAGCCGGCCACCCGGATGAGCCGGGCGGACAGGTGCGGCGAGAGCGGCTGCCCGACGGCGGCCATGTCCTGGGCGTAGAGCAGGGCGCCCTCGACGATGCCGAAGAGTCGGTGCCCGGCGGTGACCTCCTTGGCGGTGGAGGTACGCACCACGGCGTCGGTGACGAACTCGATCTGGGTGCCCTTGCGCCGGCCGATGTGCAGCTCCATCACACCGGTGGGGGTGGTGAGCAGTGCCTCCAGTTCGTCGGTGGCCCGGTCACCGTCCAGCACCGGCCGCCACCAGCCCACCTCCCGGCCCGCCGGGCGCACCGGGCGGCTCTGCTCGTCGAGGATCCAGGCCCTCGACTCGTAGTGCAGGAACGGCCGGCCGTCGTGGCTGATCCGGATCTCCTGGGCGAAGTCGAAGTCCTCGATGGTGGGGAAGCCGCCCCGGCCCCGGCCCCGCCACACACCGACGTACGGCAGCAGGCCGTCCAGCGTGGGGTGCAGCTTGGGACCGACGCGCAGGTCGTGACTCTCCTCGAAGGGATAGGGCTCGACCGGCGGCGCGTTCAGCCACGGCGGCGGTGCCAGCGGGTTGTCGTTCGACGCGTTCGCGCTCACCATGCCACCTTCGTTCGCGACTGCGGGGCTCGCAAAACCGGCTCACTCCTCGCGCTCACCATTTACCTCTCGAGATGCGTACCGCCAGGTAGACCAGGCCACCAGCGAGCCCGCCCAGGCCGGCGACCAGCAGGCTGACGAACCCGATCTCGGTGACCATCCGGGCCATCCTATGCTGGTGGCATGGCCCGCACTCTCGTCGTCAAGGCCACCGCCGGCTCCGACGCGCCGGAGCGTTGCGCCCAGGCGTTCACCGTGGCATCGACCGCGGCCGCCGCCGGGGTGCCCGTCTCGCTCTGGCTGACCGGCGAGTCGACCTGGTTCGCCCTGCCCGGCCGGGCACAGGATTTCGAGTTGCCGCACTCGCCGCCGCTGGCCGAGCTGCTGCACGTGATCCTCGCCACCGGCACGGTGACCGCGTGCACCCAGTGCGCGGCCCGCCGCGACATCGGCGTCGGCGACGTGCTGCCCGGCATCCGGATCGCCGGAGCCGCGGTGTTCGTCGAGGAGACGATGGCCGAGGGCGCGCAGGCGCTCGTCTACTGAGTCACCGGGTGCAGCCACTGGTCGCGGCGACCCGGATCCCGTCCGGGTGCAGATCGGCCAGTAGGGCCACCCCGTCGCGCCGGAAGGCGTACACCTCCGGGGTTTCCACCACCGGCGCGCCGCCGGCCAGCGGCGCGAGCGCGGCCTGCGGCGACACCGTCGGCTCGCCCACGCCGGACCAGGCGGTACGGGCGAGCCCGCCGCCGGGACAGGGCGCGGTCACCGCCGTCTCGGCACCCGCCGCCGAGCCACCGAGCGTGCGTAGCGCCTCGGCCAGCACGCCGGCCTCGGCTCCGGCGGCGCCCGGTCCCGGTCGGACGTATCCGCCGCCGACCAGTCGGCAGCCGGTGTCGACGGTCAACCGGATCCGGCCGTCCGCGACCGGCCGGCCCCGCACGACGACGAACTCACCCGCGTCGGCCCGCAGCCGGGGGCCGTCGGTGGTGACCCGGACGCCGGCTCGCCACGTCGCGGGCAACCGCCCGGCGACCCGCTCCAGCACGGCTCGTTCCTCGCCGCCGGGCACCGCCAGCTCGACCTCGCGGCTCAGCGTCGCACCGTCGGCGAACGGAGTGATCCGGCAGCCCCGGTCGATCTCGGGTGGGGCCAGTGCCAGCACCGCGTCGGACGCCGCCGCGACCAGTTCGCCGATCGCGCCGTCGACCACCGGACCGGCTTCGGCAAGGGTGCGCTGCTCACGAACGGTCGGCGGGTCGTTGCGGGTCGAGAACCAGGTGAGACCGGCGAGCAGCACCGCCCAGGCCACGGTCAGCGCGAGCAGCCAGCGCGGCCAGCGGGGGCCGCGCGCCGGTGGCCGAGGGTCTGCGGGTGGGGGGTACCACGTGGGAACTGCGCCGCTCACCGGGCCATCGTGTCACGGGCGGCAGGGGACTCCGCCGCCAGCGCCCACGGTCAGCCCTGGGCGGCGTCCGCCGGCCCGCTGCCCGGAGCTCGACCGTCGACCGTCTCGGGCGGCGCGCTGAGCCGGTAGCCGACGCCACGGACGGTCTGCACCTGCGGTCCGTCGGGCAGGGGACGCAGCTTGCTCCGCAGTCGCTTCACCGCCGAGTGCAGGATCGCCGTGTCGCCGAGGTAGGCACCGCCCCAGACGGAGGCGAACAGCCGCTCGTAGCTCCACAGGGTGAGCGGTGGGCCAGCCAGCCGGGCCAGCAGTTCCCGCTCGGTGCGCGTCAGTCCCAGCGGTACGCCCCGCCAGGTGAACAGGTGCCCGGCCCGGTCGACCACGAGGTCGCGCCAGATGCCCGAGCGTGGCGCCGACGCCTCGCCCGACCCCTCGTCGGGTGCGACGGCCTCCGCCGGCGGTGCGGGAAACATCGCCCGGAGTTGGGCCAGGTCCGCGCAGATCACCAACGGCCCCACCCCGTCGAGCCGCTGCACCACACGTTGGCGGACGGTGGCGTCGGAGCTGACGCAGACCAGGATGGGAATCTCTCCACCGGACACGCTGCCTCCCCGAGAGCACCGCACTGACCTGCGACTTCTCACCCATCGACAACGACGATCACCAATGGCGCCCTCCCTCAGCCTAACGGTCAGGATTGCGACCCGTCACTGACCGAGTACTGACCGACGCCGCCCATTGATCACCGGCTCTCCTGGCAAGAGCATGACTCTCAGCGGGCGGGCGCCACCACCAGCCACCCACATCGCCCCGGCCGCTCCGCGACGCCCCAGCGGGCGCGTGGATGTGCGGGACCGAACAGATCGGGACCGAGACGTGGGGAGGAAACTTGTTCACACGACCATCCACCCGGTGGCGGGCGGTGGCGCTGCTGACCGCCGCCGTGCTGGGCGTCACCACCCAGCCCGCGCTCGCCGCGCCGGCCACGCAACCGGCGCAGCCCAGAGCAACCGTCGACCACGAGCTGCTCGACCGGCTCGACGCCGCACCGATCGCGACGTTCATGGTGTACCTGCGGGAGACCGCTCCGCTGACCCAGGCGACCGGGCTGCGTGACCCCGACGGCCGGGCCCGTGCGGTGCATCAGTTGCTCACCAGCACGGCCACCCGTACCCAGCGCGACCTGCGCGCGGTGCTCGACGAGCGGAAGGTGTCGCACACCGCGTACTGGATCGCCAACGCGCTGCGGGTCGAGGGCGACAAGGCGCTGCTCGACGAGATCGCGCAAAGGCCCGAGGTTGCCCGGATCACCCCGAGCCGCAGCTACCCCCTGGTGCGGCCCACCCCGGACGCCACGCGGGCCCGCACCGCCGCCGTCGAGTGGGGGCTGACCAACATCGGCGCGCCCCGGGTGTGGGACGAGTTCGGCGACCGGGGCGAGGGCGTCGTGGTGGCGAACATCGACACCGGGGTCCGCTACGACCATCCCGCGCTGGTCGGCTCCTACCGCGGCAACACCGGAGGCGGCTTCGACCACGCCTACAACTGGTTCGACCCGGCCGGAGTCTGCCCCAGCGCCGCGCCCTGCGACAACAACAACCACGGCACGCACACCATGGGCACGATGGTCGGCGACGACGGTGCCGGCAACCAGATCGGCGTCGCGCCGGGTGCCCGCTGGATCGCCGCGAAGGGCTGCGAGTCGGACGACTGCTCCGACGCCTCGCTGCTCGCCGCCGGCCAGTGGGTGCTCGCTCCGACCGACGCCAGCGGCCGGAATCCGCGGCCGGACCTGCGCCCCGACATCGTCAACAACTCGTGGGGCGGCGACGGCGACGACCCCTGGTACCAGCAGACCGTCACCGCCTGGCGGGCGGCCGGCATCTTCCCGGTCTTCTCCGCCGGCAACGACGGCCCGGCGTGCGGCAGTGCCGGTTCGCCCGGCGACTACCCGAACGCGTACGCGGTCGGGGCGTACGACATCAACGGCAACATCGCCGACTTCTCCGGACGTGGCTCCGGCACCGCTCCGCTGAAGCCGAACATCGCCGCACCGGGCAGCGGCATCCGCTCCAGCGTCCGCAACGGCGGATACGCCTCGATGAGCGGAACCTCGATGGCCGCACCGCACGTCGCCGGCACGGTGGCGCTGCTCTGGTCGGCGGCACCGGGCCTGCGCGGCGACCTCGGCGCCACCGAGGAGTTGCTGGACCGGACCGCCCGCGACGTCGACGCCACCACCTGCGGCGGCACTCCGGCCGACAACAACGTCTTCGGGGAGGGGCGCCTCGACGCGTACGCGGCGGTGCGTCAGGCACCCCGGAACTCGATCGGCCGGATCACCGGCGTGGTCAGCGACGCGCGCGGCGGTGACCCGGTCGCCGGTGCGACGGTGACCGACGGCACCCGCAGCACCACCACCGGACCCGACGGGCGGTACGCGCTCAACGCGCCGACCGGCGACATCACCCTCGCGGTACGCGCCTACGGCTACACCGGCCAGTCGGCGGCCGTCACCGTGCCCGACGGTGACGCCGTCACCCGGCACTTCGCCCTGGTCGCGACTCCCACGGTCACGGTGAGCGGACGGGTCACCGACGGTTCCGGCCACGGCTGGCCGCTGTACGCCAAGGTCGAGGTGGCCGGGCGGCCCGGCGCCGTCTTCACCGACCCGGTCACCGGTCGCTACTCCTTCACCGTGCCGGGCGGCTCCTCGTACCGGCTCACCGTCACCGCCCGGTACCCGGGCTACCGCACCGTCAACCGGGAGGTGGCGGTGGGCGACGACGGCGCCACGGTCGACGTGTCCGTGCCGGTCGACGCCGCCTGCACCGCCGCCGGCTACACCGGCCGGTTCGGCGAGCCGCTGCTGCGCGAGCCGTTCGACGGCACCAGCGCCCCGGCGAGCTGGACGGTGACCAACCGCACCTCCTCCGGCGGCTGGGTCTTCACCGATGCGCGCTCGCGCGGCAACCTCACCGGCGGTTCCGGCGGGTTCGCCATCGTCGACAGCGACGCGCTCGGCAGCGGCAACACCCAGGACACCGACCTGATCACCCCACCGCTGGACCTGACCGGGGTCGGCGCGCCGGTGCTGCGTTTCCACAGCGACTGGCGGGCCGTCGGGATCAGCGACACGGCCGACATCGACGTCTCCACCGACGACGGCGCCACCTGGGCCAACGTCTGGCACCAGACGGCCAGCCGGCGTGGACCCCGGGTCGAGGAGGTGCCGCTGACCGGGGCGGCGAACGGCTCCGCCGTGCGGGTCCGCTTCCGCTACAAGGGCACCTTCGCCTGGTGGTGGCAGGTGGATGACGTGGAGGTGGTCAACCGGAACTGCTCGCCGGTGCCCGGCGGGCTGGTGGTCGGCACCACCACCGATCGCACCACCGGTGCCGCCCTCAACGGGGTGACCGTGGTCAGCGACGACCGGCCGCAGGACCGGGCGGTGTCGGCGGCCACCAGCGAGGACGCGGGCGAACCGGACGGCTTCTACTGGCTCTTCTCCGGCCTGACCGGCACCCACCCGTTCACCGCCGGCAGGGCGCCGTACCAGCCCGCGACCAGGGAGGTGGCGGTGGCCGCCGACGGGGTGCGACGAGCCGATCTCGCGCTCGCCGCCGGCCGGTTGACGGTCACCCCGACCACGATCGAGTCGCATCAGCCGTACGGCAGCACCCGCACCACCCGGGCCACCGTGCGCAACACCGGAACCGCACCGGCCACCGTGGAGCTGCTGGACCGCTCCGGCCGGTTCGAACTGCTCAACCAGGGCGGCGCACCGCTGCGCGAGCAGAAGGTGAAGGGCATCAGCAAGGAGCGGACCGGCACCGTGTACGGCCCAGCGGCGCCCGAGGCCGGACCGGCCGTCGAGGAGACGTGGGACGAGATCGCCCGGCTGCCGGCGGCGACCTACGACAACGCCGCGGCGTGGTTGAACGGCAAGGTCTATTCGATCGGTGGTGGCGGTGGCACCGGCACCGAGCGCAAGGCATGGGCGTACGACCCGGGGGTCAACGCCTGGACGGCCCTGCCCGACCTGCCGACGGCGCGTTCCAAGCCGGTGGTGGCGGCGGCCAGCGGCAAGCTCTACGTGATCGGCGGTTGGGCGAGCAGCGGCGTGAACGCCACGGTCGACGTCTTCGACCCGGCCGCCGGCACGTGGAGCACGCTGCCGGGGGTGACCAACCCGGCGCCGACAGCGGCGGCCGGTAAGGCCGTGCTCGGCGGGAAGGTGTACCTGGTGGGCGGTTGCGCCGACGCCACCTGCACGGACTCCGACCAGCTGGTGGTCTTCGACCCGGCGACCGGCTCGTTCGCCACCCACGCCGCCTACCCGCACCCGGTGTCCTGGCTGTCCTGCGGCGGGATCGGCACCGCGATCTACTGCGCCGGCGGCATCGGCAGCACCGAGTACGCCGACGCCCACCGGTACGACCCGACGAGCGACAGTTGGAGTCCGCTGCCGGAGCTGCCGCTGGAGCTGTGGGGTTCGCAGTACGCGGCGGCCGGCGGGATGCTCGTGCTGGCCGGCGGCGTGACGGCGGCGTCCACCACGGTCACCAACCGCACCATCGGCTTCGATCCGGCCACCGGAGCCTGGCGTGACCTGCCGAACGCCCGGTTCGGCAGGTATCGGGGCGCGGCCGCCTGCGGTACGTACAAGATCGGCGGCTCGCCCAGTTCCTTCGTCGGCAGCGCGGACAGCGAACGGCTCGGCGGCCTGGAACTGTGCGCGGCCGACGCGGACGTACCCTGGCTCAGCGGCACGCCGACCACCTTCACCCTGGCGCCGGGCGCCTCGCGGGCGGTGACCGTCACGCTCACGGCCACCGCCGAGGCCGGCGTCGCCCAGCCGGGCCGGTACGCCGCCGAACTGGCCGTCGTCTCGAACACCCCGTACCCGGCCACCCCGGTGTCGGTGGAGATGAACGTGTCGCCGCCGGCCAACTGGGGCAAGATCCAGGGCACCGTCACCGGCACCACCTGTGGCGGTGTGACGGTCGGCATCCCGGCGACCGTCCGGGTGAACCTCGTCTCGGCCGGGACCGGCACCACGCTGACCGCGGCCGGCAACGGCCGGTACGACTGGTGGCTGCCGAAGGGCCGGTACGAGGTGATCGTGGCCAAGGACGGCTGGGTACCGCAGGTGCACCGCCACCAGATCGAAGCGGGTATCGTCGGCACCCTCGACTTCGCTCTCGATCCGGCCTCCACCTGCACCAGGGCCACCGGCATCTGATCCCGTCACACAGAGGTGGCCGCCGGCTCGTCCCGGCGGCCACCTCTGCCGCACCCAATGGCGGTGTCCGGCGGGCGCGATGACCGCCATTCCGCCGAAACGGAGCTGAGACGGCTCGTGGCCCGCACCCCCACAGCGGGGGCACGGGCCACGAGGCCGTTCAGAGCGTGGGTCAGTTGGTGACCGTGACGGCCACCTCGTGGATGCCTCGATCCGCGGTCACGGCGGCATCGCCGTTGCCGTGGCGGGAGAGCGCCCGCAGGGTCCAGTTGCCCGGCGCGGCGAAGAACCGGAACTGACCGGCCGGTGAGGTCACCACCTCGGCGGTGAACTCACCGGTCGAGTCGAGCAGACGGACGTACGCGCCCGGTACCGCCTCGCCCTGCGCGGAGCGGACGACACCGGTGATGACCGTCTCCTTCTCCAGGTCGATGCTGGCGGGCAGCGGGGCGGCCTGGTCCGGTGCCGCGCAACCGGCGGCCGTGGGTGCGGTCATCACGCCTCCCCGGGCTCGTCGCCGAGCGCGATCGGCACGCCGATCAGCGAGCCGTACTCGGTCCAGGAGCCGTCGTAGTTCTTCACGTTGCGGTGGCCGAGCAGTTCCTGGAGCACGAACCAGCTGTGCGAGGAGCGCTCGCCGATCCGGCAGTAGGCGATGGTCTCCTTGCTGTCGTCCAGCCCGGCCGCGCCGTAGATCTTGCGCAGCTCGTCGTCGGACTTGAAGGTGCCGTCCTCGTTGGCCGCCTTCGACCACGGCACGCTGATCGCGGTCGGGATGTGGCCGCCGCGCTGGGCCTGCTCCTGCGACATGTGGGCGGGGGCGAGCAGCCGACCAGCGTACTCGTCGGGGCTGCGCACGTCGACCAGGTTCTTGGTGCCGATGGCGGCGACGACCTCGTCCCGGAAGGCCCGGATGGAGTTGTCCGGCTCGCTCGCGACGTACTGGGTGGCCGGGCGGGTCACCGGGTCGGCGACCAGCGGCCGGGCGTCCAGCTCCCACTTCTTGCGACCGCCGTCGAGCAGCTTGACCTCGCGGTGGCCGTAGAGCTTGAGGTACCAGTACGCGTACGCGGCGAACCAGTTGTTGTTGCCGCCGTACAGGACGACGATGTCGTCGTTGCTGATGCCGCGCTCGGAGAGCAGCGCCTCGAACTGGGCCTTGTTGAGGAAATCCCGACGGACCGGGTCCTGGAGGTCGGTCCTCCAGTCGAGCTTGACGGCACCGGGCAGGTGGCCCGTGTCGTAGGCCGAGGTGTCCTCATCGACCTCGACGAAGACGACGCCCGGGGCGTCGAGGTTCTTCTCGGCCCAGTCGGCCGAGACGAGTGCGGTGTCGCGACTCATCAGATCACTCCCTGGTGAGGATGGATGGTGAGCCAGCGCGCGGAGATCGTTGGGTGTGGATGTGTCGCACCACGCGCGGGACCCATAGCTAGGAACGGATCACGGGTTCGTGCGACGGCGCCGCTGCCGGGCGTCCGGTGGGGTACACCGGGATGCAGGTTCGCATACCCCAAGTGCCGATGGCCGCTAGGCGACCCGGAACAGCCCCGCCGTCAGATGACGGGGCGACACAGGCAGGTGGTCACGCGGCACAGGTCGACCGCGCGCCGTTTGGTGAGGAGCGTCCCCATGAGCAGCGAGCCTACCAGCCATCCCAGGCATCTCCACCGGGTCGACCAGCATCCGGGACGCCGCCCCGTCGAGTTCAGCCGGCCGCGTTGATCGGTACGTCCCGCGCATCGGCGGTGACCGTGAGCCCCTCCGGTCGCGGGAGAACCTCGCGGACGGTGAGCCCGAACGGCAGTTCCGGCAGGGGTACGTCCACCGAGATACTCCGCGCGAAGTTCTTCACCAGGGTGCGGGCCAGCGGCACGTCGGGCAGCCCTTCGACGTCCAGGTTGTCGAACTTCAGCGCGATGCGTCCCTGCTCACCGACGACGATGTCGGCGGTGCCGGTGGCCGTCAGCCGCTGGCCGAGGATGTCCACCGGCGCGGTGACGGCGAGCTTCCCGTCCCGCTCACTGAGTACCAAACCCTCCCGGTTCAGCAGGTCGGCCACACTCTGGTAACTGATCGTGCCGGTGCCGTTGACGGTCTCGGCCACCACGTCGCCCTGGCCGGAGCGGAGCGTGTCCAGCGAGGCCCGCACGCCCCGGGCGTCCACGTTCAGGCTGGGCAGCGCGACCGCCTCACCCTGCACCGAACCCTGCACGTCACGCAGCTTGATCGTGATGCGTTCGTAGCGGCCGTCGAGGACCTGGGTGAGGAAGGGGAAGCCGCCCACCTCGACCTCCGGCGGAGCGGACCGCGCGCCCTGCTGGGCCACCTGCTGGTTGACCTCGTCGGCGATGGTGCGCTCGGCCACGCTGACCGCCACCCGGTCGGCGACGACGACCAGGCCGACGAGCACGAGCAGCAGGACGCCGAACCCGATCAGAATCTTGCGTCCCCGCCGCCGCGGTCGCCGTCCGTACGTCTGCTCGTGCTCCACGCCGCCTCCCCTTCTGTCGTACGTCTCTTCGTTCCGGATCGATACCGCGCTGCGGCGCACCGGTGGTACCCGCCGCCCCGATTCCTCAACCGCCGCGCCGCTTACAGCAGCAACCGGCACATCAGGTACGCGACCGGCGCCACCATCGCGACGGCGCCGAGCGGACCCTGCACGTGTCGGGCCGCCCACCCGGTCTGCAATTCGCCCGCCATCCGCCGGCCCGCCTCGGCGTACCCCGCGGCGAGATCGGCCAGGACGGCGACGACCGCCGCGACCAGGCCGAGGATCGCGGCCCTGGGTGGCGTGAACGGGGTGACCAGGTAGCTGCCGAAGACGGCGCTGACCAGGGTGCCGACCATGGCGCCGCCGACCACGCCCGCCGCTCCCCTGGGCACCTGGGGGGCGAGTCGCGGCCAGGCTGCGACGGCGTCCGTCATCCGGGCGACGGCGATCGCCACCGTGGCGGCGGTGAGGCAGACGGTGATCGCCTGGGTGCCGGCGGGGATCCGACTGAGCACGATGAGCGTGGTGAGGGCCACCACCCCGAGCGTGATGGTGGCGGTGGTCCGGAGCGAGTCGGTCACCCGGGCCCGGTCCACCCGGCGGACCAACTGACCGAGCACCGCGACGAGGAACCCGCCGATCGCGACGTACCAGAGCGGGCCCAGCCGAGCCTCGGTGCTGCGTACGGCCACGATGTCAGCCGCCACCGCGACCACCACGTTCACCCCGAGGACCACCACCAGCGCCGGCGGACGGGTGACCATCGTCCAGGCCAGCACGAACAGCAGTTGCACGGTGAGCACCACGACGGTGAAGGGCACCCGGTGGCCGGGGCCGGAACTGTGCGCCCCGAGGACCAGGCCGATGCCGAGCAGCGCGGCGAACCCGCCGACGGCGAGCGCGAGCTGCCGGCGTACCTCGACCGGTGGCTCCTCCTCCTCGTCCTCGCCGACGTCGAGCGCATCGTCGGCCCGGCGGGGCGAGCCGCCCCGGCGCAGGCGCCGCGGACCGGAGCGTCGCCGCTCGTCCGACTCCACGGTCGGACCGGTCCGTGACTCCGAGCCGCCGGCCGGCGGTGGGGCGTCGGCCCAGGGATCGCGGCCGGTCTCGGGCGAACTCGAGGGAAGCACCCACCGATCGTGCCAGACCCACCGCGATTCGCGAGGGTCACGGTTTCCGCGACGTTAAAACCTGCGCCGCCATCGCCGGCAAAAGGGGCAAACCGAAAATTACGTCCGGGATCGACGTGGGCGATCGGTTACGCTCAGGGCGAAAACCCGCCCGTCAGCGACGCCGGGACCCACGCAAGTTCCCAGCGCCGCACTCGGCTGAGTGCCGCTGGTCGCGCGCGGCCGCACGGGCCGCCGGGACGGAGGTGATCGTGGAGATCCTGTTGTTGGTGACCGCACGGGCCGGCGAACCATCCGCAGTGCTGCCGGCACTGGACCTGCTGCCACACTCCGTCCGCACCGCACCTCGCGACGTACGCACCCTGGTCGCCGGCCCGAGCCCGGACGCCGTGCTGGTCGACGCCCGCTCCGAGCTGAGCGAGGCGCGAGCCACCTGCCGGATGCTGCACGCCACCGGGCTCGGCGTACCGCTGGTGGCGGTGGTCACCGAGGCCGGCCTGATCGCCCTGAACGCCGACTGGGGCGTCGACGACGTCATCCTCGCCTCCGCCGGTCCGGCCGAGGTGGAGGCGCGACTACGGCTCGCCGTCGGCCGACTGAACAACGCGACGGCCGGCGCCTGCGGGTCCATCCGGGCCGGCGAGCTGACGATCGATCCGGACACCTACGCCGCGAAGCTCAAGGGGCGCCCGCTCGACCTGACCTACAAGGAGTTCGAGCTGCTGAAGTTCCTCGCCCAGCACCCGGGCCGGGTGTTCACCCGCGACCAGTTGCTCCGCGAGGTCTGGGGTTACGACTACTTCGGCGGCACCCGGACGGTCGACGTGCACGTGCGTCGGCTGCGGGCCAAGCTCGGCTCGGAGTACGAGTCGATGATCGGTACGGTGCGCCAGGTGGGCTACAAGTTCGTCGTACCGTCCTCGCGCACGGCGCGGCCGGAGGCCGCAGAGCACGCGCGGCGGCCCGAGGCCACCGAGCACGCGCGGTGGCCCGAGGCCGCAGAGCACGCGCCACGGTCGGCGCGACCCCTCACTGTCGAGGGCTAAAATTCGAGATGCCCCTTTTGGTCGACTTGCACGTTTTATCGTGACTCTCAAGTTGGCCAGCGGGAGGGGCGGCGGTGGGCGGTTACCACCCTGGCGCGGGACGCGCGATCGGGATCATCACGCTCGTGGTGTCGGCGGTACTCGGCTCGGTGTACCTGCTCGGTCGGAGCCTGTCGCTCGGCCCAACGCAGAACGACTCCACGGTCGCCGCGACCGGTGCCGACCATTCCGGGTACGCCGACCAGTCCGCCCCCTCCCCGACCGAGTCCGGTGCCGGCCCCACCGGTGCGCCCGGTAACGGACCGAACCCGCCGGAGCACTCCGCCGCACCGGCGCACGACGACCCGAACTTCGGCCCGCTGGGCACCCGGATGAGCACCGGCACCGACGCGGTGGCCCTCACCTTCGACGACGGGCCGCATCCGGAGTACACCCCGCAGGTCCTCGCGATCCTGCGGGAGTACCACGTCACGGCCACCTTCTGCGTGGTCGGCGAGAACGCCGCCGCGTACCCGTGGCTGATCCAGCAGATCGTCGCCGAGGGCCACACGCTGTGCAACCACAGCTGGAACCACGACGTGACGCTGGGCTCACGCTCGCCGGAACGGATCCGCTCCGATCTCCTGCGGACCAGTGCCGCGATCCAGGCGGCGGTCCCGGACGCGCCGATCGCCTGGTACCGGCAGCCCGGCGGCGCGTGGACCTACTCGCTCATCTCGGTCGTTCGTGACCTGGGCATGATGCCGCTGCACTGGACGGTGGACCCGTCCGACTGGCGCGCTCCCGGCGAGACCAGGATCGCCGCGTTCGTGGTCGCCGGGGCGCAACCCGGGTCGATCGTCCTGCTGCACGACGCGGGCGGCGATCGGCAGGGCACGGTGAACGCGCTGTACCGCATCCTGCCGGCGCTGACCGCCCGGTTCGACGTCCACGCGCTGCCGAGGCGGGGAACGTGATGTCCTCGCCACCGGCCGGGCCCCATCAGCGGGCGGGCACGTCATCGCCACCGGCCTGCAGCACCGATGGCCCCCGCGGCCCGATACCGTGGCCGGAATGAGTGAGCGAATCATCAGGCTCAGCGGCTCGGACCGGCTCGATCCGGCCGAAATCACCGAGGTGCTGGAGCTGGCCCGGGCGGCAGGCGACGTGGACGGCGCGGACCCACTGGACGAGCAGGTCCTGCTCCGACTGCGCGACGACCGGGCCCCGGCGGTCCACCTGACCGCCCGCGCAGACGATGGGACACTCACCGGGTACGCCCATCTCGACACCGGCGATCCGGCAGCCGGTGTCGAGGTCGGGCTGGTGGTGCACCCGGCGTACCGGCGGCGCGGCACCGGCCGGGCGTTGGCCCGGGAAGTGTTGGCCCGGCAGGTGCCGACCCGGGACGAGCAGCCCCGAGGAGCGCCGGCCCCGGAGGTGGACGTCTCCGCCGCCGGGCCGCTGCGGGCCTGGGCGCACGGCGATCACCCCTCGGCCGCCGCGCTCGCCGTGGACCTCGGCTTCCGCCGTGCACGCGTGCTCTGGCAACTGCGGCGGCCGCTCACCGCGCCGCTGACCGCGCCGCGGCTGCCCGACGGGGTGACCCTGCGCGCCTTTCGCCCCGGCGCCGACGACGAGGCGTGGCTGGCGCTGAACGCACGTGCCTTCGCCGACCATCCCGAGCAGGGCCGGTGGACCGCCGAGGACCTGCGGGTACGCCTCGCCGAGCCGTGGTTCGACCCGGCCGGCTTCCTGCTCGCCGTGGAGTCGGCGACCGGTCGGCTGGTCGGCTTCCACTGGACCAAGGTGCACGAGCGGCCCGGCTCGGCGCGCATCGGCGAGGTGTACGTGCTCGGGGTGGACCCCTCCGCGCACGGCGGCGGCCTCGGCCGGGCACTGACCACGGCGGGGTTGGCGTACCTGCGCGAGCAACGCGGGCTGGACCGGGTGATGCTCTACGTGGACGAGTCGAACACCGGCGCGGTGGCGCTCTACGAGCGAATCGGCTTCGCCCGCTGGTCCGCGCACGTGAACTACGAGCGGCCGTAGGGTCAGGGCAGGTAGAACCGTTCGCCGGTCAGGTCCAGGTGCGGAGTGATCGGGGTGGCCGCGTCCCGGGTCGTCGCCGCCCGTACCACCTCGGCGAGGTCGTCGCAGGCGGCGACCTCGCCGAGGGTGATCAAGGTGGGCGGCAGCATGGTCAGTTCGCCGGCCGCGGCCCGGTCGCAGGCGTCGGCGGGACGGACCCAGAGGGTGTGGTCGGCCTCGCCGGAGACATCGCGGGTGCGCTGTCCCTCCGGCAACAGCGCCACGAAGAAGTACGTGTCGAACCGGCGCGGCTCGAACTCCGGGGTGACCCAGCGGCTCCACGGCAGCAGCAGGTCCGACCGGAGGGTGAGCCCGCGCCCGGCGAGCAACTCGGCGAAGCCGCTGCGGCGCTGCTCCAACTCCACCCGGGCGGCCTCCCAGCCGTCGTCGCTCACGTCGCCGACGACCCGGTCCGGATCGGGGCCGGCGAGCAGCACCCCCGCTTCCTCGAACACCTCGCGGGCCGCCGCGCAGACGACCGCCTGCGCGGCCTCCGGCGGCAGCCGGAATCGGGCGCCCCAGCCCGCCGGTTCCGGCCCGGACCAGTCCAGGTGAGCGGTCGAGTCCGAGGGATCGACCCCGCCGCCGGGGAAGGCGTACACGCCGCCGAAGGCCATCGCCGCGACCCGGCGGATCAGATACACCTCGAAGCCATCGCCGGCCGGGCGCAGAAGCAGCACGGTGGCCGCCACCCGGGGCACTGCCGGCGCGGCACCGGAGGCGTGGAACCGGCGGGCGTGCTCGACCAGCGCGGGCGGGGCGGGATAGCCGCGGGGGTCGATGGTCATGCGCGCAGCCTAGTTCCCGACCCGTGGATCGCCGGTACAGCCCTCAAGTGATCTTCGGTAGCGTCGCCGCCATGACTCGATGGGGCATCCTCGCCACCGGCCAGATCGCCGCCCGCTTCGCCGAGGACCTCCGGCTGGTGCCGGGGGCCGAACTGGTCGCGGTCGGCTCACGAACGGCCGAGAGCGCGCAGCGCTTCGCCGAGCGGCACGGCGTACCCCGGGCGTACGCCTCGTGGTCGGAACTGGCCGCGGACGCCGACGTGGAGGTCATCTACGTCGCCACCCCGCACGCCGCGCACCACGAGGCGGCCCGGACCTGTCTGACCGCCGGTAAGCCGGTGCTGTTGGAGAAGCCGTTCACCCTCGACCTGGCCACCAGCACCGAGCTGATCGACACCGCCCGCGCCGCCGGGGTCTTCCTCATGGAGGCCATGTGGATGCGCTGCAACCCGCTCGTCCTGCGGGCCTGCGAGCTGATCGCCGACGGCGCGATCGGCACGGTGACCAGCGTACGGGCCGACTTCGGCATCGCCGGGCCGTTCCCGCCCGAGCATCGGATGCGGGCCCGCGCGCTGGGCGGCGGCGCGTTGCTGGACCTCGGCATCTACCCGGTAAGCCTGGCTCACCTGCTGCTCGGCGTGCCACAGCACGTGCGATCGTGGGCGAAGCTGGGTCCGGAGGGCACGGACGAGAACACCGGTCTGGTCTTCGGGTACGACTCGGGAGCTGTGGCCACGCTGAGCTGCGGAATGGTGGGTGCGACGGCGGTCACCGCGTCGATCACCGGCACGACCGGGCGGATCGACCTGCCCGAGCCGTTCTTTCGGCCCGGCGGGTTCACCCTGCACCGGGCCGGCGGCCAGCCGGAGACGATCACGGCCGAGTTGGCCGGCTCGGGCTATCAGCACGAGGCCATCGAGGTGCAACGCTGCCTGGCCGAGGGGCTGACCGAGAGCCCGCTCGTGCCGCACTCCGTGACCCTGGAGGTCATGGCCCTGCTCGACGAGATCCGCGCGCAGATCGGCGTCTCGTACCTCTGAGAAGTGTTAAGAAGGGCCCCTTTTACCACGCCAGGCGTTAACAAGGGGCCCTTCCTTACCAGCTCAGCTGAAGAGGGGGCGGACCAGGAAGTACATCAGGGCACCGATCGAGCCGGCGGCCGGGAAGGTCAGGATCCAGGCGCCGATGATGTTGCCGGCCACGCCCCAGCGCACGGCGGAGAGCCGCTTGGTCGCGCCGACCCCCATGATCGCCGAAGTGATCGTGTGGGTGGTCGAAATCGGGGCGCCGAGGACCAGCGCGTTGAAGTAGAGCACGCCGCTGGCCACGGTCTCGGCTGCGAAGCCCTCCGGTGGACGCAGGTCGATGATCTTCCGACCGAGGGTGCGGATGATCCGCCAACCACCCGCGTACGTGCCGGCGGCCAACACGGCGGCCGAGGTCCAGAACGCCCACTCCGGGATGTGGGTCGGGTCGCTCTGGTAGCCGCCGACGAAGAGGGCGAGCACCACGATGCCGATGGTCTTGGCCGCGTCCTGCATGCCGTGGCCGACCGACATGGCCGCTGCCGAGGCGGTCTGGGCCCACCGGAAGCCCCGGTTCAGCTTGCCCGGGTGCCCGTTCCGGAAGAGCCACTGCACGGCGATCATCACGATGTAGCCGAGGATGAAGCCGACCAGCGGCGACAGGATCATCGGGATCACGACGCTCTCGCCGATGCCCGTCCAGAGCACGGTGCCGGAGGCGGCGACGGTCGAGCCGACCAGACCGCCGATCAGGGCGTGCGAGGACGACGAGGGCAACCCGAAGTACCAGGTGACGAGGTTCCAGGTGATCGCGCCGATCACCCCGGCGAAGACGATGCCGAGGCTGGACACGCCGGTGGGCAACTCGACCAGGCCGCTGCCGACGGTCTTGGCCACCTCGGCACCGAAGTGGGCGCCGATGAAGTTGCCGACCGCCGCCATGCCCAGGGCCACCCGAGGGGTGAGTGCACGGGTGGAGATGCTGGTCGCGATCGCGTTGGCGGCATCGTGGAAGCCGTTGGTGTAGTCGAACACCAGGGCCACCCCGATCACCGCCAGCACCGCGATGAGCTCGGGACTCAGAGTCACGGGGTCAGGACTCCTTGACCGCGATGGTCTCGACGGTGTTGGCCACGTGCTCGAAGGAGTCGCAGGCGGCCTCCAGCTCGTCGGCGACCTCCTTCATCTTGAGCACGGTCAACGCGTCGTACTCGCCGGAGAAGAGGCGGACCAGCAGCATCCGGTACGCCTGGTCGCCGTCGTTCTCCAGCCGATTGATCTCGATCCAGTAGTCCTCGAGGTCCTTCATCGACTTCAGCCGGGGCATCGCGTCGGCGGTCAGCCTCGCCTGCTGGTCCAGCACGTGCACCAGCTCGTGCATCTCCCGGGGCAGCGACGGCAGCTTGGTCAGCCCGTAGAGGTAGAGCAGGTTGCCCGCCGCCTCCAGGTGATCCATCACGTCGTCCAGCAGCGAACCGAGGCGGTAGATGTCCTCGCGGTCGAAGGGGGTGACGAAGGTCGAGTTGATCTTCTTGAACAGCTCATGGGTGATCTGGTCACTGTCGTGCTCGACCTCGGTGAGCCGCTCGCTGACCGACTGCACCTGGACATCGGGCAGGCCGATCTCGTTCAGCAGTTCGGTACCCCGGACCAGGTTTTGCGCGGCCCTGGTGAAGAGCTCGTAGAAGGCGCCCTCGTTGGGACGAAATGAAAACCTCACAGCACGGACCTCGTCGGTGTCGGTGGTAGGGGTGGCAGCCGCCGGCCGGCGCCCTGCTGAGGGAATGCTAGGGAACTCTCCGAGCGGCAATTCGGCGGCCCACCCCTGGCCAAACGCCATTCATCGCGCGTTCAACTGCTGTTCACCTTCACCGAAGGCGGACACCACCGGGCCGACCGGTTCGGGTGGTGGTGGCGGGTCTCAGAGCACCAGGGCCAACCATTTCCGGTACGAGGTGGCGAACGGCTCCGTGCCGTCGCCGAGCGCAGTGAGCAGCCAGCCCGCCGCCCCCTCGGCTGCCACCACGAGATCGTCGGGGTAGCCGAAGCGGGACCGGTGCTCGGCGAACTCGTCCTCGTCGCGCAGCTCGACCAGGCCCGTCTCCCGCCGGCGAACCACGTCGAGATCGAGGTCGATCAGGTGCACGGTGTCCTCGCCGTCCCAGCGGGCCGGGGTGGCGATGTCGCAGTAAACCTCGCTGGTCCGCGGCGGCGGGTTGAACATGCAGGTCCACCAGGCCTGATGCGGCACCAGCAGCACGAACGGGATCTGCTCGACGGAGGGCCGGCCGTGGTAGACCGAGGTGGTGCCGGCGGGCACCCCGAGCCAGATGCCGAGGTCGTCCTCGGCCAGGCGACGGGCCGGGTAGTCGCGGTGGACGCTGCCGTCGTACTTGCGGTAGATCACACGGACCACATCGCTCGGCATGATTCGCACCCTAGCCGATTCCGCCCAGATATCGCCGTCGGGAAGTTATCGGACAACGAGCAAGTAAGCCGGTTCCGTGCCGCCGCAACACAACGATCGGTACGTCGCCCCGTCGGCCCCGCCGGGTACCTTGCCACGGTGACCCTGCCCCGCACCGCCTCCGGAACCGGCTCGATTCGCAACAAGGCCCGCCGTCGAGGTGAGCGGCCGGACGGTGCGGAGCTGCTGGCCGCCGCGGTCGGCGCGGTGCCCGGCGGCGCGGCCCGCCCCGGGCAGCAGCAGATGGCGACGGCGATCGAGGAATGCGTGGCCACCGGCGAGCATCTGCTGGTGCAGGCCGGCACCGGCACCGGCAAGTCCCTGGCCTACCTCGCGCCGGCGCTCACGGTCGACGGGCCGGTGGTGGTCTCCACCGCCACCCTGGCGTTGCAGTCCCAGCTCGTCGAGCACGACCTGCCCCGCCTGGCCGACGCCGTCGAACCACTGCTCGGGCAGCGCCCTACCTTCGCGGTGCTCAAGGGCCGGCATCACTACCTCTGCCTGGCCCGGTTGGAGAACTCGTCGGAGGACGAACCGGCGGACACCCTCTTCGACGACCCGGCCGAGCGGCCGGGGGGCGGCGCCCGCTGGCTCGGCGAGGCGGGCCGGCTCGGCAAGCAGATCCAGCGACTGCGGGACTGGGCCCTGGAGACCGACACCGGCGACCGCGACGAGCTCGATCCCGGCGTCGACGACCAGGCGTGGCGGCTGGTCTCCATGCCCGCCCGGGAGTGCGTCGGCGCGGCCCGCTGCCCGTACGGCGCGGAGTGCTTCGCGGAGGCGTCCCGAGCCCGGGCTCGGGAGGCCGACATCGTGGTCACCAACCACAGCCTGCTCGCGGTGGACATGCTCGCCGGCCGGCACATCGTCCCGCCGCACAAACTGCTCGTCGTCGACGAGGCCCACGAGCTGGCGGACCGGGTCTCCTCGGCGGCCCAGGCGGAGCTGACCCCGGAGCTGATCGACCGGTCCGCCCGTCGGGCCCGCCCGTTGCTACGGCCGGAGGCCGCCGAGGCGCTGACCGCGTCCGGCGACGCCCTCGCGGTCGGACTCGCCGAGGCGCCGGGTGGGCGGATCACCAGCGGTCTGCCGGACCCGCTGCGCGAGGCATGCACGCTGCTGGACGCCGCGACCCGCGCGGCCCTGGACAGCATCGGCGACATCAAGGCCGACGATCCCGACCCGGTGCGCAAGCAGCAGGCCAGGGCCGCCCTCGACGAGCTCTCCAGCACCGCCCAGCGCCTGCTGGAGGAGGCGGAGGACGACGTGGCCTGGGTGGAACGCAACGATGCCACCGGCCGGCGGGCGCTGATGGTGGCACCCCTCTCGGTCGCCGGCACCCTCGCCACGCACCTCTACGACGAGCGGACCGTGGTGGCCACCTCGGCCACCCTGGCGCTGGGCGGCCGGTTCGACACGGTGGCCCGGGCCCTGGGCCTCGAAGCGCCCCCACCCGATCCACCGTCACCGGCCGCCGCCGCCCTGGCCGAGGCCTCCCGCCGTCCGGCCGGGGCAGTTCCCGCCGGCAGGCCGGCCACGGCGGGCCGCACGGGCGCCGGGACAGCAACGGGTGGCGATCGGGCCGACGCCGGTGGCGGAGCCGCCGACGCCGGGCCCGGGTGGCGGTCGCTGGACGTCGGCTCGCCATTCGACTACGCCCGCCAGGGGATCCTCTACGTGGCGGCGCACCTGCCCCGTCCCGGTGTCTCCGGGTTGCCCGACGCGGCCGGAGAGGAACTGCTCGCGCTGGTCACCGCGCTGGGTGGTCGTACGCTCGGGCTGTTCTCGTCGCGACGGGCCGCGCAGCAGGCGGCGGAGCTGTTGCGGGCGCGGACCGACCTGACCGTGCTGTTGCAGGGTGAGGAGGCGCTGCCGCTGCTGGTCCGCCGGTTCCGCGAGGAGCGGTCCAGCTGCCTGTTCGGGGTGATGTCGCTCTGGCAGGGGGTGGACGTGCCGGGCGACTCGTGCCAACTGGTCGTGATCGACCGGCTGCCCTTCCCCCGGCCCGACGAGCCGTTGGCCGCCGCGCGGGCGGCGTCGGTGGACGCCCAGGGCGGCTCCGGCTTCGCCGCGGTCAGCGTCCCGATCGCGGCGGTCCGGCTGGCTCAGGGCGTGGGTCGGTTGATCCGGGCCACCGGCGACCGGGGCGTGGTGGCCGTGCTCGACTCCCGGCTGGAGACCGCCCGGGGCTACGGGGCGTTCCTGCGCCGCTCGCTACCGCCGTTCTGGTACACCACCCGGCCAGAGGTGGTCCGCGGCGCCCTGGACCGGCTCGCCGGTTGACCTGCGGCCGCGGCCGGTCAGGGAGCGCGGGAGGCGACGACGACCGCGTCGGGAGGGGTGTCGGGGACGGTACGCGCGGCCAGCCGACGCACCGCGGTGTTGAGCACCGCGATCACCGGTACCGCGACCACCGCGCCGGTGATCCCGGCGAGCACCACGCCGGCGGCCAGACCGATGATCACCGCGAGCGGATGGATGGCGACCGCCCTTCCCATGATCAACGGCTGGAGGATGTGCCCTTCCACCTGCTGCACCCCGATCACCACGCCGAGGATGATCAACGCGGTCACCGGCCCGCTGTCGACCAGCGCCACCAGCACCGCCACGCCGCCGGAGAGGGTGGCACCGACGATCGGGATGAACGCGCCGAGGAAGACCAGGGCGGCCAGCGGGAAGGCGAACGGAACGTCGAAGATGACCAGGAAGATGCCGATGCCGACGGCGTCGATGAAGGCGACCAGCACGGTCGCCCGGACGTAGGCGACCAGGGTCGCCCAGGAGGCGCGGCCGGCGTCGTCGACCTTCCACCGCGCCGCCACCGGCAGCAGCCGCACCAGGAAGCGCCAGATCAGGTTGCCGTCGCGCAGGAAGAAGAAGGTGGCGAAGAGCACCAGCACCGTGCCGGTCAGCACCTCGGCCAGGGTCGTGGCGGTGGAGAGGGCACCGCTGGTGAACCGCTCGGTGTTGTTGTTGACCCACTGCTGGAGTTCGGTGAGGTACCGGTCCAGGTCATTGTCCGACAGGTGCAACGGCCCGGTCTTGAGCCAGTCCTGGATCTGCTGGAGGCCCTGGGTCGACTTCGCGGCCAGTTCCGGCACGCCCTTGATGAACTCGTTCACCACCAGGGTGAGGGTGGCGATCACCGCGGCCAGGCCGGCGACCAGCACCACGGCGGTCGCCAGCGACCTCGGCAGTCGCGCCCGCAGGAGCCAGCCGACCGCGGGAGCGAGCAGCGCCGACAACAGCATCGCCACGGCCAGCGGGATGATCACGATGCTGATCGTGCTGACCAGTTTGAGCAGCGCCCAGAACACGACGCCGACCACGATCAGCCGCCACGACCACGCGGCGGCGATCCGCAGCGCGTGTGGCACGTCCGCGTCGTCCCGGCTGGCCGTGGAGCCGTGCAGAGCAGCCGGGGGCTCCGCGCCGACCACGGTGGCGGTCGGTGGTGCCGCCGGCCCCGGGCTCGACGGCGAGGCCACCCTGGCCGGCTCGGGTACGTCGGCCGCCGTGCGCCGCCCGGCGCGAACCGATTGCCGTCCCGACTCGTACGCGCGGCGTAGACGCTCGCGTACCCGCTCGAATCGGCTCAAGCGAACCTCCCGGCATGGTTGGGCCCGGCGCACAGCGTCAGGTCGGACAGGATACGCCCGAGCGCTCCACGGTAGGGCAGTTCCGCCATACCTGCTCGCAGCGGGCGCTGTCGAACCAGGTGACCACCGGCGGTGGGCCGGGGAGGACACGGTAGCGTCTGCCACGTGACAGCCGACCAGAACCTCGACTCCGGCCTGCCCATCCGGCTGCTGCACGACCGCGTGCTGGTGCGCATGGAGGGGAGCGACGGCGAGCGGCGCTCCACCGCCGGCATCGTGATCCCGGCCACCGCTGCCGTGGGCAAGCGCCTGGCGTGGGCCACCGCGGTGGGCGTCGGGCCCCACGTCCGCTCCATCGTCTCCGGCGACCGGGTGCTGTTCGACCCCGACGACCGTTCCGAGGTCGAACTGCACGGCAGCGGCTACGTGCTGCTCCGCGAGCGCGACGTGCACGCGGTGGCCGCCGAACGGGTCGAGGAGGACGGCACCGGGCTCTACCTGTGAGCCCATCGGCACCGTAGCGGGTCCGGCCCGCGTACCACGCGGACGCGTCTGCGTCGTTTGCCGCGCTCCCCGGCGGGAAGCCAGCCGCACCACCGGCCCTGGGGAGGGACGATGCCGGTATTCGTGAAGAAGGTGCTGGCCTGGGGAAGCCTCGCATTCCTGATCTACTTCATGGCGTTCCGGCCCGAGGGCGCGGCAGAGATGTTCCGGGCGATCGGCGGCGCGCTGATGATGATGGCTCAAGGGTTCGGCGACTTCCTCACCAGGCTGATGGCCTGAATCCTCGGCCGGTCGCGGTGCGCGGGCCGGCCGGACGGCGGCACCTGGGGTGGTGTCAGTGCCGCGGCGGCCAGGGGGTGGTGTGCCGGGGGGTGGTGGGCCGGGGGCCGTACCAGCCGGGCGGGCCGTAGCCGGCAGCGAAGGACGGTGGCGGCGGTGGGGCGGCGAGCACCACCGGGATCGGGACCACCGGCTCCTCGGGGGCCTGGACCGAGCGCTGTGAACCGTCCGGGAACCGCAGGTGGTACTGACGCCCGTCCCAGACACCCACCGGCGACTGCGGATCCCGACCGACGAAGAACGACCGGTAGCTGCTGATCAGGTTCAACAACTCCTGTTCCTCCCGCGCCGTGCGCTCGCGGTCGACGGGCCGGCGATCCAGGCCCCGCAGTGCGCCGTCGCGCAGCAGTGCCAGCCGGGTCGCCGCGAACTGGTAACCGCGCATCGCCCGCAGGCCGGCGTCGCCAGCCACCCGCCGGGCCCAGGCCCGGGCCGCGTGCCGGCGGCCGAGGCTGCTCAACGCCGCGACCTCGGGCGGGGTCAGCCAGCCGGCCCGGACGTAGTCCGGCAGGATCCGCTCGGTCAGCCGCCCCTCCCAGGCCCGCAGCCACACCGCCAGGCCGACCATCCCGAAGAAGATCGGCACCATCACACCGACCAGACCGACAAGTGTGATCAACACCTCGCCGGTGGCCTCGGTCAGGGTCGGCAGCAGGTTCCACGCCCCGTGCAGCATCATCGCCAGCAGCAGGCCGGCGAGCGGGGCGAGCACCCGGACCCGGCGGTCCGCCGTACGCGCGGCGATGCCGAGGCCGACACCGGTCATCGAGGTGAACAACGGGTGGGCGAACCCGAACAGCAGGATCCGGCCGATGAAGATGGCGATCACCTGTTGGGCGCCGGTGGCCGGACCGTACTGCTCGACGCCCGCGGCGTACCCGTGCCCGCCCAGGTACAGGATGTTCTCCACCATCGCGAAGCCGATCGCGGAGAGCCCGCAGTAGACCAGCCCGTCGGTGATGCCCGACCACTCCCGGCGTCGGAACAGCAACAGCAGGATCGGGCCGAGGGCCTTGGTCAACTCCTCGATGAACGGTGCGACCAGCACCGCGGTGAACGCGATGGGCAGTCCGCGGTCCTTGAACCAGTTGGCGGATGCCTCGTTGACCAGCAACGACGCCGCGGTGGAGACGAAGGCCCCCCAGGCGAAGCAGAAGATCAGGTACTTGAGTGGCTCGGGTTCGTACCGGTCCAACCAGAGAAAACAGGCCACCAGGACCGGAACCGGAAGAATCGCGGCGGCCGTTCCGATCAGCAGCGCCTCGCCGCCGAGGTTGGTGCCGAGGGTGACCAGCATGAAGATCGCACAGGCGGCGATCAGCAGGATGACCCCGGCCAACACCAGGCCCCGTCGCCAGCCGAGCCGGCGACGTGGCATACCGGGCACGCCGCTGCCCGGCGGGGCGACGGGCACGGACGGCGACGGCGGCAGCGCTCCGCCGGACGGGGTGTCGGCCATGCGGTCAGCGTAGTCATCTCCGGCCCGCCGGGCCCTGCGCATCGAGGGCACCCACCGTGACCAGCGACTCAGCCCACGGGCGGCGCGGTAGGTGCCTTCGCGGCCGGTTCCGGCCCGGCCGGCGAACCGGGCCGCTCCAACTCGCCGAAGTGCTGCCGCACCAGCCGGTTCGCCTCCTCCTGGCCGATCCCCGAGGCCACCATCAGATCGCTGGCCGTGGTACGCACCTGGGCGACCACGACGCTGCCGGAGAACCCGACCCCCTCGGCGTACGCCCGGCCCGCCTCACTGACCGCGCGCATCGCCCGCTCCCGGGCCTGCTCGGGCTCCTTGCCCTGGGCGAACTCCTGCTTCATCAGGCGTACCGCCTCGGCGAGGTGTCCGACCGCCGTCGGCATCGCCCCCGGGATCGGCTCGGCGTCCTCGATCAGGGTCACCGATCGCCGGATCAGCGTGCCACTGTTGCGCATCGCCCGCTCGATCGGATCGGCCGCCGCCGCGTAGTGGGTGAGTTCGCTGCGCCGGTGCCAGCGTGCCGGGGAGAGCACCGCGGTCTCCTTGGCGCCCTCGATCGCCTCGGTGAAGGTGGCCAGCTCGTCCTTGTTGTCGCGCAACCGGTCCAGCGCCCGCTGGATCTTCTCCCCGTCGCCCTCGCGCAAGCCGTCGGCAGCGGTGTCGAGCTGCTCGGCGAGCAGGTCCAGGGCCGGCCGGGCGGCCCGGTTGAGCACCCGCAACGGGTTGAGCGGGAGCAGGATCGCGGTGACCAGCAGGGCCACGCCGCCGCCGACGATCGCGTCGACGAACCGGGGTATCTCCAGGTGCTCGACCGACGGGCTGAGCGTCACGACCAGCACCGCGGTCGCGGCGGCCTGGATGACGATCGCGACGCTGCCGCCGGCGAAGACGGTCAGCACGATGGCCGCGGTGACGACCAGCCCGAGCTGCCAGGGACCGGTGCCGAGGAAGTAGATCAGCAGGTCACCGACGGCCACCCCGACCGCGACTCCGACGATCAACTCCACGGTGCGGCGGAACCGCTGGCCCACCGAGACGGCGAGGGTGCCGACGGCGGAGATCGGGGCGAAGACCGGTTCCGGATTGCCCAGCAGATCGTGCGCGGCCACCCAGGACAGCCCGGCCGCCAGGCCCGCCTGCCCGGCCAGGCCGAGCGACAGGCGCACCCGGTGCAGACGGTCGTGCAGGGTCGCCTTGCCCCGATGGCGCAACTGCGTCATCGTCTCGGCGATCCGCGCCGTGTCGACGTCAGCCACGTTTTCCCGCACCCGGTCACGGCGCAGCAGCGAGCGCGCTCGGTCCCAAACCACCGCCATGTACCCAACTACCCCGCCCACGCCCGGACATTCCTCCCGGAAGTAAGGAAGGGCCCCTTATTAACGCCTCCGGTAGAGGAAGGGCCCCCTTTTAACAACCGGCACAGCCGCTTGGTGATCACCAGTGACCGGTCGTAGCCTCGGCGGCATGGCCGCCTCCTCACTCCCCGACGACCTGCTCGACGACCTGCTCGACGACCTGCGCGACGCCCTCGGACCGGACGCGGTGCTCACCGATCCGGACCTGCTCAGGGCATACGAACGGGACGAGGCCGACCTGTGCGCCGCCGGTACGCCGCTGGCCGTCACCCGGCCACGCAGCACCGATGAGGTGGCCGCCGTGGTACGGGCAGCCGGGCGGTACGGCGTACCCGTGGTGCCGCAAGGGGCGCGGACCGGGCTGGCCGGCGCGGCGAACGCCATCGACGGCGCGCTGGTGCTCAGCACCACGGCGATGGACGCCATCCTGGAGATCGACCCGGTGAGCCGGATCGCACGGGTCCAGCCCGGGGTGATCAACGCGACGCTCAGCGCGGCAGTGACCCAGCAGGGTCTGTGGTACCCGCCGGATCCGGGTTCCTGGGAGTCGTCCACCATCGGCGGCAACGTCGCCACCAACGCGGGCGGCATGTGCTGCGTCAAGTACGGCGTCACCAGCGAGTACGTGCTCGGCCTGGAGGTGGTGCTCGCCTCCGGCGAGGTGCTGCGCACCGGCCGGCGTACGGCCAAGGGGGTGGCCGGGTACGACCTCACCCGGCTCTTCGTCGGCTCCGAGGGCACCCTCGGCGTGATCACCGAGGTGACCGTGGCGCTGCGTCCCGCCCCGGCGGAGTCGCTGACCCTGGTGGCCGTCTTCGGCTCCACCGCCACGGCGGGCGAGGCGGTGGCCCGGATCGCCGCCCAGGGCCTCTCCCCGAGCCTGCTCGAACTGCTCGACCGCACCCACCTGGTGGCCATCGAGGCGTACCGACCGATGGGGTTGCGCACCGACGCCGAGGCGCTGCTGCTCGCCGCCGTGGACACCGGCCTCCGGGCCGCCGCCGACCTCGCCGACCTGGCCGCCGTCTGCGAAGCCGCCGGCGCCGAGGAGGTGTACGCGGCCACCGACGCGGTGGAGGCTGCAGCCCTGTTGCAGGCCCGCCGGCTGGCGCATCCGGCGATGGAGAGGTACGCCGCCGAGACGTACCCGGGCGGTAACGGCGGCCTGATCATCGACGATCTGGCGGTGCCTCGGGGCGCGCTGGCCGCGCTGCTCGACGGGGTGGCCCGGATCGCCGCCGAGTGCGAGGTGCCGATCGGTGTGGTCGGTCACGCCGGTGACGGCAACATGCACCCCAACATCGTGGTCGACCGGGCCGACCCGGCCAGCCTGGAACGCGGTCGCCGGGCCTTCGACGAGATCATGCGCCTCGGTCTGGACCTCGGCGGTACCTGCACCGGCGAGCACGGCGTCGGGCTGCTCAAGCGGGACTGGCTCGCCCGCGAGATCGGCCCGGTGGGCGTACGCGTGCACCAGGCGATCAAGGCGGCGCTCGACCCGGCCGGCCTGCTCAACCCGGGCAAGGTGCTCTGAGCGGCTCCGCCCACCTGCCGTCCGTCAAGCCTGCCGTCCGTCAAGCCTGCCGTCCGTCAAGCCTGCCGTCCGTCAAGCCTGCCGTCTGTTAAGAAGGGGCCCTTCCTATACACGAGGCGTTAAGAAGGGGCCCTTCCTTACCGTGAGGTCAGCTCGGCGGGGGTGTTCTGGGTGAGCAGGAACAGGATCTCCTCGGCTGCCGGCGGGCGTTCCTCGCCGGGGCAGTCCTGCGAGGTGATCAGGCCGGCCCAGGTCAGCAGGCTGGAGGTCAGGGCACCGATGCAGGCGACCTTGTATCCGCGCGCCTCATCGGTCTCGTTGGCCAGCGACGGGTTGGCGAGCAGCTTCTGCAACCGCTCCCGATGCTCCTCGCTGAGCACACCGGTCGAGGTGACCCCGTCACCCGCGCAGTCGATGCACTCCCACCGGCCGTCCGGCTCCACGTTCAGGGTGCGCAGCGGCCCGTCCGTGCCCTCGTTCTGCAACAGGCTGACCCGGTTCTTTCCGGTCTTCGCGGCGCTGCCGGCGCCGGGCACCGCAGCGTCCGGTGTGCCTGGTTGCGCCCCCGCCTCGCCCTCGCCGCCGAACGGGGCGCACCCGCTCAGGACGACCGCCAGCAGTGTGGCAGCGGACAGGGAAGCAAGCCGTGACCAGGGAAGTGCCATCACGCGCGGAACTTACCCTACCGTAGGTAGCGAGCGTAACCCGCCGGTCGGGCATCCGTTGGTGGTGGTCTCCAGCGGATCGCTCAGCGGGGTAGCCCGGCGTCGTCGACGCCCCGATCGGAGGGGTAGCCGCGCACGTCGGGCGCGCCCAGCCGAGCCGCGTCGGCGGTCGCGTCGTCCGGCATCAGCTGGGACTGCCGTTCGGCCTCCACCCGGGCCTGGTAGTGCGTCACCTCGCGGGCCCGCCGCGCGGCGTCCCACCCCAGCACCGCGCCCATCAGCTCGGCCGTGTGCTCGGCCGACTCCAGGCCCCGGTGGGTCGTCTCGAAGGAGATCCGGGTACGCCGGGTGAGCACATCCTCCAGGTGCAACGCCCCCTCGGCCCGGGCCGCGTACGTCACCTCGGCGGCAAGGTACTCCGGCGCGCCGGCCAGCGGGGACGCCTGCAGCGGATCGGCGTCGATCAGGGCCAACAGGTCGAGCGTCAGGCTGCCGTAGCGCTCCAGCAGGTGCTCGACCACTCCGACCGGCACCCCGTGCCGGCGGGCCAGGTCGGCCCGGTCCCGCCACATCGACGGGTAACCGTCCGCGCCGAGCAAGGGCAGGTCGGCCGTACGCGACGGCCGCTGCCCGCCGAGCCGGTGGGCGGCCCGGTCGACCACGTCGGCGGCCATCACCCGGTACGTCGTGTACTTGCCGCCGGCCACCAGCAGCAGCCCGAGCATCGGCTCGATGACGGCGTGCTCCCGGGAGAGCTTGGAGGTGGAATCCGCCTCGCCGGCCAGCAGCGGGCGCAGCCCGGCGTAGACGCCCTCGATGTCGGCGGTGGACAGCGGCCGCTCCAGCACCGTGTTGACCTGCCCGAGCAGGTAGTCGATGTCGCTGGCGGAGGCCGCCGGGTGCGAGCGGTCCAGCCGCCAGTCGGTGTCCGTGGTGCCGATGATCCAGTGCCCGCCCCACGGGATGACGAAGAGGACGCTGGTGGCCGTACGCAGGATCAGCCCGGTCTCGCCCGTGATCGCCGAGCGGGGCACCACCAGGTGCACCCCCTTGGAGGCCCGGACCCGGATCCCGGGGCGCAGCCCGACGTCGTTGAGCATCCGGGACATGTCGTCGGTCCAGACGCCGGTGGCGGCGATCACGGTGCGGGCGCGTACCTCGAACTCGGCCTCCGGGGAACCGGCGGGTGCCTCCAGGTCGCGGACCCGGACCCCGGTGACCTCCCGGGCCTGCCGGATCAGCCCGACCGCGCGGGTGCTGCTCACCACGGCCGCGCCCAGGCTGGCGGCGGTACGCGCCAGCGTCACCACCAGCCGGGCGTCGTCCACCTGCCCGTCGTAGTAGCGGATGGCGCCGGCCAGCGCGTCGGCCCGCAGGCTCGGGAAGACCCGCCGGGCGCCCTCCCGGCTCAGGTGCCGGTGCAGCGGCATCCCCCGGCCGCCGCCGACAAGGCCGGCGAAGGCGTCGTACGCGGCCACCCCGGCGCCGTAGTAGGCGCGACGAGCCAGCCGGGCGGGCAGGTCCCGGAGGCCCCGCCCAGCGGGCAACGGCACCAGGAACGGCACCGGACGCACCAGGTGCGGCGCCAGCCGGGTGGCCAGCAGGCCCCGCTCGGTCAGCGCCTCGTGCACCAGGCCGAACTCGAGTTGCTCCAGGTAGCGCAGGCCGCCGTGGATCAGTTTGCTGGACCGGCTGGAGGTGCCGGCCGCGAAGTCGCGCGCCTCCACCAGGGCCACCTTCAGCCCACGCGAGGCCGCGTCGACGGCCGCACCGGCACCGGTCACGCCACCACCGATGACCAGTACGTCGAAGCGTTCAGCCCGCAGCCGACGTAGGTCGGCGGCGCGGCGGGAGGGCGATAGCTGCCCGGCAACGGACCGCAGAACATGTGGATCGCGCACTCGTCCACGGTAGCCCCACCGCCCCGCGCCCGAAAAACTCGTCGATCTTGCACTTCTGGTCCCCGATTTGTTCTTTTTCACACCATATTCCCCGACCGAAAGTGCATGATCGACGAGTGCCGGGGGCGCGGCGTGGTCCTCGGGTTTTCGTAGGGTGTGCGGATGCGGGCGGACTACTCGACATCCGGTGGTGGCGGCAGCCCATGGGCGATCTTCGCGGCCGTGCTGGTCGGCTGCTGGGCGGTCGCGGCCACCGTGCTGCTGCAGGGCGGCGGGTGGGCGGTCGACCAGGTGCTGCTGCTCGGTGGGCTGGATCGACTGGTGCCGCTCTGGCCGGGGCTCGGCCTGCTCACCGTGCTCCTGATCGGCACCGTCGCGCTGCCGCTGGCCCTGGTCCCCCGTTCGCCGATGATCCGGGAGGCCGGCCGGGCCTGGCTGGCCGGGACGCTCGCCCTGGGCGTACTCGAGATGCTGCGCGCGTTCCCACCGGTGCACCACGAGGTGTACCTCGCGGCGCTGGCCGCCACGGCCGCCCTGCTGGCGCTGATCGCAACCCGGCTGACCCACGCGGCCCGCTGGTCCCGGCCGCCCGAGCCACCCGGCGGCGAACCCCGCGGCGTGGCCGCCGCGGGGGAACCTCGTCCGGGGGTGGTGACGCTGCTCGCCATGGCTGCCGGGTTGGCCCTGCTGCTGCCCTGGGTCTGGATCGGCGCCCTGGGCGGATTGCTGGAGACCGTCCTCGCCGGGCTGGCCGCGGCGGCCGTCGGGGTGCTGGCCGGGGCCCTGCTGGACGCCCGTTTCTGGAGTCACTTCGAAGCTGGCGAGCCACCCCGGCCGGCCCGGCTGGTGCTGCTGGGTGGCCTGGTCGCCGGGGTGGTGCTACTGCTGATCGGCGCCGGCGTGGGCCAGTCCGGCGCCCAACTGCCGCTGCTGGCGACGCTGCCTCCGGCCGGCTTCGCGCTGGCCGCGCTGCACGCCCTCACCCGCCGCCACGCACCGGACCGCCCGCACGCCCAGGACACCCACCAAGCCCCGCACCGCCCGCACACCCAGGACCACCCGGTCCAGAACCGCCGCCGCACTCCGGGCGGCGGCCGCGCGCCTGCGGCCTGGCTGGTCGGGCTCGGGGTGTTCGGCCCGCTGGCCTTCACCGACCCGGAGGAGATCAGCCTGCTGCTGGTCACCTCCCGGGACGTACCGTTCTGGGTGGCGGTCGCCGCCGGCGCCGGGCTCGTCGTCGCGGTCCTGGTGGCGATCGCGTACGGCCTGTGGCTGGCCCGCCCCTCGGCCCGTCCGCCCCGGCGGGCGGTGGCCGTGGCGACCAGCGTGGCCCTGCTGGTCTCGGTCGGCACGGTCGCCGTCACCGCCGGCCAGCCGGGTCTGCACGGCGAGCGGCTCTTCGTGGTGCTGCGGGAACAGGCGGACCTCGGCGGCCTGCCCGACGGGCCCGGGAAGGCCGGTCGGGACGCCCGCGCCGGTCAGGTCTACCAGCGGTTGGTGGCGACCGCGGAGCGGACCCAGGTCGACCTGCGGCGGGAGTTGCGCCGGCTGCGGCTGGGCCACACCCCGTACTACCTGGTGAACGCGATCGAGGTGGACGGCGGGCCGGCGGTACGGGCCTGGCTGAGCAGTCGGCCCGAGGTGGACCGGGTGCTGGTCAACCAGCGGCTACGTCCCCTGCCGGCGCCTCCGGGAACGGCCGGCGGCAGTGCGCCCGCCCCGACCGGACCACCGTGGAACATCAGCCTGATCGGCGCGGACCGGGTCTGGTCCGAGCTCGCGGTCACCGGCGCCGGGGTGACCGTGGGAAGTTCGGATTCCGGTGTGGATGGAGGGCATCCGGCGCTGGCCGAGGGCTTCCGGGGCGGCGACGACTCGTGGTTCGACCCGTGGAACGGCACCCGAACGCCGACGGACCGCAGCGGGCACGGCACCCACACGGCGGGCAGCGCGGTCGGCCGGGGCGGCATCGGCGTGGCGCCAGCCGCGGACTGGGTGGGCTGCGTCAACCTCGACCGGAACCTGGGCAACCCGGCGGCCTACCTCGACTGCCTCCAGTTCATGCTGGCGCCCTTCCCACCGGGTGGCGATCCGTTCACCGACGGGCGACCGGCTCGGGCTCCGGAGATCCTGACCAACTCGTGGGGCTGTCCGCCCATCGAGGGCTGCGACCCTCGGGCGCTGCGGCCGGCCGTCGACGCGCTGGAGGCCGCGGGGATCCTCGTCGTCGCGGCGGCTGGCAACACGGGCCCCTTCTGCGGCTCGGTGCAGGACCCGCCCGCGCCGTATCCGGACGTGCTGACCGTCGGGGCGGTGGACCAGCGACGCCGGGTGACCGCGTTCTCCTCGCGAGGCCCGGCGACGGCGGGGGTGGCCAAGCCGGATCTGATGGCGCCGGGAGCGGACGTCCTGTCCGCGATGCCGGGAGGCGGGTACGCCGCGCTCGACGGCACATCGATGGCCACCCCGCAGGTCGCGGGGGTGGTGGCGCTGATGTGGTCGGCCAACCCGGACCTCGTCGGCGACCTCGACCAGACCCGGCAGATCCTGCGCTCCACGGCCACCCCGGTCCAGGCCGACCAGCGTGGCGACAACTGCGGCGGCGAGCGGAACGTGGTCGGCGCCGGCCTGGTCGACGCGTACGCCGCCGTCAAGGCCACCCTCGACTGACCCGCCACCTCCCGTTCTGTTGATCATGAGGTTAGCGGCGAAGTCGATCTCTTGGAGTGCCGCTAACCTCATGATCAACCGGGGATGCCGGATAGCCCAAAGCGGGCGAATTAGCGCATTGACCTCAATAGTGCCGTTCGCCCGCCCCGTTCATCGATGCCCCCTACCGTTTGGTTAAGGAGGCAGCCATGACCACGGACGATGATCAGATCCCGGATGCACCGCCCGTCACCTGGGCCCCGGTCCACGAACTCCCGGGCCAACTGCCGATCAACCGGCTCGACTACGGCGACGCCGAACAGTTGGCGGAGATGACCGGAGCCGCCGAACCGCCCGAGGAGCCGCTCATCCTGGTGGACGAGCCCGTCCCCCACCGCCCGCCGTACGGTCGAGCGCAGAAGCGGCGCAACCAGCGCCCGCTACCGACATAGGAAAAAGGGCGGACCGCTGACGCGGTCCGCCCTCTTTCGGCGTCGAAGCTGGACTCAGAAGTCCATGTCCCCGCCACCCGGGCCAGCCGGGGCGGCCGGGGTCTTCTCCGGCTTGTCCGCCACCACGGCCTCGGTGGTGAGGAAGAGCGCGGCGATCGACGCGGCGTTCTGCAGCGCCGAGCGGGTCACCTTGGCCGGGTCGATGATGCCTGCGGCCAGCAGGTCCACGTACTCACCGGTCGCGGCGTTCAGGCCGTGCCCCGGGTCGAGGTTGCGGACGTGCTCGACGACGACGCCACCCTCGAGGCCGGCGTTGACCGCGATCTGCCGCAGCGGGGCGTCCAGCGCGATCTTGACGATCTGCGCACCGGTCGCCTCGTCGCCGGCCAGGTCGAGCTTGTCGAAGGCGCTCTTGCCGGCCTGCACCAGCGCGACGCCACCACCCGGGACGATGCCCTCCTCGACGGCGGCCTTGGCGTTGCGGACCGCGTCCTCGATGCGGTGCTTGCGCTCCTTGAGCTCGACCTCGGTGGCCGCGCCGACCTTGATCACCGCAACACCGCCGGCCAGCTTGGCGAGGCGCTCCTGCAGCTTCTCCCGGTCGTAGTCGGAGTCGCTCTTGTCGATCTCGGCCCGGATCTGGTTGACCCGGCCCTGGATCTGCTCGGCGTCGCCGGCACCGTCGACGATGGTGGTCTCGTCCTTGGTCACCACGACCTTGCGGGCGCGGCCCAGCATCTCGAGGCCGACGGCGTCCAGCTTGAGGCCGACCTCCTCGCTGATGACCTGGCCACCGGTGAGGATGGCGATGTCGGTCAGCATGGCCTTGCGGCGGTCACCGAAGCCCGGCGCCTTGACGGCGACCGACTTGAAGGTGCCCCGCACCTTGTTGACCACCAGGGTGGCCAGGGCCTCGCCCTCCAGGTCCTCGGCGATGATCAGCAGCGGCTTGCCCGACTGCATGACCTTCTCCAGGATCGGGAGCAGGTCCTTCACCGACGAGATCTTGCTGTTGGCGATCAGGATGTACGGGTCGTCGAAGACGGCCTCCATACGCTCCGGGTCGGTCATGAAGTAGGCCGAGATGTAGCCCTTGTCGAAGCGCATACCCTCGGTGAGCTCCAGCTCCAGGCCGAAAGTGTTGCTCTCCTCGACGGTGATGACGCCTTCCTTGCCGACCTTGTCCATCGCCTCGGCGATGATCTCGCCGACGCTGCTGTCACCAGCGGAGATGGAGGCGGTGGAGGCGATCTGCTCCTTGGTCTCGACGTCCTTGGCGAGCTTCAGCAGCTCCTCCGAGACGTTCGCGACCGCGGCCTCGATGCCCCGCTTCAGGGCGATCGGGTTGGCGCCGGCGGCCACGTTGCGCAGGCCCTCGCGAACGAGAGCCTGGGCCAGGACGGTCGCCGTCGTCGTGCCGTCACCGGCCACGTCGTCGGTCTTCTTGGCGACCTCCTTGACCAGCTCAGCGCCGATCTTCTCGTACGGGTCCTCGAGCTCGATCTCCTTGGCGATGCTCACACCATCGTTGGTGATGGTGGGGGCACCCCACTTCTTCTCGAGCACGACGTTGCGGCCCTTGGGGCCGAGCGTCACCTTCACGGCGTCGGCGAGCTGGTTCATGCCCCGCTCGAGGCCGCGGCGCGCCTCTTCGTCGAACGCGATCATCTTGGCCATACGGCGTTGTCCTCCTGGACACTCACGGGCCACCCGAGTGTGCCCCCGGATGGGCCGTCTGGTGTACGCACCTTGGGGCGTCGCCATCTGCTGACGGCGACGTCTCCTCGGCCGGGCCGGATAGCCCGCGACGACCGGCCACGTGCCCCACTCGTGCTCATGCCACGAGCGCGACCGCGGCCCCACCGCCCCGACCATTGGCACTCACGCCATGCGAGTGCCAATGACTTGTTTAGCACTCTGCCCTGTCGAGTGCAAGCACGATCGGCCGGATCAGCCGAGTTCGGCCGCCAGTTGCGCGCTGTTCACCGGCCCCTCGTGGGCGCGCTGTTCGGCATACGTGACGACCAGTCCGACCAGCTGGGCGAGGTGGGCCGGCAACGCCAGCAGGGCCGACACACCGATCGCCAGCACGGCACCGACGGTCGCCCCCGGGGAGGCGAATGGCGCCACGCCGAACGGCACGAGCCCGATCGACTCGACCATGCCGCCGAGCATGGACACCGCGATCACCACCGCGATCACCAACGCCACCCGGCCGAGCAGCAGGCCGAGCCGGTCGCGCAGCATCCGGTGCGACCGGCCGATCGGATCGCGCCGCTCGAACAGGTAGATCGGACCGGCCATGGCCAGCGCGAACGCCGCGTACACCCCGGGCAGCAAGCAGAGGCAGAACCCGATGGTCATGATCACGGTAAAAATGATCAACCAACCCCAGAGCCCCAGCGCGCGGCGCAGGCCGTAGCGCAGGGAGGCACCGAGATCAACCGGCTCGCCGGCCGCCTGCCGGGCGATCACCCAGGTGCCGGCGGCCCAGCCGAGGCACTGCACCAGGCCGAGGAGCAGGCTCCCCCCGATCAGCACGACCACGAACGCGGTCAGGTCGACCAGGAAGCCGGGGGGCAGCGCCTCGGCGTCACTGGTGAGCTGGGTATTCCACCGCGCCGAGGGATCCACGGCCAGCCCGAACACCGACAGCACCACCGCCGGCAGCACCTGGGTGAGCAGCAGGATCGGTAGCAGCAGTCGCCAGCCCCGGCGGACCGCACCGGAACAACGCGCGAACCAACCGCCGAAGCCGAAACCAGGCGGGGTGACCAGCGGGTCCATGGGATCAAAACCCTGCGCCGGGCCAAAGCCGTACGCGGCCGGGTGATACCAACCGTAGGGCGTCTGACCGGGATAGCCACCCGGCACACCCGCCTGACCGGGATGGCCACCCGGAGAGCCCACCGGGCCGGGAGCGGTCGGGTCAGTCGGCAGGGGATCGGGTCGACCGGTGACGGGGTCCGGCTCGCCGGGTGACGACGACGGCGGCGGACCTGCCGGGGGTGACTGGTCGGACATGGGGCTCCTCAGCGACGGCTGGATCGACCCATGATCTTCCCTTGTGGGGTAACCGCACCGCAGCCCCCTCCGGCCACGATCACGCCACCCCTACCGACGGTCGGCCGGCACCGGGGTGGGGGTGTCTCAGGCGATGACGCGCACCTGCTCGGCCTGGGGGCCCTTCTGGCCCTGGGCGATCTCGAACTCCACCCGCTGGCCGTCGTCCAGCGCCTTGTAGCCGTCCATTTCGATCGCGGAGAAGTGAACGAAGACGTCCTGCCCGCCGTCGACGGCGATGAAGCCGTAGCCCTTCTCGGCGTTGAACCACTTCACGGTGCCCTGTGCCACGGTGTTTTCCTCACTCTGCACGGCGTTCCACCAACTCTGGCCACCGGCGCGCCGGCAACCCGAATTCACCGTCCCGGCGATCTGAGGCGACCACTGAAACGGTGACCGAAATCGCACGGTACACGAGGAGTCACGACCGTGCACGACCACAAATCGGGCATAGTTCGACCGATGGCGTCCGCTTCCGGATTCGGAAATCGCGGCTGCCGGAATACCTTCTTCCGTGACCCGATATTGATCATCCAAACTGCCTGATCAGAGCGCGCAACTCGGCAAGATGAGCGACGACGGCGGGGTGGCACCGGACTTCGGCCGTCCAAGCGGCGAACGCCTCGCCCAGTTCGCCATCGGGGCTGGCGGCGTGTCCGCCGTACGCTTTGTCCAGGCCGTGGAACCAGCGCCGGTCGGCCATCCGGGTGACGGCGTACTCGGGGCCGGCCGCGACCACGTCGGACATGGCCAGGGCTCACCACGGCCCACGCTGCCACCGACGATGAATCCGTGGACGCCCGGCGTTCGACCGAGCACGGTGACCGCCTCGGCGAGTCGTTGGTCGAGCAGTTGCTTCCACCGGTCACTGGGCCTCATCAACACGGACTCCCTGGTTGCGGCTGGCTGATTCACCCTGCGGAGGATCACCCTGCCACGGCAATTCCGAGACTTCGTCGTACGTCATTGTGGTAGGAATGCCGGCATGACCACCGTGGCGGACACAACGGGCCGGCGACTCGCGGAGATCCGGCGGGTCCGGCCCACCGACGCCGGCCGGATGCGCGCGCTGCGGCTGGAGATGCTCGCCGACGCTCCCCTGGCCTTCCTGGAAACGCTCGCCGAGGCGGCGGCCCGCCCGCACGCCGAGTACGCCGCCCGGATCGCCCAGGTCTCGACCGGCGCGGTCAACGCGCAGTTCATCGCGGACCCGGGTGACCGACTGGTCGGCCAGGTCGGTGGGATGGCCCACCCCACCGAGCCCGGGGTGACGGTGCTCTACGCGGTCTACGTCACTCCGGCCTGGCGGGGCGGCGGTCTGCTCGCGGACCTGGTCGCGGCGGCAGCCGCCTGGTCGCGGGAGTGCCGGCGGGACGAGCTGATGCTCGAAGTGGTGGTGGGCAACGACCGCGCCTACCGGGCCTACCGGCGGTTGGGCTTCACCGACACCGGGGTACGCGTCCCGCACCCCACCGTCCCCACCCTCCGCGAACTCCAGATGCGCCGCCGCGCGTGACACGGCCCGGTGGGGGTCGGGCTGCCCCGGAACCCCCACCGCGCAACCGCTACACGTGCCGGCGGCTCTGCACGATCCGGAACCGGTTGGCCACATACGCCCCGTCGGTCAGCGCCGCGTTCGCCGCCGCGTTCGCTCCGCTGCCGTGGAAGTCGGAGAAGGCCGCCGACTGGTTCACGAAGACCCCGCCGGTGAGATTGGCCGACAGGTGCACCCCGACCTCGATCGCGACATTCTCGGCGGCGTCCAGCACCGCTGCGTCGGTGGAGTAGACCGCCGCCGTCAGCGCACCCTTCTCCCCCACCGTCGCGCGCAGGATCTCCAGGCTGTGCGCGGTAAAGTCGGTGGCGATGGCGAAGGAGATCGGACCGAACCACTCCCGCGCGTAGGTCGCGGTGTCGTCGGCGTCCAGCTTGACGATGGTCGGCGTACGCACCACGGCGTCGGGGAAGACCGGGTGCTCGACGGTACGCGACTCCAGGACCGGCTCGCCGACCTTGCTGACCTCGTCCAGGCGCTCCAGCACCCCGTCGTTGACGATCGCGCCGGTCAGCTCGACGCCGCGGGCCGGGTCGGCGGTGAGCTTGCCGACCACCCCGGCGATCCCGGCGGCCACCTCGTCGAAGCTCTTGCGCCCCTGGTCGGTGTCGATCCCGTCGCGGGGGATGAGGATGTTCTGCGAGGTGGTGCACATCTGCCCGCTGTAGAGCGCGAGCGTGAAGCCCAGGTTGCGGCACATTCCGGCGAAGTCGTCGGTGGAGTCGACGACCACCGTGTTCAGCCCGGCCTTCTCGGTGTAGACCGTTGCCTGCCGGGCGTTGGCCTCCAGCCAGTCGCCGTACTCGGTGGAACCGGTGAAATCGACGATCTTCACAGCCGGGTGCAGGGCCAGGGCCGAGGCCAGCCTCTCGCCGGGGGCCTCGGGGGCGAGCAGCACCAGGTTCGGGTCGAAGCCGGCCTCGGCCAGCACCTCCCGGGCGTAGCGCACGGTGATCGCCAGCGGGAGCACGGCCCGCGGGTGCGGCTTGACCACCACCGGGTTGCCGGTGACCAGCGAGGCGAACAGGCCCGGGTACGAGTTCCAGGTCGGGAAGGTGTTGCAGGCGACGACCAGGGCGACGCCTCGGGGCACCACGTGGAAGGTCTTGGTCATCCGCAGCGGGTCGCCCTTGCCGGCGGCCTTCTCCCAGCTCGCCGTCTCCGGGTGCCGGGTCATCTCCGCGTAGGAGTAGGCCAGCGCCTCCAGGGCGCGATCGAGCGCGTGCGCGCCGCCGGCCTGGAAGGCCATCACGAACGCCTGGCCGCTGGTGAACTGCACCGCGTTCGCCAGCTCGAACACGTTCTTGTGCAGCCGGGCGAGGATCTCCAGGCAGACCCCCACCCGGGTCTGCGGGCCGGCGTCGCGCCAGGCCGGCAGCGCCGCGGACGCGGCGGCGACGAGCTGGTCGGCGGTGGCGTGCGGGTAGCGGACGTTCAGCGCGACGCCGAACGGGCTGGCCTCGGTGGCGACCCGCTCGCCGTCGGCCGGTTGGTCGAGCGGGAAGTCTCCGCCCAGGTACGCCTCGAAGGCGGCCTTACCGTCGGCGGCGGCGGTCTCGCCGTACACCCGGGGGCTGGGTGATTCCGGGTAGGCGGACCAGTATCCCCGTTCCGTGATCGCGGTCAGCGCTCGGTTGAGGGTCTCGGCGTGCCTGTCGTACAGGGGGTGCGGGGTGTCCGTCATGCCCGCCATCATGCAACAGAAACCCTCGCAATCAGTAGAGGCGTGTCACAACTCAGATCGTCAGCTGCCAGTTGCTCCACCGGTCGAGCACCCGGAATCCGAGCTGCTCGTTGATCGCGATCATGTGGTCGTTGCTCGCCGCGTTGAAGGTGTCGATCGCCCGGACGGCCGGCTCGTGGGCGAGCAGGTGCCGCAGATTCTCGATCTTGGCGAGCAGCCCGAGCCGGTGCCCCCGGTGATCGGGATCCACGATGGTGATCTGCTGGTACGCGTGCCAGTCCGCGGACGCAGAGACGTCCAGCAGGGTCCACGCGACCAGCCGGCCGGACGCCTCGTGCCGGACACCGACGTGGTAGCGCCGTCGGCCACGGGCGTCCAGCGCCAACTCCATGCCGCGCAGCCGCTCGGCGTCGATCTGCTCGGGCTCCCACGCCAGGTCACCCATTGGTGCGTCAATGAGGAGCCGGCCCTCGAGGTACGCCACGTCGGCGATCAACTCGTCCGGCGTGCGCCCGCGCCAGAACAGCACCTCGTAACCGGCCGATCGGGCTCGGGCGGCGGCCAGCAGTGAGTCCAGCTCCGCCTGGTCGAGGTCGGCGGTGTCGAGGCGCCGCCGCACGTCGGGCAGGGCGTCGACCGCACCGAGGCCGGTTGCGAACGCGCTGCCCGGCGACGGACGGTCGGGTGCGTGCGCCTGGCTCATCCCGCTCACCCTTTTGCGTCCGCGCTCGCGCAGCACGCCGACGCCGTGTTCGTACAGCGCCCGGCCCACGCCCCGGCGCCGGTACGCCGGATGCACCACCGGCTCGGCAGCGGCGTTCTCGGTGTTGTCCAGCTGCGGCAGGTCGAGCACGAGGAAGCCGGCGGGCTCGCCGTCGATCTGAGCCAGCAGGTAGATCGATTCACTGCCCGGCATCGGATGGCGGACCCGGGCGATGAACCGCCGACGGCAGAAGGGCGGAAAGTCCGGCAGATCGGCGGCCACCTGCGCCACACCGATCTGGTATGCCTGCTCGATGGCCGACTCGTCGGCGGCCTCGAAAGGGGTGATGGTGATGGTCATGCCGCCAGCGTCGCGCGACGACAGACGAACGGGCCAGCGAATTTCCGCTGGCCCGTTCGGAGGTTGGTCGGGAGGGTCGATCGCACAACGCCTCCGGCGTTGGGTCGTACAGACTAAAAGTCTCCGGCGAAACGCCCTCCCGCACGGAGCATTTTGCGCCGTCCGCTTCCTGCCGTCAAGTCCCGGTCGCCGTGTTTCACAGAAAGGTAAGGAAGGGCCCCTTATTAACGCCTCATGTAGAGGAAGGGCCCCTTATTAACAGGGGGGCGGGTCAGCCGAGCAGGCCGGCGTCGCGCGCCGCGCGCAGAGAGGGCTTGATCCGATGGGTCGGGCCGACCTGGCCGGCGACCGCGTCGAGGGTCTTGAGGCCTTCGCCGGTGTTGAACACCACGGTCTCGGCGGTCGGGTCCAGCTTGCCGGACTCGACCAGCTTGCGCAGGACCGCCACGGTCACCCCACCCGCCGTCTCCGCGAAGATCCCGGTGGTACGCGACAGCAGCCGCACCCCGGCGCGGATCTCGTCGTCGTCGGCGTACTCCATCCAACCGTCGGTGCGGCGGACCGCCTCCAGGGCGTACACCCCGGCGGCCGGGTCCCCGATGTTGAGCGACTTCGCGATCCCGGTGGGCTTGACCGGGGTGATGATGTCGCTGCCCGCATGCAGGGCGGTGGCGATCGGGTTGCAGCCGGCCGACTGCGCCCCGAAGACCCTCCAGCCGCCGGCCGGCGCCTCGACCAGCCCGATCTCGACCAGTTCGCTGAACGCCTTGTCGATCTTGGTGAGCAGCTCACCCGAGGCCATCGGGATGACAACCTGGGCCGGGATGCGCCAGCCGAGCTGCTCGGCCACCTCGTAGCCGAGCGTCTTCGAGCCCTCCGCGTAGTACGGCCGGACGTTGACGTTGACGAAAGCGGTGTCCTCGAACTCGTCGGTCTCCACCAGCTCGCCACAGAGCCGGTTCACGTCGTCGTACGAACCGTCGATCGTCACCAGGTCGCCGCCGTAGACCGCGGTGGTCACCACCTTGCCCTGCTCCAGGTCGCTGGGGATGAAAACCACCGACGGAGCACCCACCCGGGCGGCGTGTGCGGCGACCGAGTTGGCCAGGTTGCCGGTGGAGGCGCAGGCAAACCGGGAGAAGCCGAGCGTACGAGCGGCGGTCAGCGCCACCGACACCACCCGGTCCTTGAACGAGTGGGTCGGGTTGGCGCTGTCGTCCTTGACCCAGAGCGGAGCGGTGAGGCCCAGCTCGGCCGCGAGCCGGTCGGCGGCTACCAGCGGAGTGAAGCCGGGGTCCAGGGTGACCCGGGTGGCCGGGTCCTGACCGGCGGGCAGCAGGGCGGCGTACCGCCAGATGTTGCGGGGGCCGGCCTCGATCTGCTCACGGGTGACGGTGGCGAGCGCGGAGAGGTCGTAGTCGACCTCGAGCGGACCGAAACACTCGTAACAGGCGTGCTGGGCAACAAGCGGGTAGCGGGCCGAACAGGCGCGGCAGACCAGGGCACGGGCGGGGCTGGCGGTGGTGCCGATACCGGGAGCGGCGAGCGTCGACGTCATGTCGAGGTCCTCTCATCTTTCCCCGCATCGCACCGTGCGGCGGGGACGGAATTGGCACCTGCCCCGCCGTACGCTCAACGGTGAGCGCGCGGGGTGGTTGCCGGGGCGTCGTCGGGCCGTATCCCTCAGCCCCTCTGGATGAGGTATGCAGTTGTGTCGCCGAGTCTAGGCAATCCGGCGGCGCTCGTCGCCTGTCAATCCCAGCCTGTGAGCGATTCCTCAGCGGCACCGTCACGTGCCCCGGTGCCGCTGAGAGCCGCCGTCAGGCCGGCACGGATCGCCGATCGTCCGTGCCGAGTTCCACCGCGTCAGCGGTTCCCTGCCAGAGCAGGGAGTCCAGCGCCCAGCGCCCCGGGCCGAGCATCGCAACCAGGAAGAACGACCAGCAGAACAACACGGACAGCTCGCCGTGGTTACTGAGCGGCAGGAGCGCCTCGGGCTGGTGGATCACGAAGTACGCGTACGCCATCGAACCCGAGGCCAGTAGCGCGGCGGGTCGGGTGAACAGCCCGACGAGCACCAGTGCGCCGCAGAGCGCCTGGATCAGGGCGGCCCACCAGCCGGGCCACTGCCCGAGCGGGACCGGCTCGCCGCTACCGCGGTTGCCGCCGAAGACGCCGAACAGGGATGCCAGGCCGTGGCAGAGGAAGAGCAGGCCGATGACCATGCGGAACAGGGAAAGTGCCGGCCCGCCGAACCGGTCAGTACGCATTCCGATACCTCCAGTGGAGATGGGTGGTGGGTACCCAGAATGCGACACTCATCGATAGTTGTCGATGCAATCTCTTTCTTTGGGAACGCTCCCACGCCCATGGTACCGCCTGGAAGTTCCGAAATCCGCTCTACCAGGGCAACAGCCGTCACCATGGCCGATCAGAGGCGGGGCGAAGGAGATCACCTCGGGCTTCGACGATCCGCCCCGGCCGCTGGTGCTGGCTCCGGGCGAGGCGGCGGGCGCGGCCGTGCTCTGGCGCAACCTGGTCGACGACCCGACCGTGGTCGCGACCAACGCGGAGCGGGTGGAGGTCGCCCCGGCGACGGGCCAGCCCACGCAGGACATCGGCATGCAGGGATCGATCGACCTGGGCAACACCGACCGCATCGGCGTCAGCGCCTGGAAAAAGCGCCCTCGCGTAAGCGCCCCTACAACAGAGGCGCTCGCGGTCCAAGATCCACTGCTCGAGCCGCTCGGCGAGGGGTGGTCAGGAGACGACGTCTTTGCGGGTGAATCGCCAGAAAGCGAGCCCCCAGAAGATGGTGGCGTAGGAGATCGCGGAGATGGTGCCGCGGACGATGTTGTCGGTCTGCACGGGCGTGGAGAGCAGTCCGAGCCAGGCGGTGCTGTAGTGGGTCGGCAGGAAAGAACGGATCGCCCCGAGGGCGGTGATCTGGTCCAGGATGCTGGACAGGATCCACAGCAGCACGGCGCCGCCCACCGCGCCCAACGCCGCATCCGTGATCACCGAGAGCAGGAAGGCCAGGCCGGCGACCACCAGCAGCACAACCGCCAGGTAGCCGAGCACGGCGAGCAGCCGCAGCAGCCCCTCACCCGGTTCGAGTTGCGCGGCGACGGTGCTGCGCAGCGGTGACCAGCCGTACCGGAGGGTGCCGATCAGCAGGGCGGTGCCGGCGAGCAGCAGCAACGCCAACGCCGAGTAGGTGAGCGCGACCAGCAGTTTGATCGCCAGCAGCCGGGCCCGGGGCACCGGTATCGCCAGCAGGTAGCGCAGGCTGCCCCAGCTCGCCTCGCTGGCCACGGTGTCCCCGCAGAACAGCGCCACCACCACGACCAGCAGGAACGAGGCCGAGACGAAGAGGCTGAACAGGGTGAAATTCAGCCCGCCCGAGGTGGCGAACGAGACGAGGCTGCCGAACTCGCCCCGGCCGGGCTCCTCCTCGCCGGAGCCGAACTGGAAGGCGATCAGAATGATCAGCGGCAGCAGCGCCATGAAGCCGAGCGCCAACTGGGTACGCCGGCGCGACGCCTGCCGACGGAACTCCGCACCGAACGGCAGAGTCCGCGACGGCCGGTAGCCGGCCGCCGCTCCGGACGGCGCCACCCCGGCCGCCGAACGCGACGACGTCCCGAACGACGCCGACGGCACCGAGCCTGAGGACGTCCCAGACGACGCCGAGCCGGACGACGCCTCCGAGCGCCCTGGCTCGTCCCCGTCCCGCGTCGGTCCGACAGTCGATCCGGCCATCATCGGTCCCCGCTTCCCCGAGAGTTCTCGCCCACCAGGGCGAGGAAGGCGTCCTCCAGGCGGCGCCGGGGCACCACCCGGTTCACCCCGACACCGGCCCGGACCAGCTCGGCCACCACCTCGCTGCGAGCGGTGCCGTCGGTGTCGACCACGAGCTGCCCGTCGGCGTCCTCCAGCACCCGTACGCCGTCGAGACCGTCGAGCACAGTCCGGGCCGCCGCCGGGTCGCTCACCTCGAACAGCACGCTGGGCGAGTCGCCGACGATCTCCTCGACCGGCCCGGAGGCCACGATCTGCCCCTTGTTGACCACCACGGCGTGGGTACAGGTCTGCTCCACCTCAGCGAGCAGGTGGCTGGAGACCAGCACGGCCCGGCCGTCGGTGGCGTAACGCTGGAGCACCCGGCGCATCTCGGCGATCTGCGGCGGGTCCAGCCCGTCGGTCGGTTCGTCGAGCACCAGCAGGTCCGGCAGGCCGAGCATGGCCTGGGCGATCGCCAGGCGCTGTTTCATGCCGTGGCTGTACTTACGTACCTTCCGGTGCACCGAGGAGCCCAGCCCGGCAATCTCCAGCGCCTGCTCGAAGTGGGCGTCGGCGACCGTCCGGCCGGTCGCCCGCCAGTACGCCTTCAGGTTCTCCAGGCCGGAGAGGTGCGGCAGGAAGCCAGGGCCCTCGACCAGCGCACCGATCCGCGACAGCACGGGCGAACCGGGGACCAGCCGGTGCCCGAAGACGTAGATCTCCCCGGCGGTCGGCTGGGTCAGCCCCATCAACACCCGCAGGGTGGTGGTCTTGCCGGCGCCGTTGGGCCCGAGCAGGCCGACCACCTGGCCGGGGTGCACCTCGAAGTCCACCTCGGAGACCGCCACGAAGCCGTCGGCGTACTCCTTGCGCAGATGGCGCACGGCCAGCGGGGTGTCCGCGTACGCCGGGTGCACGGAGGTGTCCTGGCGGCGGTGCCGCCAGCGGACGACGGCGACGACCACGACGAGCCCGACCACGATCGCGGCGAGCAGCCCGACCAGCACCCAGCGCCAGAGCAGGGCGTCGGTCGGGATCTGTTCACCGGCAACCGTCGGCAGGCTCACCGGTGCCGCCTCGAGGGCCACGGTGTGCACGGTCGGCTCGATCGGCGTGGCGTACGCCTGGTCCGAGGTGGCGACGACCAGCCGGAGCCGGTGCCCGGCCTCGACCCGATGGACGATCGCCGGGAGGGTGACGGTGACCGGCTGGGCGGCGTCGATGTTCTCCGGCAGGCCGGTCAGCCGGACCGGGGCGATCAGCCCACTGGGCAGGGTGGCCCCACCCTCCTGGTCGACGTCGTAGAGCTTGACGAAGAGGACCGCCTCGCCGCTGGCCGAGGCGGCACGGATCTGCACGGTCGGTGAACCGACGATGTCGACGGCCTCGGCCAACGGTTCGGAGGTGAACCGGGCATGCTGCCCGGGGAGGTCGCCGGCCACCCCGCTGAGGAAGGAGCTGAGCGAGCCGGCGAAGGGCACAGACGAGATGGCGGCGGGGTTCCGGCCGGGCGGGTTGGCCACCGGTTGGGCCGGCCCGGTCACCGTGACCTCCCGCCGCGACTCCCCGTCCACGCCCGGGTACTCGGTGGTGCGGTAGCCGGTCGCGACCAGCCCACGGCCCATCGGGTCGAAGCCGGCGATCCGGGAGAAGGTGAAGGTGTTCCTCGGGGCTTCCCCGGTCCCCGCGACGTAGTGGTCGAGCCACTGCGCGGTCAGGAACTTCACCCGGTCGGAGTCGCTGCGCGGGCCGGCGCCGCCGTCATGGCCACCGGTGAACCAGGCGACCCGGACCGGGGTGCCGTTCGCGGCGATGCCCCGGGCATTGGCGTCGGCCTCGCCGAGCGGGAAGAGGGTGTCCGCGCCACCCTGCACCAGCAGGGTCGGTGCGGTGATCCGGTCCAGCACCCCGGCCGGGCTGGAGCGGCGCAGCAGGTCGACGGCGGCCTGATCGCCCCGACCGGTGGCGGCGATACGCAGGTACGCGGCGCAGATGTCGGCGGCGAACCGACCGCACGACGGGTTGGGGCCGCCCCCGTTGCTCGGCGCGCCAGGTGCCGTTCCCGGGCCGGTGCCCGGTGCAGGGCTGGGCGGGCCGGGGGCGGGTTCTCCCTCCGGTGCCTCGGTGGCGTTGCCGGAGATCCCGGTCGGACCGGAACCGGCGTTGCCGCCGCCGCCGAAGAAGATGCCGGCCCAGCCGGACTTGAAAACCCCGTCGGTCGGCGCCGCGCCGGTGCTCTCCGGCAGGAAGGACCGGGCCAGGTCGTTCCAGGTGATCATCGGGATGATGGCGTCCACCCGTTGGTCCTGGGCGGCGAGCAGGAGCGCCAGGGCGCCGCCGTAGGAACCGCCGACCACGCCCACGCGCGGGTCGCCCGCCGCGTCGGTACGGATCTCCGGGCGTTCCGCCAGCCAGTCGAGCAGGCGCTGGGCGTCGCGTACCTCGTAGTCGGGATGGTCCAGGTGGATCTGACCGCCACTGCGGCCGAAGCCCCGCGCGGTCCAGGTCAGCACCGCGTAGCCGCGGTCGGCCAGGTCCTCGGCATCGGCGCGGACCGAGTCCTTGTTGCCGCCGAAGCCGTGGGCGAGCAGCACCGCCGGAACCTGGCGGCCGGCGGCGGCCCGCGGCAGGTAGAGCGTGGTGTCCAGGTCGACCGGCTCGTCGCCGGCCGGGCCGGATCGGACGGTGAGCATCGCGGACTCGGTGCGGAAACCGGGTCGGTCCGGCCAGAGGGCCCAGACCACGGCCGCCACCAGCAGGGCGAGAACCACCGAGGCGGCCACGGCCCGACGCCCGGTGGGCAGGGCGCGGCGGATCCAGGCGGCCGAGAACGGCGATCTCATCTGGCATACGCTACGGCCCGGAGTCTGAGTGTTAGCTGAGATCCGCCGTACGTCCGTCCTGCTCGGCCGATCGTCATCCGGAAGAGGTCATCCGCACAACGTCCATTGGGCAAACCTTTGAGCAGACTTCGTATCGTGGAAATTCCTGCCTTTCGTCGGATTAGACGTTGAAGTATGTCGAATCCCCTCCGGGAAGCCACCCTCGGTAGCCACGGCAACGCGTCTAGGTCACATCGCTCGAAGTGACGCAAATCTGACCCCGGCCGGTCGACGCCCCGGCCTGCCAGTTCGGTTAGTTTTCCGGTCCGGCGCACGGGACCGGCTCGTCGACGCCGCCCGCAGTACCTGCGTCACCGCCGGAGGAGACAACCATGACCGTTCCCGCGTCGCGGGTCCGTCGCCGGCCCCGGACACCGGGCCGGCTGTTGCCGCTGCTACTCGCCACCGTGCTGCTCTTGCCGGTGGCGTTCCTTGTCATACAGGGTCACCGGTTCGTCGACGCCGACCGTGACGCCCTTGAACGGGAACAGCTCGGCGTCGAATATCTCCGGGCTCTCGGTCCGGTCACCGAGGCGCTGGTGAACGCGCAGAGCGCTGCGGTCACCCGCCGCCCGCTGCCCCGGGAGACCCTGGACCGGGCGGTGGAGCAGGCCGCGGCGGTCGATGCCCGGATCGGCGATGAGCTGCGCACCAGCGAACGGTGGGCCGGGATACGCGCGAAGCTGGAAGCGCTGCCCGAGCGGTCGCTGACCGACCCGGAGGCCGCGTTCGCAGCGTACGGCGAGGTCACCGACCTGTTGCTGGCCCTCTACAGCAAGGTGCGCCAGACCTCGGGCCTGATCCGGGACCCCGACGTCGACTCGTACTTCCTGCAGGACGGCGTTGGTGAGGAAATGCCGGAAGCGTTGATCGCGGCCGGGCGACTCACCGACCTGGCCATCCTGATCGAGCGGCGATCCGCCGCCGACCAGGGGCGTTCCCTCATGGAACTGGCCACCCTCCGGTTCGCCGCGCTGCAACCAGCCCGGGACCTGGTCAACAACCTTCGCGCCGTGGTGGAGAGTTCGGCGAACGCGCAGCTGGGCGCGAGCGTGCTCAATCCCTTCGACGCCTACCAGCGGGCGGTCGAGACGATGGCGCTGCTCGCCCTGCCGAACCAGAGCGGCAGGGTGGACACCGCCCGGCTCACCGGCGCGCGGAACCAGGCGCAGCAGGCGGCCAAGCAGCTCCAACCGGTCCTCCTCGACGAAATCGACCGGCTGCTGGCGGACCGGATCGACCGGTTGGACCGGGACGCCCTGCTGGTTCTGGGCGCAGGCGGCCTCGCAGCGCTGTTGCTGATCGTCCTGGCCGTGAGCGGCTGGCTGCCTCGCCCGCAAGATGACTCGACAGTGGCCGATCAGTCGAGCGTCGAAGCCGAACCCGTGGGGTCGGACCGGCCGACCGGCGACCGGTGGGAACCGGCGACCCTCCGACCGGCCAGCGACCAGACACCGGCGCTCCAACCGGCCGGGCCGGGCCGCGAACCGGACCGGTGGAGGCCCTTCGATGCTGCTCGGTAGGCTCCGGATCCGGGGCAAACTCGCCCTGCTGGTACTCATCCCCCTGCTCTGCATGCTCGGACTGACGCTCCCGGTGGTGGTCGAGCGCATCGGCGTGGCGCAGCGGGCCGCCGACACCGCCGACACCGTCCAGGTCGCCAGCCGGGTCGGCACCCTACTGCAACACCTCCAGCGGGAACGGATGCTCACCGTCGGTCTGCTCCTCGGTCAGGTCGAGCGCAGCGAGCTGACGCAGGAAATCGCGGAGGTGGACGACCGGATCGTCGACCTGCGCGCCGAGTTCGGCGCCGACCTGCCGACCGAGGTGAGCGCGGCCCTCGACGGGGTCAAGCAACTGGCCGCGCTCCGGACGGCGGCCCTGGCCGGCCGGGCCGACCCGGGACGGATCATCGGCACCTACGGGCCGCTGCACCTCGCCCTGATCAATTCGTTGCGCCTGCCCTACGACGTGGACACCCGTACCTCGGCCGGTCGCCAGGTGCTGGCGCTGGACCGGATCCTGCGCAAGAGCGAGGGGTTGTCCGGCGGCGCCGCTCTGCTCGTACTGCTCGCGGCGAAGCCGGACCCGCAGCTGGCCAGCGCCTTCGTGGCCAACATGGCCACCCTCCTCTCCGAGAGCGACCAGGTCCTCGGCCTGATCACCCCGGATCAACTGGCTCTGATGGACATCGAACAGATCGCGCTGGACGCCCGGACCGGTCCGCAGTTCCTCGAACAATCCGCCCTGGACCCGGTCACCGCGCTCGCCGGCACGCCCCTGGAGGCGCTCTTCCCGACCATCTCCTCACTGACCACCCTTGGGCAGTTCGTGGAGAAGAAACTGGTCGCCGACGTCACCGCCGAGGTACGCGACGAACGCCAGCGGGCCCTCGTCGCGGCGTACTGGGTGGCCGCCCTGGTCCTGCTCATCCTGGCCGCCGTCATCCTGCTCACCCTGGCGATCGGCCAGACCGTGGCCCGGCCGCTGAGTCGGCTCACCCGCTCCGCCGACCGGGTCGCCAGGGTGGCCGAGTCCGAGCTGGTCCGGGTTGCCGACGACGAGGCGGAGACCGCCCAACCGATCCGCCTCGACCGGGTCGACATCCGCGCCGGGGACGAGATCGGCGACCTGGCTCGGGCCTTCGAACGGGTGCAGAACACGGCCGCCCGGCTGGTCGAGCGGCAGGTGGCCAGCCGGCGCAACGTGGCACAGATGTTCGGCCACGTCGGTCGACGTACCCAGAACCTGGTCGGCCGGCAGATCGCCCTGATCGACCGGTTGGAGCAGCAGGAGACCGATCCGGGACGGTTGGAGAGCCTGTACCGACTCGACCACATCTCCAGCCGGCTGCGGCGCAACGCCGGCAACCTGGTGGTGCTCTCCGGTGCGGCCGACGAGGTCGCCCACGTCGCGCCGGTCTCGCTGACCGACGTGGTCCGGCTCGCCCTCGGTGAGATCGAGGACTACACCCGGGTCGACGTACGGGTCCCGACCGGGGTGGCCGCCACCCCGGCGATCATCGGTGACCTGGTGCTGGCGCTGGCCGAGCTGATGGAGAACGCCACCGTCTTCTCCCCGCCCCACACCCGCGTCGTGGTCGGCGGCGAACTCACCGACGAGAGCGCCCGGTTGACCGTGGTGGACCACGGGATCGGCATGACCGAGGCGCGGCTGGCCGACGAGAACGCCCGACTCACCCGACGGGAGCGGCTGGACCTCGCCCCGACCGAGGTGCTCGGGCTCTTCGTGGTGGGCCGGCTGGCCCGCCGGCACGGCTGGACGGTGTCCCTTCAGGCGACCCCCGGTGGCGGCGTCACCGCCACCCTGTTGCTTTCCCGATCGTCCCTGCTGGTCTCGGCGTCCGGTCGGGGCAGCGTCCCGGCCGCCCCACCCGTTCCCCAGCCCGCCCTGCCGCACCGAATCCCGCCCGCGCCGGCGATCCAGGCCCAGCAGCCGGAGCCCGACGCCCCGCCGCCGGCCCACGCGCCGGCGGTGGTCGGCGGCCCCGCCGGGCCGGTCGCCGATCCATCCGGGCCGCCCGGCTTCGACCAGACGCTGTTGGCCAGGGCCACCGAGAGCATGGAGTTGGCCGAGTCCTGGGACGCCTTCGCCACCACTGCGGAGGCCGCCCCGACCACCGACGCGCAGCCGGCCGCCGCGACTCACTCGGCCCGCGCCCGGGTCCCGCAATCCCCGCCGGCACCGACCGACCCGCCGGTCCCGGCGCCGGGGGTCCGGCAACGGATCCCCGGGGCCAACCTGCCCCGGAACGCCCCGCCGGTAGGTGCGGTCGATGCCACAGTCGCCGACCCGGTCGCCGCCCGTGCTCTCGTGGAGCAGTTCGAGTCCGGAGTACGCCGGGCCGAGCAGAGCCAGGGCGAAGCCGTTGCGCAGCCGGTCGAACCGGCGCCGTCCGGCGCGCCGGCACAGCTGAGCCGGCGGGTCCCCGGTGCGAACCTGGTCACCGCGCCACCTCGGCCACCACTCGCGCACGACCCCGGCGACCCGGGCGAGGTCCGCGATCTCATCAACGCGTTCGAGACGGGCGTCGCCCGGGCTCTGCGCGATGTCCGTACCCACCGCAGCGACGAAGAAGGAACGCCACGTTGACCAGCCCGCACGTTCACGAGAACCTCGACCACCAGAGCCACCCGGCCGGCGACCTCAGCCCCGAGGCGCGCACCTTCAACTGGTTGCTGGACTCCTTCACGTCCAGCACGGCGGGCGTCCTGGAGGCGATCGCCGTATCGTCGGACGGCCTGCTGATGGCCATGTCCGCGATCAAGGACCGATCCAACGCGGAACGGCTCGCCGCGGTCGTCTCCGGCATGACCAGCCTGGCCGGCGGGGCCGCCAGTTGGTACGCCCTCGGCGGGCTGAACCGGGTCGTGGTGGACATGGCCGAGGGATATCTGCTGATCAGCGCAATCAGCAGTGGCTCGGTGCTCGGCGTGGTCGCCGACCGGTCGGCCAACCTGGGCACCGTGGCCTACGAGATGACGCTCTTCGCCGGCCGGGCCGGTAGTGCACTCACCCCGCGCCTGATCGCCGAACTGAAGAATTCAGTGCAGCAATGAGTACCGACCCCGCCGGTGCGGAACAGGAGCCGGTGGTCCGGATCCGGCCCTACCTGCGCGAGTCCTCCCCGGCCGGTGACGCCGGTCGGGAAGGCGCACCGGCGGCGGTCGAATCGGAATCCGACGCGGCCGGGCCGACCGGCCCGCGCCCGTTCGTGCTCACCGCCGGCCGGGTGGCCGGCGCCGACCCGACGATCGGCCTGGAAACCCAGGTGACCGCCCGGCCGACGACCGAACCGTGGCACGTCACGGCCGCCCGGCTGACCCCGGAACTCCAGGCGATCGTGGCGCTCTGCGGTGAGCCGATCTCGGTCGCCGAGATCTCCGCCAAGACCCGGTTGCAGTTCGGCGTGACCCGGGTCCTGGTGGGCGACCTGCGCGCCGCCGGCCATCTGGACGTGCACGTCACGGACAGCGACGACGCCCTCGATCCCGACATCATCCTGCGAGTGATTGATGGACTCCGTGCAATCTCCTGACTGGCCGGTCGCCCCGCCTGGCGCGCTCGCCGGCAACAGCGCCGCGACCCGCTACGGCGGCCCGGTACCGGCGCCGCCGCCCCAGCACCCGGCGCCCCCGCCGCCCTACCGCCCGCCCGCCACGGCGCCCACGGCGACCGGTACGGCACGCGCCAAGCCGCCGATCCCGGTCAAGATCCTGATCGCCGGCGGCTTCGGGGTCGGCAAGACGACCAGCGTCGCCGCGATCTCGGAGATCGTTCCGCTGACCACCGAGGCGGAGATGACGATGGCCGGAATTGGCGTCGACGATCCGGGACAGCGCTCGGAGAAGACCACCACCACGGTCGCGATGGACTTCGGTTGCGTCACCATCGACCGCAGCCTGAAGCTGTACCTGTTCGGCACGCCGGGCCAGTCACGTTTCGGTTTCATGTGGGACGACCTGGCCCGGGGTGCCCTCGGTGCGCTGGTGGTGGTCGACAGCGCCCGGTTGGATGACTCCTACCCGGCGATCGACTTCTTCGAGCGTGCGGAACTGCCCTTCGTGGTCGGCGTGAACGCCTTCGACGGGCGACTGGCGCACGACCTGGGTGCGATCCGGTGGGCCCTGGCAATCGGCGATCATGTACCACTGGTGCAGTTCGACGCCCGGGACCGGCTCTCGGTACGGGACGCCCTGCTGGTCGTCCTGGACCGCGCGCTGGACCGGGCCACCCGGGACAAGCGGGCCTGAGCCGACCGGCTCACGGCCCTCGTGAGAAGGGGTGAGGCGGATGAGAGGCGAACTGGACGAGGTCCTGGCCCGGATGCGCCGGCGCGAGGAGGCGCTGCGCCGGCGAGCCACGGAGCCGACCGAAGCGACCGACGGCCCGCTCGGATCGCCGGCGGACCAGGTGGGGAACCAGGTGGGGGACGATCCGAGCCGGATCGAGAGCCGCAACGCGGGGCCCGGTTGGGCCACCGCCCGTGAGCGGGCCCACGAGGCACCGCAGCGCCACGTGCTGGACGACGCCGCCGAAGCGCTACGGGCGGTCGTCGCGGCGCACCCGGGGATGATCATCACCGCCCGGATCGACCACGATGGTCAGGCGTACGACCTGCGGGTGGCCTGGTCCGGCACGGAGGTCACGGTCACCGGACAGCCCGCCGCGCCGCCACCGTCCTGGCCGATGTCGGCGAACACCGTGCCCGGTTGGCCGGCCAGCCAGGACGGCCTGGAAGCGGACCCGGCAGTCCGGCTGGCCGAGCTGATCCGGCGCGACCCGTCCCTGCTCACCGGCGAGGAGCCGACGAGCTGACCGGACGAACCGCTGCCGGCGTTGCCGGTGGCGGCGCCGGGGATGCCGTCGGCCACGGTGACCGGGCCGTTAGGGTCGGGCGGTGGGCGAACCCGAGCTGACCCTGACCGCGACCCTGCGTCCCGCCGCGCTCGATGCCCGACGCGGCATCGTCCGGATGCACCCGGAGGCACTCACCGCGCTCGCGCTGCGGCCGGGTGATCCCGTCCGGCTGACCGGTCGACGGGTGACCGCCGGTATCGTCGCCTCGGCCGAGCAGACCGCGAGCGCCGCCCTGCTGCACGCCGACGACCTGATCCTGGGCAACCTGGGCGTACGCGACGGCGGGCAGGTGCGGGTGAGCCCCGCCCCGGTCACCGCCGCCGCCCAGGTGCTGCTCGCCGGACCGGCGGAGATCGTCGCGGTGGTCTCCCCGGAGATGCTCCGGCTGGCGCTGCTCGGCAAGGTGGTCACCGCCGGCGACGACGTCTCGCTGCTGCCCCAGGACGTCCTGCCGGACGCCTCGACGCGCAGCCTGGTCGAGGCGGCGCGGCGCAGTCTCTCCACCCGGGTCGGCTACGCCTGGACCAGCACACTGCTGCGGGTGGTCGCCGCCGATCCCGACCCCGGAGCGCTGGTCACCATGGAGACGGTCGTCGGCTGGGAACACGGCGCCGCCACCCACGGCACCGCCGGCCCGGTGTCCGCCCGGTCCGCGGCCCTGGCCGGCCTCGGCGGATCGCTGGCCGGCCTCGGGGGTGGCGCCGGCGGACCGCTGGCTGGCGTCGGGGGTGGCGCCGGCGGCTCGCTGACCGGCTTCGAGGGTGGCGCCGGCACCAGCCGCATCGACCGGGGCGAATCGGACCGGTCGGCCGGCGATGTGGCGGACGTCCCGTCCGTGGACGAGCTGCCCGGCCTGCGCTCCCAGGCCGAAGAGTTGATCGAGCTGCTCGACCTCGGCTTCCACCATCGGGAGGTGCTGGGCCGGCTGGGCACCACGGTCGCGCTGGGGGTCCTCGTCGCCGGACCGGCCGGCTCGGGCAAGTCGGCGCTGGTCCGCGCGGTGGCCGCTCAGGTCGGCGCCCGGGTCCAGCCGCTCTGGGCGCCCGAGATCGCGGCACTGAGCAACTCCTCGGCCGTCGGGCGGCTGCGCGAGGTCACCGCCGAGGTGATCGCCGGTGGCCCGGCCGTGCTGCTGGTCACCGACGTGGAGGCGTTGGCCCCGGCGGACGCCCCCGGCCCGGTGGCGACGGTGTTCCGTCAGTGCCTGGCCCAGGTGGTCCAGGCCGGAGCGGCGGTGGTCTGCACCACCAGTCGGCCGGAGGCCGTCGACCCGGCCTTGCGCGCCCCGGACCTGCTCTCCTTGCGGATCGACGTGCCGCTGCCGGACGCGGCCCTGCGCCGGGAGCAGTTGGCCGTACTGACCCGCCCGGTGCCGCTCGCCGAGGACGTCCGCCTGGACGAGGTGGCCGGACGTACCCCCGGGTTCGTCGCCGCCGACCTGGCCGCGCTGGTCCGCGAGGCCGGGGTCCGCGCGGCGCTGCGGCAGAAGTCGGCGGAGAACCCGACGGTACGGATGGACGACTTCACCGCCGCCCTGGAGGTGGTCCGGCCGACCACCATGGCCGCCGCCACCCTCGAACTGGCCCGGGTGACCCTCGACGACGTGGGTGACCTGGTGGAGGTGAAGCAGACGCTGACCGAGTCGGTGCTCTGGCCGTTGACCTACCCGGACACCTTCGCCCGGCTCGGTGTGCAACCGCCGCGCGGGGTGCTGCTCTACGGCCCGCCGGGCTGCGGCAAGACCTACCTGGTGACTGCGCTGGCCGGCACCGGCCGGGCGAACGTGCTCTCGGTCAAGGGCGCGGAGTTGCTGTCGAAGTGGGTCGGTGAGAGCGAACGCGCGGTACGCGAACTCTTCCGCCGAGCCCGGGAGGCCGCCCCGACGCTGATCTTCCTGGACGAGGTGGACGCCCTCGCCCCGGTACGTGGCCAGGCCACCGACGGCGGCACCACCGACCGGGTGGTCGCCGCCCTGCTCACCGAACTGGACGGGGTCGAGGCACTGCGCAACGTCGTGGTGATCGGCGCGACAAACCGCCCCGACCTGATCGACCCGGCGCTGCTGCGGCCCGGGCGGCTGGAGCGGCTGGTCTACGTGCCGCCGCCGGACGCCGCCGCGCGGGCGGAGATCCTGCGCGCCTCGGCGCGGAACGTGCCGCTCGCCGAGGAGGTCGATCTCGCCGCCCTCGGCGCGGAGCTGGACGGCTTCTCCGCCGCCGACTGCGCGGCCCTGATCCGGGAGGCGGCGCTGGCCGCGATGCGCGAGTCGCTGACCGCCACCACGGTCACCGCCGCGCACGTCGAGGCGGCCCGCGCCCGCGTCCGCCCCTCCCTGGACCCGGCCCAGGTCGCCTGGCTGGCCGCCTACGCCGAACAACGCAGCTGATCCCCAGTTGTCGGGCGTCCCCAGGTAGCGGGAGGCCGGTGCGACGGCGGAATCCTGGCGCGTCAGGCGGCCAGGCGATGCGACCACGTCCGCAACCCCGGCACCGTCACACAAGACACCGCATCTCGCGGCCCTGCTCACAGCAGACCGCAACTCGCGGTCTCAACCGGCCCGGAAACCCCGACACGCCGCAACTCGCGCCACCCAGCGAGCCGGAAACGTCAGCATGCCGCAACCCGTGCCCGCCCTGGACATCCCAACACCCCGACCTGCCGCAACACGCAGCATCCTCATCCCAGCCACCTCGGCCACCAGGCCCGGACCCACCATCCCCTGGACCTCATCTCGCCGGCACCACCTATTGCCGGTCTCTCTAACCGCGCCAACAGGCGGCGGCTCGCCCAGCACTCCCCCTTGCGGGCCACCCGGTCGCCACGAACGTTCGGCCCTGGCCTGAGGCAGCATCTTCCCCGAACTTGCTGGCACGGCGCAGGCGGGAGGCAGCAAGTTCCCCGAAGTTGCTGCCTCAGCGCCAGTGAACCATGGCAATCACCTATTGCACGACCTCTAGCCTCGGCCGGGAGCCGGCTCCTTGACGAAGACACCTCTTCCGGGCGCACCGACGACCACGCCTCGATCGCGCAGCAGCGCCACCGAACGCGCAGCCGTGGAGACCGACACCGAGTACAGATCGGCCAGCTCCGAGTAGGAGGGCAAGGTGGATTAGCCCGAGAACGAACCGCCCGGGTTGGCACCAGAGGTGGTTCACCCTCCGGGTACATCCCGGATTGCTGGGGCAGACGCTGGCACGACCCGTGATCCCCCTTCGGGCTGTTCGGCGGCTGCCCCGGCACCCCGCGCAGCAGTCCAGGAGGTGACAACGAGTTGCCACCCAAACGCGAGGAAACAGACATCTCTCGGCACGTGACGTACGACCAGTACCTGCTCGGCGTGGCACTCACGCTGGTGCGGGGCTACGTGATCACGCCTCGCGCCGGTGACCTGCTGCAGGTGGGCCGGCAAGCCAGCGTGCAGTTCTCCAAGCCGATCCTGTTCCGGGTGATCCGCGTGCTCGACCGGAGCACCTACCACGGGTGGCTCTGGCTCGACGGGTACCAGATCAACGACAAGGGTGACGCGGTGGCCCGTCGATCGATCTTCGTCCAGCAGGCTGGGCTACGGCCCGAGCCGGAGCCGTCGGCGAGGCTCGGCCGGTCGCGGGTCAGTCGCGCGGGAGCAGGGGACCCAGGGGCCCGAGGTCGAGGTCGAGATCCTCGGGGGCCAGTCCGAAGTACTCGCGGAGTTCGGTCATCTGCTCCTCCAGCGCCATCAGGGTGATGCCGATCCGGTCGACCTGCTCGTCGGTCAGGTCGCCGAGGTCGACCCGCCGCAGCGCCTGCCGCTCCATCAGTTGGCGCAGCAGCTCGATCACGGTGAGCACCAGGCTGGCCAGCCCGCGTTCGACCGAGTCCCGGTCGACTGCGAGCCGCCGGTCCAGTGGGATCACCCGGGGAGGCTCAGCCGGGGTGACCGAGCGCGGCGGCCAGGTCGGCGCCCTCGTCCCGCTCGGTCATCCGGGCCCCTGCCCCGGATCGACCCCGGGGTCGTCCCAGGGAACGTCCAAGATCGGAACAGCCGACCCACCGGCAGCCTCCGCCGTCGGAACGGCCGATCCGCCGGCAGCCTCCGACGTGGAAAGGGCCGGACCGCCGACCGCGTCCGGCACGGGTGGGGCCAACGCGCCGACCGAGGCGACCAGTGCGCGCAGCGAGATCCGGACCAGGTCGACCTCGGCGATGGAGATGGTGATGTCCCCGCTGATCACCACGCCGGTGGCGAGCACCCGGTCGAGCAGGTCCACCAGGGCGATCGGGCGGTAGGTCAGCGGATCGTCAGGTGTCCCATGTTCGCGGACCCGGCGGGCGGTACCCGGCCCCCCATTGCCAAAACGTTTTCGGCAGCGTCCCGGGTGTGATCAACCCGAAGATCGAACAGCGCGGCAGCAAGCGGGACAATGCGGGCATCAGGTCGCCAGGAGCAGGGGGAACGATGGGATCGACAGATGGCAGAAAACGGATTTCAGAGCGCTGGCGGTGGGGTGTCCAGACAAATTTCGGCGCACACCCTACCGTCCGCCTCGCGCAATTTGGCGCCACACTTCAGGAGTACGGACATGGCGCCGCGATTACCCGGAGTCGTCTCGGCCACGACGCGCCGCATTCCGGCGGCCGCCGCACGGTCGAGCAACTCCCGCAGCGCGGCCGGGCCGAGTCCCTGCCCCCGAGCGGACCGGCCGAGCCACAGGCCGGTCTCCACCGTGCCCGGTTCCCCGCTACGGGTCATCCGGACCATTCCGACCACCTCGCCGGCGGCCACGATGGCGTACATCTGGGTCCGCTCCGGGCCGTCGAGGCCGCCGAAGCTCGCCCGGTGGAACTGCCGGAACGCCTCCCGCCGGGCGTGCGACCATCCGGCCGGTGCCGCCACCGGCGGCATCACGTCCGCCGGCTCCGCCTCGGCTACCGCTACGGAGAGCAACGGTTCGAGATTCTGCTCGTCCACCGGCTCCAACCGGACCGTGCCTGTCACATGCCGCAGTCTTCCGCGCTAGGCAGCGGGCGTCCACCCGATTCGCGACCACCGGAACCTCTGGTCAACGCCGACCGACCGGTCGGACCACCCGGTGCTTTTCCTCACGCTCCGCTGTCGTCCGGCCCGATGAACTCGCAGTAGACGGCAGAGGCGTCGTCGGCTCGCTTGTGGCGCCGGAGCCGCTCGGGGTGGTCCCGCTCGGCGGCTCGCACGCGGTCGATCAGCCCACCCGGGCCCTCGGCGGTCACCACGTCGAGCAGGGCGGCCCAGTCGAACAGTCCGAACTCCTCGACGGCGGCGGAGGCTCCGTCGGTGAGCAGCACCGCGCGGCGCAGCGCGTCCGGCCCGCGCCGGGGAAGGGTGCCTACCACCGCGTGGTAGGCCGCGTCCGGGTCGGCGGCGGCGACCCAGTAGCCGTGCGTACGGTTCATCCACCCCCGCTGCACGCCGACGGCGTACCGGAACCGGGTGGCCCGGTCGGTCGATTCCGGCAACTCGGCGGCGGTGTCACCCAGGCTCTCCGCCGAGGCCGCCAACCGGTCGTCGGCGACCACGTCGACCCTGCCGCCGGTGTCGAGCACCAGCGGACTGTCACAGAGCACCAGGTAGTCGACCTGGTCTCCACCATCGCGCAGCAGACAGACGGTGCTCGACGGGGTGCCGGGATGGTCGAGGTCACACTGCCCGCCGTGGTCGGCCCGGACCGCGAGGATCGCCGCGGCCAGGTTGCTCACCAGCGTCGCCGCCGGGCGTGCCGCCTCGGCCAGGCCCAGCCGCGCGGCGAGGTGCCGGACGTACCACTGCGGTCCGTGCAGGCAGCCGGTGTCGAAACCCTCCGGTACGGTCGCCCCGTCCAACACCCCGACCAGCGGACCGCTCTGGAACACCAGGTCCTCGTTGACCGTACGTCCGGGCGGCGGGGCGGAGGCGGAGCGTACCCGCATGGTCGGCGCCGCTCCGACCGCCGCGCCCCGCCGACGCTCGGCGGAGGCCGCCTCGGGCGGCCCTGAGCCGCCCGCCCGATACATCTGCTGCGCCGCCCACCTCGGTCCCGCAGGGCCGCCACCGGTCATCGCCGCCACCTCCGCGCCCCGGCTACCCGCCGGGCGACCCGACATGCGCCCGGCACCAGCCGGCCCCCGGCCTCAAGCGGCACCGGCCGCTGGAGCCGCTCGGCGGCGGCTCACGTAGCCGGCCCGGCGGGGACGGTTGCACCCGACCTCAGCGGCGGCGGTTACGCGTTCGGGAGGCGCGTAGACGCAGCAGCCGACCGACCAGCACCGGATCGGCGGCGAGCGCCGCCGGATTGTCCAGCAGCGCGTTGAGCAACTGGTAGTAACGGGTGGCGGAGAACCCGAAGCGATCCCGGATCGCCTGCTCCTTGGCACCGGCGTGGCGCCACCACTGCCGCTCGAACGCGAGGATCTCCCGCTCCCGCTCGCCGAGCACGTCAACCGCGTCGGTTGGTGCGGCGTCGGCGGCGACGGGCACGGCCGCATCGTCCGGCACGCCCGACTCCGCCTCGGGCGCCGACCTCGGCGGAGGCACCGCGACGGTGCCCGGACCGGCATCGGCCGGCACCCGGGGGTCGGGGTGCTCCGCTGCCGGGGTGGCGTCGGCGGGCTGCATGCGGCTCCTCACGGGGGCGGCCGGCACGGGCGACGCCAACCGGGCTTCCCAGCCTAACCACAGGTCAGCCCGGGCGCATCGGGAGCGTGGCCGGCCGCCGGAAAACCCGGTGGCGGTCCGTGCGGAACGCCCGGTGGCGGTCCGTGCGGAACACCCGGTGGCGGTCCGTGCGGAACACCCGCCGTGGGCGCGATCCGGGGAGGGAGGAATCGCGCCCACGGCCTCTCAGGCGACGTCCCGCCGGCGCATCGTCCAGAGCGCCGCGCCGAGGAACAACACCACCCCGACGGTGAACAGCACCGACGAATGCTGCCAGGTGAGTTCCAGGATGGCCGGCTTGCACTCACCGGTGTAGGTGGCCTCGCAGGACCGCCAGTCCTCGAGCGTGACTGTCTTCCTCATCCAGGAGTACGCGTACGTGGGCAACAGCCAGGCCTGCGCGAACCGGACCTGGGCCATGGACAGCAGGATGGCGAGCCCGACCTGGCCGACGATCAGAACCGCGACCGCCCCGCCGAGCGCCATCGCGGTGTGCCGGCCGAGCGAGGCCAGGGCGAAGCCCACCGTCGCCGCCACCAGCACCAGCACCACGCCGCGCAGCCCGGTGAGCAGGAACGACTGCCATGCTCCGGAGGTCACCCCCTCGGTGGTCCCGCGCCAGTTGGCGACCAGCCAGAGGCTACCGAACCAGGCCGCCGTGGCGGGCACGGCCAGGGCGAGCAGCCCGGCCAGCAGCGCGCCCAGCTTGGTCAGCAGGACGGTCAGCCGCTTCGGGCGCCAGAGCAGCAAGTTCATCATCCCGCCGGTGTTCCATTCGGCACCGACGAAGGATGCACCCACCACGAAGCCGACCATGGCCAGGATTCCCGCGAGCGGGATCAGCATCTCCTCGAAGGATTCCCGGAAGACGAAGGTCGACGGCAGGAACCACTTCTCCTCGATGGCCTCCCGCGGCGGTCCGGTGATCTCCGCGCAGTCGGGCGGGTAGTAGTCGACGTTCTCGCCCGCTGCCTTGGCCCGCTCGCAGTTGGCCCGCTCCTGCTCGGCCCACTGCATCTGCTCCTGGTGCTGCTGGTCGGCGGAACGCTTGGCCTCGGCCCACTGGTCGGGGCCGATCTTCTGGTTGGTGAAGAACAGGCCCACCACGATGAGGGCCAGCACCAGCAGGCCGCCCGCCGTCATCCAGCGGGTGAAACGCCGCTTGGCCAGCCGGCGCAACTCGGTACGGAAGAGACTCACGCGCCCCAACCTCCCCCGGTGGGGGCGGAGGAGTCCGCCCCATCGACTCGTACGGACTGGTCGACCTGTCGGTGCTGGCCGGGTACTGGCGCGGTGTTGGTCAGTTCGAGGAAGACGCTCTCCAGGTCGACCGCGACCGGAGCGAGTTCGCTGACGTAGAGGCCCTGCTCGGCCAGGAGCCGGGTGACCGTGGCCGGCTTGTCCACTCCGGTCAGCATCAGGTGGTCCGGGTTGGCGGACACGCGGTGACCGGACTTCTGCAGCACGGCGGCGGCGACCGGCAGGTCCGTGACGGCCTCCAGGCGGACCCGGACCGAGCCGGAGGAGTGCTGCGCCAACACCTCGTCGACCGGGCCGAAGGCGACCCGCCGGCCCAGCGAGATGATGGTGACCGAGTCACAGATCAGCTGGATCTCGCCGAGAATGTGGCTGGAGAGCACCACGGTCATCCCCGATTCGGCGAGGTTGCGCACGAGCGTACGCATCTCCCGGATGCCGCCCGGGTCGAGGCCGTTGGCCGGCTCGTCGAGGATCAGCAGCTTCGGGTTCTTCAGCAGGGCCGAGGCGACCGCGAGCCGCTGTTTCATGCCGAGCGAGTACGTCTTGACCCGCTCGCCGGCCCGGTCGCGTAGTCCGACCAACTCCAGCACCTCGTCGACCCGCTGCACCGGCACCTCGCCGGCGCTGGCCAGCAGGGTGAGGGTGTCCCGGGCGGTGAAGTGCGGGAAGAACTGTGGACTCTCCACGATCGCACCGACATGGCCGGCGATCTGGGGCAGCGCCGCCGGCACCTCGTGGCCGAGGATGGTCATCCGGCCGCCGTCCGGCCGGATGAGGCCGAGCAGCGTACGCAATGTGGTGGTCTTCCCCGACCCGTTGGGGCCGAGAAAGCCGTGGACCTGGCCCGCCTCGACCCGCATGTCGAAGCCGTCCAGGGCGTTGCGGGTGCCGCGTCGTCGACTGCGGTACGTCTTTCGTAGACCTTCGATTTCCAGGACAGCTGGCAAGCTGCACCTCCCCCGTTGGTGTGTGGGCAACGATCGACACCATACGCGGTATGCAGACGGAGGCGATACCTGGTATGCAGCGGCGCGCCGGAGGGCGACTGTCGCGGCTGTTAAAAGGGGGCCCCTGCTATACCGGAGGCGTTAAAAGGGGGCCCTTCCTTGCACCTCAGGCGCAGATGACGTGGACGCCGGCGGTGCGGAAGGCGTCGATCAGCTCGGGTGCGGAACCCGAGTCGGTGACCAGCGTTTCCACCCGCTCGACGGGGCAGATCCGGGCGAAGGCGTGACCGCCCAGCTTGGACGAGTCGGCGATGATGACCACCCGCTTGGCCCGCGCGACCATCAGGTTGTTCATCGCCGCCTCGCCCTCGTGGTGGGCGGCGGCGCCGAGCTGCGGGTCGATCGCGTCCACGCCGAGCAGCGCCACGTCCAGGGTGACCTCGCGCAGCAGCGCCCCGCCCAACGGCCCGACCAGCTCGAAGGACTTCGGCCGCACCACCCCGCCGGCCACCACGACCTTCATCCGGGAGCGGACCAGCAGCTCGTTGGCGATGTTCAGCGCGTTGGTGACCACGGTCAACTGGGCACCTTCGGCGTTGGTGTTGAGATCCGGGCGGACAGCCAGCGCCCGGGCCACCTCGGTGCTGGTGGTGCCGCCGTTGAGGCCGACCACCGTGCCCGGCGAGACCAGCGCCGCGGCGGCCGCGCCGATGCGCTGCTTCTCGGCCGAGTGCTTGGCCGTCTTGTACCGCAGCGGCAGGTCGTACGAGACCCCGTTGGCGACCGCACCACCCCGGGTGCGCGTGATCATCTGCTGTTGGGCGAGCTGGTCGAAGTCCCGGCGAATGGTCGCCTGGGAGACGTCCAGTCGTTCGGCGGCCTTCTCGACGGTGATCCGACCGGACTCGGTCAGCATCTCGAGCAGGGCGTTCCATCTCGCGTAACGGTCCACCCCGAGCCTCCGTGTCTGCACGAACGGTGATTGGTTGCGTGCACACTAGTGCTCGAAACTACGATGAGGCAAAACCCTGGGCTGCTCGATCGCGCGCCCAGTTGCTATTCCCACCAGATTTCACGCACAATGAACGCTCGAAAGGTGGGATAAACGAGCCGTATTGCGCAACGGTCCGCCGGGCAAGGAGTTCTCATGGCTTACGTTCACACAGAGATCGCGAGTCAGCCGGGCTGCTGGCGCCAGGCCGGCGAACTCGCCCCCAGCGTGCTCGACCGACTGCCCCGCCCCGGCGAGCGGGTCGCCGTCGTCGGCTGCGGCACGTCGTGGTTCATGGGAATGGCGTACGCGGCCCGCCGGGAGGCCGCCGGCCAGGGCGAAACGGACGCCTTCCAGGCCAGCGAGTACCCCGCCGACCGCCGCTACGACCGGCTGCTGGCGATCACCCGCTCCGGCACCACGACCGAGGTGCTGGACCTGCTCGCCGCGCTGCGCGGGCGGACCCCGACCACGGTGCTGGTCGGCGACCCCGGCTCTCCCGCCGCGAGTCTCGCGGACGCCGCCGTCACCATGCCCTTCGCCGACGAACGCTCGGTGGTGCAGACCCGTTTCGCCACCACCGTGCTGGCCCTGCTCCGCGCCCACCTCGGCGACAACATCACGGCCCTGGTCGCCGACGCGGAGGTCGCCGTGCGCGCCCCGCTACCGATCGACCCGGCCCTGATCGAACAGGTCACCTTCCTCGGCCGGGGCTGGACGATCGGACTGGCCCAGGAGGCGGCGCTGAAGTGCCGCGAGGCCGCCACGTTCTGGGCCGAGGCGTACCCGGCGATGGACTACCGGCACGGCCCGATCGCCGTGGCCGCCCCCGGCCGGCTGGTCTGGGCCTTCGGTGAACTGCCCGACGGACTGCCCGAGGACGTCGCCGCCACCGGCGCGGCGTTCGCGCACAGCCGCACCCACGGGGTGCGCACCGTGCTGGGCCGCTGGGCCGCCGGTCGTACCCCGGTCGACCCGATGGCCGACCTGATCCTGGCGCAGCGATTCGCCATCGCCCTGGCGGCCAGTCGCGGGCTCGACCCGGACGCGCCCCGGCACCTGAGCCGCTCCGTGGTCCTCACGTGAGGCAGCGCGCTCGCGCCGGGACCCGGCGTGGTGACATGTCGGCATGAGCGTCGGCGACGTCGCCGTCGCACTGGATGTGGGCGGCACCGGGATGAAGTGCGCGCTCATCGGCGTCGACGGTGCCGTGGTCCACACCGAGCGACACCCGACCGACGCCGGGCGCGGTCCCGACGCCGTGGTCGACACGATCCTGGCCGTGGCGCAGGGACTGGCCGGCAGGGCGCGCGCGGACGGGCTCACCCCGGCCGCGCTCGGCATCGTGGTGCCGGGCGTCGTCGACGAGGCACGCGGCGTCGCGGTCTGGTCGGCGAACGTCGGCTTCCGGGACGTACCCCTGCGTGAGCTGGCGTCCGCGCGACTCGGCCTGCCCACGGCGCTCGGCCACGACGTGCGCGCGGGCGGCCTCGCCGAGGCGCGGATGGGCGCCGGCCGCGACGCCGGGCACGTGCTCTTCGTGGCGATCGGTACCGGCATCGCCGCCGCGCACGTGGTCGCCGGCTCGGCCACCACCGGCGTGCACGGCGCCGCCGGAGAACTCGGCCACATCCTGGTCCGCCCGGACGGGCCGGTCTGCGGCTGCGGGCGTCCGGGCTGCCTGGAGGCGATCGCCTCCGCCTCGGCCGTCGCCCGCCGCTACGGCGACCTCACCGGCACTGCGGCGGCCCGGTTCGCCGACACCACATCGGACGATGGGTCCGCCGCCGGACCGACGTCGGGACGGACCATGGTGACCGCCGCCCAGGTGGCCACCCGGGCGGCGGCGGGCGAGGAACTCGCCAGCCGGGTCTGGCGGGAGGCCGTCGAGGCGCTGGCCGACGGTCTGGCCACCGCCCAGGCGCTCTTCGACGTGGAGACGATCGTCCTGGGCGGCGGCCTCGCCCAGGCCGGCACCGGGTTGTTCGACCCGCTGCGTACCGCGCTGCGGGACCGTCTGACCTTTCACCGGGAGCCACAACTGGTCCCGGCCGCTCTCGGCGACGAGGCCGGATGCCTCGGCGCCGCCCTGCTCGCCCTCGACCAACTGGAGACGAGATGACCCTTCGGGTGAACGGCAAGGTGGTGACCCCGACGGGGGTGATCCGGCAGGGCTGCGTCGAGGTCAGAGGCGACCGGATCAGCGCGGTCGCCGAGTATCCGTCGGTCCGCGACGGCCACTGGATCGTGCCCGGTTTCGTGGACATCCACACCCACGGCGGCGGCGGGCACACCTTCACCACCGGTGACGCCGACTCCGCCCGGGCCGCCGCCGCGTTCCACCTGAACCACGGCACCACCAGCCTGCTGGCCAGCCTGGTCAGCGCGCCCTTCGAGCTGATGCGCTCGGCCACCACGGCCTTCGCGCCGCTGGTCCGGGAGGAGGTGCTGGCCGGCATCCACTTCGAGGGGCCGTACCTGTCCGCCGTCCGGTGCGGCGCGCAGAACCCGGAGTTCCTCCGTGACCCGTCCACCGACGAGCTGACCGAGCTGCTCAAGCTCGGCGAGGGGGCAGTGCGGATGGTCACCCTCGCCCCCGAGCGCACCGGCGCGCTCGAGGCCATCGGTCTGCTCACCGGGCAGGGTGTGGTCGCCGCGGTGGGCCACACCGACGCCACCTACGAACAGACCTGCGCCGCCGTGGCGGCCGGCGCGAGCGTCGGCACCCACCTGTTCAACGGGATGCGCCCGGTGCACCACCGGGACCCGGGGCCGGCGGTGGCGCTGCTCACCGCGCCGAACGTGTTCTGCGAGCTGGTCGCCGACGGGGTGCACCTGCACAAGGGGACCCTCACCTTCGCCGTCGCGACCGCCGGTCCGGAACGGTGCGCGCTGGTGACCGACGCGATGGCCGCCGCCGGCATGCCCGACGGCGAGTACGAGCTGGGCGGCCAGGCGGTGACCGTCGTCGACGGCCAGGCCCGCCTCGCCGACGGCACGATCGCCGGCAGCACGCTCACCATGGACGCGGCGCTGCGCCACGCGGTGGCCGTCGGCATGCCGGTGCCCGACGCGGTACGCATGGTGTCCACCACCCCGGCCCTGGCCGTCGGCCTCGGCAACCGGGTCGGCGCCCTCACCGCCGGTCTGCGCGCCGACCTGGTCGTGCTCGACGAGGAGCTGAACGTGGTGCAGGTGATGCGCGCCGGCGAATGGGTGCGGTGACGGGAGCCCTCAGGCCTTCGACATCTCGACGCCGAGGACGGCCTGCTCGTCGGGGCGGTGCACCAACACGTCGGTCAGGTACGACTGCACCGCGTGCCGCATCCCCACGTCCCGCCCGGCCCGCTCGGAGAGCAGCCACTTGTGCTCGATGATCTGGGCGAACAGCTCCTGCGGCTCCAGCTTGCGCCGCAGGTCAGCGGGGACCGCCCGGACCACCGGCTCGAACACCTCGGTCAGCCAGCGGTGGGCGGCCTGCTGCTCGTCGGTCAGGTCGCTCTCCGCCCGGTACGCGTCGAGGTCGTTGAGCAGCTTGCGGGCCTGGTTCTCCTCGGCGTCCAGGCCGGTGAGCCGGAGCAGCCGGCGGTGGTGGTAGCCGGCGTCGACGACCTTCGGCCGGACCAGGTACCGCCCGTTGCCCATGGTCGACATGGCCACCTCGGCCACGTCGAAGCCCATCTCGTTGAGCCGGCGGATGCGCCCCTCGATGTCGTGCCGGGCTTCCCGCTCGACCTGCTGCTCGTAGGTGATCTCGTGCCAGAGCCGCTCGTAGCGCTGCACGACCTCCTCGGAGACCATCTCGGGGTCGATCGAGTCGTGCAGCAGGCCGGCGGCCTGTAGATCCAGCGCCTCGCCGAAGATGTTGACCCGGGCGATCTCCAGATCCTCACCACGCTGACCGTTGGAGAGCACGGTGCGCAGCGCCCCGGTCTCCGCGTCCACCAGATACGCGGCGAAGGCACCGGCGTCGCGCCGGAACAGCGTGTTGGACAGCGAGCAGTCGCCCCAGAAGAAGCCGGTCAGATGCATCCGGACCAGCAGCGCGGCGAGCGCGTCGAGCAGCCGGCCCATCGTCTCCGGCCGCAGCGTGTGGGAGAACAGCGCCCGGTAGGGCAGGGAGAACTGAAGATGCCGGGTGATCAGCACCGGGTCGAGCGGCTCACCGGCGTCGGACTCCCGGTCGGCGACGATCGCCACCGCCCGCACCGACGGAAAGTCGATCCGCTCCAGGGCGCGCAGCAGGTCGTACTCCCGCTCGGCCACCCGCTCGCCGGTCTCCTTGACCGCGTAGACGTACCCGCCCAGTCGCACGAAGCGCACCACGTGCCGGGAGATGCCCTGCGGCAGCGCGACCAGATGTTCAGCCGGCCACTGCTCCAGCGGCGTCGACCAGGGGAGGTCGAGCAGCGCCGGGTCGACGAGAGCCGAAGTGATCCGCACGCGTCCAGTCTGACGCGTACCCGGCCGGAACGCTTCCCCACGTGGTTCGGCCCACAGCCACCCCGCACCGCTCGGGTCGGCCACCACGTCGGGCCGGTAGCGTGATCCGGGTGCGGGAGACGACACCGGTACGCGGCAGGTTACGCCCGGCACCGGTACGCCCGGCCGGCTGGTGGTTCGACGCCGTGCTGCTGGCCGCCCTGGTCGCGCTGACCGCCGCGCTCGCCGCCGGCATGTTCTTCGGCATCGACCGCGCGGTGGCCGACTGGGCCGACGCACACCGGCCCACCGCCGCCCGGTGGATCGCGATCGTCCTCAACTACCTCGGTCAGGGCACCCCGCTGACGTTGATCGCGACCGGTCTGGCGGCGTTGCTGGCCGTCCGGCTGCGCTCGGTGCGCCCCCTGCTCGTACCGGTGGCCGCCTTCGTGCTCACCCTCCTGACCATCGGCCCACTGAAGGTGTGGACGGCCCGGCCCGCGCCGAGCGCCAGCAGCAAGGAACCGTTCCTGCCGGCGGAGCAGACCCTCCCGCTCTTCCAGGACGACCTGCCGGTCCGGTTCGCCCAGTCGTACCCGTCCGGGCACGTCGCCAACGCGATCGTCTGGTACGGCGTGATCGCAGTGCTGCTCGCTCCGCTGCTGGCCGGCCTCGGCCGCGCGATGCCCCGCCGGCTGGTGCTCGTGGTCCGGATCGTGCCGCCGGCAGTGGTCCTCTGCACCACGACCTACCTGGGCTGGCACTGGTTGACCGACTCGGTGGCCGGGCTGCTGCTGGGGCTGCTGCTGGACCGGCTGCTGCACCGGGTGCCCTGGGACGACCTGCCGCTGCCCGATCCGTTACGCAACTGGAGTGGCCCGTTCACCACGCGGCCCTAGGCTGCGGCCGTGGATCAGCTTGCCCGCCGGTTGGGCGTACCGGATGCCGTGGTCATCGGTCTGGGGTCGATGCTCGGCGCGGGCATCTTCGTGGTCTTCGCCCCCGCCGCCGCGGCGGCTGGTGGCGTCGGCCTGCTGGTGGCGCTCCTGCTCGCCGGTTTCATCGCCTACTGCAACGCGACCAGCTCAGCGCGGCTCGCCGCCCGCTACCCCGAGTCCGGCGGCACCTACGTGTACGGCCGGGAACGGCTCAACCCGTTCGCCGGGTTCCTCGCCGGTTGGGGCTTCGTGATCGGCAAGACGGCCAGTTGCGCGGCGATGGCGCTGACCATCGGGGCGTACCTCTGGCCGGGGCAGGCCCGACTCGTCGCGGTCGCCGCCGTCGTCGCGGTGACCGGGGTGAACCTCCGGGGCGTGACGAAGACCGCGACCGCCACCCGGGTCCTGGTGCTGGTCGTGCTGGCGGTGCTGACCCTGGTCGCGGTGGCCGGTGCGACCGACGTGTCGGCCGCCCGGTTCGATCAGCCCGGCGGCTCGGCCCGGGGCGTGCTCACCGCAGCGGGCCTGCTCTTCTTCGCCTTCGCCGGGTACGCGCGGATCGCCACCCTCGGCGAGGAGGTACTCGAGCCGGAGCGGACCATCCCCCGGGCGGTGCCGCTGGCACTCGGCATGGTGCTGGTGATCTACCTGCTGCTGGCCGTGATCACGCTCGGCGTGCTCGGGCCGGCCCAACTGGCCAGTTCCGCCGCGCCCCTGGCCGACGTGGTGACCGCCGCCGGGCTGCCCGGCCTTGCCTGGGTGGTCCGCGCCGGGGCGGCCGTCGCGGTCACCGGGGTGCTGCTCTCCCTGGTCGCAGGGGTCGGCCGAACCACCCTGGCGATGGCCCGCCGCCGCGACCTGCCTACCGCGCTGGCCGCCGTGCACCCTGTGCACCAGGTGCCGCACCGGGCCGAGTTGGCGGTGGCCGCCGTGGTGATCCTGGTGGTCGTGCTGGCCGACGTGCGGGGAGCGATCGGCTTCTCCAGCGTCACCGTGCTGGTCTACTACGCCATCACCAACGCCGCCGCACTGACGCTCGGCCGCGAACCGGCCCGAAAGCTGCCGGTGCAGGCGCTGGCCGTGATCGGGCTCGTCGGCTGCGTACTGCTCGCGGTCAACCTGCCACTGGCCAGCGTGCTCGCCGGCTTCGGCGTGCTCGCCCTCGGCGCCGCCTGGTACGCCCTCCGCCCCGCCCGCCACTGACCGTCCGGGTCAGCTCCTGGCCCTTACCCGGCTCCTGGCCCTTACCCGGCCGGGGGGAGGCACTACTCGTTGAAGCCGTCATGTCACAGAGACATATTTATGTCTGTGTGACATGACGGTCACTCGACTATGTGCTTCTGGTCTATTCCGCTGTTTCACGCGGCTCGGGAGCGCCGCGCGGGGTCTCCGGCTCGGGTGGGGCGGCCTTGCGGAGCAGGGCGTTCAGGCCGGCCCGACGGGCCATCACGGTCAGCCGGTCCCCGGCGACGATCACCCGGCGTCGCTCGGGCGTCCAGTCGTACCGCTGGCCGGCGCGGGCGTGCGCGAGCAGGCGTACGCTCCCGGTCTTGTTCACTGCGGCGAGCGGCTGCCCGTCCAGGGCCGAGCCGGCCGCCACCGGGACCTCGGTGACCAGCAGGGCGTGCCGGCCGACCGGGATGGTGGCGATCACCGCCCGGTCCAGCAGCGCGGCGGCGAACGACGGGGCGGCCAGGTAGGAGACGCTGCGCGAGGTGCCGATGCCGAAGGCGCGCTGCACCCGCTCGGCGAAGTCGCCGTCGAACAGCCGCAGCACCACCCGGAGCTGGTCGTTGATGGTCCGGCCATTCAGCGCCGCCCGCAGGTTGGCCCCGTCGTCGGTGGAGACCACGACCAGGGCCTGGCAGGTGGCCACCGAGGCGGCGCGCAACGTCTCCTCCTGCGCCGCGTCCCCCACCACCAGCGGTACGCCCAGCCGCCGGGCGAGTCCGGCGCCGCGCGCGTCCGGGTTCTTGTCGATCGCCACCACCTCGAGGCCGAAGTCGTTGAGCTGGGCCATCACCCGGGTGCCGATGTTGCCCAGCCCCACCACCACGACGTGCCCGGAACGCTCCGGCAGGATCCGCCCGGTGTGCAGGGCCAGCCGGGCGTTGACCACCCCGTCGACCACCACCGCGGTGATCAGCGGAATCAGCGCCAGCCCGGCGAGGTTGAGCACCACCTGCATGATCTGTTCGGCGGCGCCCTTGGCAGTGTCCGGGTCCTGCCCGGTGAGGGTGGTGACCAGGGCCAGGTACACCGCGTCGGCCAGGCTGACGTGCGCCGCGTTGGCGTACAGCCCACCGAGCAGGCCCACCACCGCGAGCAGCAGGATCACCGCGACGCCGATCTTGCGGGTGGCGAAGCTGCGGACCGCCCGCAGCACCATCGCCACCGGGCGGCGACGCCGCCGGGCCCGGGCCATCCGGCGTGCGGCCAGCTCGGCGCCCGCCGGTCGGCCGGCCGCCTCGGCGAGCACCACGTCGGCGTCCCGGCCATGCGTCGGCAGCAGCAGCACCTGCTGCGGATCGCGGGTGTCGGCCACCCCGCAGACGATCTCGTTCGGCCGTACGTCGTCCCGGCGCGCCACGTAGAGGGTGCGTCCGCCGTGCCGGAAGTGGGTGGGCGCGACCTCGCCGAGCGCGGCGGCCACGAACGCCGGGGCCGCCATCGAGGTGTCCGAGAGCACCGCCGAGTCGGGGAAGATCTGCCGGACCCCGTTGGCCAGGCCGGTGTTGAACATCCGCACCACCAGGCGCAGCCGGGGCTCGACCTCCTGAGCGCACAGGGCGGCGTGCATGTTGCCCACGTCGTCCTGATGCAGCAGGGCCAGCCCTTCCGCCCCGGCCAGACCGGCCCGGCGGAAGGCGATCTCGTCCAGCCGGTCGGCCCGGATCACCTCGACCCCGGCCAGGTCACGGCCGTCCGGCCCGGGAGAGCGCCGACGCTCGGGCACGATCAGCGTGATCCGCAACCGCCCGGCCTGTGTCTCGCCGCCGCGCAACGCCCGCACCACCCAGTAGGCGAGCGGATCCTGGCCGCAGATCACGTAGTGCGCCCGAGGCTCACCGTTGGCCCGTAACCGGCGGCCGGCTCGCAGGGCCCGATCGAGCAGCGGCTCCGGCATGCCCGCATGGTAGCCACCGGGTCGCCCCCCGCGCAGCCCGCTGATGATCTTGGACTGCACTGGTCCGGCATGTCCGCGCCGCTGAGGGGTACGGCAGCGGCATGCAGACGTTCCTGCCGTATCCGGACTTCCTGGCCAGCGCTCGAACGCTCGACCAGCGACGGCTCGGCAAACAGCGGGTCGAGGCGATCCAGGTGCTGCGCGCGCTGACCTGGCCCGGGTACGGCTGGCGCAACCACCCGGCGGTGAAGATGTGGACCGGGTACGAGGAGGCCGTGACCCGCTACGGACTGGACGTCTGCGAGGTCTGGTGCGCTGCCGGCCGGGCCGACACCTGCGCCGCGACCCTGACCGCCGACCTCGCCGCCGCCCGCGGCATCGAGCACGTCCGGTCCCAGCAGGAGCTGGCGGTCGCCGGTGAACTGCCGCCCTGGCTCGGCCGCACGGACCTGCACCTGAGCCACCGCTCGGCGCTGCTACGCAAGGACCCGGCCCACTACCGCCCGATCTTCGGCCCCGACGTCCCCGACAACCTCGACTACGTCTGGCCCCCCTCCGACCGGATGTAGGGAGGGGCCCCTTGTTAACGCCTCGTGAGGTACCGGGGCCCCCTATTAACAACCAGCCGTTTTCCGTACATCTCGGGCAGACTGAGGAGGTCGAGCCGGGAGGTGCGGATGACGCTGTCGCAGGTGGTCGGCCGGCTCATCGGCGTACGCCCGCACCGGATGGACCCGGGCGGCGGCCCTGACCGCGTGCCGCGACCGGCCACCGCAGTGGTCGTCGGCGGCGGGATCGCCGGCATGTCCGCGGCCGTGGTCCTCGCCGAACGGGGCGTCCAGGTGACCGTGCTGGAGGCCGCGCCCACCCTGGGCGGCCGGTTGGGCGCCTGGCCGGAAACGCTCGCCGACGGCAGCAGCCAGGTCAACGAGCACGGTTTCCACGCGTTCTTCCGGCAGTACTACAACTGGCGCAACATCCTGCGCCGGATCGACCCGGCGCTGCGCTTCCTGCGGCCCGTGCCGGGTTACCCGGTGCTCAGCGCACGCTGGCCGACCGAGGAGTTCGGGCGGCTGCCGCCCGCCCCACCGGCGAACCTGCTCACCCTGCTGGCCCGCAGCCCCAGCGTGCGGCTGCGCGACCTGCGCGGAATGGACCGGGACGCCGCCCTGCCGCTGCTGGCCTACCATCCGGTACGCACCTACGCCGAGTTCGACCGCGTCACCGCCGAGGAGCTGCTCACCTCGCTACGGTTGCCGGACCGGGCGCGGGCGATGCTCTTCGAGGTCTTCTCCCACTCGTTCTTCAACCACGAGGCGGAGATGTCGGCCGCCGAGCTGATCGCCCAGTTCCACTTCTACCTGCTCGGCAACCCCGAAGGGCTGGCCTTCGACTGCCCCGACGAGGACTACGCCACGGCGATCTGGGCACCGCTGGCCCGGCACGTCGAGCGCCACGGCGGACGGGTGCTCACCGGCGTCGCGGCGACCGGGCTGGGTCGTGATCCGGCCGGCTGGCGGGTGGCGACCGCCGAGCGGGCGTACCGGGCCGGGCACGTCGTGCTGGCCGTCGACCCGCCGGCGCTCGCCGCGCTGGTCGCGGCCTCCCCCACGCTGGCCGACGCCGCCCCGCAGCTGGTGGCGGCGATGCCCGCGTACGGGCGGCCCGGCCCGCCGTACGCGGTGGCGCGCTACTGGTGCGACGGAGACGTACGCCCCGATCGAGCGATCTTCAGCGGGGTGTCCCGTCAGCCCACGCTGGATTCGGTGACGCTGTACCACCGTTTGGAGCACGAGTCCCGGCGCTGGGCGGAGCGCACCGGCGGCTCGGTCATCGAGCTGCACGCGTACGCCTGCGAGCCGGGCGTGCCCGCGACGGAGCTGGCCGAACGGATGCGCGCCGAGCTGACCGAACTCTGGCCGGAGGCAGGCCGGCTGCGCGTGCGTGAGCTGCACGCCCGGGTGGAGGCGAAGGCACCCGCCTTCGCGGTCGGCAGCCACGCCCGGCGGCCCGGCGTACGCACCGACGCCGATGGGCTCTACCTGGCCGGCGACGGCATCCGCACCGACTTTCCGAGCGCGCTGATGGAACGGGCGGCGGCCACCGGCATCCTCGCGGCGAACCACATCCTGCGGTCGGCGGGCGCCGCCGCCGAGCCACTGTTCTCGGTCCGTCCTCGGGGCCTGCTCGCCCGCCGTTGACCCCACGCGGCGTCAGCCTGGGCGCGGCCGGGGCGGATCGGCCAAACCTCGCAGGAACAGGGCCAGGCCACCGTCGAACTCGGCGTCTGGGCTGATGTGGCGCGCGGTGCGGGCCGTGTCGGCGAGGTACGGGAACGCCTCCGGTGCAAGCTCGGCCAGCACCGCGGTGCCGGGCCCGGCGAGCGGGCCCAGATGTTCCAGCTGGATCGCGCCGAGGAGGTAGCTGAGCAGGCCACGCAGGGCGACCACCCGCCGCTGTCCGGTCAGCCCGGCCTCGGTCAGCAGACCGAGCACGGTTTCCGTCCAGCGCAGCACGGCACGGGAGCGGTGCCGGTGCACGGGCACCAGGGACGCGATCGCCGGATGGGCGGCAACGGCCGCGCGCATCCGGCCCACCATGATCGTGACCCGGTCGGCCCACGGCAGTTCGGGGTCGGGCGGGTCGGTGTCGATCCGGTCGAGCACTCCCTCCACGACCAGCCGTTCCAGCTCGCCCCGATCGTCGACGTAGCGATAGAGGGCCATCGCGCTCATCGACAGCTCGGTGGCGACCGCCCGCATGGTGAACCCGGCGAGCCCGTCGCGGTCGATCACGGTCAACGCCGCCGAGGCGATCCGGTCGGGAGTCAGGGAGCGGGGCCGAGGCATGGCACTTGACACCCTACTGCACCCTCGTAGGTATACGTCGTACGCCTACAGGAGGCCCCGATGCGCACCCCTCTTCCCCGGCCGGCCGTGAGCACCCGGACGCTCACGCCGGTCAACGCCGGACCGGTCGAGCTGCCCGACCCGCAACGGCTGGTCCATCTCCAGTTCCGCCGGTTCGCCGGATGCCCGGTGTGCAACCTGCACCTGCGCTCGGTGGTACGCCGGCACGCCGAGATCGAGGCGGCCGGCGTACGTGAGGTGGTGCTGTTCCACTCTCCGGCCGACGAGTTGCGCGAGCACGTCGCGGACCTGCCGGTCGCCGTGGTCGCCGACCCGGACAAGCGGCTCTACCGGGAGTTCGGGGTCGAGGCGGGACGGCGTGCGCTGCTGAATCCCCGAGCCTGGCTCCCGATCGTCCGCGCGGTGCTGACCGGCGTGTGGCACGTGCTGCGCGGCCGGGAGCGGCTGCCCGCCAGCACACCGCACGGCGGTCGGCTCGGCCTACCAGCCGACTTCCTGGTCGCTCCCGACGGCCGGATCGTTGCCTTCAACTACGGTCGGCACGCCTACGACCAGTGGTCGGTGGACACCCTGCTGGCCCTGGCCGCAGCCCACCGTTGACGGCCCGAGCCGGGGCCCTGGTGCGGATGTGCCCCGGGAGGGCGAGTTGGCAGGTCAGGGGTTGTTGGGAGGAGCCCAGGTGAAACGGGGTGGGCGACGCTCGTGGAACGCGGCCAGGCCTTCCCGGGCCTCGCCGCTGTCCCGCATCTGCCGGTGCCACCAGGCGATCCGGTCGTCGTCGGCCCGGTCGTCGACGATCTCCTTCGCGGCGGCGACGCTGAGCTGCGAACGCTCCGCGATCGTGCCGGTGAGCCCGTCGATCCGGGCGGCCAGCTCGACGCCGGGCAGCACCTCGTCGACCAGGCCGACGCGCAGCGCCCGCCCGGCGTCGACCAGATCGCCGGTGAAGAGCAGATGCTTGGCCGCCGCCGGGCCGATCAGTCGGGCCAGTCGGCGCGTGGTGGGCGGCGGGTAGACCAGGCCGAGCCGGGCCGGTGGTACGCCGAACCGCGCGTCCTCGGCGGCGATCCGCAGGTCGCAGGCGACGGCGAGTTGGCAGCCCCCGCCGACACAGGCGCCCCGGATCGCGGCCACGGTCGGCTTGGCGAAGGCGGCCAGCCGTTCCTCGGCCGCGACCGCGATCGCAAGGTCACCGGTCAGCAACTCCTCCAGCCCACCCAGGTCGGCGCCGGCGCAGAAGGTGCCGTCGGCGCCGGTGAGCACCAGCGCGCGTACCGCCGGATCGGCTTCCAGGCCGTCGAGCAGCACCGGCAGTTGTCGCCACATTGCCGGCGTCATCGCGTTGCGCCGGTCCGGGTTGCGGATCACCACCGTGGCCACCGGCCCTGTCACCTCGACGACCAGCTCGGCGTCCGTCACCGTCATCGTCCCTCCGCCCGGCCGGCGTACGACCCGCACCGGCATTGGCCGCGAGGCTAGCCGCCGTCGGCGGCACCGACGCGGGCAGGTCAGACCGCTGCGGGTCGTAACCGGTGTGGGCGTCTGCGCCGCGGCCCGCCCGGTGTGCCGTGCGTGATACGGATGGAGCCCCCGGCCGGGATCGAACCGGCGACATCCCGCTTACAAGGCGGGTGCTCTGGCCAGCTGAGCTACAGGGGCGCTGTGCCGTGGTCAGCATAGCGACCGACGTCCGCTTTTCCCGCTCGGCAGGGGTCCCGAGCACGGGAAACGTCAACATCCCGACCTGCAGGCGTCGATTCGTGTTCGAGCGTGCCCGAGTGACCGGAATGTGATTGCTTTCCGATCCCGTCAACGATCCCGCATCTTGGCAGCACGGCAAAAGCCGTTTACGGTGCAGTGACACGGACGACATGGGCGAGTCCCCTGGCGGTCGTGGCGCCGGCACGGCCCCTTCGTGCCGGTCGCTCCTTCACTCGGATCGTCCGGCACGTTCCTGCCGGTGAAAGGAAGCGTCCCCCCTCATGGCTACGGTCACCTACGCGAAGGCGTCCCGGATCTACCCGGGCACCGAACGCCCCGCGGTCAACCAGCTCGACCTCCAGATCGGCGACGGGGAGTTCCTCGTCCTGGTCGGCCCCTCCGGTTGTGGTAAGTCCACCAGCCTGCGCATGCTCGCCGGCCTGGAGGACGTCGACGACGGCGCGATCTACATCGACGACCGCGACGTCACCCACCTCCCGCCGAAGTCCCGCGACATCGCGATGGTCTTCCAGAACTACGCCCTCTACCCGCACATGACGGTGTACGAGAACATGGCGTTCGCGCTCAAACTGCGCAAGACCTCCAAGTCGGAGATCGACCGGCGGGTCAAGGAGGCGGCGGCGCTGCTCCAGTTGGAGGAGTACCTCAGCCGCAAGCCCAAGGCGCTCTCCGGCGGTCAGCGCCAGCGGGTCGCGATGGGCCGCGCCATCGTCCGGGAGCCCCAGGTCTTCCTGATGGACGAGCCGCTGTCGAACCTCGACGCCAAGCTCCGGGTGCAGACCCGTACCCAGATCGCCTCGCTCCAGGCGAAGCTCGGCATCACCACCGTCTACGTGACCCACGACCAGGTCGAGGCCATGACCATGGGCCACCGGGTGGCGGTCATGCTCGACGGCGTGCTCCAGCAGGTGGACACCCCCCGGGCGCTCTACGACACCCCGGCGAACGTCTTCGTCGCCGGCTTCATCGGCTCGCCCGCCATGAACATCAAGACCGTGCAGCTCACCGACCAGGGTGCGGCGTTCGCCGAGCTGTTCATCCCGCTGACCCGCGAGCAGACCGAGGCGGCCCGCGCCGAGGGTGGCGACGGCAAGGTGACCGTGGGCTTCCGTCCGGAGGACTGCGACATCGTCAGCCCGACCGAGGGCGGCATGCCGGTCGTCGTCGAACTGGTCGAGGACCTCGGCTCGGACGCCAACGTGTACGGCCACGCCGCGCTGGACGGCGCCTCCGAGCGGTTCGTCGTGCGTACCGACCGGCGGCACATGCCGAACATGGGCGACACGATCTTCGTGAAGCCGCGTACCGGCCAGAACCACGTCTTCCACGCTGCCACCGGGCAGCGGATCTGACGTAGCGACAGCGAAGGGGCGGTCCGGCCGGACCGCCCCTTCGTCGTTCGGTCAGCGGTGGTCAGCCCTCGACGGCCCGGCGACGGGCCACCTCGGCGAGGGTGACCGCGGCGGCCACGCTCGCGTTGAGCGACTCCACCTCGGAGACCATCGGGATGCTGACGGTCAGGTCGCAGGTCTGCCCGACCAGCCGGGACAGGCCCCGCCCCTCCGAGCCGACCACCACGACCAGCGGGCCGACCGCAGCCTCCAGGTCGTACAGGTCGGTCTCGCCGTCGGCGTCCAGGCCGACCACCACGAAGCCGGCGTTCTGGCATGCCTTCAACGACCGGGTCAGGTTGGTGACCTGAGCCACCGGCACCCGGGCCGCCGCGCCGGCGCTGGTCCGCCAGGCGGTCGCGGTGATCCCGGCCGCCCGACGCTCCGGTACGAAGACCCCCTGCGCGCCGAAGGCGGCAGCGGAACGGAGCACCGCGCCGAGGTTACGTGGGTCGGTGACCCCGTCCAACGCCACCAGCAGCGGCGCCGGCTGCTCCATCGCGGCGGCGACCAGGTCCTCGAACTGCTCGTACGCGAACGGCGGCACCTGCAGGCCGATCCCCTGGTGCAGCACGCCCCCGGTCATCCGGTCCAGCTCGGCCCGGCTGATTTCCAGGATGGCGATGCCCCGGTCGGCCGCGGTGCGGATGGTTTCGTTCACCCGGTCGTCGATGTCGATGCCCTGCGCGACGTAGAGCGCGGTGGTCGGCACCTGGGCACGCAGCGCCTCCAGCACCGGATTACGCCCGACCAGCAGCTCCGGTGAGTCCTTCGCGGGGTGGGACTTGCGCCCCGGGGCGACCCGGGGGCCGCCCCGCCCGGCGGGCTGCCTGCCGCGAGCGGGTCTGGCCACGTTCGTACCCCGGCCACCGCCCTTGCCCCAGGTGGTGTCCTTGGTGCCGGGCTTGCCGATCTTCGGGACCCGTCCCTCCTCGGCCGCCGCCCGGCGCTCCTTCTCCTGCTTCCAGGCGGTGCGCTGGGGCAGCTTCTCCGTGCCGGAGTACCCCTTGTGCCAGGGCCGTTCCTCGGCCGGCAGGGTCCGGCCACGCCCGGCGAGGGAATCCCGGTTCTTGCCGCCGGAGCCCTTCGGGGCGCCCGCTTTCGACGTGCTTCGCCGGCCACGGCGTTGCGAATTGCCGGCCATCAGTCATGCTCTCCAATTGTCCAACGCGGGCCCTGCGGGGTGTCCTCGACCACCACACCGGCCCGCTTGAGTTGATCCCGCAGCGTGTCGGCGGCGGCCCAGTCCTTGCGGAGCCGGGCCTGCGCACGCTGTTCGAGGGCCAGGGCGACCAGGGAGTCCACCACGCCACGGAGGTCACTCGCCCGGACTCCACCGGTCCACGCCGGGTCGAGGGGGTCGACCCCGAGGATATCCAGCATCGCGCGCACGCCACCGAGCGCCGTGCGTACGGTCACTTCGTCCCTGCCGGCCAGCGCGTTGTTGCCGTCGCGCAACACCTCGTGCAGTACGGCCAGCGCGGCCGAGGTGTTCAGGTCGTCGTCCATCGCCGCGGCGAACCCGACCGGCAGTTCGCCGAGTTGGCCGACACCCACCAACTCGGTGGCCCGTTGCACGAAACCCTCGATCCGCCGGTACGCGACGGCCGCCTCGCGCAGCGCCTCCTCCGAGTAGTCGATGCGCGAGCGGTAGTGCGCGGCCACGTAGTAGTAGCGCAGCTCGACCGGGCGCACCCCGAGCGCGGCGACGTAGTCCAGGTCGAGGGTGTTCCCCAGCGACTTGCCCATCTTGGTCCCGCCGATGCCGAGCAGGCCGTGGTGCACCCAGTACCGGGCGAAGGGCAGGTCGGCGGCCTGGGACTGGGCCAGCTCGTTCTCGTGGTGCGGGAAGATCAGATCGAGCCCGCCACCGTGGATGTCGAACTCGGCGCCCAGATAACGCCAGCACATCGCCGAGCACTCGATGTGCCAGCCGGGGCGACCCCGCCCCCACGGCGACGGCCAGTACGCGTCCGCCGGCTCGTCCGGCTTGGCGCCCTTCCAGAGCGCGAAGTCGCGCGGGTCCCGCTTGGCGCGTTCCGGCGCGTCACCGGCGGACTGCATGTCGTCCGGGGACTGGTTGGACAGCGCACCGTACGCCGGCCACGACCGCACGTCGAAGTACACGTCACCGGAGCCGTCGGTGGCCGGGTACGCATGCCCCCGGTCGATCAACTGCGCGATCAGTTCGTGCATCTCGGGGATGTGCCCGGTGGCCCGCGGTTCGTAGGTCGGCGGCAGCACGTTCAACGCCCGGTACGCCTCGGCGAGCTTCAGCTCGTTGCCGTACGCGATCGACCAGAACGGCCGCCCCTGCTCCTGGGCCTTGACCAGGATCTTGTCGTCGATGTCGGTCAGGTTGCGGATGAACGTGACCTGGTAGCCGGCGGAGAGCAACCAGCGGCGCAACACGTCATAGTTGACACCGGAACGAAGATGCCCGATGTGCGGCGGCGCCTGGAGGGTGAGACCACACAGGTAGACCCCCACCTTGCCGGCTTCACGCGGGACGAAGTCCCGCACCGATCGGGTGGCGGTGTCATACAGGCGTAGCGTCACCGTACAAGGGTAGCCGTCCGTCGTTCGCCCGGTCCGCCGGAGCCGGGTCGTACGCTGCTGGTCGTGAATCCCCCACCGCCACCCAGCAGCCCGGAACAGCCGACCGTTCCCGGTGGTGAGACGGCGCAGACTCTGGAGCGCGGTCTGCGGCTGCTGCATCTGGTCGCGGACGCGCCCGGTGGGCTGACCGTCACCGAGGCGGCCAACCGGTTGGGCATCGGGCGGGCCGCGATCTACCGACTGGTGGGGCCGCTGACCGGCCACGGCATGCTGCGGCGCGACGCCGCCGGCCGACTCCGCCTCGGCGCCGGCGTGCTCCAGTTGGCGCGGCGAGCGCAGCCACTGCTCGCCGAGGGAGCGCTACCCGCGCTGCGGCGCCTCGCCGAACAGGCCGGGGCCACCGCCCACCTCACCGTGGTCGAGGGGGGCGAGGGAGTCGCGCTGGCGGTGGTCGAGCCGAGTTGGACGTCGTTCCACGTGGCGTACCGGACCGGTGCCCGGCATCCGCTGGAACGCGGCGCGGCCGGCCGGGCCATCCTCGCCGGCCGGACCGGCGCCGCCGGCCCGGTCAGCACCGTCGGTGAGCTGCAACCCGGCGCGTACGGAGTGGCGGCACCGGTGCTCGGAGTGCCCGGCCTGGAGGCGAGCGTCGGAGTGGTCGCATTGGCCGAGTTGGACGTCGAGACGGTCGGCGCCCAGGTCCTGGCCGCCGCCACCGCCATCGCGGCTGCCCTGCGCTGACCGGCCGGCTTCCCACTGACCCGGCCCGCTTCGCGCTGACCCGGCCAGCTTTGAGCTGACTCGCCGCTCGGTTACGGCGGAATGGGGGTATCCGCCGGTGCTTGATTGCGCCATTCCGCCGAAACGGACTCGATCACCATCGCCGCATACCACAACAGGCACGCACCCTGGTAGTTATCCACAGGCTGAACTGATCTTGGATGCGCTGGTTGTCCACAGGGGTCTCATTGCGCCGACGACAGGCCGCACGGTGGAGACATGCCTCCTTCTCCCTATCGGCCCGCCGTACTCGCCGGGCAGGTGTTCCGCGGCTCCGAGGCGATCCGAGACCGCCTCCTGACCCGGCACCAACTTCGCGGTGCGACATGGGTACGCCTGATGCACGACGTGTACGCCGACGCCCGCCTCGAGCGCGATCACGAACTACTCTGTCGGGCGGCCTCGCTACGGTTGCCACCCAACGTGGTGATGGCGGGGCCCTCAGCGGCCTATCTGCACGGCGTCGTGCATGCCGCGACGTTCACCGACGATGTCCACGTTCTCGCGCCGGTGCAACTCCGGCTCGGATCGCAGCGTGGCATCCGCGTGCACACTCTGGGTCCACGTCGGTCGCTGGCCGCCGACGCCGGTAGCCAGGGGTATTCCGCGTCGTCCCATGGCTCGGCCGACCAGGTCGCACTTCGATCAGCCCCGGCGACCACGGCGGCCGGTCCGCCCGCAGCCCTACCCAGATCGAGCACGGTGCACACCGCCTGGGAATGTGCGGTGTGGCTGGAGCCGGTCCGTGCCGTTGGCATCATCGACGCCCTGCTTCGGCAGGGACTGGTCAACTGCGCCGGGCTTGACGCCATCGGCAGGGCGAACGCCACCCGACCTGGCGGCCGGCGGGCGAATTGGGTGTTCGGTCTGGCCGACCCGGGGGCGCAGTCGCCGCCGGAGTCACAGCTACGGGTCCGGCTCGTCCTGGCCGGGCTGCCCCGGCCGGTCACTCAGCATCCGGTACGGCTGCCCAATGGACGAATCCTTCGCCCCGACCTGTCCTGGCCCGAATACCGGGTTGCCGTCGAATACGACGGGCTCTGGCACAGCGACCCCGACCAGATCCACCTCGACCGGCAACGGCTGAACCAGCTTGTCGGGGCCGGCTGGCGGGTGCTGCACGTGACCGGCCGGCGACTGTACCGCGACTTCCCCGGCCTCCTGCGGGAGGTCCATACCGCCCTCACCAACGCGGGATGGCGCCGGTGATCCTCTCCGTACCGCCGGAATGGCGGTTACCCAGAGGCCCGGTAACCGCCATTCCGGCGAAACTGTGCTCGATTTTACCGGCGGGACTTCAGGGGGGTGGTCACCGCGGCGTACGCGTCGACGATGCCGTGCCCGTAGAAGCCGTTGAAGCTGACCGGGCCGGCGCAGTAGGCGTCGAACTCGGCCGACCGGCCCTCGTTGGTGTAGCTCACCAGCCGCGGCTGCGGGCAGGCGTGCTCGGCCGCCGTCCGGTAGAGGTGCTGCTCGACCAGGTCCGGTGCCAGACCGAAGCCGCCCCCACGCTGGGCCTTGCCGTACCGGCTCACGATCAGCGCGGCCACCCCCGAGGCGTGCGGGGCCGCCATCGAGGTGCCCTGGAGGTACGTGAAGTACCCGCACTCCCGGTTGGCCTTGCACTCCTTGAACACGAAGGTCTCGGCGCCCGGCACGACGTTGCCGTCCTCGTCGACCGCGCCCTCCTCCTGGAGGACCTTTTTCGGGTACGTGGACAGGATCATGTTGGCGTCGGTGCGGAACGTGTCGGTGCCGAAGCCGTCCCGGAACCAGCCACCCGGTGCGGCGACGGCGGCCTGCTCGGGACCGTAGTTGGAGTAGTCGGCCTTTTTGCCGGACGGGCCGACGGCGGCGACGCTGATGACGTGCGGCCCCTCCGTGGGCAGGTTCCAGCAGCTGTTGTTGTCGATCTCCCGGGGGTACGGCGCGACGTCACCGTAGTTCGGGCTGGAGATGTCGGTACGCGGGTCGCCCAGGTCCTCGTGGTTGTTGCCGAGCGCGCCGACCAGGGTGACGCCCCGGTTGTGGGCGAAGGTCAACGCCCGCTTCATGGCCCGGATGGTGGCGCGCTGCGCCGCCTGCGCCTCCGGCGAGTCGGCCGGGTTCGCGGTGCAGTTGTACAGCCACGGGTCGACGTAGAAGGACATGTTGACCACGTCCAGGCCGGACCTGCCGGCGTGCAGCAGGGCATTGACCACCGGGTTCAGGAAGAAGTAGCCGGAGTCCTGCCCACCCTTGAGGTTGACCAGCGACACCTTCGGGGCGACCCCGGAGAGTCCGTAGCCGTTGGCGGCGGCACCGATGGTGCCGGCCACGTGCGTACCGTGTCCGCCGTCGTCGGTACCGGCGGGGTCGAGGCAGCTCGCCACCTCGCACGGCCCGTCGATTTCGGGAATGTCCGGTGCGAAGTTCCGCGACAGCGCCCAGTTGAAGTTCGGCGCGATGTCGGGGTGGCTGGCGTCGATGCCCGTGTCGAGGACGCCGACGGTCACCCGGCGATGGCCGGGCTCGACCTTGCGCGCCCGATCGGCGCGGATCATCTCCAGCCCCCAGAGCTTGTCGTCCAGCGGGTCCAGCTTGGCCGGCTTCTTGCCCCGCTGCTTCCCGGCGCCCTTGGCTGCGGCCACGGCCAGCAGGTGTTCCTGCTCGACCCGGTCCAGCTTGGGCTTGCGGCCGATCGCCTGCTGCTCGGCGGCCCCGATCAGGGCCGCGGCAGCCGCCGCCTTCGCCTGGAAGTCGGCCCGGTCGCTGGTCACCTGGTACACACCGACCTCGTCGGTCCGGGACACCACGGTTCCGCCGGCCGACCGGATCGCGGCAATGGCGGCAACGGCTGCGACGCCGTCCTCGGCGACGACGGTGAAGGTCCGGACGCTCGCCGGCTCGGCGCTGGCGGGCACGCCCAGAGCGGCGACCGTGAGTGCCAGTGTCGCCGCGGTCGCGACCACACCGGCGGTGAAGCGCTTGCTCACCACATCGAATCCTCTCGTTGAGGGACGTGGCGTCATCAGACATCAACGCATGACGTTTCGCCAGACCGGCGTCTGTTACGCGACGGAAGATCCGCTTCGCCGGAAAGGTCGACCAGAACGGCGGGCAGCACGTCCCGCCGGGCTCAGCCGGGCGCCCAGGTCTCTCAGGTCAGCGCCGGATCAGCAGCTTTCTCCTGCGCGGGCTCGACGGGCGCGCGGAGCTCGTCGAAGCGGACCAGGGCCACCCCGGCGACGATCAACGCCCCACCGAGCAGTTGCACCACCGTCGGCAGCTCACCCAGCACCAGCCAGGCGATCAGCACCGCGAACATCACCTCGGTCAACCCGACGAAGGAGGCCAGCCGGGCACCCAGAATGCGCGTCGCGGCGACCCCGGTCAGATAGGCGACCACCGCCGCCACCAGCGCCAGGCCGACGATCGGCACCAGCCAACTCGTCTCCTGCCCGGCGAACTCCACCGCGCCGAAGGTGGCCCGAAGCGGCAGCGCGCCGGCCAGGCCGAGCACCAGCAGCGCACCCGCGCCGACGGCCATCCCACCGCTGGCCATGACGACCGACGGCAGTGCGGCGTCGACCCGGCCCGCGAGCACGAAGTACCCGGCCAGGCCGACCCCGGCGCCCAACCCCCAGAGCACGCCGACGGGGTCGAGTCGACCCGCACCGGTCAGGTCGAGCACGAAGACCAGGCCGGCCAGGGCCGCCACCGAACCGGCCACGGTGAGCCGACGGGGGCGCTGCCCCTGGACCAGCCAGGTCCAGCCGACGACGAGGATGATGCCGAGATACTCCAGCAGCAATGCCACGCCGACCGGCAGGTAGCGCACCGCGTTGAAGAAGCAGGCCTGGGCGAGCGCCACCCCGAGCAGCCCGAAGACCCCGATCGAGGCGAGGTTGCGGCGCAGCACCAGCCACCGGCCCCGCATGACGAGCAACGCGGGCAAGGCCAGCACCAGGGCCGCGATGCCGACCCGGGCGATGACGACCGCCTCGGCCGACCAGCCGTCGTTGATCAGCGAACGGGCGAACGTACCCGAGGTGGCGAAGGTCACGGCGGAGAGCAGGGCGAGCGCGAGACCGCCACCTGCGACGGACGGATGGCGCATGAAGCTCTCCTTGGCACGACTCGCCGCCATGGGCAAACTAGGGTTACGCCAATGACGTTAGAGCGGGGTCACGACAGGAATCAAGTTGCTTTTCGCTCATGACACCGAGTGTGCGCTGCTCGCCGCCGCCGCGCTGGTCAACACAGGCGGCGTGGGCGGTGAGGGCCTGGCCGACGTGGCCGCACTGGACGCCTTCTTCGCCGCCCACTCCTACACCGGACGACACGAACACACCGAGAATGAACTCCGGGCGGTACGCGCACTCCGCCCCCGACTACGCCGGATCTGGCACGCCGACATCGACGAGATCGTCTCGATCGTCAACGGACTGCTCCGCGAGCACCGCGCCCTACCTCAGCTGATCACCCACGACGACGAGCCGTACCACCTGCACGCCGTCCCTCGGGACGCCCCGCTGGCCACCCGGATCGCGGTGGAGACGGCGATGGCGATCGCCGACGTGGTGCGCGGCGGCGAGCTGCGTCGGCTGCGCATTTGCGACCTCCCCGACTGCGACAACGTCCTGGTCGACCTGTCGAAGAACAGATCACGTCGCTTCTGCGACGCCGGCTGCGGCAACCGGGCCGCGGTCAGCGCCTACCGCGCCCGCAAAGCCGCCGCCCGCACCTGAACCCGCTCCCGTTCCCGCCGGGCCAGGACCTCCGCGCCGGGCAAGGTGATCACATCACCGCGGCAACGCCGCGACAAAGACCCGCCAGGCGTACGGCTCGAAGGTCAGCACCGCCCCCGCCGGGTTCTTGCTGTCCCGCACCCCGACCACCCCGGAAAGGTTCGTCGCCACCTCGACACACTGATCGCTGGAACCACTGCGGCTGCTCTTACGCCACCGTGCACCGGTCAGCTCCATGACTCCGCGATCTCCTTCAGCAGTTCCATCGACTCCTGCGTCGGCAGCGCTGCGCCGAGGGTAGCTTCCCAAATTCGTTGCAGGGTCGACAGATCCGACTGCTGGTCCAACTCCCGGCCACCAATCTGCCCACCGAGATATGCCACATCAGCCCCGTCTCGAAGCGTGGCGAGGATGAACGGGCCGTTGAGGCCCGGGTACTCCTCAGCGGACAGCGGTACCACATGCAGCCGAGCCGACGGATGGTCGCTGGCGTGCCGAATCAGGTGTTGCGTCTGGTCGAACATCACCTTGCGGCCGCCGACCCGCCTCCTGAGCGCGGACTCGTCGAGCACGCTCACCACTCGCGGCGGATCTTCCTGGCAGAGCACGCCCTGGCTCGCCATCCGGTCGGCGAGGCGGTCCTCGCGCTCGGCACGGGTCAGCGAATCATCAGCCGCAAAGACCGCGCGAGCATAGGGCTCGGTCTGGAGCAGACCCGGCACGCGCAGCGGTTCGAACCACCGCAACGCCTGTGCCTCTTCGAGGATCGCGCGCCAGCCGCGTAGCCAGACCTGGGCCTTGTCGAGGGCGACCAGGTCGGTGAGCATGCGGCCGTAGAGTCCGCCGGTGTCGAGGGCCTTGTCGCACAGTTCCAGGTACTTCGGGGTGGGTGGTTGCTGGCCGAGTTCCACTGCGCTGACCATCGACGGTGAGTAGTTGACGGCCTTGGCCAGCTCCTCCTGACTCCACCCGTGCCGGATCCGCGCCCGGCGTAGCTCCGCGACCAGGAACGCCGCCGCGGTCATCTGCCCACTCGCCATGCCAGCAGCCCTCCAGGAACCGGTCGATCGACTCCAACGCCACGCCACCGGTAACTCGTACCGCCGCAGCGGGCCTCGGACAGCGCGAACAAACCCTTCCGACAGTAACGGTGACATCAGCAGACTGTGAAGCGCGACGCTCGCCGCCCAATCCCCCGGGCACGACGTCGAGGTGGGACCGCCCGCTCCCCCGGCAGGGCGGTCCCGCCGCCGGGGTGATGACGCAAACGACTCAGCTCGACAGGAGGCTGCGCCATGTCCCGATCCGCCTGGCGGACCTGGTTCCCCCGACCTTTTCCCGCCGCCCGCAACCAGCGTCCGATACCCCTGGCGCCCCGGCACCGCCGGGTCTGGCGTCGGCTGCGGGCGTACTGCTCCTGCGGCCTGCGCTGGCGCGCCTGCCCGGACCGGCACGCGGCAACACCCACCGAGCGGGCCAACGGCGGACGGTGGTGACCGGATCAGCTACGCAGGCCCGGCCGCACCTGCCGCTGCGTCCGCTCTGGCTGTGCCGGGTCTGCGCGGCCCCCTGGCCCTGCGCCACCGCGCGACTCGCACTCGTTGCCGAGTACGACCACGACCGGATCGCGCTCCGCGTCTACCTCTGCGCGGTGCTGCACGAAGCCGTCGCCGACCTGTACCGCCTGCACCCGGACGACGGCCCGGATCCGGCCACGCTCTTCGCCCGCTTCCTCGGCTGGGTACCGCACCGGCAACTCGGCCCTTGATCCACTCCGTTTCGGCGAGGTGGCGGTATCGGCGGCATGGTGATACCGCCACATCGGCGAACTGGAGCGGATCGAGCTAGAGCGACGCAGTCGAGAGGACGGTCAGGGGTGGGTCATCCGGAGCAGGTCGAGGGCCTCTTCGAGCTGGGTCTCGGTGAGTGCGCCGGAGGTCACGTGCCCGCGGGCGATCACCACCTCCTTGATGGAGATCTGCCTGTCCAGCGCCTCCTTGGCGATCGAGGCGGCCTCGTCGTACCCGAGGTAGCGGTTCAGCGGGGTGACGATCGAGGGCGAGCCCTCGGCGTACGCCAGACAGACCTCGACGTCCGCGACCAGGCCGACCACGCAGCGGTCGGCCAGCAGGCGGCTGGACGCGGCGAGCAGCCGGATCGACTCCAGGAGGTTGCGGGCCATCACCGGCAGCATCACGTTGAGCTCGAAGTCGCCCTGCGAGCCGGCGAAGGCCAGGGTCGCATCGTTGCCGATGACCTGCGCACAGACCTGCCGGACAGCCTCGCAGACCACCGGGTTGACCTTGCCGGGCATGATCGACGACCCGGGCTGGAGGTCGGGGATGTGCAGCTCACGCAAGCCGGCGCGAGGGCCCGAACCCATCCAGCGGATGTCATTGGCGATCTTGTAGAGCCCGACCGCGAAAGTCCGCAGCTGCCCCGAGGCCTCCACCAACGCGTCGCGCGCGCCCTGCGCCTCGAAGTGGTTACGCGCCTCGGTCAGCGGCAGCCCGGTGGAGTCACGCAGTTTCTCGATCACGCGAGCGGCGAACCCGAGCGGGGTGTTGATCCCCGTGCCGACCGCCGTGCCGCCAAGCGGCAACTCGGCCAACCGGGGCAGCACCCCCTGCACCCGTTCGATGCCGTACCGGACCTGGGCCGCGTAGCCGCCGAACTCCTGCCCGAGGGTCACCGGCGTGGCGTCCATCAGGTGGGTACGCCCGGCCTTGACCACCGTCTCGAACTCTCCGGCCTTCGCCTCCAGCGCACCCGCCAGGTGATCCAGCGCGGGCAGCAGGTCGCGGGCGACCGCCTCGGTGGCCGCCAGGTGGATCGAGGAGGGAAAGACGTCGTTGCTGGACTGCGAGGCGTTGACCTCGTCGTTGGGGTGTACGCCCCGGCCCAACTCCCGGCCGGCCAGAGTGGCGATCACCTCATTGGTGTTCATGTTGGACGAGGTGCCGGAGCCGGTCTGGAACACGTCGACGGGAAACTGGTCGTCGTACCCGCCGGCGGCCACATGTGCCGCAGCGGCGGCGATCGCCGCGGCCACGTTCGGATCGATCACCCCCAGGTCGCCGTTGACCTCGGCCGCCGCGCCCTTGATCTGCGCCAGCGCCCGGATCTGGGCCGGCTCGATCCCCCGGCCCGAGATCGGGAAGTTCTGCACCGCCCGTTGTGTCTGCGCCCGCCACAGCGCCTCGGCGGGCACCTCCACCTCGCCCATCGAGTCGCGTTCGATCCGGTAGCCCGTCGCCTCTGGAGTCGTCACGCATACCATCCTGCCGCGCCAGGACGTGACGTGCAGATGATCGCGGCAGCCAACGCGACACGCTGAGAGGCGGCCTCACGAGTGCCTTGCTCGTCGCCCTGAGATAGATTCCATGTGTAAGCCCCGGAAGTTGCCTCTGCTTGCAAGCGCCCCGGGGCATTGCATACGACGCCGAGAAATACGGCAGGAACGGCCCCTCAGGGGGCCGTTTTCTTCAGTCAAGCGTCAGGATTCCCGGGTGCCCTCGGGTTCCACACCGTTGGCCCGCAAGATCCGCCGGACCTGTTCGCGGCCGTAGCCGCTGACCCGGGCGATCTCGCCCACGCGCCGACCGTCGCGGTACGCCGTCACGATCGCGGCGGCCAGCCGCTCGCGCACCTTCGGTACGTCGGCACGGGCAGAGACGACCTCAGCGAGCCCGTCCTGTACCCGCTGAAGTGCCACTCGGTACTCCTCCGAGGCTGCCTCACCCTCTCCGATCTCGACCGGGGAGAGGGCGTAACGGCGCTGTACGAATACGAGACGCACTACTGAACCCGGCGGCGGGCCCTCGGGCAACACGCCGAGGGCTCGTCGTCGCACTGCTGCCGATCAGATGGCCGGCGCGGTCAGCGGCGGCCGATGGTGAGGACGGGCTTGGTGACCTCGGCGAAGAAGTCGTTGCCCTTGTCGTCGACGACGACAAACGCTGGGAAGTCCTCCACCTCGATCTTCCAGACCGCCTCCATGCCCAGCTCCGCGTATTCCAGAACCTCCACGTGCTTGATGCAGTCCTGAGCGAGCCGGGCGGCGGGGCCGCCGATCGAGCCGAGGTAGAAGCCACCGTGCTGCTCGCAGGAGCGGGTCACCTGGGTCGACCGGTTGCCCTTGGCAAGCATCACCAGCGACCCGCCCGCGGCCTGGAACCTCTCCACGTACGCGTCCATCCGCCCCGCCGTGGTCGGACCGAACGAGCCGGAGGCGTAGCCCTCCGGGGTCTTCGCCGGGCCGGCGTAGTAGACGGCGTGGTCGCGCAGGTACTGCGGCATCGGCTCGCCCGCGTCCAGCCGCTCGGCGATCTTGGCGTGCGCGATGTCCCGGGCGACCACCAGCGGGCCGGTCAGGGACAGTCGGGTCTTCACCGGGTACTTCGACAGCTCAGCGCGGATCTCGTCCATCGGCCGGTTCAGGTCGACGCGTACCGTCTCGGTGGTGTCGAGCTGCGCCTCGGTGACCTCGGGCAGGTAGCGGGCCGGGTCGGTTTCGAGTCGCTCCAGCCACACGCCCGACGGGGTGATCTTGGCAACCGCCTGCCGATCCGCCGAACACGACACCGCGATCGCCACCGGGCAGGACGCGCCGTGTCGGGGCAGCCGGACCACGCGTACGTCGTGGCAGAAGTAACGCCCGCCGAACTGCGCCCCGATGCCGAAGTTGCGGGTCAGCTCCAGCACCTCGGCCTCCAACTCCAGGTCACGGAAGCCGTGACCGGTCACCGAGCCGGAGGTGGGCAACGCGTCCAGATACTTCGCGGAGGCGTACTTGGCGGTCTTCAGGGCGTGCTCGGCGCTGGTGCCGCCGATGACCACAGCCAGGTGGTACGGCGGGCAGGCCGAGGTGCCGATCAGTCGCAGCTTCTCCTCCAGGAACTGCATCATCCGCGTCGGATTCAACAGCGCCTTGGTCTCCTGGTAGAGGTACGACTTGTTGGCCGACCCGCCGCCCTTGGCCATGAAGAGGAACTTGTACGCGTCCGGGTGCCCGTCCGGGTCCTCCGCGTACAGCTCCACCTGGGCGGGCAGGTTGCTGCCGGTGTTCCGTTCCTCCCACATGGTCAGCGGGGCGAGCTGCGAGTAGCGCAGGTTCAGCCGGGTGTACGCCTGCCACACGCCGCGCGAGATCGCCTCGGCGTCGCTGCCGTCGGTGAGCACGTGCCGGCCGCGCTTGCCCATCACGATCGCGGTGCCGGTGTCCTGGCACATCGGCAGCACCCCGCCGGCGGCGATGTTGGCGTTGCGCAGCAGGTCGAGCGCGACGAACCGGTCGTTCGGCGAGGCTGCCGGATCGTCGATGATCGAGCGCAGCTGGGCCAGGTGCGCGGGGCGCAGGAAGTGCGCGATGTCGTGCATCGCCTCGGCGGTCAACGCGGTCAACGCCGCCGGCTCCACGGTGAGGAACCGTCGGCCACCGGGACCGTTGACGACGTCGACGCCCTCGTCGGTGACCAGGCGGTAATCCGTCTGATCGGGACCGGTCGGCAGCAGCGGGGCGTACGAGAAGTCGGCACCACTCATGACGTCACTCCGCTTCGCTCCGTGCCGCCATGAGGCACCACCGCACTGCGCCGATGATTCGCTCGCTGACGCTCGCTCATGACGGCAAAGCCTAGGGCAGATGGGTCGGCCGGTCCCACCCGCCGGGTGGGTGCTGGGAGCACGCTCTCATCCGCCCTGGTAACCGGTCACTTGCCGTACTCGGGGGCCGGGCACACCTCGTTCTTCGGGCCGCAGCTGTCCTGCGGCTGTGGGGCGCCGCCGCGGGCGGGCCCGGGCGCCGGTCCGCCGCCGTCGCGCGGTGGGTCACCGCCGCGGGGCGCGTCGCCGGCCGCCGCGCCGAACCGGACGTACCCGATCTCGCGCCCCTCCCCGATCACCATGCCGGCCGGCCCGACCGCGAGCGCATTCGCCGAGGTCCGCAACATCGCCAGCTCACGCCCGGTGCGTGGGTCGAGCGCCACCAGCCGGTTGGGCTTCTCGTCGGCGACAATGGTCGCGTACGGGGTCAGGGCGGCACCCGCCTTCTCACCCGTCGGCCGGTTCCACCGAGCCCGGCCGGAGCCGAGTTCGCGTGTCGAGACCGTGCCACGATCGGCGGTACGCACCACCGCGTACCGGTCGTCGACGGCGAGCACCCGTTCGGAGTTCTCGGTGACCAGCAGCAGCCGCCCGTCGTACCCGTCGAGAACCGCCTCCCGACCGTCGGGCGAGACCCCGACCAGCACGTTCCGGGCGCCGTACGGGTTCTCCCGCTGCACGCACCCGGCGCTGTCGGCGGTGCGCAGATTGAGCCCGGCGCGCTGCCACGTCTCCTGCCCGCTGATCGGGTCCCGCCCCGAGATGGCGAAGTAGCAGTTGCCGTCCTGGGATCGGGCGGCGATGCGCAGCAGGCGTCCACCGACCACCGTGAGGCGCTCGTCCCGATCGGGCTCGACGTTCTGCAGCACCCGACCGGTGGCGGTGTCCACCACGTGCACCCGACCGTCGACCGGGAAGCCGAGCAGCGGTGCCACGTTTTCCGGGCTGGCCACCTCGTCGTGGATGCGGGCGGCGGTGAGCCGACGGGTGCCGAGCAGGTTCGGGTTGTCGGCGAGCAGACCGCTGCTGACCCCCGGCAGGAAGGCGGTCCACAGCGGAGCGGCCCCACGTGGCTCCCAGGCGCTGAGGGTGCAGTCGGTCGCCTCGACGCAACGCGCGTCGAGCAACAGGTTCCGGTAGGTCCAGACCGCCACCGCGTCGTCGTCCCGCCGCCGGGTCACCCCGGTGGTCGGGTCGAGCACCTCGTACCCCTTGACCAGCAGCCGGCCCACGACGACCACCGCGTCGGCGTCGGCGCCGGCCACCGCGGTCCAGTCGGCCTTGCGCTCCCACAGCTGCGCACCGGCGGCCAGGCTGCGCGCCTCGACCCGGGTGCGTTGCTCGACCACCACCGTCTCGCCGGCGATCGTGACGCTGCGCGGGGTGCCCCCGATCCGCTGCTGCCAGACCACGTCCGGCTGCGAGATCGGCTGACGCCGATTCACCCAATCCCACATTCCAGGAAACGGGTTCCATACTCCGGTCGCGGCGAGCACGACCACGACGATCAGCCCGAGCAGCAGGAAGCTGCGTACACCGAGGCCGCTCCCCTTCGCCACCGGAACACGGTAGCCACCCGTCCTTCCCACCGCCCGCACCCCACCGCGTGTCGCGCAAGGAAGGGCCCCCTATTAACGCCTGCGGTAGTAAAAGGGCCCCCTATTAACGCCCGACTCCAACGGCACCGGAGCCAGCCTGGCGGCGCGCGCCGGCGGGCGGCAACGCGCGTCAGCGGGCGGCAACGCGCGTCAGCGGGCCCCGGCGGGCGTGAGCACCGGCCACAGAACCAGCGTCGTGACCGCCGACGCGGCACCGGCGATCGCCATCACGACTCCCGGCGCGAGCACCTCGCTCAACGCGCCCGCGCCCGCCGCGGCCAGCCCCTGCGCCGCCATCATGCCGGTGGTGACCAGCCCGAACGCCTGCCCGCGACGCGCCTGCGGAACCGCGTCGAGGAATCGCCGGGCCAGCCCGAGCTGGTAGGCGAAGCCCGCGGTGGCCACCGCGAAGAGGGCCGCGGCGGGCACCAGCGCCGGTCGGGCCAGGAACACCAGCATGGGTACGCCGAGCAGCAGCGCGAGCCACGGCGTCCAGCGTTCCCGGCGGGCCGGCGCCACGAACCGCCCCACCAGCAGGTCACCGACCAGCATCCCCCCCGCACCGGCCATCAGCAGTACGCCGGCGCTGGCACCCAGCCCCAGGTCGGCCGCGTACGGCACGGCCACCCCCTCCGCGCCGACCAGGAGCGACCCGGGCAGCCACTGGGCGAGCAGCAGTCCTCGGATCCGGCGGTCGGCGAGCAGTTCCCGGTTGACCCGCAGGGTCTCGCGCACCGCTCCGGCCCTCGCGCGATCCGCCAGCTTCGGTCCGTCCCCCACCGGGTCCGCCGCCATCGGGCCCGCCGGCGTCGGCCCGACCCGAGCCGGGCGGCGGGCGAGGCCGAGGCGTACCAGCAGCGCGGAGAGACCACAGGTCAGCGCGGTCAACCAGAGCGCGCCGTACGGGCCGACCAGCCCCAGCAGCAGGCCGCCGACCGCGAACCCGGCCACCTGGGTTCCGCCGGCGGCCACCGAGAGCAGCGACCGCCCCAGCACGTACGCGTCGCCGTGCAGCACGTCCGGCAGCAGCGCGGTGCGTGCGGCGCTGCTCACCGGGCCGAACAGGGCCACCACGGCGACCAGGCCGAGCATCGCCGACGGCGACAGCACCCCGGTGGCGAGCACCGCCACCATGACGAGCCGCAACAGGTCGTACCCGATCAACAACGCGCGGGCCGGCCACCGGTCCGCGAGAGCGAGCAGGAACATCCCGCCCAGGGCGTGCGGCAGGAAGCCGGTCACGTACGCCAGCGCGGCCAGCAGGCCAGACCCGGTGCGCTCGTAGACCAGTACGGAGAGAGCGAGCATCTTCACCGTCTCGCCGATCATGAAGATCCCGAAGCTGGCGAAGAGCACCCGGAATTCGACAACGGCGAAGACGTCCCGGAAGGTGGCCGGTCGGTCGACCGTGCTGGTGTCGTTCACGCCGGCCAGCATGGCGACCCACCCCGGTCAGCTCTATCCTTTCGCCATCGAACGAAAGGTCATGGAATGCGGATCGAGGTCACCCCGGCCGACGTGGCGGACAGCCGGTACGCGATCTCCCCGCTGGGCGAGGCGGTGTCCGCGCTCCGGTTGCACGCCGGCCAACGTTCCTACGACGGCCTGGGCCCCTGGGTGGCCCGGACCAGACCCGCGTACGAGCGGCTTCGACGCGAACTGCCGGCGGTCGGCGCGTTGTTGGCGCTGCTGCGCCGCGGCGGCTACAACGCCGACTTCATCCAGCCGCCTCCGGACGGCACCGCGCGGGACTTCGCCGGCGAGTTGGCGGTGGTCCGGGCGACCCCGCTGGCGCAGGCCCGTGACGAACTGGCCCGCAACCTCACCGCACCCCGGGCCACACCACCGGCGTACGCCCGCCGGATCTACGCCGCACCGGACGTGGTGGATCTGCTCGCGGACGCCATCGAGGCGGCCTGGACGGCGCTGGTCGAACCCGACTGGCCCCGCCTGCGGGCGATCCTGGAACGGGATCTGGTGCACCGGGCCGGCCGTCTGCTCGCGTACGGCTGGGGCGCCGCGGTCGCGGACCTGGACCCGCGGCTACGCTGGCTCCCCGGCGGCGATGTCGGCATCATCGAGGTGGCCGACAACGATCCCGAGACGCATTCGTTGGCCGGTAAGGGCCTGCTTTTCGTGCCCACCGTGTTCGGCACCTTGATCACGTACGTCGAGCCGCCCTGGCCGTACGCGATCGTCTACCGGGCCTCCGGGGTAGCCGAGTTGCTCGGTCCGCCCGACCCCGGCCGCCCCGACGACGCGCTGGACCGGCTGGTCGGGCGGTCCCGGGCGGCGGTGCTGCGGGCGCTCGCCCTGCCCGCCACCACCAGTCAGCTCGTCGCTCAGCTCGGGCTGAGTCTCGGCGGTGTCGGCGATCACCTCGCGGTGCTCCGCGAGGCAGGGCTGGTCAGCCGGGTCCGCGCCGGCCGGTCCGTGCGCTATCGGCGCACCCCGCTCGGCGACGCCCTCACCGCCGACTGATCCGCGCGCTGATCCGGGCGTTGATCCGCGCGTTGAGGGCGCTCCCACCGGCGATTGATCCGCGGCTGTTAAAAGGGGGCCCTTCCTCTACCGGAGGCGTTAAGAAGGGGCCCTTCCTTACCGCACGGCGGAGCGCACCAGGGGGATGACCCGGTAGGGGATCTGCTCGGCGAGGGCGATGATGGTGGAGGCGCGGCGGATCCCCTCGTACGCCACGATCTGGTCGATCACGCGCTGGAGGTCGGCGTTGGAGCGGGCCACGATCCGGCAGAGCAGGTCGCTGGAGCCGGTGATCGTGTGTGCCTCCAGCACCTCGGGGATCGCCGCCAGGTGGCTGGTGACCGGATCGTGCCCGTGCCGCTGGCTGATCTCCAGGGTGACGAAGCTGGTCACCGAGAAGCCGATCGCGGCGGGTGAGACGTCCGGCCCGAACCCGCCGATCACCTTCCGGTCGACCAGCTTGTCGAGCCGGGCCTGGACGGTGCCGCGGGCCACGCCGAGCCGGCGCGAGCACTCCAGCACGCCGATCCGCGGCTCCTCGGCGAGCAGCTCGATCAGGGAGGCGTCCAGGCCATCGAGCTGTACATCCTGACCAGCGCTCATGGGCAACCACTCTACTTCCTGCGCAACCTGACCAGCCGGATTGCCGACAGTTGCCCAGTGACCCCGCTCACGGTGATAGTCCGTGGAAGAGCACAGCGTCGGCCCACGAGGCCGGCCGGTACGCAAGGGAGGCCACCATGACCCAGGCGATCGACCGACCCCAGTCGACCGAGGAGGTCGATGTCGACACCCTCGTCGGCGCCGTCGACCACGACATCACCCACGACCCGTTTCCGGTCCGGGGCCTCGACCACGTGCACTTCCTGGTGGGCAACGCCAAGCAGGCGGCGCACTACTACTCCACCGCGTTCGGCATGACCTGTGTGGCGTACCGGGGACCGGAGCAGGGCTACCGCGACCACGCCCAGTACGTTCTGACCAGCGGTGCGGCCCGGTTCGTGCTGACCGGCACGGTCCGCCCGGACGCCGATGGCGCCGAGCACGTGGCGAAGCACAGCGACGGCGTCTGCGACATCGCGCTGGAGGTGCCGGACGTGGACGCCGCGTACGCGCACGCCACCGCGCAGGGCGCGACCGGCCTGGTAGAGCCGCACGACGTCAGCGACGAGCACGGCACGGTCCGGATCGCGGCGATCGCCGCGTACGGCGACACCCGGCACACCCTGGTCGACCGGTCCCGCTACACCGGGCCGTTCCTGCCCGGCTTCGTCGTCCGCGGACCGATCGTGGATCGGCAGCCGATGATCGACGCGGGCATCCAGCCCAAGCGCTTCTTCCAGGCGGTCGACCACGTCGTCGGCAACGTGGAGCTGGGCCGGATGGACGAGTGGGTCGAGTTCTACAAGCGGGTCATGGGCTTCACCAACATGGCGGAGTTCATCGGCGACGACATCGCCACCGACTATTCGGCGCTGATGAGCAAGGTCGTCGCGAACGGCACCCGCAAGGTGAAGTTCCCGCTCAACGAGCCGGCGATCGCCCGCAAGAAGTCGCAGATCGACGAATACCTCGAGTTCTACCAGGGCCCGGGGGCCCAGCACATCGCCGTGGCCACCAACGACATCCTGGCCAGCGTCGACGCGATGCGGGCGGCCGGCGTCGAGTTCCTGGACACCCCGGACTCGTACTACGACGACCCCGAGCTGCGCGCCCGCATCGGCGAGGTACGCGTACCGATCGAGGAGCTGAAGGCCCGCAAGATCCTGGTCGACCGGGACGAGGACGGCTACCTGTTGCAGATCTTCACCAAGCCGGTGCAGGACCGCCCGACCGTCTTCTTCGAGCTGATCGAGCGGCACGGCTCACTCGGTTTCGGCAAGGGCAACTTCAAGGCTCTCTTCGAGGCGATCGAACGGGAGCAGGAGCAGCGCGGCAACCTGTAACACTGGCGAGCGTGACCCAGCCTCCCTCGTACCCGGCACCGCCGGTCGGTGGGCCGCCGCCCGCCACCGGCGGCGTCGCGCCGCCCACCGGCCCTCCGCCTCCGATACCGCCGCAGTTCACCCCGCCCGGCCAGGCGCCACCGAACTGGCCTGGCCCGCCCGGGGCGGTCCCCCCGCCGGGATGGCCGCCCGGGTCACCGCCGCCGGGGTGGGTGGCCGGGCCTGCGCCGGGCTGGGGGTCTGTGCCGCCGCCCCCGCTGTCGGTGCTGGGGCCGGGCGGGCACCCCCTGGCCAGCTTCGCCGACCGGCTGCTGGCGTACCTGATCGACACGGCGATCGCGACCGTCGTGATGATGGTGCTGTTCGTGCCGGTGTTCTTGTTCTTTCCGTTCTGGCTGGCCAGCAGGACCCAGACCAGCCCGGACGGCACACTCGTCGAGCCGGACCTCGGCGCGTTCCTCACGCAGGTCATGGTGCCGCTGCTCCTGCTACAGGCCGCGCTGTTCGTGCTGGTGCTCGGGCTGTACTGGCTGTACCACGTCGAGTACCTGAAGCGGACCGGGCAGACCCTCGGCAAGCGGGTGATGAGCCTGCGGGTGGTCCCGCTCGATCCGACCGGCACTCTTGATCGACGGATGGCCGGCAAGCGGTACCTTGTGCAGTTCGTCGGCGGGTCGCTGGTGCCCGGTGGCGGCTATGTCGACGGCCTCTGGCAACTGTGGGACAAGCCCTGGCAGCAGTGCCTCCACGACAAGTTCGCCGGAACGGTCGTCGTTAAGGTGGCGAGGTGAACGAGCGCAGTAAGGCCACGACGTGAGTGTGGCTCCCGGCTGGTACGTCGACCCCGCCGACCCGCAGACTCGCCGGTACTGGGACGGCGAGGGCTGGATCGGCGCGCCCATCCCGGTCGACGCCACCCCACCCGAGGGCCCGCCCCCGCCCGAGCCCGAGCCGGCACCCGAACCCGTGCCGCCGGCCACCACGCCCACCACCACACCACCGGTTTCCGGCCCGCCCCCGGGTCACCTCCCACCCGGTGGCTGGCCGCCGGGCCCGCCGCCCGGCGATCCGCGGTACGGGCCACCGCCCGGCTGGCCGTACCCGACCTGGCCGGGACGTCCGCCGGAGCCTCGTCCGCACGGTCTGCCGCTGTCCTCGTTCGGCGCCCGACTCGGCGCCCGGCTGATCGACTTCGGCATCGTGTTCGTCCTCAACGTGCTGGTCAACGGCTGGTTCGTCGCACGCCTGCTGGACGAGATCTCGGCGCCGCTGAACGAGTTCAGTCGCCGCATGCAGAACCCGGAACGCAACACCGAGCCACTGCCGCCGGCGGGCGAGCAGACCGGATCGCTGATCGTGGTGATCCTGCTGATCGCCACCCTGCTCTGGTTGGCGTACGAGGTGCCGGCGATGGCGGCCAACGGGCAGACCTTCGGCAAGCGGCTGGTGGGCATCAAGGTGCTGCCCGTCGAGGCGGACGCGCCGCTCGGCTTCAGCCGGGCACTACGCCGGTGGAACACCCTCGGCCTGCCCACCCTGCTCTGGTACTGCTGCGGCCTCGGCCTGCTGCTCCAGTTGATCGACGCGCTCTCCCCGCTCTTCGACCACCCGCTGCGGCAGGCGCTGCACGACAAGCGCGCCCAGACCGTGGTGGTGAAGGTTCCCCGCACCCCCACCGACCGCGCCAACACCCCGGGAGACACCCCATGACAAACACCGGACGTCACCGGTCCACCCCGCGCCTGACCCGCACCGACCTGGACGCGCTGCCCAACTACGTGCCCGGTCGCAGCCCGGCCGACCTGGCCCGCGAGCTCGGCCTGCCGGAGGCGATCAAGCTGGCCAGCAACGAGGTGCCGTACGGCCCGCTGCCCGGCGTGGTGGAGGCGGTCGCCGAGGCCGTCACCGGGGTGCACCGCTACCCGGACATGGGCGTGGTGGCGCTCCGCCAGGCACTGGCCGAGATGTACGGGGTGGACTCCGACCGGATCGCCACCGGTTGCGGCTCGGTGGCGCTGGCCGAGCACCTGGTGCGGGCGACCTGCCTGCCCGGCGACGAGGTGCTCTACTCGTGGCGCTCGTTCGAGGCGTACCCGATCATCGTGGCGACCAGCGGCGCGAGCAGCGTGCGGGTGCCCAACGAGGCCGGGCACGGGCACGACCTGGCGGCGATGGCGGCGGCGGTGACCGACCAGACCCGGATGATCCTGGTCTGCAACCCCAACAATCCGACCGGCACCGCCGTCCGCCGGGCCGAGCTGGACCGTTTCCTCGACGCGGTGCCGGACGACGTGCTCGTGGTGATCGACGAGGCGTACCGGGAGTTCGTCACCGACCCCGAGGTACCGGACGGGCTCGGCTACGCTGACCGGCCCAACGTGGCCGTGCTGCGCACCCTGTCCAAGGCGTGGGGCCTGGCCGGCCTGCGGATCGGGTTCCTGGTCGCCCAGCCGGAGGTGGCCGCGGCGGTACGCAAGGTCGTCACCCCGTTCTCCACCAGCCTGGCCGCGCAGGCCGGTGCGCTGGCCGCGCTGGCGCAGGCGGACGAGGTGCGGCGGCGCTGCGCGCTGGTGGTGGCCGAGCGGGACCGGGTCACCGAGGCGCTTCGCAAGCTGGTGCCGGACGTGCCGGACAGCCAGGCCAACTTCGTCTGGCTGCCCCTCGGTGACCGGTCGGTGGACTTCGGCAAGGCGTGCGAGTCGCGTGGGGTGATCGTCCGGCCGTTCGTCGGCGACGGGGTTCGGGTCACCATCGGCACCCCGACCGAGAACGACGCCTTCCTGGCGGCGGCCGAGGCCGCCCTGACCTGATCCTTGACGGGGCCGCCCACGTCGGCGGGCGGTCCCCGCTGGTCACGCCGCGGCGATGATCAACGGCTCGGCCGTGAAGTAGTAGCGCTGATCGTCCCCCTCGGGGTCGACCGGGCGACGCAACCGCTCCACCACCACGTAGCCGTCGGCCGCGTACGCCGGGCCCGGCGCCCAGCCCGTGCCGTCGGAGCCGACGTCGAGCACGAACCGGGACAGCTGCGCACCGCTCGCCGCGTCCACCGTGACCAGCTCGTTCTCCTCGGTCAGCACATGCACCCGCCCGGTCTGGACGGCGATCACCCGGCCCGGTCCCACGGCGACCCGCCATTCGGCACCGCTGCGGAGCGAGCGACCGACCAGCGTCCCGTCCGCCATGACCAGGGCCGTCCGGTCGATCAGTTCGGCATCGAGCCCGTCCAGGGCCGGCGCCAGGACCGGTTCGCCGGTGTCGAGCAGCCAACTCCGCGCCGACGAGTCCCCCGGCCCGGCGGTCCGCAGCGCGGCGCAGCCGACGCCCTCCGACGCGCAGCCGAACAGCGACGCGGTCAGGTCGTCAGCGCTGTCGGGCGGTCGCCATCGGGTGCTGACCGCCCCGGTCGCCACGTCCCGGAACTCGACCGTCGGCGGCCCGGCGCAGTCGTCCAGGGTGAGCAGCTGGCCGCTCGTGTCGGCGCCCAGTGGTTCCCGGCAGCCGGCATCCACCTCGACCCGCCACAGCTGCGCGCCGTCGGGAAGGCCGACCGCTCGGATCTGCCCCGCGCCGGAACTCACCACGACAGCGCGGCCGTCGCCGGCCCGGGTGACCGAGAGGCCGCGCGGTTGCCAGACGGTGGTCACGCCGGTGCGCCGCGCCGCCTGCTCCCGGTCGGACTCCGGCCCGTCCGCCCGCCAGGCGACCTGTCCGGTGCGGGCGTCGAGCGCCACCAGCTTCCCGTCGGACCATCGGCTCACCACGGTCGTTCCGCTCGCCACCACCGCGTCCAGCGTCGCCGGCCAGCGTCGGTACGACCAGTACGGTGTGCGCCGATGCTCCCCGTCGACCGGCTGGTCGGCGTAGACCTGGCGCTGTGCGGCGTACACCCGCAGCCGGCCGTCGACGATCAGCGGTGCCACCGGCAGCCGGCCCACCACGCCGGGCTCCGGCGCGCGCGGCGCCGGGTAGTCGGCTCGGGCGGCGGTGACGACCTCGGCCGGGGCCAGCACGCGGTACGCGATGATCCCGGTCGCCGCCGCGACGACCACCGCCGCCACCGTCGCCACGATCCGCCGGCCCGTCGCCAACCCCATGCCGCACCTCCCCGCCCGGCACCCTACCCAGCGGTCGGTGCCTGCCCGGGAGCGAGGCCCGAGGGCGGGATGGAGGTGGACCGTGGCACGGCGACACCACTCAGACGGCCGGGTGGCGACCGGCCGCGGCGGCCAGGGCCGCGATGTCCTGCCGCAGCACCTTCTCCACCGTCCGCGCGGCCAGGCCACCGAGCAACAACGCGACCGCCCGGCCGGCCGGAGCGGCGGGCCGGGCCTGCACCGTCACGGTGACCGCCGCGCACCGGCGGCCGCGACGGCGTACGTCGCGCAGCGACCAGGTGATCCGGTAGTCGACGCCGTCGCCGGGCGAGCCGAGCACCAGCCGTCGGGGCGGCTCGGCCGCCAGCACGACGAACTCCTCGGCCAATTCACTGCCGTCCGGCCGGATGCGCGTCTCACGCCACGCGGTGCCCGGCCCGAACCGGCCCGGGGTCAGCACCTCGACCGGGGCCCCGACCGGAAAGCGCCGAGACAGGTCGGTGAGCAGGCGCCACAGGTCGGCCGCAGGCACCGCCACCAGTCTGTTGACCGCCACCGTCGACATGCCACCTCCCGTAGCGTCGACGGTACGCGCGGTGCACGCAGTCCGGGTCCCCGGGACGGAGATTCCACCACCGGGGACCCCTGGATCTCAGCGGGTGAAGGTCCCTGTCCGGATCGCGTCCACGAACGCGCTCCAGCCGGGCGGGCTGACCATCAACACCGGCCCGGTCTGGTCCTTCGAGTCGCGGATGCCCACCACACCGTGGGCGCGGGCCAGGTTGTCGGCCACCTCCACGCAGAGGCCCTGGTCGTTGGAGCGGCTGCTGGTGCGCCAGATCGCGCCCACCAAATCGTGCATCGTCGTCATCTCCCTCGGTTTTCGACATGTCGCCGAACGGGGCCGGGCCGACCGGAACAGGGGGGCGCCGGTCGGCCCGGCACGGCGTGGCAACGGAATTCCGAGGCGATCAACGAAGACAGTGACGGGTCGCTATCGCACAGCCCGTGCGACTGCGGCCACCTGTCGGGAAAGGGTCAGCGGGCGGGCAGCACGGTTCCTGTCACCGCGCTCAACGCGATGACGCTGCCGTCCGGGCCCGGCGCGGTGGCGGTGATGGTCACCGTGTCACCGTCGGCGAGGAAGGTGCGTTCCGCCCCGGCCACGGTGACCGGCTCGGCGCCGCCCCAGGTGAGTTCCAGGAACGAGCCGACCTGGTCGCGCCGGGGGCCGGAGACCGTGCCGGAGGCGTACAGGTCACCGGTGCGCAGCGCGGCGCCGTTGACGGTCAGGTGGGCCAGTTGCTGGGCCGGTGTCCAGTACATCCCGGCGAACGGCGGCTCGCTGACCGGCTCGCCGTTCCAGTACACCGTCAGCCGCAGGTCGAGCCCGAGGTGGGGCTCGTCGCGCAGGTAGTCGGCCACCGGCGGGTCCTGCTCGGGCGCGGGCACGAAGGCGTGCCGTAGCGCGTCCAGCGGGGTCACCCAGGCGGCGACCGAGGTGGCGAACGACTTGCCCAGGAAGGGCCCCAGGGGCTGGTACTCCCACGCCTGGATGTCCCGGGCCGACCAGTCGTTGAGCAGCACCACGCCGAAGACGTGGTGGGCGAAGTCGGCGGCGGCGACCCGACGGCCGAGCGGGCTGGGTACGCCGACCACGAAACCGACCTCGGCCTCGACGTCGAGCCGCGCCGACGGGCCGAAGACCGGCCCCTCACGGCTGGGCCGCTGCCCCTGCGGGCGGATCACCGGGGTGCCGGAGACCACCACCGTGCCGGCCCGGCCGTGGTAGCCGATCGGCAGGTGCTTCCAGTTGGGCGGCAACGGCGGCTGGCCGGGGCGGAAGATCTCACCGACGTTGGTGGCGTGCTGCTCCGAGGAGTAGAAGTCGACGTAGTCGGCGACCTCGAAGGGCAACTCCATCCGCACCTCGTCCAGCGGCACCAGCAGCGGCTCCACGGCCGTCCGGTGGGCCGGATCGGTGAGCAGCTCGGTGATCCGCTGCCGCACCGCCGTCCACTGCGGCCGGCCCAGCGCCAGGAACGCATTGAGCGTCGGCTGGCACAGCGCCCCACCGGCCAGCACCAGGTCGGCGGCCTCCGCGCCGGCCAGGTCGAGAACGAGATTCCCGATGCGTACGCCGATGCGCGGCTCGCCGCCGTCGATCCGGAACACCCCATACGGCAGGTGCTGCACCCCGAAGCCCGAATCCTGCGCACCCGTCACCCAGGTCATGCTCTGTCGCCCCCGTTCACCAGATCGTCGCCGCCGTTCACCAGGCCCAGCCGGATGAGATCGGTCAGTGGTTCCACAATGCTGCACGAGCCGAAGCCCACCCACAGCGGACGCGCCGCGTCCCGGCGGCCGCCGGTCCACCGCACCAACGGTCGTTCGTCGCGCACGGCGAGCAGTTCGGCGACGGTGTCCACCCCGGCCCCCTCGGCGGCGGCCAGCGTCGCGGCGAGCACGTTGGCAAAGCCATGGTGGGTGAAGCCGGTCTCCGGGTCGACGTGCCGCACCGCGTGGTGCAGCCCGGCGGTCAACTTGAACGGCAACTCCCGATCCCGGCAGGCCCCGATCACGGCGGCCAGCTCGGCCGGCGTCGGAAACAGCTCGGCGGCCAGGCCACCGGTGCGGAACTTGGCGGCGACCGGCAGCCCACCGGCTCGCGCCTCGGCGACGGCGTCCAACGCGCCCATCAGCCCGAAGGTCAGTGGGATCTCCGCGTAGACCGACCCGCCGTCCAGCCGCTCGGCGAGCTTCACCAGCTCGGCCAGGCCCGGCAGCGGGTCCTCGCCCCGCTTGGCGGCCGGCGCCTCGACCTGCCGGACGGTCACCCCGAGCGGCGGAAGAAGCGACAGCGCGAGGGGCAGCCGGTCGAGACCGGTGTCGCCGATCAGCCCGACGACGAAACCCTCGGCGGGGTCGATCAGGCCGTCCAGCTCGCCGGCGGTGACCGCGGAGGCGGGCAACAGCAGCGGGCCGACGAGGTCGGCGTACCAGGCGGCCCGGTGTCGTCGGTGGGCGGCCACGGCGTCGGGCAACGACGCGCTGCCCGGCGGGAAGACGGCGGCATCGTCGACCAGGCCGGCGACGAGTGCGGGCAGCTGCGTTGACACGACACAAGATCGTACGGGACGCTGTAATAAGCGGACAATAGCGTCCGGTTATCGGACGCCGGCAGGCTGGTGACGGAGGGCGACATGCCGTACTACCGCAGGATCGGCGAGGTGCCACGCAAGCGCCACACCCAGTTCCGGCAACCCGACGGCAGCCTCTACACCGAGGAGCTGATGGGCCAGGAGGGCTTCTCCTCCGATTCGTCACTGCTGTACCACCGGTACGCCCCGACGGCGATCCTCGCCGCCGAGGAATTCACCCCACCCGCCGTGACCCGGCTGCCCAACCTGCCGCTCAAGCCCCGACACCTGCGCACCCACAAGCTCGACGGCACCGGCGCCGACCCGGTCCTCGGCCGGCGGTACCTGCTCGCCAACGACGACGTGCGGATCGCATACGTGCTGGCCGACCGGCCGTCCCCGCTGTTCCGCGACGCCACCGGCGACCAGTGTCTCTACGTCGAGGCCGGCGCGCTCCGGGTCGAGTCGACCTTCGGCGTGCTGGACGCAGTGGCTGGCGACTACGTGATCATCCCTACCTCTACCGTGCACCGACTGGTGCCCACCGGCGACTCGCCGGCCCGGCTGCTCGCCATCGAGGCGTCCGGGCACATCGGACCGCCCAAGCGCTACCTGTCCGTACGCGGCCAGTTCCTGGAGCACTCGCCGTACTGCGAGCGCGACCTCCGGGGACCGCACACGCCACTACTGGTCGACGGGACCGAGGTCGAGGTGCTGGTCCGCCACCGCTCGCGGGCGGCACGCCCGGGTGGCGACGGCACGGTCTGGACGCGACACGTTTTCGCCCACCACCCGTTCGACGTGGTCGGCTGGGACGGTCACCTCTACCCGTGGGCCTTCTCCATCCACGACTTCGAGCCGATCACCGGCCGGATCCACCAGCCCCCGCCGGTGCACCAGACCTTCCAGGGCCCGAACTTCGTGATCTGCTCGTTCGTCCCGCGCAAGGTCGACTACCACCCGGACGCCATCCCGGTGCCGTACCACCACCACAACGTCGACTCCGACGAGATGCTCTTCTACACGGGGGGCAACTACGAGGCCCGGCGCGGTTCCGGCATCGAGCAGGGCTCCATCTCGCTGCACCCGTCCGGCTTCACCCACGGCCCGCAGCCCGGTGCGGCGGAACGCTCCATCGGAGTGGACTTCTTCGACGAACTGGCGGTCATGGTCGACACGTTCCGCCCGCTCGACCTCTGCGACGCCGCCTCCCACTGCGAAGACCCCGCCTACGCCTGGACCTGGTCCCGGTGAAAGGAAGGGCCCCTTATTAACGCCTCGTGAGGTAAAGGGGCCCCTTATTAACACAAACCGCGCTCCGGGGGCAGGGGCCGCGTCCTGGCTCAGGCCACCGGGCGGCCGATGATCGCGAGCTGGGCGGCGGTGCCGACACCGATCGCCAGGATCAGCGGCCACGGGGTACCGAGCAGGGCGTAGAGCAGGATCAGCGCGGGTGCCGTACAGGCGGCGTAAACGGCCAGGGCGAGCGTGCGGTCGGTACGCCGCAGCACGGGCAGGACCGTCCGGGTCAGGCCGGGCAGCCGGGACGCCTGCCGCCAGACCAGGATGCCGCCGCCGATCGCGGCCAGCACCGCCACGAACCGGGAGAATCCGGAACCGGTGGCGGCCGAGCAGGCGACCACCACGGCGGCGACCACCGACCAGCCGGTCCCCCAGACCACGAGCTGTCGCAGTGCGGCCGGCACGGCGCGGTGGGTGGCCGGCCCCACGGCGGGATGGCCGGCGTCGGCCGGCCCGGCACCGATGTGGCCCGCCCCGGGGCCGGCCACGCCCGACGGCTCCGGACCCGGGACCTGGTCGGGACCCGGGACCTGGTCGGGACCGGAAGGGTGCTCGTCGGCGGGTCGCCCCTCGGCCGGCGAACCCGAGGGCTCCTGATGGCCCTCGGCCGACCACCCCGAGGGCTCCCGGCGGCCCTCGGCCGGCCAACCCGGGTCGTCCGGGACGCCGTCCGGGCGGGCCGGCCCGCTCCGCGTCGCGTCGCGACCGTTCGGGTCGGTCGGAGGCAGGCTCGTCACCGCGGCCTCCGCCAGTCGCTCCAGCGTCGCGCTCCAGCGTCGCTGCTCCAACCGCAGCACCCCGACGTCGTCAACCGCCTCGGCCAGGCGCGGGTCCAGCCGCAGCGCCTCCCGGTAGGCCCGCTCGGCCAGGTCAAACATCTGCATGTTGGCCGCGACCAGGCCGAGCACCAGGTGCGCCTGCGGCTCCTCGGGAGCCAACTCCACCCCGCGCCAGGCCGCGTTCAACGCCGGCTGACCGTTGCGCGAGCCGGCCAGGATCGCCGCCGCGCTGCGCTGGGCGTACGCGTCCTGCGGCCCCAGCGCCAGGATCTCGTCCGCGGTACGGGCGGCCTCGGCGTACCGTTCCAGGTCGCCGAGGGCCAGGCCGCGAACGACGAGCGGAGGCACCTGCCCCGGCGCGGCGGCGACAGCGGACTCGGCGGTGGCCAGCGCCTCGGTGGGCCGCCCAGCGGCCAGGTGCACGCGCGCGAGCATGATCAGCGCCTCGGCGGCTGTCGGATCGAGGGCGAGCGCGAAACCCAGTTCGATCGCGGCCTCGTCGTAGCGCCCCAACTCGGCGAGGAGGATGGCGCGCTGAAGGTAGCCGTCGGCGGCGGGCGGGTCGGCGGGGACGTCGGCGGACATCGCGCGCCTAGGCGCCCGGCCGCTCGTACACCAGGGCCACCGCGACCCCGGCGAGCCCCTCGCCCCGGCCCGTGAAGCCCAGGCCGTCGGTGGTGGCGGCGGAGACGGTGACCGGCGCGCCGGCCGCCTCCGAAAGCACCCGCTGGGCCTCCTCGCGACGCGGACCGATCTTGGGTCGCACGCCGACGACCTGCACCGACACGTTGCCGATGGCGAAGCCGGCGGAGCGCACCCGGCGCGCGGACTCGGTGAGCAGGGCCAGCCCGCTCGCCCCGGCCCACTCGGGTCGGTCGACCCCGAAGTTGGCGCCGAGGTCACCCAGGCCGGCGGCGGAGAGCAGCGCGTTGCAGGCGGCGTGGGCGACCACGTCGGCGTCGGAGTGCCCGGCCAGGCCGTCCTGGCCAGGCCAGTGCAGGCCGGCCACCCAGCACGGCCGCCCGGCCTCGAAGGCGTGCACGTCCGTGCCGATGGCCACCCGAGGAACGATCATGAATCGAGGGTACGCGTCATCCACCGCCCGCCAGCAACTGCTCGGCCAGGGCCAGGTCGAAGGGCCGGGTGATCTTCAGGGCGTGGTCCGAGCCGGGCACACAGAACACTGGTACGCCCTGTTTCTCCACCAGCCCGGCGTCGTCGGTGAGCGCGTCACCGGCGGCGACGTGTGCGGCGACGAGCACCGCCCGGCGGAAACCCTGCGGGGTCTGCACGGCACGCAGCGCGGAGCGATCGACGGTGCCGAGCACCACCTCGCCCGCGTCGACCTCCTTGATCGTGTCGACGACCGGCAGCACGGGGATCACCGCGTCGTGGCCCGCCCGGACCGCGGCGGCCACCGACTCCACCAGCGTTGGCGGGGTCAGCGCGCGGGCCGCGTCGTGCACGAGGACGATGTCGGGCCCCGGGGGCACGGCGGCGAGCGCCGCCGCCACCGAGGCCTGGCGTTCCGCCCCGCCGGGCACCACGGTCACCGGGGCGATCGGGGCAAGCAGGTCGCGTACGGCGGAAACCTCCGCGACCGGTGCGGCCACCACGATGGTGTGCACCGAGTCGGCGGCGGCCAGCCGACGGACCGTGTGCACCAGCAGCGGCTCCCCGGCCAGCAGCCGCAGCGCCTTCGGTCGGCCTGGGCCGAGGCGTACCCCGGCACCGGCCGCAGGCACGAGGACCGCGACGTCACCGCGCGGATTGAGCTGCGCGGTCACGTCACGGTCCTCGATGGTTTCTTCGCTACGAAGTGGGTACGACGATGCTGTGCGGACTAGGCCTCGGTGAGCACCTTGTCGAGCAGCGTCTCCGCCTCGTCCTTGGTGCTCTTCTCAGCCAGCGCGACCTCGCCGACGAGAATGTCGCGGGCCTTGGCGAGCATGCGCTTCTCGCCCGCGGATAGCCCCCGCTCCCGCTCCCGGCGCCACAGGTCGCGGACGACCTCGGCCACCTTCAGCGGGTTGCCGGAGGCCAGCTTCTCCAGATTCGCCTTGTAACGCCGTGACCAGTTGGTCGGCTCCTCGGTGTGCGGAGCCCGGAGAACGTCGAAGACCTTGCCCAGGCCCTCTTCACCGACCACCTCGCGCACACCCACGATCTCGGCGTTCTCGGCCGGCACCCGGACCGTCAGGTCACCCTGCGCAACCCTCAGGACGAGGTACTGCTTGGGCTCGCCCTTGATGACCCGAGTCTCGATTGCCTCGATGAGTGCGGCCCCGTGGTGGGGGTAAACAACGGTCTCGCCGACACTGAAAACCATAGGTTCGAAACCCCTTTCGCTGTGTCTAGGGTAACACGCTCAGGCACCGATGTCTCACCACTGTCCTGACCGTTGGCGCAGCTCAGGGGCCCTGTGAGAGGTATTTCTTCGCCTTGACAGACAGCCAAGCCGATGATTCGAACACACTCCGTAACCCGAGAATGACCCGCTGGCACGGTTGACGGAGAAGTCGAGATCAGCTAGGCGATCAGAGGCCACGCACCCATTCCATGGTATCTCGCCCATCCGAATGTGGGCGGCGTTGCCGTCCTCGGCCCGATGCGGGCCTTCCGCCTGCCCCTTGCCGACGGGGTGTCCGCACTCCGGTAGCGGTAGCGGTAGCGGTAGCGGTACCGGACGCGGTGCGGGACGCTGGAGGCAGCGCACTCTCCGCGCCCGCGAGGTTCCAGGGGGTCGTGATGGGTAAGGCTGACGCCGACGGTCCCGGGCTGCCGGATCTGCCTCCCGAGTGGGGTCGGGTGGTCGTACCGGACGATGCTTCCGCCCTGGCCGACGAGGCCGAACAGGTTCGTCGCGAACTGCGCCGCCAGCTCTCGGCCCAGCCCCGCCGCTGGCGTTCGCCCGGCCTACCCGTGCTCGTGCTGTTGATCGCGGTGGTGACGACCGTCGCCGGCCTGTTCACAGTCACCTGGCCCCGGGCCAACCGATCTCCGGGGCCGGTCAGCAGCAGTCCCGAGCCGACCCCGGCACAGCTGACCAGTCGGACGCTGCCCGCACTGGACCTGGTCGACGCCAGGCAGTCGCCGGTGCCGCTGCGCGGGCTGCTGCCGGCGGTGGTGCTGTTGGTGGACGGCTGCCCCTGCCCGGACCTGATCGCCGCGACCGCGCTGGCGGCGCCCGCCGGCGTGAGCGTGGTCACCGTCGCCACCGGCAGGCCACGGGCCGCACCGGCCGGCACCGAGGTACGCACCCTGGCCGACCCGACCGGCGGCCTGCGCGCCTTCCTGCGTGTGCCGGCTCGACCGGACACCGTCACCGCCCTGCTCGCCGACCGCACCGGCCGGATCGTCCTGGTGGTGCGCGAAGCCGCCTCGGTCGCCGATTACCACGCCGAGCTGATCCGGCTGGCCGAGTAGCACCGGCAAGAAGACGCGCCGCAAGCCCCCGCGCCCACCGCCCGTCCCGCCAAGCCTGCTCGGGCGGCGTTCACCCGTTGGGCATCAGCTGCGCCCGCACGTCGAGCGGCGCCGCTCCCGCGGGCGAGAGCGACACCTGCACCAACCCACCGGTCCCGATGATCTCGATCATCGCCACCGCACCGGCACAGCCAACGGTCATCGGATCGGCGGCCCGGCCGCCGAAGACCTGGATCAGCAGCTCGCCGGGGCCCGTGCAGCTGAAGAGCAGCAACCGCGACTCGCCGACGGCGAGCTGACCCTGCCGGATGAGCGCATCCCCCGGACTCAGCCTCGCGCGCTCGGTCCACTCGGCCACGCCAGCCCGCTCCTGCGACCGGCCCGGGTCGCCCTGACCCGATTCGACGGCAAGGCCCCCGACGGGCAGCCGGATCACCGCACCGGTACGCGCATCGACCAGGACGGTGGAGGCTGCGTCGGGTTGCTCCCGCACGACGGCGGACTCGCCCTCCGCGATCCCGGCGGCGGCCCGGGTCGACGTCGGCGCCTCGGCTCGCCACCACCAGCCGCCGACGAGCAGCACGACCACCCCGGCGCCAGCGAGCAGGACACCGCGGAGCCGATCCGCCGCATCGACATCCATGACAGTCAGGATATCCGTCCGGACGGTCAGGCGGTGCGTTCCAGCAGCGCGGCGTAGAGGGTCAGCCCCGGGCCGAAGGCCAGCATCACCACCCGACGAGCCGACGGCGCGGCCCGGATCAGCCGATCGAGGATCAGCAACACCGTCGGCGACGAGCAGTTCCCGTGCTGATCCAGGGTCTGCCTCGACGTGGCCAGCGCCGTCGGCGACAGGCTCAGCTCACGTTCCACCACGTTCAGGATGCGGGGGCCGCCGGGGTGCACCGCCCAGCCGTCCACCCCGGACGCGCTGGTGCCGTGCCGGGCCAGCAGGTCGTGCACCAGGCTCTGGACGTGGTTCGACAACACCTGCGGCACCTTCGGCGACAGGCCCATCCGGAATCCGGTGTCGGTCACGTCCCAGGTCATGTGATCGGCGGTGGAGGTGTCGGTCACCGCGCTGACCTCGCGCAGCGCGTACCCCCGGCCGCCGGGAACCACCGCGGCGGCGACCGCGGCGTCCGAGAAGAGCGCATGGGAGACGATCTGCTGAGTGTCCACCCGGGCCGAGGACGGCTGGAGATGCAGGCTGGTCAGCTCGGCGCAGAGCAGCAGCGCCGGGCGCCCGCGCGCGGTGACGAAATCACCCGCCGCGCCCAGCCCCGGCATGGCCGCATAGCAGCCCATGTGGCCGACGAACATCCGCTGGGTCGACGCGGCCATGCCCAGATCCCGGGCGAGCAGAATGTCCAGCCCGGGCGTCGCGTATCCGGTACAGGAGCAGACGACGAAGAGCCCGATGTCACCGGCGGCCAGGCCCGCCGCGGTCAACGCCCGGCCGACGGCCTCCTTGCCCAACGGCAACGCCTCGACCTGGTACCGGCGCATCCGCCGCTCGGTCGGCCAGTCGGAGACGTCCTCGAGCAACGGGTTCACCGCCGCCTGTCGCCGGCTCACCCCCGAGTTCGCGAAAATCCGCTGGGCGAGAGCCCGAGTGGGGCCGGAGTAGTGCCGGGAGAAAAACTTCTCCCACAGCTCCTGCTGGTCGGTGCCGGGCGGATGAGCCGTGCCCACGCTCGCGATCACCGGTACGGACACGGTTCCACCTTCCTCTCGCTCCGATTTCCAACGCTCACCGATCCCGCCTTCGGTTCGCGACTGCGGGGCTCGCAAGCTCACTCCTCGCCCTCACCAACGAGGGGCCGATGTGTCGCGGTCCGGGTCGCCACCGAGCGCGGCGACCCCAAGCCAGTCGGCGCAGACGTCGGAGGTTGCCGGATGCAGCGACCCGCACCGGGCGTCCCGGTAGAGGCGTTCGAGCGGATGACCGCGCCGGGTGGCGGAGGTGCCCGCGGCCTCCAGCATGGACGCGGCCACGTCCGCGGCGGTGGTGCCGGCCAACAGCTTGGCCCGCCACACCCACCGGTTGGTGTCCGCGTCGCCCGGAGCCTCGTCCACCCGGCGGGCCGCCTCCGCCACCACCAACTGCGCCGCCGCCACCGCGGCGTCGGCCCGGCCGAGCCGGGCGCGCACCGCCGGCAGCGCGGCGAGGTTACGCGCGTTCAGGTGCTCCGCCGCCGCGTCGATCGAGGCCCGGGCGACCCCGACGTAGACGGCGGCGTAACTGGCCACCAGCCAGTGCGGCATGAGCTGGGCGACCACCAGGGCCAGACCCTCCACCCCGCCGAGCAGCCGGTCGGCCGGCACCGTGACGTCCAGGTGCAGGTCGTGCGAGGCGGTGGCCCGCATGCCGAGCGAGTCCCAGGTCGGTTCGACGGTGAGGCCGTCGCCGGCCGGGACCAGAAACTGCGAGACCACCGACGGGTCGTCGACGCTGCGGGCGGCCACCAGGTAGCCGTCGGCGTGGCCGGCGCCGGAGCAGAAGGTCTTGCTGCCCTTGATCCGCCAGCCGCCCTCGACCGGCTGGTAGACCGTGGCGAGCTGAGACAACCGAGCACCGGCGGCGCGCTCACTCATCGCGACGGCGTACCAGGCGCCATCGGCCGCCGCCCGCAGCAGCCGGTCGCGGGCGGCCAGGGCCTCGTCCGGTACGCCGAGCGCCTCGGCCAACTCCTCGGTGACCGCGCCGAGCGCGCCGGTGACCGAGGCGTGCATGTTGAACACCAGCGCGGTCGCACCGTTGCCCCGGGCCAGCTCGGTGGCGACAGTCGCGTACTCGGAGAAGCTGGCGCCGGCACCGCCCAGTTCGGCGGGGACCATCAGCCCGAACAGCCCGGCGTCGCGCAGATCGGTGAAGTCCTCCGCCGGGAACGAGCCCTCCCGGTCGTGCTCGGCGGCCCGGGCCGCCAGCCGGGGTGCCAGCCTCCGGGCGGCCTCCGGCGCGGGCCGGCTCACGATCCGTCGGTTGTGCTCGCTCATCCGAATCCCCTCGTCGCCCATCTCCCATACCCCCACCCGTAGGCGCTATCCGCCGCGTACCCCCCGACCCTGATAGAGCACGGCGGTCGATCGCGTCGGCACGATGCGCGGTGCCCGGCCGACGGGTGCCCGCGCGGCACGGGTCTGGCGGAACAGCCAGCGCAGCAGCCCGGGTACGCCGGGTCGGACGCCACGGACGCGCAGGTCCACCCCGTGTCGGGCGCATTCGACAACCAGCTCGCGGTCGTCCACGAACAACCGTGGATCATGGATGCCGCGTGGCACGGTGGGTAGCCGCTCGGCGATCCGGACGGCAACCAGCCGGCTCAGTGCGGTGTCATTGAGGGTGTCCACCACCAGCAGACCACCGGGGCGCAGCAACCGGCACGCCTCGGCCACCGCGGCACGCCAGTCCGGGACGTGTTCCAGCAGCTCACCGGCGGCCACCACGTCGGCACAGCCGTCAATCAACGGCACCGCGACGGCGTCACCGTTGACCGCGGTCACGCCGTGCGCGACCGCCTGGGCCAGCGCCGACCGGGTCAGGTCCACCCCCACGTGCCGGTAGCCCTTGCCGGCCAGGTGCGGGGCGAGCAGTCCCGCACCACAGCCCAGATCGACCAGCAGCGCACCGGGCCGCGCCGCCGGAGGCACCAGGGCCGCCCGGGCCTGGGCCAGCCAGTGCAGCATGGCGAAGGCGCCGTCCGGCTGCCACCATTCGCCGGCCAGTTCGTCGTACTGGCGCGGATCATTGCGAGGCAGGCGGAGACCGGCGTCACGCATGGCACCGAGCGTGGCACGACTCCCCGGTAACGACCAGACTTCCGTTATGTCGTCGACGGTGTTAGGGCTGGTCAGGGCGAGCCATCCGGAGCCGACCACGGCGGTCACCGCGGTGACCGCCCTGCTCGCGGCCGGTGTCGGGCATTCGCCCGGCGGCATCGCCGTGGTGTCGCTCACCGTGGCGGCCAGCCAGTTCGCGGTCGGGTGGACCAACGATCTGCTCGACGCCGATCGCGACGCGCTGGTGGGACGTACCGACAAGCCGGTGGCCGCCGGCATGGTCGGCCGGCGCACGGTGGCGGTGGCAGCCGTGCTGGCCGGCGGTGCCACGGTCACGCTGGCCCTGACCACGAATCCGGTCGCGGCGCTCTGGGCCGTCCTCGGCCTGCTCTCGGCACTGCTCTACGACTGGCCGCTCAAGTCGACGTCGATCTCGGTGCTGCCGTACGCAGTCTCCTTCGGCGCGCTGCCCGCCTTCGTGGTGTCGGCGCTGCCCGGCGCGCCGCTCCCACCGGCGTGGCTGGTCGCCGCCGCCGCCATGCTGGGCGCGGGTGCGCACTTCGCCAACGTACTGCCCGACTTCGTCGACGACGCCCGGACCGGGGTGCACGGGCTGCCCCACCGGCTGGGTTCGGCGGGCAGCCGGGTCGCCGGGGCCGGGCTGCTGATCGCGGCGACCGTCACACTGGTGCTGGGGCCACCGGGACCGCCGTCGGGCGTGGGCCTCGCGGCGATCGCAGCCGCCGTCGTGATCCCGGCGCTGGCCTGGTACGCCGACCGGGCCGGGACCCGCCCGGTGGCCGCGTTCCGGGCGGCGATGCTGGTGGCGCTGATCGATGTGGTCCTGCTGGTCGCGAGCGGTCGGCTGGTGTGAGGCTCACCCCGTCAGGTAGCCGCTCAGGGTCGACGTGCGGGCCACGATCAGCGCCAACTACCCTGGAGCGCGGTCTGCGCGGGCATGGCCAGCGGGTCCGGCGGCGTAGCCGGGTGTGATCGTGACGAGGAGGACCGACGTGACGCGCTCGATCAAGGGTGCCCGGCGGGCTGCCGTGCTGCTGTCCGGGATCGCGACAGCAGGGCTGTTGCTGCTGTCCGGGTGCGGCGCCGGCCAGGTCTCAGAGACGGCGAACAAGGTTCCGTCGATCCAGGGCATCGACCTCCAGGCCACCGCCGGCAAGTACGGCGTACGGAGCGTGCTGGTCGCCTACCCGGGTGTCGAGGGCTACCGGGCCGGCGACAACGCAGTGCTCAACGCCCTCTTCTACAACGACACGTACGAGCCGGTGACGGTCACCGTCACCTCACCGGACGCCCGCGAGGTGGTGATCACCACGGTCAGCGCCGCGACCAGCCCGTCGCCCACCGGATCGCCCACGCCGACCGCTTCGCCGTCCTCGGAGGGCTCCCCCGGCCCGGACGAGTCAGCGGCGCCCGGCCCGTCCGAGTCCCCGGCCGCCGGGCCGGCCCGGATCGAGATCCCGCCGCTGGGCTACGTGCAGCTGAACACCTCGGGTGAGCGGGTGCTCCAGCTCATCGGGCTGAACTCGGCCCTGCTCGCGGGGGAGACCATCACCCTGAGCTTCGACTTCGGCAACGGCGACACCGTCACCAGTCCGGCACCGGTCGCCGTGCCGCTCTCCCCGGCGCCGCCGCCCTCGCCGATCATCGAGCGCCACACGGAGTACGAGGGCGGCCACTGAGCCGGGCCAGCTCTTCGACGGTGCCGTTCGGCGTGGTGACCCAGGCCGACGGCACTGTCGTCGTACCCGGGGATTAACGTCCCTCGGGTGAGCATCTCCCGATCGACCTCGGCGCGGGGCGGGACCGGTGGGCGTGGCAAGGCCGCCGCCCGGGAGCCCCGGCCCGCATACGAGTGCGACGCCTGCGGCCACCAGCCGCCGAAGTGGGTGGGGCGCTGCCCCGAGTGCGGCGAGTGGGGTTCGGTGATCGAATGCACCGTCACCGGCCCGACCGTCTCCGGGCGCGTGGTCAGCTCCCGGATGCCCGCCGAGCCGGCCCGCCCCATCGCCACCATCAGCGCGGCACCGGCCCGGGCCCGACCCACCGGGGTCAGCGAGCTCGACCGGGTGCTCGGCGGCGGGCTGGTGCCCGGGGCAGTGGTCCTGCTCGCCGGTGAGCCGGGGGTCGGCAAGTCCACCCTGTTGCTCGACGTCGCCCAGCAGTGGGCCGCCGGCGCGGGCAGCTCCTCGCTGGTGGTCAGTGGTGAGGAGTCGGTCAGCCAGGTGCGGCTGCGCGCCGAGCGCATGGGCACCCTGCACGACCAGCTCTACCTGGCCGCCGAGAGCGACCTCGCGGCGGTGCTCGGCCACCTCGACGCGGTCAAGCCCGGCCTGCTGGTGCTCGACTCGGTGCAGACCATCTCCACCACCGGCACCGAGGGGGTGCCCGGCGGGGTGACCCAGGTCCGGGCGGTCACCGCCGCGCTGGTCGCGGTCGCCAAGGAGCGCGGGATCGCCACCGTGCTGGTGGGCCACGTCACCAAGGACGGCCAGGTGGCCGGCCCACGGGTGCTGGAGCACCTGGTCGACGTGGTGCTGCACTTCGAGGGCGACAAGCATTCCTCGCTGCGGATGGTGCGGGGGGTCAAGAACCGGTTCGGCGCCGCCGACGAGGTGGGCTGCTTCGAGATGCACGAGGGAGGCATCAGCAGCCTCGCCGACCCGTCCGGGCTGTTCTTGACCCGCTACTCGGAACCGGTGCCGGGCACCTGCGTGACGGTGGCGATGGAGGGGCGCCGGGCCCTGGTGACCGAGGTGCAGGCGCTGATCGGTGCCACGGTGGCCGGTTCGCCCCGACGTACGGTCTCCGGGCTGGACTCGGCCCGGTTGGCAATGGTGCTGGCGGTGCTCCAACGCCGTACCGAACGACTCACCCTGCACGACCGGGAGGTCTTCGCGGCCACCGTCGGCGGCATCCGGGTGGTGGAGCCCGCCGCAGACCTCGCGGTCGCCCTCGCCGTCGCCTCCGGCGGTCTGAACCTGGCGATCGCGCCGCACCTGGTGGCGATCGGCGAGGTCGGTCTGACCGGCGAGGTACGCCGGGTGGGTGCGGTGCCGCGCCGGCTGTCCGAGGCGGCCCGGCTCGGTTTCCGGCTGGCCCTGGTACCGCCCGGCTGCGGCCCGGGGAACACCGGCGCCGGTCCCGAGCAGCTTCGGGTGATCGAGGTCAGCGACGTTCGCTCGGCCCTGCAGGCCGCGGCCCGGGCGTCGGCGGAGTGAGGGGTGGTGCCCGGGGTGACCGACAGCTGGCCGAGCGGTGGGGCCATGACACGTCACAGTAACCGCGACAGCACCCACCGCAGGGCAGTCCGTAGACTGTGCCCGTGCCAGTCGATCGCGATACCACCAAGCCTGCCGGCGCGACACCCCACGCCCGCACCGGCGCCGTGGGCTCGCCCGCCCGCCCGATCAGCATGAGCGTGACCGCAGGCAGCGCTGGTGACCCGCTGCGCGCCAACCTGGCCCTGATGGCACCCGGCACCGCGCTGCGCGACGGTCTGGAGCGCATCCTGCGTGGCCGGACGGGCGCCCTGATCGTCCTCGGCTACGACAAGGTCGTCGAAGGGCTGTGCACCGGCGGCTTCCCGCTGGATGTCGAGTTCTCCTCGACCCGGATCCGCGAGCTGTGCAAGATGGACGGCGCGGTCGTGCTCTCCAGCGATGGCACCCGGATCGTCCGGGCGGCGGTGCACCTCATGCCCGACCCGACCATCCCGACCGAGGAGTCGGGCACTCGGCACCGCACCGCCGAGCGGGTCGCCCGGCAGACCGGCTACCCGGTGATCTCGGTCAGCCAGTCGATGCGGATCATCAGTCTCTACGTCAACGGTCAGCGGCACGTGCTGGACGACTCGGCGGCCATCCTGTCCCGGGCCAACCAGGCACTGGCCACCCTGGAGCGCTACAAGCTCCGGCTGGACGAGGTTTCCGGCACGCTCTCCGCACTGGAGATCGAGGATCTGGTCACCGTACGTGACGCGGTGGCCGTGGTGCAGCGGCTCGAAATGGTCCGCCGGATCGCCGACGAGATCGCCGGCTACGTGGTGGAGCTGGGCACCGACGGCCGACTGCTCGCCCTGCAACTGGACGAGCTGATGGCCGGCGTGGACGCCGACCGCACCCTGGTCATCCGGGACTACCTGCCCACCGGGCGGAAGTCGCGCACCCTCGACGAGGCCCTGGTCGAGCTGGACCTGCTCAGTGCCACCGAGCTGATCGACCTGGTCTCGGTCGCCAAGGCGATCGGCTATTCGGCCGCCTCGGACGCCCTGGACGCGGCGGTCAGTCCGCGCGGGTTCCGGCTGCTGGCCAAGGTGCCCCGACTGCCGGTGGCCGTGGTGGACCGGCTGGTGATGCACTTCGGCAGCCTCCAGCGCCTGCTGGGTGCCACCGTGGAGGACCTCCAGACGGTCGAGGGCGTCGGCGACGCGCGGGCGCGAGGCGTACGCGAGGGTCTGTCCCGGCTCGCCGAGGCGTCCATTCTCGAGCGGTACGTCTGACTCCGCTCCGCTTCGCGACGGCGGTCAGTCGGTGAGGACGAGCTTCACCGGCTGGCTTCGCTTGGTGCCCACCCGGGCGAAGACCTCGTAGGTGCCGGCTGGCGGGGTGGGCCCGTTCGCCAGTCCGTCGGCGCACCGGCTGCTGTCCTTGCCGTTCCAGTCCACCCGGTAGGAGCGTTCGAAGCCGGAGGTGAACGACAGCACCTCCGAGCCGGTGGCCGTGCCGCAGGTGTCCGACGACCAGACCACCTCGGCGCCGGACTTGATGTACAACTCCTGGGCGGTCGCGCCGACATCCCGGCTGCACGTCCGCTCGGACCGGTTACGGATCTTGAGGTGCAGGTCGACGGCGGCACCACGGACCACCTGCGCGGGCAGGGCCACCGCGGTCACCGCGAGTTCGGCGTCCGTGCAGGTGCCGCCGTCGGCCACCGGGTTCCTGGCCGGCGCATCGGTGCTGGTGTTCGGCTCGGTCGACGTCTCGGTGGAGGGATCCGCCGTCGGCGTGACCGGGCCGGCCCCGGCGTCGCCCGAAGGGGGCGAGCCGGTCTGCGGAGCCAGCACCGACCCGGTGGGCTCCGGCGTGCCGGACGACACACCCGGGTCGGCCTGGCCGTTGCCGGTCGCGTCGTTGCCGCCGCGCGGCCCGTTGCACGAGTAGAGCAGAACGACCAGGAAGAGCAGGACCGCGCCGAGCACGACGGCGCGACGCCGCCAGTACACGGCGGGAGGCAGGGGGCCGACCGTCAGACGCATGATGCCCCCACGGTAGCCGTGGCGGGTGCGACGGATGGTAGCGACGCGCCGGGGCGCCCACGACCCATCGGAGTTGATCCTCCATTCTCGACAATCCGCGCCGGCACGGGCCCGGACAGTCACTGACGGTGCCGGTTACCTAGAGATAGACCTTGCGCTGATAGATCGCGTGCGCGCCGGACACCCGGTCCAGAAAGAGCAGGCCGGCGCAGTGGTCGATCTCGTGTTGCAGGGCACGCGCCTCGAAACCGTCCGTCACCAGGCGTACGATCTTGCCGCTGCCGGGCAGCGCCCCCTCGACCACCAGCCGGCTCGCGCGCTTGACGTCACCGGTGAGATCGGGCACCGACATGCATCCTTCCCGGCCCATCTTCCACCGGGACGCCTCGACCACCCGGGCGTTGCAGAGCGCGAACGTGCCGTGCACCGTCACCGCCTTGGCGTGCCCGGTGACATTCACCGCGAACACCTGCGCGCCGACGCCCACCTGCGGAGCGGCCAGGCCGACGCAGCCGGGCGCCACCCGCATCGTGGCGATCAGGTCGGCCGCCAGTTGCACGGTCTCGTCGGCGATCGGGTCGACCTCCGCACCGGCACCGCTGAGCACCGCGTCCGGGGCGGAGACCACCGGAAGCACCCCGCCGGCCCCCAGCGCCTCCGGCGTCCAGTCACCAAGGCCGACGTACGTCTCCGTCTGCGGATCCAACTCAGACCCGTCCCCGCGCCCCGTCACAACACATCCGGTTCGGCGGGACGGAGGGTGACCTCGACGCCCAGTTCGGCAGCGGTGCCGGCCAGCCGGTCGGCGAGCGGAGCGGCCGCGCCCGGTGGCAGATCGACCTCGGCGACCACCACGTAGAGCGATCCGGCCAGCCGGGTGCTCAGGTCGGTGACGTTGCCGCCAGCGTCCGTCAGCACCCGCGTCATCGCCGCCACGATGCCCATCCGGTCCGCACCGTGCACCGCCATCACGTACGGCTCGCCGGCCGTTGCCGTCTCGCCGTCGTGCGTCACGGCGCGTACGGTCGCCACCAGTTGGCTGTCGACGGCGAGCGGGGCCAACGCGGCCTCGACCTCGGCGACGGCCGGGCCGACGCAGATCAGGGTCATCGCGAAATGCCCCCGCAGTCGGGTCATCGTGCTGTCGGTGAGGTTGGCCCCGAGCCGGGCGAGCACCTCGGCGACGTCGGCCACGATGCCGGGCCGGTCCCGGCCGATGACGGTGATCGCGAGCTCATTCATCCGGGCATTCTGCCCGATCCACGCCCGCCGCTGGCCAACGACCCACCCGGCCCTTCCAGTCAGCGGGACAGCGCGCGTGTCATCATCGTCGGCGCGATGAACGAACCCACCTTCGCCGGACGAGTGAGCCGGTGGTACGAGCAGAACGCCCGGGACCTGCCATGGCGCCGGCCCGACGTGAGCGCGTGGGCGATCCTGGTCAGCGAGGTCATGCTTCAGCAGACCCCGGTGGCCCGGGTGGTGCCCGTCTGGCAGGCGTGGCTGGGCCGCTGGCCGACACCGGCCGCGCTGGCCGAGGAGAGCCCGGCCGAGGCGATCCGCATGTGGGGGCGGCTCGGCTATCCCCGCCGCGCGGTACGGCTGCGGGAGTGCGCCGTGGCCGTCGTCCAGCGGCACGGCGGGACCGTACCGGACCGGTTGGAGCAGTTGCTCGCCCTGCCCGGTGTCGGCACCTACACGGCGCGGGCGGTGGCGGCCTTCGCGTACGGCCAGCGACATCCGGTGGTCGACACCAACGTACGTCGGGTGGTCTGTCGGGCGGTGGCCGGTGAACCGGACGGGGGCCCCGCCACCCGACCCGCCGATCTGGTCGCCACCGAGGAACTGCTCCCCGCCGAGCCGTCCGCCGCCGCGCTCGCCAGCGCCGCCATCATGGAGCTGGGCGCGGTGATCTGCACCGCCCGCTCCCCCCGCTGTGACGCGTGCCCGGTCGAGACGATCTGCGCCTGGCGGGCCTCGGGCCAGGTCGCCCCGGTCGGCCCCACCCGCCGGCCCCAGCGCTACGCGGGTACCGACCGGCAGGTACGCGGGCTGCTGCTCGGGCTGCTGCGCGAGACGTCCGGACCGGTGCCACAGCAGCGGTTGGACCAGGTCTGGGCGGACGACGTGCAACGGGCCCGAGCGCTGGCCGGGCTGGTCACCGACGGACTGGTCGAGCCAATCGGGGAGACCTGGTTCCGGCTGGCCGGCGACGGCCCGCCGGCCCCGCTGGCCAGCTGACCCGATCAGCGCGCTGGCCCTGGCCTCGCCCTCGGCGCAAGCTCGCGGCCGCTGTGCGGCCTCGGTCGGGTGCTCCCGACCCGGGCAGGCCAACGGGCCGGCCCCGGTAGGGGCCGGCCCGTGCACGTTCCGGTCGGTCAGGCGGAGTAACCGCGGCTGGCGATCCAGTCGGCCAGCGCCTCAGCGCTGATCCAGTACTCGGCCTGGTTGGGGTCGGCCGAGTCGGCGATCTTCACCTGGTCGCCCTCGTCCCGGTAGCCGGTGACCGAGATGTAGTGGCCGCCCTCGAAGGAGTGGCTCACCCCGTGCATGTCCGTGGCGGTGCCGATCACGTTGGCCACCACGCCTCGGCCCTCATCGACGGCGCGTACGACGTCGGCGCGCAGCCGGTCGGTCTCGGCGTCGTCGGCGCTGCGGCCGGGAATCTCCACCGTGCGGTAAGCGTTCTTGCCGCTCTTCTTGTTCAGCGCCTTGGTGGTCAGGTACGCCGAATCGGTGCCCCGCTCGGTGGTGCCCAACTCACGAGCCAGGTCGTCCTGCGAGACGTCCTTGTCCATGGTCGTCAGGGCATTGCGGACCGCGGCCGGGCCGCAGTAGTAGAAGTTGGGTTGCGCCTGGTAACGCACCTTCAACTGCCGCTCGCCCGTGCCGTGCCCGCGCTCGGTCAGAGCGGCCAGCGGACCGGCGCCCTGTGCAGCGGCGGTCGCGCCCGTCGGGGCGGCGATCATCCCACCGGCGAAGACGGCACCGGCGGCGGTCAGGGCAACCTTACGAATCAGCGTGGTCATGCTCGTCGCCTTCCAGTTCGGGGAAACGACACGACATGGATACCGCGTCGGAAGGAAAAAGCAGCGGCGCGGGACGGCCGGCTGCGGTCACTCCCGGTTACAACGGCCCTCGGTTCCGGACCATGCCATGGCAGCAGGTGACGGCAGCCACACGCGCGCGCCGCCACCAACAACGCCGGCAGCAGCAACGGTAGGCCCGCCCCTCTTCAGAAGAGCGATCCCACCGGGCCTCGGCAGCGGGGCGGGGCGGTAGGCGGCATGCTCGCTTGGATCCACTGCTCTGAGCAGAGACAGCGGCGGCCCGGTGGCAGGTGCCACCGGGCCGCCGGCTGTCGAACCAGCTGACCTACTCGTCCGCGCCCGCGGTGGCCGTGCTGCCACCGAGATCGGCCGGGACCGCGTCCGGCACCTCGACCGGCCGCTCGGAGCCATGGAAGACGAGCTTGGACTTGTCGATGTCGTTCGGGTCGCCCTCGCAGTCCACCACGACGATCTGACCCGGGGTCAGCTCGTTGAACAGGATCCGCTCGGAGAGG